>NZ_CP150239.1:1908750-3407500 GCF_037975215.1 Solibacillus sp. FSL R5-0449
ATCCCGGAATGTTTGCGCTGTTTCTTCCGGTTTTTTATAGTATTCTTTCATAACCGATTCGCCGCGCATAATAAATTCTCCAACTTCTCCAGGCAATACGTCTTCCATGTAGTCATTTACGACCCGCACATCCAGGAATGTCATAGCTTTTCCACTTGCACCAAGCTTTGTCTTATGTTCTTCCGGTGTAAGATAAACCCCTCCTGGTCCACCTTCCGTTAAACCACACGCATTGTAGAAACGGTCTGAACCTAAATATTCAACAACCTTTTCAATCATACTCGGTGACATCGGTGCTGCTCCGTACACATACCCTCGAATTGTTGAAAGATCAAAAGTACCTTTTGGAACCATGAAAAATGCGTTATACATAGCAGGCACGCCAAAGAATAGCGTCACTTTATGCTGTTCGATTGCCTTTAATGCTTCTACAGGATGGAAGTCACGCATCATGATAACTGTAGCCCCGGCAAAAAAGCAGGATGTAAGTACCATATTTAATCCTGCCGAATGGAATGCTGGCGCTACGAGTAAATAAACATCATCATAATTTAATTTCATCATGACCATTTGCGCGCTATTCAGATTCGTCACATTCCCGTGTGTAAGCAGTGCCCCTTTTGGCTTGCCTGTTGTACCTGATGTGTATAGAATTTGCGCGGCATCTTCAGCTGTTATTGCCACATCGGGATTTTCGGTTTGGGAAGTATAAATTTCTTTTATTGAGATAACATCATCCTCAGCATCTCCTACACTGTAGATGATCGGCTTTGCAGCAATATTTGCTACCGCATTTTTCACCAATTCAGTTTGATCTGCATCTGTAATAATAGCGATTGAATCCGATTGTTCCACAATATAATTCAGTTCCTTAGCTGTTAGACGGAAGTTAACAGGAACGATGACACCTCCCGCTTTCATAACGGCATATGCGCAAATGACAAACCAATGGGAATTTTTCAAATATAGACTGACTTTATCGCCCTTTTTTAAACCTTGATTGATGAGCCCGTTACTATAGCGATTAATCTCATCATTTAATTCTTTGTAAGTATATGTGCAATCTTCAAATACTAACGCTTTCTTGTCCGGCATTCTACTAGCGTGCGATAAAATCGGTTTTATTAAATCCAAATATTCATCCCCCTAATACTTTCTTAGGAATAATATATTCTGCGAAAAATTATTTATAACTCATATCTTCTATAATATATTTTTGGAGTACATTAGTTTCTCTCATTTTCTAAAAGAATATCCACGCAATTGATACTTCAATCATCTCTCTTGCAAATAAAAAAAGCGCTGATTCTTTTTACAGAATCGCGCTCATTTCAATAGAAGGTATTCATTATTTCTATTTTACTCGATAGTTTTATTTCTTAATAAACATTTGAGTCCAGTAGTTACCATCTGCAACATAACCTACACCAATATGCGTAAATTTCGCATCCATAATGTTAGCGCGGTGGCCTGAACTATTCATCCATGCATCCATTACTTGCGCAGCTGATTTTTGACCTTTTGCAATGTTTTCACCTGCTGCTGTATAGCTGATACCGAATTTTTTCATCATATCAAATGGTGAGCCGTATGTAGGACTTGTATGGCTGAAGTAATTTTTGTCGTGCATATCTTGAGATTTATATTTCGCAACACGTGCTAGCTCCCAATCAATTTTAAGCGGTGCTAATCCTTGCTGTGCACGTTCTTTGTTTACCAGACTTACGACTTGCTCCTCTACCGCTTGTTGTTCATTTTCTGAAATCGTAATTTTCTCTCCGACATAGATCATATCCGGATTTTTTAATGTAGGATTTAAAGCAATTAATTCGCTTAGTCCGATTTGATTTTTAGAAGCAATCTTCCAAAGCGTGTCCCCACTTTTTACTGTATAAGTAGCTGCAGATGCAGTAGCTGGTAGCGCAAATAGCATCATACTAAAGAACAACACGATACTTTTTTTCAACATTGTTAAATCAATCCTTTCTCGTTATCTGTAACAAGCTTACTAGAGAAAAACCGTGATTTCACTAGGGAATGAATGGCGCTTCTTTTGCAAATCCATAACAAACATTACAAATGTGACAATTGTTTGCTGAAACCTAGCAATTTCAGTTATGACGCATTAGCACAGTAAAAAGAGATAATATAGAAGCTAAAGTTAGAAAATTATATAAAAAAACTCGATATCTTTTGATTTATTATTATTATTTCTTACTTTAATTTTTACCTCAGTATTAATAGTGGGAGTCTGTTTCAAATTAAAACTACCGTATTAGTATTTATAAATGCTAAGGAAAAATATGACGTACTAATGGTCAGGTTGGTGAAAATGGAAGAAATTAAGGAAGTTACAGTAAAAGCGATCGTTCAATTACCAGTTGAATAGACCACACAAAAAAGCTGTATGAAAAGCTCACTCACTTTTCATACAGCTTTTATGCATTTATATTGTCAATCTACTATTTAAAAGCCTGTGCTGCCTTAACCGCTTTGCCCCAGCCTGTGTATAAAGCTTCGCGCTCTTCTTCGCCCATCTCCGGCTCAAATTTGTGATCTAAATTCCAGTAGTTTGAGATGTCATCCAATGTCTCCCAATAGCCTACTGCTAAACCTGCCAAATATGCTGCGCCTAAAGCCGTTGTTTCATTTACAACCGGACGATCTACCGGCACATTTAACAGGTCTGACTGGAATTGCATTAAGAAGTTGTTTTTTACTGCGCCGCCGTCTACACGTAATGTGCTTAACGGAATTCCTGAATCCGCTTCCATTGCACTTAACACGTCGCGCGTTTGGTAGGCAAGTGACTCCAGTGTAGCACGAACGAAATGCTCTTTTTCTGTACCGCGTGTTAAGCCGAATACTGCACCGCGCACATCCGAATCCCAATAAGGCGTGCCTAACCCTACAAATGCCGGAACAACATATACACCTTCAGAAGATGTTACACGTGCTGCATATGCTTCACTTTCCTCCGCTTTACGGAACATACGTAAGCCGTCACGCAGCCACTGGATAGCAGAGCCCGCTACGAAGATACTTCCTTCTAGTGCATACGTTACTTTACCGTCTAAGCCCCATGCAATTGTCGTTAATAAACCATGATCAGATTTCACCGCTTTTTCACCTGTGTTCATTAACATAAAGCAACCAGTGCCATATGTATTTTTCACCATTCCTTGCTCAAAGCAAGCTTGCCCGAATAATGCTGCTTGTTGGTCGCCCGCAATACCTGCGATTGGAATTTCCTGACCGAAAAGATTATCTGCATCTGTATGACCGTATACTTCAGAAGAAGGACGAACTTCCGGAAGCATAGAAGCCGGAACTGTTAAAATATCAAGTAGCTCTTCATCCCATTTCAAATCATAAATATTGAACATTAAAGTTCGGGATGCGTTTGAATAATCCGTTACATGCACTTTACCGTTCGTTAATTTCCAAATAATCCATGTATCGATCGTACCGAATAAGAGATCCCCATTTTCCGCTTTTTCACGAGCGCCTTCTACATTGTCTAAAATCCATTTTACTTTTGTTCCTGAGAAGTACGCATCAATGAGCAGCCCTGTTTTATCGCGGAACGTATCATTAAAGCCACGCGCTTTTAAATCTTCGCAAATTCCAGCTGTTTGTCTTGATTGCCAAACGATTGCGTTGTAAATAGGTTGACCTGTATGTTTATCCCATACGACTGTCGTTTCACGCTGGTTTGTAATGCCGATTCCTGCAATTTGATTAGCAAGTATATTTTTCTCTGATAATACTGCAGCAATACAAGATAGCACGGAAGACCAAATTTGTTCCGGGTTATGCTCTACCCAACCTGATTCCGGGAAATATTGAGGGAATTCTTGCTGTGCTGTATGAAATACCGTACCATTTTTATCGAATAAAATTGCCCGAGAACTAGTTGTACCTTGGTCTAGTGCCATCATAAATTTTTCTGTCATCTTCAAATCCTCCTACTCTTCTACTCTTCTACTTTCGATACTGTCATTTGTGCAGCTACAAACACCGCCGCTACTACTACACTGAAAATCCAGAATAATGCTGCATCTGCTCCATTCCAGATGAAGCTGAAGAATACTGCCCCGTAAACACCACCGATAATCGGTGCAACTACAGGTACCCATGCATACCACCAAGCGGAATCTCCTTTACCTGGTATCGGTAAAATCGCGTGGGCAATACGTGGACCTAAGTCACGGGCCGGGTTAATCGCATAACCTGTTGGACCACCCAATGCCATACCAATGACAACAATTAAAATACCAACTAAAAATGGATTTAGTCCTGATGTTATTTCGTTTGTACCTAACGCTAAAATCCCTAATACTAATGCGAATGTGCCGACCATCTCAGCAATCATGTTCGATGGAATATGTTTTACTGCTGGAGTTGTTGAGAATACGCCAAGTTTTGCCCCTTTGTCTTTTGTGCCTTTCCAATGCGGTAAATAAACAAAGTACACTAACACAGCACCTAAAAACGCTCCAAGTAATTGCGCGACGATAAACAATGGTACATCTGCCCATGCAAAGTTTCCGATTGTTGCTAGAGCAATTGTTAATGCCGGGTTTAAGTGCGCTCCGCTAATGCCTCCTACTGCATAAGCTGCCATCGCTACGGCAAAGCCCCATGCAAAAGTGATTACAACCCAACCGCCACCTTCACCTTTTGACTTGTGCAATGAAACACCTGCTACTACGCCGCCACCGAATAATATTAGCAGCATCGTGCCGACTAACTCGGCTGTAAATGTTGACATTCCATAACCTCCTTAGCTCATGTATATTCCGTTAATAAAATACTTAGAAGAGAAAAAAAGTCCGCAAGTAACAATTGTTTTACGAATTCACGTAAAACAATGTACATGCGGACTCCTTTACTCAACCACGTATTTATCGACTTAGTAATCATAATAGTTTGAAATTATCCATTAGTCAACAACTTTTTGAAAACGTTTCCACAATTCTTTGTTTGACGTAGTAATGGCAATTGCACCTGCATCAAATGCCTGCTTAATTTGCTCGTCCGTCCGAATTAGACCACCAGTAATAACGGGTATGCCTGTTTGCGTATAGACTTCGTTAATCATTTCCGGGATAACACCCGGGAGCAATTCAATAAAGTCCGGTGACGTTTGTTCCAGCAGTGAATAGCTTTTTTCAAGCGCAATCGTATCGATTAAAAAAACACGTTGAATCGCTAAAATACCGCGTGATTTCGCTTTTAAAATCATATTGGAACGTGTAGAAATAATGCCTGCAGGACGTATATCGTTACACAAGAAATCCGCGGCGAAATTATCCGTCTTCAAGCCGTGAATTAGATCCGCATGAATAATTAATTTTTTTCCATGACGATCGGCTTCTTGTTTAAGCGAGCGTAGATGGCTTAAATGCACTTCAAGCAATACGATATATTCAAACTCACTTTTTACTACTTTATCAAACTGTTTAATCGTTCGGGCAGCAGGAATAATTTTCTGATCATTAAACGGCATAACATCCTCCTATATTAAGAAATCTGTTTATATTAATATGGCTCATCGAGTGCGTTAATTCAAATCTCCCACGCCTTCGATGAGCCAAAATTATATCACAATATTATTTTACATTATTTTGCCGTTGTTGCACGCTTAATTTCAATGTTCAACAGTTCTGTAAACTCCGTTAATTGGGCATCTGTCCAATTTAACTGTTGGGCCAGCTGTGCAATGACAGCATCTTTATATGCCATTACTGAATCGATATTAAAGAACATATTCCCCGTACGGCGCACAAAGAAATCGACAGGTGTCGTCACAAGCTCATGCTCGATGCCATATTGAAGCTGTGCAAATAAAGCTTTCGGCATCGTGTCGTTTGCTTTCTCCATATAGCTAAATACTTTTTCAACATTCGAGCCGTAGTGCTGAGCCAAGTGAGCTGCATCTTCTTTCGTTAAGCCCGCTTTCACACCTAACTCAGTCTTTTTCGAAATATATGTTTCGATATGTTTTGAGCCGCCTACTTCACCGCCTGAAATCGGGATGTTTTTAGTAATACAAGGCTTGCTCTCTATACCGAATTCTGCTTTTAAACTTGCTGAAATTTTATTTACAACGGCTTCTGCCATTTTACGATAGCCTGTTAATTTACCGCCTGCGATTGTAACGAGGCCAGAAGCCGATTCCCATACTTCATCATGACGGGAAATTTCAGATGGCCCTTTTCCTTCTTCATGAATTAACGGACGTACGCCAGCCCAGCTTGACTCAATATCCGCATCCGTTACTTTTACATTCGGGAACATATAGTGGATGGCGTTCATGATGTAATCGCGATCGGATTGTTCGATATCCATATTGCGCGGATCCCCTTCATAAAATGTATCTGTCGTACCAACATACGTTTTACCGTTACGCGGAATCGCAAATACCATTCGGCCATCCGGTGTATCAAAATAAACCGCCTGTTTTAACGGGAATTTCGATTCATCAAATACGATGTGAACACCTTTCGATAAAATTAAATGCTTACCGCTTGTTTTGCCTTCAATGCTACGTACATCATCAACCCATGGACCCGCTGCGTTCACGACTTTCTTCGCATGAATTTGAATTGTTTCATCTGTTAGTAAATCAGTTGCTTCAATGCCAATAATTTTTTTTGCATCATTATATAAAAAGCCTGAAGCTTTCGTGTAGTTCGCTAAAACGGCACCTTTTTCAATCGAGGTTTTTGCAACTTCGATCGTTAAGCGTGCATCATCAGTACGATATTCAACATAAACACCGCCACCTAATAAATCGGCTTGTTTAACCAATGGCTCTTTTTCTAAAGTTTGCGCACTATTTAGCATGTAGCGGCGTTCTGATTTTTTTACCCCAGCCAGGAAATCGTACACACGTAATCCAACAGATGTAGAGAATTTACCGAATGTACCACCCTTATGGAACGGTAATAGCATCCATACAGGTGTTGTTACGTGTGGACCATTTTCATACACGATCGCACGCTCTTTACCTAACTCGGCTACTTCTTTAATTTCAAATTGTTTTAAATAGCGTAAACCGCCGTGGACTAATTTTGTTGAGCGGCTCGATGTACCTGCCGCAAAATCCTGCATTTCCACTAATGCGACCGACAAACCGCGCGTAATGGCATCAAGTGCGATTCCCACACCTGTAATACCGCCTCCGATAACTAAAACGTCATATTCTTTGCTTTGTAAATCATTCATGATGACTGAACGTTGTAATGATGAAGCTGTTGACATAATGTTTCCTCCTTATTGTAGACAAAAAAAGAGAGACCTTAAAGCACCACACAAATATCGCTTTGTGCGTTCTTTAAGGTCTCTCTTTAACTCAAACCGGTCTATTAACTTGACCTTATCTTAACGCCACAGAAGAAAAAATGCAAGACATTTACATGATTAGTTCTGATTTAAATCATTTAGACTCCGGTAAGTTTTTAAATAGCAGTTTTGTTTTTTAACCAAAAAACAGGTCCAAAATATTTGATGCTGAAGACGACTTTTTATTATAGAACTCAGAATATCCACAGTTATTGCAGTAAACGACAATAAACTGATTGTGTTGAACATCAAACATTTTCGATAACCCCGTACCAGTCATCGCCACTTCCTTCTTGCTCGCATCCTTACTTCCACATTTTAAACAGCCTTTTTCAGACATATATATTCCCCTCTCCAACTAAACGATTTGTTATAGTTTATACGGAATCGGGGACATAAAAGTTTCAGTAATTAGGAGTAAGCAACAATAATTAGAAACCCATTAAAACACCTTTCTAATCGGCAAAATTATAAATATCGAATTCAAATTCTCCATTTACCCGATTGGCAAATTCAATTGCTTTATTATTCATAACAAGCCTTCGTGTAGGCTCACGATTAAAACAAACAACCGTAACTAATTTACATTTCAGATTGTAGGTATCTACATATTTTTTAATAATATCTATTGAGTTATATAGTATATTTACTATGGTGTGAATTTGTTCCTCAGGGTAGTTAGTCATTTTGTAATCGAGCCCGTACTCCCATGCCGTTTCAAATCTTATATGTTTTGTTTTACCTCGAATAACTTCCTCACCTTTTTTGTATGCTTCTGTTGGAATGATTCCAATTTCTCTCGTGAATTCTTCCAAAGGAAAATCCTCGCCAAACAAAGTGAAGTAGGCTCTCGTTTCAGTATAATAATCAGCTATTAGATAACCCCTCCATTTTATTATTTTATATATTTCTGAGAATATTTTATCAAACTGACATTCACTTCAAATATAGTTTCTCCAGGCTGTAATCCTCAATCAATTCAATATTTCTTTTATTATCAATATAGTTCTTTATTTGATTTTTGATATTTGGAATGAGCAAGATTGAATCCAATTGTTCTATAGAAATCCATTTCACCGCCGTTTGATTTGGATCTGGATTTTCGGGTAATTTCGGGACCGATTGATTCTTTAATGTACATTCAAATATAAGATGAAGTCCATGTTTCCCATTTTCATCATAATCACCCGATTGCTTATGCGGTGGAAATTCATAAATCAATGCTAACGGACCAACCTCAACTTCTGCCGTAGTTTCTTCAAGCACTTCTCTTGCGACACCCTCCATTATTGTTTCACCGGGTTCAAGTCCCCCGCCCGGTAAATTATAATGGATCCCGTTGTCATCATACTCGACTAAAAGTAACGAATTATTTTCGATGATCAATGCTGTACATCGTATTCTTACATGAGACATTTTCCCACCTCTTTTACTTTTCCATTTACTATCCTTATAAATATTAACATAATTATCCAAACGCCATTCGATTTTCAATTCCCGATTCAATATAAAAAACGAGCATGATCCTTGTAGCAGGTTCATGCTCGAAAATTTGATATCGATATTTTCTAAAATCCTTAGTAAATTTCCCCTTTTGTCAGTATAGTAGCATTTCCGCCTACCATAACTAAAGGATTATTCTTATTTACCAATTTCGTAATAATGCGAGAAGGTCTATCCATACTGTATCCTTGAAGAAAAATGTATTCTTCGTTAAATTCATTTAACACATTGTGATGAAAAAGATAATATGTTAATGCTCCATTTGAAGTTCCTGTTGCGGCTTCTTCGTCAATCCCATAGAGCGGACAAAAGTTTCTACTTATTGCTACACCTTCATTTGTATCAAGCGTAAATGCATGGACACCGCCTACTTTATTGACCTTTGTATATTCAGCAAGTGCTTTAAAATCAGGTTTTAGCGCATTTAAAGCTTCATTAGTTTTTATAGGCAGCATAATATCCCAAAGCCCTGTGCTTGCAGCTTGAGGAATCAAGTTAAAACCTGCACATCCTATTTGGCTTTTATCTATATTAAAAAGTTCAGCCAAATATTCATAATCATCAAATGTTTTCCCCAGTTTAGGTTTCGCTTGCTCCATCATTATAAATGATTGATTGACCTCAACAGATAGTGTTCCAGCAAGTGTTCCCATCATATATGTATGATTATTTTCAACAGCCTGGCTTTCCAACAATGCTTTAAAAGAAGCAATCGTAGCATGTCCGCATAGTTCTACTTGTGAAGTTGGTGTAAAAAACTTTATTTCAAATGTTTGAGCGTTTATTTTTTTAATAAAAGCTGTCTCCGAAAAGCGAACTTCCGCAGCAAATTTCTGCATAAACTCTTCGTCTAAATCTTCATGGATTACAACGCCTGCTGGATTTCCACCAAATTTTGTTTCGGTAAAAGCATCAATTACGTAATATAACAAGTTTGATTCACCCCTCAATAACTAATCTAAATTCAATTCCATGAAACAATTATAAAGTAAAAAGACATAGATTAGCTGAACTAACCTATGTCTTTTAAAACATTAATTTTGTAGCCCATTTATACAATAAATGCAAAGTATAAAAGGAATAACAGGCAAAGCACATACATGATCGGGTGGATTTCTTTAGCGCGCTTTTGTGCGATAAGACAAATCGGATACAGCACAAAACCTAACCCAATTCCGATAACTACACTGGAAGTCAGCGGCATCATAATAATCGTTAAAAATGCCGGAATGACAATTTCTAACTTTGTCCAGTTAATTCGACGGATTTCCATCGCCATCAATGCACCGACAATAATTAATGCAGCAGATGTTACTTCCACAGAAATAACGCTAACAAGTGGTGAGAAGAATAATGCGATGACGAAACATGCTGCAATAACGACTGATGTAAAGCCGGTTTTACCTCCAACTGCAATACCCGCAGAAGATTCAACGCTTGTGGCAGGTGTTGACGTACCTAATACCGCTCCAATTACACCGGCAGCTGAATCGGCAAGTAACCCTTTGCCGATATTCGGAATTTTATTGTCTTTCATCATGCCTGCTTGGCTTGTCAGTCCAATTAATGCACCTGCTGTGTCAAAGAAAGCGACAATTAGGAACGTGAAAATAACTGTCAGGATTTCTGCTGTAAAAATTTCATCTAAATGACCAAACACGACACCAAATGTCGGTTCAAGGCTTGGGATACTACCAATGATTGAAGAAGGTACTTCGATCTTACCGAACAGCATCCCGATAATTGTAGTAATAACCATTGCGTAGAAAATACCGCCGTTGATGCCTTTAACTAGCATAATGATTGTAAGGAAAATACCTAGGATCGCTAATAACGTCATCGGTGATGTTAAATCACCAATCGCCACAAATGTATCCGGATTACCAACGATAATGCCACCGTTTTTTAATCCGACAAATGTAATGAAAAATCCAATACCAGAAGCAATCGCGAACTTTAAATCACTCGGAATAATGTTAATAATTTTTTCACGGATTTTAAATAAACTTAAAATCAGGAAGATGATACCGGCAACAAATACACCTGTTAAAGTAACTTGCCAATCAATTCCCATTCCAATACAAACGGTAAAAGTAAAGAATGAGTTTAATCCCATACTTGGTGCAATAGCGATCGGGAAGTTCGCAAGGATACCCATTAACAATGTACCGATAATTGCAGTAAGCGCAGTTGCAGTAAATACTGCACCATGATCCATGCCGGATTGACTTAGAATAATAGGGTTGACGATTAAAATATAGGCAATTGATAAGAATGTCGTAATCCCAGCAAGTGTTTCGGTTTTATACGAAGTACCCCGTTCTGCAAATTTGAAAAAGTTTTTCATGTTGTACTCTCCTAGTTGCTATTTCGATAGCAATTAATTTATTATCCTAGAATAAAAAAAGCTTTGACCAATATAGGCCAAAGCTTCTCTACAAAATGGAATAAAAATAAAATTTATTTCCCATTCCTTGTAGTCAGCTATTATCGGTAGCTGGTAGAAACTTTCAAGCCATCTTCTTGAATTTATACAAGGTATATTAGATTTTCTAAAAACAATAGTAGAATAATATCAACTTAAATTTAAACCGTCAATAGAATCAATAACAATATTTTTTTGTTTTAATAATATATAAATATTCAAAAAAGAGCAAAAAATCAGTACTCATCCTAACCTGCTAAGTTAGTCGATAAATCAATTCGTCATGACATAAATTAACACAGATAGCCATTAGAACTATAAAAAAGTGATCCATTAAATAAATCAATTAAAATGAGGCTGGAACATAACCCAGAAATGCTATTTTTCTCTAAGAGAAAAATAGCATTTCTTTGCTGAGCGTTAAAATTGATTTCCATTCCGGGACGCTTTCCGCGGGCGTGGCCTGAGCCTGTAGTCTCAGGCGTCACGCTATTCCCGCAGGAGTCGCCCTCCATTCCAATCAATTTTGCTATATATCCATTTCTTAATAAAGGCTTTCCTTTTATTTAGCAATAATTCTATTATGTCCTGGCCTCTTTCATTTATTATTTAAAGGTAGTTAACTCTTTCGTTACTGCATTTAAAAACTCCTCATCTAACCTGTAAATGTGTTGGCCTTCCGTATTATTTATTGTAATTGCATCATCGATCATTCCGCCGCTTAAAGATATTTGTTGGAAAGCTCTAATATCCTTATCTAACAACTGCATATCGCTTAATGAATTTGCAAATGATACTTTCAACTTATTTGGTGAGGTTTCATTTTCCGCTTTATCTATTACTGCTTCCATCAGCTTTAAAAGGTTCCCTTCATCAAGGTTGTTCGGTTCTGTAGCAGCCATCATTAATGCTATAACTCCTTCTCCATTTAATTGATTGGCGCCTTTTTTAAATTCTATTGTCCCTTGAGTTATCCCTCTTACTGTCATATCATCCTGCAAATGATACTCTACTCCGCCAATAGAATCAATGAAAGAAGAAAAACTCCTCAGTTCAATCACTGCATGGTGATCAATCGGTATATCAAAAAGTTTAGAGACAATTGTTCTCACATTTTTAGCTCCCCCGTAATTATACGCAAATAACAGTTTGCCGTTTAAAGTAGTCTCTTCATCTTGTTCAGCGACAGGTACATATGTATCATAAGGAATCGATACTACTTTCACCATATTTTTGTCTGTACTGTATGAAAGTAAAAGGTTGAGGTAAATTCGATCATCCATTTCTTCAGACTTAACCGTAATTAATGTCGTTAACACTTTTGCCTCTTCTGTTCCTGTAGTGCCTGTAACAGTGGGATTTGCTTCTTTATTTAAACTAACGCTACTTGTTTCATTAGTCATATTCCCAGGAAGCATTGACGGAAGGAATAAAAATAAACATAGGCCTACAATGAAAAAAGCAGATGTAAGCGGGATCGCTTTTCTTAGTGGACTTACATATTTTTGGGGGATATTATTTTTCTGTGAGTTATGGATTCTTTTGAATACTTCATTCCGGTCCTCTTTAGTAAATTTCAATTCTTGATCTAAATTGTTAGCTTCCCTTCTAAATCGATTATCTTCCATTAAGTTCCGCCTCCTTTATCATCGGTTCTAACCGATGTTTCGCTCTTCTTAATCGCGTCTTCACAGTATTCACAGAGATATCCAATACACCGGCAATTTCTTCTGTGTTTAATGAATTATAATAGTAAAGATAAACAACTTCCCGATAGATTTTAGGAAGAGATAGAATGATATCTTTAATTTCTTCATCTTTATATTTATCAATTACGGTTTTTTCTATTGATGGTAGTACAGCTTTGGTTGTTTCATTTATAAAACTTTTAACCTGTACCATTTTATAGTGCCAACTTTTCAAATAATCTTTGCATTCATTGATGGTTATACGATAAAGCCATGTTTTGATTTGCGCCTCAAATCGATAGGATTCCAGGTTGTTATAACATTTTATAAATGTATTTTGAACAAGGTCCTTCGCAACTTCTTTATCTCTCACATAGGAAAATGCAAGCCGCACCAGCTCAGTCCCATATTCAATCATTATTTTTTCTAGTAAATAATCCTTTTCTTCACTGTCCAATGTACTGCCCCCCTTACTAATCATTATCAATTCTGCTATTAGACGATTGCCAATGCTATATAGGTTCAAATTCCAAAAAATACTTTGTTATACAATTATAAAAACCTGTACCGTAGATTATCGAGTAATCAAAGATACAGGTCTTATAAATTTCTGTGCTATCAAAGAGATCATAATGCCTGAAGTTCATCCACTGTTACAAACCGATACCCTTCATTCTTTAGTTCTTGTAAAATCGTTTCGACAACTTGTAATGTCTCGCCGGTTTGATCATACATTGGATGCAGTAAAATAATCGAGCCCGGTTCAATGTTCTCCAGTACATAACTGATTTTTTCATTTACACTTGTATAATACGTTTCCGGATCCAACGACCACATGATGGTTTCCTTATTATGTTTGTTTAAATAATAAGGCAGGCCAATGAATTTTTTGCCGTAAGGTGGGCGAAAATCAATTTCCTCGGTGTACCCAATGCTTCTGATCAGCTCATCCGTTTTTTCTATTTCCTCTTTAATAAAAGAAGGCGATTTTAATACCATTCTTTTGTGGGAATACGTGTGATTCCCAATTTGATGCCCTGCTTCGAATAATTTTTTTGCTTCTTCAGGGTGTTTTTCGATTTCATTACCGATAAGGAAAAACGTAGCTTTCGCATTGTATTCATCCAGCAAAGGCAAAAGCTGATCCACATTCTTCGTCGGCCCATCATCAAAAGTTAAAGCGATAACCTTCTCCTCTGTTTCCGCGTGGTAGGTCAACGCACCAAATAATTGAAAGGTTCTCAGTTTCGTAACTTGGAACAGCCCTGCAAGTATAAGAACGATTAAAATAACCGCTATTATTAACTTCTTCTTTTTCATCAGTGATTCCTTTCTCAATAAGCTTTAAGCGAAAAAGTATACGTATTTACTCCCATGCCAGCAAGCCAAAAAAATCTGTCGAAAACATTGCGATTAAAAATAGCGAGATGACTACTAATTGTACAGATGTAAAAATATAATCATTTTTGTTTGCAGCATATCTTTTCTCCATAACAATCCTGACCAGTTCAGTTACAAAAATTAATCCAAACAAAAGGATATATGGTTGCAAAAACCAAATGTGCTTTGAAGGATCTTCACTGACGTTAAAGAAAAAACCAACTAGCATAACGACTATAAAAGTAATTCTAATAGTCCAATCCATTTTTTTATGTTTTTTATTTACAAAGTGATTGGAGAAAAACTCTTTCTTCTCCACGTTTAGCCATTTTCTTAAAAACTTATTCATAATAAATAGTACAAGTCCAAAGATGGACAATATTAAAATTAGACTAGTAAAAAAATTTCCCATGATTAATTACCCCACATTCTTGCCGACTAGATAGTTTTATTTAATCTCTAACTATAGCTCTTCTGATGTAAGTATCTTTTCAGCCTCCCTTTCATATAACTCCAGATCATAATGATAGGCTTTTCCAAAATAACGACCTTTTTCAATCAGTTTGGCAGCTATTGAATGTTCGCCTGCTTCTTGAAATTGTACCGCAAAATATAAATAATCATTGGGGTTAAACAATAGTTGGTCAAGTGAATCCAAATACGTTTTCGCCAAACTTATTTCATTTAACTCAATTGCAGCGGAAACGAGGTATGGCAAAATAAATGGAGAATATGGGTTAATGCTCGCTTGATTAGCCAATAGTTGTTCACCCGTTTCGAGTACCTTTTCCGGCTCTGAAAGTTGATCGGCCAATAGATCGATTTTATTTTTATTTAAGCGAAAGTTATCATGGTACTCGGCATAGTTTTCATCCGTTACTTCTTCAAAAGCTGCTGAAAAATCACCCGACGTCTTATAAGATGAGATAATTTGAGTTATGACATCTTCATCATATGATTCAATTAAATCAAAAATGGCATAAAAGCCTTGAAGGTAGATTGTATTGACATTCCCACTGTTAATTTCATGTAATTTATCAAATGGGAAAGTATTGAAGTAATATGTATAAAAAGTTGGCAAAGCCTGTTCGATTTTAAACGAAAAGTATTCCGCTATTCCCTCGGTGAACCATGCAGGTATTTCCTGAATCGAAATGCCATTCTCGCTTAAGTATAAATCAAATAAAAAATGACTATATTCATGGACAGCTGTATACGATGAAAACTGCGCATTTTCCCCATTTATGAAGATTATCCCCATATTATCTATATATACTCCAGTGTTTGCCCCCATCTTTTCGTGACCTTTATATCCAGGTAGTGTAACGAAAATAGGCAGCGAATTATGTGTCTTAAAGTCCATTTTAAAAATGTCTTGTGCCAACTGTTTTGTCGGTTCTATCCGGTCAAGAACGGCTTCTGTATCAAACAAAACTTCCTGTGCCCTATAAATTGTTATATCACCGTCTTTTGTTTTTGCATAATCCTCATCAAATTTAAAAAATTGTTCAAAAGCTACTTGCTGGTTGAAGTAGATATAACTGCTAGCACCTAAAGCAACAATTAAGAACAATATGGCTACGACTGTTTTACTTTTTTTCATGCACTCACTCCAGTTACTTCTTTTACTACGAGTTTATATAGTAAATGAGATGATCAGTCCACTCGTCAAATTCATAAATAAAGCCTTTTCTTATACATTCAAATTGCAGTCCAACACTTTCTGCTAATTTAATCGAAGGGAAGTTATCCAGATTTATATGTGCTTCAATCCGATGGTAATTCAGTTTATTAAAGGCAAGTGTTATCGCAGCCTTTACAGCTTCCTTGCCATATCCTTGCAACCAATATTGGTTGTGGATGGTATAACCAAATCTTGCCCATTGAAATTCATCCCTTAACATTGTGGAAAAATCTACTGAACCAATATGCGCAAGGTCCTCTTTTCGGAAAATCCCAAATACATAAACTTTATCATCTGAAGCAAGCCTTTGATGTCGATCTACCAAATCTCCAAACCAATCTTTTGTACAAATGCTCATATCAATCTTACCTTCATCATATTGATGTTGGGATGGTAATCTATTTTCAAAAGCGGATAACCACGATAGGTAGTCTTCTTTCTCAAGGGGTCTTATTAAGAGTCGATCCGTTTCTATGGAGACATTAAATTTTTTCAAATTATCACACCTACTTTTATCTACTTTTACGATTCTAATTTATATTTTTCATTACTTATCGTTTCATTAATCAAAAATGAAATTTCATCAGGGGAATTATTGCTTGTATCCAAAATGTGTTGTTCATTTAATCCTGATTCAATGAACTCATCAACTAAAATCACACATCGTTCGCCCATTCTAGCGCCTGGCATCCTCATATTATCCCTGGTCAATAAAGTCTCCTTATCCGTCCATAAAACAATATAAATAACCTCGACATTTAAACTTTTTAGATTTTTGCTAACCCAGTCTGCCTCTTTAGGAAAGGTTACATAGTCAATGATGACGTCTATGCCGTGCTTAATAAAGTTCTTTGTCAAACTCAATATGTTATCCCAAATCAATACTTCTTCCGATCGTTCCCACGGATTTTTTCTCCCGTTTATGTGCATATGGCTAATATCATCGCCAGATATATAGGCACTGTTTTTAATTTTTTTGGCCAATTCTTTTGAAGTAGTGGATTTCCCTACTCCTGCAGGGCCGGAAATAATGTAGACCTTATTTAAAATATTTTTATTCATTCATTCAACTCCTTATTTGAAATGCAACCTTCACCACTATTTCCCAATAAACCCATTTAAGTTATAATTTGTTTACTATTCTACTAGAATGAGGTGCAAAATGTTATCTTTATTTAAATATAATTGGCAAGTACGGGAAGAATGGTTCAAATGGTGTGAATCTTTATCTGAAGAAGAATTTTATAAAGAGCGCATTGGGGGATATGAAAAGTATTCGTGAAACACTTATCCATATAATAGACTGTGAGTTGCTTTGGTTGAATTCATTAGTTGAGGGAAAAGTAGCTTTTGAAGGGCGTTAAATCCTTACTCATTTGAGTGAAATCAAAGAATATTTGAGTTTTGTCCAATCGTTAACTGAACAGTTTATTGAACAACTCCCTTCAGACTATGAGTTCAAAATAATAGAAGTACAGCGACGGGACGGTTCACTATTAGAGTTTACACAGAAAAAGATTCTCGCCCATATGATAACGCATGAAATTCATCACATCGGTCAGCTGTCCATTTGGGCGAGAGAAATCCAGCGAAAGCCGATTTCTTCGGATTTAATTATAAGACATTTCGAGTAATCAATAGTCAGCAATTTCCTAATGCCCTTAAATAATTGGAAAATTTATGTTAAGGTTTTTACAGAAGTGTTTTAAGTATATAACAGTCATGTTGGTTCGCGGAAAACATAATAGGAGGTAATTAAGTGGATGCTTTAATGTTGGACGGTTGGACTCCGTTAATATTGTTAGGAATTTTGTTTGCATTTATGATGTTTTTCATTGCCCGTAAAGTTTCAAAAAAAGTTTTGCTTTTAACCTCTGCTGTAATGACTCTACTTTGTTTCGGATTAATCCTCTTCAGCATATTGGTTGTCGGTGGTTGGGAAGGTATGGGTCTAGGCTTCTTTGCATTTACTATTTTTGTAGGCGTTTGGATAGGTACGCTTTTTGGGATTATTTTCAAGAACACGAAGTAAGGGTTTTAGTCGAATAGGCAGATTGAACGCTCAGGAATTATAAAATCTGAGCGTTTTTTATATTCTCTACTGCCATATTACCACTGACTTATATTTGAAATTACATTACCAAATCTATAATTTCTTTTACCCACTCGGGGTTCTCGTCGACGCCGTATTGCTCACATAATTGCCTATGAACTTGAATAAATTCTGGAATGATATTTTTCATGACAGTTAAAATTTCTTCTTGTTCCCTACTAGAGTGCCATTGAATTAACAGTGATAATTGCCGTTCACTTAATTTGCTTCTATCTCCTTCTAATTTCGCCCAATCCCCAAAGGTATTTGGTTGTATGCCTGCTTCCATATACCAGCCGGTTATCATGGATAATCTTAAATTATCTAAATTGTGTAGTGCATAATAGATCTCTTTTCTCATCACTCTTCTATATGCTTCATGAAGATAAGCAAAAAATTTTGTTCTCCAATGCTCTATTTCTAAAATTGTTGGGCTATACGTTAATCCAGCTGATTTTGTTAATACACCATGGATCAAACCTGTTGGATCATGGACAATTTTTAATTTTTGAGTCCAGATAGATGGCTTCATATGCTCTGTTTTATAATAAAAGCTGTCCACTTTTATAAATGACCTGTAATGTGCCGTACTGTAATTTGCCCAATGAAAGTCTTCATAGAAAAGTACATTTCCCCAGTTACTGGCCCGTTGCTTTTTGTTCAACCTATATTCCTCATAAACTTCATCTTTTACAACAATACGGAGATCGATATCAGAATATAAATCCGTTTCCTCATTCCCTATGGATCCTCCATAAAAAACGGCCAACACGTTCTCGTCTTTAATCAGATCAAGTTCGATTGTATCCATTAGTTCCTGACGATGCTTTGTAAGCAAAATATCTCGTTCTTTATTTTTAGTTTCTAATCCCACACATATAAAACAGCTCCTTCGTTTATACATCCTCTTATTATCATTCGAAACAAGGGCTCGATTACCCTCTTTTTATATAGTGAAGATTTTACAGCAATCGAGGCATTAGCCACCATGCTACTAAGTAAATGCTCAATACGCCCCACGCAACAGTTATTAATATCCATCTAAGGATTATTGGTGTAGCTGTACTATCATGAATTTTATCTTTCAAACTTCTCATTTTGATTGCACAAACAACCAGTCCGGTAATGATGAGTACAATAACCAGGATTGATAATGCATCCATAATTTAACCTCCATTCATTTTTATTGAAATATAGGAATTTTCTTTTAGATAAAATTCAGAGCCAGTCCTTCACATATGCAATTACACCTAAAACAGCACCTACTGCTCCACCAATGAAAACAGGAATAACATAGCTAGATTTATTCTTTTTGTCATTACGCAACTTATTATTTAGAGTCATATTCATTCCTCCTTAAGATATCTATACGAATAAAATTGGTAAATGTTTCAACTTTTTATATTTGCAAGTAATATCAGGGATAGCTAATGTCCCCCTATTCCTTTTAAAGGATTTCACTAAATTATATAGAAGTAGTTGTAGAAGTACATTAAGTAAGGTGGTAATTATGAAAAGATGGCTTTGGGTAACATTAATTGGTGTCATTTTTGCTGGTTGGTTTATTTTAGACCTTTGGCAAGAGCATAGTAGATATGAAGTGTTAAAAGGGATTATGAGTAGTGAGACTCATATTGATACTATTTCAGTAATAGATCGCAAAGCAAATGAAGAATTGTTAACCTTTACGAAATCGGATGCAGCTTTTACTCCTATGGTAGAAATGTATAGGTACCCCTATGTACAGTTGGAGCGACCTGATCATAAAATTCTTAAAGAAGAGCCGATATTCGATATCGAATATAAACAGGAAAGTGAAGTTAAATATGCAGTAAGAGTTCATCAATTGGATAGTATGCCTACACTGGAAAGACAGTTAGAAGACCGCTATATTTATTCCCCGGAAAATAATAATAAATTTTATATTTTTGGAGTCAAAGAAAACGACCAGCTACTAGTCGTGAACGAAGGGTTTCAATCACTATTGGATATGCTTATTTCAAAGTAAAACAGCGACAATCACTCTTGTATAGTGGTTGTCGCTGATTCATTAGGCTTTCACTTTAGACGTTGCAAATTGACTAAAGAATGAAAGGATTTTTTGGTAAACAGCAATTTCATTTTCTTTTTTAGAGAATCCATGACCTTCGTCTTCAAGAAGCATATATTCAACTTCACGACCTTTATCTTTCAACGCCTGCACAATTTGATCCGACTCTTCTTTTACAACGCGCGGATCATTTGCTCCTTGAATAACGAGCATTGGTTTTGTCATCGTCTCTAAATACGTGATCGGAGAATATTCAATGAATTTTTCTTTGTCTCGTTCTGGATTTCCTACCCACTGATCCATCATCGGTTTCCAGTCTTCCGGAACTGAATTGACGAATGAAAACAAATCCGACGGTCCAAAAATATCGACTACCGCTTTGAAATATTCTGCATGTCGCCCGTGAAGTAATAAGGCCATATAGCCACCATAGCTGCCGCCCATCAATAATATATTCCCTTTTTCTGCATAGCCGTTATCAATAAGCCAATCGAGACCTGCGACATTATCAAGACGTGGACCATATCCCCAATCTCCGTCCACCATTTTCGTGAATGCTAATCCATAACCTGTAGACCCACGGAAATTTGGCGCAAATATACTATAGCCATTATTTAAAAAGAATTGAAACGATGCCCTGAAGAATTTTCGCTCTGCAGCTTGAGGACCGCCATGTGGCCAAAAGATGATTTCCCCGTTATCATTTTCCTTTTTCGCCTTGAAGAATAGTGATTCAATTGCCAGCCCATCAAAAGATGTATACGTAATTACTTCAGGCTCCACTAATTCGCTTTGATCGACACCCGGAACCGCATATTGCGTAAGAGAAGTCCAATCATTTTCTGTAAATCGGTAAATATTATCCGGTTTAGTAGCAGTACCGCCTAACAAATATAAATTTCCTGTTTTCGTGACAATCAGCTTATCAATCGTACTACATGGCGTTTGTATTTTCTCCCACTCATCCGATGACAAATCATACATATATACTGTATCTTCTACACCTTTTTCACTAACAATATAAAGGCGTTGATTGTGCTTGTCATATTTCAGGGTAGTGAAGCCTTCATTCTCTACCTCTTTAATTTTAGTAAATTCATCCGTTTCCAAATTATACGATGCTAAGTATGTAAAATCTGCGTTGTAGTCTGTTAATAAATAAACAAGATTATCTGTTGCAAAACATGCATCACTAACCGTGTGCTGAGAATCGGTAGCCGGTGTCAGCAAAATATGATCATTCCCCCGTTTTGCATACAACAGTGTATGTGTATTTGAATACGCCGTCATATAAAGGAGCGTTTCTTCATTAGAGCTTAAACCAACTGTTAATGTAGGTGTCGCTTTACCTTCTAAAACCAATTCTTCCTCCCCTGTTTCCAGGTCATATTTATAAGTATTCAAAAAAGAAGGATTTCCTTTTGAAGAAGTGTAATAAAGGCTATTCCCGTCTTCTGAAAGAATCATTCCAGTATTGCGCGTTCCTTCTTCCCGAATAATTGGCTGTAATGTACCACCATGAAGAGGCAGACCGAAGAACTGCGTATTTTCATCGCCATCGTGATCAAAACCAGCAAGGATAAATCGTCCTTGTTTATCATACAAAAGACCCTGACAGCTCTGGTTATTGAATGTCAACTGTGTTGGAAATGTACTTGGCAGATTCATTGCCCATAAGTTATACTTTCCGCTTAAATTTGTACTGAAAACGAGTTGTTTTTCATCTGGACTGACCGCAAAATCCCTTATTGAAAATGTACGTAAAAACTGCTCTGCCCCTGGTTTAGGAAATGAAACCATATTGATACTCCCCCTTATTATAAAAAACTGAATTATTACTAAATTACCATAAATATACTATTATTGAAACAAATAAGTAATTCATTAAAAGAAAAAGCAAACCCGCACGATGCGAAGTTTGCTCTTTGAATAGCTACATATATTTATATACTAGATGGAGTGTTATCTTTATTTAAAACGCCTTTCGCTGATAAATGCTGTTTGTTACCAACCAGGAACCGACATAGATTGTGATGACGATTATTGTTGCGCCTGTATATAAAGCAGGGTTAGATAAATTAACAATAAAATCCTTGATCACAGTCAATTGTTCAGCTAAAAATAACACAATAGATGGTCCGACCGCTGCTAAAAGGAGAAAACTAATCAATACAGTCGGAAAAATATAACCTGGCTTAAATAAATAAAATAATGGGAAGGTAAATGAAGCAAATACTAAAAATAAACTACAACCAATCGCAATATGTGTAAGTGTAAAAGGTTTATTGAAAACAAATAATGTGAGACTTGTCACACCGATTGCTAACACCATATAGATCACAGCACCGATATAGCGGGATGCGATAATTTCCGAGCGTGTATAAGGTAAGGAATTTAATAAGATGTTCGTTTCAACTTTTTCATCGTAAGCATATGTGTTAAAGGGAATCAGAATACTGGCAACGAGAAAAATCATAGCAGGATTTGCTTCCATGAAAATAAAGAAAATGACAAAAGGTACAAAAAGTAATAGCTGTTTTTTCTGTAATATTACATCACGCCTAATCAGATTAAACATGCTGCATTCCTCCTTTCATGTAATACATGATCTCTTCCAGAGAGGCCTGATCAATGGCGACGGTGTCTCCGAAAATTTTTTGTACTCCTTTGATATTATCCGTTAATGCTTCAAATCCTGTTAATGCACGATGAACATGAATAAATGCCTGTTCAGTGTCTCGGTCCAGAAGTTCCAATCTCCCTTTAACAAGTGCATAATTTTCAACTACATCGAGAATAGACTGATTGAATAGTAATTCACCCTTCTGAATAAGCGCAATATAATCTGCAATACGGTCTAAATCGGACGTAATATGTGTGGAGAAGAAAATGGTACGATCTCCATCCACCATTAATTCCTGTAATAGATCCAACAGCTCTCGTCTAAAAATGGGATCTAATCCTGCTGTTGGCTCGTCCATAATGATAAGCTCCGCATGATGGGATAATGCGATTGCCAATGATGCCTTCATTTGCATTCCTTTTGAAAAAGTCTTTATTTGTTTATTCAGCGGTAATTCAAATTTTTCCAAGTATTGATTAAATAGTGCGTCATCCCAGCGTTTATATGCAGGGCCTACAATGCGTTTAATATCTTTTAAGTTCAGCCCTTCAAAAAACACATTGCCATCGTAAACAAATCCAATGCGCTCTTTAATCGCCTTCTCGTGTTTCATGTAATCCAATCCGAAAATCTTAATTTCCCCGACATCCGGTCTTAATAGATTCATCATCATTTTAATCGTTGTCGATTTACCTGCACCATTTGCTCCAATAAATCCTGTTATAAAGCCTTTCTTCACTTCTAAATTTAAATTTTTTACAGTAAAATCTTTAAATTTCTTCGAGACATTTGTAAGTTCAACAACATTCTCCATTCAAATCACTCCTCATATAAGATTTTTAATAAGTCTTGTAATTCTTCAAGCGAGAGACCAATTTCTTTGCTATTCATGATGACCGAGCTCATTTGTTCCTCAATGACTTTCAATTTCTTTTCTTTTATAACTTCTAAATTTTGCTCTGCAACAAAGGAACCTTTTCCAACAATGGAATAGATAAATCCCGCTTTTTCCAATTCCTCGTAAGCCCGCTTCGTTGTGATAACACTAATTTGCAGTTCTTTGGCCAGATTACGCATGGAAGGTATTGCTGCACCCTCCTGAAGTTCACCTGATAAAATAGCGGATTTAATCTGATTCGTAATTTGTTCATAAATGGGTTCTTTTGAAGTGTTTGAAATAATTATTTGCATGCCAATCCCTCATTTTTACATATTAAAATCGTGTTCTTCATTACTTGTTTTAACAGTTAAGCTGTCATATAAAATGGCAGTAAAACATCCAAATAATCACAAACCTTTTATATAATGTGTATATACTATAATCACATTATATACACATTAACAATATTTGTTCAACCATTTTTTGTAAAGTTATTATGTTTATGTCAAATAAAGTTTTAGTTCCTATGTAAATATATCAGGTTAATAAAATGCAAAAAGAGTAAAACAGGGTGCTGTTTTACTCTTTCGCTTATATTTCTATATAAATTTTCCACCTTATTCGATCTTTATATTATTTAAATTTCACAATCCAAGGTAATGTTTGTTCACCAAAATCAGTCATCGCAAATAAATATTCTTCCTTTTGCCATTTCGCCATTGTACCGGATTGTTCGACATCGACATGTAAATAACCGTAATCTTTTGGTACTGGAAGCATATTCGTTTCTAAAAACTCAACTGTTTCTTTCGCTAAAGCTAAGCTCTCTTCGGCTTTTTCCGTCAAGGACCGCGCAATAATTGCCCAACGTCCTTCATTCCAGCTTGTAAATAAAGAGCCCGCCCCGGCATCTTGATATCCTGTAATTCCATAGCCTAAATCGACAGCTTGTCCACTATCGAAAACGGTTTGGTCAATCTCTTTGCCCGCCAATTCTTTTGAGTCGTATTTAGTAATTGTTACTTGTCCAATGTAAGTTCCATCTTGCTCAATGGCCTTATCGTTTATCGCCAGTTTTTCTGATGTTTCATAGAAATTAAATGTTATGACATCATTATCAATCTTAGTTATGGCAGTTAAAAAGCTGCCCTCTGAAACGGGAAATTCGGTAGGCATTTCGACATCCCAATCATTTGGAATAATACTTTGAAAATCTTCTGTAGTTGAAGTATCTTCTGCCGGTTGATTTGAATCCGCTTCTTCCTTACTCGGAGTATTTGTTGAATCTACTTCACTAGACTTTGAATCAGTTGCAAAGTCTGGATCGGCTGTTGCACTATTATTTGTCTCCTCACATGCTGCTAATAGAAAAAGGCTCAAGACAAATGGCATATATTTTTTCAAGTTCTCACTCCTAATATTTGACTTGTATAAAGTATCATACATTTTTCAAATTATATGTTCAAATGATGGGTAGCAAATAACCAGATAAAACAGCGCTGGTTCCATTACAGAAACGCGCTGTTTTTGGCGAGCCTTATAAAGTTGCGGAAATTACACCCGACTAAAATCAAGATATCTTGTACCTTGGAAAGTTAACTTGCCAATATCCCCTTCTGCTAGCATACCGTACTCTTTCCCGGATACATGAAACTCCGACCGGTCACCACTCTCGAACTCAAATGTAATGAAGTAATTTGTAGAGGTACTGTGCGAATGATGGTTATTCTCATGATGGTGATGGGTATGTCTCGTTACATTTGTTCGTTTAACTTTTACGATGGCCGGAACTGTTAGCCGAGGTGAGTTCTCATTTTTCTTCCATTGCTTGAAACTACTGAATAGCATCCCAATTATTGAGATAAATATGATAATAAAAATAAGTGCGAGAAATATTGGTCCGAAGTTAAATAACCAATCCCCACTTCCTGGCATGTCATACATGAAATTCCCCCCTTGCTCTGTTAATTAAATTATACGGATAAATTGGAAAAAAGTTTCAGGTTGACGATGGAATCCACTAGACATCTCAATCTCCCCAACAAAAAACGAGCGCTGATTCTTTCTAAAGAATCGCACCCGCGCACTAATACACTTGAAAATGAACATCATTCTTCTAAATAAATCGACGCAATCGGTTCATATTTCGGTGTATTTTCTATATTTGATTTATATAAGACGATTTCATTTACTTTAAAAGATAAAGGCTTTTCTTTAAAAGGATTTCGCGTGCTTAAGTTGTCTACTAGAAAATCTTCATTAACTCCCCATTTTCGGGCGAATGTAATATGTGGATGATATGGACGTGTTTCTAACTTAAAGCCTTCAGCAAGACAAGTTTGATGGACAATTTCCTGTATTTTATATAAAGCATCTGCTTCACTTACTGCTCCCCAAAATATACGAGGTGATTTTTCAGCTCCAAAAACACCCAAACCTTTGATGTCGAGCATAAAAGCTTTTTGATTCTTTATAGATTCCCCTACTGATTCAATAACTGATGTAAGTTGCTTTTGATTTACAGCTCCAAGGAATGCAAGTGTTATATGATAATCATTTAAATCAACCCATCGCTTAAACTGGAATACAGGTTTAATTCTATTCAGTTCCTCATACATGGTTTGTTTGACTTCATCCGGAATCCGAACCGCCCAAAAATAGTGTGCCACTCTCTCCATTTTCTTCACCTCTTTCTGCAACAGAATTGACAGTATAAAAAGAATCAATACTTATTTAAAATTACATATTTCCAATCGGAATCGAAAAGCTGAAGAAAATAAAATTTATAGAAGTTAACAGTAAAGCAACTATGACATATAATCGACTGTTCTTTACCTCAAAAATTATGGCAGCCAGCCCAGCAAATATTAAATAAATCCAGCATGCATTCCAAAGTAAATCGACAAACTCAGTTGGAACATAGGTAAAAATTCCGCCTATAAAAGATATCCACACAATTAATGTACAGATTAGAAAAATAAGCGTTAATTTAGTCGGTTTTAAACTGTCATTTTCAACATAGATAAAGATAATGATCATACTTATAATATTAAGAATGATTAAAGTGAATACCGTCGACAATACATCCTCCCCTTAATTGGTGCTTAATATTAGCAGATACTCGCTTCGATCATCTCAATTTTGCCGTGTTGATTTACACTGTCTACCCCGCGTTCGCAGTTATCTTTTATTTCCCACTCAATAAAGTACTTATTATTTTTCAATTCAACCGATCGTATTTCCGTTTGACCATTCTGGTTAATGTGATTTTCCAAGACCCTTTGCTTTGCTTCGTCTTCAGTAATGACGTTTTGAATCGATGAACATCCGCCTAATAATAAGACTGCCATTACTAAAAAAAGTTCAAAAAATCTTTTAGTACCTGTTTGATTTGGTCTCATTTTACCCTCCCTTTTCAAATTGTTAAAAAAATAGACGCGTTCTTCTTAGAGAACTGCGCCAGATAATACACTCACTGTACCTTCCGTTTTGAAGAAGGCATTTTGCTAACTCTAACAGTAATGTACAATATTAAGCCAAATGCAATACCACCCAGTAGAATTAAACCTAACTCAGCAAATGCTATCACTGATAGAATCGTAATAATGACCCCTAATAGTATAAAGAAAAATATTTGCATTATGTTTTCCCCTTTCATTATCGGACTGTCTTATCCCAGTTTCATGTGACTCATATTATGTTTACATATGTACAGCTTCACTATATCCGTTTCGAGAAAAAAATCATTGTTAGAGGAATGGATGTTACCATAATACAAAATAAAATCGTTAAAACTTCTGTTGCAGTGTGCGTTTTAGCTACTGTAATAAATAGCAGTGTCATAGTTGCAAACAGCGTGAAATAGTTAACTGTCATACTTTTACCTATAATTTCTTTTGTACGCTCATCTTTAGGAAATAAATGTGGCGATAGATATGCCATCATTAACGAACTTGTTCCCAAGAAAAAAGTCATAATACCTACTGGAAAATCACCATTTGCAATATAAGGGTAATTAATATAAATACTTAATGGAACCATAATAATACCTAAAAATAAGTATGACAGTTGATTTTTTCGAGCTTCGTTCATTCAGTTTCCCCCTCATAAATAAATACATCTTCAATTTTACAATTAAAAATGTCTGCCAATTTAAATGCTAGAATAATCGACGGATTATACTTTTCTTTTTCTAATGAAATAATCGTTTGTCTAGAGACAGAAAGTTTTTCTGCCAACTGGTCTTGTGTCATACTGTGCTGAGCCCGTAAAACCTTAATATTATTTTTAATAAAAAACCCTCCCTATATGTAAAGCGAGTTTTACTTAAAGTAAAGTTTACTTTACATATATTTAATTTGCAAGTCCTCAATAAGTACCTTCTTTAATCATCACAAAATAAAAACAAGCGCTTATTCTATTTACAGAATCGCGCTTGCTTGCCACAAAATCATTTTATATTTTATTCATCATTTCATTTCGTGATGCTGACGATGAAGCTGGTGGACTATCTCTGCTAGTTCAGGAACAGGACCATCTACTATTGCATCATTAATAACTTCTTGAATGGACAGATTGCGTACACGTGAAGGTGCTTGTCCAAATTCTTCTAGCCATTTTGCCAATTGTTCAGATGAACTTGCATAAACAATTCGCCCTAAACCAACCCAACCGTGAGCAGCGGCGCACATCGGGCAATGTTCCCCTGAAGTATATACTGTCGCTCTGCGTCTTTCTTCAGGTTCCATATTATTTGCTGCCCAACGCGCTATTGCAAACTCGGGATGCTGTGTATGGTCACCGCCTGCTACATGATTATGATCTTCAAACAACACTTCTCCCTCAGCGGAAACAAGTACTGATCCAAATGGCTCGTCACCTTTTTCAAGTGCTATTCTTGCTAATTCCACACAACGATGTAAATGTTTCAAATCTATATTATTTATCAAATTTGTAACCTCCTTAACCTGTAATTAGAAAGCCTTTGCAATCACTATTATAACAGAATTATCAGACTGTTTTATGCCCATGGCTTTAGGTATCTACCCACTGACCCTAAAGATTCACAATAAATTGACTATTTTAATATGGTCAATTTTCATTATACTAAGAGTCATTACAGGAATGGAGGTTATTTACATGGTACAAGTTGGAACGAATCGAGTAAAACGAGGAATGGCAGAAATGCAAAAGGGCGGCGTAATTATGGACGTCATTAATGCAGAACAAGCAAAAATTGCGGAAGCAGCAGGTGCAGTAGCAGTAATGGCATTGGAACGTGTGCCTTCAGATATTCGAAAAGCTGGCGGTGTTGCCCGTATGGCGGATCCACGAATTGTTGAGGAAGTAATGAATGCCGTTACGATTCCGGTCATGGCAAAAGCACGAATTGGTCACATTGTAGAAGCACGTGTATTGGAGTCAATGGGTGTGGATTATATCGATGAAAGTGAAGTTTTAACTCCTGCTGATGAAGAATTCCATTTACTTAAGAGTGATTATACAGTGCCGTTTGTTTGTGGTTGCCGTGACTTAGGCGAAGCAGCTCGACGTATTGGTGAAGGAGCTTCGATGCTTCGTACGAAAGGTGAACCAGGTACAGGCAACATTGTGGAAGCAGTACGCCACCTTCGAAAAGTTAACGCCCAAGTTCGTCGCGTTGTCGGAATGAATGTGGACGAATTAATGACCGAGGCAAAAATTTTAGGTGCCCCATTTGAATTATTATTGGAAATTAAGCGTTTAGGACGTTTACCTGTTGTAAATTTTGCAGCTGGTGGCGTGGCAACACCTGCAGATGCCGCGTTAATGATGGAACTTGGTGCAGATGGTGTATTTGTTGGTTCCGGTATATTTAAATCAGAGAACCCAGAAAAATTTGCACGTGCCATCGTGGAAGCAACTACACATTATACGGACTACAAACTGATTGCAGAAATCTCGAAGGAACTTGGCACACCGATGAAAGGAATTGAAATAGCCTCATTGAGTGTTAATGAACGGATGCAGGAGCGTGGCTGGTAAAATGGCGAAAATTGGAGTACTTGCATTACAAGGTGCGGTAAAAGAGCATATTCAGCAAATTGAACTTCTTGGTCATGAGGCTGTTGCAGTTAAAACATGCGGTGACTTACTTGGTATTGACGGTCTAATTTTACCCGGTGGAGAAAGTACGACAATGGGTAAAATGTTAGAACGAAATGATTTGTTAGACCCTATTAAGTCACTGGCACAGCAAGGTGTACCAATGTTCGGGACCTGTGCCGGTCTTATACTGCTGGCCAGAAAGATTAAGGATTCCAATACTCCTCACCTCGGTTTAATGGATGTAGAAGTGGAAAGAAATTCTTTCGGACGACAGGTAGATAGCTTTGAAGCACCGCTATCAATTCCATCAATCGGTAATGAAATAACAGCAGTTTTTATTCGTGCACCGCATATTGTCTCAGTCGGTAAACATGTCGAAATACTTGCTACATATGAAAAACGAATCGTACTAGCCAGAGACGGCCAATTTTTAGGCTGCTCTTTCCATCCAGAACTCACTGATGATGTTCGAATCCTCGAATATTTCATCGGTATGGTAACAGATTTCATAAAGGTTCCTAGATAGACAAAAAGAAGCACAATTGTGTGCTTCTTTTATTTGCCGTATTATTTATTCAAACCCTTTTCATGTATCCGATAGATCATGGCTGCCATATGTGCTCTTGTTGTCGGATTGTTTGGACCAAATCGGCTAGCCGTATAGCCCGCCATAATGCCTTCTTGTTTCATCGTTTCTATCGCAAGAGATGCCCAAAAGTTATAGTCTACATCTTTAAATGAATTTACACCTTTGTTAGCAGGTTGGCTATAAAAACCGGCATTATAGAAAATTTGAGCCATTTGTGCCCTTGTTAAATATGTATTCGGTGAAAAACGTCCATCACCAATACCATTAATTATTTTATTCTGTGCCACTAAACGTATAGAGTCTGCTGCCCAAAAACTATTTTCCACATCAGTGAAAGAGATGTCTTTATTTGTTGTAGTCAGCGCTAAAAAGTTACTAATAATAGCGGCAGCCTGAGCTCTTGTTATCGATTGATTCGGTTTATATGTACCATCAGGATAGCCGGAAATCCAACCTTTTTCAGTTAAGAATAAAATCTGTTGTTCGGCCCAATGTCCACCTATGTCCTTTAACTTTCTATCATCAAATTGATATAAATTCCGTTCATCCATGATGGCCCCTACTTTATTTCGATAGTATTCCCCGCCTAAATGGATATAGCCGGCATTGGCAATGTCAAACAAATATTCTTTGGAAGCCCGCTCATAATCCCATCCCTTTTTCATCCGTTCTTCGTAGTTAGTTTTGGCGAAACGATAGCGATCATTTAACAGTAAGTTCCCTGCCAAATATTCAACCGCTTCTTTATAGGAACTAAAAGCGCGATACCAGTTATCCCTTCTTTTGCTTTCATCATAAATTTTACGGTCTTCTCCGAAATCCTTCAGCACAGGTACCGGTTCATAATCTTCATCAGGTTGTCCTTTCAACTGCCAGGCATTCTTCGGGTTATACCCCCAAACCTTTACTCCGAAAAGATTATTCGCATTCACTGCTATTCTTGTTGTTCCATAGCCGCTTTCCAGAGCTGCCATTCCAATAATTGCACTAGCAGGAATTCCCCATTGTTCATTTGCTTTCATTGCATATGTAGAAATTTCATTAATAAAGTCTTCCTTCATTTTAGTTGAAGGATATTCTTGTGTAGATAAATAGGCGTTACTGTTTCTTCCAGACTTTTCGTCTTCAAACGGGAGAAGGTTTACGCTTTTTGCACTCGTGCTTAATGAGCTGCAATTAAAAACTAGTAGAAAAATTAATAGTGATAGTACTGCTTTGATTGATTTCGCCAAATTCATAACTCCTTAAATATTCAAATAATAATCTCGGACTCTATCATCATAGCAGTTTTTTATTAGTCTTAGTGCATAAAATATCATTTTATTAATACTAATTGATGGGCATATTGCCTAACTTTACCTACTAAGATTAATCAAAAATCACCGTTTAACCTAATGGCCTAATGATGATTAGGAAGTATCAATATAGCAACTGCAATGCATTTCCCCCTCATTTTATAGCATTTGCTCAAATAATTAATAAGAATATAAATTTCATATTAGGGTAGAAGTAAAAAAGTAAAGTAAATTTTCAAATGAAAGAGGGGATTTCATGCAGGAAATAATCCTAATCCTAGTCATACAGCTCGTATACGTGCCGTTAATGACCCTACGAACAATTTTCTTAGTCAAAGATATGAGACTTCTAGCCTCAATTTTCGGGTTTTTAGAAGTTCTTATTAACGTATTCGCACTTTCTATCATTTTTAGTGGTGATCAGAACTTTATAGCGATGGTTGTGTATGCACTCGGATTTAGTATCGGGATACCGGTCGGAACAATGATTGAAAATAAACTGGCTATTGGTTATGTCTCTGTTACAATCAATACGCAGCAGAAAAACCAGGAACTGATCGACACGTTAAGAAACAGCGGCTTTGCCATCACGACATCTGTCAGTGAAGGTCGTGACAGTGAACGTTATAAATATGAGATTCTGGCGAAACGAAACCGAGAAAAAGAATTATTCTCGCTTGTTGAGTCAATTGAACCTAAAGCCTTTATCATTTCATATGAGCCAAAATCATTCAAAGGCGGCTTCTTAGTCGACCGCATGCGTAAATTTAAACTACGACGTTAAAATAAAAACGAGCTGGATGCATTGATTCCAGCTCGTTTTTTTGTTTCAAATTATTTTCCCTCTACTGCTATATATGTATTGCTGTAAGGAAGCATATGGATTCTTTTTACATCCCAAAGTTTTTTAAATTCTTCAATCGGAACTTTTCGATTATAGTTTTTCAGTTCGCCTTCATCATTTACTAAATGACCGAGTGACTCTGAAAGGTAAATAAACTCTTTGTCATATCCGACTACCGGGACGAAATGCAGATTTTTGAGATCCTTCTTCACTTTAATAAAAACAATGACCGGTGTCCCTTTGCTGACTTCGTATTTCAATGAATTTATATTCCCTTTATAATAATGGGTCTTAAATCCCTTATTTTTTAATACCGCCCGTATTCCTTTCGGGTATACATTGCCTGTTTTTGTTTTGTTAGGGAAATGCTGATATAATACTTCCCCTTCAGCATCCTTGCCAAAGTGACGCAATAGGTACGCCGTTGAAAATGCCGCGCATTCCGTCCCTTTTTGGAAGTCGATTCGATTCTCGTGCTGAATCATGTAAGTAGCCGGAAAATCCTTTTTTCTTATAACCGGCATGGGCATAGTCATTAAATACGTATTAATGGCTAGTGAGATAATAAGCCAAAAAACAACTGAATTAATTATAATCATGCTACTCCCCCAATATATGAATACATTGTGTGACTACTATTTTTGTTTAATCTTCTTAGAGCTTTCCAATAGTAGTACAATTCCAATAACCATTGAAAAGAAAAAGTACAGGCCTGCAAAAAACTTAGATATTAAATCTTCTCGAACAAGAAATTGGGAAGCCGAAAAATACATTGCTATAAACATAAGCATTGTGATTAAAGACTTTCTCCATCTCATAATTATCACCATCCTTAAATGTTTAGTGGGTTTCTATAATTTAAAAAGTGCGTAACAACGATTTCATTCTCGCTTCAAAATCTGAATGTCCCCAATAAAGCATAGCGTTCTCAATACCTTCCTCATCTACTAAATGCTTTACTAAAAGATAAGCAATATAATAACCAAGCCGGCTATAGCCAAATGTTTGACCCCCGTTAATCGAGAACCATTCTTTAAATATTTCAGCTGAAGTACATTGAGCTAAATCTTGCTGAAAAACATTGATAAAGGTTTTTGTATTTTCTTCACAAAAAGTCAGCCATTCTGGATCTTGTTGATATGCAAAATAAATATCCTGATCTGCTGATACTACTAAAGTTGATAAGTATGTTGCTACGCCCTCTTGCAGTAGCCATGTGAATGGGTTACGCCATTGTATATCTTTTGCATCTATCCCGTTATGTGTAGTAAAAAGGTGATGGACTGCATGGCCAAATTCATGTGCAATTATTACTTTTAGACCTGTCTCATTTTGCTCAAATTTTTCAACACAAAAAGCAATATGAGGATCCATTGAACGATAAGTATAAGCATTCGAACCACCTAAACCGACAAAAATATAAACATCCTTAGTAAATTTTATCGGATACCGCTTTTCGTACTCCTTTGTAATTTGAGGAGTTAGCGATTTTAATTTCTCGGTAATCCAGGACATTTGTTCAATTTTATTTGGATGAGCTTTTAATGCGTTTTCAAGTTTCAATTCCTTATTTTTACAATGATGATCAAAGTAATAGCTATAGATTTGAGGGTGTTGATTAAAATAATTTTCGTAGTACTCTTTGGAAGGTTCATAGTGATTCAGAAATGGACTAGCTAGATCGTATATTTTCATCAAGATGTCTCCAATCTATTAATTAATGGTTTAAGCCATGACTTATTCAAACTCCACTAAATCTCCAACTTTATATTCTTCTGTCACGATTTCCCCACCGTTGTCAATCCTTACTTCAAAAATAATCGTATTCAATGCCTCTCTGATTAATCCTTCATTTAATCCTTTAGAATAAAAGGAAAATTCCTGAGTATGCTTTGCGAAATTCTCACTCTCATTATTTTGTTCACCACCGCCGCCAAACCAATATCGGTCTGTAGCATCCAATGAATCAAGCGCTTCTTTCCAGCTATCGCTAAATGCAAAATGAACTTTCTGGCCAGCTACATTATTCACTTCTACGTTTAATATAAATTTTCTGAAATCATCAATATGTGGATTTTCTAATTCATGTGTTCCAACTCGCTCAAATTCATCCTCGGTCAATGGTGAAATTATGGCTTCAATTGAAGTAGTAGGCTCTGCTCGAAAACTGCATGCAGTCAATATGAACAGGACGGAAAACACAACGAATAAAAATATGGTTTTTTTCATACTGTCCCTCCCTATAACTCTTTTGATAACCGAATCATATCGATACACTGGATGCCATTCTCGTAAATTTCTTCTGAGTAATGCTTAATGAAATAGTTATGATCAACTGAAACAATCCGAAAACCGCATTTTTGATATAACGCCAATTGCCCAATACTTGAATTTCCCGTACCAATTTCTATCGTCTTATAGCCCTTTGTTTTGGCTACACGAATGGCATCATCGATTAATAATTTCCCGATCCCTTTTCCCTGATGTTCTTCAGCTACTGCTACATTGACTATTTCCACAGTTTTTGGTCTTGTCGGCAACAGGACATAGACACCAATGATTTGCTCATTACTTTCAGCTACAAAACATTCTCCCTTTGCCAAATAATCTTCCACGATACTTTTAGAAGGGTCCGCGAGTAGTAATAATTCCATTGGCACTTTTTCGGGTTTTTCCAACCTTCTAATCTCCACAGCTATCCCCCTTTACTTCTCGGTTAATTTTGTTTATCACTTTCCTTTTCCAACTCTTTTACAATATCATTACTTATATTTGATTTTTCTTCTTCAATCTTATATTTCTCTTTTATTAAAATTCCAAGTTCAGAATAATTAATCCCATGCTTTACCGCCAAAAAGACAACGATGTAAAGTAAGAATCCTAAAAAAGCAAACGATAATAAATCCATGTAATCCTCTCCTTATATTATAAATTTTACCATAATTTAAGCGTCGAATTTGGTGAAAACAAAAAACCAGATGGCTCAGTTCCATCTGGTTCATTGTAATAACGGGAATTTATCAGTTTTATTTTCTTACAGCTGGCGGTCCAAATTTCCCTAGCTGTAAATCACGGAATGCTTCTCTGATTTCTTCTTTAGTATTCATCACGAACGGTCCGCCTAGAGCGATTTCTTCTCTAATCGGTACACCTGAATAAATTAAAACTTTAGAACGTGTAGTTGCTTTAATCTTTAGTTCGCTTGAATTGTCTTCAGAACCAGCTTCGTTATAAGAGATTGTAGCCGCTCCTGTTTTGGAGATTTTGGTCATACTTTCCCCAAACTCCATTTCACCTGCCAACATAAACAAGAATGAATTATGATTTTCAGGTAAGACATGCGTGTACTCAGCACCTTCACGAAGCGTAATTTCGGTCATCGTAATCGGTACTAAACTTTGCATAGGTCCTGTTACCCCGGCAATATCCCCTGAATAAACTCGAACGAATCCCCCATCGATATTAACTACAGGAGCATCTTCAACATAAATATTTTGATAAGACGTTTCTGTATGTTTTAAACTTTTCGGCAGGTTCAGCCAGAGCTGTAATGTATGAATCAAGTCATCATCAAATGCTTCTTCCGCATGTCGAGCTGCCCAGCCAGCATTCATATATTGAACATCCCCGGCATTTAAAATGCTGTATCCGCCGGCATTATCAATATGCTCAAGTCTGCCATCGACAACATAGGTTACCGTTTGAAATCCACGGTGCGGGTGATCAGAGAATACGCCACGTTTATACCAATCTTCTGCCATTAAAATAAATGGATCGAATTCGGCGTTACGGTTGGGGTGTAGAATGAATCCTTGCTGGAGATGTGGATATCCATTTTTGTTGTACTCTGGATACCAAAAACTTTTAATTTCTCTTTGAAAAGCTGTATTAGTTGCCAATTGTATTCCTCCCACCAAGGTTACTATGAATAAATTATTAGATCAAAAACTTCCAATTAAAGTTTATCGCATTTTCTCCGCTAACTCTAAAATTATGCCTTCAGGTCCTTGAACAAAGCATAGTTTATAAACATTATTGTAATTTTGGATTTCACTAATTATTTCCGCGCCTTTCTTTTTCAACTTAGCAACGACCGTTTCAATATCTTCAACGGCAAAAGCGATATGGGTTTTTGGTGATTGCTGAATATTCGACAGCTCTAAGTCTGTATGAAACTTGACCAACTCTAAATTGGCTTGGCCATCCGACATTCCCAATAGGACAATCGTTGCTTTCACTTCAGCAAGCCCGGTGATACGCTCTGCCCATTTCCCATCCACTTCCCCTTCACCAAGCACTTCCAGCCCAAAGTCGTTGAAAAACTCTTTAACTTCTGCAAGGTTATTTACTATGATCCCTACATGATCGATTTTGTGAATTTTCATATTTAATTCCCCTTTGCACTTAACTTACTTTTGCAATATAAAACAACTGTAGATTAATCTACCTAAAAAGAGGATTTCCAAAACAACGAAATCCCCCCTTATCATTAATCCATATTCTATTGCAGCTTGACCATGTTATACCAGCTGACGCCACCGTGCTGTGAATCGGAAATGCCGTGATTCATAAATCCGAGTTTTTCATAAAAAGGAACTAATTCCTGTTTGCATGTTAACGTGATTCCTTGACGTTCATTTTCAATTACGAGCTGCTCCATTTTATCAAATAGTATTCGAGCGATGCCTTGTTTTCTTGCTTTTTTAGAGACAGCTACACCTAAAATACTCTGATAGCCGCCTTTTTTAGGATTTTCATTAATCTCTTCAAAAAGATCATCCGTTATGTAGATTTGAGGAATTACTGGACCATTAATATAACCAACAATCTCTCCGTCTTTTTCAGCAACTATAAACGTATCCGCAATCAGCTGGATTCTCTCCACAAAGGCTTCCCTTGTAGCCGCCTCTTCTTTTGTAAAGCCTTCATTTTCAATGACGATCAGCTCTTCTAAATCTGTCTTTTGCACATTTCTTAATGTAATCATGTTGTTCCTAACCCCTTTATCTGGCCAATTACTTCTAATTTTCTGTTGAGTACCTCAACTCGTTTTCCCAATTTATACAGCTCGCCCCCCTTATTCCGACCAATGCCCGTACGGAATGACTTTTATGGATTCGTCCTCTTCCAGCAGTTGTTTAAGTAGATAGTTATGTGCGCTTCCATATAAAATAACAGCTCGTTTTGTTTCAGGAAGAGTGGATTTTTTTATATTACGGACGATTTTTAAATTCCGGTAATACCAGTATTTCGTCACCCACTCAAATGCAATTTTATCGTCGAGCTGCATTAAATCCACATAGACTTGATGATCATTTACATTGTATTGTTGTGTATTAATATATTTGTACAGTTCGATGATATCCCCTTGCTGAATGATAGTAGAGAGCTTTTCGAGCACAAATTGTACACGGTTCATTATTTCCTCGAACTCTGTTTTCGATTGCCCTTCTGCTACGAGACCCAGATCGATCGATTCTTCCGGCTGCTCGTTCCAATCCACAGCATAAATGGCATCATGTCCAAGCTTTTTCGCTAACCGGAATCCAATTTGATAAATCTCATTTTCTTTGAAATCTTCATTTACTTCTTCTACTTCTGCCGAGCGGTAAACTGAATTCAGATATTCTTGTAAATGAAATGGATATTCGACAAACACTTGATCCGCTTGGAACTTCGCAAGATCAATGGCCAACTTTTCAAAATCGCGATCATTATATTTCCTTTTATCCTTTACCGATAAAGTGTTCAAGTCTGAAGTATCGCTAAGGTGACATGTTCCGACTAATAGAATTTCCATATAAATGCTCCCTCTATTCACCTGTTTTTAATAAGTTTTCATTCCTAAATCTAACTAAATTTTAGCATAAATTTCCCAGGTGATATTACATTCATAAAAAAATCAGCTTGAATAGCCCAAGCTGATTGTCTCCATTAATTCCCCATTTGTTTTTCATTCACGTAATCCAATACGGCACGAGCCTTTAAAAATTCTTCTTGTGCATCTGCAGGAACCATCTCTACTTTTGGTGGTGAAGAAACACCTAATTGTGCCATAACTGTTTCAAAGGTTAATAACGCCTGAATATATTGCCCATATTCTTCAGGTGTTAAAATTTCTTTACTCGATGGCTGATTATTTAACTTATCAAAGTACGGTTGGATTTCATAAATGGCCGCTTTAACTTCCTTCAGTTTTTCTTCAGACACCTTAGAATAATCGATATTTCCGTTTTTATCGCCAAATTCAAGTTTTGCATCTGTAATGACATGGAGTATTTCTTTAAACTGTTCGAATTGTTCTTTTCCGAGGTCACCTTTTGCCTGGGACAATTTTGCATCAAATAGTAAATAACTTTTCATTGTAATATTTGCTATATGTTTTTTCACATTATCAAACGATCCGTATAGATCATCTGCAAGTAAAGACTGATACGCAAATGCTCCAGTTGGAACCATTAAGCAGGCAGCCATGATCGTAATTGCAATTCGTTTTTTCACAAAACGTTTCACCGTTCCGCCCATTTCCGATTTGGCTTCCTTTATGCCTTTTTTGCTTCTTTCATGAAGCTGGAACGGGATTTCAATTTTATCTATATCCTCTTTAAAATGATTCCCCATAGTTCTCTACCTCCTTTAAATTTTGGCGAAGCTTATTCAGAGCACGGTACAAAATCGATTTGGCTGTTCCGAGCGGGATGTCCAGAATATCCGAAATTTCCTTTAACGTACGGTCATTATAATACTTCAGTAAAATCACGCTTTTCTCATCTTCCTGCAAAATATCCATTAGTTCCCGTAACGATAAAGACATGGCAATATCTTCAACTCCTTCTTCCGTATGTACTTCAAACTGAGGTATGAGTGGCACTACTTTTTTATTTTTATTAATTACGTTCAAGGCACAATTGATTGTAATTTTCATAAGCCATGTCTTGAAATATTCCGGTTTATTCAAAGTGCGAATATTTTTGAATGACTGATACGCTACTTCTTGAACAACATCTAAAGCATCATTTTTATTTTTTACATAGACATAGGCCATTCGATAAATATCTGCTTCATATTGTTGGAAAAGCTCTAAGTATGCTTTGTCATTTCCTTTTTGAGCTTTTTTTACTAAGCGCTTCATATTCATCGCAATTCCTCCCTTCATTTTCGTTTTACATTTATTAGACATCCGAGAAGAACATTTGGCTTTAAAATTTTAAAATTATTTTTCTCATCATTGGCATTATTCAATCGAGTAGGAGGCTAGCCATTAATTGGCTAGCCGACCTCTCACACCACCGTACGTACGGTTCCGTATACGGCGGTTCAATCTTTTGAGTATCTTCGCTCGTAAAGTTGGGACAGGTCTTTCAGTCCCCACTTTACGAGCCTTTTATTTGGAATGGCTTGGTGTAGAACCTCACTTCGTGATATTCGCCAGTATCCTTTTCTTGAATGTGCCGTTTTCATGGCTTCATCATGTTGGATTCCGTATTGGCGTAATTTCGCATATTTTGTTCGTAGTAGTTTCCACCGTTTCCATATTAATTGACGTAAGCGATGATTTAGCCATGCTTGTATTTCTCTGATAAAAGTTTTCATGTTAGCGATACCATAGTAATTTATCCAACCAACCGTTGTTTGATTGATTCTTTTCACAATCTCACGAAATGTCCCTGTTCGTTTACGACTCGTCAGTATTCTTAGCTTATCTTTTAGTCGTTTCTTGGCGGACTTGATTGGTCGGTATCCTACTTTCCCGACAGATTTTGTAGATGAAACCCTAAGAATGTAGCTGCTGTTGCGCCACATACTTTACTTTTCTGCTCATTGATTGTGAGACCCAGTTCATCTTCGATAAAATTCTTGACACTGGTCATGACGCGTTCACCTGCTCTTGGTGACTTTACATAAATCACAAAATCATCCGCATAGCGAATGAATCGGTGTCCTCGTTTTTCTAACTCTCTATCTAGCTTGTTTAAATACACGTTTGCTAGAATTGGAGAGAGTGGACCCCCTTGGGGTGTACCTTCTGTCGTTTCAATGAGGATGTCCTTGTCCAATATGCCTGAGCGTAAGAATTTCCATATTAGCTTAAGTACTATTTTATCTGTTATGAATTCTTCCAAATAAGCTCGTAGTCGCTGGTGATGAATCGTATCGAAGTAACTTTTCAAGTCACAGTCCACCACTGTTCGATAACCTTCCTCGTAATATTTCTTAGCGAGGGCAATTGCCTGGTGTTGGTTTCGACCTTTTCGAAAGCCAAAACTTTTGTCTGAAAAGTGTGGATCAATTATTGGTTGGATGACTTGTAGAATGGCTTGTTGAACAACTCTGTCCAATACACATGGTATACCTAGATATCGTTTGGAGCCATTCGCTTTTGGGATAGCTACTCGTTTCACTGGTTGAGGTTGGTAGGAACCATCTTTTAATTTCCTTTTCAATGGTTCCTCATATTTTATTAAATGCGCCTTCAGTCCATCAACCGTGATACCGTCGATTCCAGGTGCTCCTCCATTTCCTTTTACTTTCTTATATGCATTCCATAGGTTTCTATGGGACGCAATTCTGTCAATTAAATTGATACTTTCTTGTTTCTTCATTTCCATGTTTACATCCCTACACGCTCTTATATACTCTTTCGCTTCCAGCTTATCCCTCTATAAGTAGCCATCTATTCGGTCTATACCTTGATGTTTTCTGTGTTTTGGCGGGATGTCTCCACCTCCTTGTTTCTTTCAAGATTTAAAAGATTGTTCGGCCCTTCATCTTCGGTCGAAGACTACTATGGCTTCTGCTGACTTCTCTTGATTCATCCATTTATCACTAAACAAATTGTTAATTGAATAACCCTTAAGAGACCTCCCCGGGTAAGCACAACCGCCTTCCTCTCATGTAACTGCCAGATTTACTGTATGGGATTTGGGCAGTATTGGACTTCGCTTTGTTTAGCAAGCTCATCCGTCCCAAGTCAGCCTTTTATCTGATTTCTGTTCGTCAGTTCGAGAGTTTGCGTCCGACTTCCTTCAGATTCCACGTCACCATGGACACCCTTGTCTTTCGCTAACAGTTCCTACTGCCAAGCCTGTAGTGGACTTTCACCACCAGGCTGTTGTGCATGCCGGGCACACTAAAAAAACGCTTCCCTTATTACGGAAAGCGCCTTAAATATTATAAGCTATTAACTTTTTCGTTTCTTTAAAAAAAATAAAAATATAAGTTGGACGATGGTAATGAAAATAAACACTACACCTAACAATGCCAAGGAAAGCCATCTAAGCTCAGATGTTTGGACTACACCTGCAGCATCTACTTCTCTAAAATAAATAAATATAGCTAAGCCACTAAACAAGACAAGCCAAACCCCATTAATAATTATCCACCATATTTTCTTCATTCATTTCCCTCCATAAATATACCTACGAAGGGAAACCAAATAAGTTTCATATACTATACAGAAAATTTCCATTTAAGCTTTATTAAACAAATAAATCCCGGCAAACATTAACGCAAGGGCAATGAGTTTCGTCATATTCATCGGATAGATAACCCCTCCAAAAAGGCCAAAATGATCAATAATCGCGCCGACAAAAATCTGACCAATGATAACCGCCATAAACGTTGCAGCTACTCCGATTAAATTAACAGAATAGATATTGATGACAATAAAGAATGCGCCCAATAATCCTCCGATTAACTGCCATTTTGGAACAGTAAATACATTTAAAAAATTCCCTTTACCGAAAAAGAAAGCTAAAAAGAATAAGGCAAGGGCCCCTACCATGAACGAGACGGTGGCACTTTCCAATACACCTACTTTTTTACTGAATAAGGCATTGATTTGACTTTGTATCGCAACGGCCGAACCACCGATCAATGCTAATAAAGCAATTATCAATTTCAACATCAACAGTGCCTCCAATGTGAATACCATGAAATAATGTAATATAAATTTATTTAACTAGCATTATAATCTGTTTTAGATAGTAGATTTCATTTGATTTAAATGATGGATATCATGTTCCATTAAGCCTTTTAAGTATTCGTAAAACGTTAACGTTGATTGGTTAATCTGTATTGGGATCAGCCAGTCATCTTCAGGAATTTGCTTTAGCAGACTTAATAAGTCTTGCCTTACGTGAATACATTTTTCCAATGTATTTTCTACAGCTTCTGTTCTGGCTTGTAAAGAAGATTGGTCATTTAGCTCCGCGATACCCGGAGCTTCCGGTAAGTGTTCACCTGAAAATATATAGGGAATTCTTTGCTGTAACACAAATTCATCCCAAGGGTAAAAGTGACCGACTATTTCTATAATGGACCACTTCCCTTCCCCGATCGGTTTTCTTAATCGATTTTCATCAACTGATTTCAAACTATGTATAAAAGTTATGACGTTTTGATGATGCACTACTATTTCTGATTTTTCCTTCAGCAATTGGACCACCTCAATATAGTTATTCGTTACTGAACACAAAAACACCTACAAAGGTTCACATTCCAGGAGACTTCAAAGGAACGTAAACCATTTCCATGACATTGGGTAAGCTCCACCAAAAACTTCACTAATATCGTTTCCTATTTTAGCTTGTCTGATTTGAAGACAAACCGGTTATCGGGATTCCACACATGCAAGTTGTCAGCTACATATCCGCGCAGCCATAATATGCCGTCAACTTTCCGGACATAAAATCCTTTCGGAAAACTTTCTTCATTACTTATTAATTCTGATGCAATGGTGACAGATCCTGAAGGTGCCTCATTTTTTTGTGAAAGATCCCCTGAATTCCCCTCATCTTGGTCTACATATTCCAGTCGTAGGTATGGTCCCAACTCAGGCGGACATAACTGCAAGCCCAGTTCGTTCGCTTGTCTAAAGATTTCAGGTAATGTTGCGCCATTCGGAAAGCCAAGGTCCCTAACGGATAGTTCAACAATTTCCACGCTATATGCTGTTTCGGTAGTGGTAAACCGATCATCATATAATAATCTCTCACCATATTGGTTCAATGAAATAGACGATTGTTGCAGTTTTTGAATAAGATCGGCTTTCGACAGCCCTCCAACAACAATTGATTTTGTAATAACAGGACAGTCAGGGTATCTTCGCATTTCTTTCCCTCCTCATCGCTCCCGAGTTGTTATTTTTGTTGCAAAGCTTGCTTTTAAACCTCTACTAATCATTTCGATTCAACTCATTCATACTCCTTCAATCCCTTTAAAACAGGAAACGCTAGTGATTTAAGACCAGCTTACATTGACAGGCTTCAGGGTATTCAAAGGATAATAGGAGAGTGAAATACATGATTACAGCAATTACGATTAAAATCATTGCCGGGTTTATCGCACTCATGGTTGTGATCCGCTTTATCGGAAAAAAAGAGCTTACTGAAGTCACCCCATTCGATTTTGTGTTTATCGTGATTCTCGGTGGAACACTGGAAGAAGGAGTATACGATGAGAAAGTGAAGATTTGGGATGTGCTCTATACGATTGGACTATGGACTGCGCTGTACCTGTTAACCGATTTTCTTGTCAGGAAATTCGAAAAACTGCGCCCGATCATTAAAGGAGAGCCGTCTTTTCTTGTAAATAATGGGAAGTTGGATATTAAAGAATTAGAGAAAAACAAAATGGAATCCGAACAGCTGCGTTCGTTGCTGCGGATGCAAGGTGTTTTTTCGGTTAGGGAAGTAAAATATGCTCTTTTGGAACCTGGTGGGCAAATCAGCATATTGAAAAAGGATTCATCCGGGGAAGATTCCGGTGGTGTGCTCACTCATCTGCTTGTCGATGAAGGGCGAATTGAAGAAAGAGTTTTGGCACAAATCGGAAAAGACAAGCGCTGGATCATTCAGCAATTAAAAGAGGAAGGCTACGAGGATATCACGAAGATTTATTATGCGGAATGGTCTGAGGAAAATGGATTTTATGTTCAGACTTATGATTAATGGGTAGCAGGGCAGCTGCAACAAAGAGAAACGACATTAAAAATAACCCGCAAAGGTTTCCTCTGCGGGTTATTTCTAATCATTATTTGCATCATGAATAATCCATTGTGCTGCTTCCTGTAAATTGGGAAACACTGCATCTGCCAATGGATCACTTTCACCAATAAAGACAGCTTTTGTCCCGGCTTTCTTCCCTGCCTGAATATCCGTATCCGTGTCACCGACCATATAGGATTTTTCCAGATCAATGTTGTATTTTTCACCTAAATCCAAAATCATTTTGCTGTTAGGTTTTCTGCATTCACACCCGGCCTTTGGTTTATGCGGACAATAGGCAACCTCATGAATCGTTGCACCCTTTTTCTTCAACTCGGCCACCATATAGTCATGAACTCTCTGTAACTGCTTTTCCTTCATATAACCTAATCCGATTCCGCCTTGGTTCGTCACGACAAACACATAATCAAAACAGTCATTTAAATTTTTAATCGCTTCTTCTGCTCCAGGCAAAAAGTAAAATTGTTTCGGTTCATTTACAAATTTCACCCGCTTCGTCAGCACTTCGTTAATTACGCCGTCCCGATCTAAAAACACTGCTCTTTTCAATCCATCCACACCTTTAATTTTTAATCTTATATGTAGTATGTTAAAAATTATCGGCTTTAAGCGGTTTTGTTTCGAGTATTCAATGATTCTCTTCACGAAATCAATCAATTGAAAAAGGCACAACTCTTTTTAAGAATCGTACCCTTTTGAAAGTCTTCAGTTATCTTAGCAGAAACTTTTAATTTGATTTTCAGTAATCCCTTTTATTAATCCGAGTTCAATTATCAAAAAATGATGTGCGCTATTTAACATTTCTCTTTCACTTGTATTTAGTGTTTTTTCTTCTTTCATACGCATTAAATCACGTACAACTTCAGCACATTCCAATATTTTACCCGTTTTTACTTTGTCCGAGTTCACTTTATACCTTTGTCTCCACGACAATAAATTATCGGATTCTCCATGCTGAAAAATGTGAATGATGTTTTTCAAATCCATTATATCAGTAACAGGTCGTATACTTGAATTCAATATTTTGTCCTTCGGAATCGTGATTAGCATATTACCGGTTGACATTTTTATGACATAACACTGTTGTTTTTCACCTGATATTTCCTTTTCTACTACGGCTTTAATGATACCTGCTCCTTGCATTGGATAAATAATGTTTTCACCAATTTGAAACAAATAATCCACCTCCATATTTGGCAACCATAAGGTAACCTTCTTAACCTTAACACGTATATGGATTTTTAACAAATTTTTAATAATAACATACACATAACATTCGTGTCAAACGTTTTTTATTGTTTTTACAATAAGAATCGTATTGGATGCGAATGAAGAGGTGGTGTATTAATAGAAGATTGATTACGTATCTTAATGTAATCATTTTATAGCAGTTTATAGTCAGCGCTGTTTAATATCATTTGAATTAAGCTATTAAATAATTTTTGCTGAGAAGGTTTTTGCCAATCCTCCCTCTATAAATGTTGATGTATCAATGGCTTGCGCCATTTTTCAGCGTCAAAAAATATTTTTTTCGACTCGTACATCTATCGTTATTTTGTAATTCTTGATTTTTCTTACATATTGACTGTAAGCTTCGCTAAAGGAGAAACCATTAACTGGTAATAATTCTCCTGATCCTGTGCGATATATCGATGCACTTTTGGATCTCTGCGTTGCTTATGATGACGGACCCTCCCATATCTCTAGGCGTCTGGTGCGCGTACATTCCTTCGTTCGGTCTATTCATAAGGCAGAGGCTGGCGATGCTCCTCAGGGGACTCATTTGACTATGACTCAACGGTCGAATGGGATAAATAATGCCGGCTTCTCCGTGTCATCCTCTTGTCTTGACTTCCGGTGGTGACGCTTAGGCAGCCGTTTGAAGACTGGCGAAATCGGTTATCATTTGATGTTCGTTAAACATGGTTTTCTTTTTGCACAAGGCATGTAAAACTTTTAGTAACTTCCCACAAAGCAGAACGATGGATTGCTTCTTGCGGAGTGGGTTTTTAGTACGTGTTGTGTAATATTCATGAAGTTGCTTAAAGGCTGGATTATGCAAGATGACCGGCATCATCACTCGGAATAGGAGGGCGCGAAGTTTGCGTCTTCCTCGTTTGGAAATCCGTTTTTGTCCCTTTTGCTGACCAGAAGAGTTTTCACGCAATGTGAGTCCCGCTAGTTTGATTAATTGGCGTGGATGCGCATATTGTGTGAGAGAACCAACCTCTGACAGTAAATCGACAATTGTGACGTCCCCGATTCCCGGTACCGATGCCAAATACTCATAATCCGTCATTTGTTTCGCAAGCTCGATTAATTGAGCCGTTAATTCGTCGAGCTGAGCTTGCATTAATTTCATTTGAGAAAGGAGTGTGGCGATTTCAAGTTTGGCCATCACTAAACCTTCTGTCAGTCCGATTGAATTCTGCGAAACCTCGACTAATTGCTTTGCCTTTGGTAGCTGGGGACTTTTCATCCCTTCTACCTGGCGGTATAAGAATAGTAGCTCTTCGGGTGCTTTCCCTTTGATATCCGATGGTAGTGGTGTCATTTCGAGCACCGCATACGCCATTTTCCCGAAGCTTTTAAATACTTGTGTAAACTCCGGGAAGAAGCGATCTAACCAACGAATCAAGCGATTTTGTAGGGCATTTAAATCTTCTTGGATTTTCGTTCGTAATGTCGCACCATTTCGTAACTCGGCTTCGATTCCTTCGAGAAATCGAGGATAGCTGAAGCGACCGTCGCGCATAAGGCGAGCGATGACAAGTGCGTCTTTTTGGTCATTCTTCGTTTGAAGGTTGTCATCCAACTCCTTGGAACGATTGACGTGCATCGGGTTGACCATTACGAATGGAATTCCGTAGCTTGTCAGAAAGGCCGCCAAGTTCATCCAGTAGTGTCCTGTTGGCTCAAAACCAACTAGAATTTCCTGTTTTTCATGGGTATCTTTTAACGTAAGCAGTCGCTCATAAAAGCTTTCAAATCCAATGCGTGACTGCGCAATAGGAAATGATTTTTGGAGCACTCGGCCTCGATCATCAATAGCACAGGCAAAATGTTTGTGCTTCGCAATGTCAATGCCGATTACGAGTGTATTTTCAGAAACTTGATTAATTTTATGGTTCGTATTAGAATTCATTAAGATAGTCCTCTCGTAGATGAATGAGTCAATTTAGTCGTTGATACTCAAGCATCATACAGGAGGGCTTTTTTGTTTTCAAGTCCCTGAAAATCCTTCTAACAGGAATGCTCCTCATACTCCGCCATTAACCACATCACTTCATCTAGAAAAACGTGCTGTTTGGCCATTTCCCAAAAGCTTTTTTCCTCATCGGTAATGTCTATGTACTCTCTGTACCCCGATAAAAAAAGTTCCCATTCACCTTTTGTAAAGACCCGATCTGGTGCTTCTTCATGCTCATTATGAAAAAGTAGTAGTGCGAGGGCCAGATCAAATATTTTTGGAATCCATGCCGCATTATCCGGATCGATTAGAAATGGCTCCGGGATTAATATTAAATTATTTGCTTTAAAATCATGAGGTGTTGCAACATGTGGTAAGTTTGCCCGGTAAAGTTCCTGCTGATTTGCAACACTTTCCAATAACTTTGTTTTTAATCCTGGGTCCATTCTAATTCCGGCTTTTTGTGCATGTTGGTTAATTGCCTCCATACTCTCTTTCACTTCTTCTTCATTAAAATCATAGACATCATATACGAGGAGGTCATAAACATTGGAAACAGGTGAACTGCTGTGGATCTGCCCTAACAATTTACCAGCTTCATAAATTTCATTGTCTTTGCCTGAATATTTCTCACCTTCAATAAATGGATAAACCACGAAATTTGTATCTTCATATTTTTGCGGATTATCCACTTGTAACTTAACTGGCGTTACAACATTTATCCCCTTGTCTTTTAGCATGTTCGTATACGACATAACATTTCCTGCTCTTTTTTGCGTACGTTTTACAACAACATCCCGATTACCATATTTCACTCGATATACCGGTGAATATGGATAAATGCTTGCAGGCTCTTCTTCCACTTCAAATCCAAATATATTTAAAATTTTGGTTCCATTCATTATTTTAACCACCTAATTTTCGCTGAAATTCCCTATGAATTATATCTTAAGACGTAAGGGTTATAAATTCTTCCGCATCTTTTACACAGATTTCCATTCCCTTTTCCCAAAAATCTGTGGATGTGATGTCTTCTCCTAAATGTTTCATCACTAAATCTTCTACCGTCATCCTGCCTGAGTCTTTAAGTAAATTCAGATAATCCTTCTCAAATTCTTTTCCTTTCTCCTTTGCCTTTGCAAAAATTCCTAATGCAAATAAATAGCCAAAAGTATAAGGGAAATTATAAAAAGGAGATTGTGTAATATAGTAATGGGGTGTCCATACCCAAGAATAGGTGGACGGCTCATCAAGGGATCCGTGATATGCTTCTTGTATGGCCTCGTTCATTAATTGGTTCAAACGCCTGGATGAAACAAGCCCTTTTTTACGCTCTTCATAAAATCTTTCTTCAAATAAAAACCTGGAATGGATATTCATAAAATTCATGACACTGCGTTTTAATTTCTCATCCAATAAAAACAATTTCTCTTCTTTTGACTGCACTTTTTCCAATGCTGCATCAAAAATAATCATTTCGGCAAAGGTTGAAGCGGTTTCGGCAATACACATCGGATACTGTTTATTTAACCCATCTACCGATTTCATCGCGTAATTGTGGAAAGCATGTCCCAATTCATGCACAAGTGTCAGCACGTTTAAAAACGTCCCGCCAAAGGTCATAAAAATTCTTGATTCGCCGGTAAGCGGAAAACTCGCACAAAACGGGAAAGCCGATTTATTGTCATGGTCTTCCGCTTCAATCCAGCCTTCATTAAAAGCATGCTTAGCAAACATTTCTAATCCGTTTCCAAAATGACTAAAATGATCTATGATGAGCGTAGCTGCTTCGTCGTATTGTATTTTGGGGATTTCATTTATAATCGGAGCCCAAAAATTATAGGCTTTCATGCTGGGAGTCCCCATCATTTCAGCTTTTCTTTTTAAATAATTCGAGAAAGGATCTTTATACTGCTTGACGACCGACCACATAGCATTCATCGTTTTTTCCGTTATTCTATTTTCTTTTAAAGGGATTTCCAACACATTTTCAATACCGGAATGCTCATAAATTTGTAACCGGAAGCCCGCAATATGATTTAATATTTTGGCGAACATCTCTTCTTTTTCTTCGTATACTGTTTCCAATGTGTGATGTGCTTCTTTACGCACCTTCTCATCAGGGTGAGATCTTAAGTTGATAGCCTGTCCTATTGAAAGCTGTTTTTCATTTCCATCCACTTCAATATGTACTTTCATACTACTTATCAGTGCATTATAAAAATGGCCCCAAGAATGATAGCCGTCAACCGTTAAATCAGCTATTAACGATTGTCCGTCATCCGATAAAGCGGTATTCGTATTTTCACGCCAGTCAGTCAAAATAAATTTATAATGTGCTAATTCTTTAGCTTCGATTAAACTTACCCATCTCTCCTGTTCAATATTTGCTAAGACAACCTTTAGTTTAGATAATGCAATTTTAAAATCAGATTCAAAACTGACGATTTTGCCGCGTAAAGTTACTGCATCCGAATCTTTAGAATGTTGAGAAAGGAGACAAGTGACAAAAGAATTGGCTTGTGATAAATGGATGTGGGTTTCACCAATTTTGTTCATTAATTCTGCTATTGGGGCCCCATCATCTATTAAGGGCAGTGCACTAAAAGAGGCAACCGACTCTTTTATAGTATGTAAATAAACTTCCAATTCATTTAAGTGATTGCTGAATTGATCTGACTTGCTTCCACCTCGAAAAATACTGTCTAAATCCCAATTCACTTCATATGGCATTTTAACTTCCCCCATTATTCATTTACAATTTATTTTAAACACATCAATCTTTTCATATTTTTCATCAGAAACAGTCTCTAGGAAGGTCCATCCTCTGTTCCTATAATAATCCGAAGCATCTTCTGTTCTTAAATACAGCTCATTCCAATCTAATTCCCTCACTACGCGAATCGTCTCGTCTATTAACATTTTCCCTATCCCTTTACTACGGTACGCAGGTTTTGTATAAAGAGAAGCGAGCCAAGGTTTATACATATGTCTTGCCTTTAAATCATTTTCAACTATTGATACAGTGCCGAAACATTCCCCATTTTCAAAGGCTACGAGTGTTATAGGTAATGAATAATCCTTTGTACTAGAAAAGTACTGAACAACATCTTCAAACGTCATCCTACTACCTGCTTTTACTACAAATTCTTGATAGACCATTTCAGAAACTTCATTGATAAATTCCGGTTGGTTAAATAGTAAATCTATTTTCATATAAATCACCCGCTCTAAAATTACTTATAAAAATTATTAGCGAAATGCTATACAACCCGTATGTTAAAGTCAGCAAAAATATCACCACCTAAATTTTAACATTAATCTTTTTTTATCCAAACAAAAAAGCCGATTCATATAAAGAATCGCGCTCTTCAATTAAATAATTAATATGATTTTTAAAATATCATCCGAAAGATTGATTTAACCTTAGATTAAACAACCTATAATACAAATTGAGGTGAAATATATGATAGATTTAAAAGAACTAATGAAAGCCGATATTAAGTTCAAAAAGATTTGGGAAAGTTCTTGCAAAAATCATCGGATTCTATATTTCCAAATTAATAATGGAGATGAAGGAATTAAAGCACATTTTCATCCCTTTGGTGAAGATCACGCATTAATTTTAGAAGGTGAATTGACTTATGATATTTCATTTGAAGAGCAAATAATTGCTGTGAAAAACAATCTTGTCTTTGGATGGTCAAATTATGTGCATGGATATTGTAATAACACTGAAAGACCACTACATATTCTGGTTTTTGCAACCCCAGAAAATAATTCATCAGTGTATAATCAACGAGAACAAAATGTAAAAAACCACTCAAAAATAAGACACATTAAAAAGTTGCCTGCAAAAGAAAAAATCTTTTCAAATAGAGTAATTTTTTCCTCAACACCACCAAGAGAATTTTCTAATTGTCTTGTAATTAACTTAGAAAAACAAACCATTGATAGTAACCCTAATATAGTAGAAAGTAGTGATAATTTATATGTAACATTTAATTCACTTCCTTCTTATTCGAAAATCCTGTAAAGATAAAACATGAAATACACGCACCTGTTGTGACCACAATCCCCATGAATAATCCGATTGCTCTCATAAAAGGATCATCCCCCGGATAGGCAGGCTCCAGTGTTACTAACATATAAATCAATATTAGAGTGAGGATCATATAAAAACTGCTCCCGACTGCTGCCATCTTCAAACGATTTTTTCTCGTCCCTTGCCAAGTTCTATTCATTATTATCCATAAAAAGAGACTTCCTATTACAGCAAGTATCATCACAGGCAAATGGACATACGGAATTAAGAAGTAACTTAACAAATAAAGAAATAGAGCCGTCGAAAAAAATAGGATGGCATTCGTAATAAACAGAAATATGCCTGCTAGCCAATGATTTTGAAACCATTCCGCATTGTTCAACCTAGATATTAGAAAATTGTCTTCTCCCAGTAAGTTGATTAACGGCCTTTTAAGAAACATGACAAAGAAAACACCAATAAGACCCATAAATAAGAATAAAATTAAGGACATCGCTTCCCCCCTAATTTTCAGTTTTTTGCTTGTATAATATTAAGAGCAACATAATACAGCTTTATCAAAATCCTTCTCATTTATTAAAACACTTCCATTATCATCTAATATAAAATCTATTTTTGCATTAATTAGCCTTTCTTTTGCTGTATCAATAAGTACTGGGCCTTGGGATGCTTCAATCCAAACGCTATAACCTTTTTCTTGAGTACAGCCAACTAGTATAGAACTAATCACTGTAAATAGAATGAGAATTTTTTTCAAAATACCACCTCTTTCAAGATGTTTAACGCCATCATTGGAATAAAGTTCCTTAAATAGGCGTTTACATAAAACAGAACAGTAAAAAAAGCATGTTTCCAAAAGAAACGATGCTTTTTCTGATCAATAAAACTGAGATATATCGTTATTCAGTCAAATCTATTTTAATCTCAACGTCCTTCGCTATCGGATTGGCAATGTAGTTGATCCACAGTTTTGCTCTGCCACTGTAGGGCTCATAGTATTCTCTATAATTAAAGCCTTCGTGGGCAGACGTAGAAAAACTGCCTCCTTTTGACTCAAGCGCCGTACCATCCTCTTTTTCAGCAGGAAATAAGTGCTGGCGGCCGTGGTCATCCTTGACGGGTGCGTTTAGGTATACATCGTGGCCGACAACTTTAATATCCCAGTCAATGAAGTTTGGTTTGTAAAGCACTTCCTTCGTTTTGAAGTCAACTTCGAAATAGTCTTCACCTTTTGGAATAGCTTGTATTTCGCCGATACGGACGATGAGTTCATCTGAATCATAGAAGTAATTGCTTTGGAGGTAAAACGTGGACTGTCCTTCTCGGAAGGAACCACTGCCCACTAACCCATTGCGAATAAGTTCACGTTTACTGCCATTTTTAAGTTCCAGTGAAATGTTATCGAGTGCGACAATTTGCATTTTATTCGATGGATCCGGCTTTACTTCGATATGAATACGCAGGGGTGTCCGAATGATTTTACTGATTGTTAGGCGTTGACCTTGTGCTGTAATGTTCGTATTCGGTTCTACTACTTTCGCTTTAGCAATCGGTTTTTCTAATGAAAAAGGTATGGAAATCGTTTGTTTGTCCCCATCACGCATTTCAAATTCAACACGGAAATTAGGGTTTTTCGTATCAAGCGGCTGATCGAGCGTCAACTCAAGTATATGGCTGCTGTGTGCAACCGACTCGTCCCGGCTGTCCTTTGTCCCGTAAGACATACTGTTTTTCAGCTGTTGATCACCCTGGTAAATGTTCACCGTATAGTTATGATGTTCGCTTTTTTTTGTCGGGTAATCAAAATCGTACATGAGCATAATTCCGTATTCATCGATGATGGCACCTTGAAGTGTAATCGTAACATCCTTGTCTTGTACAAGTATGCCCAGTTCCTCGTAATATTCATTGGCAATGGCGTCTTTAATCCCCTCATTTTCCTGTACAAGCTCGACGATAACACTTAAACCAGGGATTTTAGCGGCATAGCTGGCAATCGTCGGTGAAACACGGACCGTTAGCAAAAAACTGAGGAAGATGATAGCTACTGCAGCGATTCCCTGCCACTGCTTCTTTCGCCGGCGTTCTTTTTTCAGTTTTGTATATGCATCCATACGTCCTTGACGCAGCTTATCTTTAGGAATTTTAATCATAGCCAATCCTCCTTTTGTCCAGCTGCTTTACGCAGTTTCTTTAAAATGGCGTGCAGCCGAGATTTAACGGTGCCTTCTGGAATATTTTGCAGTTCGGCAATTTCATTGTTTTTCAGCTGTTGGAAATATTTTGCGTAAACTAACTGTTGTTCAGTGAGCGTAAGTAGATTAAGAAGACGACTGATGTCATTATAAACTGGCGCTTCACTAAGGCTGGTCTTTTCAATTTCAACAGTTTGGATTCGTTTTTTCAATATATCTTTACAACAGTTGATTAGTACACGTACAAGCCAAGTACGCGCAAATTCAGGCTGTTTAATGGTGTGCATTTTTTTCAGTGCCTTATAGGTCATTTCTTGCATGGCATCAAGGGCATCCTGCTCATTTTTCAAGTATGTATAAGCGATGGGGTAAAGTACTTCCTCATCTTGTTCAATCAGTTCCAGGATCGCTAGTTGATCCCCAGCGGTAGCTTTTTCAAGTAAATTCTCCAACGTACGCCACCTCCTTATTTATTAGACTATAAAAAATTTAATTTCGTTCGAAAAAAATTAAAAATAATAATGTTGAACGAAATCAATGTGGTTATATTCCTGAAGTAGCACATACCCTTTCCAGAAGCATAAACTACACAGAAAGGGTTGATGACAATGCCACCATGGCAACATAAGGTTAATTATTTAATAGGACAACCGATTGGTATATCCTTCGCAAATGGTCAGGGGACATCTGGGGTACTTTGTGGTGTATCAAACGGAAAGTTGATGGTTATTGAATATCTGTATCAAACACAATTTGCACTGAAACAGTACGAATTTTCAATGATTGCAGATATATCTGGTTTTCCACCGTGTAATCAGCAACGCCTCTATTAAAAATTGATTGTTAAATAAGACAGGTCAATTTGGGCTGTTTTTTCTTTTTCTCTCCTTTGAGTCTTATCTCACAATATCGTTCGGTCTGATTCCATTCCGCAGTTCATTATTATGTGAAATATTCCTTAGTTTCAATAATCCCCCATTTTGCTTATATTAGCTTACTATATTCTGGTGGTATAATGATAAAAAGCACAACCTAGTTTTTGAATTAAGCATAGGCAATGGAGTTTGGTTTAATAAGTTATTAAGAAATTTCGGCAATTACTTAAATAAAACTCTATTATAAGGTGGTGAATTAACCGATGATGAAAAAAATTATCCCTCTATTAGTTTACTTAATTGTTTGTCTAATCGCTGTGATTCTACCAGCTTCTGATGGCTATAATACAATAGGTTGGAAATTGCTAGTAGGACAAATTTATGCGTTACCCGCTTTAATCATTGCTATTTTGTTCTCTAAATTTCTGGGGAAAAGACTTACGCATTGATTTGAAAAATGCAGAATAAAAAATTAGGCTACTTAACGCCCATAGAATGGACGATAAGTAGCCTAACCGTATTTATATTCTTATAGTTGGATAAATTGTTGTGTCCAATAGTAACCCTCTTCAACAAAACCTACACCAATATGTGTGAAATTGGCATTCATAATGTTTTGACGGTGACCTGGTGAATCCATCCATGCTTGTACTACTTGTTGTGGTGTTCTTTGACCTTGTGCAATGTTTTCTCCAGCAGAACGGTATGAAATCCCTGCAGATTTAATCTGATCGAACGGGCTTCCAAATGTCGGGCTTGTATGTGAAAAGTAATTATTTTTCGCCATATCAGCTGATTTTGCATGAGCTACACCCATTAATGGCGTGTGCATTTCAAGCGGTTTTAAACCTGCTTTTGTACGTTCTGCATTTGTTAAGTCTACCACTTGTTTTTCAAATTCAGAAACTGACTGACTAGCATTGTTCGTAGTTGTTTTTACTGGTGCTTCTGTTTGTTGGTTATTTGATTTTGATGGTGCTTGTGTATTATTGTTATTTGTCACAGGTGTTGCCTGTGTATTTGTCGTTGTTTCTGGTGCAGTTGTTTCTTTTGTTGGTACTTGCTCTTCTTTTGCATCATTGTTCGTTGTTACCGGTGTTGCTTTTTCTTCTGTTGATGCTTCAGGTGCTTTTGCATCGTTATTTTCTGTAACAGTTTGAGCTTTTTCTTCTTTTACTGGTGCTTGAGCTTGAGGTGCTTTATCCTCTTTTTCCACTGTTTTAGCAGTCGTTTCTTTTTGAGCTTCTTTATTAGTAGTAGTTTTTTGTGTATTTACTACTTTGCCCTCTTTAACTATTTTATTAGTATCAAGATTAACTAAAGCTTGATTAATCGCATCTTTTGATAAAATCCCGAATTCGCCTTTTACTGAAATTTGCTTAATTAATTTTAAAGCCAAATCTTGATAATGATCACCTTTAATAAGTTGAATATGTTGAGTATTTGCACCTTTATTTTCTTCTTTATTTATATCTGCTGCATTAGCCGCAGTAATAGATGTTGCAAATAATGTTGCTGCACATAATGATGTTGCTAACCATTTTTTATTCATTTTTGAATTCCTCCTCTTCTACACAAACTATGTTACAGTAGAAAATACGTAATAAATGGTCCATAAACTGGTAAGAATAGCATTCTATTAATAAATTCCATAAAATCAATGGGTTCGAAACTGTTAAATTCACAAAATCATCCAGAAAAAAAGTATACTTCCACTGAATAAATATTGACAGATTTTATGATTTATACAAATACGTATTACTATTACGTATGTTACAAGAAGATTACAACTTATGGACTTTATCTCAATATATTTTGGAACTAATTGGGATTCAGTGGGTTATATTATATACATAATTAAAAGCCGCTTACCTTTAATAAGGAAAGCGGCCGTATATTACGGAAATTCAATTGCTGAATTTCATTTAGAATTCTGTAGGGTTATGAAAATATCCTGTCCGATGCATTGAGATTAAACAAGCATTTCATAAAGACCTATTATAATAAGTAACCAACCGGAAATCGTTGTCGAATATTTACCGATAAATGTTTTATTAAGGAGATAACCAAAATGGCTGCCGATTCCAATTGTCACTAAAGAAAAAAATCCTATAGAGAAAACGGTCCATAGAGCTGAAATTCCGTTTGCACCAATCCCCAGCCCACTTGCCATACAGTTCAATGATAAAATAAGTCCAAGATATATTGCTTCTCTCCAAGAAATCACATGATTATCATCCCAATCAATTAGCTCCGGATTTTTAAATGGTTCCGGATTAGTTAACCTTTTGGAAAATAATGTCCATAACCCTATCATACATAATAAAGAACTCCCTATATAGTTGGCCATATTTGGTGAAATATATTCGCTTAACGTACCGCCAGCTATTACTGCAAAATAAGTAAAAGTCATGGAAATAAAAGCAATGATTATGTTTGATAAAATAGGGATTCTTGTTTCTTTTACTCCATAAGCCAATCCAATCCCCAAATTATCTAAATTAGCCGCTATACCTACAATAATAATGGTGACCCAATGCATAAAATCCTCCCAAAAAACCTGTCATACCTTTTACCTTATGCAGGATCAAAACTTTTGTTCAATCAGAGGCCTTGGAAACCTTGCGAATAAGTACAGTGGTTTAAATTATGAATGACCAAAAGGACATTTAAAGATAATAGAGGAATATTAGTAGTGAGAATTGAGTGTAGTAATGATAAAAATGAAAATAATCACGATTAGTTTTATAATCGCTTTGATTTTTGGCTTACAGTTTAAATGGATTCAGTATAAGGGAAATCAGATGGTATCAATATTTGAAGCCTATAACTTAGAAATGACGAATGTATTTTTCGATTTTTCTCTGTTATTTATAATACATTTATTATTTTTCTACTTTGGAAGTGGATTTCAAAAATTAATACTAAACCTTCCTATACAAAAAATATTCCTAAATAACGTTCATCAAGTTGTAGCAGTCCTATATGAATAAAATGTACAAACTCATGACAAGAGTTAAAATTACATAATTTAACAAATATGTGGCAAAGCGAATGATATTACGATACATTAATAATAGAAAGTAATATAAATAATGAATTGCTCAGGTTACGGAATACCATAACAGGAGGTAATTAAATGGATGCTTTGATGTTAGAGGGATGGACGCCAATATTACTTTGTGGAATTGTGTTTGCAATTGGAATGTATATTACATCCCGTAAAGTTTCAAAAAAAGTTGTACTTTTAACCGCCACTGTCTTAAGTCTAATTAGTATTGGATTAATTATTTTTAGCAAGGATGTTGTTGGGGGCTGGGAAGGTATCTTTTTGGCTTACTTCACAATTACCTGTTTTGCAGGTGTATGGATAGGTACTTTTGTTGGCACTCTCTCAAAAAGGTAAACTAAATCCTTTTGTTTTCACTTAACTAGAATCGGCAGAAAGACACAAATATTGTAATTACAACGTTTTGTGTCTTTCCTTATGACTATTGGTTAAGAGGATTATAAAGTACAATCCATGATTTCCTGATAAAGAATATTCCATTTTGAATAATAGTTAGAAATTTCCTTAGGATTTATAAAGATCCGTTGAGAAGATTCATGTCTTCCTTCAAATGGTAAAAGCTTTTTAATATCCATTTTGTAAAACACTTGATAACCGACTTTTGGATATGGACTACTTTCTTCCCAATTTGGATTTTCCGTATGATCTACAATTATGTACCCTAACAACTTACATTCACCTTCAATATAACCTTCTTCCAAAGCTTCCCGTTTAAAGCATTCTTCTGGAGTTTCCTCAGGTTCAATGTGTCCTCCCGGGAAATCCCATCCCCTATCGTTCAAGTCGACTAACAACAGTCGATCTTCCCGAAAACAAAATCCATGTACACTTGTAATTAAATCATTTGGAGGGAGTACACTATTTTTCTCCCAAGTCAATTTAACTCTTGATTCACCCCAATTAACATATGTTGTAGTCATATTTCTCCTCCTATTATGATGCTTTCCTTTCGGTAAAGGCTTATTTATAAATTTTCATTCTTTTGAACTCTTAATTTCAAACTCCTCGTAATTTTCACCCCATGAGACAGTTATTATTCCTACTTCGTTTCCTTCCAAAGTAGAAGCATTCAGATTACCAGGACTAACAATATATAATGGTTCGCTTGCATCCTTAACTATGAAAGTTTCTGAACCACTTTTTTCTCCAATTTTATATGTAACTTGTATTGCTTCTCCATTTGCTAATTTATCAATTTCGCCTTTGTAGTTTATTTTTATCTCATATTCACTATGATTTTCATCATTTTTGATTTTGACTTTATACTTATAATCGATCGCCCAATTATCACTTTCTCCAACATACTCATGACTTCTTGTTTCATAATTACAACCAGATAAAAAGAAAACACATATGACTAAACATAAAATTCTTTTCACGCTTCCATCTCCTTCCCCCTTAATAAAAAGCTGAATTCCAACCGTTATTTTTGGCTAACAGTTAGAATTCAGTTCATTAACCTTTCAGATTAGCCAATCATCCTTAGTAAATTACATTTTCTCACGTTCAATAAATTCTACATTGTTTTGTTTTGCCACTCTGTAGATTTCATTTTTATCTTCATGTAGGAACTGATCATTTAAAGGAATTCGAATAGAATTTCCATCAACTGAAGTGAAAATGTATTCTTCATGTGTACCGATATCATCCACGTAATATTCGAGCACTACTTCTTCAATTTCAGACCATTGAAATGTTTTGCCATCGAACAATTTATTTGAAACCACTTGTTCATTTCCTATATACGTATAACTTAAGATTGATAAATAGAATACGAAGAGGGCACCTGCAATAATAATACTTGAAAGGCTATAAAAGAGTTTGTTCTGTTTGATTACCGGAATCATTAATCCGAGAAATAATATAAAGCAAGCAGCCATTACGAGTCTAAAATTAATTCCATCCGGATAAAGGATAATTGCCATTCTATCAAATATAAATGTTTGAACATAGAACACCGGTAATATTGCTCCGACAACAGGTATGCTGATAAGTGCGACGATGGCGAGCACTAAAAAGATTAGACGAGGCGAGTAATGAGTTCGCATTTTAATTCCTCCTTTGAATTAAATATGAATAAGTATTTGTGTTATTAACTACTATACGAATAAGTTGGTATAAAGTTTCAATTTTCTGGCTATTATTACCATTAAATTCCATTGTTCTCATTGAATTCAACCTTCTATGATAAAATTCTTGAGACAAAAAGAAGTCCTCCAATTTAAAACATAATTTGTTAGCTTGAGGATAATGGACACATTTGCTTTTCATCAATGACCTAATTCATTTCATAAAAAAAGACACTTTCCTTCTTCAATACAAGGAACGCGCCCTAAAATTGCATACTGGAATAACCTCCTTTAGTGATCGGACATCTCAATTCTCTGTCGTATGAAGGAGTTTTATTGAAATGATTTTTTCTTTTATTTCAATCTATTCTACCAGGATACAATACTAGCCTATTTATAAGGTCCATTCGTGATAAAATTAAACAAATAATTAGAGCTATGAAAACTCATTAAAGTCATTAAATATAAGGGGAAAGATAGAAATGGCAGAATTAATGGATTGGAAAAATAGTGCTTACGGACAAAAATTTATAGCTTCTTTTAGCGGAGGAATTCAATTACAGGTTTATATGTAGTTTGATAATCCCCATCCCCTATCTGTGTAACATCCTTATAATTAACAAATAAAATAGAGATGGCCAATCCAAACAATAGTCCATATATACTTGATTTTCTTAATCTACTCTCCATTTATTTATTCTCCTTTCACACCAAGTCTTTTTAAAGAATAATGATCCGATAGTTTTAATTCACAAACTAGCTTAAATTTTAACATAAATATCCAGGTATCTATAAGGAATTTATTAGAATACTATTCTATAACGTATAAAACGCGATCTTCTTGTTTATGAATCGCGCCCGATTATTGAACATCTTATTCAACTAGAGCAGCCCTTAATCGAAGAATTATATTATGTTCTTTGCCATACTTTCTCTACGTTTGTTAGCACTTTACCCTTAAAAGTTAATTTATATATATCTGGCATATCAAGATTTTGCCAAAAAGGAAAATCAAACTGGCTATCAAAGAAATTCATGATTAAAACCATTATATTTCCATGTGTGCCAATAACAACATTTTCACCTTTGTATTTCTCTAATATATTCAAAGTGCTTTCTACACCCCTTTTTTGAGCTACTATGTTAGATTCTCCATCCTCCCATGAAAAATTGTAGTCCTCCCATACTTTTGTTATTGCAAGAGTAAAATCGTTGGCTGGGACTGTGGTTAAAGTACGTTCTTTAAAACCATCTATAATTTCAACTTCTGTTTTTATGTATTCTGCTATACCTTTGACAGTTTGAACATCTCGTTTATAAGGACTTGAAACAACAATACCAATTTCCTCCGTTTTTAATAATTTGGTAACAATTTTTGCATCAGAAAAACCTCTTTCCGACAAAGGTCTATTTATTTCATCAGGTGTATATAGAGAATGTGCGTGCCTAACAAAATATAAATTAGTCATTTTATCAGTTCCTAACAATAATTTTTTAGCATTTCCTTGTTTATTAACCTGCCTGTTATCGTAAATAAATTGTTTCACCATCTTACATAGAATTTTAACATTAATATCCAGATACCTTTTATCAAGTTATTTTGCAATCTTGCCCTATAACTGAAAAAGCGCGTTCTTGAATAAACGCGCCCAGTTTGTTGAAGAACGAGTGCCACTACAAGCTTATGATCAGCAATACTCCCAAACGTCACTTAAGGAATGTTATACTTCAACTAACGTAAGCAAGGAGGGTGAGTGTATATGGAGAATTTCGAAAGTCTTTTGCGAAGACATAAATTAGATAATGATAGAGTAGAAATAATAAAAAAAATGGATAGGGATAAAATCTTGCCTTTATTGCCTAATCTCCTTGAATGGATTCAAGATATGAATTGGCCAGTGGCACCAAGCGTGTTAGAAATACTTTTAACTTTTCCAGAAGAAATTGTTCCATATGTGCAAGATGTTTTAACTTCTTCTGATGATGATAACTGGAAGTGGTTCATTTTACACTATTTAGTTTTAGAATTGCCGAGAGAGTCGAGAGTTCAGTTTAGAGAGTATTTAACAAGAGTATCTGAAACACCTACACGTAATGAACTCGCAGAAGAACTTGATGAAATAGCAAAAAAGATTTTGGAAACAATCTAAATAAATCCCTTCTTACTTCATTAACTATGTACTTTAGTACAACAAGAAATAAATAATCTCTACATAAATAAACCGAATAACGTTCCCAAATCAAAGTTTTGGGACACTATAAAAAGGCACGAACGTTGATTTAACAGCGTTTCGTGCTTTTTTATGTGAACATTGTTTATACAGTATTTTATACAAATGGTTTAAGTCGTTGATACAGCGGTATTTGCATTTACTGGGAGTGTTCTTCTCTTTGCATAAAATTGTGTATATTTCTTATCTTTGTAAATCCATCATTTTCTGACGCTACCATATAAAAATGTTATTCAATTAAATGGCCCTATAATTGAATAAAGCACTTTTCTTCAAGAAAAGCGCTGATTGATAAAGATTCATTGTTTTTTTATATCTAAAAGAACTAGGACATCCTTATATATGACCCTCAAGCAACGAGATACCTTAAATGTACATATCAAAAAAACCTTACAAATTGAAATGTAAGGTTTTTGATAGGGAATTTCAATAAAATTCCCATATGAATATTTGGGGTTAAAATACAGGATATGAACTTACTACAATCCAATCATATTGGTCAAATTGTCGAGTAGTCCACCCTTTTGGATCATCAAGAACAACTCTAACTTTTTGATTTTCGCGTACATTATATGCTTCTTTAATAATTCTATTTGGAGTTACTCTTTCATAATCAAGGTCTTTGTTAATAACGTTTTTCATAATATCTATCATAGCATAAGGATTATGAACTAATTGAAATTGACTTTTCCCTAAAGGAGTATATGTATAATTTAATTTACCTAAAATATTATTTTGCATATGGCCTTTATAAATATGGCAATACCCGTAATTCTTCCATCCCTTACCTGAAGCCATTATAATATCACTACCAGAAGAAGTATTAAAGCTATCTCCTAACACATAAGTTGCTTGTGTACCAGCAGCACATTGGTCATTTATTACCATTTTTAATTGATTATAAGGAACTTCTGACCAAGGCTTAGCTACATAGCTCATAGGTTGGATCTTCTGAACACTATTTAATCCATCATTAGTCAAAAGCTGCTCCATTTCTTCGTATGAAGGTATTTCCATTTCTTCTAATTCTGCTTGAATTTTTTCAATTTCCTCTGGAGACAGCTGAACCTCTTTACCCATATGGGGGTAATCTGCATTTGCTTGATTTGAACCCATAAAAACAACTAAAGAAAATAATAAAACAAAACTAATTTTACTAACTATTTTTTTCAAATTAAATATATCACCTTTAAAAGTAATTGTAAGAAAAACCTAACTCTTCCTTTATTTCACTATAATACTTATATTTAGAAAAATCAATGTTACTAAAGTATTCTTTTCTTAATATATTAAAATATTGTGGATATAAAGGGTCTTCAAATCTATCCTCAAACTTTTTTGTATTATCAATTAAAAACAGGAATTTAATAACAAAAAATACTGTTATAGGAAAGTCTTTATTTAGATGTTCAAAATTATCTATAAAAATTTTAATGAAAATTGTGATATCATGTAATATTTTTTCTTCTCCATTCTCTTTATCCTCACTTTTTTCGGGACCAAAAGCTAATGTTGATCTATAAAAATGATTTATAACCATACCTAAAAATGAAAATAAAGATCCTTTTCGAATAAAATCAATATCACTACTAAAACCTTCATAATATGAATAACTTAATTCGCTTTTCCAATCTAATGCAATATCGAATCCAACATTCTCTACGGATTGGTATACTTTATTAATTTTTTCAATAATTAAATCATTTCGATTCATAAGAATACTATCCCCTTTAATTTTAAATTTTTCGTTCTCGATGACTCTTAAATAAAACCCCTTAGACTCCCAAATCATAAAGGAGTATTATGAAAAATGCAAAGCTTACAGAAATACTAAGAGGAGAAAAACCTTAGTTTATGAGAGAGTCAACTTTTTTGCTGAACTCTCAGAACTCTATCGGGTGCGTTTATGAAGTAATAAAGGTAGAAAATCATCAAACTTTTTTATAATTTATGAGGTGTTTTGCTCAAACTTTATTTCAAAGTTTCACCTAAAATAATCATTGCTAATCCTTGTTTCTGCTCTTGATAATCCCCTCTTAACACTATTCCTATGCGTATAGGGAAAAACATAAGAAGTGGCGGCATTAAATTTATAGCTAAGAACGCCACAGATAACCAACCAATTGAGCTTAATATAGAACCACCGTTTTTTTCGCTTCCATAGCCCACCCCCTAATTACTAAAAAATGCATATATCTAGTTTGACATAAAATTCTGATAACATATTCAATAGATAAAATAATAATACACCCAAAGTTTCATTGAGCTGCACCCCATTTGTTAGACAAACCCTAACAAGGAGGTGTAGTTTTTTATGGCTAAAATGAGCCCAGAACAAAAATTAGCAGCGGTTCAACGTTATATAAACGGCAAGGAAAGCTCCAGCTGCGATCTTTAATATTGCGGGTGCTTCATCGGAAAGCGCGCGAGTGTTGAAGAAAGGATTTATTTTTTTACAAGCTGTAAATATAAACAAAAATTATAATAAAAACTATCGGAAAGACGATTATAGTGACTAAAGCTTTTGCTTTTGTATTTCTAAATGCACTTTCAGTTATTTCAGGTTCTTCCTTGTATATTCCTCGCCTTCCCATCAATAGGCTTTCTTTCGGATTGAAATAAGTCCAAATGATAAAACCGTATGGTATAAGCAAAGCTAAGTTAATGAGGTGTTTATTGCATTTGTTACGTGACCAGTTTTTCCAACTTTTAATTTGTATTTTTTAGTCAAATCCGCCAAAAAGAAATAGATGTTCATCTCTCTACTTCCACTAAACTGCCTCGTTAGTTAATTTGAGTCCATTTCTTCCAGGCTCTCCTTAATGTTACCATAAAAAACTATTTTTCTTAAAAGGTGTTATTCAACAATCTGGCCCTATAATTGAATAAAGCACTTTTCTTCAAGAAAAGCGCCCAGATTGTTGCATAAGCAAAAAGCTGTTACCAAAATCGGTTTGGGGACGTTCTTACTTAATATTAAATTTGGTATTATTGAAAAATAGAGGAGGGTTATCTATGAGCTCAGAAGATAAAAAAATTCAAAAAGAACTTACAACGGAAGAAAAAAGCATGATTCTTACTGAAATAAACAAAGTATTGAACAGTGGCTTTCGAATATTAGGTTTTGATGGTGGAATGGCATTTCCACATTATCCATATTACTCATATTTCAATGCTTCTGATAAAAAATTGAGACGGTATTCTATTGGTATATTTACTATTTGGCTTGGCTATTGGAATACAGGATGCAGTTTTCGCTTTACTAAACAAAGTGAGTTATATAAGTATATTAAAGCTTTAGTTGAATACCAGGAAGGAATCGAAAAAGATTTCCCTGTATTATTTAATTATATTGTTTCCTTTCTAATAGAGCTTACCGAAAATTATGGTTATGCAGAGGAAACACATATGAAACCATATATTATTAATATTGTTAAGGAAGATTTTCTCAATAAAAAATCATATTATGGAGAAAAATATAGAAATAGAATAAATTTTATTGAATTCCTTAAAGAGCTTAAAGTTGAGGATTATGATAAACCATATGAATAAAATACACATAGGTATATTTAAATGTTAATAAATACACCTTGTAAATCCTTACTTTAAGATTAATAAGAAGCCTCCCCCGAGAAAAAATATTATTCCACAATATGGCCCTATAATGGAAAACGGATCTTCTTATTGAAGAATCGTGCCAGTTTGTGGAATAACGAATACCTTCTCTTAATGCTAGGTTCACAAGTTTATGAATAACAATATTCCCAAACAACTATTTGGAAAATAATGCTATAATTATTGGTGTCTCATATTTATACCATAAAGTTTCAATGTATTAAGATTTATCCTAATTCCGCTTTTCAAAAGTTGAATTATACAAATTGAAAAATTATAACTATATTTGGAAGGTGAGATTGCTTTGCTAGAGTTAAGAAAAATTAATAGTGACAATTATGAAGAATGTTTAAACTTGCGTACAACTGATACAAGTGTCGAATTTGTAGATTCTGTGGAGTTTTCATTAGCCGAAGCGTGGGTATTTTATGAGGAATCACGCCCTTTTGCAATTTATGAGGATAATGTGATGGTAGGCTTTGTTTCGATGTTTATAGGCGATAACAACCCCCAAATTATCAATTTTATGATCGATAGCCGTTTTCAAAAAAGAGGCTATGGAACAGCAGCTGCAAAGCTTTGCATTGAATATTTGTGTAAAGAATATAATACAAGTAGAATTTCCTTACCAGTTAATGTAGAAAATAAAACTGCAATAAAATTTTGGAGTAGCCTAGGCTTTGAGCGATCAGACAATACAGAAAATGATTATCTTTATATGCGGTTGTACATAACAGAAAAATAGATGTGAGTATACAAAAATAGAATTAATCTCTATAAAAGAGCGCGATTGTTTCACAAGTCTTCTAGTTGCACTAACAAGGGGCTTTAGTGAAACTACGATTTATAGAGTATACAAAACAAACATAAATAACGTTCCAAAATCAAAGTTTGGGAATACACCAAAATGCGGGAAACGTTGATTTAATAACTAACGTTTCTCGCTTTTCTTATCGAACATTGTTTATATGTGATTTTATGTAAGTCAATGAAACGTTACTAAAGCAGCTTTAATACTTGCTGGACATGATTTTTAATTTGCATAAAAACTTGTCTAGCAATTCTTTAATCGTTATAAATTTGCATCTTTTCTAACACTCCCCCAAGAAAAAATGTTGCTCCACAATATGGTCCTATAACGGAAAAACGCGATCTTCATATAAGAATCGCGCCCGATTGTTATCAGCCAATATTTCTACTTCTATCGTTAGTGCATAAGAAAATGCTTATTCTTCTTCAAGTTTAGTATTTTTATAAAGACTATCTACTATTGGGTAAATATCAGGCTCTGTATAATAGTAATAGTCAGTTACCTCATTTTCCGTAAATATAAAAGTCATTTGTTCACCTTCATAAAGGGATATGGCATAACGAAATCCAGCTCTATCTTCTTGGTTTTCTTCAGGTATAAACTGTACATCCTTGATTTCACTCAAAAAATCACCAATTACTTTTTTATCTGTTATGATTTTTGAATAACCTGTACTCCCATCTGTTACTTGAATTTTTGTGACATCTTCAAGGTCATTTTTATAAAATTCTGTAAAGTTTTTCGTTTCTAATCCGCAGCCTGTTAAAAGAATAATAAATAAAAATAAAGTAAAAGTTAATTTTTGAACATACATATCAATACCTCCATATCAAAAACGCTATACTTTTTCTATTAATAAAAGTATAACCTTACCAATCAGTCGTTTGGTAATATTTAACGAAATCTTTTATTCCACAATATGGCCCTATAATTGAATAAAGCACTTTTCTTCAAGAAAAGCGCCCAGATTGTGGAATAACGAATGCCATTATAAGGTTATGATCAGCTTACAATAACAGCCCAAAGCGATATGTGTAACATTAGGGGAATTCTACACGTCTATGTTTACGAGGGGGGAAATGTATGAAAAAGATATTAATTTCTTTATTAGCTGTAGTTGTGCTAGTAGGTGGTATTTATTTTGGATCTAACCTTAAACCACCTAAACCAACCATAACTATTGAAAATAATACTGTAAAAGTGGCACAAGGTTCTTATTGTTGGCGTGGGCTTATTAATGCACAATGTGTTGATATGATTTCGCCACCAGATATTATTAAACATCACGAACTTAAACCTGTTATTGTATCACCTGAAGCTAAATTAAAAATAGAATTTAATCGTAAACCTCTAGAAAATACGTTGAATGCATCTTTATGGCTTAGTAACGGGGAAACGGAAAATGCCCCATTAAATGACAATGTACTAGTAGTGCCAAAAGAAAAGGGTGTTTATATTTATAGTGTTTCTGCAAATTGGGAAAAGGGAAGTTCGGGTTATGTCTTTGTAATTGAAGTTAAATAAGTCTTCTTTTCTTTCATGAGTATTTTAGTAACAAGTTTTTATAACGTACACATAACTAAACCTAATAACGATCCCAAATCAAAGTTTGGGCAGTTAACAAAAGTCGAAAACGTTAATTTAACAGCGTTCTCGACTTTTTTGTATCACATTATTTATACGATATTTTATACAGTCAGCTGAAACTCTTGATATAAAGGATTTTATACTAGTTGGGTATAATCTTTAATTTGCAGAAAAACTTGTATTGCCATTCTTTTATCGTTATAAATCTGCATATTTTCTAACACTCCCCAAGAAAAAAATGTTGCTCCACAATATGGCCCTATAATTGAATAAAGCACTCTTCTTTTTCAAGAAAAGTGCCGATTGGTATTGATGTTGGAAGCTGCTGACTAGGTTTTTTGTTGCAGAAATTTTAAAGCGATTTCCATAGATTTTAATTTTTTAAGGGCATATATAAGGAAGGATTTAGTTTATCTCTTTCAATTAGTATAGCAGTTAAACCTTTATCTGATTTAGTTTCATGCCATTCATCTTTTCTCCAAAACACCGCATCACCAGATTGGACTTTAAAATACTCTTCTTTATCGTTACATACATACCCTTCTCCTGTTATTATTAATAAAAGTTGGGGTACTACTGCTTGATGATACCCTATAACACCACCTTCATCTAAGTGCATCCATCCAATATTGGTCTTTTCGTCTGTTTGGATAATTCGGGACATTATAAAATTTGAATTGAAATGAGAAATCTTCTTACCACTTTCTTTACTAAATTTATAATACTCCATTATGTACCTCCAAGCTTACGGATATAGAACACTTATTCAATAATATTGATCGTTAATCCTTTAAATCCTATTAAACTTAACCTTGTATAGAAGATGGCTATTTCACAATATGTTCCTTAACTGGGAACGTGATCGAATCTATCATATGGTTTACTTGCTTTGTGGACGTTATTTTATGCAAAAAATGTGAAACCTTATATTCATATATTTCGTAAATGTAGATATTACTAAAAAAAGGAGGTTATTTCATGGAATTTTCTGTACTAGATGCAGTAATTTTATTTATTTGTGCGTATTTATTGCTTACTGTAGCTAATTTGAATAATCGAATCAAAGATATGCAGACTACTTTAAAACAAATAACTAAACAAACAATTACACCTGACCATCCGATAAATAATGAATTAAAACAACTATTAAAAGAAGGCGCTGATGTCAAGGCAGTGAAAAGGGCAAGAGAACTATTAGGGTTTTCACTATTAGAAGCCAAACAATATATTGATAAATTAAAAAGTGAGATTTAATTTATTGTAATAACACTAATATTTCAATTGTTTTGTTATACATAGTGTATAAATTGTTATAGTAGCAGCGTTTATACTTGCAGAGCTGGTTTATAAATCCTAAATAAAAAGAAGACCTTCGCTTCAACAAAGGTCTTCCTAATTATATCGATGTATTTAAATCGGCTGCTCATTTGCCTGTCCAAATTCTTGGTTAAACAGCTCTTTATCATCAAATGATTTATACATCGGAGCTTCCGCTGAAACTTTTTCGATTTCTTTATGAATGGCTAAGAGCACTTCGTCATTCGATACAATACCAAATAAACTTTCTCGTTTAATCTCACCAGTCGTATATATTGAAAGGTCGTCGTAAACTACGAAATCGATATAGCGAACAACATCGATAAAGCTCCCCCGATGAGTCATCGCAATGCGTAATGGATCCTTTAAAGATATGATCTTATTTTTAAATACAAACTGGATCCCCCCAGCTGGTATGTATATGATTTTGTTTTTTTCTGTTTCGACTATTTTTTCAATTTTTAAAAATTCAAGTTTCATTGTTATTCCTCCTAGTGCTACACCATGCATATACCCTCTTTTCCTCATTATTAATATAAAGACAATAAAAATTTACTAAAAAAATTTTTGAGCTATTAAAATAATCGTCTTAAAATATAGTTTTTACAAAATAATTGGGCATTTCTTCATACGTTTATCCAATTTAATCGCTACTTGTTTATTAATGAACCCTCCAATAATACACCTTCCTAATTTCTCTTTGATATAGTATCTTCCTAAGTCTAGGGAAAAATAAGAAAACCACTTTCCAATAAATCTACGGAAAGTGGTTTTTACTTATGTTGTAGGCGGAATAGAATGGCTGAAATAATGACTATGCCAACAATTGAAGTGCAAATAAATAATACACTCGATAGAGTTCCTAAAATATTACCATCTACTTCATATACAACTCCATAAGTTAGCATATAGGAGTTCATTGCCTCTTCTGCATTTCCAAATACTGTTTGCAAAGAATCTTCCATTAATAATTGACGTAACAATACCGCGACGTGACTCACAGGAAATAAATGAATGACTGTTTGAATTACTTTTGGCAATACCCCCATCGGAACATAGACTGCGCACAAAAACCCAATTAATGTACCCACCAGTGAATTTACCGTTGAAAATGCTTTTGCTGTTCTTGTTAAAAGTACTATCACTAAATTAATCATTGCACTCAGTAACACCCCGAGCATTATCACACCGAATAGTTGCAATAACTTTTTTACATTCGGTAGATCCCCACCAAGGGACAATAAATATAGTTCACATACAATAAAAGCAATAGACGTCATGATAAAGCCGATTATAACTGAGCTGATAACATAGCTTAGCTGTATAGAAGTTCTCGATGCAGATGTAACAAGAAAATCCGCTGTACGCTTCGATTCCTGATCACTTACGAATATAGCAAATACCGCTAACGTCGATGTCATACCTGTCATTGTCAAAATCCCAGCAATCATCCATTGACTTACAACTAATTCAACAGCTGGTGTCATTGCTATCACTTGACTGATTGCATCTATTTGCACTTTCTGTAAAAAGACAATAAACAACCCGATTGAAATCAAAACAGTCAGCATTGAGAAAAAGACGAGCATTCTGTCTCGGAAGAATATTTTATTGTTGCGAACAATCAAGCTCGTCATCATATTAGTTTTCCTCCCCTACTATATTCGTTTCTATAAATACTTGGTCGAGCGAACCTTTAATAACCTCAAATGATGCAATATATGGCTCGAGTTGTACTAAAACTTGAATCGTCGAAATTGTAGAAGCCACTTCCACCTGCCACTCGTCTTGTTGCTTTTGAGGTATCCCAGGTAAAATAGATGTAACTTCTTCAATTGTAGCAGTCGGTTTTAAGACAAATTTTAAATAGTCTTTCGCATAAAGCGCTTTTAACTCATTCGGCGATCCTTGTGCAATGATTTCACCATTCTTCATGATGACAATATCATCTGCATTTGCTGCCTCTTCCATGTAATGTGTAGTCAAAAATATGGTCATGCCTATTTCATTGCGCAGTCGATTAATTGTTTCCCAAACAAATTGACGTGTTAATGGATCAAGTCCAGTCGTCGGCTCATCTAAAAATAACAGATTAGGCTTATGAATTATTGCCCGTGCAATATCTGCTCGACGACGCTGTCCCCCTGAAAGCGAACCGTATTTTTTATGTTCAATATCTGCAAGCTGTAAATACTGATGCACAAATTGATAATTCTCCTGTAATATTGGCTTCGGTAAACGATAAAAACGACCTCGATGCAAAATATTTTCCTTCACCGTCAATTGATGGTCTAAAATACTTTCTTGAAATACAATACCTATCGTTCTGCGAATTTCCTCATTCCCTTTTAGTGTACCAAGTGTATACCCATCGATTGAAACCGTCCCACTCGTTTTCTCCAAAAGCGTGCATAACATTTCAATTGTAGTAGATTTACCCGCCCCATTATTTCCAATAAATGCAAAAAGTGCGCCCTTTTGTACCGAAAAGCTAATCCCTTTTACGGCATTGAATTCTCCGTAAAGCTTTGATAACTGTCGGACATCAATCAATGTTTGCATGTTACTCACCCCTTTGTTGAAGTTGACTGTTCATTTTTCGTATTACACGCTTTTCATCGGTATAATAATACAGCCAAACTATGAGATAAATAATCGAAGCACGTGCGTATAATAAAATGATAGATTTAGTGTTATTAAGTTCAAACCAGCCGCCATAATACCCTATGACAAAGACTACAGTTACGGTTACAGCATAATGGACTATAAGTACAACTAATATCGGCCATTCCAATTTATATAGCTGATTTGCCAATGCAATGACGATTCCTAAAAGGACGGCATAGAAAAACTGTTTTACAATCGTTTCACTCATCCAGAAATCATTCGGTGACTTTAAAGAAATGAGCATGATGATAAAATAGGATGAACATAGACTTATCAGAATGCTTTGTATTAAATTTTTCATTTGCTATTTCCCCCTAACCCGAATGCCTCTTTTAATGTTTTAAAATAGTTGCGGCTTACCGGTATCATAACTCCATTTTCGAGCGTAAGTTGTGGATTGCCTAGCACCTTCGATTGAATCGAAGTAATTTTCTCAAAGTGAACAAGTGTCGCTTTATTAACACGTAGTAACTGTGTTGAAAATCGCTCTTCCAACTCATAAAGCTTTTGTTTCACTTCCAGTTCATGTTCATCTGTTTGGATATAAACTTTCCCTTGTTCGCTATAAATGCTATATATATCCTGCATTTTAATCAGATGGATATCCCCATCCATGTAGCCGGGAATTGTATCATTTTTCGTTGCTTGGTTAAGCTTTTTCATCAGCTGTACAACTTGCTCATTGTATTCCGAAGCATGCACATGGACTTCAATTTCCGAAAGTTCCTGCTCAATATGTAAATGAATTTTCATAAGTCCTCCCTCTTGATTGGTAGTATAGCACCGCTTTTTGTATGCATTTAATAATTGTGATTAACACGTAAATAGCTGTATGTAAGTTGTAAAATTTGGTTTGTAACATGCATTTTCATTATAAGTATTATTTCCAGGCAATTGTTAAGTAAATTTCAATTTGATCTTAAAACATATCTCAATAAAAAAAACAGCAACCTCCCGTATCATCAGGAGATTGCCGTTTCTTCGTTGAAGGTGCTTTTCGTGCCCTTCAATATTATAAGTCGATTGTTTCGCCGCCTGTTACCCCGTAAATTTGTCCGGTAATATAGCTTCCTTCATCAGATGCTAAAAGGACATATACTGGGGCAAGCTCTACAGGCTGCCCGGCGCGACCAAGTGGTGCATTTTGGCCAAATTCAGGGATTTTGCCATCCGGTTGTCCATTATCCAATTGCAGCGGTGTCCAAATCGGCCCTGGCGCTACCCCGTTCACACGTACGCCTTTAGAAGCAAAGTATGCAGAAAGGTTTACCGTAAAGTTGCTAATCGCACCTTTCGTTGAGGCATAGTCCATTAAAAATGTGGATGGATTGTACGATTGAACCGATGTCGTCGTAATAATTGCACTTCCCGGTTCCAAATGTTCTTCAGCAGCTTTAACGGCTTCAAACATGCTGATAACATTTACTTTGAACGTATCTTCTACTTGTTTGATCGTTAAATCGCTTAGTGTCTCCTGTGCGATTTGCTGACCTGCATTCAATACGAGCGTATCTAATCCGCCAAAAGCTTCCACTGTTTTCTTTACCATTTCTGTTGCCGCGCCATCTTCACGCAAGTCATATGGCAACAGCAACGCTTTTTTGCCGGCTTCTTCGATTAATGCTTTTACTTCATTAGCGTCTTCTTCTTCACCAGGGAAGAATTGAATCGCGACATTAGCGCCTTCACGTGCATAGGCAATCGCGGCAGCACGACCAATCCCGGAATCGCCACCGGTAACTAAAGCATTTCGCCCTTCCAGACGATTATGCCCTTTATATGATTTTTCTCCACAATCAGGTTTTGGACTCATTTCATTTTGTATTGCTGGAGTATTCTGTTCTTGATCCGGGAATTTCTCCGTATGAAATTTTTTTCTTGGATCGTTTAAGTTTGGGTTTCCCATCAAAAATCATCTCCTATCTAGATAGTACATTCATTGCAAGGATAATTTCCGTAAACTTTAAAGCGGCTTATCAGATATTCCTTCACATAAACTGTTACACTTTTTTGAATACCCTGTGTGAATTACTTTAAACAGCATCCATTCTTTCCTGTAATAAAATCAACGACTTATTCCAGCATTTTAGTCATTAAAACCATAAAAAATAGGTTGCCCCATTAAAAGGATCTTTTATTGTGTTTCCGGGAAAAATACTTGTGCTGTGCTGATATCTACGAGTGTTGGGCCCTTCGTATTGAGTGCTTCTTCCATCACAGACTCCAACTCGGTATCTGAAGTAGGACGTAATCCTTTCCATCCGCAAGCTTCAGCCAATTTCACAAAATCAGGATTCGTTAAATCAACACCTACTTCTTCCTTCTTCGCAACTTTCAGCTTGTCCCTTTCCATTTGCAGACTTTCATTATTTAAAACAACGACTGTAATATCCAGTTCATAGCGAGTTGCTGTCAACAGATCTGCAAGCACCATCTGAAGCCCTCCGTCACCAACAATCGCCACTACTTGTTTTTCTGGCTTAATCAGTTTTGCAGCCATCGCAGCTGGAAGGCCAAAGCCCATTGTGCGCCAGTAACCGGAAAATAAAACAGACTGATCTTTTTGTTTGAAGTTACGATTCGTCCATACGGTATTATCGCCGGTATCCAGTGCAAGAATCGCATCGGATGTTACTGTTCGGTCAATGGCACGGATAATTCGGGAAGGATGAACAGGATAACCTTTCGTATTACCTTCCTCCTCATTCTGTGCTGCCCACTTTTCTTTTACTTGTTGTATATGCGTTACCCAATCCTCAGAGCGAATGAATTGTTGCAGGCTCTCCGTTAAAATTGGAATTACTTCCTCTGTTTTCCCCATGATTCCAAGTTCTGTTGGAATTTCTTTTACAAACTTATCCAATTGACGGTCAATCTGAATAATTCGCGCATCCGTTGGCACAAACCCTTCCGGCCACCAAGTCGTCCCTGCAAGAAGTACAACATCTGCCTGTTTAAATACATCAGCAGCATGAGGGTTCCCGCCTTCACCAATCCCTTGTAATACAAGCGGTGAAGATTCATCAAACAAACCTTTTCCGCCTAAACTTGTTAGAATGCCGGCTCCCCAAAGATCCGCCAGTTTTTCCAAATCCGCTGAGACAGAAGTGGCACCTAAACCAGCCAGAATCATTGGTCGCTTAGCTGTTCTCATAATGTCTACAGCGTGTTTCAGACTTTCATTCGTAAAGCTGGAAGTCCCTTCGATTACATCCGGCAATCGACGCGGCGCTCCCTTAGCCGGCATCATCATAATATCCTTTGGTATGGATATATGCGTGACAACCCTTTGTCCAAGAGATGTTCGAGCTGCTTTTTGCAGAACTTCAATTGTTGCATCCGGGCTGGCCAGATTTGCAGAATAAGCGGCAAAAGGCTTTACAAGTTCCTGTTGATCGATATATTGCGGATATTCCGTACCAATCTTTCCACTTTCGGCCTGCCCTGTAATCGCAAGCACAGGCGCTCTGTCTGCATGCGCATCGCCGAGTCCATTGATAAGATTCGCTGCCCCTGGTCCCATCGTTGCGGTACATACACCGAGACCACCCGTTAATTTAGCTTCTGCAGACGCCATAAAAGCAGCTGTCGATTCATGTTTGACAGCAATATATTTAATTTTATCCTGTTTTGCCAATGCATCGATGAGTCCGAATGTCGTATCACCTACTACCCCATATATCCGTCTTACACCGAACATATACAATTGATCAAGCATTAATTCAGAAACTGTTTGCTCTGTTTTTCCCATAACATATGGACCTCCTTGATAGATCTTCCTAACCTGCCAGTTATAAAGTCAAATTTATATTTTTGATCACATTTTTTAACTTTCCCTAAATCATCCAAGTTAATCTTCATTTTTTCAAACAGAGGCTTTGTTATATCGTGTTGGGAAATTTTATCAAATAATATATAATGATTGAACATGCAGAAAAGTCATCTCGAGGAGGAAGACAATATGGCACATCATATTATCGAACAAGCGAAACGTGGCTTGAAGGGTTTTGAAATCGGCTATTATCATACTAGCGGTTGTTATGGTGGCGAGTATGAGGAAGAATTTTATAAATATTTTGCAGACGAAGATTTTGAAACTAGAAAATATTCGATTGCCGCCTTTACTTGTATGCTAGGTACTTGGGAAACAAAGTTTTGCCAAGTATTTTGGTCGGTAAAGGAATGGGAGGAAAATAGCAGTCAGCGTTACCCTCTAAATAAAAGTCAGTTTTATTATTTTGAAGATTATCTTTATTCCTTTTTAGAACATCATGAGCAGATAGAAAAAGAATTCCCTTATATGTTTGAAGAAATAGTGGACTGTTTGATAAAAATTGAACAGGATAGAGGGATTAGTTATGAAAAGTGGTTTCCTGAAATTAACCCCACTGTTATTCACCGAATAAGACAAGAAATATTAATCCCTAAAAAATATTTAGCAGAAAAAAATAGCCCTATGAAATACTTATTAAAAGAAATAGGGATTGAACCGTTTTTTGAAATAGATAAATATTAAATGCTTATCTCTTTTAATAATACACTGATAAAAAGTGGTTTAACCTTATCTACACAAACATTGGAAATATTTTTCCTTCGTAGTTTTTTAAAGGTTGTGCTATATTCAACTTGTCAGGAGTGATTTGATGAAGAAATTTTTAACGATTACTGTAATTATCCTTGCTTTACTTGGAGCAGCAGGCTATGCTGTGTGGCATTTTGGGACAAACATCGCTTCCGAAAAAATCGTCGAACAAGTTGAAGCTAATTTAAATGCTGAAGATAAAGAAGAAGTGAAATCCTATATCGCAAACGATCCAAAGCTGCAGGAAATTGTAAACGAGGCAGCAACTACGGACCCCGATTCTCTACCCTTCCAAACGAAGGAAGAAGCAACTCGTCTGTTAATCAAAAAAGTAGGCATTAATCGTTTATTAGCAATCCAGGAGCAGGCGCAAAACGGTTCAATCAGTGTTGATCAAGTAGTTTCCGAAATGGAAGGCACGCTGTCAGAAGATGAACTTTCCGCGCTAAAATATGTCTTATATAAGGAATTTTATAATTAAAATTAAACACCGCTTCGTAACTATAAAACAAAACTCGATTGCCTATACGGAATCGAGTTCTTTTTAATTCAATGTATTTTTCTTTGCATATAGCCATAATAAGTTATATTTACTTTGCATTATCCTAAATTTTCTTTGTTAGGAGGAACTAATATAAGAAAGTGGCCATATATTTTAGGCATTTTTACTTTCGTTGCATTTTGTTTTTTATGGATAACGTTTGAAACAGCTATTATTAAAGCTTTTGACAAAGGCGCTTTTGAATTATTATACGGAAACAAATTCATTACAATGTTTCATCATATAGGTGAAACGAACTTTATATTTGCTGTCGCAGTCATTCTTTGTATCCTTATCTGGATTCGCAAAAAAGATTTTAGACTGATTGGTTTTGTTATTTTTTCCGTAGGCGGCGGATACGGATTATATCAATTGTTAAAACGCCTGATTGAAAGACCGCGTCCGGATAGAGCGGATCAATTTTCCACATTCAGTTTTCCTTCAGGACATGCAGTGCATGGTTTGGTGTATTTGTTTACGATCGCATATGTACTGAACCGCCTTTATGATTTCAATAAAGCATCACTGATTGTTTGGATTGCCGTGATTATTTTAACTTTACTAATTGGAATTTCCCGAATTACAGAGGCACGTCACTTCGCTTCAGATGTAATAGCTGGTTGGTCCATTGGCTATAGCTGGTTTATTCTTTGCGTATGGTTTTATAAGAGAAGCAATGATTTTAAACGTTCTGAAAAAAATTCCGGAACATAGAATAGTCACTTAATCCAGTGTAAGGTTTTTTTGCATAGTTACAGCTGGAATTTCATCACCATTTTTATTCATGATGATTTCTTCTTTCACGATTTTATATCCCAATTTTGAATAAAGCGCGATATTATTCTTTTCACTTTTTCGTACTTTGCATTTTGAGACAAATACATTGTTTTGCACAGCGTAGCTTTCTAAATAGTTGACCAAGTTAGTTGCTACGCCCTTCCCCTGGTGTTCAGGTAACACTGACAATCTTGAAAAATACATAAACGCCTCATTTAAAATACATTTCACGAGTGCTATTAATTCATCGTTCTCATATACCCCAAACATTTCTGTCCCTTGCTTTAACTCGGTAAGAATGGAGTTCTCTGTTTCATTTAAAGCACTGGACGGTTGCGGATCTGTTTCGTAACGCTTGAACGCTTGATGGATCACTCTAACCGCTTTTGCTGGTTCAATATTCATTTCAATTTTCAAAATAACACTCCCCTTCAATAAATATAAATCCATATTTATAATTATACATATATAGAAAAATAAGTAAATTTAAAAAAGAACACTTTCCTTATATCAGAAAATGTTCTTTTAGTCATATTTATTTAATCTCAAAATCACTTAGCAGATGTCTTGTATAGTAATGCTTGGTGAATGACAAGAATTCAATTCTTATAAAGAAATTCAGCGATCGAATAAACTATAGAAATAAAGGGTAGCGCAACAAAAAAGAAAAACCAGAAGAAATCCGCATTGTTAATTTTAAGCCTAGGTTTAATTTCTCTTTTTGCTTTTACACCAATCTCCATTACTACACTCCTTTACTAAATAATTTTGAAGAAGATTCACTTCTAATTTATCCAAAACTGTAGTAAATCATATACCCTTTCTTTTAGGAAAGCAACCTCTTATCGTGATATTTCAGTTGTATTTTTTCCCACAAAAAAACCGTTAATTTATAATACAAACGCCCTTTTTCACTTTCACCTAATCATTACATCATATTAGGGATAAAAACTTTCACAAATAAGAAGTAGCCTAAAGCACCAATAAATAAGCCGATAATGATGATTCCAATTGATAATGTTTTAATTTTTATGATTTTCACCTCACCTGGATTATCTTTCAATATAAATTACATCATTTGAAGGCTCAAGATACTCTTTACCTCCTAAAGAAAAAGTGGTATGTAAACGTTCAATTTCCGCATACTGAACTGCCTTACCCTCATTGACAAAAACCAATAGATAAATATCATCTCTCGAACCAATGTTACTTGGATCAGTGAATTTAACGCCTACCTGTTCTTCTATACCTGCTTGTGTCGTATAAGGCTGAACTAAAAATGCCTTGTCCCATTCGAAATCGTCAAATGTGTTTAGAGAAGTTTTGCTTGTACTGTTATCGGATACCATAATAATCGAAGAATGCAGTCTTTCTTCAATTTCTGTATTCCGTTTAATATCGCTATCATTACACCCGGTTATCAATAACAAGGATAACAATATAACTGAAATTTGTTTTATCAATACTATTCCCCTTTATAAAATTAGACGCGAATTCTTGTTCAAGACCCGCGCCTTTCAATGTAGTTATGGAGCAAAATCCATTAGACCTGTAAACAATAAAAATAGCGCTACTAGCCAAAAAATAAAGAGCGATGATGAAAGAATTAAAGAGACAACAGGAATTAACTTTTTCTCCTTTTCTTTCGATAACGCTACAAGTGATAATAAGATCCCTATAAATGTCATGCCATAGGTGATATAATCTCCTGTCATATTTCCAGTATGGGCTAACCTTGTCGGTGTTACAAAGACGATAAAGAAACAAATAATACCAATTAGAAGGGAACTATAGCTGATTGGACTATGCTTCCTTTTTGGCGTTCTTTGTTCAATATTTTGCAAATAAACAACCTCCAAAATTTGTAATTATCTTCATTCTACTTTCTTATACAACGTTAATCAAATATCGGACTTTAATTAAATCTTAACTTTTCTATACTATGCCCCTGCATTCCCTAACCCCCATGTTAACTACTATTTTCTAGTTTCGACAGCGAATGATTGATTACCTTTAAAGAACTGCCCTGATTACTTCAAACAAAAAATCCTCACCAAACGAGCTGGCGAGGATAGTTCAGCATTTACTTCAATTCCTTAATTGTTTCTTTTGAAATATAGAATCCACTTTCATTGTATACGCTGATTGTATTCGTTTGAATTTCATTTGTTGTTACTTTGCCTGATTTATCCACTGTTTTTTTAATAATTATGTCCTTATTTTCAGGAATTTCATAAGTAGTCGTACCTTTCTTCACTACAAGTACCGCGTTTTCCTTATCCGATAGGTCGATTGAAGTCGTCATGCCTTTACCATTCAGCGCTATTTCTGCGTTTGTGTAAAGATCCTTTGTTAATTTATCCAATTTAATCCCCATGAAGCTGGCCATTTCTTTTGCTAAATCGGTATTGTCCACTAGTCCGGAAATTCGTTTTGGTCCATAAGAGTACAGGAATACGTCATCTCCCGTATGTCCACCAGTCGTGTATCCTAAATCCGCACGCTTTGATAACAGATTAACGAGTGTACCGGCAAGCTTCTTCGTTTCTGTTGCGTTTAGGACAGCCGTTTCCTCTGCAGTTAAATTATCGAGTCCATATAGTTTCGCTACTTCAACTAAATTCGAGCGATCCGCCTTTAAGTGGCTGAGTGCGCCTTCGACTGTCATCGTTGCCTTCTTCAATGGATTAATATAATTGGAAATATTAATTTTGTCATATGTAGAGTTCGTGTTTTCATTACCGATTGTAATCCCGCTGTTGCCGTGGTCTGTTACCGCTATTACCATTGTATTTTTGTCTTTCTTCGCAAATTTCAGCGCTTCATTTACCGCATCATCGAATGACAAAATATCCGTAACCATTCCGATTGGATCATTCGCATGGGCAGCCCAGTCGATTTTACTGCCTTCGATCATAAGGAAGAATCCGTCCTTATCTTTGTTCAGCGTATCAATTGCTGTTGACGTCATTTCTGCCAACGAAGGCTCATTTGGATTTGTTTTCGTACGATCTAGTTCATATGCTAACGAACTGCCGGCAAAACTTCCGTAAATTTTATCGGATTTAGTCGCTAATAACTCATCGCGCGTTCTAAGGAGGTCATATCCTTTTTCTTCAATCACGCTAACAAGATTTTCGCCATCTTTCCGGTTTTCTGATTTTAGGTATTCATATCCACCGCCAAGAATGACATCCATATTTTGATACACTTGCTGCTCACCGATATCGTCATAGTTACTGCGAGAGGTTACATGTGAAGAGAAGCTTGCTGGTGTCGCATGCTGAATTTCGGAAGTGGAAACAATTCCTGTTGCTTTGCCAAGTTGTTTCGCTCCTTCCAGCACATTGGCAACTGGTGTAAATGCATCGTCCGGATTTCCTTCAACGCCCGGCATATCAATGACGGATGGCAGTACTCCTACATACCCGCTGTTTGATTTGTGACCTGTAGCAAGAGCCGTTCCAGCTGGTGCCGAGTCTGTAATAGCGGATTCGGCTGAATGAGTTGTCACCCCACCTGTTAAAATTTCATCCATTGCGAGACTTTCACCTTTGTACCAGCGTGCCAACGATACCGCATTATTGCTGGAACCGTCCATCACAAGCATGATGACATTTGTAGGCTCTTTTTTTGCCTGTTTTGCTTCAGCCTCTGAATTGAACTGCATAACCGAAAGTGATGATACTGCTACTGTCCCCGCAAGTGCATAAGTAAACCATTTTTTCTTGTTCTTCATCAATGAAATATCCTCCTAAGCAACCGCTAATTTGTAATTCGATTTCATTGTAAAGTTCTTTTGTAAATCTAGAATGGTAGATTTGTAAAACTATATTGAGCCATTGTGAAGGAAATAAAAAAGAGTGAAGCTCACCTTGCCACTTCACCCTTTCCTATTTTTATTATTGTAAAATATCGATCCATATTTTAATAGCTGTTGCACCAATCATGATGGCAAGCAGCCATTGCAGTATTTTAACATTCATTTTCTGACCGACTTTTGCACCAAGCGGCGCTGCGATGATACTTGCAATGATCATAATGAAAGCCGGCCAATAGTCGACCTGCCCAGTCATCACTTTACCGATACTGCCACCGATCGATGAAATAAATGTAATCGCTAAACTTGTTGCGATTGTAATCCGTGTTGGAATTTTTAACACTGTCAGCATAATCGGTACGAGTAAAAAACCGCCTGCTGCTCCGACAATGCCTGATCCGATCCCGACAATGAGTGCAAGTGAACTCGCCAATACTTTATTGAATGTAATTTCTGTAGCGTCTTCAACTGTTTTCTTTGGAATTAGCATCATGACAGCCGCAATAGCAGCAAGCAGCCCATACACAATATTGACGGCATCTTCAGATAAATACCCTGAACCGTAACTGCCGATAAAGCTGCCGATCAAAATTGCGGCACCCATATATAAAATGAGATTCTTGTTCAATAACCCGCTTTTCCGGTAAGCCCAAACCCCCGCTAGCGATGCGAATAACACTTGTACGGCGCTAATTCCGGAAACTTCATGTGCGGTAAATGCAACTAAACCGAATAGTGGCGGAATGTAAAGCAGCATCGGGTATTTGATGATCGAACCGCCGACACCGAGCATGCCGGAAAGAAACGAGCCGATAAATCCAAGTCCAAATATGACCGCTATATACATCAATGATAAATCGATTTCCATATGTTTTCCTTCTTTCAAAAATTCAATTTATACCCCAGCCAAGTAATTGCGAACTCAGCAGTGGTTTATCTTTATTCAGCGGGCGTTTGTATACACCCGCTGAATAAAGATATAGCGAGTAGAAGCTTCATCTACCCGCTATTTTTTTATGCTTTTTGAATATAGAAGTACAGAACGCCCGCTTCTTCTTTTTGTTCAACGATTGTGTGGCCGCCTGCACCTGCCCATGCTTTGAAGTCGTTTAATGCGCCTTTATCTGTTACTAAAACTTCCAGTACTTCACCAGAGTTTATTTTATCAATTGCCTTTTTCGTTTTTACGATTGGCATTGGACATGCTAAGCCTTTTGCATCTAATGTTTGTGTAATATTCATTTAAAATTCCTCTATTCTTAAATTTGTTTGTTGTAAGCGATCTATAAGTTTATCGTGTAACACGGTTGCGTGCCTCTTGAGCGTGAGGCACGCATAGGTGTAACCTTTCAATTTCCAGCTTTAAATTAGCGTACTGCGCAACGGTTTGGACCAATCTCCATTTCCGTTTGCTCGTCGTTATCAGGTGTAATTTTACCCATGTTAACGTGGCGAATTTCTTGATATGCATTTGGTTGAGGTGGTAAGTTATCTGTTACCATTGAGCGGAATGCGTCTTCATCTTCCACATTTAAACCGTGGTTTTCAGCGAATAAATCACCAAGGCGTTTTGCAACTGTACCGTTTTCGTTTAGCTCGTCAATAATCATAAAGTGAGCTGGTAACACGATTAAGTCTTCTGCTAATGTGCGGTAGCAAGAGTATAATGTTTCGCGTAAGTCACCAACCCAGTCTTCAGCAAGTCCTGCTAAGTCTGGACGACCGATTGAATCGATGAATAGGATATCACCTGTTAATAAGTATTTACCGTCGATGACAAATGAAGTTGAACCGATTGTGTGACCAGGTGAATAAAGGGCGCCGACTTCGATTTCAGAAGCACCTAATTGTACTTTTAAACCGTCTTCAAGTGGTGCGTAGTCAAATACAACTTCTTCCGCATCTTTTGGTGGTAAGTAGTATGTTGCACCAGTAGCTGCAGCGATATGACGACCACCAGAAATGTGGTCAGCGTGTAAGTGTGTATCGAAAACGTGTTTAATCTCAACACCTTTTTCTTCAGCGAACTTCGTGAATACTTCTGTGAAACGTACTGCGTCGATAATCGCCGCTTCGCCTTCAGAAATGGCCATGTAAGAAAGACAGCCTTTTCCTAAACGTACGAATTGGTATAATTCGCCGCCGTTTGCAAGATCCCCGACTTTAATCGGCTCAAGGTACATTGACCAAGACTTCATGCCGCCTTCAAGGTAACCGACATCAAGACCCGCATCCGAAAGCATTTCAGCAACCATGATGGATGAACCTTCTTTTGCACAAACAACCAATACCTCTTTGTCGGCAGGAATTTGCGGTAAAATCTCTTCTACACCGTCTAATAATTCGAAGTAAGGAATGTTTAAGTACTCGAATTTGTGACCGTCAATTTTCCACTCTTTAAATGCGTCTTCATTCCGGACATCTAAAATAAACAATTCTTTGTTTTCAAATACTTTGCGTGCCACTTGTGCGGCTGTCCATGCTGTTACTGTCATCGCCAATACCCCCATAGGTATATTTTCGTTTAAAAATTTTTCTACTACTCTACTTCTTTCTGTAACGCGTCTTCATAACCGGTCATGCCCGGCAAGACGTTGTATACTTTTGTAAATCCTGCTTCAGCCAGTTGTCTCGCTGCCAAATCCGAGCGTGTGCCTGTTCGGCAAATGACATAAATTGTTTCGTCTTTATCAAGTTCACCCATTCGTGATGCCAATTCACCCATTGGAATTGATTTTGCACCCGGAATATGACCGAAAGCGTATTCTGCTGCTTCTCGCACATCCAATATTAAGCCTTCTTGTTTCACTGCATCTTCATTTGCAATCGTTTGTTCAAATGATTTCTCCACTGCTTCACTGATTTCCGGATTACATTTACGGATATAGTGATAAAACACACCATCTACTTCATTTGAACCGATATATTGATGACCGACTGTTTTCGACCATGCCGCTATATCTGCTACCGAGCCTTTGTCTGTTGCCTGAATTTCCAGCACTTGTCCTTCTGCCACGTCATTCATCGCTTTTTTCGTTTTGACAATCGGCATTGGGCAAGCTAAACCTTTTGCATCAAGTTGTACGTCTGATTTAATCATTGTTATCCTCCACTCATACCAGTAAGGGTATAAATTATTTTAAAATTTTACTTACTTAACTTCGCCATTCCATTCGAGCATACCGCCTGTCATATTTGTCACGTCAAATCCTTGTGACTCCAGAAAAGCTGTTGCCTGACCACTGCGTGCACCCGAACGGCAAACCATTATATACGGTGTTTTTTTATCCAATTCGTGCATACGGAATTCCAGCAGTCCTAATGGGATATGGGTAACGCCCGGAATATGACCTGCCTCTACTTCCGCCACTTCACGAACGTCGATTAAATGAACCGCTTCACCGGCTTCCAACTTTGCCTGTACTTCATTTGGTAAAATAGTTTTCATCCTGATTTCCTCCTTAATATGCACTCATGCCGCCACGAACATTTGTCACTTGTTCATAGCCTAATTTCTTCAGTTGATTGCATGCTTGCTTCGAACGCATGCCGCTTTGACAAATGACTACAATTTCCTTACCCTTTGGCAGCTTTGACAAATCCGAACCAAGTGGAATGTTTTTAAATTGCTTCACATTACGTGCTTTATACTCAGCAGGTGTACGTACATCAACAAACACTTTATCTTTGTCATTAATCATTGTTTTCAGTTGTGATGTTGAAATGGTTTTGACACCTTTTACAGGCTTCATGCGCCAGGCTAAAAAAGCCACGATCACAGCAATTAATAGTATTGTTTCCATATGACACCCCTTATATGAATAAATTTACGTTTCCGTCTTCAGCATCCGCTAAATAGGCTGCTACTCCGGCGTATTCAATGCCATCCAGCAATTCTTCTTTTTGAAGTCCCAATAAATCCATCGTCATCGTACATGTCACAAGCTTAATCTCCTGTTCCTGCGCCATTTCCACGAGTTGTGTCAATGTTAACGCGTTATGCTTATTCATGACATGTTTGATCATTTTTGGCCCCATGCCGAGCATCTGCATTTTTGATAGCCCTAGCTTTTCCGCACCACGCGGCATCATTTTGGCAAACATTTTTTCAAGGAACCCTTTTTTAACAGGTACCGGTTCTTGCTTTCGTAATGCATTGATACCCCAGAACGTATGAAAAATGGTTACTTCATGATCATATGCGGCTGCACCGTTTGCGATAATATAAGCAGCCATTGCTTTATCATAATCTCCACTGAATAATACGATTGTTGTTCTTTTCTTTTCCAAGTTAAGTCCCCCTACCCCTATAGGTATTATTTATTTTAAAAATAAAAAGCCTTATCGACTTTTTACTAGTAAATCTACTGCCTGTTTGACCATGGCATTTTTATCGATTGTATCGGCATCTTCTTTTGAAAGACACTCGACTAAATTATCCGTCACGATGACACCGATTGTACGGTCAACAGCAGAACGGACAGCACTTAGTTGCGTTATTACATCTTTGCAGTCCTTTTCTTCTTCCATCATCCGTAAAATGCCGCGTAGCTGACCTTCGACTTTTTTCATTCGAGCCAATACTTTTGGATCATACTGCATATGCTCACCTCATTTAGAATAATTTATTAACCACACTATACTACCCCTCAGGGTATATGTCAAACTTTAAATTTTCAGCAATAGCTGTAATTTTTTACTCTCGACAACCTCAGCTATTTCTTACTACATAATATACCCCTATAGGTATAATGTCAAATCGAGTAGGAGGCTAGCCATTAATTGGCTAGCCGACCTCTCACACCACCGTACGTACGGTTCCGTATACGGCGGTTCAATCTTTTGAGTATCTTTGCTCGTAAAATTGGGACAGGTCTTTCAGTCCCCATTTTACGAGCCTTTTATTTGGAATGGCTTGGTGTAGAACCTCGCTTCGTGATATTCGCCAGTACCCTTTTCTTGAATGCGCCGTTTTCATCGCTTCATCATGTTGGATTCCGTATTGGCGTAATTTCACATATTTAGTTCGTGGTAGCTTCCACCGTTTCCATATTAATTGACGTAAGCGATGGTTTAACCATCCCTGTAATTCTTGGATGAAAGTTTTCATGTTGGAAACTCCGTAGTAATTAATCCAACCAACCGTTGTTTGATTGATTCTTTTCACAATCTCACTAAATGTCCCTGTTCGTTTACGACTCGTCAGTATTCTTAGCTTATCTTTTAGTCGTTTCTTGGCGGACTTGATTGGTCGGTATCCCACTTTCCCGACAGATTTTGTAGATGAAACCCTAAGAATGTAGCTGCTGTTGCGCCACATACTTTACTTTTCTGCTCATTGATTGTGAGACCCAGTTCATCTTCGATAAAATTCTTGACACTGGTCATGACGCGTTCACCTGCTCTTGGTGACTTTACATAAATCACAAAATCATCCGCATAGCGAATGAACCGGTGTCCTCGTTTTTCTAACTCTCTATCTAGCTTGTTTAAATACACGTTTGCTAGAATTGGAGAGAGTGGACCCCCTTGGGGTGTACCTTCTTTCGTTTCAATGAGGATGTCCTTGTCCAATATGCCTGAGCGTAAGAATTTCCATATTAGCTTAAGTACTATTTTATCTGTTATGAATTCTTCCAAATAAGCTCGTAGTCGCTGGTGATGAATCGTATCGAAGTAACTTTTCAAGTCACAGTCCACCACTGTTCGATAACCTTCCTCGTAATATTTCTTAGCGAGGGCAATTGCCTGGTGTTGGTTTCGACCTTTTCGAAAGCCAAAACTTTTGTCTGAAAAGTGTGGATCAATTATTGGTTGGATGACTTGTAGAATGGCTTGTTGAACAACTCTGTCCAATACACATGGTATACCTAGATATCGTTTGGAGCCATTCGCTTTTGGGATAGCTACTCGTTTCACTGGTTGAGGTTGGTAGGAACCATCTTTTAATTTCCTTTTCAATGGTTCCTCATATTTTATTAAATGCGCCTTCAGTCCATCAACCGTGATACCGTCGATTCCAGGTGCTCCTCCATTTCCTTTTACTTTCTTATATGCATTCCATAGGTTTCTATGGGACGCAATTCTGTCAATTAAATTGATACTTTCTTGTTTCTTCATTTCCATGTTTACATCCCTACACGCTCTTATATACTCTTTCGCTTCCAGCTTATCCCTCTTATAAGTAGCCATCTATTCGGTCTATACCTTGATGTTTTCTGTGTTTTGGCGGGATGTCTCCACCTCCTTGTTTCTTTCAAGATTTAAAAGATTGTTCGGCCCTTCATCTTCGGTCGAAGACTACTATGGCTTCTGCTGACTTCTCTTGATTCATCCATTTATCACTAAACAAATTGTTAATTGAATAACCCTCAAGAGACCTCCCCGGGTAAGCACAACCGCCTTCCTCTCATGTAACTGCCAGATTTACTGTATGGGATTTGGGCAGTATTGGACTTCGCTTTGTTTAGCAAGCTCATCCGTCCCAAGTCAGCCTTTTATCTGATTTCTGTTCGTCAGTTCGAGAGTTTGCGTCCGACTTCCTTCAGATTCCACGTCACCATGGACACCCTTGTCTTTCGCTAACAGTTCCTACTGCCAAGCCTGTAGTGGACTTTCACCACCAGGCTGTTGTGCATGCCGGGCACACTAAAAAAAAGCTCGCACATTTGTGCAAGCTCCCAAAACTAGTGTTCATGCATCATCGCATCTTGTTTCGTCGGATGCACGGTGCCATATGGATGATTCGGCGGCGCATAGATGGAATACAGCTTTAACGGCACATTTCTGATATTGATCAAATTATGCCATGTGCCTGCGGGGATAATGATGGCACTGTCATCAAAAACGACCCATTGCATATTGAGATTGTCTTTACTATTCCCCATCTGAATAATACCTTGCCCTTGTTCAATCCGTAAAAACTGATCAACGTTCGGATGCATTTCCAAGCCGATATCCTCGCCCGGATGTAAGCTCATGACAGTCAGCTGCAGATATTCCCCTGTCCATAATGCGGTCCGATACGTATGATTGCCCATTGTCGCTCCATGAATATTAATGACAAAGGGGTTTTTGCCATAATCCGTTCTCCCGTTCATGCCGTTTCCATAATTCCAATGGCCATACATACTTGGCATAAAATCCATGTTTATCTCCCTTCCCTTCAAAATCCTTTACTTTAAGTAGATTATGTAGAGCGAACAGTTAGCGTTCATTGATTATTTAGGTGTTTGAACCAATTACGATATCCCATTACCTTTTTATCCTAGTCGTCCTAATTGGAGGAACCGATAATGAATATACCGGAAAATCAAAAAACGCACCCCTTATTTAAGAAGTGCGTCCAATTTAATTTACAAAAGAATTAAAGTTCCACCCGATATTTCATTATAGCTTGACGATTGTTCTCCCTTTTGCCTGGCCTTTCAACAGTGTTGGCAGTGCTTCCGGAAGCTGCTCAAGCGTAATTTCTTGCTGAATTAATTGTTCCAAATTATCCGGTTTGAAATCTGTCGCTAAACGGTTCCATACGTTCAATCTTGTATCCATCGGGCAATAAACAGAGTCAATTCCCAGTAAGTTGACACCGCGTAAAATAAACGGGAAGACCGTTGACGGAAGTTTTGTACCTGCTGTTAATCCGCTGACTGCAACAGATCCGCCGTAATGAATCTGGCTAAGTAATGATGCTAATGGCTCACCACCAACCGGATCGACTGCAGCTGCCCATTTTTGTTTTCCCAGTGCGCGAACTTTACCGTCATATACTTCTTCACGCGGAACGACCGAAGTCGCACCAAGGCTTTTCAAAAAGGCGTGTTCCGATTCTTTCCCCGTGCTCGCTTCTACTTCATAGCCAAGCTTTGACAGAATCGCAACAGCAAAGCTTCCGACACCGCCTGTAGCACCCGTTACGAGCACTTTCCCTTTATCAGGTGTTACATTATTTTCTTCTAGTCGTTGAACGGAAAGCGCTGCAGTAAAGCCGGCTGTACCGATGACCATCGCTTCTTTTAATGAAAGTCCTTCCGGCAGTGGAACAAGCCACTCAGACGGGATGCGTGCATATTCACTATATCCGCCAAAATGAGTGACACCTATTTCATAGCTTGTCGCAATCACTTTGTCCCCTTCTTTAAATTGCGGGTTTTCCGATGAAATGACCGTTCCTGCCAAGTCAATGCCCGGTACGAATGGATAGCTTTTGACAATGTTGCCATCCGGTATTGCTGCTAAACTATCCTTATAATTAATAGAAGAATACTCTACTTTAAGCAGCACGTCTCCTTCAGGTAAATCATTTAAGGAAAGTTCCTTCACGTCTACTGTAAATTGTTCTTCATTATTGACGACTAATGCTTTAAAGTTTTCTGCCATTTTGACCACCCCTTCTAATGTTTACAAATAAAGGGTAACAAAATAAGGCATACCGGTCAAAAAGCTTCGTTTCACCTCATTTTTAATAAAAAAGCCGAAACGCATGTTAGAACCGCGCCTCGGCATTGATTAATTTATTTATTCAAAAGCTGGTGTTGCTGTTTCGTCGTAGTTTTCTATTAGGAAATTACGCACTTCTTCACTCGTCATCGCTTCTGCAAGCTTTTTGATTGCTTCGTCGTCTTTGTTGTCTTCACGTGCCACTAGTGTAATGGCAAAATCGTTTTCCACACCTTCAGTCAACAGTGCATCACTTTTCGGTGTTAGATTAAGTGGTGCAGCATAAGCAGGCGTCATAATTACCGCATCCGCATCATCGTACATACGCGCAAGCATTAACAGATCGACTTCCTTAAACTGAAGATTTTTTAGATTGTCCTCAACACTTGCTAATGTGTAATACACATCTGTTTTTTCCTTTAATGTAATGACACCGTGCTGAGCAAGCAGCATTAATGAACGGTCAACATTTGAAATATCGTTGGCAATCGCAACTGTTGCTCCATCCGGTAATTCTTCAATTGAATCATAATTTTTAGCATACACGCCGTAATTCGCAAAGTAAATCGGCTGAATCGGCACTAAATTAGCGTCATTGTTACGGTTGAATTCCTCCATATACGGTACGTGCTGGAAGAAGTTTGCATCGACTTCCTTTGCAGCCAGCGCACTGTTTGGCTGTACATTATCACCTAACACGACAATTTCCAGATCAATGCCCTGTTCCTCTAATTTCGGCTCTACTAGTTCCAAAATATCCGTCATCGGTGAAATTAATGATGCAACTTTTAATGTTGTCTCTTCTTTTTCCACTTCTTTATTCGTTTCTGTTTCTTCATTCTGTCCGCAGCCTACTAAAGCAAGTACTGCTGCTATACTTAACATCCATCTTTTTTTCACAATCATTCTCCTATCTTTTGTCCAACCATCTTGCTGCAGTCGTACCAATCATTTGAATAAGCTGCACCAAAATAATCATAATTAAAATCATGTAAAGCATTAGATCTGTCTTGAATTGCTGATAACCATAACGAATCGCAAAGTCACCGATTCCGCCACCGCCAACTACACCCATTATTGTGGAATAAGAAATGAAGCTGACAATCGAAGTCGTCAAGCCGAGCACCAGACCTGACCGCGCCTCCACAAAAAGAAAACTGAAAATAATCCGCCGCACCGAAGCACCCATTGACACAGCTGCCTCAATAACACCTTTTGGTACATCAAGCAGGGATTGTTCGACAAGCCTTGCATAATGTGCAATGGCAATAATCGATAACGGAACAGTTGCCGCAACCGTCCCAATAGCTGTACCGACAATGAACCGTGTAAAAGGGATTAGGAAAACGACCAATAGCAAGAAAGGAAACGACCGGATCGTATTCACCACTAAGTTTAGAATGTTGTAAACGACACGATTTTCAAGCAACTTTTCTTTCCCGCAAAGAAATAAATATGTACCGATTGGTAAACCGATTAATACGGCAGCCACAATTGACACACCGACCATGAAAAAGGTCTCACTGATCGCCCGCCATATTTCGGCTTCATACTGACGTAATACATCAGGCATGTCCGATTCCACCTTTCACGAGCTGATCGACAAAGTTTTGCGGATGGTGGCTCGTTTCAAGGATGCCATCAGGTGTTAACTCCACCGTCTCATATATTTGCCCAGCATCCAGTACGGTAGCACGATGACATATACTTTTGACAACTTCAAGCTCATGACTGACAAGGACAATTGTCACACCAAGCTCAACATTGATCTTCTGTAAAACACGCAAAATTTCCGCAGAGGTGTTAGCATCGAGCGCAGAGGTTGGCTCATCACAGAGCAGGACCGCAGTTTCATTCGCAAATGCTCTTGCAATCGCCACACGCTGCTTTTGCCCACCGCTCAGCTGTGCCGGATATTGATTGGCAAACTGTTCGAGCCCGACAAACTTCAGGCATTCAAGTACACGCGCTTTCCGTAGCTTTTTCGGATAGTTTGCCAGGACAAGTGCTATTTCAACATTATCATGGACGGTCTTATTTGCGACGAGGTGAAAATTTTGGAAGATCATTCCGATTGATTTTCTTGCTTTACGAAGTTCAGCATTCCTTAAAGCTGTGAGTTGCTGACCATTTATGACAACCGCTCCACTATCCGGTACTTCCAGCAAGTTCATCAGACGTAGCAAAGTTGATTTACCTGCACCGCTCGCCCCGATCAATCCATGAATTTCACCTTTCGCAATCGTCAGCGACACATCCTGAACAGCGACAAAAGAACCAAATTTTTTAGTAACTTGCTGTAATTGTATCACCTGTTTACACACCTCCACTGCATACCCAATCGATTTCTAATTATAGTAGATAATGTATCAGCTACCAAGAGAAATGTTTTTTGAAAAAAATCCCAATGTTTAAAATACTACTCCCCATTCTTTCAATATAAAAAGCTGCCGGAAACTAGAATTTCACTCTAACTTCGCGGGCAGCTTGGTATGTATTTAGTTTAATTCATCCATTTTCCTAAAAATCGACTGAACAAATTGCTCTTTATAATTTGTATATTCAGTAATCCCTTCCTTACCTGTCTTAAAGAAAGCCACTTTCAACAGCTCATATTCCTTTTTCACTGCTTCATTTGCATTCAAATAATCTCGGAAAAAGCGCATTTGATGCCATTTTTTGTTACCCCATTCTACAAGATGAATGAAATGTGTTTTCGTTTCAAATGTAGTATCTGTAAATTTTGCGCAAACAATTTCATCCGGTCTTTCCACTTGCAAGCGATAAAAACCGGCTTTCTTGAGTCCTGTGAAAAAGTCTTTACCCAGCGAATCCAGGTTGACAACACCGATGACAATATCAATTACCGGCTTTGCGTGAATCCCTTCAATCGATGTGCTGCCGATATGTTCTATTTGATGAGGCTGTAAACTTGTGTACTTTAGAATGTTTTCTTTAGTCTCAGCAAATTCTCTCTTCCAACCTGCTTCATGCGGAACGAGAACCACTTCATCTTTTTTTAATCCGAGTTTCATCCAGTCCAATCCTTTCTCACTGATTATTTGCGGAAATATTTCACTGATGCCATTCAAATAGTAAAATGCGATTTTCCGCCTGCTGATAGATTGCAGTAAAAGTATCAAAATTACCATTTTCTGATTGATGAAAGTAGAAATCACCCGGCTGTAAATCAATTGAATAGGCTTGAATCGTATTTTTGAATTCATCGTCTTGCTGGATTTTATACATATTTTGGACCCTGTTTACAAAATATGAAACATGCTGATTTGCCTTGATTAAATTATTTTCTGTCACTTTTATAAAATCATGAAGTTGCTCTTGTTCAATCTTGTTCTCATACAATAATTCAGTTACCCATTCTCCATCTCCACGTGCGGGAAATTTTGTTGACCATACATTGATTATTTCTGTCGGAACCGGCAATGCTATACCCCAGCGTTCTTTATAATGGGCCACCTTTTCTTCAGGGGATACCGATATACCAAAGAGAGAGATGTAGAGCAACAAAATTACAATTGCTAAAATTAAAAAGATAATTATCTTCTTTATAGAAACCCCTCCAATTCAACTCCACTTCTATTTAAAAAACTGGCCAATTACTCGAGGGAGCAATAACATCAGTTCACCAGCTGTTGCAGAGTTTTCAATCTTATCTAATGTGTCTGTTTTGTCCCAGCTTGCCGAGCTCGGTTTTACTATATCCCCTTGAATTGGTTCTGCTCCGCTATGAAACTGAATACGCAGTGATTTGGCTTGCAGGAAATCCTGATGATCCATTACTTGAAAATGGATATGGGCTTCTGAGGAATTGCCAGAATTCCCGCATAAGCCGAGCAGCTGACCTGCCTTCACTTTATCCCCTGTTTCCACACAAATTGAATCCTTCTTGAAATGGGCAAGCATACTGTATTCATTGTGTTCATGTGCGATGATGCAATAGTTTCCTGCTAGATTCTCTTCATCCATTTCGCCCGGTATATTGTCGTTAATTCCATCCAACACTTCGACCACCACACCATCAGCCGGTGCCACAACCTCAGCTCCAAATGCATAGTAGCTTTCATTTTGAAGTTTCGAGTTCCTATATGTTTCGTTGTTGCTCATTTTAACTAAATCATAAGCGTAACGCTGCTGTTCATATGGATAGTGATAGTTGATAAATTCGTTCGTGCCGCCCCAAAAAACATACCACTTGTCACTGATCGGCATGCTGTATGTATTTTTCGTCCATATTTGATCACTGCCCGGATACGTTTCATATGGTTTGAAATACATTCCTTGAATAATATTGTTATCGTCAAATGCTACGACAACTGCTTTCGTATACGTATCATCGACCCATATATACTGTTCCAGCCCTTGAAATGTATTGGACACGATACATTTATAATTGCTTACATCTGAATTATAGTCTAAAGAAAGTTCACGAAATTGTTCAAACGATACAAGGTTCTGAAACGATTCTGCTGTTTTCCCGTAGATATCCTCAAATTGACCGATTAAAAAATAGTGACCGAACTGTTCTTTCAATTGATTAACCATTCAAATGCCTCCTCTTTTTTGCTTCTTAATTTATACGAATTTTCCGACAAAAAAGTTTCAACTCGTTACCTTTTATAATGGAATATGCAAAAACATGGCCGCTTCTATATGAAGGACCATGCATGTTCATTTTTCTTATTATGCCGTGCCAATCCCGATAAGGAACCAGAGCACAATAAATAGGATTTTGTACTTCTCCACTTTCAAAATGTGTAAGTTTGTCACTTCTTTTTTTATCAGCCACCAAATGCTAAATCCATATGCAAATAATAAAAGTAAAAGCAATGGCTTATAAAATGGGCCAATCATGAAATAATAATAGCCCATAATCGCCACAACAATTATATAAATTGTCATAGCAATACCCATTCCGCGTATTTTTTTCGGCAGTTCAATTTGTCGGCGCTTATAGTAGCTGGAGGCCACCAAGATCATTAGTAAAACGCCCAGACCAATAAATATCGATGGAAATTGGAATCGATCATGCGCATTCTCCAAGTCAGATAAAACAGTCGATGGGAATTGATCATATCCGGGATAAAATGTATCATTGCTAATATCATGCATATAGTTCCATGCCCATTCAAATTTTCGCTGTTCCCCGTTTTTATATAAGACGATAATGTCATAATGCACGTCGCTTTTCGGAGGAGCCATAACCGCAGGAAGTTCTGAAATGTTTTCGAATAAGGCGATCATTGAATCTGTCGTCACATTTTCAACACCAACGAAAAGTGTCGACGTTCTTCCCCTAAACCCCTTTTCCCCATTATTTTCATAGGAAGTGATTTTGGCAATTTCACCTGATGCTGCCTGATTGTTCATGTCCGAGGTGAACAGTAAAAACAGACCGATAAAACAAATCGCCGCCATTATGCCAATTTCACGTAATGTTTTCAACTGATTTTGTTTTCTAACAGATTTCTTATGGATATTCTGATAGATGGATTTTTTTAATGCTTCATTTTGCGGGAGTTCATCTAACTGCTTTAAGCGATCATCAAGCTTCATCGATTTCACCTCCTAAAATTTTCTGCAATGCCAGCATCGCACTCCGCTGAGTGTTTGCGACTTTCACAGATGATAAACCCATAATGGCACACGTTTCCTGAATCGAAAGCTCCTCAATTTTCCGGTAGATGATGACTTCGCGTTGTACTGGTTTTAACTTTTGCAGTGCCTCGTATAATTGCTTTCGGTCTTCTTCCTGTATGAGCCATTCATGCGGAACATCGTGATCACCCACCTGCTCCGGGATATTTGTAAATGGAAGCCACTTAATTAATGCTCTTTTCCGGTAATAGTCATAAACAAGATTTCGAGCGACTTGCCTCGTATACGTTTGGAAATTGGTTACTTTGGTCAAATCCGTTTTATAAATTCGCACAAACGTATCCTGCGTTAAATCTTCAGCGACTTGTGCGTTAGATACCATGTAGCGTATGTACTGATAAGTTTTGCCGAACTCCTGCTCATAAAGCTCATCAAAATCCATGTCCATCACCTCTCTTACTTCTATAGACGAATGAAAATTAAAAATATGTAATTTTATTTAAAAGTTTTTAACTGAAAAAAGCATCTCCTTAATGAGATGCTTTCGGTCTTCGATGAGGAATCTGCTTTTTTATTGAAGGTTCTACTTTTCGGTCGGAATGTTCTACTTTTCATCGGCTACGTTCTACTTTTCGACCGGGGTGTTCTACTTTTCTCATGAAACTTTCTACTTTCAGCACGCAATGTTCTACTTTCTTCGGAAAAAATTCTACTTTTCGACCGGAATGTTTTACTTTTGCCACGAAATCTTCTACTTTTCCTACACCACGTTCCACATTCCCCTTAAAACCTTCTACTTTACTTAATCCTAAATATCTTTACCATCTTCCAGATTAGTACCACAAACAGCGCTGCCAATATGACGAAAAATGGCCAGCCGATCGTTGTTGCTTCTTCTAAAGCAATCACAATCGTGCGGTATACGATGTAAGCGAATAATATATTAATGATGTTTCGCATATAATTTAATGTTTGGCGACTATTTCTGTAAAAGACCTCGGCATTTGATTCATTGAAATGTGCCGGATAGTTGTGCGTTTCAGGGAATTTTTCTAAAATCATTAAAAAGATATGCATGGCAATCCCGATGCCCGGTAATATTAACAGCTCCCATTTTGAGCCCCAACGGTCGACATCACCGTTGCCGCCAAAGTGGGCAGGCACTTCACTTGGCAGTTCACGCCAGTTCATGAATAGGACAGCAAGCATTAGCGCTAATGCGATATAGCCGAGAATATCCATCAACCATTCTGACTTCGTTTTTGGAATTTCAATTTTAGGGCGTTTCGTCAAACTCATTTCCATCACCTCTTTAAATATTTTTACTTAGCACTTTTTATAACAATATTTTGCCAATATCCGCTATACTGGAATTTAATCATCCTCTTGATAGGAGAACTACTTATGCTACTTGATATTATTCAATTTTTAAGGGAAATCGACCAGATCATATTTTATTACATAAAAGAGCTCGGACTGTATATTTATATTCTGTTATTTGCGGTTGTTTTCACGAAAACTGCATTTGTAATTTTAACTTTCTTACCCGGGGATAGTACGGTGTTCACAAGCGGAACGTTAGCAGCGATCGATAAGCTTGATTTTCTGACATTGCTCATTATTTTCATCGTGGCAACAACACTTGCCGACAGCAGCAACTACCTCATCGGAAAATCGATACGGAAAATACCGCCGAAGCGCAATTTGTTCAAGCGTTTTGTGCCTGAGGAAACGACTGAAAAAGCACTGACATTCCTGGAAGACTATGACCGGGTTGCCATTACGTTTTCACGGTTTGTGCCGTTGATGCGGACAATGACGCCGTTTATATGCGGATACTCCGGCTTTTCATATGGAACATTTTTACGCTATAACTTCATGGGGGCCGTACTTTGGACCGTTGTTTGGCTTGGTGGTGGCTTTTTACTCGGAAATATTCCATGGGTTGAAGAAAATCTCGTCCTGACACTTACGATTATTTCGATTTTCGTATTTAGCTTTACAGGTTATGCATACATTAAACAATTCAAAAAAAAGAAAGCGGTTACTGCCGATTGAAAAAATGGAGCCTATCACGTTCAGATGATAAGCTCCTTTTTTTAGTTTGTCTCATTTTCCTGCTTATTCATTTCATGTAAATATTCGATGATTTCACGAATACCGTCCAATGAATGCACAAGAATATTCGGGTCGATGCAAGAAATCATGCGGTCTTCCAAATTGGCAACCGCTGTAAAATATTTCGTTTTTTCGTAATTGACAAGACCCATCTGTTTTAATACGCCTTCTTCAAAGTCGATAATTTCCTTCGCATCGGCAACAACCAATCCGTAATTAATCAACTCTGTCTTCAACACAATGATTTTAGCCGTTTGTGTATTTGTCGGGCGATTGTACAATATCGTCTGAAAATCGATGATTGGTGTAAGTTCCCCACGAATTCGCGTAAAGCCGAGCAAGTAGTTTGGTAAATGAGGAATCGGTGTTACACGCTCCAGCTTTTCAATCGATACGACCTGCTCAACCGGCACAGCATATTGTTCTGTGCCGCATAAAAATACGACTGCTTTTTCAATGCTCATATTAATACCTCTTATTTCGTTGTTTGAACAACGATTTCTTCCAATAAATCAGCTAGTTTTTCCAGCTCTTCAACCGGCATTCTTTCGTTAGTTGTATGAATTTCTTCATAACCAACCGATAAGTTTACAGTAGGAATACCGAACCCGGCGATAACGTTTGCATCACTGCCGCCTCCTGAAATACCTAGCTGTGGTGTACGTCCGACTGCTTCAACCGCTGCTTTTGCAACTTTCACCACTTGATCTTCTTCTGTCGCACGGAAGCCTGGATACATTAACTTCACTTCAACTTCAGCACGTGCACCCATTTCTTGTGCTACACGTTCAAATGTTTCTTTCATATGGTCCGTTTGGGCATTCAGTTTTGCTTCATCAATCGAACGGGCTTCTGCAAGAATCGATACTTCATCACATACGATATTTGTTGCTTTACCACCTTCAAAACGTCCGATATTCGCAGTTGTTTCTTCATCAAGACGGCCTAATTTCATTTGAGCAACCGCTTTTGCTGCAACAGTGATTGCAGAAATACCCTTTTCAGGTGCAACGCCTGCATGTGCTGTTTTACCGATGATTCTCGTAAATACTTTTGCCTGGAATGGTGCTGCAACGACGATACCGCCTACTTTGCCGTCACTATCAACCGCAAAACCGTATTTAGCGATGATTTTTGATGGATCCAGTTCTTTGGCACCGACTAATCCGCTTTCTTCACCAGCTGTAATGATGAATTGGATCGTACCGTGTGCGCTGTCTTTTTCTTTTAAGCGACGTGCCATTTCGAATAGTGCTGCGATACCCGCTTTATCATCCGCGCCAAGAATCGTTGTGCCGTCAGAATAAATATAGCCGTCCTCACGAATTTCCGGTTTAATGCCTTTACCCGGCACGACTGTATCCATATGTACTGTAAAATAGATTGGCTCGATAGATTCATCGCCTTTTAATGTTGCGATAATGTTGCCTGCACCGTGACCATTGCGTGTGTGCGCATCATCCTGGAAAACATCAAAGCCCATTTCTTCTAATTTTTTCACTAAAATTGGTGCGATTACTTCTTCGTGTTTTGTTTCAGAATCAATTTGCACTAATTCCAAAAACTCTTCTACTACTCGGTTCATGTTTGATAACTCCTTTAAATAACTAGTTTACGCTTTATTGTACGCCTCTATTTTTGAAAAAACAATGATTGATCATCGGCATTTAAAATGCTTTGTTTTTCTACTTGTAGCGCCTCTTCTTTTTCGATTGTGATGCTCAATTTTTGTTTCAAATCGCGAAGTGTATTCGCTACATCATCCTGCACACGCAAGAGCTGATCAATCGCAGTTGTAATCTTCGAATGAACCGACCAATCGGTGAAAATATTATCGAAAAAGTAATCCGTAAACATTACAAAACCATCCGTATGAACTTCCAATGTACTTTGACGCATCTCTTTAATGTCGAGCAGTTCATTTTGGAAACGTTGCAGGGCCATCTGTGCTTCATGTAAATAGCCATTCGTTTCTTCCAGCTTGTCGTGCTTTAACGCCGTCGCGATAAAGCCTCCGCCTAAAAAAGTATCCCATGTGGAGTAGGATTTGGCATCCTGCAATTTGGAACCGGCATCCGTGAGCTTATTAAATGCCTGTTTACCCGCATCGATCGCTTCATGGATTTCGGTTTTCAGCTGTTTGCATAAAAGCTCCTGTTCAATGATGCCCGTTAATTCCTTTGCTGCTGCAGGTGCATTTGACATCAGCCACACTTGTTTTTCATCTTCTATCTTCTTCAGCTGCTCACGAACAGTTGAAACATTGATCTTGCTCAATTGTTGTTCAAGTTGAACCCGGTCTTCCTGTAAATCTTTAAATGTTAACTGTGCTTCCACCAGCTTCAGCTCTATTACTGCAACCTGGTCCATACTTTCCTCAATGAGCTCATCTTTTTTCCCTGACCAGCCCCGGAATAGATTCACGAACGAAAAACTTTCAAGCTTGTTTAGTTGCTGGCGTGTTTTTTGCAAATCGCGTTCATGCCGGTTCATATCCTGTTCGGCATGCTGGATTTGTTGGTCTAGGCTCTCGATTTTTTTATTCAGTTTTTCTGCTTCCAACAGTTGCAGTTGGTACTGTTCTGATTGCTGTTGTAATTGCTGCCATCCCATATTATTCACTCCTTTATCAATCCGTTGTAGTTCCCGATAATCCTTATTCGATTGCTAATCCAGTTCATCCTCATCTTCTGCAAACAGCTCCTGCAACATTCTTTTACGGTGCTGCAAAAAATACGAGGTTACCTGATAATGCTCGGTTTCTTCATATTTCACCTGCTCGATCCCTTTTTCATCAAACTGATAGATGACGGCATCGGGAAATCCAAGCAAAATTGGCGAATGTGTTGCGATAATGAATTGGACATTGCCCTGTTTCACTAAATCATTCATCAACGTTAAAAACGCCAGCTGTCTTGTTGGAGATAAAGCGGCTTCCGGCTCATCCAACAGATAGATGGCCTGCCCTGTAAACCGATGCTGGAACAGCGAGAAAAAAGATTCGCCGTGTGATTGGTGATGAAGTGATTTTCCCCCGTATGCTTTGTAGCCGTTCTGATCAGTTTCATCCAGATGTGACGCAAACTGATAAAATGTCTCGGCGCGCAGGAAAAAGCCATTCGTTACTTTTGGCCACCAGGAGAGCTTTACATAATCGCCTAGTGCGGATTCGGATTGATCCACATCATATGCCTTATAGTTTTGTGTACTGCCACCTGCCGTATTGAATCCGATCTGATCTGCAATCGCTTCGAGCAATGTAGATTTGCCCGCACCATTTTCTCCAACGAAAAACGTGACCTTCGCATCCACATCCAATTCATCCATATGGCGAATAAACGGAATCGAAAACGGGTACTCGCTATAGTTCGATATTTCTTCTTTTTTAAGTTTGACCGATTTTAAAAACATCTGTTTTCTCCTAACTTTATACCGCAGCCATTATGATTCCGACGATAAATACACTTCTTCAAATGGCTGAATGATGACAAATCCTTCACCGGAGAAGGCCATTTGGATTGATTCATTGCTGCCGCGTCCAATGAGTGTTCTGAACGTAATATCCGTTACAAACTCCGGTTTTAAATTACCGGACCATGCAACCGTCGCATTTGGGTCTGTATACACGGTTTCACCCGGCTTAACGATTAAGGTTAACGGCTCAAAATGAGTTGTAATCGCCACCTTGCCTTTGCCGTCCAGCATGACGTTGAATAAGCCGCCTGCCATCATACCGGCCATTTTGCGCATAAGTCGTATATCCCAATTGGTCGATGGTTCAAATGCAAGCAGGTCATTGCCGTTCACGCACAAGCTTTCGTTTTGCAGATCAAAAATGGTAATCTTTTTTCCTTGATCCGCTAAATATAACCGGCCTTTTCCTTTTGCTTTCATTAGCTGTGTACCTTCACCTGTCAAAGCTTTCTTAAACATTTTCGATACGCCATGCTCCAGCATGCGCTCACGCTCAAACTTAATCGAACCGACATAGGCGATCATCGCGCCCATTTTCGACCATACTTCCCCGTTCAGATTCACTTCGAGTACACGGTCGGTTTCCAGTTCAAAATAATCGTTTTCATTTTGGTCTTGCTGCGTCTTGTTGACAAAATCACGAATGGAATAGTTCCCCATCAGTAAAACCTCCCTTTTCCTGTTCTACGGATTAGACCTTGTATAAGTTTCGAATTTTCTGCATTTTATAATTGTATGGATGTACGATTGTTTTCAATCACTACCATCTCATTAAAAATTCCATTACAATGATAAAAAGAGGTGATCATGATGGAGTATCGACGTGAAATCGCTTTAGTGTACAGTGTTGAGGAAGCTATGACAAAGCTGAACATTATTAGAGGGCACGGTTTTTCCGAGCATGAAATCCATGTATTTTCAAAAGATATACACCCTTTACAGTCACTGAAAATGTATACAGATATTCAAGTCCATCTTGCCGGCAACTGGCTCGACCAGCTGATCAGTTTTATCACACGAAAAAATGTCTATGAAGTGAGTTTGCGAATTTTGAAATTAACTCCTGAAGAGACCGCCCATTATGGGCATGGCATTGAACTTGGGGCAATCTTTCTGTTTGCCGAGCACGAGCACCCGTATGAAAAGGAACCGAAAAAACAACAAGCAGCATTCAATCTGTCTAGAGCGGTGGATTAATAAAAACTACTGAGAATTATAGAAGAAACCATTTTAAAAATGGTTTATTTAAATGCATGTAAGGCAATGGTCAGCAACTTGCCCGAATTTGGGGATGCCTCTGCTGCAGTAAGCTCCATCCAAACGATAAAAATAACAGCTGTAGCCGATCAGGCTGGCCATCGCCGTATTTATCACGTTAAGTACTCATCGTAATTTGTGCAAATCCTTTATCTGAATGAATCTATCACTCAATTCCACACTTCTTTTAATTTATCACTATAAAATGTAATAGCATTTCTGTACTTCTGAATTTGTTGATCAGACGAAGTGGCGGCTAAATTTTTCAATAGCAGCTCCATTGAACGCTCATGTTGCTCCAAGTTAAACAATGTCATCGCGTAAAATACTTGAATGGCTAAATTGTGCGGAAACATCTCCAACCCTTTTTCAAACGTATGTTTAGAATTCTCGTATTCCCCTAGTGTTCTGTATGTACTCCCAAGACCCAAATAAGCATTTGCTAGATCGTCATTATTTAAATCGCCTTGAATTGCTTTTTTATAGTACGGAACAGCTTTCGATTCTTTTCCTAGCACATCAAAACTCCATGCACATTGATAATTTACATAGGCCTCGTTCGGGTGCTGTTCAACTAAACTTAACAACAGCTGATTGGATTGCTGTAATTCCCCATCATTTCTTAAATCAATTGCCCTCTGTAGTTGATAGATATCTTTCATTCTTTGTCCTCCTAAATCGTCTTTCCTTTATCTAGCATAATGGCTTTTTGAAAATTTCACTATAATAAAATAGGAGGATTTACCATATTATAGGTCTGTAAATTTTATTAATTTTTTAGTACTTTTTTCTACTTTGTATTAATAAGGGCTTTTATTTAAGCAAAAAAACACCTCAAAAATGATTGTATTGTGCACAAATCATTTAAGAGGTGTTTCTTAGCGCGCTTTATTAATTTTATAGCGGGATATTTCCGTGTTTTTTATATGGACGGTCTTCCTGTTTTGTAGAAAGCATATCCAATGCCTGGATTAGCTTAATACGTGTTTCACGTGGATCGATAACATCGTCAACCATACCGCGTGAAGCCGCTACATAAGGGTTTGCGAATTTTTCTTTGTATTCTTCAATTTTCGCTGCACGTGTTGCTTCCGGATCAGCCGATTTTGCAATCTCGCCTGCATGAATAATGTTTGCCGCACCAGCAGCACCCATTACCGCGATTTCCGCGTTTGGCCAAGCGAATACTAAGTCCGCGCCAATTGCTTTTGAGTTTAATGCTACGTACGCGCCGCCGTATGCTTTACGTAAAATAACTGTAATTTTTGGTACAGTCGCTTCTGAGTAAGCATAAAGGATTTTCGCACCATGACGGATAATTCCGCCATGCTCTTGTTTAACACCTGGGAAGAAACCAGATACGTCTTCAAATGTAATAACAGGTACGTTGAATGCGTCACATGTACGCACGAAACGCGCTAGTTTATCAGATGAATCGATATCTAATCCACCCGCCAGGAACTTCGGCTGGTTACATACTAGACCTACTGATTCGCCTGCGATACGCGCGAAACCAACAACGATGTTTTTCGCGAATTCTTTTTGCACTTCCATGAATGAACCTTCATCAACTACTTGTTCTACTACTTTACGAACATCATAAGATTTTGTTTGGTCAATCGGCACAACATCAACAAGCTCTGAACGGAAGTTATCGCCTTCTGGAGCAGCTTGCTTCGGTGCTTTTTCTCTGTTGTTTTGTGGTAAGTAAGAAAGCAGTTGCTGAATTTGTGCAATGGCAGCTTCTTCGTTTTCAGCACGGAAGTGGGCATTCCCTGAAGTCGCGTTATGCACTTTAGAACCGCCAAGACCTTCTGCAGAAATTTTCTCGCCTGTTACTGTTTCAATTACTTTTGGACCCGTAATGAACATTTGAGATGTTTTATCAACCATTAAAATAAAGTCTGTAATCGCTGGTGAATAAACAGCACCACCCGCACATGGTCCCATAATTACAGAGATTTGCGGAATTACACCAGAATAAATTGAGTTACGGTAGAAAATGTGACCGTAGCCGTCAAGTGATAATACACCTTCTTGGATACGCGCACCGCCTGAATCGTTAATCCCGATAAATGGCGTACCGTTTTTCGCTGCTAAATCCATTACCGCTGCGATTTTTTTTGCGTGCATTTCACCAAGTGCTCCACCGAATACGGTGAAATCCTGTGCAAATAAATACACATTACGGCCATTGATTTTACCGAAACCAGTAACTACCCCGTCACCAGGGCCTTCAAGTTTTTCCATACCGAAATCAACTGTACGGTGTGTGATGAATGGATTGATTTCAACGAATGACCCATCATCCAATAACATATCAATACGTTCACGAGCAGTCATTTTCCCTTTTTCATGCTGCTTTTCAATACGCGCATCCCCGCCACCAAGCTGGATCGCTTCTTTACGGTCATAAAGCTCATTAATTTTATCAAACATATCTGGAGTTACTGCCATTGTTGTCATCGTTATTTATCCCCTTTTCCGCTTTTATCGCATAATTCATAAAGTACACCAAATGAGTCTTTCGGGTGTAAAAATGCTACTTCTGCGCCGCCAGCACCTGGTCCCGGCTCCTCAGATAATAGACGTACACCTTTTTCACGAAGTTCAGCCATGCGCTCACGAATACCTGTTACGCCGAATGCAACATGGTGAATGCCTTCTCCGCGCTTTTCCAAAAAGCCATGGATTGCGCTTTTTTCACTCATTGGTTCAAGCAGCTCAATTTTTACGTTGCCTGCATCGATAAAAGCAACTTTTACTTGCTGTGATTCTACTTCTTCCATCTTTAATAATTTCAAGCCTAACGTTTCTGTGTAATATGTAATACGTTCTTCAATATTACGTACGGCAATGCCGATATGATCCACTTTTTCCACGGTACTGACTCCCTTTTGAATAAAATTATTAATTCCCCCATATCTGAAACGTGTCCATACATGTTGAGGTGTTTATAGTAGGTGTTTGACGCCTGATAAAAAAATTTAAAAATTTCGAAAATGTAAAATCTAATGTACTTGAGAATTCCTTCAAATTTGATAAACTAGTACTAGTTCATATTGAAGGAGCGAAAAGAATGAGCAACAAAAAGTTTCAAAAAATAGTCGTTTATTCAATGGTTGTTATCATGTTAATCTCAACTGTTGCAATGGGTGTCGCAGCAATTATGTAATGGATGTTTAGGCATCCATTTTTTTATTTTCTCCTGAGGGTGAAGTTGATTTCCATCCCGGATCGGACGCTTCCACTCAATAATTCAGGATTATTTCATCCCCCTGAACGATTGTTTGATGACCAGGTATTCATCCATTTCTTCGATAAACTGATACAGTGCGGCCATTGCGAGGAATGTTTCGTGATCATTTGGCAATGGCATTTTGGCGAACTCTTCTTTTACTTTGTCGAGTTTTTCCAAAAAGCGGCTTGCCGTATTTCCTGAATGGACATTCTCGCTCAAGTCTTCCATGAAAGCTGCAATTAATGTAGCCTGCTCTGTCATTACCGGCAGTGTCGTAATTTTAGGCAACACGTGCTCAATAATTTCCAGCTGTCTTTCACGCATATCAAAATACAGATAAAATGTATTTTCTTTACGCGTTACGTGATTTTCAACATCTTGGAATGCCAGCGCTTTTCCTGCCTCGACCACTTTTGCCGCCTCGATCAGTTCATGACCGTCCCATAATGTATCGCCATCCCTCAAATACCCTGCAATTTCCGCAAGAATTTTCTTCAATAACGATTCCAATTTTTCGCGGTGGTAATACAGGCCTTGCTGGATATCCGGCATGTACATATTTACGACTAAACCAACCCCGTAACCGATAGCCATTAAGCAAAATTCATTAATAAGCAAATCGACCGTAAAATTGGCGGTCAAATAAATGTGCATCATGATGACCGAACTAGAAATAAACCCTTCTACTACTCTAAGAGAAACGATTGTCGGAATGAAAAGAATCATCACAATCCCTAAAACAACCGGCGAATAACCGAATATTTCGAAAAATATAAATGCATAAGCGATCCCGACAATTGTTGAAACAATCCGGGTATACACTGCATGTAAAGATTTACGTTTTGTTGGTTGAATGCTTAAAATCGTCAGAATACCAGCTGCCGTGAAAAACTGCAAATCAAAATATTGGGCAATTGCTATCGCAACGGCAGCACCAATGGCTGTTTTTAAAGTACGATAGCCGATTGAAAATTTCTTCATATCGGTTGAACTCCCCCGTTATAGGAGTGCAGCGGGTACATTCAAAACGCACCCGTTACACAATAACTCTAGTAAAATTAGATTTCTTCGCAGTTTTCCTCGAAGTGACCTTGAAGGTTTGTTACAACACTCATTGGGTCATGTCCTTCGATTTCAAAGCGGCCAACTTCTCCTACAACTTGTCCATCTTTCAATAATACGAATGATGGTGATGATGGGATATGATCTTCACCGAAATAATAACGTGCAGCTGCTGTTGCCTCTTTATCTTGACCGGCAAATACAGTTACTAGGTGGTCTGGACGTTTATCGTAATGTACTGCATGTGTTGCTGCAGGACGTGCAATACCGCCAGCACAACCACATACAGAATTCACCATAACAAGAGTTGTTCCTTGACGAGCAAACGCTGCTTCTACATCTTCCGGAGTGCGCAGTTGTTCATAACCTGCTGCTTCCATCTCTGCACGTGCAGTCGTTGTAATTTGTTGCATAAATAAATCATAATCCATGTTCATAAGCTTTTTAGCCCCTTTCTATGTTCCTTTTTATCATAGCAAGGTTACGAAAGATGTGCAAAGACTCTTGATTATCATCCATCTACATTTTTTTCGCCAAATAATGCATTAACCCCTTGTGTTACTGTTAGCTGGCCATGCAATATTTCTTCCTCAAGTGACCGGACCTGCTTTTTGCGATCCGGATTTTTATAGAACGAATCGATTAGATGATCGGTAATCATCGTATGGAACCAGTCGCGTGTTTGCTCATGGCGACGTGTCGTCCAATAATTCGACTGCTTTGTTGTTTGCTCAAACTGCATCAGCATGTCCCAAACTTTGTCGAGCCCCGTTTTTTCAAGGGAAGATACGGTCAGTGACGTACTGAGCCAGCCAGGAGTCGATGGCTGTAGGAAATGAAGGATCTGCTTGTATTCCTGCATTGTCCGGCGTGCAGGGCGTACATTATCCCCGTCCGCTTTATGGACGATAATGCCGTCTGCAAGCTCCATAATGCCCTTCTTCATCCCTTGAAGCTCATCTCCCGCACCTGTTAGCACGAGCAGCAGGAAGAAGTCGACCATGCCGCGCACATATGTTTCACTTTGACCGACACCGACTGTTTCAATCAAAATGACGTCATAGCCTGCCGCTTCACATACGAGCATCGTTTCGCGTGATTTTTTATGGACACCGCCTAATGTACCGGCACTCGGTGATGGACGGACAAATGCATTTTCCTGGCGTACCAGTTCTTCCATCCGTGTTTTGTCCCCTAAAATACTGCCGCCTGAAAGCGATGAACTCGGGTCGATTGCAAGTACCGCCACACGCTTGCCCATTTTGCACAGCATTGTACCGAATGCTTCGATAAACGAACTTTTCCCCGCCCCCGGTACACCAGTGATGCCAATACGGATTGAATTACCTGTATAAGGCAACAGTTCCTGCAGCAGCTTCTGTGCTTCTTCCTTATGGGCATTGTTCGAGCTTTCAATGAGTGTTATCGCTTTTGCGAGCGAAGTACGGTTACCCGCACGTACTTCGCTTGCCAGCGTCTGTAGATCAAGTGCTTCCTGCTTTTTTTTCCGGAACTTTTTCGGGTTTGAATAGCTCATACCATCATGACCACCCTTCACACCATCCATAACAAATAAAGCGCTCTTCTCATCTTGTGGCATCACTACTCTGCCACTTCCTCATAACCTAACTTTTTATAAATTTCTTCTATAATACGGATTGCCGATACTGGAATTACAGTACCTGGTCCGAAGATTGCTGCTGCACCTGCTTCATACAGGAACTCATAGTCTTGAGCCGGGATGACACCGCCGCAAATGACGATAATGTCTTCGCGACCTAGTTTCTTCAATTCAGCTACAAGTTCAGGCACTAATGTTTTATGACCCGCTGCTAACGAAGATACGCCGATACAGTGTACGTCATTTTCATTTGCCATTTGTGCTGTTTCTTCCGGTGTCATGAACAACGGAGAAATATCGACATCGAAACCTAAGTCCGCATAGCCAGTTGCTACAACTTTTGCTCCGCGGTCATGTCCGTCTTGTCCCATTTTCGCCACTAAAATACGTGGACGGCGACCTTCTGCTTCCAGGAAGTCTTCTGTCATTTGCTTCACTTCTGAAATCATTTCATCATCCGAGAAGTTAGCAGAGTAGACTCCGGAAATTGAACGGATAACTGCTTTATGACGGCCGGATACCGCTTCAATCGCATCCGAAATTTCACCTAATGATGCACGTGCTCTCGCCGCATCCACTGCAACAGCTAATAGGTTTTCAGAGCCGTCTTCAGCCGCTTTTGTAATTCGGGCTAAATGTTTTTGTACTTCCGCTTCATCACGAGTAGCCTTCATTTTTTCAAGGCGGGCAATTTGTGACTCGCGTACGATTGCATTGTCGATATCCAAAATGTCGATTGGATCTTCTTCAGCAAGACGGTATTTGTTTACGCCGACAATCGTTTCTGTTTTTGAATCGATTTTCGCCTGACGTTTAGCCGCTGCTTCTTCAACTTTCATTTTCGGAAGCCCTGTCTCAATCGCTTTTGCCATTCCGCCAAGTGCTTCGATTTCTTCGATTAATGCCCATGCTTTTTCTGTCAGCTCTTCTGTCAGTTTTTCAACATAGTACGAGCCGCCCCATGGATCGATTACTTTTGTCATTCCTGTTTCTTCTTGCAGGAATAGCTGTGTATTACGTGCAATACGCGCCGAGAAGTCTGTCGGTAACGCAATGGCCTCATCCAGTGCATTCGTATGAAGTGACTGTGTGTGACCCATCGCTGCCGCGTTTGCCTCGATTAATGTACGAGTTACGTTATTGAACGGATCTTGCTCTGTTAAACTCCAGCCTGATGTTTGCGAGTGTGTACGAAGTGCAAGAGACTTCGAGTTTTTCGGATTGAATGTAGACATCATCTGTGCCCAAATACGACGTGCTGCACGCATTTTTGCAACTTCCATGTAATAGTTCATGCCGATCGCCCAGAAGAACGATAAACGCGGTGCAAATGCATCGATATCAATGCCTGCTTTTAAACCAGTACGTACATATTCAAGACCGTCTGCCAATGTATAGGCAAGCTCGATATCATTTGTCGCACCCGCTTCTTGAATATGGTAACCCGAAATGGAAATCGAGTTGAATTTCGGCATGAATTTCGCCGTATATTCAAAAATGTCCGCAATGATTTTCATCGACATTGCCGGTGGGTAGATATATGTGTTACGTACCATGTACTCTTTTAAGATGTCGTTTTGGATCGTACCGGCCAATTTATCAGGCGATACTCCCTGTTCTTCAGCTGCAACGATGTAGAAAGCTAGAATCGGTAATACGGCACCGTTCATCGTCATCGATACTGACATTTGATCGAGTGGAATACCGTCGAATAAAATTTTTGCATCTTCAACCGAATCGATTGCAACGCCGGCTTTTCCGACATCCCCTGTTACACGAGGGTGATCCGAGTCATAACCGCGGTGTGTTGCTAAGTCGAATGCTACTGAAAGCCCTTTTTGACCCATTGCCAAGTTACGACGGTAGAAAGCATTTGATTCTTCCGCTGTCGAGAAACCTGCATATTGACGCACTGTCCATGGACGCGCGACATACATTGTCGGATATGGGCCACGTGTATTCGGTGCAATACCAGCCACATCTTTTAAATGTTTTGCATCTTGAATGTCTTCTTTATTGTAGACAGAATTCACTTCAATGCCTTCATTTGTCACGTACGAGCCTGTAGAAGTAAGTTGCTCTTGTTTTAATACATCTTCAATGACAACCGTTGCGAAATTTGCTTTACTCATTGTTGTACCCCCTTCACGCTCATCACGACATCCGATAGCTTTTCTACGATATTCTGACCTGCATGAATAAAGCCGTTTAAGCCTTTTGCAGTCCATGCCGCTTCTTCTTCTTTATATTTACCAGCCACGTCCAATACAACTGTTTGTTTTTTATTTTCTAACAATGCTGGAACAATGGCTTTCGTATCTTCATCCGTTGCTGCTATTACTACATAGTCATAGTCTTCGCTTGCCAGCCAAGCTGTTGCGTCTTCAACTGTTTGGAAGCCTGCTGTCTGATATGCTACGATGCCCGCTGTTGCGAAGAATCCTTGTACAAAATCTGCGCGCGGCTTATAGTTTTTCAGTTCGCCGAATGTCAAAATCGCTGCCTTGATTCCAGTTTGTGCATAAGTTGCACGTAAGTTTTCGAATGGAACGGCAAGACGTTTTACATCTGCAAATTGTGCATTCTCAGTTGTTGCTACTGTGTCTTGCGGATTCGCATAAATGTTAGTACCGATTAATGAATGCTTGCGTGTTTCCACTTGCTTCATGCGCTCCTGATATACTTCCTCAATTTGAGCATCGATCCCGTATGTTTCCAATCCGCCAGCAATTTCGATTTCCAAGAACAGTGCCCATGCTTCTTTTACATAGTCTGCTGTTAATGATTCGATAAAATATGAACCGCCTGATGGATCGATTACATTTGTTACATGCGACTCTTCCTTCGTAACAAGGGAAACATTACGTGCAATACGGATTGACTGCGCTGATACACCTGTCAAAGCATCATGCGGGTGTACTGTAATAACATCTGCACCGCCGATTGCCGCTGAGAACGCTTCATTGCCTGCACGTAACAGGTTTACATAAACATCATATTTCGAGAAGCTGCGTACCGAAGTTTCCACAACGACCGGGACAGCGCTTGCTTCATTGCCGAATGCTGAAGCAAACGCTTTCCATAATACTTTGAAGGCACGAAGTTTTGCTACTTCTGCAAAGAATTGCGTATCGACCGCAAACTGTACGAAAAACTTCTGTTCAAATGCTTTAAAATCTTCTACTGTAGTGGCAAGTTTTGCTGCTTGTGCAAGCGCAATCGCAAGCTCTTGAACTGCATTAGCACCGTCATTATGGAACGGAATTGTATTTGCCCCAAAAGTGCGGACGTTTGGATAGTCAGCTAATTCCACTGATTCTGGGGAAACGATGTAGCCTACAATATCACTACGTTTAGCTTCGTCAATATATTTGAATACATCCAGCACCGCATCTTCAGCAGAAGAAACGATAAATTTAAATGAATTTTCGGATAAATATGAAGCGAGTTTTTCGCTATCTTGTTCAGTCCAGTCAAATGCAACCGGGCTGTTGATTGTAATCATTTCATTGCCGCGTGATAAGCTATCCTCGATATTGGCAAAAAAGCTGGCTGCGTCATTGCCGGCAATTTGCTGGGCAACAGTGAAGCTCGTCTGTTTTGTTAAAGAACGGATTGTTGATACTTGTTTCTCCAGTTGATCTCCCAATTTTTCGATTAAGCTTTCTTCTGTATAAAGTGGGTCAAGTGTTATATTTTCAATTGTCTTTGTAAATAAGGATTCAAACGGTTTTCCTTTTAATGCTTTTACCGCTTCTTCCTTCCACTGCTCATAGCTAGCTGTTTGAAATTCGATCTCTTTCATATTCATTGACATGTGGTCGCTAAGTAGCTTCCCCCCTTGTTATATTTCTGTACTATAGTTTACACGAGAATGTTCTGACAATAAAGAGAAAAAAAACGTGAAAGCCTTATTTCATAGGCTTTCACGACATTTTTAGTAGACTGACATCTTCTGTTTATCGACATTTTCGAGAATTTTTTTCACACGAGATAAGAATTTACCACAAATCATCCCATCCAAAATTCTATGGTCTAATGATAAACATAAATTCACCATTGAGCGTGGTGCAATCATATTCCCCTGTACTATTACAGGTCTTTTTACAATACTTTCCACCTGTAAAATTGCTGCCTGTGGATGATTGATAATGCCCATCGACTGAACAGAACCAAATGAACCGGTATTATTGACAGTAAATGTACCACCTTGCATATGTTCCATTTTCAGTTTACCGTTGCGTACAAGATGCGCATATTCATGAATTTCTTTTGCAATGCCTTTAATCGATTTTTCATCGACATTTTTGATAACCGGCACAAATAATGCATCATCCGTAGCTACAGCAATCGATAAATTAATATCTTTCTTCTGAATGATCTTATCTTCCGCCCAAACCGAATTGATGATCGGGAATTCTTTAAGCGCCTGAGAGACCGCTTTTAGGAAGAATGCAAAATACGTCAGATTGAATCCTTCTTTTTTCTTGAAATCTTCTTTTATGCTGTCACGGTATTCAACTAGCTCTGTCACATCGACTTCCATCATCATCCATGCATGCGGAATTTCATGTGTGCTGCGCAGCATATTTTTCGCAATCGCTTTACGCACTTGTGTCACCGGAATTTCGATATCTCCTGCAGCAACAGGAATGTCCTGTTTCGGCTGTGGTGCAGGTGCCGAAGTTTGCGTAGCGCTTTGTGCTGACGTTTGTGGAGACGATTCTTGTTTTTGTTCAGCAAATGCTGTTGGTTGTTCATCATTCGAAATGTCCTGATTTGTCGGCTTCCCTGCAGCAATATAAGCTTCGACATCTTTTCTTGTGATCCGATTGCCAACACCTGTGCCGGTAATCTGAGACAAGTCGACATCATGTTCATTGGCCATTGATAAAACAGCAGGTGAAAAACGACCAGGCTTGCGTTCTGTGCGCTCTGGTTTGTCTTCTTTTTTCGCTGCCGGTTTTTCTTCTTCTTTCTTCTGTGAGCCGGCATTTAAAATGGCCGAGCTGACATTCGAGCTTTTTTCTGCCGGTGCTGGCGGCAATTCAGAGCCTTCCACTTCAATCGCGCATACTACTGCGCCTACCGGCAATGTTTCACCTTCGTTTGCGATTAACTCTGTAATTACCCCTGCAAACGATGAAGGGATTTCGGCACTAACTTTGTCTGTTGTTACTTCTGCTAATGGATCATATTTATTTACTTTATCTCCCACTTGGACGAGCCAGCGTTCAATCTTACCTTCTGTTACACTTTCTCCAAGTTGCGGCATGACGATATTTTGAATTGTCATCAAACAATCCCCCTTTAACTAATAGGCCTTTGCTGTTTGTTTAGGATTCTTATACAATCCCAATTCTATCAACTAGAATTCAGCGAGTTCGCGAATTGCTTTTTCTACTTTGTCAGGATTAATCATGAAGAACTTTTCCATTGTTGGTGCGTATGGCATTGCTGGTACATCCGGTCCTGCGAGACGCTTGATCGGTGCATCCAGTTCAAATAGGCAATGCTCTGCAATAATGGCTGCCACTTCACTCATAATGCTGCCTTCTTTATTGTCTTCAGTGATAAGAAGGATTTTACCTGTTTTTCTTGCCGCTTCAATAATCGCTTCTTGATCTAACGGGTAAACAGTACGCAAATCTAAAATATGTGTTTCAATGCCGTCTTTAGCCAGACGTTCTGCTGCCTGCAATGCAAAATGAACCGCAAGACCGTATGTGATGACTGTTACATCATCGCCTTCACGTTTCACATCGGCTTTTCCGATCGGCAATGTATAATCATCTGTCGGTACTTCACCTTTAATTAGGCGGTATGCACGTTTATGTTCGAAAAACAGTACTGGATCCGGATCGCGAATGGCCGCTTTTAACAAGCCTTTTGCATCATATGGTGTTGATGGAATGACAATCTTCAATCCAGGTGTCCCTGCAAACATTGCTTCAACCGATTGTGAGTGATAAAGGGCACCATGAATTCCCCCACCAAATGGCGCACGCACGACTAAAGGACAGCTCCAGTCATTGTTCGAGCGGTAACGAATTTTTGCTGCTTCTGAAACAATCTGGTTTACAGCAGGCATGATAAAGTCCGCAAACTGCATTTCGGCAATCGGACGCATGCCGTACATTGCTGCACCGATGGCAACACCGGCAATTGCACTTTCCGCTAACGGTGTATCTAGTACACGCGCTTCGCCGAACTGGTCATACAAGCCTGTTGTCGCTTTGAACACGCCGCCTTTTAAGCCGACATCTTCCCCTAAGACGAAGACGCGGTCATCGCGCTCCATTTCTTCTTTCATCGCTAGGTTAATCGCATCAATATAAGAAATTACCGGCATTACGCATCTTCTCCTTCCGCATACACAAAACGCAATGCATGTTCTGGCGAGGCATAAGCTGCATTTTCTGCATAATCTGTCGCTTCATTGACAGTATCCATAATTTTTTTGTTTATTTCTTCAAATAGCGCATCATCCGCTATTCCGTTGTCTTTTAAGTATGTTTCAAATAAAATAATCGGGTCTTTTGCTTTTCCTTCTGCAATATCTTCAGCTGTACGATATTGACGATCATCATCATCCGAAGAATGGGCTGTCAGTCGGAACGAAACCGTTTCGATCAATGATGGCCCTTCACCGCGACGTGCACGATCAGCCGCTTCTTTTACCACTTTATATACTTCCAATGGATTTTTGCCGTCCACTGTCACACCAGGCATCCCGTAGCCGATTGCACGATCTGATACTTGTGCACACCCAAGTTGACGTTCAACCGGAACAGAAATTGCATATTGGTTGTTTTCTACCATGATAATAACCGGCAGTTTGTGTACTCCTGCAAAGTTTGCTCCTTCATGGAAGTCTCCTTGGTTTGACGAACCTTCACCAAGTGTTACAAATGTGATAAAGTCCTTTTGCTGCATTTTTCCTGCAAGTGCAACACCGACCGCGTGCGGTACTTGTGTCGTTACAGGAGAAGAACCCGTAAGTATACGATTTTCTTTTTGACCGAAATGCCCCGGCATTTGACGCCCGCCAGAGTTCGGATCTTCCGCCTTCGCAAACGCCGAAAGCATTAAATCTTTTGCCGTCATGCCGAAATGAAGGACAACCCCCATATCGCGATAGTACGGCGCAATATAATCCTTTGTATGATCAAGGGCAAAGGCAGCACCTACTTGAGCCGCCTCTTGTCCTTGGCATGAAATAACAAATGGTATTTTGCCTGCACGGTTTAACAGCCACATCCGCTCATCAATACGGCGTGCCATCAGCATTGTTTCGTACATTTTCAGCACATCTTCATTCGTCAATCCTAATTGTTCATGTGTAATATTAGTGTCCGTCATAAAATACCCCCTTGTCACTATTAAAAATGAATCGCTTTGCCTTCAATCGCCAGCGCGGCTTCCCCAATAATTTCGCTCAACGAAGGATGCAAATGCACCATCTGTCCAACTTCCCATGGTGAGGCATTTAAGAATAAACCAAGAGCAGCTTCAGAAATTAAATCCGTTGCATGCGGTCCGATTAAATGGACGCCGACAACATCATTCGAACTTTCATCGGCAACTACTTTCACAAAGCCTCCTGTTTCACCATAGACAATCGCTTTACCGATCGCTTTAAACGGGAATGTTGTTGTCACAACTTTATAGCCGTTGTTTTTCGCTTGCTCTTCCGTAAGGCCGACACTTGCGACTTCCGGATTACTGTAGACGCCTCGTGCAATATTGGCATAATGCAGTGGAATCGAATTCTGTCCCGCGATATGCTCGACAGCACGTATCCCTTCATGTGAAGCAACATGTGCCAACTGCATGCCACCGATCACGTCTCCTATAGCATATATATGACGTTCTTTCGTCTGGAAATGTTCGTTTACTGAAATATATCCTTTATCCAGTTCGATTTCCGTGTTCTCCAAACCGATATTAGATGTGTTCGCTACCCTTCCGACTGATAACAAAAGTGCTTCTGCTGAAATGGTTTCATCATTCACTTGTAGCGTTACATCTTCCTTCGTATCAATTGCTGAAGGATCGAGTTTAACATTGAAATGAACGTTTACCCCGCGCTTTTTCAAAGATTTCAGCATCTCTGCGGAAATGGCTGCATCTTCAGTTGGAAGCAAACGGTCACCTAGCTCGATAATCGTAACTTCGACATCGAAATCAGTAAGCATTGACGCCCATTCGACACCAATTACGCCACCACCGATAATAATGGCCGACTTTGGAAGCTTCTCGATTGTCAGGAATTCATCAGATGTGAACACCTTTTTCCCGTCCACTTTCAACCCATCCAATGTGCGAGGACGTGAACCTGTCGCAATAATGACGTTTTGCGGAACAAGCATCTCATTTTCTGTGCCGTCATTCATTTCCACTGAAATCGTACCTGGCATCGGTGAGAAAATAGATGGCCCTAAAATACGGCCGAACCCGTCATAAACATCGATTTTTCCTTTTTTCATCAAATGCTGGACACCTTTGTAAAGTTTATCGACTACGGTAGCCTTTCTTTGTTGGACACGTTCAAAGTCAATTTTGACGTCATTCACTTCTACTCCAAAATCAAGTGCCTTTTTCGATTGTACATATACTTCAGCACTTCGAAGCAATGCTTTAGTAGGAATACATCCTGCATGCAGGCATGTACCCCCCATTTTGTTTTTTTCGACGATTGCCGTTTTCAATCCGAGCTGTGAGGCACGGATTGCGGCTACATAACCGCCTGTGCCCCCGCCTAAAATAACGACATCATAATCTTTTGCCATAACCGACACCCCTTTTTCCAGTTACAAAATCAATTACTTCTTTCGGAACCGCGACTTAGCGCCCGTTTAAAATATTTTTTTCGTTTTGAAGGAACTGACTGCGGGATTTCGCTACACGAGCAATACGCTCTTCCGCTAAACGGTTTGCTGCTAAATAAGTTGGAATATCTTCTTCTTTTGAAATTGCAAAAATCTTTTCCAAGCTTGTGTAGATCGTTTCAACACGCTTCATTGCGCGCTCGCGATTGTAGCCGTATAACTCATCTGCTACGTTAATAACCCCACCTGCATTAATTACATAATCCGGTGCATAAACAATGCCTAAATCATGCAATACTTTACCATGTCTTGATTCTGCCAGCTGATTGTTTGCAGACCCAGCAATAACCTTCGCTTTGAACGTTGGAATTGTTTGATCATTAACAATTGCGCCAAGTGCACATGGTGAGAAAATGTCCACATCTTGTGAGTAAATCTCGTCAGGTGCTACAGCTACCGCTCCAAAGTCTGCTACGACACGATCGATTGCTTGCTGATTAATGTCCGTTACGATTAGTTTCGCTCCTTCATTATGCAAGTATTCACATAATGTGTACGCAACATTCCCAAGACCTTGAACCGCTACTTTACGTCCTGCAAGTGAATCGTCTCCAAATGCTTCTTTCACTGCTGCTTTCATTCCTAAAAATACACCATACGCTGTAATTGGCGATGGATTGCCCGAGCTGCCGAATGCCGGTGAAATACCTGTCACATAATTTGTCTCTTCATGGATTAAATCCATATCGGCAACTGTTGTACCTACATCTTCCGCCGTAATATATCGACCATTCAACCCTTGAATGAAACGTCCTAATGCACGGAACATTTCTTCATTTTTATCTTTGAACGGATCTCCAATAATAACTGTTTTACCGCCACCTAAATTTAAGCCTGCCGCCGCATTTTTATAAGTCATACCGCGTGCTAGACGAAGTGCATCTTCAATAGCTGCTTCCTCTGAGGCATATGTCCACATGCGCGAACCCCCAAGAGCAGGACCCAATGTTGTATCATGAATAGCAATAACCGCTTTTAACCCCGATGCCTCATCTTGGCAAAAGACTACCTGTTCAAAATCATATTTCTGCATGTACTTGAAAATTTCCATAACACTATACCCCTCCACTCAAGAAAGCGCTTACTTTCTCGTATATTATTAAAATCTGTTAATTAAAGATAATAAATACTCAAATTTGTATAATTTTATTATCGTTATTTTTACAATACTTATAAATCTAAAAGGATGCAACTAGAAATCCCTAATTTAACTTAAATTAGAATATTCGGACAATTTTTAACCAAAAAAACACCTAAAAAATAGGCGAAATTTCAAACATAAAAATTATTTTAAAAAAGTAATTATAGGTTAGTTGAGGTGATCCATTATTTCCATTCTATGAATCTATACCCGAATATTGACTTTCTCTGCCTGCATTGTAAAATTAAGTGATACTAAAATAATCTGTGATATTGATTCATTCAGTGTTTTTTAAGTGGAGGAGGACTGTAAATGGCACGCATGGCTGCATTTATCGTACTAGTCATTCCCGCAATTTTAATGGCAGCCGGGATAAAATTTATGCGAGATACATTATTCGGTATTTTAATTTCACCATTTCCATGGATTTGGTTACAATTCGTCGTTGGTGCCATTTTATTTGCCGTTTCATTTTTATTTTTCGCAGGCTTTTTACTGCACCGCGATCGCAAGCGCGGCAAAGTTTCGCAGCGTTGGCAAAAATAAGACCGTAAAGAAAAAATCAAATTTCTTTTTAAAAGGAAATTTGATTTTTTTCGTATATTCAATTTGCTAAAAAAATAAAAAGGTAATTAACCCCATATTGAGATTAATGTCGATTCATCTGTGCTTCCTGGACTAAATGAGGAAAATCCGTAATCCACCCTTTTACAATTGAATGCGGATTTTTAAGAAAGGACTCATTGCCCTGGATTCCGTAAAAACGCATGCCGATATTGGCTGTTTTACAAGCCTCTAAGTATTGGCCTTTATAATAACGTTTATGTGCATGGATCGCATCGTAGAAATTCTGATCTGCTAATGTGGCCCAATAGAATTTTCTCGTAATAATATAACCTGTTTCGATGTCAGGGCGAATCTCTTTCACAATTTTTAACAGCGAATCATGGAATGATGAAAAATGGCTGTTTTCAGGTAAATGAATCGTTTGCAGTAATTCCTTCAAAACATGCTCATTCGTAATTAGCGACTCTTTCAGTTCCACATTTAACGCAATATTTTCTTCATTTGCCCATTCCAGTACATCGGCAAAGGCAATCATCCGGTCACGACGAAACATCCGTTTAAACCGCGGACCTAGTTTATAATGAATCAGTTCATCATAGGAGCATTGATTGACCATTTTGTTAATACCGGCCAGCCTCTTTAAGTCATTGTCATGAAACACGACTAAAATACCATCATTTGAAACTTGGAGATCCAGTTCAATGCCATCTGCCCCAAGTTCTTTCGCTTTTTTAAAGGCAGCAAACGTATTTTCTAAATGAAAGCTCGATGCCCCTCGGTGGGCAAAAATGGGTATATTATTCATTACACATTCAACTCTCCATTTTCTATTAAAAATCGTCCATTTGTGATAGACGTCAAAACAGTGGACTTTTTGCCGATCTGTATATATGTACCAGGATATGCTTCTTTCGTCACGTGTATCTCTGCTTTATTGTCTTTACGCAAATCGCTCATCAATTGTTTGATTTCACGATCTACATTAAGCGCGGTTTCTTTATTGGAAGCGAGCTTTTGTTTTGAGAGCTCCAGCGCTTCCAATTGTCGTTGTGTTAACGAATGTATAACAGGAAGGATACGTTCTATTTGTGTTTCCAGCTCCACGATATCTTCCTGCATTGATTTCAACAGCGATGCCTTGTACTGGATGGTTTCAAGACTTTGCGCTTTGTTTATACAATTGATGATCAGTTCAGTCGGCCTTTCCAATCGGTTTCCTGAACATGCCGTAACGATGGTACTCTTTGCAATTACCGTTCCACCGATAATTTTCCCTTTTCGTTCATCAACTAAAATGGAATGTGCCGATAAATTAGAACCTAATGAATAAAATCCAATATTCAGATTTCGACCTGCGACAAGATGGGCATCATTCACATGTTTCACGAAAATATCACCGCCAGCTTCTACTCGTGTTTCTCCTAATCCGAATATGCCTCCGCGAATAAAAATATCGCCATCTAAAGACTTAATCAGTTTCGCTCCGGATACACCTTCAGGATGTTCGATTGAAATATCCCCGTTTGCAACAACCGAAAAGCCTGGCTGGACGGTTCCTTTTATCGAGACAGATCCATTAAACTCAATATTCCCGGTTTCAATGCCTACATCGCCAACAATCGGTAAATGGTGATTAACACTGACCATCCCTTCATGTTCTTCAACGACGCCGCTTATTTTCGAACGTAGTACCGTTTTACCATCTTCTTCAACTTCAAACGCCGATTTATGGTCATATTTTAACGGTAAGTCACTTCCCCATGGGGCAGGTATCGATTCTCCACAAACATTCATTCCTGGAATACCTGGCTGTGCATGGATTTTCTCACCTAGCCATTCGCCTTCTTCAATTTCATAAATGAAGTTCATATCATAGTAATCCGCTTTGCCATCTTCTCTAATGACCGGTTTTCGCTCAGGTAGTTCCAAATAGATGATTTGTGCATCTTCCCCTTTGACAGGTGGCGTACCTTGCGCAATCAATGTTGCTTTTGCAGTAACAATGTTCTCCAAGTTCACATTTAAAATTCCATGTATTATGTTCGCTTCAGCTAAAAGTTTCTGAACCCTTTTCTGAATAGATTGCACGTTGTCTTTTATATACTCCGCTGTCTCGTATACAAAAAGCGAGGCAGACATTTTATCCCTGGAAATTTCGATTACAATCGATGGCAGCCATATACCGATTTCAACAGGGGAATCACTCACTTCATTTAGTCCCTTTTTTAATAAAGCGAAATTCGTAAGTTTGATTCGAGGATTTTGGCGCACAACCGTTTCAAAGTCTTTTAGCATAAAACCTGGCTTTTGGGTTTGCAAGTATACTTTTCCATCATTTTTTATTATTTTGAAAAAATTATTTTCATGAATTACCATACCATTCCACCTCTCCCTACATTACAGTATATACATTTTTTTAATTTTTGTTTAGTTAAATATTGGAGTATGAGAAGGTTTTTAAGCATTCCCTTTAAGTGGAATATAAATCTTCTGTCTCATAAGTTCTAAATGCTTACAATATATTATTATAGTGAGCGCTGGAATTGGAGTAAATTATGATACATATCTGATAAGTCTTTCAAATACCTTTCATCCTGTGTTTCAATAGCCCTAAGTGTTCGATTGATCATTAAAATATCTAGTTCGATTGAATTGGTTAAATTTTGATGGTTAATATTATTTTCGATAATTTCATTTCTTATTGTGCCAAGCTCATGTAAATAATTTTCCAGCTCCTTTTCCATATTTTGAAGCTGTATATTGCTTAATGTACCAAGCAGCAATATATCGTTGTAACACGTCTCACGTTGAACATGTAATTCTTCTTTATATTTTTTCACAACCTCATCAGGAGAATTGGCCGTCGTTGTATGGGATGCATCAAAATCTTGCGGAAATTCTACAAGCAGAAAAAATGTCAGGACGCCGAGAAGAATCATTAGAAATTTCCATCGTTTCATTTTTCATCGCTCCTTATTGTTGTCCCCCTATTCTACTGCGTATTTATATTAATAATATGAAATTAATATTAAAATCCTATGACAACAAAAAAAGTGTCCAGCATCCGCTAGACACAAAAAGATAAATACGTTCTCAAACATACTATCCAAAGAAAGGAGGTAAAACGAAGACGAAGAATTTCTTAGCCTTGCTATTTAATTTTACCCGTTGTTATTTTTTGTTAAACGTAAATTAAAATTTTTTATTCGCTTTCTATGATTTACAACTTTTATAGTGTTACAAAGTCTAAAATTTCTATTTTCAGGTTAAAATACTCATAAATTACCAATGAATGTAAAAGGATGATCATGAAATGAGTGTTATTGTACTTGATAACAAAAGGCTTTTTCTTAAAAGGATAAAAAATTACGAGGTGAATACCGAAAAAATTTATTATAGAAATGAAAAAGCAGAAGAAAGATTACTTTTTCTGTTCCTAATGAATGAGGAAGAACTCTGGAGTGAATACAAGTTCGAATATTTATATATTAAGATGTTTGATGGGAATGAATTCAAGTATTTTTCAGATAAAAAATTATTTAATATTTTGAAGAAAATGGAGAAATATTTTGAAGATGTCGATCTAAGCGAGATAGAAGATTGCTCTTATGATCGTTCGGAAGACTGTTACTTTGTAAGTGAAGATTTAAAAGAAATGCTTGAAAATGATGAGCACCTCGCGAAAGCTGTGGATAGTTACGTAATAATTAAAGATACCTTCATCTTTGTTGATGAAGACATCTCAACTATCGTAAGTAGGATGGATAATTCTTTTGGTACCGTATAAAGAAATATAAAAGCCTTCTTAACTATAGAAAGGTAAGAAGGCTTAATTATTAAAATAATAGTCTTGTAATAGAATAAGTCCAGTGGCAAACTGCATGCCTACGAATAATTAGCTCGCTACCATCTCAATACGGATTTTGTCAGCAATCATAGCAATAAACTCCGAATTCGTCGGTTTTGATTTCATATGGTGTACGGTATAGCCGAACAGTTCCGAGATGTTCTCATAGCTACCGCGGTTCCAGGCTACTTCAATGGCATGGCGAATGGCACGTTCCACACGTGACGGGGTTGTCCCGAATTTTTTCGCGATTTCCGGATATAAAATTTTTGTAACCGAGCTTAACAACTCAATATCGTTGTAAACCATCTGGATCGCTTCACGTAAATAAGCATATCCTTTTATATGTGCAGGTACACCAATCTCTTTGATGATGCCTGTAATCGTTGTATCCAATAAACGTGTGTCCATTTTAGCAGGTGTACTCGTTGATAAAACCGGTACACGTTTTTCCTGTTCAACTTTCTTTCCTGCACAATGCAGAATTTTTTGAACAAGCTGCTCAAATTCAAAAGGCTTTAACATGAAGTAAGATGCACCGAAATTCACAGCCTGCTTCATAACATCTTCTTGGCCAAAAGCAGTTAGCATAATGACTTGAGTCTGTGTATGACGCTCATCGTTATACATCTCTTCCAATACAGCAAGGCCATCCAAATGCGGCATAATGATATCCAATAGCAGCACATCGATTTTATGCTCTTCCAGCATTTTAATACAGATTTTACCGTTAGACGCTGTTGCAACAATTTCAATTTGCGGATGATTCGTAAAATACACTTCCATCATTTTAACTAATTCGCGATTATCATCAGCAATCGCAATTTTCACCTTTGACAAACAAAATCCCCCTTTTATAATTCTATCTCTTATATATTCATTACAATGGCAAATTGTATGAGCTTTCTTACAAATGTCCAAACTTCTTGTGTAATACAATTGTAACAAAAATGAACGACAGTTGTCTTTCGTTCTCTCTTATTTTGCATTGTCTTTTAGAGAAGTTTCGACAGAATTACTAAATTTCCTTTTCTTTCATAAAAAATAAGTAACAAGTAGTACCTTTTCTCTGTTTATCGACAAGGAAATATATGGTTCATCATTTGTCGATTAATCATCATGTACTATTGTAATGAAAAAAGCAAAAAAAGACTACACTTTATTAAAAAGTATAGTCTAAAGTATTTTTATTACGGGCTCTTTTTCAGCATTTCAATAACAAGAATACCGGCACCTTTTGTTGGTTCTTCGATAAACATATGTGTTACCGCACCAACGAACTGGTTATTCTGTATAATAGGACTTCCGCTCATCCCCTGAACAATGCCGCCCGTTTTCTTTATTAGACGGTCATCGACGACATTGAAAGCAAACGTATTATCCGTTTGTTTGTCAATTTCGATATCGAACAAATTGACCTCTTCCCCGTCGATTGCCGTTAAGATTTGTGCTTTTCCCTTTTTTAACTCATTTGCATGTATAATTTCCAGCGGAGGATGCAAACTGTCATGTAATGATTGTTTCCAATTACCAAAAATTCCGTATACATCATTGCTTTTTACTGAACCGAGTGGCGTTTGCGATTTATCTACAACTGAAATTTTGTACCCTGGCTGTCCAGGCGTACTTTTCTTCACTTGTGAGATAGATGCTTCAAAGATTGCACCATCATTGAATTTCGGAGGTTGCTTCATTGTAGAGTCTACAATTTGATGTCCAAGCGCTCCGTACTCCATCGTTTCAGGATCGATATACGTTAACGTTCCAATTCCATCTGTTTCACTTTTTAAAAATGGTTTTAAATGCACCAGTTCATGAGCTGATACGTTGATCTCTCGTTGTTGCTTTCCATTTTCAACGGTCAGTGTAAATGATTCGCCTTTGCCGGCAATGTCTTCTAACTGGCTCACTTTTTCACCATTAAGTTCTAAAATATGTTCTCCCTTTTTCAACCACTCACTATTTTCCAATAATACGTCCTGTGCAACCATTACATAAGGCATCTCCAACTGAACGCCAATTGAATGGCCCATTGGAATTAATGATTTCCCCAATACTTCTATTGGTGATAACATAAAAAGCAATGCAACGAGTATCGACCATTTTTTAATCATCATTCACCTCCTCTATGCGCTTACTATGTGAAAATTTGACGGAGTTATGAACGGAAAAATTTTGTTGATATGAGGAAAAATTAGAATGTATCCTCTGTAATCCTTGTTGCTTCGCGACCTTGAAAAATATACGTTACAAAAAATAAAAAACCGTCGAAAATTTTTTTATTTTCAACGGTTTTTTTGTCTATTTAATTCATCGTTTCTTTACGTTCATTGGCCATATGGATTAATTCGGAAGCATGTTGTAATGTCAGGTCTGTAATTTCGGCCCCGCTCATCATGCGGCTGATTTCCACAATTCGTTCCTTTTCTTCCATTTCCGTAATTGATGTAAATGTACGGTTATGCTCTACTTGCTTTTTAATATAGTAGTGATGATCCGCCATTGCGGCAACTTGCGGCAAGTGAGAAATACATAATACTTGCGAATTGACTGAAATAGCAGCAATTTTTTCTGCAATTGCCTGAGCGACACGTCCGCTTACACCCGTATCGACCTCATCGAAAATAATCGATGTAATGCCATTTGATGAAGAGAAAATCGTTTTAAGCGCCAGCATCATCCGCGAAAGTTCCCCGCCTGAAGCAACTTTAGGCAGCGACTTCGGTGGTTCCCCAACATTTGTTGAAATGTAGAATGCGACAAAATCTTTGCCGTTCGCATCCAGCTGATTAAGCGGCTCGAATTTAACGATAAACTGCGCTTTTTCCATATGCAGCATCCGCAGCTCATTCATTATGGCATCACTCAGCTTAATGGCATTCTCTTTACGGATCGTCGTCAACTGATCTGCAATTTTATTAAGATCGGCTTCCATCTTCGCCAGCAATTGTTCATTTTTCTGCAATGTTTCATCACGGTTCATAAGCTGGCTTAACTCTTCTTCGATTTTTTCATGATACGTTAAAATCTCTTCAACTGTCGTACCATATTTACGTTTCATAGTTTGGTATAAAGCAAGACGCTGCTCGACCTCGTTCAAGCGTTCCGCATCATACTCTAAATCATCAAGCACATTTTTCACTTGATATGCCGCATCCTGCAATGCATAAAAGCTCGAAGTAACCGCTTCAGAAGCCTCTTTGAAATTCGAATCAAGCGCGACAATGTCTTCCAGAGCATTCATCGCATTCCCGATGAAATCCAGTCCTGTTCCATCATCGGAAATAGCTGAATACGCAATGTTCGCACGCTCAAATATTTTATGGAAATTCATCAAACGAAGACGTTCTTCATCCAGTGCCTCTTCTTCATCAATTTTCAAACCGGCCTGTTCCAGCTCCTGTATTTGGAATTGATATAAATCGATGCGCTGTGCCATCCGCTGCTCGTCCATACTCAGCTCAGACACTTCTCTTTTCAATTGGCGGTACGCCTCATATGCTTCATCGTACTTCGCCTTTACCGGCAGAAGCTCATGATGTGCATAATGATCGAGTAAATTGATATGGAATTTTTCGTCCATCAGCTCCTGATTTTCATGCTGTCCATGAATATCGATTAAACTGCCGCCAATATCCCGTAAAACAGATAATGGAACAAGTTTGCCGTTCACTCTGCAAACACTCTTTCCTGAATCATGCAAATCACGTCTTAAAATAATCGTATCTTCCTCTGATTCTATCCCATGTTCTTCGAGTTTCGCAAAAATCGGATGCTGACTATTATCCACATGGAATAAGCCGCCCAGTTCCGCTTTTTTTTCTCCATGGCGGATAAACTCGGTAGACCCTCGTCCGCCAGCCAATATATTAACCGCATCAATAATGATCGATTTTCCGGCACCTGTTTCACCTGTCAAAACAGTCAGACCTCCGAAAAAACTAACGGTTAAATCATCAATAATAGCAAAATTTCGAATGCTTAATTCTCTTAACAAACCATTCCACCTCGGTTTACAGCATATCTAATAAGCGATTTTTTATTTCTTCACGTTCGTCCTCTGTTCGACACATGATTAAAATCGTATCGTCCCCACAAATCGTTCCTAGTATTTCAGACCAGTCCAGATGGTCCAACAATGATCCGATTGCATTGGCATTCCCCGGCAATGTTTTCATTACTAAAAAATGTGACGCTCCATCAATCGAAACGAAAGCATCTGCCAACGAACGATGCAATTTTTGAATTGGGTTGAAGCGTTGGTCTGCTGGTAAACTATATTTATAACGACCGTCCTGTAACGGTACTTTTACTAAATGCAATTCTTTAATATCACGTGAAACCGTTGCTTGAGTGACATTGTAGCCGGCATTTTTCAGCTGGTCGACTAAATCGTCCTGTGTCTCGATTTCGTTATTTGTAATAATATCACGGATGCGTATATGGCGCTGTCCTTTGTTCACAAAAGTCACCTCATTAAAATGTATAGGAATATATGTATATTTACACTACCATTTGCATAAAGGAAAAACAAGAAAAAACCGTACATATGTTCAAAAATCCGTTTTTTTCGACTATTTTCTACATAAAGATGAATGCAAACAACTTCAATTTTCGTATAAAATCTGATCATTAGTATAAATAAAAATTCAATTAATCATGCGTCATCATAGACCGTTGCAACTTAATAAAAAAAGCACAAAACAAATCCACAAGAATCTGTTTTGTGCTTTTCTTTATTTCAGCTGCATATGTGCTTCTTTTACGACTTGCTCGAAGTTTGTGAAGGCTTCTACCTCTTCACCGTCATGCGGATTATAAAGGTGGAATAAAAATTCAATATTCCCTTCCCCGCCCGTTATCGGTGAAAATGAAGCATCCTTGACAACAAACCCGATTTCCGTTGCCATTTTAGCTGTTTCTTCCAAAACTGCTAAATGGACTTTCGGTTCACGGACAATACCTTTTTTCCCTACATTTTCACGACCTGCTTCAAATTGCGGTTTTACGAGTGCCATCACATCGCCACCAGGCATTAAAACCGTTTTTAATACAGGCAGAATCAACGATAGCGATATAAATGAAACATCGATTGTCGCGAAACTTGGTAAACCTTCTACTAAATCTTCCGGCTTTGTATATCGGAAATTGGTTTTTTCCATAACCGTTACACGCTCATCCGAACGGATTTTCCATGCAAGCTGGTTCGATCCGACATCCAGTGCATAGCAATGGCGCGCACCGTTTTGCAGTGCACAATCCGTAAATCCGCCTGTAGAAGAGCCGATATCAAGCATTAGCTTACCTTCTACAGATAGATCAAAAATTTCAAGTGCCTTTTCCAGCTTCAGTCCGCCTCGTGACACATATTTTAGCTGAGAGCCTTTTACTTGCAGCGGTGCATCGATTTCGATTTTTTCCCCTGCTTTATCAATGCGGATTTCGTTTGAGAACACGAGACCAGCCATAATCGAGCGTTTTGCCTTTTCACGCGTCTCACATAAACCGCGTTCTACAAGCATTATATCTACTCGTTCTTTTTTTTGCTTTGTCATTCTTTATTAAACCCTATCCGACTGTTTTTTCGGTACAAGCTGTGTAATGCGTTTTACCGCTTCTTCAGCTGTCACGTTTATTTCTTCCAATAATAAATCAACTTCACCATGCTCGATAAATTCATCCGGAATCCCGATACGCTCAATTTGAACATTACGGTATTTCTTATCGATTGCAAATTCCAGCACCGCACTACCAAATCCGCCTTGCAGCAATGATTCTTCAATTGTTAAAATCGGCAAGTTTTCCTGCATAATTTCATGCAGCATCCCTTCATCCATCGGTTTGATGAAACGTGCATTCACAACGCGTACATCAATACCTTGATAAGCCAACTGTTCCGCTGCCTTCAATGCCATTGGAATCGTTGTACCGAATGTCAGAATCACTGCATCCGTACCTTCACGCAGCACTTCCCATGAACCGATCGGCAATGCTTTCATTTCTGCATCCATTTCAACACCTAAGCCATTGCCGCGAGGGTAACGAAGCGCGATTGGACCATCATTATATTCAAGTGCAGTTTTTACCATATGTTGACCTTCATTTTCATCTTTAGGCATCATCAATACGATATTCGGAATATGACGTAAAAACGATACATCAAATACGCCTTGGTGTGTTTCGCCGTCCGCGCCAACAAGGCCAGCACGGTCAATACCAATGAATACATTCAAGTTCGGGCGTGCAATATCATGCAGCACCTGGTCATACGCACGTTGTAAAAACGTCGAATAAATTGATAAAAACGGTTTCATTTGTTGTGTTGCAAGACCTGCCGCCATTGTAGTTGCATGCTGTTCGGCAATCCCTACATCAAAGAAGCGATTCGGGAAGTCTTTTTGAATACCTTCCAGTTTTGAACCGACAGGCATTGCCGGTGTAATCGTTACAATCCGGTTATCTTCCTTCATGCACTTACGAACCGATTCTGCGACTAGGCTGCTCCACGCAGGACCTTTTGTTGAAGATTTTACGAAAGCACCTGTTTCCATTTTATATGGACCCGTACCATGCCAAGTACCGATTGTATCGTCTTCGGCAGGTTTGTAGCCTTTGCCTTTTTTCGTCAATACATGGACAAGCACAGGACCTTGTACTTTTTTCGCATATTCCAATGTTTTTTCCAGTGCTTCAAAATCATGCCCGTCAATCGGACCTAAATATTTGAATCCTAATTCCTCAAAGAATACACCTGATACAACTAAATACTTTAGGCTGTCTTTTACACGTTCAGCAGTAGCGGCAAGCTTGTCGCCAACCATTGGAATTTTGTGAATTAATGATTCCAAATCTTCTTTTGCACGTGAATATTCTTTTGCCGTGCGCAGACGTCCTAAAACGTCATGCAATGCCCCAACGTTCGGCGCAATCGACATTTCGTTATCATTTAAGATAACGATCATATTCGTTTTTTCATGACCAATATGGTTCAATGCTTCCAGTGCCATACCGCCTGTCAATGCACCATCACCGATAATCGGTACAACAAAGTTTTTGTCCCCTTTAATATCTCTCGCCGCAGCCATACCCATAGCTGCAGATAAAGAAGTGGAACTATGCCCTGTTTCCCACATATCGTGTTCACTTTCGACAAGCTTCGGGAAACCGCAAAGTCCTTTAAATTGACGCAATGTGTCAAATTGACTTGCCCGGCCTGTTAAAATTTTGTGGACATATGCTTGATGCCCGACATCCCATAAAAATTTATCCTTTGGACTGTTAAAAGCTTTATGCAGTGCAATCGTCAGCTCAACGACACCTAAATTCGGGCCAATATGACCACCCGTAATTGAACATTTTTCGATCAGAAAAGCGCGAATTTCTCCAGCCAGCGCTTCTAGTTGCTTTTTATTCAAGTCTTTCAAAAAGGATGGACTAGAAATTTTAGTTAAATCCATCTCATCCACACACCTTTTCATCAGTTTATTCACCGTTGTGATTTTTCTATTATATCAATGTACAACACAAGACAAAAGTTTAACACATTTTAGTTACTACGTCTCACAATATACTGTGCAAATTGTCGAAGTAATGTCGTATCGATGTCGATTTTTTGCAATGCATCAATCGCCAGCTCATAATGTTCATTCAGCTTTTGCTTTGCACCGTCTAATGTAAGTAAAGCAGGGTATGTACTTTTTTCGCTTGCTACGTCTTTTCCTGCTGTTTTCCCTAGCTGTTCCGAAGTTCCCTCAATATCTAAAATATCATCTTGGATTTGGAAGGCTAAACCGATATGGTGCGCATATTCCACTAATGCTTTTCGGTCAGAACTACTTGCATTTGCCAGCACGGCACCTGCTTCAATACTAAAACGAAGCAATGCACCTGTTTTATTTACATGAACCATTTCAAGCTCCTGTAAATTTAATAGACGCTTTTCTCCGTCCATATCAAGCACTTGTCCGCCGACCATTCCTTCAGCACCTGCCGCAATACTTAACAGATTGACAAGTTCAATGCGCTTTTCTGCAGATAGATTATTTAATCGTGCGATGACACCAAATGCCAATGTGTTTAATGCGTCTCCCGCCAAAGTGGCCAATGCTTCACCGTATACAACATGGTTTGTTGGCTTGCCGCGGCGCAATTCATCATCATCCATACTAGGCAGGTCATCATGGATTAATGAATACGTATGGATCATTTCAACAGCAGCGCCTAGTGAATAACTTGCTTCAAGAGACTGATTGTACATTTCGCAAACCGCTACAACAAATAATGGACGAATTCGTTTGCCCCCTGCTTTTAATGAATACAGCATCGATTCTTTTAAATGTGCCGGTGCTTGTATCGATTCAACGAGTTCGTACATTGTCGTTTCGAGCTGCGGTATATTAAGATCAATAAACTGCTTTAACGTGTTTTCCATCAGTTAGTCTTCTCCATTTCCTTGTTGGAAAGCTTTCTTTTCACCATCTTCTCCAACGATTGAAATTAATTGCTGTTCTGCATTTTGCAGTGTATCATGACAAAGTTTTGATAGTTCCATGCCCTTTTTGTAAAGGTCAATTGCTTCTTCCAGCGGAACATCTCCTTGTTCAAGCTTACGTACAACTTCTTCTAATTCTGTCATTGCTGTCGCAAATGTCGGTTTTGTCACTTTGCTTCCCCTTCCTTTTGCACATGCTTTTTCTCAATTTTCGCTTCTGCATATCCATCCTGAAACGTCACTTGGATTACGTCGCCTTTTTCCAGCTCGTGAACTGATTTTACTACGTTTTCCTCTTTATATGCCACGCTAAAGCCTTTACTCATTAATGCGAGCGGATTTAATGCCTCCAGCATTCGCAGCTGATTAGTAAAAGCAACCTTATTTTGTGCGAGCTGTTGCTGCATTCGATTTGTTAATGTTTGCGTACGGTGCTCAAGCTGCTGTTTAGCGGCAGTCAACTGATGTACCGGCGAATACAGCTTCATCTTGCTGTCTATTGACTGCAGTTTTGATTTTTCATTCATCATATAAAGTTTCGTTGCATTTTGAAGTGATAAATCCACCTGAACAAGTCTTTCAATAAAAGGACGATATAATCGCTCAGGTGTTGCAAGCGGATAGGAATTTTGCAGTTTAGTTAAGCGATTGCGTTCGAAATTAAGCTTTGATGTCATCATTTGATGAAGAATCGACTGATGATGAAGGATTTGCTGATACAGCTGCTGCTGGTTCGGAACAGCCAGTTCTGCCGCAGCAGTTGGCGTCGGTGCACGCAAGTCTGCAACAAAGTCCGCAATTGTCGTATCGGTTTCATGGCCGACAGCACTAATGACCGGAATACGGCTTTCAAAAATCGCGCGTGCAACAATCTCTTCATTGAATGCCCATAAATCTTCAATCGATCCGCCACCCCGTCCAACAATGAGTACATCACAAAATCCGTGACGGTTCGCTAAATATATATTTTCAGTAATATTTGGTGCTGCGCCTGCGCCTTGTACGAGCGTCGGATAAATTAAAATTTCAGCCTGTGGATAGCGTCGGGTAATCGTTGTGCAAATATCGCGAATAGCGGCACCAGTTGTCGCAGTTAACACACCGATCGTTTTCGGAAATTGCGGAATCGGCTGCTTAAAATTCGGATTGAATAGGCCTTCTTTTTGAAGACGTTCCTTCAACTGATTAAATGCGACAAATAATCCGCCAATCCCGTCCGGCTCCATTGTCTGGGCATAAAGCTGATATGCGCCGCTTGCTTCATAAACGTTCACATCGCCTCGTATAAAAACTTTCATCCCTTCTTCAGGTTTAAAAGAAAGCTTCGAAGCCTGTGAACGGAACATCGTCGCGTTAATCCGCGAACTGTCATCTTTCAGCGTAAAATAAATATGTCCTGAACTATGTACTTTTACATTTGAAAGCTCTCCCGTTACGTACACATCACGTAAATGCGGATCGGCATCAAATTTTCGTTTAATATATTTTGTTAATGCTTTTACGGATAAATAAGAATTCGATGTCATAAACGTATTGCTCCTTTACGGTAGATTTTTTTTCGTATATGTAGTTTTGGTGAGACCAACAGATTTAACAGTTGGTTGATCCTAAAGTAAGGCGAAAAAAGTAGAATATTTATATTTAAGCTTCCCTTATTGTACCCTATAAGCTAAAAATCACGATTTTGATCTACATCAAAATCGTGATTTTTGAAGTTAGATTAATTCTCTTGACGTTCTAACTCTTTTTCAGCTGCTTGTACTGTGTTTTCCAGTAACATTGTAATCGTCATTGGACCAACTCCACCCGGAACAGGTGTAATATGTGATGCGATTCCTTGTACATCGTCAAAGTCGACATCACCGCATAAACGATTGTCCTGGTTGCGGTTAATCCCTACATCAATAACAACCGCGCCTTCTTTAATATGCTCGCTTGTAATAAAGTTTGCACGACCAACAGCCGCGATTAAAATATCGGCCTGTTTCGTAAAGAAAGGTAAATCCGGTGTTTTAGAGTGTGTATACGTTACGGTAGCGTCTTTTTGCAACAATAGTTGTCCCATCGGTTTCCCGACGATATGGCTGCGTCCTACGATAACTGCATGCTTTCCTGCAACATCTATTCCCGCATGTTCGAGCATTTTCATAACCCCATAAGGAGTACATGGCAAGTATGTATCCTGTCCAAGCATCATTTTCCCTACACTAATCGGTGAGAATCCATCCACGTCTTTCTCCGGAGAGATCGTTTGGATGACTTTATCCTCGTTGATATGTTTTGGTAATGGAAGCTGAACGAGAATACCGTGAATCGAAGCACGTTCGTTTAATTCACGAATTTTTTCTAGTAAAGCCTGTTCTGAAATTTCTTCAGGGAGTTTGACAAGTTCCGAATACATCCCAATTTGCTCACAAGACTTTTGTTTGTTTGCGACATATGTTTTGGATGCAGGGTTTTCTCCTACTAAAATAACAGCTAAACCGGGAGTGATCCCTTTATCTTTTAGCGCTTGTACTCGAGTAGCGACCCCTGTTCGAATTTCTTGACCGATCTCTTTACCATTAATTATTACGCTTGACATGTTGTTGCTCCTTCCAGTGATTACGACAATCGGAAAGGCTGCCTGCTGCTTGCTATGACAACCTACCAGTTAAATCTTGATATATTAATCTTTATAGAATTGAATACATTTATTGATTTATTGCTCAGTAAATTTCGAAAGTACACCATTGACGAACTTGCTTGATTTGTCGTCACCGAATGTTTTTGAAAGCTCGATGGCTTCGTTCATAATAACTTTGTTTGGCGTTTCTTCTGCATATAATAATTCATATACCGCTAAACGCAAAATTGTTCTTTCAATTTTTGGCAGACGACTGATCGTCCATTTTTCTAGGTTTTTTTCTAGCGCTGCATCAATTGCTTCGAGATTTTCAGTTGTCCCACGAACTAATTGCTCCAAAAAGGCATTCGATTTTTGCTCTTCTTCAAGAACATGACCGATCGCCTCTTCTATTGTCAATTCTGTGCTGTCTAACTGAAACAAAGCTTGTAACGCTTTTTGACGCGCCTCTGTTCGTTTCATAAATAATAGCTCTCCTTCATAAGTAGCATTACTTGTTATCATAGCATATTTTGCAAGGCATCGCACAGTTTGACAGAAAAATTTTAGCTGTAAAAAGAGATTTTTGTATTCTTCCTTAAAATGGTGAAATTTGCGATAAAAAAACGACATGTTTGAGATAAATCAACATGTCGCCGTTATACTTTTTGGCTCTAATTATTTTGTAGAGGGATCATCAGCGTACCTGTTTCGCGCTTTTCGTTTCCTGATTCAGGGAACTCAAATAGGTACGTAATTTGTTCAGCTGTTTCTTTTAGTACGTAGAACTGGAAATGCTCCATATTTTCCAGGAAATAACGGATGTCTTGCATCGCCATAAGCTCTCCTACTTCTTCATAGTGTGACAATGCTTGCTTAAAGTAAGCGTTAATCAACGTTAAATCTTCTACATTTGCTATTCGAATATAATCATTGCTCATATCATTTTAACTCCTCAACTAGATAATGACCTATTATAGCATAATTCCCCTAGTGATTAGGAATCTGCTGCCAAACGATTTTTAGATCATTGATTTTCTAGTAAAATTTATTACTTAAATGCCTGTGCAGCTTTAACGGCTTTGTGCCATCCAGCGAATAATGATTCACGTTGTTCTTCATCCATTTCCGGCTCAAATTGACGATCCAGTTGCCAATGCTTTTGCACTTCGTCTAGATTCTCCCAGAAGCCGACAGCAAGTCCAGCTAAATAGGCTGCTCCGAGTGCCGTTGTTTCATTGATTGATGCACGTTCAACAGGTACGTTTAAAATATCCGACTGGAACTGCATTAAAAAGTCGTTCATAACCGCACCACCGTCAACGCGCAGTGTTTTTAAATCGATGCCAGAATCCGATTCCATCGCTGACAGTACATCGCGTGTTTGATAGGCTAGCGACTCCAATGTCGCACGGATAAAGTGTTCTTTCGAGGTGCCGCGTGTTAAACCAAATACCGAACCACGCACCTCACTATCCCAGTACGGTGTCCCTAATCCGACAAATGCTGGTACAACGTACACACCTTCTGTATCTTTTACACGAGCTGCATAGGCTTCACTTTCGGAAGATTTCCTAAACATACGTAGCCCGTCTCGAAGCCATTGAATCGCTGAACCAGCTACAAATATACTCCCTTCAAGTGCATAGGTCACTTTTCCGTCATAGCCCCAAGCGATTGTAGTAAGTAGACCGTGCTCAGATTTTACCGCTTCCTCACCTGTATTCATCAGCATGAAACAACCGGTACCGTAAGTATTTTTTACCATCCCTTTTTCATAGCAAGCCTGACCGAATAATGCCGCCTGCTGGTCTCCGGCTATACCAGCGATTGGTACCCGATGACCAAAGAAGTGATTACCTGCGATTTCACCATATATTTCAGAGGACGGTTTCACTTCCGGAAGCATGGATGCAGGAACACCTAAAATGTCCAGCAATTCCTCATCCCATTTTAAATCGTAAATATTATACATTAAAGTTCTCGATGCATTCGAATAGTCCGTTACATGAACAGCCCCTTCTGTCAGCTTCCAAATAATCCATGTATCAATCGTTCCGAATAACAGGTCACCCGCTTCCGCCTTTTCACGCGTTCCTTCAACATTATCCAAAATCCATTTTACTTTCGTCCCGGAGAAATAAGCATCGATAAGCAAACCTGTTTTATTGCGGAACAGCTCATTATGCCCTGCTTCTTTTAAAGAGTCGCAAATATCCGCAGTTTGACGTGATTGCCAAACAATCGCATTATATACAGGTTCCCCCGTATTTTTATCCCACACAACCGTTGTCTCACGTTGGTTTGTAATCCCGATCCCTTCGATTTGTGACGCCTGGATATTATTTTCCGATAATACTTTGGCAATTACGGATAAAATCGAACTCCAAATTTCTTTTGCGTTATGTTCAACCCAGCCCGATTTCGGAAAATATTGTTTAAATTCCTGCTGTGCTATATGAACAATATCCCCTTTTTTATTGAATAAAATGGCACGTGAACTTGTCGTACCCTGATCTAACGCCATAATATATTTTTCCATTATACGATCTCCTTTTTAGCGGCTTTGGATTGTGTAATAAATGCAACGACACAAATGACAACAAATAACGTTGTAAAGAGCCAAAATGCCACGGAATTTTCATTTAAAAAGAATTGTTTGTAAAATAATGCCCCTGTTACGCCACCAATAATCGGTCCGACAATCGGTACAAAGGCATAAGACCAGTCCGAATCACGTTTACCTGGTATCGGTAAGAAGAAATGCGCGATACGGGGTCCTAAATCACGGGCAGGGTTGATGGCATACCCTGTTGGTCCACCTAAACTCATCCCAATCGCAATAACGATAATACCGACAAGCAACGGATTAATACCGTCCGCCAATGAATTACCGCCTAATGCCAAAATCCCTAATAATAATATAAAAGTACCGATCATTTCTGTTACCATGTTCGCCAATGGATGACGAATGGCAGGAATTGTAGCAAATACAGCCAGTTTTGCATCTTGGTCTTTCGTTTGAGACCAGTGCGGCAAATAGGCAATATATACGATGATTGCGCCAATAATTGCCCCTAAAATTTGTGCAATAATATACATCGGAACATCCGCCCACGGGAAGTCACCAATTGTTGCAAATGCTATTGTCAATGCAGGGTTTAGATGCGCACCACTGATTCCGCCTACAGTATATGCCGCGATTGCTACGGCAAAACCCCAGGCGATCGTAATAACGACCCAGCCGCTATTTTCCGCTTTGGAAAATTTCAGCAAGGAACCAGCAACAACCCCGCCACCTAATACAATTAAGATCATTGTTCCTACTAATTCTGCTAAAAATGTTGACATTCCCTTCGCCTCTTTTCACTAAGTCATTGTTACGTTTTGTAGTTCCTGTTCTAGTTGATCTGTATGCTGCTGCTTTTCTTCAACAGTCCAGTTGAGGTAGTCGCTCATTTCATCAATTACATGCTGTTTATATTGTTTTACCAGGTGGATATTAAATAATAGCGCACCGGTACGACGAACGAAAAAGTCACTCGGCGTACATGCAGATTCCTCGTTGATCGCATAATAGAGCTGACCGTAAACAATCGGCGGTAATTTACCTTTTGCCTGTTTAATGTAATCGAATACTTTATCAACATTTGTACCGTAAAATTTCGCTAAATAACGGCTTTGCTCTTCTGTTAAACCAAGGTCCTGGCCTTTCACCGTACGTTTTTCAACAAACGATTCAAAAAACTTCGAGCCGCTCGTTTCCCCACCCGAAATAGGAAGATTTTTTGTAATCGATTTCCCGTATTTCAGCTGGTATTCATCGTTTAATTGTTTTACGACAAGGTCGACAATTTTTTCCGCCATTTTACGGTAGCCAGTTAGTTTCCCGCCAGCAATCGTAATAAGGCCACTATCCGATTGCCAAATTTCATCTTTACGTGAAATTTCCGACGGTCCCTTACCTTCTTCATGGATAAGCGGTCTCACCCCTGCCCATGCCGACTCGATTTTATCTTCTGTCAGCTGAAGTTGAGGGAACATGTAATGAATCGCATCCATAATATATTGTCGATCCTCTTTCGTTACTTTTATGTCTGCAGGATCCCCCTCATAAAATGTATCTGTTGTCCCTACATACGCTTTGCCATCCCGCGGAATCGCAAAAATCATCCGTCCATCTTTTTCGGTATCAAAATAGATCGCCTGCTGCAACGGGAAATCATCTTCGTCAAAAACGAGATGCACACCTTTCGATAAAATGAGATGCTTGTTACTAAGTTCACCATCTAATTTGCGCACATCATCAACCCATGGACCTGCCGCATTGACGACTTTTTTCGCTCGGATTTCGTATTGTTCACCAGTGAGCTGATCTTCCACCGTCACTTTAGAAAAGGCCACGTTATTCGCCTCAATCCCGACAACTTTCAAGTGATTCATTGCGATTGCCCCGTTGGCAACCGCTGCCTTCATTACTTCGATTGTCAGACGTGCATCGTCTGTACGGTATTCTACATAAACACCGCCGCCAAGCAAACCGTCCTTTTTTATAAGCGGTTCCCGGGCAATCGTTTCATCTGCGGACAGCATAAAACGTCTTTCATCCTTTTTAACATTCGCTAAAATATCGTATACTTTCAATCCAAGCGCTGTCGAAAACGAACCAAATGTCCCTCCTTTATGGAAGGGAAGCAACATCCATACAGGAGTTGTTACATGTGGTCCGTTTTCATAAACGATTGCCCGCTCTCGACCAAGCTCCGCAACCTCTTTTATTTCGAATTGTTTTAAGTAACGGAGGCCGCCATGTACAAGTTTTGTCGATCGGCTACTTGTGCCTTCCGCAAAATCCTGCATCTCTGCCAACCCTAATTTTAAACCTCGTGTGGCGGCATCAAGCGCAATCCCCGCACCTGTAATCCCACCACCTATAACAAACAGATCAAAGGTGTCTTCTATTAATGTTTCTTTCAGTCGCTCTCTTGCATTTGCAGAAAAGTTTCCCATACCGTTTTCCTCCTTACCAAATGAAGCTTTTAGTCTATACCCTATTTTCGCCTTGTTCATATCCTAAAATTCACAAAAATATGAAAAAACATTCTAAATTAAATTCTTTATTTTTGAGAAAACAAAAAAACCGAGCTCAATTAAATGAGCTCGGTTCCTGTTTATACAGTTATTCTGCGTCTTTTGAAGTTTCGAACTGGATCCCTGTAATGTGGATGTTCACTTCGCTTGTTTCAATGGCTGTCATATTTAAAATGGCTTGTCGAATCGTTGTTTGCACTTCCTTCGCCACTTTTGGAATGGCATAACCATATTTCACTGTGCAAAATACATCAATGACAATATTGCCTTCTTCAGACATTGCTGACTTGATGCCTTTCGAATGAACTTTTTTACCGAAACGTTCGGCAACACCTGATGCGAAATTTCCGCGTGTTGCAGCGATTCCATCCACCTCTGTTGCAGCAATACCTGCGATAACTTCAATTACTTCTGGCGCGACTTCAATCTTTCCTAATTCTTCTTTACCAACCGGTGTTGGTTGTACGAATGCTACTTGTTGTTTCTCAGCCATTTGCGATACATCCTCTCTTATGTAAACTAATGGATTTCTAACGCTTGTTACTTTAAATCCTTATGTTCAGTATACTACAATTACGCGCTGGATGTAGAACCGTTACGCCATATTTTCTAAAATTGGCGCCGGTCATCCATTATTCCATGCATACTGACCGTCATTCGGGTCAACAAGTTTAATGTCATACACTTCACAGTAATGTTTTGCCACAAATAATATTTCCTGACGAACCTCCAGCATAATACCCGTATCATTTGTTTCGACAAAATATCGTATAAGAATACGACAGCTTGTCGGCATCAGCTCATCCATTGCCACATGGATGATTTTTTTCGAGATTTTCGGATGCAATGAAATTTGCTCTCGTACCGATTCCAAAAACTTCACAATGCTTTCCTCACTATTTTCATTTGAAATATGGAGGAAATGCTCCACCTTTCTTTCGATCCGTGTCGACAAATTATAAATCGGTCGGTTGACCAAATACGAGTTCGGTACATAGACCGTCCCTTTATCGGAAGTTTGAATGACCGTACTGCGCAAATTTATATCCTGAATCGTGCCGTCGATTTTTTCATCTCCCGACATGACCCAATCCCCGATTTGGAATGGTTTATCCAAAGCAACACTCATACCGCCGAATATATGGGCGAGCGTGTCACGTATACCAAATGCGAGCGCAACACCTGTAAGTCCAATTGCAGTTAAAAACCCGTTTAAATTAAAGTTCCACAGTGACGCAATTGTAAACATCGCAATGACCATTACTGCAACTTTACTCATCCTTAGGAAAAACGGCGTTAAAATATCCTGATCTTTCCCTGTTTCAAATCGGTGCGGATTTTTCAAATAAAAGCCAAGTACATCATACAGCGCTTTAAACGCAAAAAATACATACACCGAATCGATATAAATACCAAGTTTCGTATTATCAAACAGCCATACTTCGACTAATAGAGAAACCGCCATCACAATCAGGCTGAAAATAATGGCGTTACGTATTGATGGATACACACTTTTCGTTATGTCTCCAAAAACGGGATGATTTTTTTTATTGAACAAGTCCGCGATTTTAAATAACAGCGGCCGTATTACGAATCGAATGATGAGTAAACCGGCGACGATTATTGCTGCAGCCGCCAGACCATCTGCTACAGTTGGTGCGGTAACAGACGGAATTAACCATTTTATCGATTCCCACATAACAATCACCTTCTTAAACCTTCTTTACAACTACAAGACAAAATCATACCATGTAAAGAAACGATTTACATTGAAAATCGTTCCACTGATAGTCAATTCGAATGGGGGATAATTTATGACAGCACTCAACAATCAATTTTTGCTTCTTGAACAGCAACTCATGTATTACAAAAAGGAAGATTTTATCCGCCTCCTGAGCGAGGATTTTCTGGAATACGGGTCTTCCGGAGGCAAAATGGATAAATCTTTCCTACTGAATGAGATAACAGAACAAGGCATTGAAGAATCCTTATTTACCGTTACGGACTTCCAGGCAATTGCAATTGCAGATCAGATTGTGCAAACACGATTCGTTACGACAAATCGCACAAATGGCAACAAGCAAAACCGCAGCTCCCTTTGGCGCAATGAAAACGGTACATGGCGTATGTTCTTCCATCAAGGTACACCAGCAAAGTAAAAAACCGCCCTTATAAAGAGCAGTTAGTCATTGCTTTTTAAATAGATCTTTATATTGATGCGATGTCGTGATGGCGATTGTCAGCGCACCTTTACTGTAATACGATTTAATTAAAAACGGAGCCCCGCTCGTATTTTGGAATTTGAAATCGAGCGAATCATAAGAAACCGTGGCGTCTCTGCCTGTTGGTACATACCCGATATTCAATGAGTGGTGATGCCTTTCGGTAATGCGAATTCCTAACTGATCAACAGCATTGAACAATGTCGAGGAGGTTTGGCAAATTCCACCGCCGATTCCCATTACTAGTTCCTTATTAATAATTTCAGGTGCCGGTTGATATCCTTTTTCCACTGTCCGCTCTCCAACCATTGTGTTAAAAGAAAAGTAATCGCCATCCCCCACTAAAATATTATGGATTGCCTTAGAGGAAAGTTGGATATTTTCGCTTCTTCCGGTTTTTGATGCATTAAAATAAGTCGTAAACGATGCAATGGTCACCTCATCCAGTGAAGGAATATCTATATCCAGATTGGTTTCCAAAATATACAGAGGCACAAATATATGATCTCCTTTAGGTGAAGCTGTTAAAATTTTTTCAACCAATTCACTTTCCTTTAATACGATACCGGGAATCCCTTCAATAAGCTCCCCATTATCCCCGACTTTATGAAGAACCATTGTTTGATCATAGCCGGTCCTTTTTTCAGTCCCTCTTGCCAGTTCCCTTGCTATTTTTTTTACGTTAGCCTCGTACAGTTCGTTATCCGTTCCATATCCTAATAATTGCGGTGTGAACGATTTCACGATTTCCATTGTTCTCGGATCGAGCAATGTTATGACAGCTGGATAAATAAGCGGATATTCTCCGACAATCGCTTCACTTTCCGATGGTGCTGTAGTCGAAGTTTCAATTTGCGGTTCTTGTTCACGAACCGTATCGGAAGCCTCAGAATACGACTCTTTTTCACAGCCTGTAAGTAAACAAAGGCAGATCAATACTAAAAAAATGAAGTTTGTTTTCATGTTATTTCTCCTATCTATAAAAGCAAAGATCTCATAGCTTATTCAGAAATTTAACTTCTGTTAACAGAAGCAATGTCACTAAAAGCCCACTTGGATTGAATATGGGATACCGTCACTTTTATAGACAGCGAGAATGAATACCTCATTATTGTTTTCTTTGCTTCGCTTCTTTTTCCCATCTTGCCAAAGCTGGATACGGATCAAAAGCCCACTCTGTACGACCGTTAAATTTATAGATTCCGTAATGAAGATGCGGCGGGAATTTTCCGGCTGTTCCTTCTTTTCCGTACCCTGTACTTCCGACATAGCCGATAATTTGTCCTGCCTCCACAATATCGCCTTCTTTAAGCCCTTTCTGGAAATAAGCGAGGTGTGCATAATAATGGTACGAGTTATGGTTATCACGGATACCGACACGCCAGCCGCCAAACTGATTCCAGCCCATCACTTCAATTACACCGTATGATGTTGAATAGACCGGTGTGTTGTAAGGTGCAAAAATATCTGTGCCTTCATGGATTCTACGTCCACCCCAGCCGCGATTTGCTCCCCATGTTCCTCTATAGCTGTAATCGGCATGAGTGGATAACGGAAATGTATGATCATCTAAATTGATTGTTCCGAATTTCTCATACAATTTTGCAATTACAAGTATTTGATTGACCGAAAGTTCATTTTGATAATAATCCCATAAGGCCAATTTAAAATTATCCTCACCATATCCATACTGTCTTAAATAGCTCGCTAATGTATATAATGCATCGGCATCATCGGACCGGTCTGCCACACCATCTCCGTTGCCGTCCTTACCGCTTCCATTAAAATAAGCAATCGAAACCGGGGATGTATCATCGCCCGCAGGATTTAAAATACCGGACCAAAATTCATCCGAAAATTGAATGGCTATGACACTTTCCCGTTTTGGTATATCCGTTCGCACTTCCTGGATATTGCGTTCAAATTGATCGACAGCAGCCAGATAATACCAGGGCAATAATATATTTTCATGCTGTATATAATAGTCCATCCTTTTTTGAATTAGCTGTTCCTTTGTCAAGGTGGTGGCCTCTTCAGCTGATGCATCGGCAACCGGGATAAATGCTAGGATGAAAATGGCTGTCATCATCAATGCAATTCTGTATTTCATCACTTCTCCTCCTCTACGATATGTTGTTTCGTATCATTTTGTAATCGGATCATTTGTGAAATTGTAATAAACCGGTAGCCCTGCTCTTTCAGCTTGGGTAAAATTTTCTCCAACGCTTGAACCGTCTGCTCCCGATTGCCCCCTCCATCATGGAAAAGCACAACATTTCCATTTCTAAGACCGTTCAATACGGTATTTACTATTTTATTTACACCCGGATCTTTCCAGTCTTCAGTATCCTGATGCCATGACCACATAACAATTTTATAGCCGTTTTTAACGGATTCTTTTACGAGTTCATCTGTATAATGTCCCTCGACCGGCCGAAATAAATTCGGTTTCACCCCTGTAATGCTGAAAATTGTATCGGATGTTTGATTAACCTCTTCCATAATGGGAGAAACTGATTTTGTAAAGAGATGTGTGTACGTATGATTGGCGATCTCATGTCCACTTTCATGCATTCGCAAAACGAGTTCGGGGCTTTTTTCAGCCAATTGCCCCACGATAAAAAACGTTGCTTTTGCCTCATATTGTTCAAGTAAATCAAGTATTTGGCTAGTATATTTCGGATGTGGCCCATCATCAAATGTCAGGGCCACTACCTTTTCATCCGTTTGAATATCCCAAATAATTTGACCTGTTTCTTCATAATAGTCGCGTCCTTTCGCTTCCCCGAGACTATTGAAAACGTACATAGCTGCAAATATAAATAAAAGGACTAAAAATAAAATAAAAGCAATTCTTTTCCATTTTTTTCTTTGCATTTTATCACTTCCTTAATAAATTTCCTCTGCATTAGTATTTAGAGAAACGTCAAAAAGATGTATCCGATTTAAAGTAAAAAAAATCCATCTATTTATTTGAAATAAAATTAAATAAAAAAGCGCCGCTTCAAGAAGAAGCAGCACCTTTATTAATGTGGTAAATAGATTAACTGTAAAATAAACAGAACGGCGAAAATATATACTAGCGGATGTACTTCGCGTCCACGGCCTTTTATAAGCATAATTAATGGATAGCTAATAAAACCTAGTGCAATCCCTGTAGAAATACTTGAAGTAAGCGGCATTGATAAAATGACTAAAAATGCAGGGAACGACTCTTCAATTTCATCCCACTTCATATTTTTAACGACACCGATCATTAAACTACCAACGATGATTAATGCAGGTGAAGTAATAGCCGCCACACCTGATAATGAACCGACAAGCGGTCCGAAAAATGAAGCAACGATGAACAGTACAGCAACCGTTAATGCTGTTAAACCTGTACGGCCACCTACTGCAACACCAGAACCTGATTCCAAATATGCTGTAGATGGGCTTGTTCCGAATATCGCACCCGCAGTTGTTGCAAGTGAATCGGAAACAAGTGCTTTACGAGCGCGTGGCAGTTTTCCGTCCTTCAATAATCCTGCCTGCTTTGATACACCGATTAACGTCCCTGTCGTATCAAATAATGTAACTAATATGAATGAAAAAATAACACCATATAAACCGTATTCGATTACTTCAGAAATCGCAGTGATTGGATTAAGTACAATGATGCCTTCCGGTAAATGCGGAAGCGCCACTACTTTATCGATTGTAAGCTGTCCTGTGAACATGGCAATGATTGCCGTCACGATCATACCGATAAAAATTGCTCCGTTCACTTTACGTGCCATTAATGCGACTGTAATGAACAGCCCGATAAATGTTAATAATGGTGCAGGATCAGAAATATCACCAAACTTCACTAAATTGGATTCATCCGCTACAACGATTTTTGACATACGCAGTCCGATGAACGCGATAAATAATCCGATCCCTGCAGTGATCGCCAATTTTAAGTTTTCCGGAATCGCTGTAATGAGCTTTTCACGGAATGGCGTTAAACTAATAATAATAAATAAAATACCTGCAATAAACACTGCTGAAAAAGCAGTAGTATACGTAATTTCTCCATTTGAAGCTAATACAACAGTATAAGTAAAATACGCGTTTAATCCCATACCCGGTGCTACGGCAATCGGATAGTTCGCACATAGCGCCATCCAGCCTGTACCGATAACTGCTGCAATAATTGTAGCCATAAATACTTGATCAACCGGAACCCCAGCACCTGATAAAATAATCGGGTTAACAATGATGACATAAGCCATCGTTAAAAATGTTGTTAATCCCGCAAATAATTCACGCTTAACTGTCGTCCCATTTTCTTTTAACTGAAACATTTGCATTCCTCTTTTCAAAACACGAACAATTTTTAAGAACTTATATATAATATTCGTTATTATAGTAAAATGCAATGCATTATGAGCATTTTTTTAAATAGGGAAAATTGGTTATTTTCTGAAATTTTTACCGTTGTCCTTATAGCTCTCTCCTCGAGGTTTTTCTTCCTTTAAATAACGAGGAAAAATTCCCTTATCCTTCTGCTTAGAACCGCTCATTTCTTCTTTCATACTTTACCCAAATTTTGATATTTTACAGCTGTAAAATGAGTAAAACGGTTGCTGAGGAAGCAACCGTTTTGTAATTTCATTTATTTTTGCTTTTGTACAAATGAATCATAGCGCTGTATAAATGCCGATATGTGCGCACGCGTTAAAATATCGTTAGGTCTAAATTCTTTGATTGATTGTGTAGTAAGCTCATTCTTGATGAAAAATTGAATTGCTGTGTCTTCGCTTACTGTTTTCCCATAGTAATAAGAAACCATCAACTGTGCCAATTTCCCGCGTCTAATACCTTTCTCTGCTAAATCTCTTGAGGCTTTTGTTTTTTCGCTTGCCAGTACCGGCATATTATACTTTTTCGCCAAGTTGTACACGCCGCTTCTGCCCCAAGATGATGTGCTCTTTACATTCGCTAAAGCATCTTTTTCCGCATAACGGAAGAAGATAGTCAGGAAGTGCGCTTCTGTTAAGTGTTTGTTCGGTAGTAAATGTGTTTCTAATTTGTTTGTTTTTGCATTTCGAATTGTGCTGTCACCTTTAATGTAACCTTTGTCAATTGCCCAGATCATACTTTCTGCCCACCATAAATCTTGGAAGTCAGCAAATTTCTTAAAGTACTGTGAATAATCCTTGTTAGGCTCTACTGGTGTTACAGGAGGTGTTGTTGGCTCAGGTGTCGCTGTTGAATCTACGTAGTCTAGATAACTAGACGCTACATATCCCTCTGACCCATCACTTCTTTTGACCGGATACCAGACAAAATGATTTTTCTTCGTTGCTACCTCATCGTATACAAAAGGACCCGTAATGGTAACCACTTCACCTTTATTTAAATTACCCTTATGAGTCTCATTACCTGTTGTAGGTCGAGATCTAAATGAGGGATTCGCTGTAGCACTTACTCTTTGACCTACTTTAAAAGAATACTTTGATTTTGTTAACGGTAAATCAAAGTTATAGTTCATTTCTAAAAACTTAATATTATCTCTGCTGTTAGAGTCATATTGGAAAGTATCACTTGTAAAAGGCAGCTCTTGTAAGTTGATTAATTCATATTTCTCAACTAACCCGAAGATTTTTTCCTGATAGGCGTTTACATTTCTTTTCCCAGTTGCCTGCACAATCGGACTATTTTCCGGCTTCGTGCCATTATAAGCCATAACCGCGAAGTACCAAGATTCCAGGACGTCTTTATGACCGCCATTGATTTTAGGTAAATCCGATCGATCATACATTCCATCAAGAATTCTTACACCGGCTTCAATATTATAGACAAGATCGTTTTTCAACCTCTCTTCAATGTAGCCTGCCTGATTAGTAATTTGCATTAAGCCAATTCCATTATCAGCAGTAACAATTGCTTCGCCATTATTATCGAAATGACGCCAATTTCCACTTTCACCTTCCGCTATTGCCTTCACAATTTCAGGCGGGACGTTATAATTCAGTGCTGTTTCAGTTAACAGGCAGTTGGTAGTGGCATGATCCGGGTTTACGTTTGATGTCACATCATAGTCACATGCATCTGCTATCTCATTCGCGAATACATTTTGATCATTATTGATAGATAGGGTAATCGCACCAATGGCAATTGCGCCGATCAATGGTTTGAATATTTTTTTCATATGTACTTATTACACTTCCTTTTATATTTTTTAAAATTAAAAGATTCAGATATATTTAACATATACCAAACTTTCTAGATAGGGTAACATTCCGGTTGCTATAATCCCTGAACAGCTATTTGCCTCTTTGCCCCCCTCTTTTAGTCTTTTAATAGCTATTCCTCGTACAGACGGTAAAACTGTAAAATAGTTTCAATTAAAATGAAAAAACCCTCTAATAAATTAGAGGGTCGAATCGTGAGTAAAAGCCGATTAAGCCTTCGCTTTCACATCTAAAATATCATTCTCTTCAAGGAACTTCGTGTTGAATTTCGCTGATTTGAATACGTCGTTGTTCATTAAAGCTTGGTGGAATGGAATTGTTGTGTTAATTCCAGGTCCGGCTACTTCAAATTCTGATAACGCGCGGTTCATTTTCGCGATTGCTTCTTCACGAGTGTCAGCATGAACAATCAGTTTTGCGACCATTGAATCGTAGTATGGCGGGATCGTATAACCTGCATAAACCGCAGAATCGATACGTACTCCATAACCGCCTGGTACTACATACGTATCTACAGTACCTGCTGAAGGCATGAAGTTTTTGTATGCATTTTCGGCGTTGATACGGCATTCAATTGCCCAGCCGTTGATTTTGATGTCTTCTTGCTTGAACGGCAGTTCTTGACCAGAAGCGATTTTTAATTGTTGTTGTACTAAGTCAACACCTGTGATCATTTCTGTTACAGGGTGCTCAACTTGAATACGTGTGTTCATTTCCATGAAGTAGAATCGATCTTCCTGGTAATCGTAGATGAACTCGATTGTACCAGCACCTTCATAGTTACAAGCTTTCGCTGCTTTAACAGCGGCTTCGCCCATTTCTGCACGGCGCTCTTCAGATAGTGCCGGAGACGGCGCTTCTTCTACAAGCTTTTGCATGCGGCGCTGTACAGTACAGTCACGTTCGCCAAGGTGTACAACATTACCATGGCTGTCCGCTAATACTTGGATCTCGCAGTGACGGAAATACTCGATGAATTTCTCTAAGTAAACACCAGGGTTGCCGAATGCAGCCGCTGCTTCTTTTTGAGTAATTTCGATTCCTTTTACAAGCTCTTCTTCTGTGCGTGCAACACGGATCCCTTTACCACCACCACCAGCAGTTGCTTTAATGATGACCGGGTACCCGATTTTCGCAGCCCATTCTTTACCTGTTTCGATACTCGGTACAATGCCTGTACCAGGAACTAACGGAACGTTTGCCGCTTCCATCGTGTCACGTGCAACGTCTTTAATCCCCATGATTTTAATCGCATCCGAAGAAGGACCGATAAATTTAATACCCGCGTTTTCACAAGCTTCAGCAAATGCTGCGTTTTCCGCCAAGAAACCATATCCTGGGTGGATCCCGTCAGCACCTGTTTTTTGCGCTACCCCTAAAACTGCCGGGAAACTTAAATACGAATCTTTCGATAACTTTGGTCCGATACAGTATGCTTCATCCGCAAGCTTTACATGCAATGCATCCGCATCTGCTTCAGAATATACTGCGACCGTTTGAATACCTAGCTCTTTACATGCACGAATAATACGTACTGCAATTTCGCCTCGGTTTGCGATTAATACTTTTTTCATTTGTATATACGCTCCTTATTCAGCTTTTACTAAAAATAATGGTTGACCGTATTCTACTAATTGGCCATCTTGAACTAAGATTTCTACGATTTCACCTTTAACTTCAGCTTCGATTTCGTTGAATAACTTCATCGCTTCTACGATACAAACGATTGACTCTTCGCCTACTTTATCGCCTACTTTTACATATGCTGGTGATTCCGGGTTTGGAGCCTGATAGAATGTTCCAACCATAGGAGACGTGATTTTATGTAAATCAGCCGTGTTTTCTACTGGTGCTGCTGGTGCTTCTGCTTTAGGAGCTGGAGCTGGTGCCGCTTCTACTTGTACTGGAGCTGGTGCCGCTACTGCTGCAACCGGTGCTGCTTCTTGTACTTTTTTAGGAGCTGCTACTTCTGTAACACCGTTGTTTTTCTTTAGTTTAACCTTTGCGCCGTCCGCTTCATATACAAACTCGTCGATTGATGAAGCATCTACTAATTTAATAATTTCTCGGATTTCTTGAACTTTGAACATTCTTAACTCTCCCTTAAAAAAAAGTAATAACAATACAAACCCTATTTTATAATTTTTCGGACTATTTTGAAACAAATAATTTTAAATAGCTCAAAAATAGGCATAAAGCAGAACAATCGTATATTAAGACAAAGAAAAATATTTCAATCTGCTATATAACACATTTTCTGCTTTACATTAATATGACGTCCTTTTAATTAAAAGGTTCGAATTCTACGCTAACATTTACGTAATCTTTAAATTCAGAACGCACAACGTATAAGATTTCATCTGCCAATTTCTCGGATACTTCATCTGACATAACTCGTACAGCCACCTTATCTCCTTCAATTCGGACAAGGGCATCTGAATAGCCGATTGATTTAATAAGCATTTCCAGCATCGCTTCCGATGATTCCAACTTGATCAGTTCATCCATTTCATTGAATGCCTCATTCTTTTCTTCTGCTGTAAATTCATCAGCAGCAATCTTTTGCGTCAACTGTTCTTTTTGCTGGCTGCGTTTGTTCGCTAACTCTAAACGTACTTCCTGGAATAAGTCGCTTTCTGAGTTAACGGGTTGTGTCAGGTTTTGATTAACCCCTAAAATATCTGTTTCATCAATCGTTTCATCAGAGAAGATCGTTAAAATATTCGGCGTATTGTCTTCAAAAATATAAAATACAGAAATTACCGCAGCTAAACTTACTACTGTTAAGAACCATACTGTTCGCTTTTTCACTTTCACTTGTTTTCCCCCTTAATTTGCATTGGCACTACTTGAATACGATGCGACGGAATTTGCAGAACATGCCCAACTGTTTCCTTTAGCATGGTTTTCACGTCGGTGCTATTCGCTCCTTGTGCCACAATGATGACACCGGATAGTTTTTGCTGTTGTGAGACAGACAAAAATTGCTTTTCACTTTGTTGATCATAATGAAAATAAACCTGGACTTGTCCGACTGACTGAATTTCACTTAATAATTTGGCAAGCTGTTCCTCATTTGAGCTATTACTTTCCCCTTTCTCCGATTGTGATAGAAACATGAATAAAAAAATAATGAAAACTACGGCAATGACAATTAATAAGATAGGACGATTCGCTTGTTTCTTTTCCACATTATTAAGCGTTACGCCCCCTTCTCTACTAGATTTCAACATAATGTATGAACGAAACAAACCGGTTATGCAAACAATGAAAGAATTGTGCTTGTCACGAATAAATACAATGCGAGCTTTACATATACTTGCCATTGCCGCTCATCGGCGAAGATAAGAAGACTGCTGCCCAGTAAAATAAAAAGAAATAATTGGATCACGTTTTTCCCCCCATGGACATCTGCATAAAGAAAATAAATAACAGTACGATAAACATAATTGCGAAGCCAAGCAAAAAGGCAACTGCACATAATACAAACATCGTCTTTCCAACATCATCAAACAGACCGCTCATACGCATATTTGTAAACGGTTCAATTATGGCACCAATAATTTTGAACAGCAGTGCGTGCAGCAAAAGCACCGTCGCCGGATAAAAAGCCGCACCCCAAATAATTGTTAAAAAGGACAGTCCGACAAAGGTCGATACGGTTGACTGGGTTTTTTGGAAAAAGGACAGTCCCTCAACAATCAAACTGCCGATTAATGGAATATTTTGCTCGATTAATTTTTTGATAGGAGATTTCAACGCATCATTCAGCTGAATAAAGGCGATACCGGAAAGCGTCAAAATCGAAGTCAATGCTACGACTGACGCAATCATGACGCTTAATATGGAGGAACGTATAAGATCTGCAGCTTTTGAAAAGGAAATGGCCGGATATATTTTTGTGCATACATCAAATATTAATGCGAGGACAAGTGCAGGTATTGTTACATGTGTACTGACAAATAAAATAACTTGGACAAATAGGATGATAATCGGGTTCCATGCGATCGCCGTAAACACGGTTTGAATCGTCAACAGCATCAATGACATGATCGGCAAAATAGCCATAAAGAAATTTTGAAGTATGGCAATGAGCTCATACAACACAACAAAGGCATCGACGACATTTTGTGCAAATACTACGATAAACAAAATAATAAACAACTGTTCAATCAACACGGTTTCATTCGGTACTAAAGCCAGTAGCAGTAAATACATCAAAATATAAATCGCTACAAGCAGCAAGGAAAACAATAAAGATTGAATGGGTTCTGTAAAAATCGAATAAATTGTCTGCATTACTGTAGCCTTTCTAATAATTGGATTAATAGCTGAAATTTCGGTTGTAGCAGATTGATCCAATATAACACTGCGGTCATGCGAATGGACAACGTAACTAATGTCGCAAAAGCTTCATATTCAAATTGATCTAATAGCTGACAGATTAATTCATTCAGCAAAAAAAGTAATGCCGTGAAAAGCAGCCCCTTACTGTATGGAACATTATTGAAAATAACTGCGAGTCGCTGCCAAAGCGGGATGAGTTGCTCTCGGACAACAAATTGGAAAAAAATAAAGAACGCGATGACGACAATGATTGAATGCAGCTTGTCCATCGTCTGTTTTAAAATTAAAAACAGAACTAAATAAATGACACTTGCAAATAGCGCAATCATTTAGCTAGACGGCCGTCAACCATTGAAAAAATACGACAATTTCTTGAAAGAACAAGCGCAAAAATCGAATTAATTCAATCGTCATGTATAGGTACGCAATGAAAAACAAGAAAAACGAAAACTCTTTTTTTCCTAGATGCTCGAAGAATAAATGAAGAAGTGCAATAATCAACCCAATCCCTGCAACACGAAGCACATCTTGTAATTCCAATAAAGCCCTCCTTCCTTAACGAAACTATATGCAATATCCAAACAAATAAGCACAAAAAAACACCGACGAGAAAGTTTTTATCCTTTGTCGTCAGTGTAAAAATTTTTACGGTAAGAGAGTTTCGATAATCTCTTTAACGGATGCTTCTATAGCCAAATAGCTATTTTCCCCCATCCAAAGAGACATATATTCGCGGTTGTTTTGGCGGGCACTTTCTTTTCGAATCGGTTGTGTCAAATAATGCTGGACCGGATATGGAACAGTAGTCGCTTCTTTTAATTGCTCCGTAAATCTGTTTTTCAACCCGCGCGCATATTTGCCGGTAAATGCTTTCGTCAATGTTGTCGCTTGTTCTCCGGAAGTTAAAACTGCCTCTTTATGTAGTTTTGGAGCCGTACATTCGGTTGCCGTCAGTAACGCCGTACCGATTTGCACATACGATGCCCCTAACGCAAGCATGTCAGCAACTTGTAGCTTTGTCATAATCCCGCCTGCAGCAATGACAGGAATTGAAACATTTTCTTTTGCAGCTTTCAGCAGATCAGCCGTTGAATGAAGTGCCATTGGTTCTGTAAATGAGCCACGGTGTCCGCCAGCTTCTTTTCCTTGGACAACGACTGCATCCAGCCCAGCCTGTTCAACTGCAATCGCTTCTTCCACTGAAGTTGCTGTGCCGATCAAGTATACGCCCTTTTGTTGAAGTACTGATAATGTTTCGTCGTCAGGTAAACCGAATGTGAAGGAGACGATCATAACGTCTTCGTCAAGAATCGCCTGTACTTGGTCTCGAAAAACGTCGGATGTTTGGATAGCTGCCGGGATATCAATATTCAGCTCATCACAGATTGGCTGTAATGCTTCCCTTGCATGTCGCAGTAATTGAGGATCTGTTTTCGGCTGTTCCGGAACAAACAGATTCACGCTAAAAGGTTTTGCGGTTAATGCTTTCACTCCCTGTATAAACTGCTTCGTTTCCGCGCCGTTCAAATACCCTGCGCCAATCGAGCCTAATACACCTGTCTCACAGCATGCCGCCACAAATTCAGGGGTTGTAATGCCTGCCATTGGTGCCTGTACAATCGGTTTATCAATCGGTAATTTTGCCACCATACACAATCCACTCCTTTCTTCGATTATACCTACCCTTCCATCATCAAGCTATAATTTGGAATAAATATTTCATTGCTTTCCTAAAGCTGCAAAACAAAAAAGACAGAAATATTGTATTGCTACAATATCCCTGCCTTCATCACTTTGTTTCAGTACAATTATGCGCGAGAAACGTAAGTGCCTTCAGTTGTGTTGATGATTAATTTGTCGCCTTGGTTAACGAAGAATGGTACGTTTACCATTAATCCAGTTTCCATTTTAGCTGGTTTTGAACCGCCTGAAGCTGTATCGCCTTTAATGCCCGGCTCTGTTTCAGCAACTTCTAAAGTTACTGTGTTTGGTAATTCAAGACCTAACATTTCACCTGAATATGTTTGGATATGAACTTCCATGTTCTCTAATAAGTAGTAAAGTTCGTCTTCGATTTGAGCAGCAGCTAATGTAGTTTGGTCATATGACTCTAAGTCCATGAATACGTGCTCATCACCTTGTGCATATAAATATTGCATTTTGCGGTTTTCGATCATTGCTTTTTCTACTTTTTCACCAGCACGGAAAGTTTTTTCTGTTACGTTGCCGTTACGTAGATTACGTAATTTAGAACGTACGAATGCAGCACCTTTACCTGGTTTTACGTGTTGGAATTCTAGTACGCGGAATAAGTTACCGTCAACGATAATTGTTAAACCTGTACGGAAATCGTTTACTGAGATCATGAATTATTTCCTCCAAATTATAAAATGATTAATTCTTTAGTCGAATGTGTTAGTACTTCATTACCCGTTTTTGTGATTAAAATATCGTCCTCAATTCGAACGCCACCAATTCCAGGAATGTATACTCCCGGTTCAATTGTTACAACCATATTAGGCTCCAGCACCGTATTGGAACGGAATGATAACCCGGGTCCTTCATGAACTTCAAGGCCGATACCGTGACCAGTCGAGTGACCGAATGCTTCGCCTAAGCCTTTTGATTTTAAATAATCTCGTGCTACAGCATCCGCTTCGATCCCTGTCATACCCGGACCAACTTTTTCAAGCGCAAGAAGCTGAGACTCGAGCACAGCATTGTACATTTCTACCAACTTCTCTGATGGTTGGCCTACAGCGATTGTACGTGTAATGTCCGAAATGTAACCATTATAGTAAGCACCAAAATCAAGTGTTACAAAATCGCCCGTTTCAATAATTTTGTTTGTCGCAACACCGTGCGGCAATGCAGAACGTAATCCGCTTGCAACAATAATATCGAACGAAGAACTTGCAGCACCTTGTTTACGCATGAAAAATTCTAATTCATTCGATACGTCAAGCTCTGTAATGCCAGGCTTGATGAAATTTAAAATATGTGTAAATGCATTGTCTGCAATTTCACATGCAACCTTAATAATATTAATCTCTTCTTCGGTCTTAATCAAGCGAATTTTTTCAATTAAACCTGAAACTGGCACGAAATCAACATTCACTGCCGAATTGTATACTTCATATGTACCATATGCAAAAGCATCTTTTTCGAATGCCAATGATTTTACACCCATTGCCGCCACTTGTTTTGCCACTTCTTCATGGATCGGACCGCTATGCTGAACGACACGGAATTCCTTTACTTGCTCTGATGCTTGTTCTATATAGCGGAAGTCTGTAATAAATACAGCATCCTGCTGGGAAACAACTGCAACACCGGACGTACCAGTGAAGCCTGTCATATAACGGCGGTTGTATTCATTCGTAATGAGTATTGCTTCGACATTGTTTTCGATTAGTGCTTGACGTAGTTTAGTAAGTTTCATCTGTTTTCATTCCCCTTTTGTTTGTTGTAAAAACTTGCAGCTGGCATTAAATTGCCGAATCTGCAAATTTGTCCTGCATTCATTTGCAGAAACTTTGGCGGCACGCGAAACAATACTCCTATTTTTTAAAGCACCCAATCACTTTGCAAAGTGTTAAAAAGGGACTTTTAATAGTAGCAGCTTCAGTGTGAACGCTTCTTTTTATACTGCCCCTATTTTATCACAGACTTTTCAGACATCAATACTTTCGACTAACGAAATAATGTGATGGTACGGTATCTGGCCGTTTCGACGATTAAGCGCATCGAAGTTACCACTACAACAAAAAATGGGATGGAGAATTTTTTGAAAGAAGCCCATTCAATAGGTAGATTCAAGATTTGCCACTCCAGTATTGCTGCAAAGACAATTCCCAAAATAACCGATAGTAAAAATGGCGGTACCATAACAAGCAGCTGTGTTACAACCAGCAATATAAACGCAATAATGGCGATAATTAAAAATAAAATGACCCAACGCTCGAATGCCGTCCATTCGAACCATTCCAATTTTTTCAGAAATGAAACCGGATGCCATTTAATAAAATCAAATAAGTGCAAGCCTTTTAAGCTGACAGTTACAATAAATGATGTAAATAATGCCGTGACAAACAAATGCATGACAAAAACTCCTTTTTTTGACTCAGTATGACCGATTGTAAAAAAACTATTCGAATGGATAGTGCTTTTCTCCAAAATTTAGTACAATATGAGGGTACAGCAAAGAAAAGAGATGGATAGATTCCATTCTCCTACCTAAAAATAGATTGAAATTTTATAAGAGAGTGGTGTCGAGCAAGTGAGTAATAATGCGCCAGTATATGGTGGGCAAGCGCTTTTGGAAGGTGTTATGTTCACTGGTCAAGATCATATGGTAACGGCAATCCGTCGAAATGACGATTCCATCGATTATTTCCATGTAAAAAAAGAGAAAAAGCCTATTTTTCAAAAGCTGAAAAAAATTCCTTTCGTACGCGGAGTTGTCGCATTAATCGAATCGGCAGGTTTTGGGTCACGCCATCTGCAATTTGCTTCTGACCGCTATGATGTTACTCCAGGCGAAGAAGAGGAAAACAGTGGTGAAGAGCCATCGAAGTTAATGATGATTTTAGGGGTAGCCGTTATTGGTGTGCTCTCATTTTTATTCGGTAAGTTTGTCTTTACATTAGTGCCGATGTTTTTGGCAGAATTTTTAAAACCTTGGTTCCCGGGTAAAACGGTTCAGATTTTTATCGAAACCGGCTTTAAATTAGTTTTACTGCTTGCCTATTTGCAGATTATTGCGATGACGCCGTTGATTAAACGCGTATTCCAATACCATGGTGCCGAACATAAGGTCATTAACTGTTATGAAGCAGGTCTTGACTTAACGGTCGAAAATGTTCAAAAACAATCACGACTGCATTATCGTTGCGGTTCAAGCTTTATTTTATTTACCGTAATTGTAGGTATGTTTACATATTTCTTCGTACCAGTCGATCCGCTTTGGGTCCGTCTTGTAAGCCGTATTTTATTGATCCCGGTTGTCATCGGTATTTCTTTTGAAGTATTACAGGCGACAAATGCCGTTCGTGAAATCCCGGTTTTACGTTACCTGGGCTATCCTGGATTATGGCTGCAACTGTTAACAACAAAAGAGCCGAAAGACGAGATGGTGGAAGTAGCGATCGCATCTTTCAACAAGCTGCATGAAGTCGAGAAAAATCCGGCTGTTGCCCAAACATTAGTACATGATTAATTGAAAACTCGGGGAGTTATGTAAAAGGAAATTCACTTTTACGATAACTCCCCTTTTTGGTGCCCATAATATATTTAGAGTCTCGAAATATTTTCATTGAGTTCCGATTGATGAAATGGCATAATAGAGTTAAAATTCAGTGAATTTATTATAAGGAGTTAACAAATGAAAACGATTTTCCAATTTATGAGGCGCTATAAATGGCCTGCAGCAATCGCCTTCTTTCTGATGCTGCTGGAACTGGCGAGCGATCTCATCCAGCCGCTCTTCATGGCAAGGATGATTAATGAAGGACTGCTTGAAGAAAATTTACATAATGTCGCGTTTTGGGGTGGCTGTTTATTTGCTTTAGCCCTATTCTCTTTCATAAGCGGAGTACTCAACTCCTTCTTCTCTGCGCATGTCGCCCATAGTTTCGGCTTTGATCTGCGTAAAGCATTGTACAGTAAAATACAATCGCTGACGATGGCGACCTACCTGACATTCCCTACTTCCGGGCTTATTACTCGCCTGACAAGCGATGTTACACAAACGATGAACATCGTCTTTATGATGCTGCGGATTGCGATGAAAGCTCCGTTAATGACGATCGGTTCACTTATTATGGCGTTTGTTATCAATGCGAAACTTGCGCTCATTTTATGTGTCAGCTTTCCATTTCTCCTTATCTTCCTTGTATGGATGGTATCAGTAGGAATCAAGCTGTTCGCACAAGTACAGCAGCGACTTGATTTTGTGAATCGCCAGCTTCAGGAAGGATTGCAGGCTGTCCGTTTGATTAAAGCGTATATGCGTGGACAATATGAAGAAAGCCGCTTTTTATCCGTTGCAGAAAACTTGAAATTCGATACGATTAAAGCGACACGTGTCATGGAAATTGCATTGCCTGTTCTTCAGTTTGTTATGAATATCAGTCTGCTGATCGTCATTTGGGTTGGGGCAGATGCGATCCGTGACAATGATATTCTTGCCGGTGACTTGGCCGCTATTATTAACTATGCATTCCGCATGACGGCATCATTTTCTATTTTTTCATTTATCATTATTGCTTATGCCCGCGCCAAAGCATCTGCTGAGCGTATCGAAGAGATTTTAGATGTTGAGGAAGGCATAGAGGAAGTACAGAAAGATGAAGCCCCTGCCCTGGAAAAATTCTCGATTCGTTTTGACAATGTCTCATTCCGTTACCCGACGACAGAGCAGTATACGCTTCAAAACTTGTCATTTTCTATTGAAAACGGCGAAAAAATCGCCATTATGGGGGCAACCGGTTCAGGAAAATCGACTATTTTACAATTGGTTGAGCATTTTTACGAACCGAACAGTGGTGATATTTTTATTAATGATCAAAATATAAAGGATATCCCATTGCAGCAGTTACGCTGCTCGATTTCCTATGTTCCGCAGCAATCCCTTCTGTTTTCGGGTACGATTGCGGACAATTTACGATGGGGGCAAAACGATGCGACAATCGAGCAAATTATTGACGCAACGGAAAAAGCGCAAATTCATCACTCAATCGAAAGCTTTGATGAACAGTATGGGACGATGATCGGACAGCGCGGGATCAATTTATCCGGTGGTCAAAAACAGCGTTTAGCCATTGCCCGTGCCCTGTTAAAACCGGCATCATTACTAATTTTAGATGACAGTACTTCAGCACTCGATGTCGCGACAGAGCAGAAATTATGGGAAGCACTCGATCAGGAGGCTATCACAATGCTTGTTGTCACCCAAAAAATACAGACAGCACAAACGGCCGATCGCATACTGCTTATTGATGAAGGCCGACTGCATGGGTTTGGCACACATGAACAATTAATGGCAACGAACGATCTGTATGCGAAAATTGTTGCTTCACAGCAGGAGGTGCTTGCCTAATGAAGTTTTTCAACTATGAACCGATTATCACAAAAGAACAAATCCAAAACGCAAGCGGCAAAAAGAAAAAAGGTGAACGTGCCCAAAACTGGACGTATACACTAAAGCGTATTTTCGATTTTGTAGCCGAACAGAAAATGCTCCTGTTTATTGTTCTGCTGCTTGTCGTGTTAAGCTCAGCGTTTGCGTTGATCGGCCCGTTCATCATCGGACGGCTGATCGACCAGTTTATTGATGGCAGTTCACTTAGCCAGCTTTCCTATTGGCTGTACGGGCTGGCGGTCGTATATTTACTTTACAGTTTGGCGAGCTATTTCCAAAACTATTGGATGGTCGGCATCGCCCAGCAAACCGTATTTCGAATTCGTACACAGCTATATGGTCACTTTTTCAAACTCCCGCTGCGCTTTTTCGATAAACGGAAACACGGGGAATTAATGAGCCGTGCGACGAACGATATTGAAACAATCAGTTCGACATTAAACAGTGCCTTTATCCAAGTTGTCTCAAGTATTTTGACATTAACAGGTACGGTTGCCGTTATGCTTTGGCTCAGTCCGTTATTGACACTGATTACAATGCTGATCGTCCCGCTTATGTTCTACGGGATGCGCTGGATTACAAAACGCACAAGCCTGCTATTTAAACAGCAGCAAGCAGCAATCGGTGAAATGAATGGATTAATCGAAGAATCCATTACCGGTCAGCACGTCGTTAAAGCCTTTTCACAGGAAACGGAAATGCTGCGTCAATTTGACGAGAAAAATTCTCGCATTCGCACAGTTGGTTTCTGGGCATTAACGTATTCAGGGTTCATTCCGAAAGTAATGAACACATTGAACAGTCTAAGCTTTGCGATTGTCGCATTGGCCGGTGGTTTATTTGCCTATTACGGTCATATTTCAATCGGGACTATTATTATTTTCACGGAGTATGCACGACAGTTTACCCGTCCGTTAAATGATTTGGCCAACCAGTTCAACACCGTTCTTTCAGCTTTGGCCGGAGCGGAACGCGTTTTCTTGATCATGGATGAAAAAGAAGATGAAATTGAAGGGGAAAATGTGGAACTGCTAGGCAATGTACGTTTCCAAAATGTTACGTTCCAGTATGACGCACAAGCTTCCTCCCCTACCCTGTCAAATGTGTCCTTTGAAGTGAAATCCGGGCAGTCGGTTGCACTGATCGGTCAAACCGGAGCCGGGAAAACAACGATCATGCAGCTGTTGACAGGACTTTATGAAAAAACCGACGGGAAAATTGTATTTGACGATATGGAAATAGAAGAGATTTCGAAGGCGAGCCTGCGCAGTCAAATGGCATTCGTCCTGCAGGATCCGTTCCTGTTTGAAATGTCGATTAAAGAAAATATCCGCTACGGTAAGCTCGATGCAACAGATGAAGAAATTTATGAGGCTGCGAAAAAAGCGAATGCCCATACATTTATCGATAAGCTGCCGGAAAAATACGATACGATTTTAAGTGCGGACGGCAGCCAGATTTCCCAAGGGCAAAAACAGCTGTTATCGATCGCCCGTGCCTTTGTGGCAGATCCGAAAATTTTATTATTGGATGAAGCGACAAGCAGTATCGACACTGTGACGGAGCTGCATATTCAGGAAGCACTCGAGAAGCTGATGGAGGACCGTACGAGCTTTATCATCGCCCACCGCCTGAATACAATCCGCAAAGTCGACTATGTCATCGTCTTAAATCAAGGGAAAATCATCGAACAAGGAAAACGCCAAGAATTAATTGAAAACCAGGGCGTGTTCGGACAAATGCTTAACGTGTGATTTTATATTTTGATACAGAAGTAGATTTTTGATTTGATAAAGGACATTTTTTTGTAAGAAACGACCATTCAAGAAAATTGATTGGAATGGAGGGCGACTCCAGCGGGAATAGCGTGACGCCTGAGACTACAGGCTCAGGCCACGCCCGCGGAAAGCGTCCCGGAATGGAAATCAATTTTCATGCACAGCAAAATGCCAATTTTCTCTGAGAGAAAATTGGCATTTTAGATTATATCTCAACCTGATATTTTAATGTACATAACCAGCTAAACCGTTTCGATATCCGTTTGTTCCTCCAACTTCGGAGCCGGATTTTTTAACTGACGGAAGTTTTTATAGTATTTGACGAGTAAAAAGATAATAACAGCCGTCAAAATGAAAAAGAACGCCACATTTATCAACAATTCTTGTCGGGCTGCTTCTGTTGTCGGTAAATCAATTTCTGTCGTTTGATTTGTATAAACAAACTGGATATATGCCAGGAAATTATTAAAACTATGTAAAAGCATTGGTATTACGATATTTTTAGTCTTAAGATACACATAGCCAAGCACACAGCCTAATGCAAAGGCAAATACGACATTGATCGGGTTGAGGTGGATAATGCCAAATATAATAGAAGAAATAATAATACTCTTTTGCGGACTCCATCTCAATGTGAAACGGCGAAGCAAGATTCCTCTGAATAATATTTCCTCATAAATCGGTGCAAGTATACAAATATTAATAAAAAACAGTATGTATACGAGCAGTGATGGCCGCACCTCTTCCAAATCCATCATCGGAAAGAATGAAAACAGTTCCCGTATATGTTCTTCGAAAACGAGATATAAGATTGTTAACAAAATTGTTGTAAACACAACGGTGATCAGTTGGAAGCATGCTGTAATCGATAAATATTTTGCCCAGCGCCCTTTTGTCATCGTCGTTTGAACCGGCTGTTCATTATATGTGAAATTCCATTTTTTTGTTTGATGCATCAAGTACATTAAACAGCTGACCGAAACAAAAAATGTAATCCACTCTTCACTGGCCGGAATATCGGTTATAAATAACAAGGTAAAACTTGCTATGAATATACCAATCGCAAACAGTATAAAATAGCGCAGCTTGAAGTTTTTCAATTCAATATAATCCATTATTTTACACCCCCTGTAAATAGAGTAACATGAAATGGAAGTTTTATCCCAAGCATCGCTACCCCTTTTCGATCATTTTTCAACGAATAGCAGTTCTCCATTGCCAATACCGCCTCTTTTACAATACGATGGATACAAAACAGATAGAAGTAGGTGTTTTGGATGTCAAAAATTTTAATTGTGGAAGATGAACAGCAGATAGCACGTGTATTGCAGTTGGAGCTGGGATTTGAAGGCTATGAAACAGCTATCGCACATACCGGTACGGACGGTTTGCTGAAATTTCATGAAGACGAGTATGACTTAGTATTGCTTGATGTGATGCTTCCGGAGCTGAACGGTTTGGAAGTACTGAAACGAATTCGCAAACATAACGAAACTGTTCCGGTCCTTTTACTGACCGCTAAAAGTAATATAGAAGATAAAGTAACAGGTCTTGATTACGGGGCAAATGACTATATAACAAAACCGTTTGAATTCGATGAGCTGCTTGCACGGATTCGTGTGGCATTGCGATTTTCACACAAATCCGTTCCCGAGCCAACACCATCGACTGTCCATACATTCCAGGATTTATCATTAAATGAGCAAACACGTGAAGTCACAAGACAAGCACAGCAAATCGATTTGACTCCCCGTGAGTTTGACTTGCTGCTGCATTTTATGAAGCATGCTAAACTTGTGCAGTCTCGTGAGCAGCTGCTGAATGCGGTTTGGGGATTTGACTATTACGGGGATACAAATGTAGTTGACGTATATGTACGTTATTTGCGTCAAAAACTAGAGGTAAATCTGAATTTACCGTCACTACTACATACAGTTCGCGGTGTCGGCTATGTATTAAAGGAAGCGACAAATGAAACTTAATACGAAAGTAAATCTGTTTTCCATGTTATTGACTTCGGTTATATTAATCGGCAGTTTTACAGGTATTTATTATTTGTATAAAGAGTTTGCCTTTTCAACAGAGGCTGAACAATTACAGGCACGGGCAAATGAATTAACGACTGCCATTAGCGCACTGGACACAACAGATGGCATCGATTCGATTTTCGGAGCATTTCTCCCGACTGACGGAGCGATCTTCGTTTACGACAGCGATGGTAATCAAATAAAAAGGCTTCAAAAAACATCCGAGAAAATTGATTATAAACTTGATCCGGCACAGCATTACACGGAAAAAACAATACGGGATATCCCCCATATCGCGCTTGCTGCACCCATTATTTTACCGGATGATGAAATTGCCGAGGCAAAGCTGATCCAGCCATTGCCGACAATTACCGAAAATATGAACCGGCTGCTGATAATCTTAGTGTTGATGACGCTTGTAGCACTTATTCCGATTTATTTGGCGAGCCAGCTGTTTGTTCGACTGATCGTAAAACCCGTTCAGCAGCTGACAACAACGATGGAAAAAAATATTCAGCAGTCCAGCTATGAGCAAATCCCTGTCCGCAAGCAATCGAATGATGAATTTGCGCAAATGGCCACGACGTACAATCATTTAATGGCACAGTTGGAAGATGCCCATGACAAACAGCAGCAATTTGTCGGCAACGCCTCACATGAACTAAAAACACCGTTAACCGTCATCGAAAGTTATACGAAGCTGTTAAAACGCCGCGGTACACAAGATGCGAAAATTACGGAAGAAGCACTGGAAGCAATTTTAAAAGAAACAACCAACATGAAAGCCATGATTGAACAAATGCTCGCACTGGCTAAGACGAATGAAATGACGAAGATCCAGATGACGACATTTGCATTACAGCCCTTTATCGAGCAGATTGTCCAAAGTATTAAAGCCGCCTATCATCGTGAAATTCTCGTTAACATTCCTGATGTAGAAATTACAACGGATGAGGCAAAATTAAAACAGCTGCTCTTTATCTTCATCGATAATGCACGAAAATACAGTGACGATATCATTAAGATCCACGCCTCTGTGAAAAATGATCTGCATATCTCCATCCAGGATTTTGGTGTCGGTATTCCTGAAGAAGATCTCCCGAATTTGTTCCACCGCTTTTATCGGGTTGATAAAGACCGAAATCGGAAAACTGGTGGCACCGGCATTGGCCTATCGATTGCAAAGGAACTCGCCGATCGTTTGAATGCCGAAGTTTCCATCGACAGTGAATTAGGAAAAGGAACGACGGTTTTACTCATTGTTCCACTTGCAGGAGGTGCACAGCATGAAAGCTAAATGGATTATCCTATGCATCGCCGTCATCCTGATCGGATTTTTCATTACATTGACAGTCAAGCAGTTAGCAACACCGCATGAACTGAACGCAAATGAACTGGAATTGAAAATCAAAGATATTTATAATGCGGAAGTCCAAACATTGGTGAAAGAAAAAGATCATTTTGTCGCTTCTTTCAATAAAGATGGCTCAATTTTTGAAGTGAATGTAGATGCCGTAACAGGACAATTTTCCGAATTGACGCTTATCCACAAAAATGAAAATAAGCAATCCGAGGAGCAAACGAATCCGGAAACATCAAAAGATAATCAAGACGCAGCAAATAAGCCAGCTGAAAATGCTACAAAGCCATTGCTTTCAAAAGAGCAAGCGGCTGACATTGCGATAAAGGAAGTACCAGGTGAAGTCGATTCCGTTGAGTTTGTAAAAAATGCGGAAGGCGGCATCTATTTTGTGGAAATTGAACAGGAAGATGATGTTATGGTACAAATACATGCCATTACTGGCGAGATTCTCGTGATTCAATATGATGATTAGTTTTCTCATCAATTTCTAATAATTCTCTCAGATCGTTTTCATATTCGCTCGTTATACTGACATTACAAACAAGAAAAGGAGCGAGTTAATATGAATAAAAAATTTTTAGCAATCCCGGCATTACTAGTAGCAATTGGTGGAGGTGCTGTATTCGCACAATCTGATTTATTTGCGCAAGCCGAAAACAACCCAACTATTTCAGCTGGTGAAGCAAAGAAAATCGCGTTAAAACAAGTAGACGGTGAAGTAATCGGTTTTGAATATGATGGAGATGACCGCACACCTCATTATGAAATTGACATCGTAAAAGACAATGAAAAAATCGAAGTTGAAGTGAATGCAGGCACAGGTAACGCGGTTGTAACGGAACGTGAAAACATTCGTACAGTGAAAGCGGAAAATACAGTAAAAAAAGATGATACAGTAAAAGCAACAGATTCAGCGAACAATTCTTCTATCATAACTGAAAATCAGGCGATTGAAATTGCTCAGGCGAAAGCAAAAGGAACAGTAACGGACCTTGAACTGGATGAAGATGATAACCGTCTGATCTATGAAATTGAAATCCGTAACGGTAAAATGGAATACGATTTTGAAATCGATGCAAAAACCGGCGACATTATTAAGTACGAAGAAGATTTGGACAATGACCGTTTTGATGACTAATAGAATATCTTGCAGTAATTAAAAAGAGCGCAGATTGATTTCTGCGCTTTATTTTTATATTGTTTTTCTCGCCTTGACGATTAAAAAGGAAGGGCGATGCTGCTCTTTTTGTAGGCTTGGGAGTAATTCGATTGCTTCGTCTGTCGGCATTGGCTCCACTATTTTCTCAATTTGCAGCCCATTAATGATTAATGAATTTATAATCGTTCCAATGGTGCGATGATACATCACAACATGTTCTACGAGCCAATTTTGTGTTCGTTTCCCTTCATCCCGGTAACGGCAACCGAAAAATGGGAGATTGTGTTCGTCTCGTCCAAAACCCATTGCTCAACACCTTTATTTGCGGTCGATATTGGGTGCTCAATGGAAAACAGGAAGACCCCTTCTGGACATAATGCATAACTTACCTTTTCAATTACCCCTTCAAAATCCGCCACATAATGTAATGCCAATGCGCTCGTTATTAGATGATAATGCGATTTCTCTAATAGAATATCTTCAATTGAAATGTTTTGAAACTGGAGACGATCACTTTCATAGCGCTCTTTTGCTGCGGTAATCATATTATCTGAAATATCGATTGCATCAACTTGCTGCGCCCCATTTAAAACACAGTCATTTGCAAACTCCCCTTTTCCACAGCCTAAATCTAATAAAACTTTACCTTTTACATCTGGCATTAATGCTAAAAAATTGGGACGCTCCAGTAAATTATTATAATTGAACTTCCGGTTACGGATTTCTTCATATCCTTTAAAAAACAAGGCATTATCATAAATGTTTTGCTTCATTGTTCTCCTCATTTCACCATAACGTTATGACTTATTTGCGCAACTTCATTATCACATGACTGGAAAATTTTAAATAGACTTATATTTCAAACTTTAGTAAGATGTAGATAGAGGCATGTCTAGTTTTACAAATTCGACTTTTTTACAAAAACTATGCAAATTCCTTAGCGATTTGCATAGTTTTTTGTTTTTATGCCTTCTTCACAATCTTTCGGAACTGGGGAAAATTTATGAAAAACAATGATTCGAAAAGCATGCTGCTCTTTTTATTATTCGCTTTTATCACCAATTTAACCTATGTCGCCTCTCAACGCATAGAACATCTGGAGCTGCCATTAGCGCTCGTTACATTTGCTATATTTATTTTATTTATTTTGCTGGTTTTAAAGCTCAATTTAAGACCAATAGTCATTACACTGGCAACGATCATTACTTTGATCGACATTAATTCGATTTTCTATTTGGCCCTTCCTGATTTTTATACGATCAGCTTTACAATCGGAGTCCTAGTATTTCTTGGTTTTTATTTTAAAAAGTCTAAAGATGCCGTTCTTGCCGCGATTGGCTTTTGTATAATGAACTTACTGATTAATATAGAATTTTTCATACAATGGGAATGGGTATACCTTTTTGTGTTACATAGTACTCTATTTATCATCGCCAGCAGATTACAATTTACGATTACGAAAAGAATCTATTTAGGATTATTCAGTGTGACTTTCATTTTCCTCGTTATCGGAATGTTAGTTGATCACAATTATTTAGCCACATTTGGACTTTTCCTGTATTTGGCGGTACTTATTGCGATTTATTTCATTATCCGAAGACAACTTGAAGAACAACCTACATATAAATTACATTGAGGGGAGACATCCAGATGAAAAATGTAAATCGCTTATTTCTCATTATCGCCATCATTATCCTTATTATAATTGGCCGCTATTTTATGGCACAAAATGAAGTAAAGGAAATTCCGGATGTAACCGCTGTAACGACTGAAATGACGATTGAAACGGTTCGCGGAAGCTATTGCTGGCATTCAGCAGGTGAAGCAGAGTGTGTTGATACTGCTGCCCCGCATGAAATTATAAGTGAGCAAAATACCCCTTACGTAAAAGTACAGCCAGGTGAAGTACTGGAGTTTCAATATAGTCAGAATGTAACGAGTGTATCTATTCAACAATGGATAGAAGATTACGATTATAAAGAAATTGCTACATCGACACGCTTTACCGCCCCAACGGAAAAAGGAAAGTATATCATTTCCAGTATGGCGCGCTTTGGCAACGGTGATGTAACAGACAGTATTGCGATAGAAGTAGAATAACCAAAAAGGGAAGTGTCCGTAAATTTTGGACACTTCCCTTTTATATGCGGTTTCCGCTTATTGACGTTTCGTAATTTCAGACAATTCGCTTTGTAATTGCTGAAGTTCATTACTCGCATCTGCAATCGATTTCATCATGACATGCTCTTCATGTATTGAGCTCGCGATTTCTTCAGTCATTGCGGCATTTTCTTCAGAAATTGCGGACAGATTTTCAATTTGATTCATTACTTCTTCAACAAGTTCGTTCGTATGCGTAATGGTCGACATGTTTTGGTGAAGCTTTCCTTGAATACCATTGAATGATTGCTTAATTCCATCAAATGAACCGGTAATTTCATTCAATGTGCCAACACTAGAATGGACTGCTTCTTTTCCTTCATATGCTTTTAACTGGGCAGTTGTTGCTCGTTCAAGCAGCTGCTGTGTAACAACAGTAATACTCGTTGCGATATTCGCACTCTCTTCCGCCAGTTTTTTTACTTCTTCTGCAACAACGGCAAACCCTTTCCCGTGCTCCCCTGCTCTAGCCGCTTCAATTGAAGCATTTAAGGACAGCAAATTCGTCTGATCGGCAATGGCTTTAATACCATTTAACAGGTTATTTACATTTGCAAGGCTCTCTTGCATATTATCAATCGTCGTAGTCGTTAAATCGATTGAATCACTTAATGTTGACATATCAGCTGTCACATCATGTACCTGCTTCCAGCTCTGTTCAATCGCTTCCTGCACTTTATCCGAATCCTGTACAGTCGATTCAGAGGACTCTTTCGTTTTCATCATATTATCATGTGATAAAATCATTTGTTCATTAATCTGCTGGATCATCTCAGCTTCATTATGAATGGCTGCTGCCATTTGATTCGATGACTGTAATATCGTTTCGCTCGCAATATTCAATGTACCGACATTATCATTTACATGGGTAATGCTAGATGCAAGCTGGTTTGAACCTTCCTCAATTTTATTTAAAATCGATGATAAATTTTCCAACAGTTCTTTCGCTTCCCGCTCTTTTTCCTGGGCATCCTTTATTAATTTGTTGCCCCATTGTGTCAATCGGTATAGCAAAAAGTTACAGCCTGTCATACTTATAAAAATCGTAATAAATACCGGGAGACTTGCATTAACCCCTAATAAATTTTCCGGTACTGCTATGTATAATAAAATATAAAAAATACTGGCGATCACTAAAAATATCTTGATCATCCGTTCATTAAAATACATTGCACACATAATAAATGTTACAAGCAGCATGTAATGTTTATTGATAGAATATCCATCCAGGTAAAATAATAAAAATACGACAAATGCCGGTATTAATACAAAAATTAAACCTTTGGCGAAGTTGGATATATTCAGGAAATAATTGGCTGTCGATAATAAGATGACACCCCCTCCTGCAATCACATAAGGGATCGAATTACTAAACCCATTAGCAATAACAAGCGGTGATACAATTAAAATTGCCAATACTATTGTAATAATTAGATTGAGTTGATGAATCCAATTAACTTTTCCGTTGCGTTTCTTCAAGCTGTCTTCCTCCTAGGAACAATTGATTATTTCCATAATAGTTTATAGGTATATATTACAACCCTTTTTTATACAATACAATGGACTTTTGTATAGAGAAGGGGAAATTTTCAAAAAAAGAAGCTCACGTTTATCGTGAGCGTCTTTCATTATTCTGCTTTATCAACTTTTTTTACGAACGACCGCACGTACAGGTGCACCGTCAGCACCTGCAATTTTTAGCGGTAGTGCGATCAGTTCATAAAGACCTTGCTGAACATGCCTTAAATCGAGCCCTTCTAGTATATGAATGCCATGTTCATATAACTTGTGATGTGCCAATACTTCCTTGCTGTCCAGCGGGTCAACGGAAGGATTGTCAATACCAAGCAATATTACACCGCGCTCCTTTAAAAATGGCGCGATATCCGGATGAATGACTGGAATGGTTTCCGGAAATGTTTCACTAAGTTGCTCTACTGTTTTAAGTAGCACACGCTTTACACTATGGAAATCAATCGATGCGAGCGATTGAGCTGAAATTACTTCATGCCCAATACAATCCGCGATCACGCAGTCACCGATATAAACATTTACATCCAATTGCTCGATTGTCTCAGCTTCACTGTTAAAATGAAACGGTGCATCTGCATGTGTCCCCGTATGCAGCGAAGTCGTGACCCGCCCGATATTGACCGAGCCCGTCTGTTGTTTCGAAATCCCGACTTCAAAAGAAAACGGTGTATCCCCCGGCCAGTTTGGCATCCCGTTTTTCATCGTTTGTGTAATATCAATCCACATGGCTCCACCCCTAATATTGAATGACTAAATATGCTAAGACTACGACAATGACTGTCGGTACAACAAAGGTCATTAAAAAGCGATATGTTTTGTAAAAGCCTTCACCTAGTTTACTTCCTTGCAACAGTTCGCTTTTCACGAGGTTTTTATCCATAATATGCATGATGAAAACCGCGATAAGCAAGTTGCCGACTGGTAAAATAATATTTGACACTACAAAGTCGGTGAAATCAAAAATATTGCGTCCAAAAATTGAAACATCACCTAATGTACTGTACGTTAATGTCGAAGGAATCGATGCGATAAATACAAAGATACCAATGATGACTGTAATTTTTGCGCGGCTGATTTTCCATTTTTCTATAATGGCAGCAACGATAATTTCATACATACTAAACGAAGAAGTTAATGTTGCAAATAAAAACAGAATTAAAAACAGCGCTAAAAACAGTTCACCAAACGGCATTTGTGAAAACGCTGCAGGCAATACCATGAACAATAATGATGGTCCGCTCGCCACTTCCATATCAAAGGCAAAGACAACCGGGAAGATCGCCAGTCCCGCCAAGAACGATACGAAAATGCTCAATCCTACAACAGAACCCGCTGAATTCGGTAAGCTCACATCTTTCTTTAAATAAGAACTATATGTAACTAAACATGAGAATCCAACAGCCAGTGCAAAAAATGATTGCCCTAACGCATATAAAATTGATTCACCGGTAATGTTCGAAAAATCCGGATACAGGAAGAACTTGATTCCTTCCATTGCTCCGTCCAATGTTACGGCTCTTACTACTAAAATAAAGAACATGATAAACAGTAACGGCATCATGAATTTATTTGCTTTTTCAATCCCGTTTTGAACACCAAGCGCAATGATCACAACATTCGCCAATGTAAACAAACCTAAACCGAGTAAAGCAATCCAAGGTGTGCCTGTTACTTGTCCGAAAAATGCTCCTGGATCCACAGTTGGCGCAATAACTTCGCCCACAACCGAAACCCCGCTGTAAACAAAAATCCAGCCGCCGACTACACTGTAAAACGATAATAATAAGAAACAGCCAATAATGCCGAGCTTGCCGATCCAAGCCCATGCCTTCGTATTCGGCGCCAATACTTTATAGGCAGTAACCGCCTCTTTCTGTGTGGCACGCCCGATAATATATTCCGATAAAAGCATTGGCAGCCCGATAATTAATGTCAGCAGCACAAAAATCAGGAAGAATGCGCCGCCTCCACTTTGACCGGCTACATAAGGCATTTTCCATATTGCCCCAAGCCCAATCGCTGCGCCCGCTGACGCTAATACAAATCCTAACTTACTTGACCACTGTCCTTTACTCTTCTCCATCTGTCTCACTCCACTCATCTGTCTAACCTAGCTATCAATTCCGCCCTGCGGAATTGTGTCCAGATTTTTTTGAGTTTACTCAAAAAGTTTCCTTAAAAAATCTGTGACATCTCCCAGAGGTATTATCTTGATTCAGCTGGAATGCTGAATCAAGATAATACTGTCCGCAAATCCCAAAGTTCCGGGAAAAAGCGGTGATCGAGCACTTTTCGCAAATAATTGACCCCTGATGAGCCACCTGTGCCCACTTTAAAGCCAATAATGCGCTCGACCGTTTTCATATGACGGAAACGCCACTGCTGCAAGGAATCTTCAATATCGACAAGCTTTTCACCAAGCTGGTATAAATCCCAGTACGTATCGATATTTTCATAGACGGTTTTCCAAGCGGCGGCAACAGAATCGTCACCACTATATACTACCGAAAAATCACGGTTTAGCAAAGCTTCAGTTATTGGCAATCCTGCTTTTGCCAATGCCTGAATTGCCACATCATAAATACTTGGCGCATCATATGCCTCTTTCAGTACCGCTAAAGTGTCCGGTTCTTTTTCATAGATTTTTAGGATATAAGGCGTTTTATAGCCAAGTGCAAACTCGATCAGGCGATACTGATAGCTTTGGAATCCCGAAGCTTTCCCCAGTTCATCGCGAAACTGCAAATATTCCGCCGGTGTCATCGTTGCCAACACGTCCCATGCCTGAATGATCTGCATTTGGATTTTCGATACACGGGCAAGCATTTTAAATGCAGGCTGCATTTCCCCTTTTTCAATTGCCTGTATTGCACCGCGCATCTCATGAATGATGAGCTTCATCCAAAGTTCACTCACTTGGTGAATAATAATAAACAGCATCTCATCATGATGGTCGGAAAGACGGTTTTGGCTGTTTAAAAGGGGATCCAGGCTCAAATAATCGCTGTACGTCATATCTTCACGGAAATCCGTATGAATTCCCTTTTCATCCTTAAGCTTGTGCTGCAAATCTGAAATTGATCGTTTATCCACTAAACCACCCCTTATGCAATGATGTCGCGTTTATTTTCGTATTTCTCATAAGTTTTGTTTGTGACAATGTCTTTTAAAATCTGCACTGACTGCCATACTTCCTCAAAGGAATTGTATAGCGCAACCGGTGCCAGGCGGATACCGTTCGGGGCACGGAAATCAGGCACAACCCCATATTCTTTTAATGTTTTACAAATTCTTGCCGCCTCGTCATGTACTAAAAACAGATGACCGCCACGTGTGTCATCAATCGGATTACCGAATGTAAACGTATTTGGCATCTCCTGTTCAATACAATCCATCATAAATTGTGTTAAGGCAAGAGACTTTTCACGAACCGCTTCGATGCCTGCCTCTTCAAACAGCGACAGTGCGCCTTCAATCGGTGCCAGGCTCAATATATGGGGTGTACCGATCTGGTAAGCTCCTGCATGCGGTGCAGCAGTTATTGTTACATCTAAATCAAACTGTTTTTCCTTAGCTGAGCCAAACCAGCCGGCCAAACCAGGTGCTGTACCAAAGTGCTTTTCATGAACGAACAATCCTGCAACGGAACCCGGACCACCGTTCAAATGCTTATAATTGCACCAAAAAGCAAAATCCGCGCCGATTTCATGAAGATGATGCGGAACAGAACCGATTGAATGGCATAGATCAAATCCGACCAATATGCCACGTTCATGTGCTGCTTCCGTAATTGCCTGCAGATCCAATACTTGGCCACTGCGGTATAAGACAGCCGGCAGAACCGCAACCGCCACATCCTCGGTCATCGCTTCGATGATGGCTTCTGTCGTAATTGTTTGCCCGTCTTCACTTTTTACGAGCTGCATACTGCTTTCCGGCAAATTGTGCAAAGCAATTTGACTGGCAATTGCATATAAGTCTGACGGGAAATTCAGTTCGTCTGCTAAAATTTTATAGCGTTCCGCAGTCGGTTTGAAAAACGTAGCCAACAGCTGGTGCAAGTTTGTTGTTGTCGAACCCGTCAGCATTACTTCTTCACTATTGGCACCTATTAAAGGAGCGCACATCGCAGATAGCTTCTCCGAGAAATAAAACCAAGGATGCTCCCCATTTGTCCAACCATCGATCCCGTAATCTTTCCACGAGTTAAGCAGTGTATGCACCGACTGTTCTGCACGCTTAGACAGCAAACCGAGCGAATTGCCGTCCAAGTATATTTGTCCCTCTTTTTTATAAAATTCATCTGCATACTTCTGCAGACCATCCAATTCATCGAGTTGTTTTGCTCTTTCCAACGTCGTCATGCTTCCACCCCTTCTAGTAACTTATTAATATCGTACGGGGGATAGCAGCGGTTGTCAAAGTATTCTGTATATAAAAAAAGCTTACCTTTCGTAATAAGGTAAGCTATAGAAATCATCCCCATAATAATCCGTACATTATTATTAAGAAAAATAATTTACTTATTATAAATTGCACCATTCGCCACTTATTCTTTCCGTATTTTGCTTCTAAAAGAATATTTATCAGTGCTGACAACAATAAAAATGCGATCAACTGAAACAAATGGAGTTGAGGAACCGAAACAAACAAAACAAGAATTAAAAAAGTAAAAATCTCCACTACACTTTGCCAATATGTAGAATGTGTCGGTAGATGGCGTTTCGGATCTTCAGGGTCCCTCAGCTTTTTGCTCACCCGATTCATTGCCAAAATCAATAGAATAAAAACTACTACATTAATGATGGAAGAAATTTTACCGTCAGCCGGTTCATGTAATTCGATCATTCCACGCAAAGTTTGATCCTCTAATAGATATCTCTGACCTGTCCCTATCTCCCGGTAATACGTTGCTTCGCTTCCATGGTATTCTTGGAGGCGCATGACCGTGCTATCTTCAAACTCCAATCGATAGCTTTTATCAATAGAGGGTTCTTCTATAATAATGTCGGTTTTCTGTAGCTGTTCCAATAAAGTTTCCACCGCTATTAAGGTTTCTTCACTTTTTACTTTTTTAACACCTGCCTGCAGTGTGGATTTGGGATCCCCTTCCCAATCCATATAATAAACGGCTTGCAATGCACTGCTATCCAAATTCTCAGAAGTCGTTTGCTGATTTTGTGGAAATGTACCGACTAAAAATAGCGTGATGCATGCAATGGCAATCATTACGGCCGGGATTTGCCAATGAAAAGGTTTTGAATTGAGGCGCTGCTGAATTTTATTGAAGTCCTCCTCTTTTTTCTCCGAATCGACTTGAATCTTTTTGAGCTGACTTAATTTTTCTTCTTCAAACATCCTCTTCCCCTCCTAACAGTTCCCGTAATGCTTTTAAACCGCGTGCTGTATTATTTTTCACTTTCACTTCACTGCAGTTTAAGATCATTGCCGTCTCTTTTACCGAATACTCTTCTATGTAGCGCAGCACGATTACTTCACGGTAATTCCATTTAATTTGCTGGAGGGCGTCATACAGTTTTTCATTTTCCGCATTTCGCTCGACAACTACTTCCGGCAAATCTGCCACTGCTACCGGCTCGGTTTTCAACTGAAAAAAACCAATAATCTTTTTTCTTCGAAAATGGTCATATACAAGGTTTCTGGCAATTTTTAATAAATAAGTCCGTTCATGTTCGGTATAATTTTTTTGATAAAAACGGTAAAAAGTTTCTTGCAGTAAATCATGTGTTGATTCTGTATCATTCGTTAAATAGCGTATATATTTATAAACAGCGTCGTAATGCATATCAAAAACTTCGCGTCTCAACCTTACAGCCCCCCTTCTACCTTAAAGACGATCGAGCGATTATTTGGAATCACTTTGACAAAAAAAACCCGGACAAATTTTTTCTTTGCCCAGGTTCTCATCATTACACACCCATTTTACGACGGGTATTGCTCGTTTTCTTTGTTTGTTGGCTTTTCATCTTTTTCGTTGATGTATCACCTTTTAAATTCCCTTTGTTGCCGGCTGCATTGTTTTTCTTCGCTTCCAGCTGTTGCTTCACTAATTCCTGCAGGCTTAATTTCTTTTTTTCATTTTGTTCAGACATATTCAGACCTCCTCATCAATCTACTTTTCTAAGTATAATCCGATGCCGCTGCATTTGTAAAAGAAATGTGTAAATTACAGCATAAAAAAACATTCTGAAACTTTCAATCGCTCCAAAATGTTTTTTCATTTATGAACTGTACGTCACTTCCTGTGATGAAAGATTAAAATAATAGCCTAACCCACTTTTAGTTTTAATCCACTTCGGTGCACTTGGTTCTTCTTCTATCTTTTCACGGAGCCTGCGTATATGTACATCGACTGTACGGCGATCCCCTTTTGTAAAGTCCAGTATATCAATAATTTCTTCACGGGATTTAATAGTGCCCGGCTGTTCCAGCAAATGAAGCAGCAATTTAAACTCGCGCTTTGTCAAAGGAATTTCTACTTCGTCTTTATATACTTTGAACATGATTAAATCAACACGAAACGGACCGATCAGCATTTGGGAAACACGCGCTTGCTGCTGTTGTTCTTTTTCGTAGCGTTTTAAATGAATCCGTAGGCGTGTCAGCATTTCCCGGAAGCCAAACGGTTTACGGATATACTCCGTCGCCCCCATTTCAAGCGCCAAAACAATATCCAACTCATCCGTACGCGCACTGATCATAATAATCGGAAAATCATACTTGAAGCGGACTTGACGGCAAATCTCGATTCCTTCCATATCCGGAAGCATCCAATCAAGCAGCATCGCATCCGGTTCGAATATAGGGATTGCAGCCAATGCCTCTTTACCTGTCCGGACACTGTGGACTTCGTAGCTGTCCTTTACTAAATAAATTTGCAGTAAATTCACTAAATTTTCGTCATCTTCAACGACTAATATCTTTTTCGTCATGAATGATTCCCCGCTTCTCTCATCAATTACGCCTCGGTATAACTGTGTCCAGATCCGTTTTGCGATCTGTGACATGCTCCAGAGGCATTAACTTCTTTCAGCAAGCCATGTGAAAACCCGATGGAAATCTTAGTTTAGATCAAATAGCTGTCCTTTAATAAAGTAAGCTGTTGATTCCGCCATATTGGTAATATGATCCGCAGCTCGTTCAACAAAGCGGTTAATGAATAACAATTGCAATGTTTGCTCGATCTCTTGCGGGCTTTCTTTTAAATACTCCGTTAAAAGTGTATAGTTTTCATGATTATTGCGATCCACAATATCATCAAGTTCCCCTACTTCTTTAGCTAATGCGATATCTGCATCGATAAATGCCTTCATTGATTTTTTCAGCATATCCATCGCGACATTTTTCATTGCAACTAATGATGTTCTTTCTAAAATTGTATCGGCTTTGCTAATGCGAATCGTAGCTTTTGCTGTATTAACCGCAAAGTCGGCAATTCGCTCTATATCAGACGACATTTTAATAACACTGATAATACGGCGCATGTCACGGGCTACCGGCTGCTCTTTCGCCATCAGCCAGATTGCCATTTGATTGATTTCATTTTCAAGATCATCAATGTAGTTATCCTCTTCAATGACATCCAGCGCCAACACCATATCCTGCTCCTGAAGGGCTTTGAATGCCTTTTCCATTGCAGTAACTGTCATGTCGACCATTTCACCCATTTTGTCTTGCAGTTCAAGCATGTTCTTTTCAAAATTTTCGCGAATCATTCCCAAATCCCCCTTTTATCCGAATCGTCCTGTTACGTAATCTTCTGTACGCTCATCTTTAGGCGTTGAAAAAATGACATTTGTATCGTCATATTCGATGACTTCCCCGTTTAAGAAGAATGCCGTCTTATCGCTAATACGTGCTGCTTGTTGCATGTTGTGCGTTACAATCACAATTGTGTAATCTTTTTTCATTTGTGTAATCAGTTCTTCTACTTTCAATGTAGAAATCGGGTCAAGTGCCGAAGTCGGCTCATCCATTAAAATAACGTCCGGCTTCATTGCGATTGCTCGTGCGATACAAATACGTTGCTGCTGACCTCCAGAAAGACCTAATGCTGATGACTTTAGACGATCTTTTACTTCATCCCAGATCGCTGCTCCACGTAAAGACTCTTCCACAATTTCATTCAGGATTTTCTTATTTTTAATTCCCTGCATGCGCGGACCATAGGCTACATTATCATAGATGCTCATTGGGAACAGGTTCGACTTTTGAAAAACCATTCCTACTCTAGTACGCAACTTAATAACGTCACTTGATTCATATACATTTTCACCATCGATATGAATATTCCCAATTACACGTACTCCGTCAATAAGATCGTTCATACGGTTTAATGTACGTAAAAATGTTGATTTACCGCAGCCTGAAGGACCGATTAATGCCGTTACTTCTTTTTCTTTAATATCCAGATTGACATTGAACAACGCTTGTTTTTCACCATAATACAGGTTTAAATCATTTACTTTAATTTTTGTTGGTAAAGCGCCAGTAGAAGTCGTCGTAGATTTGAAAATTGATGCTTCAGAAATAGTCATAGTCATATAGGTTTCGCTCCTTTTAATAGTCCGCTTTGTTTAATTTTTTCGAGATATATGTTGCCGTTAGATTCAGTACTAAAATAATGACGATCAACACAATTCCAATAGCTGCTGCAAGTCCGATATCTCCGGCTTCCTGTGTTACTAAATACGAGTGAACCGTCAAAGTACGGGCAGAAGAGAAAATACTTGATGGCATTGCTGCAACTGTCCCTGCAGTCAGGAAGATTGCCGCCGATTCACCGACAATACGGCCGATCGATAAAATGATCCCCGATAAAATTCCCGGCATGGCACTTGGCAAAATCACTTTAATTAATGTCTGTAATTTTGTCGTTCCTAATGCCAGCGACCCTTCACGATATGTTGCCGGCACTGTTTTCAATGCTTCTTCTGTCGTACGGATGATGACCGGTAATACGATAATCGTTAATGTTAAGGATGCTGCGATAATCGACATCCCCAGCTTTAATATCGCTACGAAGAATACAGCACCGAATAGACCATAAATAATCGACGGAATCCCTGTTAAACTTTCTGTCGCATAACGAATGACGCGTACAAGACGTCCCTGCTTTGCATACTCGTGTAAATAAACAGCTGCCAGAATTCCGATTGGTGTTGCGATTAATAGAGAAATAACAATCGTTAAAATTGTAGTGACAATCATCGGGAAAATCCCGCCGCCACCTGTTGGCGAATAATCACCGAATATGAAATCAAAACTGATATATGAAAAACCTTTATAGAAAATATAGCCAACGATGACAACCAATACGGCTACTGAAACGAATGCGGAACCCCATAGTAAGCCGCGAAACATATTATCTTTAAATTGTCGCATGTTACTGAGCCCCCTTCGCTGTAATACGTGCTAGTACAAAGTTTAAAATCAAGATGAACGAGAATAATACAATCCCTGTTGCAAACAGCATTTCCTGATGTGTTCCTGCTGCATAGCCCATTTCAAGTGCAATATTTGTCGTCAATGGACGCACACTGTCTGTCAGGCTAGTCGGGATGATGAGTGAGTTACCTGCAACTAAAATGACGGCCATCGTTTCACCTAATGCGCGGCCCAATCCAAGAACGATCGCTGCCATAATACCTGACTTTGCGGCCGGTACTACAACTTTAAAGATTGTCCCGATTTGTGAAACTCCTAGAGCAAGTGAACCTTCACGATATGTTTTCGGCACTGCACGAATCGCTGTTTCGGCAACTGTTACAATTGTCGGTAACATCATGATCGCCAGTACTAAAATGACGGCGATTAAACTTTGTCCACGTGCTAATCCGAGATTGTCCTGTAAAAAAGGAACGATAATCGCTAACCCGAATACCCCGTACAATACTGACGGAATACCGGCCAATAGCTGAATTGCCGGTGATACGATTTTAGCTACTGATTTCGGGGCAATTTCCGCCAAAAAGATCGCCGTTAATAATCCGATTGGTACCCCGATGACAAGTGCTCCGATCGTTGCGTAAATGGATGCAACAATCATCGGGAAAATACCGAATTTATCTTCCGATGGGACCCAATCACTGCCAAAAAGGAAGTCGAAGAAGCTATAGCCGCCTGTTACGAAAGGGTTGGCACCTTTATAAAATACGAATCCTACAATTAGCAGCAAGCTCACTACTGATAGAAGCGCACATGCTAAAAATATTTTCGATGATAAGCTTTCCAAAAAGTATTTACGCTTATTGCCTTTGCTTATTTGCTGTTCTACTTCATTTCTGTTTTGTATGTTCACAAATTTGTCCTCCAGCACTGATTATTTCGTTAATGGAATCGCTCCGGCTTCTTCCACAATCTTTTGTCCATCTGCAGTTAAAATGTATTCCATAAACTTTGTCGCTGCTTCCGGTACATTCTCTTTATAAACAAACAGGAATGGACGAGATAATTTATATTTACCTTCCAATACATTGCCCGCTTCTGCTTTTACGCCATTAATGTCCATCGCTGATACCGTTTCATCGATATATTCGAATGAGATGAATCCAATCGCATGCTTGTTCATTGCGACCGTTGTTTTAATATTTCCATTTCCGCTTGCTACGATGGCATTACGTATCAGTTGTCCTGATTCGTAGCCGACAATTTCCTGGAATGCATCACGTGAACCCGATCCGTCTTCGCGTGAAACAACGACGATTTCCATATCCTTACCGCCAATATCTTTCCAGTTTGTGATTTCACCTGTGAAGATTTGTTTCACTTGATCCATCGTTAAATCTTTGACTGGGTTTGATGGATGTGCAACAACTACAATCCCATCATAAGCAATGACCAACTCCTGGATTCCGGAATCGATTTCCTCCTGCTTCAGATCACGTGATGACATCCCGATTTGCGAGACATCATTAATTGCATTTGTAATTCCTGCTGATGAACCGATTTGGTTTATTTCAATTTTTACGTCTTCTGTTTCTTCATATTTTGCTGCTAGCTTCTCTGCTAAAGGCCCAACAGATGTAGAACCTGAAATCGTTACTAAGTCTCCGCCGCCAGATGATGACTCTGCTGAATCTTCATTACTGCAGGCTGCTAATACTACCATTAGAATTGTTAACCCAATGAAGTAACATGTTTTTTTCAACATACTTCACTCCTCCATCAACATGAATGTTTTCTACCTGCTTTAACAATACATTCACAAAATTAATGGCATGTATTAAACTTGTAAACCTTATGTAAATTATGAAGAAATGGTTTTTTTGTTATGTAAAATTGTTCAGTTAAATCTGAAAATTTAAAATAATAGACTGAAATTGTAAATATTTATGAGATTCTTTAACAAGTAAGGGGGATTTTTAATGAGGAAATTAAAAAGAAATTTAGTAGGGAAAAGCAAATTTGTCGATAATATGTTCAAACATTAAAATAAACATGTAATTAAATTAGAAAAGAGACATTTTGCAATGAATATTTAGAAAAATCTGTTTACACTGCCTTTACAAAAGGCTGTTTTGTTTACAAAAAAGAAAAATGCACCTCTATTAAGAGATGCATTTAAACTCTATTTTACTGCCGCTTCCGCTTCTAGTAATTCAATCGCTTGTTGTACTTGTTCTTCCGTTAGGTTATGACGGACGATATAACGATTGCGTTCATGTTTCGTACATTCGATTGTACAGCCACCTAAATGCTTCGCTTCGTTCTCCTCTGATGCAATGATTTGCTCATTGCATTCAGGGTTAGCACAATTAATGTAACGTTCACATGGTGTTCCATCAAAGTGGTCACGTCCAACAATCACATGTTCCACTTGATTGATTGGCACTGTCAAACGCTCATCGAATACGTACATTTGACCATCCCACAGCTGACCTTTAGCAACCGGATCTTTTCCGTATGTTGCAACGCCGCCATGTAATTGACCAACATCACCGAAACCTTCACGCTTCATCCAACCTGAGAATTTTTCACAGCGGATACCGCCTGTGCAATATGTTAATACATTTTTACCTTCAAATAATTCACGGTTTTCACGTACCCATTGCGGTGTATCACGGAAGTTCTTAACTTCTGGACGGATTGCGCCGCGGAAGTGACCGACATCATATTCATATGTGTTACGTACATCTAGTACGACTGTGTTTTCGTCTTGCATTTCTTCCAGGAATTGCTCTGGAGATAAATAGCGGCCTGTTAATTCATGCGGGTTCACATCTTCTTCTAAACCTAAATTTACAAGCTCTGGACGTGGACGTACATGCATTTTTTTGAACGCATGGCCTTCTGCTGGATCGATTTTGAAAACAATCCCTTTGAATAATGGATGTGCTTCCATCATTTCGATATAGCTTTGTGTTTGTTCAATCGTACCGGAAACCGTACCGTTAATCCCTTCACGGGCAACTAAAATACGTCCTTTTAATCCAATTTCCTTACATGCAGCTAAATGCTCTTCTGAAAAAGCAGCTGGATCTTCAATCGTTGTGTAATGATAATACAATAATACTTGATAATTCATTTTTTTCACCTATCATTCAATATATTTGCAGGATATACCTGATAGTTTAAAACTACCTTACAATGATACGTGATTTACACTAAAATTGCCATCATTAATTAGGCGGAGGTTTTTAGAAATAATTAACTATTCTTTTTAATATTAGTATAATAGGTGAAATAATAGGGAAATGGAGGATTTATTATGGGCTTATTGGGCTTTGTTTTACTCGTCATTATTACTTTTACCGCATTAGCAATTGAAAGAATTTTAAAAGACATACGTTCACAGAACAAAGAAATCATTGAGCTCTTTTCCAAAAATGTTGTGGACGAAGATAATCGACTGCAATAAGTTAGAGTTGTTGAATCATCTCTACTCGATTCCCAAAAGGATCTCTAAATTCAAACCGTTCGTAATTTGGAATGGGTACAGAGTCCAAAATCTCAATTTTATTTTCTATCAATACTTTTCGCCAATAGGAGATATCTTCAACTTTGTAGGCCAGATGTGCTTTAGTTGTGTACCGATTAAAGCCTTCTTCTGTCCCTACATGAACTTCCTGGTTCCCTACTTGCAGCCAAAATCCCCCTCTCCCCTGGAGTGCAGAAGGTTTTAATATTTCCTTTAAACCTAATACGCTGCAATAAAACTCTTTCCCTGCTTCCTCAGTCCCTTTAGGAATGGTTATTTGCGCATGGTGTAATCCAATAATCATTTGCTTTTCCTCCTTTACAATTTCTCCTTCCAATATCTTACTTTAAATAATCCATAAATAAAATAACAGGTAAATTATATAAATCGATAACTTTTCCTTATCCGTATTAATTACTATGCAAATACTAGCACTTAGGGATTATCCAAAAAATTATTCTATTATTATTCTATTACTTAAATACCATTAAATTCAATTAAATGGTATTATATGTATTGGAGTAGAAATACATTCTTGTCCTACATAAAAGAGTGAGAGTAATGTTTTTGTACTAACTTATAAGCATTTGCGGAAGGATATAACATATGATTACAGAAGTTTCAATTTTACCTATTCAATCTGTTTATTCAATTGACGATCGTATGATAACTGCAGAGGTTCTACATGAAGAACCACTCATTGTAAAGTTTTCGAATGTTTTAAGTGATGAGGAATGTCAGAATTTAATCGATTGTGCTTCTTCACGTTTGGAAAGATCCAAACTGGCAAAAAAAGAAATTAGTCCGATTCGTACAAGTAGTGGCATGTTTTTTGAGGAAAATGAAAATCCGCTTATTTCAGAACTAGAAATACGGATTAGCAAGTTGATGCATCTTCCGGTTGAACATGCCGAGGGTCTGCAAATTTTGCATTACGAACCGGGCCAGGAATTTAAGGCGCATTTCGATTTTTTCGGTCCAAATCACCCTTCAAGCAGTAATAATCGCATTAGCACGTTAGTAGTCTACTTAAATGATGTAGAAGAAGGAGGCGTGACAACGTTTCCTAATTTGGGTATCGTAACTGTACCTAAGAGAGGTTCAGCAGTTTACTTTGAATATTTCTACAACGACCAGAAATTAAATGAACTTACCCTTCATAGCGGTGAGCCCGTAATTCGAGGCGAAAAATGGGTTGCTACCCAATGGATGCGGAAAAAACAAATCCGCGAACGGTTTTAATTCTTTTCAAAAGGATTTATATAAAATACGATAGATGTGAAGGAAGTGACGAACTATGGTGGAACTCCTAAACATGCAAGAAAATAAATGGGATGACAGTCATCGTCCCTGGCCGCTGCCAAATTACCCTTGGGGGATGAAACAAAGGTGGGGAGATCTTTTATTCGCCCATTACCCGATTCAATATGATGTGTTACGGAAGTTAGTACCGGAAGGACTTGAATTAGATTCCTATGACGGTGTGTGCTGGATCGGGGTCGTTCCGTTTCGCATGTCTGGTGTAAGGCTACGCGGATTGCCACCAGTTCCCGGTACCGATGAATTTCCGGAACTTAATGTGCGTACCTATGTAATGATTGACGGAAAAACGGGGGTATATTTTTTCAGTTTGGATGCGGATAATTGGCCGGCTGTAAAAGGTGCCCGAACATTTTTCCATTTACCGTATCATTACGCCAAGATGGATATTAAAAACTTCGGGGATACTGTGCTGTTTGAAAGCAAAAGACGTGATCAAACAGACATTGTTTTCGCAGCCCGTTATAAACCGGTCTCTGAACCATCTCTTGCGGTAAAAGGGAGCTTTGAAGAATGGATGTCCGAGCGTTACTGTTTCTACACAATAAATGCTTCAGGTGTCCCGGTGCGCTGTGATATTTTGCACCACCCATGGATTTTACAACAAGCAGAAGGTGAAATCACCTTAAATACAATGCTGTCCAAGCAAGGGATTATTGTGGATAATGACCGGCCGATCCTGCATTTCTCCAAAAAAATCGATGTCCGCGCTTGGCCCTTAGTAAGTCCTGCTACCGGCAAATTACATTTTTAGATTAGGTGACTTTTTTTCTATTACAAAAAAACGCAACCCATATTATATGAGTTGCGTTTTCTTTAGTTTATAAACCGCATTTCAGCTGTGCACCACAGTTTGTACATGTGTTGCAGCCGCCCATTTCCTCTACCGTACCTTGACGGCAAACCGGGCATGTATTACCTACTTCCGAACCAATTGTCACGTCTGTATCTGTTAACGGTTTGATTGTATCTACTAACACTACTTGACGTTTCACTTGGTCTTCCGATTGTTTTAATTCTTCAAACTCTAATTGTTCATCTGAATTGGCTTCTTCAGCTTTTAAAGTCAGTACTTGTGTATCACGAGATCCGTCGACATACACTGTACCGCCTTTAGCACCACCACGGTATAGACGCTCATACACTTTTTGTACTTGCTCTACGCCATAGCCTTTTGGGGCATTTACTGTTTTCGAAATCGATGAATCAATCCAGTTTTGAATAATGCATTGAACATCTGCATGTGCTTCCGCAGAAAGCTCCATTGATGATTTGAACCAGTCCGGTAAGTTATTTTCATCCACATCCGGGTTCGCATCTAAATACTCTTTTACAATTTCAGCTTTCACTTCAATAAACTTCCCTAGACGACCTGAACGGTAGTATGTGAAGCTGAAGTAAGGTTCAAGCCCTGTTGCAACTCCGACCATTGTACCTGTACTCACTTTTGTTACTCTCTAATTTTAGAGGGCGGGATTATTATTACCCGCTCCATATGTCGCCATATGGGTCAGACTATATCATCAACCATTTTAGAATGTCTCTTACGATGACACGGGAATTCACATAAAGAAATTAAATTTGAAAGCTGATTCGCTTTCTTCCAGTCCCCGTTAAATTGTTTAAAAGGAATAATGTGATGTACGGAAAGCTCCTGTCCATATTCTGCTTCTGTAATTCCGCAATCCTGGCAAGTATACTCATCTCTTGCTCTAACCTTCCTCCGTTGGCTATACCAATTAGGCCCATAATATGACACCCTACCACCTGCCCATGTACCACTGTTAGCACCAGAAAACAGTTCTTTCTCGACATAATAGTTGGACATACATGTTCCAGTACAAAAGTTTAATTTTCTAATAGAAGAGGGAGTTTTTTCAAACTCAGTATGACAATTACTGCAAGAAACAACAATCCGCTTACGATATTGTTCCTTTCCTCTGTTACCATTAGCTTTCCCCAAACATCCTTTAGAACAAAACTTTGCTGTATGCTCACGATTTTTAGGTACAATAAACAATTGATGACAGGTTAGACATTTAACTTCAACATCTTTTCTTAAATGCTGATTAAATAAATGACCATTTTGTATTTGATATAGTTTTTTGCAATTTATATTGCAAAAATTTGTTTTATTAATGTTAGAAGGTTTCCTCAATATTTGTTGTTTACAATAAGTACATGAAATCAATTCTTTTTTTGACATTTCACTCCAAAATTGAGGGGGATTGTTTTTTTGATATTCTGTTTTACAGATTCTAGAACAATATTTTTTCCGTTCAAATTGACTTGGTTTTACATTAATTTCTTTTCCACAATTAAGACAATTCTTTTTCATCGAATCACCCTTCACCTGTTTTATCAATTATAAAACAGGAACAGGAGTTCGTAAAATAATGGTGCTCGGCGTGTAGTCGTTGAGGGGTCAGCCACGACTTCCCTGCGGATTGTCTGGTAGATAATTTCTTATCAACACTTTTACATTTTTACCTTTTTAATGCTGGCAAAGCTAGGTAGTAAAAGATACGCCAGGGTTTCCCGCATACAGCCAAGTTTACGCTACATTTTTACAAATGTACGGGGCAACTTGTTTACCCGTAGGTGCAACCGTCAATAAATGCGAGTTACGAATACCGTTTGCCACAATATTTTCGCGAATGTGCTGTGGCATTTTTTTCATGAAACCTGTGTTGATGAAGGCTTCACGCAAACGTGCTGTTTCAGCTTCTGTCTGCCCTTCAAGGAATGGGAAGCTGCCGCGCTCTGTTGCCAGCTCAACTGACTCTTCATACGCTGCAACCGCAATTGTCTTGAAGATTTCATCAACAAGTGCATTGCCTTCTTCAGAGCCGTACTCTTTTTCACAGTAGATCAACAAGTCGGCAAGACCCATTACACCCAGACCAACTCGGCGTTCACCTAGTGCCTGCTTTTTGTTATCTTCCAGGAAGTACGGTGTTGCATCAATTACATTATCCTGCATACGTACGCCAACTTTTACCGTTTTGCGTAACGCGTCAAAATCAACTGTTTTTGTTTCTTTGTTTGCAAACTTCGCCAAGTTAACAGCAGCCAAGTTACAAACTGAATATGGTGCTAATGGTTGTTCTCCACACGGATTTGTCGCAACAACTTTCTGACCGTACGCTTTTGCGTTTGTCATGTCGTTTGCGTTATCAATGAAGAAAATACCAGGTTCTGCTGCATAGGTTGCGCAGACATTAATTAGATTCCACAGTTCTTTTGCTTTGATTGTACGATACGTACGAACCGGATAACCAAGTTTCTCCCATTCGCGAACATCGCCAACTTCATGCCATTTTTCGTTGTAATCCAGCATTTGAGCCGGAGTATAGTTTTCTACGTCCGGGAAACGTAATTCGAAGTCCAGATCGTTTTCTACAGCATCCATAAACTCTTTCGTTAAAGTAACCGAAATGTTGGCGCCTGTCAGGAAATCCGGATTATGGACTGAATATGTTCCGCCATCACGAAGTTTCGTTTCAGCGTCACGAATAATCGCTTCGTTAAAACCGCCAAAACCTTCAATATTTTTATAGTTCACAATGCCTTGATACATCGCATCTTCCTGCTGTGTTAAAGGCTTGAATTTTAATTTTTCTTTTGCCAGGCGGATAATAGATTCATCTGCTGTATTTTCGATCAAATAGCGCAGAATACGCGGATTTTGCATTTTTGAAATGATAAATTCCACAATATCCGGATGCCAGTCTGCCAGCATAATCATTTGAGCGCCTCTGCGACTTCCACCTTGCTCAACAAGATGTGTCAGCTTGGCAATATCATCAAGCCAGCTTACCGATCCACTTGATTTACCGTTTACACCGCGCGCCAATGTGTTGCGGGGGCGAAGTGTCGAACCGTTCGTACCAACACCACCACCACGGCTCATAATTTCCATTACTTGCTTGCGGTGATCACTGATGCCTTCACGGGAATCGGCTACAAATGGCATTACATAACAGTTGAAGAAGGTTACTTCTGTTTCAGAACCTGCCCCATAAATTACACGGCCTGCAGGAATAAAGTTCATGGACACAAGTTCTTCGTAAAACTTCCCAAACCATTCCTTGCGCTTTTCTTCTGTTTTTTCAACTGAGGCTAAGCCTGTCGCATTGCGTTTCGCAATTTGCTCATAAAAAATCTCGAGCGGCTTTTCAATAATATCTAAAGACCGTTCGATAATGCCTGTTTCTTGTTCGTCGCCTTCTAATACGTGACGGTAATCTTCATCAATTTTAATAAGAGCGGTTTTCTTTTCCTGATTAATGGAATGAATAATGCCAAGTCCACGCGCCGGGAACTTTGGATCTTGTTTTACTGTCAAAACAACAAAATCCCCTGTTTTTAATGTTTTCTTTTCCGTATCTTTAAAAGAATAACGGTCAATCATTACAAGACGAGATACACCTTTATGCGTAATATGCATATCCGGTGTGACCGGGTGCACTTGAGGAAATTGCTCAATATCTTGATTTAACTGATTGACTTGGATGGATTGTTCTAAAACACTTGCCACCGCGTAAGCCCCCCTTTGAACGATTTTGTAAATTCCATTCCCTACATTTTTCTCCACTAAACACTTTTATATACAATATATTGTGTTTTATTGGATATTTTTATTCTATATGTAGGGTTAAATGATTTCATTTAAAAAGATTACAATAAATCTTTTTTTCAAACAAGGGGTTGATTTTTTTTTCTTTTTGTTAAATCCATCTATATCAACGTTTCGGGTATAAAAATTTTTTTACAAAAAATAAAAACACACGTTCGTAATCTATTTTTTGAAATTCCAGTCATCTGTTAAATATTTATTTTGCATCAATTGTTCTACATATTGCGTTTGCTGCTCTGTTAATTCGTAAGGAATTAGTTCTATGTCCAATGCTTCTTCAAACCCTTTGGAAAATGCATTCACACATTGCTCGATTGTAAATGGTGTGTCAACAAACTGATTCATGGCAACCGCTTTTTCCGGTAACTTTTTACGCATTCGTTCTTTTGCCTCTTCCGTAGCAAAATTAAATACCGATAGCAGCAGTTCTTCGTTCAGATCCAGTAAAATAGCGCCATGCTGCAAAATAACACCTTTTTGACGTGTTTGCGCACTGCCCGCTACCTTTTTTCCTTCAACCACCAGCTCATACCAGCTCGGTGCATCAAAACATACTGCGCTTTTCGGTTTCTTCAGGTCATCCAGTTGTTCCTTCGTCTCCGGCACACTAAAATAAGCATCCAGTCCCAATAGACGGAACCCTTGTAAAATTCCTTCGCTAATGACACGATACGCCTCTGTAACGGTCTCGGGCATATTTGGGTAGCTCTCTGTTACAATGACCGAATATGTAAGCTCCTGGTCGTGTAAAACGGCACGTCCGCCTGTAGGTCGACGGATGAAACCTAAGTTTTGCTTTTTTACAGCTTCTAAATTAATATCTTTATGTACTTGCTGGAAATAACCGATTGATAATGTAGCAGGATTCCACTCGTAAAAACGAATAACCGGCGGAATTTCCCCTTGGCTATGCCAGTCCAGCAACGCTTCATCCAGTGCCATGTTATAGGCAGGGCTGCACGGACCCGAATTTATAAAATACCATTGTTTTTTCACAATTTCTCGCCTCCACCAATTCATTTTAACAAACTCGCTCGACTAACTCTAGTTCATCTCTTATAATAGATAGTACAGAAAGAAAGGGGCAATATCGCAGTGACAATTTTATATACGATACTAGTAATTTTAGTAGTAATCGTTGCTTACGTAGTAATCAACTCTATGCGCTTAAAAAAATCCGTAACAAATTTAACACAGGAGCAATTTATCGAAGGCTACCGTAAAGCACAATTAATCGATTTACGCGAACCTAAAGAATTTGAAGCGGGACACATTTTAGGTGCTCGAAACATTCCGATGACGCAGCTTAATACACGTCATAAAGAAATCCGTCCGGACCTGCCTGTATACCTTTACTGCCAAAACTCTGGCCGTAGTGCACGAGCAGCGCTGACATTAAAGAAAAAAGGCTATAGCCAACTGTTCCAATTACAAGGCGGCTTCAAAACTTGGACAGGTAAAGTTAAATCGAAAAACTAATTTTAAAAGTTCTCTACATTGTAGAGGACTTTTTAATTTTCATTTAGTTGCTCTACGATTCCAAATTGACTGATTATCAGTAGTTTCTACTATTATATAGTAGCACGTAAGAAGTCTAACCTTACTCATAGAAAAAAGGTCAGAAAATTGCTCTGACCTTTTTGTCACAATTTATGAAATTGTGACTTCTTCTTTTTTTGCATAACGTAATACAGGTGTACGTGCAGCACGCGTTTCATCTAAACGGCTGATTACCGTTGTATGTGGTGCTTCTTGTACGATTGCCGGGTTATCGATCGTTTCTTGAGCAATTTGAATCATTGCATCACAGAATGCATCCAATGTTTCTTTTGATTCTGTTTCTGTTGGCTCGATCATGATCCCCTCTTCCACGTTTAACGGGAAGTATACTGTTGGTGGATGGTAGCCAAAGTCAAGAAGGCGTTTTGCGATATCCAATGTACGAACACCTAATTTTTTCTGACGGCGGCCTGATAGCACGAATTCATGCTTACAGTGACGGTCGTACGGTAAATCAAAGTGCTCTTCCAATCGGCGCATCATGTAGTTTGCGTTTAATACTGCATATTCAGTTACAGCTTTTAAGCCATCTGGACCCATTGAACGGATATACGTATAGGCACGGACATTAATGCCAAAGTTTCCGTAGTAAGGTTTCACACGACCGATTGATTGTGGACGGTTGTAATCGAAGTGGAATGTACCATCTTCTTTTTTCATTAATACTGGTTTAGGCAGGAATGGAATTAAATCCGCTTTTACCCCTACTGGACCTGAACCAGGACCACCGCCACCATGTGGACCTGTAAACGTTTTGTGTAAGTTTAAGTGAACACAGTCAAAGCCCATATCGCCAGGGCGTGCTTTACTCATAACAGCGTTTAAGTTCGCGCCGTCATAGTAAACTTTACCGCCGACACCGTGTACGATTTCAGCCATTTCTAAAATATTTTCTTCGAATAAACCTAACGTGTTCGGATTTGTCAGCATAAGTGCTGCTGTATCAGAACCGACAACACGACGTAAATCTTCAAGATCAACTAAGCCGTCTTCACCTGATTTAATTGTAATAGTTTCAAAACCTGCAACTGTAGCAGAAGCCGGGTTTGTACCGTGTGCTGAGTCCGGTACGATTACTTTGTTACGGTGTCCTTCACCATTTGCCTCATGGAATGCACGGATCATCATTAATGCTGTCCATTCACCATGTGCGCCTGCTGCAGGTTGTAATGTTACTTCATCCATACCTGTAATTTCCTGAAGAGATGTTTGCAGGTCATATAATAATTCCATTGCACCTTGTACTGTCGACTCATCTTGTAATGGGTGAACATTGGCAAAACCAGCATAGCGTGCAACCGTTTCATTGATTTTCGGATTGTATTTCATCGTACATGAACCAAGTGGATAGAACCCTGAATCCACACCATGGTTACGTTTTGAAAGTGCTGTATAGTGACGCATAATATCTAATTCTGCAACTTCCGGCAGTTCAGCCGCTTCCTGACGTACTAACTCTTTCGGCAGAAGTTCTTCTAGATTAAAATCAGGAACATCCAATGGCTCTAAGTTATAGCCGACACGACCTGGTTTTGTAATTTCGAAAATGAGTGATTGGTTTTCGTTATGCATTGTAAGCCCCCATTTCTGCAACTAATTGCTCGATTTCTTCTTTTGTACGGATTTCCGTAACAGCAATGAGTGCATGATTTTCTAATTCCGGATAAACACGACCTAAGTCAAAGCCGCCGATAATGCCTTTTTCGATTAATGCTTTGTTTAGTTCTGTTACATTATGCTTTGTATTTACTACGATTTCGTTGAAGTGTGCGCCTTGGTAGATCACTTCAAAGCCAGCTGCTTCAAATGCATTTTTAGCAAAGCGTGTCTTTACGATATTTTGTTTCGCCATCTCCTGCATCCCTTGTTTTCCAAGAGCTGTCATTGCAACTGAAGAAGCAAGGGCCAGCAATGCCTGGTTTGAACAAATATTAGATGTCGCTTTATCACGACGGATATGCTGCTCACGTGCCTGTAATGTTAATACATAACCACGACGTCCATCCTGGTCTACTGTTTCCCCAACAAGGCGGCCAGGTACTTTACGCATTAATTTATTCGTTACCGCGAAATAACCACAGTGTGGACCACCGAATGCTTCTGCAATTCCGAATACTTGTGCATCCCCAACTGTAATATCTGCGCCTAATTTTCCTGGTGGTGTTAAAACGCCAAGAGCTAACGGGTTAGCAGATACGATAAACAATCCTTTTGCATCATGTGTAATATCAGCAAGCGGCTGCAGATTTTCTACTTGACCAAAGAAGTTCGGATATTGAACGATCACGCCGGCTGTTTGATCATCAATAAGGCCTTTAAGAGCTTCGATATCTGTCACACCGTCTTTTGTCGGAATTGTCACGACTTCTATTGATTGTCCTGTCGCATACATTTTTACAACATCTTGATATTCCGGATGAACAGCTCCTGAAACAAGTAATTTACCGCGACGTGTATGTCCTGCAGCAAGCATACCTGCTTCTGCCAATGCCGTACCGCCATCATACATAGAAGAGTTTGCAATATCCATGCCTGTCAGTTCTGCGATCATCGTCTGGAACTCAAAAATTGCTTGAAGTTCACCTTGAGAAATTTCCGGCTGGTATGGTGTGTATGCTGTATAGAACTCCGAACGTGAAATCACGTGATCAACAATTACCGGTTTATAGTGATTGTAGACACCTGCACCTAAAAACGAAACATTGCTCGCTGTATCTTTATTTTTTGCTGCAAGTTGTGCAAGTTCCTTCATTAAAGCGGCTTCTGACTTCGCAGGCTTTATATTGTAGCTTCCTTGGAAGCGAACTTTCTCAGGAATATCCTCGAAAAGCTCATCAATTGTCGCAACCCCGATACGGTCTAACATTTCTTGTTTATCTTGTTCCGTCATTGGTAAATAACGATGTTTCATTGTTAACCCTCTTTTCAAAAGTTTTATCCCGCAATCACGGGTAGTTATTTATCTTCCTCGAAAGGCAGGAGATTGGTTCAACTATCAATCAAGGGGGAGAATCCCCGCGGATTGAAGTTCTCCTTTATTTTGCACGCTTGTAAAATGGCGTTTCCACTACAACAGCTTTTGCTCTATTTTTTCGGACTTCAATTTCAAGTTCAGTTCCAACTTCTGTGAATTTTGCGTCAATTAAAGCTAAACCGATATTGCGCTTTGTCATTGGTGACTGGGTTCCTGTAGTTACAAAGCCGATCTCTTCGCCATCCTTAAATACTTTATAGCCGTGACGAGGAATACCTTTATCAATCATTTCGATACCTACAGATTTACGTGTCAGGCCATTTTCTTTTTGGTCAATTAATGCTTGCTGACCAATAAATTGCGGATCTTTCGCCAATTTCACTGCAAAGCCAATGCCCGCTTCCAGTGGTGAAATGTCTTTTGAAATTTCTTGGCCATATAATGGCAGGCAAGCTTCAAAACGAAGTGTATCACGTGCCCCTAAACCGGCAGCTACTACCCCTTTGTCTTTTCCTGCTTCCAAAATTTTGTTCCAAAGATCAACAATCGCTGCTGGTGCACCGTAGATTTCGAATCCGTCTTCCCCTGTATAACCAGAGCGGGACACAAGAACCGAATGACCTGCTACATCCACATTATCCTGGAATTTAAAATATTTGATTCCCGATAAGTCTGTTGCTGTTAATGTTTGGAGCACTTCTTGAGATAATGGTCCTTGCAGGGCGATTTGAGCATAGTCATCTGACAGATTTGTCACTTTGACATTCTCTTCAACATGCTGCTGTAACCATTCGAAGTCCTTTTCAATATTTGCTGCATTTACACAAAGAAGATAACGGTTCTCTTCCAAACGGTATGTCAGTAAATCGTCCACAACACCGCCATCTTCGTAGCAAAGGGCACTATATTGGGCACCGCCAACTGCAATTTTGGAAATATCGTTAGATAGCATCTTTTGTAAATAAGCAAGTGCATCCGGACCTTCTACGATAATTTCCCCCATATGGGATACATCAAAAAGCCCTGCACGGTTACGTACCGCATCATGCTCCTCTTTAATTGAAGAAAATTGTACTGGTAATTCCCAGCCGCCAAAATCAACTGTTTTCCCACCATACTTTGCGTATTCGTCAAAAAGTGGTGTGCGCTTTAGCATTAATTCATTTGTCATGTTCATTTCCTCCTTTAGTTATGTAGGTTCGTTTTATCTTGCAAAGGGGAAGCAACATTACACGATTGAAATGTAAATCTATCTTTTTATTAGAATCATCAGAATATTTCAGAGCTGATTTCTTCATAAAAAAAAGACAGACGAATCCCCTTTACCGAGATTCTCTGTCCTTGCACCTGAAAGTTACACCTGAATTTGATCCACTATCACAATACAGGCTTTCCCCTTTGGTGGCTGTTTGCAACATTTGCTATTACAGCACTCTCCAGAGTTGCGTCCAATACGAGTCTTTTTGCCTGAGAGATTCATAGCATCGCTATTTGCTCCTTCGGCGACGTGACATCACGTTCTCTCCCCGTACCATCATCCGCGTTAGATTATTTACTTCATGTTATTGCTCTTCTTAGCAATATCCTAACATTGAATATAATGCAAACGCAATCTTTTTTTAATTTTATTCAAAACACGAACATTAACAATAAATATCGATATATCATTCGCCTTTAAGACGTTTTACTTGAAAGCCGATGTACTCAACAATCTGTCTTAATGTTCTCCCGGCTGTCAGTACTTGTATATGACCAGCTAGTCGATAACTCTTTCTTCGTTGGTGATACAGGTTTTCCAATTCTTGCTCCGTTGTCGATTGAACAATGGGACGGTTCTTATCATTCCGAATACGCATATAAATATCTTCAAATTTTGCATCCAGAAAAAATACAAGCCCTGTTTGGCGCATAATTCTCCTGTTTTCTTCATTCACGGCTACCCCACCGCCTGTAGCGATAATGCATGCTTCATCACGGAAATTCTTTAAAAATTCCGTCTCGATTTTTCGGAAGTGTGCTTCGCCGTATTTCTCGAAAATTTCTGGGATCGTCATACCCTGCTGTCTTACAATTTCATGATCCATATCGTAATACGGCATTTTCAAGAAAAAACTTAAACGTCTGCCTATCGCACTTTTTCCGCACCCCATAAATCCAACTAAATAAATTTTACGCATGCTGTTCACCTTCTTCTAATTACGGACTACTTAATTCATTACACCTTCACCTTTATCGTTCTCATTTTGCGTTGTTCATCCAATTGTTTTTGTCAATCATATCGCATAATGTGACATTTTTTCGACTTTGCAAAAAGAAGTCGAACTTTAAGGTAAATTTAGTATATTTATCGTAGCACGAACGTAAATAGATTCCAATGAATTATATACTTTTATTTGCGCAAAATATGCATTTGTATAGAAAACGGCAGCTCCGGAAACGATGAATAATAAAAATACGGCCAAGAGAAATAGTGTACCTTTGTCATTTTGGAGGTAATGGTAATACGAGGTCCCTTTCCCGTTTTGTTCCATCTTTCATCACTACCTTCATGTTCAATTCATTTCCGATAATCGCAAGCTCCCAGTTCTCAACAAAAGGCAGCATAATTTCATTTCCTCCTTTATTCGACCTTTTACGTAAATGCTCTGCAGATTTATCGAAGACAAATAACCGTTCCTCGGGATCATTTAATATTTCAAGTTGCAGCATACTCGAACTGAGCACTTTACCGGATGCGGAATTCATATTGTATTGATGAAGATCATATACGAACAATTCCCAGTTCACTTCATCTTTCATCATTTCAATCTGTCTAAGATCCCGAACCCATAAAAGAATTAGCAGGGTAATCGAACTAAAAAATACAAACACGGTTAACTGAAATAAGCTCTCCAGTAATGTAAAACCCCGCTCATTTAATATTCGCCTCTCCCTCATACACACAGTTCCTCATTCTTATTATTAAGATCATAATGCACACATACTTGGCGCCCGTCATAATGCCATTGAAACTGTACATCGTCAATTTGCTGCATCCCGGATGTTTGTCCATACCGTTTATATTTCATCGCTCCTATAAAAGCTGCTTCCGCTGCATGTGTTTGAACTTTTTGAATGGCAATTTGCTGTTTCATATTAAATGTGAGCGGAATGATTGTCGACGAAAGGAAAAATAAAATGACGACCGCTAACAGTGTTTCAACAAGTGTTAGTCCTTCCTGGCTCATGAAAAACCTCCTTTTCAAAAATTCTCGCTTTCCCGATATTGACGGAGTACTGATAGCTTGTATCCTCAAAGTGATACGTAAGACGACCAAACGCCTGGACGTTCCCCTGGGTATTGAATATGAGCCGGTTATAAGGTGTAGATAAAAACATATCGATAGGCCGCGCTATTTTCTGATCATAAACAATGTCAGCAGTATTGCGCTCCTTTATTCGAATCCACTGACAGTTAAGAATTTCAAAACTATGAGGTGTTCCTTTCTCAATGGATAATAATTGTGTCATGCGAATTAACATCTCATTTTGGTCCATCACCTGCTTTTCTGTGTAGACCATCAACGGTTTTTGTGAAAAATAGAGAATCATTGAACTGATTACTAAAAAAATAAAGAGAACAATAAGCATTTCCATTAATGTAAAACCTTTTTCATCCGTTACAGCTGATTTAATTTTCTGCTTCATCACTACGTTCCTTTTACCAATACAACTTTACCCTCTACAATATCGATTTTCGTATTATCCGGACATTTCAAATCCTTATCCTCTTCATTTTCTTTTTTCATAATATAACCCTTCGTAATTAAATCTGAGACTGAAGCGGGATATTCATTATTATGAAGCTTATACGCCTCGACTTGTCCTTGAAGCATCAGTATATAGGCATCACAACCTTTTTCATCGATCGATGTGAAGTGTTTGGATATATTTGGAATAGTTACGAGTATCAAAACAGAGATAATCAATAAGACCACAAGCATTTCAACTAATGTAAATCCTTTTTCATTTTTCATCTGTTCCACCTCTTCTTATATAAAATCAATGACATCATACATCGGGATTAAAATACTTAAATACGCAGCAATGACACAAATGGCAATAATCACAAAAAGCAGGGGCTGAATAATCGCCAGCATTCGTTCAATAATTTTCTGAAGCTTTTCATCCAAAAGTTCACAATATAAAATCAGCTCCCGTCCCAGCAAACCGCTCGCTTCACCATGTGCTATAAAATGTTCAAATTTCGGATAGAAAAAGCCGACAATTTCCACTGCCCGCTCCAATGAATCGCCAATAAGAATGCGTTCTTGGAGGGTACCGGCAATATAGGCAATCTGTTTCTGGTGCTGCTGTGTTTTTAAATGGTCGAATGCCTTTTGAAGCGAGAACCCCGCTAATAGCAGATTTCCTAAATGGCGGGCAAACTGCCTTGTCAGAAACAGGCGCCAAAAAAGTCCGATTAACGGGATTCTAAACAGAAGATGAAGCTGGAGATCAATTCGTTTTTTTCGAATTTGGTAAACTACCAAGGAGAGTACAATACTTAGAACGATGCCGACTGCTATAATGTAGTCCGGCATATGGAGGAAAAACGTCGACCACTGAATGCTCGCGGACGATTCGCTATGAACACGGGATGTAATAACAGTGGACATGTTAGGAAGAAAATACGTTCGGAAGCCGATAAATAATACGATTAAAAATGAAAATAAAATGAGCGGATACGATATTATTTTTAATAGTTTTGTTTTCGCCTGCTGTTGGAAAACGAGCTGTTTTGCAACAAGAGCAATTGCTTCGCTCAACTTACCCGTCACTTCTGCCAACTCAATTGAGACTAAATATTGTCTATCTAGACGAAGCAGCTGGAAAACTTGCGTTGCACTGCCACCACCACGCAATATTGATGATATTTCCTGTTGGACAGGTTCATATTGTTTTATATGATAGGGCAACAGCATTTCGATACTATGACCAAATGTATAACCTTCATATAGTAGTGTGGAAATTCGTTGGAGTAATGTAGGGAGCTCCGAGGATTTTATGGCAGGTTTTTTTAATAAAGTAACAGATGTGGCCCTTTTAAGGAGTGGTGTATTCATAGTAGTCTCCTTGAAGCTTTGCAATTTGACCTGCCAATGTTTGCTCATAAGGTAATGTAAAGTATTTTTCCTGAATAATCGATTCAAAGGCAAGCTCCAATTGTTCATCGGTTAAAAATTCAAAAATAGCTTTATAACCGTTTTCCTCTGTCTGGATTAGACGCTGCGAAACAACCGCTCTTAGCATCTGCCGCATTTCTTCAAATGAAACCGACAAATCATGAAGCCGGTAAATACAGTTCACCGTATCCTTTGCATGAATCGTTGAAATAACAAGGTGTCCGGAAAATGCCGCCTCTATGGCAACCTTTGCTGTTTCCCTGTCCCGGATTTCCCCGAGCATTATCACTTCAGGCGAATGTCTCAAAATTGCTTTTAAACCTGCCGAATATGTCATTCCGGCTCGCTCATTCACTTGAATTTGCAACAGCTGCTCTTGCCTGCTTTCTACTGGATCTTCCAAAGAAATGACGTGTCGAGATAAATGCTGTGAACAATAGTGGAGCAATGAATATAACGTGGTCGTTTTACCGGTTCCCGTCGCACCGCTAAGTAATATTAACCCGCTTTCCAGTCTGGCCAGTCTATACAACTGTTCAACACTTTCCCGAAAGTGACATAATGTTTGCAGCGGGACGGTGTAGTTCTGTCGTAATATTCGAACTGCTAAACTTTCTTTAAAGAAGCTGGAAGGTAATGTGGAAATCCGGAAGGCATACATCGACTGGTCGATAAATTTTTGGAAGGAACCGCTTTGAGGCTTTCGCTTTTCACTAATATCAAGCGAAGAAAGAAATTTAAAATAGGAAATCATTCGGGTAGCAAGCTCTGTAGGGAGTTCATCCTCCTTTTCAAAGCGACCGTATTTTCTCATCAACAGATCATAGCACCTTTCTCTAGGGAGTAAATGGATGTCTGTAACATGAAGTTGTGCGGCCTTAGATAAAAGCTCCAAACATTTTTGTTCAATGATCGATAATTGTTTTATGGTAATCACCCCTTCACCAATTCGTTAGATGTGACTCCATTATAAATGGAATGTCCACTCTTTCCTATAAAAACAGATAAAATTTCTTTTTAATAGGAATTTTCTTTCAATATTAACAAATTTGCTAATATTTCATGTAGAATAATAATAAAGTTAGCATTTTTTAAATTTTTACCGTATTGGGGGTCTACTTATGATACATCCGATTAAAATTTCCAGCACTTTTGCAGATGAAACCAGGTTTTCAATTTATGAGTTTATGTTGCAGCAAAAGCAATTTTTATCCGTTCAGGATATTGCAGAGCAATTTAAAATCCATTCCAATGTAGCACGTCTGCATTTAACGAAACTTGCAGAAATTGGCGCTATTTCCTCCGAACATTTAAAAACCGGAAAAGGCGGACGACCTGGTAGAGTATATAAAGCAAAACAGGAAGGAATCAATTTAAGCATCCCTAGACGTGATACATCTTCATTAATTAAATGGTCACTTGAATTGATTCAAGAACTTGGTGAAGCAGCGTTGAGCAAAGCACAGGAAATCAGCTACCGCGACGGAAAACAATCGATGCTTGAACAAATGAAGTCTATAAAACGAAAATCTCCATTTACTTTTGACGAGAAATTGGCCATGATTACGAAAAGTGCCACATTAATCGGTTATATTCCTGAAGTAATTGAACATGACCAATCCAAAACCATCATATTCTCTCTTTTCAACTGCCCCTTCCAAGAACAGATATCGAACTACGGAGAAATCGTTTGTCAGCTCCATGAATCCTATTTGTATGGACAAGTTGATGTACTGTTTGATCGGCATGAAGTTAAGAAAATGGAAAGCATGGTTAACGACTGTGACTTTTGTAAATACAAAATTTCCGTACACAATTAATGGAAAAAACATGCATTTGTCACAACTCTTCTATATCTCACAGTTTACATTATCCAGAAACTTGATTTATAATGAATGAGAGACTATTCTATTTTTTTAGAAAAGGAGGGATATTTGATGAGCAATATGTATAAAGTTATGGCATTCTGGACTGCTATTTTCGCCGTTATGTTCTACCTTGGTGGTATGAACGAGGTTTCGCTATTATTCGTAGGTAATACAGGTTTATTTTTATTATTAGGCTTCTTAAATCTTTCAGAACGCATGTACATGTACATTTTTGGCGCATACTTGACTGTTTTCTTCGCCGGTTTCACCTATTACACAACATTCATACACACTCCAGGTGGCGGACATTAAAAAACGACACGCTCTTCAATAGAGAGCGGTCGTTTTTTATTTACATAAGTATGGTTAAAAGCCATTTAAGAAAGGATTGGAATCCATTTCTGCAGCTGGTGTCGTATAGTCGCCATGCCCTGGATAAATAATTGTATCTTCCGGTAATGATAAAAGCTTATCATGAATCGATTTCAACAAGACATTCATCGAACCGCCAATCAGATCTGTGCGTCCGATGCTTTGTTCAAATAATGTATCGCCTACAATCGCAAACGCGTCGTCTTTAAAAATAAAGGATACACTTCCCGGAGAATGTCCTGGTGTATGGGCTACCGTAAAGGTAAATGCACCGATTGTCATTTCCCCTTCTTTACGGATAATATGTTCTTCATCAGGTTTTTTCACGATATAATTTGGCAATTCCGCGTATTTGCCTGAACCATTTTTCATCGGATCAGCAAGCCAATCCACTTCTTTTTCATGGACATACAGCGGGATATCGTATATTGCCCGTACCGCATCCACTCCACCGATATGATCAAAATGTGTATGGGTTAATAAAATAGCTAATGGGTTTAAGCCATTTTTACGTAATTCATTTACAATGCGTGCCCCTTCTTCACCTGGATCAAAAATTAAACAGTCTTTTTCTTTATTGCTGACAATGTAGCAATTCGTTTGGATCGGTCCTAGACTATATTTTCTAACATTTAACATAAATCATCACCTCAGTTTCCATTATACATTTTTTCTATCTTTCTCATAGTGAAAGTTATCGTTCAAACAAACGCCACTTTTATTCCTCGACAAACGATTTGGAAACCTTTACAATAAAAGAGGAATATTGTTGAGACATTTTTTGGAATGTCGAAAGGAGTGTCAATTTTTTATGAACTTATTAATGATTATTTTTGGTTTAGTTGCAATTTTTGGCGTAATTGGCATATTCCAATCAATCAAAGAGAAAAACCTTTTAGCTGCTGCCTTTAACGCTTTAGCTGCAGGTGTTTTCGGTTGGTTCGTCATTATGACGGTTTTAAATCAAGGCTATCCACCAACTCACTAATTGCAACCAAAAAACGTATTGCTCTTGAAGCAATGCGTTTTTTATATGAAGAAAAAAGCTGCTCCCGGATTTCTCCGGGGCAGCTTTAATTTTTATAGTTCGTATCAATCAGTAAGTTCCCTGTTTCTGAATCATAAAAACGTAACAGGTCACCATTAATAATCTGATCCGAGTATTCCAGTTCTTGTGTTGCACGATCAATAAATGGCTGACATGCTTCCGTATCAATTGCTTCTCCCGTTTCACGGTCGTAGCATACTTCACCTGCATACACATATTGATCTGTTACGAAGCGACCATCACGGAAAATAACGAAATCTTCATGTTCTTCCGAGAAAAGGTCAGCACCTAATTGCATATCTTTTGAAGTCTCAATACCTAACAGATGCAGTAATGTCGGACGAATATCCAACTGACCCGCTACATTATCCATCACTTGTCCATCATTTGAACCAGGAATGTGGATATATAATGGGACAGCCTGTAAAAGTGCACTGTCATATGGTGTGATCTCTTCTTTATTTAAAAATTTAGCCATCGCTTTATTATGATTTTCGGAAATTCCGTAGTGGTCTCCGTACATCACAATAATCGAGTTTTCATATAAACCCTGTTCCTTTAAATCATCGAAAAATTCCTTCACCGATTCATCCAAATAGCGAACCGTTTGGAAATAACGGTTTAACGTACCTGAATTTGAATCATATTCAGGAATCATCATATCTTCCGGATCTAAATAGAACGGATAATGGTTTGTTAAAGTAATGAGACGACTGTAAAACGGCTGTGGCATTTCTTTCATCAATGCTGCAGATTGTTCAAAGAATGGAATATCCTTTAATCCCCAGTTTACAGATGTTTCTTCCGTTACTTCGTATGATTCGATATCATAAAACTGATCTAATTTAAATGATTTGTAAATCATATCACGGTTCCAGAATGATTTGTTGTTCGCATGCATAACATTTGTGAAATAGCCGTTTTCCCCTAAGCGCTCCGCAAAGGAGTTATACGTATTTTCACCATGCGTAAAGAATACTGCACCCCGACCTAAGCCATATATCGAGTTTTCGAAAATAAACTCGGAATCCGAAGTTTTTCCTAATCCAGTCTGGTGGTAAAAATCACTGAAGTAATACGTATCTTTATCGTTTGTCAATGAATTCAGGAACGGTGTAACGACTTCCCCGTTCATTTCTTCATTAATAACAAATGACTGCAATGATTCCAGGGAAACTGCAATAACATTTCGGCCTTCATACTTGCCGAACATTTCCGCATTAGGTTCCGCCTGGTTTGCACGAACGTAGTTGCTTACTTCAACAAGCTCACTGCCGTCTGCCAACGCGCGCTGAGCAGACGATTTCGACTGAACATAGACATCGTATAGATGATAGTTATATGTTCCGATATTTTTCACTAAAAGTTCACGGTCAAATGCTCGTGTCAATAATTGCGGTCGCTCTGTTTCTGCTAAACCTAAGTTTAAAAATAAAATAGCAGCCGTCATGACAAAGTATGCTTTACGTGCATCTTTACGTACCGGCAGTAACTGCTCTTGTGCTTTCGGTAAAAGCTTCACAGCAATAAAAATCAGTAATACATCAACAAAATAGAATATGTCCATCCAGCTGATAATTGCTGCTGCTGATGTACCTAACTCTCCAAAATTGCTCGTTTGGAATAATACAGGCAATGTTACAAAGTCATTGTAGAAACGGTAAAAGGCAACATTTCCGTATACAACTAAGGCCAGTAAAATACTACTGCCGACAATATAGCGATTTCGCGCTTTTTGTGATTTCAAGAATAATGACAATCCATAGAAGAATAATAAGAAACTTAATGGATTGATAATCAAAATTAACAATTGCATTGCATTTTCTATCTTCATATCAAAGCTAGTTTCATAAACAATTACAGTTTTAATCCAGGTTGCTATTACGGCAATCGCTAATATCGAATGTTTAGGCCATTTAAAATCTTTCATATCCTATACATCCTCTCTTTACATATTCGATTTTTTTTAAATACATTGTTTTATTTGTGTAAAATTCTCATTCAAACAAAATCTATGTTAAAGCTTTTCAAACAAATCCGCAACATTATTTCGTTTAAACAGTTTACATTCATAAAATAGCACTATTATTTAGTACGTATTAAACTTGAAAAGGTTTCGTTAAATATGAAAACAGCGGTTTATTCCCGCTGTTTTACTCAGGATATGTTCGTCAAAAAGTGTAAAACCCTAAGTAAACAAGCATACCTCTATACGATCCATACTATTATACGCTAAATTCCAGTTATTTTCCTGCTTTAAGCCTTTGCTCTTCCTGACGCAGGATTAATAAAGCCATCTGAAAATCTTTCGTATCAATAAATTTCGATTTATATAATTCCTTAATTTCGTCTTCCATTAAGTATAAATCTCCAATACGGTCCTTTGTATAAATGTAAATGCCGTATTGTTTTAAGATGTCGAGCACATCCAACATTGACTTCATTCTCGTTCCTCCACCAATTATTCGCATATTATGCGATTTTTGTCTGTAAGTAGTATATGTACCGGAAGATCATGTGATTCTCTCGGTATTTCGTTTAACAACTGCTCCTCAAATGCCAAGGATATCCGCTTTCCATTAAATCCCACTAAATAGCGGTCATAATAGCCCCCACCAAATCCGATGCGGTATCCGTGATGATCGAAGACAACCCCCGGCACGACCATTACATCAATTCGTTCTTTTTCGACCAGTTCCGTTCTTTCTCGTATCGGTTCTAATATATTTTGATATGCTCGTTCGGTTTCATCAAAATTGTTAATTTTGTAAAACTGCATCGAACGATCTTTCGGATTACATTTCGGAACTGCAACATATTTATTTAATTTCCATAATTCTTCAATAATAAACGTCGTATCCACTTCCGGCTGATTTGATAAAGTAATTGCGATAATATTTGCTTTTTGAATAGATGGTTCCTGTAATAATTGCTGAGCGATTTCCAAAGAACGTTCACGATATTCCTGATCGGTCATATTGGACAACTTTTCCTGCACTTTTATACGATAGTCTCTTTTCTCCAAACAAATCCCTACTTTCAAAAAAGCTGTTTTATGTTAAACATTACTATCATAAATCAAATTCGTTGAATCATCATAGTAAGATTTAATAGGATATCAAGTAAAAAGCCAAAACCAACGAGTGGTTTTGGCTAAATGAGCGATTATTACTTTGTTTCACGGTGAAGAGTGTACTTCTTCTCGCGAGAGCAATATTTTTTAAGTTCAAGACGCTCTGGATTGTTACGCTTGTTCTTTTTTGAAATGTAGTTACGTTCGCCGCAGTCTGTGCAAGCTAAAGTAATGTTTACGCGCATCATTAACCCTCCCACTCTAAATTAAGAATAAATTTATTTGAGCATGATTTATACGACTTACCTATTATAACACACTGTTTTAAAAAATCTAGTATGATTTCTTAATAAGTTTTACTATGTTAAAATAAAGGGAATCTGCAGTAAGAAAACAATTAACCACTTCAAATGCAAGTTTACTGTCAAGACAATGCTATAGATCAAAAGAAACGGAGGACTTCATATGGGACTTTCTTCAATATTAATGATTGCTGGTATTGCTGTCATTATTATTTCCCTATTATTTAAAGACAAATCAGCAAAAGTTGAAAGAGATGTTGAAGATTTATCGATCAATATTTATCAGGAAACGAATGCTTTAAAACGACGCGTAAAAGCTTTGGAAGAGGAACTGCTTGTCGAACCAAATTTTCAAGTACGCAAACCTTCTTCTGTCCAACAGCAAAATTCAGAACAACAAGCTGCTTTCTCCTCTTTTCAGGAAGTAGCAGCCCAAGTAAAAGCAGCTCAAAGCTATGGAGCATCTCCTAAGGCGACTCCGCAAAATAATGCAAAGCCGATTAACGGCATTTTAGTTAGTCAAGTACTTGCGCTTAATAACCAAGGCTTATCGATTGAGGAAATCAGTAAGCGCTCGACATTATCACATGCTCAAATCCAATCGATTTTAGCAAATGGAGGTCAATAATGAAATCATCGTTGCGAGCATTTGGTATCGGTCTTTTTTTGGCAGGTGCAAGCATGGCGTTGTTCGACAATTTGTCTTCAGATTCCATTCAGAAAGATAACACGGCTTATGAAAAGCAATTAGACGACTATGAAAAACAGATCGCCGAATTGACAAAACAGTTAAACGAGCAAAAGCCTGATAGTGACACTTCTAATAAAACGGATGAGCAAACAACCCGTACAACCGAAAAGAAGTCTGCTGCCACAGAGGAACAAAACAAATCAGATGTAGTGGAAGAGACCATTTATATATACGAAAATGTATCCATTTATACAATCGGACAACAAGCGGAAGATCTAGGTATTGTCACAAATGGACGAGAGCTTGAGCTTTATTTGTCCAAACCGGAATTTGCGCGTTCTATTCAAAAAGGTGCATTTGATCTCCGCTCTGATATGACAATCGAAGAAATCGCCCAAGTACTGACAGGGCAACCAACTGAATAATTGTAATGATAAATAACAGATAGCAAGCTATCCAAACGAGCGATTATTCAAAAGTTATAAGATTGAAGGGATTATATGGACTATATAAAAAGAGGAACAAAAGCTTTTACAATGACGAATATCGCGTTATTTGCTGCAGGTTTCATCACCTTTGCCAACCTTTATATAACGCAGCCATTGATGCCCCAGTTTTCAAATGATTACAATGTTTCGCCTGCAATAGCCAGTTTATCACTCTCTGCTGCTACATCCGTTTTGGCATTTAGCCTTTTACTTTTTGGTTCATTATCGGAAGCATGGGGACGAAAAAAATTGATGACCGCTTCAATATTTGCCGCTTCCGTTTTAACACTCGCCCTGGCATTTGCCCCTAATTTTGAAACGATTCTCTTACTGCGGATTATTCAAGGTTTTGTATTTGCTGGGGTTCCTGCCATTGCGATGGCTTATTTAGGAGAAGAAATGGAACCTTCAAGCTTAGGAGTGGCAATGGGTCTTTACATAAGCGGAAATGCGATTGGCGGTTTATCGGGCCGTATTATAATCGGCACGATGACTGATTTATTCAGCTGGCAAATTGGAATGATTGTACTCGGGGTTTTAAGCATTATTATCAGCTGTTACTTCGTATGGGCATTACCTGAATCCAAACATTTCACACCACGCCCACTACAGTTCCGGTTACTGACTAAAACACTATTCCAGCATATAAAAGATAGACGACTTGTATTATTATTCGGGATTGGATTTACATTAATGGGCAGCTTTGTGACTATGTATAATTATATCGGTTTCAAGTTGGTCGAGTCTCCCTATAATTTAAGCATGACTTTTGTAAGCTGGCTATTTGTTGTTTATTTAGTAGGAACGTGGAGCTCTACATGGTTCGGAAGCTTGTCTGATCGATATGGAAGGCAAAATGTTCTATATAGCGGCATTGTCATTATGCTCTTAGGTGCGGTTCTTACATTCCCCGTAAGTTTACCTTTAAAAATAAGCGGACTCGTTATATTTACGTTTGGGTTTTTCGGCGCCCACTCCATCGCAAGCGGATGGGTCAGCCATTTAGCCAAAGTCGATAAAGCCCAGGCCTCCTCTTTATATCTGTTCGCCTATTATATGGGGTCAAGTATCGGAGGAACAATCGGCGGTATCTTTTGGATGCACTACGGTTGGACTGGCATTGTCCTTTTCATCGGATCCGCACTTGTAGTAACATTTATTTTTGCAGGATTTATTCAATACTTTCAATCTAAATACAAAAAAATGCAGAGCGCCTAGAAAGGGGCCCTGCATTTTTTTATTCCCGCACCCATGTCAACCCTAATGTCCCTTCTCCTGCATGGACACCTACACAAGCAGAAAGTGGCGTTGGGGTAAACTCAATTGACGGATAGTCCTTCAATAATTCTTTTTTCCACTCGATCGCCCCCGCTTCATTATTACAGTGAATAATAGCAACTTCGTTTACAGGTGACTTCAAAATAGCTTGCTCAAGTTTTTCAATGACGGCTTTTTTGGCGCGATTATCAGCACGTACTTTTTTCGCCACTTCAACGCCGCCTTCTTTATTGTATTCAATCACTAGTTTAATATTAAGCAAGTTGCTGAGAAACATCGCCATCCCTGAAACACGTCCGCTTTTATGCAATTGCTCCAAGCTTGCAGGGATAAAAGCAAGTTCCGACTTGCCGCGCATTGCTTCTATTTTCTCGACGATTACTTCCGGGGCATGTCCTTGTTTTTCAAGCTCAATTCCGAGCGCCAGCATGACTTGCATTGGATAGGAACCAATTTTCGCATCGATAACATAACTTTTGAAACCCGCCTGTTCAGCAGCCATTGGAGCACTTAGTACAGTTCCCGATAGTTGCTCTGATGTATGAATCGCAATAGCGCAGTCATAGCCCTGCTCTTTTAAGTTTTCATATAAAGCGACATGCTCTCCGAATGCAGGCTGAGATGTTTTCGGATGTAATGTTGAATTTCTTAATTTATCGTAAAATTCATCGTGCGTCATGTCCACTGTTTCACGAAGTGCGCCCTCTTCAAAAACGATGTTCAATGCAAGCACATGAATTGAATGTTCTTTAATAAAACTTTCCGGTAATAGTGCAGCAGTATCTGTTATCCAAGCAATCTTTTTATTCATTACAAAACTCCTTATGTTAAAATTTTATGTCTCACCAAAATGTAAGCGCAATCATCGTAACGGCACAGTGACACATGTCATATTTGAATGGATAAGTTCCGGAGCCGACATCATTTCGACAAGATTCGAGTTTTATTTTCAGTTTTAAGTAATACCGATTATTTTACAGATGGGCTTTTTTTCCGTACGATAAACGTACAAACAATTAAATTGGTAGCTTCGAGGAGGAACGAAAGCATGAATATTTATGATATTCCTGTTAAGACAGAAAAAGGCGAGCAATATGAATTAGACCGCTATAAAGGCCAAGTAATGATGATTGTTAATACAGCAAGCAAGTGCGGATTTACAAATCAGTTTACAGAGCTTGAAGAATTATACGATAAATACAAAGAGGAAGGATTTGTCGTACTCGGTTTTCCTTCTGATCAATTTAAACAGGAGTTGTCTTCCGGTGCAGAAGCAGCCGAATTCTGCCGTCTGGATTACGGTGTAACGTTCCCGATGCACGAAATGGTGAAAGTGAACGGTTCAGAAGCACATCCTTTGTTTAAACATTTATCTTCTGAAGCTAAAGGTCTTTTAGGACAGTCGGTTAAGTGGAATTTCACGAAGTTTTTAGTCGACCGTGATGGCAATGTTATTAAACGTTACGCCCCGCAGGATTCACCGACAAAAGCAGAAAATGATATTGCAAAATTACTTTAAGGTTAACTTATATAATAGAAGAAAGCAGCCGAAGATTAAATTCGGCTGCTTTTTTTAATATAAAAATACTTCTTCATCTGTCAGTTCAAGATATAATGGCATCACTACGAAAAATACAGTCAGCACATAAATAGCCAGACAAAGAATAGTCAATAAAATCGGTAAACCGAAAGAAGAAGAAAAAATAATTGTTGGTGACGTAAGCATCGATATTCCGCCGATTATTTGGCGGTTCTTTTTAGTATAAAACAATTTTTCATTGCAAGTTGGACAGCGCAATTCCATTTTTAATTGCCATACTATTTTTCTTTGCTCTTTTTTTGAATACGAATGGCGGCAATGCGGACAGCTTACCTCTCCTGTTGTATTGCGGGCAAAATAAAACAAAAGTACGATTTGCAAAATAATGATCAGCATGAAAATAGTAAGTTTCAGCCACTGAATGTCCACTTCGAACATTTGGATAGCGCTCCCGATTGCATAGACGGCAAATGGCGAGAGTGTAATGAGCAAATAGCGTAATTTATAAACTGTTTTACGAAGTTTACGTGTTTTCGGATTTTGCCATCTTTTCATTTTAAAGAAAACGATTGTGGTGAAAACTCCATTCACAATCAGCAATAAACTGATGATGGCCACATACTTCCCTCTTCTCGCAACTTCGGCCAATTGATCTTGTTCAAAGTTTTCCACTACCGGGCTTGATGCCTGATTCGGAGGCGATACGATTCCACCATTAGCGAATAAATACAGGAAAAATACTGCTGTAAAAACAAATATCGGGGCAATAACAATGGTCCAATTCATTTGTCGTTTCGGGCGTTTGGACTGATCGATTGTTTGCATTAATTTTGACTTCTGTTGATCCGTTAACTGCAGTTTGCTTAACTCTTGCTGCCATTTTTCCTTAATCATTCTCCATCACCTCCATGCTTAATTTTGGCTTTAATTTCGCTCGAGCTCGCTGTAAACGCGATTTAACAGTCGATACCGCCAATTCCAATAATTCGGCGATTTCAAAAACTGTCATTTCCTCATAATAATAAAGTAATAATACTTCCCGGTCTTTTACCGGTAATGTAAGAACAGCGGCGGTTACTTCCCCCTGTAATTCTTTCTCTACATAAATCTGCTCCACACCTTTTTCATGTTGCTGAAAAAACTGAGTAATTACGAATTTCCTGTTTTTCCAGCTGCGCAAATAATCATAGCTGCGGTTAATCGTCATCTTCACTAAATAGGTTTTAATCGATGCTTTCCGTTCAAATTGATCTGATTTATGATAATAGTTTATAAATACGTCTTGGACGACTTCTTCAGCTGTTAAACGATCCTTCGTATATATAAAGGCGATGCGGTACAAATAATCACTGTATGTATCAATTAATTTCTCAATTTCCACCAGCCGCCCTCCTTTCACCCTTATAGACGGAAACAAATTTAATTTGGACGCATTTTTCTTATAAATTTATAAAAAAATCGCCTAACCAGTGTACGATTAGGCGAATCTATTATGGTTGAAAACTTATTAAGGCTTCTTGAGCTGCTTCAATATTCTCTTCATTGAATGGTGTTTTTTCCATTGCGGCAATTTGTTCGACGGCATCTGCCAATACGAGCTTCGAATAAAACGGCAGCTTCGGTACTATCGCAACGAGACACCAGTAAATCCACATATCATCTTCGCCGCGCAGCACTTCCTCAACAAGTGGTGTCAGCTCATTCGGATAGCGAAGCAGCAGTTCAACCATTGGCTCCGCAACTGGCCAATTCATATCCTGCACCCATTCAAGCAGCTTCGGCAGTAAAGGAATGACCGCTTCTGCATCCGCAGTGTTCAGTATTTCCACTGCTGCAATGTCATGTTTATCTTTCGGAATCATGCCAATACCTCCACTTTCTTTAAAAACTCGCTAATCATGGCAGTACCCCGTTCTGTTCCGATGGACTCCGGATGAAACTGCAGCCCATATACCGGATATTGTACATGTTGAATGGCCATTATTTCTCCATCATCCGCACTTGTAGCAATCACTCGGAAATCTTCATGCAATGTTTGCCTTTCAATAATAAGTGAATGATAGCGCATCACTTCTACTTCCTCTTCGAACTGTGCAAACAAACCTGTTTTTTCATATTGAAGGGTACTCGTTTTCCCATGCATAATATTTCGGGCACGGCTCACCGTTGCACCGAACGCTTCACCAATCGACTGATGGCCGAGGCAGATTCCCAATATCGGAATCTCTTGATAAAGCTGGCGGATCATTTCAATGACAATTCCTGCGTCTTTCGGTTCCCCGGGTCCAGGAGAAATAACAATCGCTTTCGGCTGCAATGTGCGGATTTCCTCAACCGTCATCGCATCATTCCGGACAATTTTTACGTCTTCCCCAAATTGGGCGATTTGGTGATACAGATTATAGGTAAATGAATCATAATTATCGATCAGTAAAATCATTTGCGCACCTCCAGCAATGCTTTTGCTTTATTTAACGTTTCTTCGTATTCCATTTCAGGAACTGAATCATAAACAATCCCCGCGCCTGCCTGAACATACGCTTTCTCATCTTTGATTACCATTGTACGGATGGCAAGGGCTAAGTCCATATCCCCTGATGCCGATAAATAACCAATGGCACCCGCATAAATTCCGCGCTTTCTCTGTTCCAGCTCATTAATAATCTGCATCGCACGAATTTTCGGAGCACCCGATACCGTACCGGCTGGCAGGCTTGATGCGATTACATCGACCAAGTGGGCATCATCCCGCAATTTTCCTGTTACCTCAGAAACGATATGCATTACATATTTATATTTTTCGATTTCCATGTATTTTGTAACAGCTACTGTTCCGATCTGGGCAACACGGCCAACATCATTACGCCCTAAATCAACAAGCATTTTATGTTCGGCAATTTCCTTTTCATCTTGCAGCAATGCATTTGCAATCGCTTCATCTTCCTGTGCATTCCGTCCTCGCGGCTTCGTTCCTGCAATCGGATTTGTCGTGACAAGACCTTTTTGAACTTTCACAAGACTTTCCGGCGATGTACCAAGAACCGTATAGTCCCCTAATTCCATATAGAACATATACGGCGAAGCATTTGATGTACGTAATTTCCGGTAAAGCGTCAAAGGATTTTCCCGGAAATCGGCTTCAAATGTTTGAGACAAAACGACTTGAAAAATATCACCATTACGAATATGCTCTTTTGCTGTTTCAACCATTTCAATAAAGCGTTCTTTTTTTATAGTCGGTACAAACTGTACATCCATTTCTGTTGTGTGCTTATATGCTAAAGATGACATCATCATTTGTGCAATATCATCCACTTTTTGCTCCATTAACTCCATCGTATGACCCGTCTGAAACAAATCCATTGCCACAATGGAAACTTGCTGTAACAAATGATCGATCACGATGAACGTTTCATAAAAATAAACATGTACATCGGGCATATTGTATACATCGCCTACAATTTCCCCAATCTGTTCAAAATGGTAGGCTGTTTCATAACCAAAATAACCGATTGCCCCACCGAAAAAAGCAAAAGGAGCATCTTCTTTTTGAATCGGCAACAGCTCTTTCAATAAAGTTAATACCGGTTTCTGTTCAGTCGTCAGCTCCCGATTATGAATCGAATAAGAACTGGATTCCGCATTTCCTTTTAACTCACCGACCGGATTAAAGGCGATGAAGGAATAGCGTCCATTTTGCTTAAATTTTGCATTGGATTCGAATAATACCTTCTTTGTTCCGACAATTGATTCAAAAATCGAAATTGGCGTATATGTATCGCCATTTACCTGCTTTATTACATACTTGTCTGTCTTTACTACCATGCTCATCTCTCCTCAGCTTTTCTATTTGGGAACACAAAAAGGCCCTTTCGCTTTTTAAAGGACGAAAGAGCCGTGGTGCCACCTTTATTGACTAAATAAAATCTATTTAGTCCACTCAAAACTCGTAACGTGAGCACTACGGCACAGCATTTCCTCTGTGCAGCTAGAAAGTCCATTCATAAAGTACGTTTACTGACTTCCACCAACCGTCAGCTCTCTAAAAAACGCCGCTTTACTACTCTTTTTTCATCATCGCTTTTACTATACTAGCTATTGTATCGTTTCAACCCGAATTTTACAAACTATTTTAAATTAACTGTAAATGTAAAGTTGTCCGTGTGATTTTGCATAGTACAGACTTGCATCGGCAAAAGCCGCTAATTGTTCATACGATACATCTTCTTTCTTCAATTGATCCGAATGGATAAATCCGAAATGAATCGGGATTTCTACAATACCTGATGTCGTATGAACAGCAGTTGTTCGAAGTTTTTCCTCCAGCTTCATCAACAACTTGAAAAAGTCGCTTTCGGAAATATTTTTTACAAACGCTTCTCCAGCATTTTTCGACAGTACATTAACCTTTGCCTCATACTCGAAAATATTTGAATAAATCGACTCAAACAATGTGAATAGTAACTGCTCAGTAAATAAGGTGCCGAACAGCTCTTCAATTTTATCCGTGATAAAACACCAGTGAACACAGTAAATCGCCTCATTGTTCGTAAGCGACATTTCCACAAACTCGATTGTGTTCTCTTTCGAAACGACATGCGGGAATTTAACTGTAAGCGCACTCGTTTCCTCTTCGAAAAATAAGTCAGCATGTATGTTACGAACTTTGTGAACACTGCTCGGCTCACTTTTATGCTTATCGACCAGCTGCTGCAGTTCCTTTTTATAACGAAACTGATCGATTAGCCCAAAACGTTGAAGGTATCTCTCAATTACGGACAAGAGTACATAATTTTGTTGTTTCTCCAATTGAAAAAACGCCTGCTCAAATAGTTCCAGGCTTTCATTCCCATTGCCAGCCCTATAGTTTAAAATCGCTTCCGCAAACAGTATATTACCGGCATAATAAGAGTATTTTCCTTCCAGATGCTGCAATATATCCTGCTTTGTCTGGTTAAATTCCATGTCTCTACTCGTTGAAGCATAATAATAGAGCGCTCCTAAATAACCTCTAACAATTGTTGCGCTGACAGCAGGAATTTTCTGTTTATAATACTCCGCCAATTTCAGGGAGATATGCGCATTTTCCGGTTCGTTTATATAACGGTACTGTGCTGCCAGATTAAAATAATTAATGATAATAAGCTCATCGTTTTGCAGAAGATGTGCATATTTAAGGGATTTTTTTGCTGCTTCTATCGATTGTTCATGATGTTTTGTAAAGATATGTTCAAGACTGTACAAATAGTAATAAACCATTTTATTTTCATCTTTGCCATATGTTAAACAAAGCTTTTCATAATCATCCATGACCGCATGAAAGTTTTGATAGCTGCCTATTTCAAAATAGGTTGAAGCTAAATACTCATAGCAAAGAAGTGCTTCTGCATACCTTTTTTCTTCAAGCGCAATCGGCAATGTAATCGTGCCGAATTGAATCACTTCCATATAGCGCAACTCGTTGAAAAGGTTTCGCAAATGTTCAATCTGGTTTGAAATTTTCATGTTACACGTCCACCCCAGTCATTGATTAATCCAAATACAGATTCATAAATCTCACTTGCCTCAGTAATTGCCTGTTCATAGATGTAGAGGAGCGGCTGTTCGAACTTACTCACAATCTCCTGCAATTCTTTTAATATCGTACTTTGCAATAAAGCGAGCTGTTGCGGGTAATTTTCAACTTCAATATATTTCGCATCAAAATATGGTCGTAAACTTTTACTGCTGAAACTTTTAAGGGCCTGAAAGTTCGCCGCCATTTCCTCAGTTGCTGCTAATTTTTCTTTAAGGAACTGCTCCAGCTTTAAATAAATATAAATTGCACAAATGAACGCCAGCTTCTCGTTTTCATATAAAGCAAGCTGAATATAGCGTTTTATTTGGAAAGTTTTAATTTTATCCAACAAGAATTTTCGAATTGGATAAATCATCGTATTTTCCGGATTGGAAATACAATTGATTTCTTCAGTAGATAATAAATACCAAATATCAAATATGATGACTGTACGTTGGTATGACTCTTCACTGAATGGAAGTATTAAAGTGAATAAATTAAGCTCATCAATCAATTGCTGAAATTGGTACATCGTCTCATCAGAAATTAAAAACATACAATCTGCTTTATCTATTTTAGCGTGCATGTTACATATCTCACCTCAAATAATTGTCAGTTTCATCCATCATATCATAAACTTACTGTTTTGAATTATCATTTTAATATAAAAAAGTGATGGCTGAAAATTCTCTTCTCAACACATCACTCTATATTTTCTTCAATTCAATTAATTTGAACGTTGGCAAATCATATCATATAAATACTTCGCCTGATCGAATTCAGGCTGCAATGTGAAAGCTTGTTTTAAATGATATTTTGCTTTATCGGTATCTGGCGTGGAGACTGCGTATAATACACCTAAATTATAATGTGCATCCGCATTGTTCCAGTCTTCTTCAATAACAAATTCCAGCTCCGGCTTCGCAAAATCGAACATTTCCAAAGAGCAAAGCAAGATGCCGTATGATAAACGTATTTGCAGATCTTTTGGCGCAAGCTCTGCTGCACGTTGCATAAATGGCAGCGCCAATTTGAATTGCTGCTCGCGTTCAAATGATTTTGCCAGCATGTAATAGGCATCTGCCCCTTCGATACCGTAATCGATCGATTTTTGATAAAGTTTTGCGGCTTCTGTATAGCGCTCTGCTTCATAATATAAATTCGCCAATCCGTAATATGCAGTAGCAGCTTTTTCATCTACTGTAATCGCCTTTTGGAAAAAGCGTTCGGCACGTTCGATATCGCCCATTGCCGCAAGCAATGTACCGAAGTTTACATAGCCGATTGCATCGTTGGGCTGTGCTTCAATTGCCTGTGTGAAAGCTTGTGCAGCTTCTTCATAACGCTTTTCCTGAAATGCTTTAATCCCGATTTCATTATAGTTTGTATCCATTTTTTCACCTCTAAAAATATGTATAGACGCTCATTTAAAATGAACGTCTATCGTCTATTACCCTACATATGTTAACTGTTCGCTGTTTTTAAATACACCATCGATCGTGCCGCCGCCCAGACACTCTTCACCATCATACAGAACAACCGCTTGTCCAGGTGTGATTGCTCGAACCGGCTCTGCAAATTCGATATACGCTGTACCGTCCTCACGCATTGTCACTGTTACCGGCGAGTCTTCCTGACGATAGCGGAATTTTGCCGTGCAGTTAAATGTGCCTGTTCTGGCTTCTCCTGTAAAGCTCATTTTTACCGCAGTCAATGCATCCGAGTACAGTGCATCGTGATGGAAGCCTTGGCCTACATATAATACATTTCGTTTTAGATCTTTCCCGACCACAAACCAAGGTTCACCGTCTCCGCCGATTCCTAAGCCGTGGCGCTGCCCTAATGTATAATACATTAGACCGTCGTGCGTACCTTTTACTTCACCATCAAATGTTTCCATGTTGCCTGGCTGTGCTGGAAGGTACTGGCTTAAAAATTCTTTGAAATTACGTTCACCGATGAAACAGATTCCCGTTGAATCTTTTTTCTTCGCTGTAGCCAAACCTGCTTCTTCCGCAATTTTGCGAACTTCCGGCTTCGGTAAATGACCGATCGGGAACATGACTTTTTCGAGTTGTTCAGAAGTTAACTGATTCAGGAAGTATGTTTGGTCTTTATTATTATCAATGCCTCGAAGCATTTTCACACCATTTTCATCATGTGCTACTCGTGCATAATGGCCTGTCGCTAAATAATCTGCGCCAAGTGCCAGTGCATGCTCCAGGAAGGCTTTAAATTTAATTTCTTTATTGCACATAACATCCGGGTTCGGTGTACGACCTGCTTTATATTCTTCCAGGAAGTACGTAAATACTTTGTCCCAATATTGTTTTTCAAAGTTGACAGCATAATACGGAATGCCGATTTGGTTGCATACTGCGATAACATCATCATAATCTTCTGTCGCTGTACATACACCAAACTCATCCGTGTCATCCCAGTTTTTCATGAAAATACCGATTACATCATAGCCTTGCTGTTTCAATAAATATGCCGCTACTGATGAATCTACGCCTCCACTCATTCCAATAACTACTCGAATTTGAGATGGATCTCTTGTTTCTACCATTTACTATTCACCTTTTCTTAGACAAATCGCGTAAAAGGCGCGAAGTCTTTCTTATAAATTTACGAAGTTAGTCGTTTCACAATTTCAGCAGTACGCTTTCCTGCTTCCTGTACTAACTCATCTGTTAATCCTAACCCAAAACTGAAGCGAATGGAACTACGAAGCTCAGGCGCATTCTGTCCATACATCGCAACGAGTACATGGGACGGGTCAATCGAACCAGCCGTACAAGCAGAACCGCTTGATACAAGTACACCTGCCATGTCCAGATTGATTAAAAATGATTCAACATCCGTTCCTGGGAAAGTGACATTCAATACATGCGGTAACACGCTCTTTTGATGACCATTCAGATGAAACTTAACACCTGCCAGCTGGAACTGTTCGATTAAAATATTTTTGAATCCGTTGTACTGCTCGATACGCTCAAGTGCAGATTGTCCAGCTAACTCGGCAGCTTTTGCAAATGCAATAATCGCCGGTACATTTTCCGTTCCTGCACGGCGTTTTTTCTCCTGGGAACCGCCATATAGGATATTGGTTAATTTAACTCCTGTTTTTGCATATAAAAAACCAATCCCTTTAGGACCATTAATTTTATGGGCAGAAACACTGAGCAAATCAACTTGAAGAGCTTCTACATCCATTTTTTCCAGTCCGAATGCTTGGACGGCATCTGTATGGAATGTTGCGGAATGTTCTTTTAAAATCGCTCCAATTTCGGCGATAGGCTGGATTGTGCCGACTTCATTGTTACCATACATAATCGTAACTAAAATCGTATCATCACGTAATGCCTCTTTCACCTGTTCAGCACTGATTCGCCCTGTTTTATCCACAGGTAAATACGTCACCGTAAAACCTTCTTTTTCAAGCTTTTCACACGCATGTAAAACGGCATGGTGTTCAATTGCTGTTGTAATAATATGTTTGCCTTCTTTTTGGCGCGCATACGCTGTTCCAAAAATAGCCATATTATCGGCTTCTGTTCCACCGCTTGTAAAAATAATTTCAGAGGGTTTCGCATTTACTTTTGCTGCTAAACTTGCCCGAGCATCATCCAGTGCTTTACGTGCACTGCGTCCAACTGTGTGAATACTTGATGCATTACCGCTTTCCTCGGCCATTGCACGTGCCATTACATCGATTACTTCCGGTGCAATGGGTGAAGTTGCGGCATGATCAAGATAAATTGTATTTTTCAAAACAAACTAACTCCTTTAAATAACACTAAATGTAAAACATATAGCCGTCAGATACTTCATTATTCGTATATTTAGCCAAATCGTCAATCGTCGTTGTATCCAATACATTTTTTACTGCATCGCGAATACGCATCCATAATTCACGCTGTGGCGCTTCTTCATTTTCAATTCCTTCAACCGGCTGAATCGGCCCTTCCAATACACGGATAACATCAGCTGCTGAAATTTCATTTGGCTTGTGTGCTAACATATATCCGCCATATGCACCGCGGACACTTTTGACAAGTCCTGCATTTCGCAATGGTGACACTAACTGCTCTAAATATGCTTCAGATAAATCTTTATCTGCAGCAATTTGTCGAAGCGGAATCGGTCCTTCACCATAATGCTTCGCCAATTCAATCATAATCGTTAAACCGTAACGTCCTTTAGTCGATATTTTCATCGTTACACCTCTTATTTTCTAGTCCTTTAATATACTTCATTATAACACAACTCCTTTTAAACCACTCGGAAATACTTTATGATTATTAACAAAACCATTTTATTCAACTGAAAAGAAAAGGAGCGAAAAATTATGCAAAATGAACCGCTCGCCTATAAAATGAGACCTCGCACTATTCGTGAAGTTGTTGGTCAGCAGCATATTATTGGACCGGCAACACCCTTATTTAAAATGATTGAAAAAGGACATGTACCTTCGATGCTGCTGTACGGGCCTCCCGGGGTAGGAAAAACTTCGATTGCAAATGCGATTGCCGGTAGTTCAAAACTTCCTTTCTTTGCATTAAACGCTACACATGCCGGAAAAAAGGATATCGAGCAAATCGTGATGGATGCCCGAATGAGTGGTAAAGTCCTCTTGTTCTTGGACGAAATACACCGTTTCAACAAACTGCAGCAAGATACTTTGCTGCCGCATGTCGAAAACGGATCAATCGTCTTGATCGGGGCAACTACGGAAAATCCATTCCATGATGTAAACCCTGCCATCCGTTCACGCTGCGGGGAAATCTTACAGCTAGAACGCTTAACAGGCGATGATATCGTCCAGTTGCTTAACCAGGCAATGTCAGATAAAGAACGCGGCCTTGGCCATTTGGAAATCGATATTACGGAACAGCAAATCGAAAAAATTGCGAATGCCTCAAATGGCGATGCCCGAAAAGCATTAACTCTATTGGAATCGGTTTATTATGCTTCAGATGAAAAAGACGGGATCACGATCATTAATGATAATGCGATCGATGCCCTTGCAAAAAGAATCGGGGTTTTTGGGGATAAGGGCGGCTCCCATTTCTACAACCTATTGTCGGCGCTCCAAAAGTCGGTACGCGGCAGCGATCCGAATGCTGCGCTGTATTACTTGGCACATTTACTCGAAAATGGTGACCTGGTTGCGGTATGTCGAAGACTGCTCGTCATGGCATATGAAGATATAGGTCTTGCCAATCCAAGTGTCGGGGCACATGTACAGGCAGCAACAGAAGCAGCCGTAAAACTTGGGTTGCCGGAAGCGCGCATCCCGCTCGCAACAGCAGTCGTGGAAATGTGTTTATCGGACAAATCAAATTCAGCCTATAAAGCTTTGGATGCGGCGATCGCAGCAATTCATGAAGGGAAAACCGGTGATATTCCGAACCACCTAAAAGATGCTCACTATGCCGGTGCGGCAACTTTAGGCCATGTCGGATATCAATACCCGCATGACTCCCCTATTGGAACATTCGGCGGCTGGGTCCCTCAGCAATATTTACCGGATGAACTTGCAGGAACCGAATTTTACAAGCCCGTCATTGCAGGGGAAGAAAAAAGAATGGCCGCCATCTATGAAAAACTGAAATCTTTTAAGAAATAAGCGGATTTACACAAAAAAGAGTCATTTTCACGTTCGTGAAAATGACTCTTTTATCTATTACTTTTCGTATGAATCAGCAAATTGCTTAAATGCTTTAATGCATTGTTCCACATTGTCGGCAACTGATAGTTTAACTTCTTCACCATTTAACAGATGAATACTTTTTTGAATTTCCGATAGCAATTCTTCATTACTCTCAGTATGTGCATTTGGAATACAGCTCGCACTTAATTCATATAGCTTGATGACATGGTCACGTGCATCTGCATCATTTTCTGCGATTAAATTAGCATGCGCTAAACCTGTAAAGTATAAAAGTTTTGAAGTAATATCCATATAAAGGATCCAATAAGTGTTGCTTGATGGCAGTTCCCCGTTATTTTTCGCGATATATTCATTAAAATTATTCGCTACTTTATGCAATAATTTATCAAGCTGCTCAAAAGCTTTCGACCAATTTGGTTTCGTATCGATATTTTCAAAAACGATTCTATCCATTTTCAACTGTAGACTCGGCAAATTCAATAAATCATTTTTCATTTCAATTGTCATTCTATCGTCCTCCTTGCATCCCCATGCATATTATCAATACTTTATTAACTATAGCAAAAAAAAGGAATTTTTCTGCAAAAACGAAAAAATCATTAAAATCCTGCCATATTTTTGCCATAATTAATCTCTTTATAGAATATTATGTCATTTGCTATTCAAAGATTCATCTGTCAGACGAGAAAAGTATTTTTCATATAATAACTTCTCATTTTCAATAGAACCGGTTTTATAAACGACCATTACACCTTGATTATAAATTTTAATGGATTGGCCAGAACTGTAAAAAATCCATTTAAATGATTCGATCCATCTATCTAGACTTTTTTCATCATTGTTCAAAAATAATTGCTTACCTTTTATTACACCCGCCATTTTCCAGAAACCTTCACTTAACTTGAAGTTTTTCGTTAAAAAATCATATTCGGGTTCAACAATATGATCAGTATCATAAATGTGAATCGTATTTAAATCGGCATCAATTGCAATTTCAACCGACCCGATGACATCATGTAAATTCAAGCCCCTGTACTCCAATTGTTGAATGACCATCTTTAAACTCCCTTCCAAAACATATTTATTATTTTATCACAATAATAACTACTTATTCAGATAAATGAATGGATATTCATAATTAAGCTATTTTAAGGGAATTATTGTATAACTAATTAAATTATGTAATTTATTAGGCGCTATTTGATTGATGGAATGGTTATTCTAATTCTAAAACAGTCTACTCAGAAAATTCCATATGGCCAGGTAGTGTAGATTACTTTTCAATCTATAGCAATTATCCATTAAAAAAGATGTGTAAAAAAGAGACGAACCTCCTCTTTACACATCTTTTTATTTAAAGAAATCTTCATTTAACCTTGAACGCGGTTAATTTGGACATCTTTTAAAATCGTATTTATTACCCAGCTTGCAGCTATTAAGCCAGCTACAGATGGTACGAATGCATTTGATGAAGGCGGTAATTGTGCTTTGCGGATTTCTGCTTCAGGTTTTCCGACATATTGTGCAACGTCAGGACGCACGACAATCGGGGATTCATCTGAAAATACAACAGTTACACCTTTTTTAATGCCTTCTTTGCGAAGTTTTGTACGAATTACTTTTGCCAGTGGATCTGTATGCGTTTTTGAAATATCAGCAATTTGGAAACGTGTAGGATCCATTTTGTTTGCAGCACCCATGCTTGAGATAATTGGGATATTGCGTTTTAAACATTCTTTCATAATGTGGATTTTGTACATTACAGTATCGGATGCATCAATGACATAATCGATTCCTTGTGCGAAAAACTGTTCATATGTTTCTTCTGTGTAGAACATATGCATATCGATTACTTCACATTCAGGGTTGATATCTGCAATCCGTTCTTTCATAACAGCAGATTTTGATTTTCCGACCGTTGATAAATAGGCAACTAATTGACGATTAACATTCGTAATATCCACATTATCTTTATCTACTAATATGATTCGGCCAATCCCGCTGCGTGCACATGCTTCTGCAGCAAACGAGCCTACCCCGCCTACACCTAAAATTGCGACTGTCGTTTCTTTAAGCTTTTCTAAGCCTTCTGTTCCAATAGCTAATTCGTTTCGTGAAAATTGATGTAACATCTAATTTTACCCCTCAATCTTTATCATTCTACTAGGCATTATATCGACATCAATTACGAGATGCAAGCAACAATATAATGACAGAAAATAGCATTTGCAATATTTTTTGCTTTATAAATGCTTCCATTCCAATTATGAAGGCAAAATAAAAATACTCTTCTACATGAAAGTAGAAGAGTAAAATTAGAAAATTGACGAATCCCAAATATGCCGTCTTGCTACAACATCGTTTTGATCCCGCGTCTATAGCAAGGGGGTGCACTAATCGCAGCGTTAAACTTCCCGCTCCAAATGGGGCATGTTTGCTTCTACGGTAATAGTAGCTCCCAACGATTTATTGTTCGGTCAAAAGTGTTTAGTAACAAATATAGCGACGAACACTTCAGGATTCGTATTAATGATATATTAACACCAATATTCTGATTATTCAATCGAAAACATCGCATTCTCATAAATTATTATTATTGTACTAACTTATTAGAAATATATGGTTCCATTTTACTTTATAAAAAAAAGGTACTTCTTCCCGAGAGAAGAAATACCTTTTATGATTTATTTTTTTGCTGTTGCTGCAATACGTAAGCTTAACTCTTCAAGCTGTGCATCGGAAACTGGTGATGGTGCATCTGTTAATAAACAGCTTGCCGTTGCCGTTTTTGGGAATGCAATTGTATCGCGTAAGTTTGTACGACCTGCAAGAAGCATTACTAATCGGTCAAGACCCATTGCTAATCCGCCATGTGGAGGAACGCCGTAGTCAAACGCTTCTAGTAGGAAACCGAATTGTGCACGTGCTTCTTCTTCACTGAATCCTAGCAGTTCAAACATTTTCGCTTGTAAATCCGGCTCATAAATACGAAGAGAACCGCCGCCAAGCTCGTAACCATTTAATACGATATCGTAGGCTTGAGCACGAACTTCTTTAGGGTTTGTATTCATTAACTCCAAGTCTTCATCGAATGGACGAGTGAATGGATGGTGAGCCGCATAATAACGACCTTCCGCCTCATCATATTCGAATAATGGCCAATCAACGATCCATAAGAATTCGAATTTCGACTCATCGATTAAGCCTAGCTCTTTTCCTAATTTTAAGCGTAATGCGCCAAGTGCGTCTGCAACTACAGAAGATTTGTCTGCAACGAATAATAATAAGTCACCAGCTTGTGCTTCTGTTGCTTTGATGATGCCGTCCGCTGCTTCACCTTCAAAGAACTTCGCGATTGGGCCATTCAAGCCTTCTTCTGTTACTTTTAACCAAGCTAAACCTTTTGCTCCGTAACGGCCCGCAAATTCGCCTAAAGCATCAATATCTTTACGAGAATAATTTGCTGCCGCGCCTTTTACATTAATTGCTTTCACTTCGCCGCCATTTGCTACTGCGTTTGCAAATACTCCGAAAGCAGATTCTTTCACGATATCTGAAAGCTGTTTTAATTCCAGTCCGAAACGTACATCCGGTTTATCTGAACCGAAACGATCCATTGCTTCTTTATAGCTCATGCGTGGGAATGGAGTTACGACATCAATACCTTTGACATCTTTCATAACTTGAGTCAGAAGACGCTCATTCATTTCGATAATTTCATCCATTGATAAGAATGAAGTTTCAATATCCACTTGTGTGAATTCCGGCTGACGGTCTGCACGTAAATCTTCATCACGGAAGCATCGAGCAATTTGGAAATACTTCTCAAAGCCACCTACCATTAGAAGCTGTTTAAATAACTGTGGCGATTGCGGCAATGCATAGAATTCGCCGTCATGTACACGTGATGGAACTAAATAGTCACGTGCGCCTTCTGGTGTTGATTTCGTTAAAATTGGTGTTTCAACTTCCAGGAAGCCTTCGTTTTGTAAGAAATTACGGATTGTACGTGTTACATCAGAGCGCATTTTAAATGTGTCATACATTACAGGACGGCGTAAATCTAAATAACGGTATTTTAAACGTAACTCTTCCGATACTTCGACATTGTTATCAATTGCGAATGGCGGGTTTTTAGCTTCATTAATAATTGTCAGTTCCGAAGCTGCCACTTCAATTTCGCCTGTTTTCATATTTTTATTTATTTGAGCTGCATCACGTAAAACTACTTTACCTTTTACTTCAATGACAAACTCACTGCGAATTTTATTTGCTAGTTCTAAAGCTTCTTTCGCCTGATCTCCGAAAACTACTTGTACGATCCCTTCGCGGTCACGCATATCTACGAAAATTAATCCGCCTAAGTCACGACGTTTTTGTACCCAACCTTTTAATACAACTTCTTGTCCCGCTTCTGCAGCTGTTACTAAACCGCATGCGTGTGTTCTTTGCGCCATTGTTTATTCCTCCACTATTTGTTTTCTAAAACGTATTGGACAAGCTGACCGAATTCTACTTTTGTCTGATCGCCTGTCTCCATTGTTTTGACGTTTACTGCTTGCTCTTCTAATTCTGACTCACCTAGTACAATGACAAATTTAGCATTAGCACGGTCGGCAGCTTTCATTTGCCCCTTCATTTTACGGTCCAAATAATCCATATCTGCTGAAATACCCTTTGCACGGAATGAACTTACAAGCTCCACTGCTTTTAGTTTTGCCTCTTCACCCATTGCCACAACATACATTTCGAGATCATTACCTGTCGCAAGCTCAATATTTTTTGCTTCCAGCGCTAATAATAATCGTTCAATTGATAAGGCAAATCCGATACCCGGTGATTCCGGTCCGCCAATATCTTCAACTAAACCATTATAGCGACCGCCGCCGCAAAGTGTCGTAATTGAGCCGAATCCGTCACCTGTAATCATAATTTCAAATGCTGTATGGTTGTAGTAATCAAGTCCTCGTACTAAGTTAGGGTCCACTTTATAAGAGATGCCGAGCACATCTAAATATTGTTTTACTTTCGTGAAGTATTCCGCTGAAGAATCCGTCAAATAATTTGTTAGAGCCGGTGCTGTTGCCATTGCCGGGTGTTTCGCATCTACTTTACAATCCAAAATACGTAATGGATTTTTCTCCAGACGGCTTTGACAATCACTGCAAAGCTCACCAACGACCGGTGTGAAATGCTCGATTAACGCGCTGCGGTGAGCATCACGTGTCTCTTTATCACCTAATGAGTTAATGACTAATTTTAAGTCCGTCAAGCCAAGTGTTGTATACACATCCATTGCAAGTGCCATTACTTCCGCGTCAATCGCCGGATCGGCTGAACCGATAGCTTCTACACCAAACTGAACGAATTGTCGGTAGCGGCCTGCCTGTTGGCGTTCATAACGGAACATTGGACCTGTGTAATAAAGTTTGACTGGCTGATCTGCCTGACCGAACATTTTATGCTCCACATATGCACGAACCGCTGAAGCTGTTCCCTCTGGACGTAATGTTAATGAACGATTTCCTTTGTCCGTAAATGTGTACATTTCTTTTTGTACGATATCTGTTGTATCGCCTACACCACGTTGGAATAGCTCTGTTGACTCAAACATTGGTGTGCGAATTTCGTTATAGCGATATTTATCACATAAATCACGAATGACACGTTCTACATACTGCCATTTCTCGGATTGACCCGGTAAAATATCCTGTGTTCCTTTAGGTACTTTAAAATTCATAAAAAGCACTCCTCTCTTAGTTGACCAAACTTTTCGCGTGCTATTTAAGAAGAAAATAAAAAAAGCCCCCGCCCCTTGCAAATACTGCAAGGGACGAAAGCTTGTATAATCTTCCGCGGTTCCACCCTAATTGATGTATGACTACATCCTCTCGAATTCGGATAACGGCCGACTCCGTTTTCCCCTACTAGAAAAAAATTTTTTTCGAGGAAACGCCTCTCAACTGTTGTTCACATGTTACATACTGCAGGAAAGATTACAGCCTAAGTCTTTCCCTCTCTTTTCAGCATTGGCAACCGCTACTTGTTTGGTCATTGGCAATGTTACTTTTGTTAAATTAACACTAATCTTAATGATGTCGTGACAAGTTGTCAACCATTTTCAAAAAAACGCTATATTTTTTGTCATAAATACTTTTATAATATAGGAGTATATAGTGAAAGGTCATTTAACTAAATTAAAAGGAGGAAACTATGAAAAAAAATAAAATAATAATAGGTTTATCGTTTTTATTATTATTCACGGCAATTGTTCCGTATTATTTTTCCGCTCGCCCTGCACTGGCCAATGGTGAACCGTTGTATGTAAACGCGGAAATATTATATTTGCGTGAAGGTCCAGGTCTTTCCTATCCGATCCTCGATACGTTAAAAGAAGGTACCGAAATTATGTCAATTGAAAAACAAGGGGATTGGCACCATGTTCAAGTCGGTCAGCAGGAAGGATGGGTTGCGGCATGGCTTGTGAAAACAGCCAATGGACAATCAGATTCATCAATTGAAAAAACAGTCATTTCACAGGTAAACGCTTTAAATGTGCGTGTAGCACCATCACTATCAGCTTCTGTTTTGACGAAAATCTCTTCCGGGACGGAAAGCAAATTTTTAAAACAGGAACAGGACTGGATTCAAATTCAGTTCGGCGAGACGACAGGCTGGGTATTTGCGGAATACGTCACAGTGAAAGAAGCGAAGACGGAAGTGCCGGCTGCCCCTTCCAATAATGGACAGCAGGATCAGTCCAATGAACCATTACAACAAATTGATCCAAATACATTTACTGTTAACGTCAATGCTGTCAATATCCGAAAAAAACCGGATTTAACAGCCAAAAAATTAGGGCTTGCCACTGAAGGCCAACAATTTAAAGTAGTCAGCCGAGATCATAATTGGGTCGAAATTGAATATGAAAAAGGCAAAAAAGGTTGGATCTACAGTTTTTACGGAACGTTTACAAAACAATTGAAACAAAATCCTTCATCTGAAAAAGAAGATACGAAAAACTTTGTGACGATTATTTATAACGGAACAAATTTAAGGGAATCCCCTTCGACCTCTTCAAATGTTGTTGTCATTGCAGATGCTGGTCATACATATCCGATAGTGGAAAGTGAAGGCGACTGGTTTAAAGTTGCAGTAAACGATCGCCAAACGGCATACGTCGCAAACTGGGTTGTAAGTAAAAACGATTCACAAGGAACAACAGCCAAAAACAATACAAGCGAGGCAGCCGAACGTAAAAAAGGGACATTAAAAGGCTTAACAATCGTACTGGATGCCGGTCATGGCGGTAACGACCGCGGAACTACGGGTGTCCGTGGAACAGACGAAAAAGATATTAATATTCTTACAGCTGAACTCCTCCGCTCCAAATTACAGGCAGCCGGTGCAAATGTTGTCATGACACGTGAATCCGATGTTTTTGTCGACTTACGAAAACGTGTTGCCGTATCCCATCAGGCTGGTGCGGATGCGTTTATCAGTATTCACTATGATGCAAACGAAGATAGCTCGGTGAGCGGATTTACGACCTATTATACAAATGGTTATCAGAAAAAGCTTGCCGAATATGTACATGACGGCCTGGCATCGAAAGTGAACCTGAAAGACCGCGGACCACGCTTCGGTAACTATTTAGTACTGCGTGAAAACCGTCAAAATGCTATATTGCTGGAGCTTGGCTATTTAAGCAACGCTTCTGAAGAACGGGCCATTACTACAGATTATTACCGGGAACAAGCAACACTCGGCATCTATCAAGGCTTACTAAACTACTTCGACGATCAGCTTGATTAATAACATATACCCAATCATAAACCCCGATTTTCTATAGAAAATCGGGGTTTACTTGATTAAAATCCTTATCCACTATTCCTGAATAATTTGATATAAATAAAACATTTCATCTTTATTTACAATGCGTGGCACCGGATACAGCGGGTTCGCTTCTTGTAGCGCGCGCTCCACCATTAACGGCACATCACGGTTGACGATTCCTGTTATTTTGCGTGGAATCTTCATCTTGTTATTCAGTTCTTCAATTGCTTCGATGAACAACTCTGCCTTTTTTTCATCACTATCTGTTATTTTTCCGATTCCTACAATTGTCGCCAGTTCTGCTAACGGCTTGGCCGCGCTCTCACCATAAAACCGTAGTACATGCGGAAGAATTACCGCATTGGCAAAACCATGCGGCACTTGATAAAATCCACCGAGTGTATGAGCAATGGCATGAACATAGCCTACATATGCCCGAGTGAACGCCAGCCCTGCCAAATACGATGCACGTTGCATTTCTGTCCTCGCTTTCATATCTGTCCCATCTTCATAGGCACGTACTAAATACTTAAAAATAAGAATAACAGCCTCTCGTGCATATTTTCTCGTCTCCTCCGTATTGCTTTTACCGATATATGCTTCAACGGCATGTGTCAATGCATCCATTCCCGTTGTAGATGTAATATGTGGGGGTAAATTAAGTGTTAAAACCGGGTCCAGTACAGCATAGTGCGGTACAAGTACCGGATCCATAATGGCGAATTTCTCATGTGTTTCACTATTAGATACGACGGCGGCAATCGTCCCTTCGCTCCCAGTACCAGCAGTTGTCGGGATTGCAAAAAACGGCGGCATTTCTTTTCGTACTTTAAATAAACCCTTTAAATCAGCCAGTGATTTTTCAGGGCGTGCGATTCTTGCTGCAACCGCCTTAGCACAATCCATCGGTGACCCTCCGCCAAATGCTATAATCCCATCACATTGATGCGCATAATACATTTCCAGCGCTTCTTCAATATTGGTGAAAGTCGGGTTTGGAACCGTTTTATCAAAGACAACAAATGCAATATTTTGCTGCTGTAAGCCCTCTAATAACGTATCCATAAGCCCCAATTTGTGAATTCCTTCATCGGTTATCACTAAGAGCATATTTAAATCTAAACTTTTCACAAGATCCGGCAATTTTTCCAGGCTGTTTTCCCCTTGGAGTAATTCCGGTTTTCTCCAGTTCATAAGCTTCATACCGACACGCATTGAACTTTGGACAGTTCTGCAATAGGCTGTATACATTATTCGAAACACTCCATTTCCCTCTATTTATGTATCCTTACTTTAAATATTCCGCATAGCCTTTTAAAATTCCTTGTCCATAACTAAATCCGGCCAACAAAAAAACGAACCCGTCACGGATTCGTTAGAAAACTTTATTAATCGTTTGCAAAAAATACTTTGTCGGCAAATGCAATCGGCTGTTTTTCAAAATCATTCTCGCTCATTGCAATAACGGACAGATCGATATCAAGCTCCTGCATTTTCCCTGCCATCACTTGTTGATTCAATTTAGAAAAATCGGTAAATTGATTGTCTGTAATAATCATCAGATCTCGCTGATTATCGATTTTGTCCTGCGTAAACATTTCAATTGCCTTGTCAATCGCCGGCATAATCTGAGCGTCTCCTATTTCGTACTGCTGCAAAAATTGGTCAAACTTTTCAATATCCATTATTCCATTTTTGAAAAGAAGCGGTTGAGCCGGTATGTTGCTAAACGGAAGGATGATTAAATCCCTCTTCTGGACAGCACATAAGTTAAATAGCGGCAATATCGTCCCTTTTGTAAAGGCTTCATATTCCTGCATGGCGCCAGATTGCTGTAAGATGACAATCATTGGTGAATAAAGATTTTTCATCTCTTCAAACGGGACATACAGTACATTCCCATCGCTAACCGTACGTTCTTTCAGCAATTGCTTTTGTTGCTCAATCGGGAATAAATAATCTTTATCCTGTATTTTTGGCATCGTTGCTTCCACTTCTGCAATCATTTCTTCAAGTGCGATTGCAATTTCGATGACCTCTATGAATAATGGTTGCTGACCAAATTTCTTAAGAAATTGTTGCTGCTGGTTTTCATCCAAAGTCTGAAAAGATGCATTACGATATAAAAAATGAAGAATTTCATCGGTTAAAACAGTCTTATATTCATTTGTCATGTGAAACCCCTCCATCTGTTTTCAAATCAATACCGATAGTATAGCGAAAATCAAAATTAAAAAGTAGTAATTTATACTGCGTGTGAATAACTGACTTTCTATTTGCGTTTTTTTGCATAAAAAAAGCGGTATCTCTAGGATACCGCACCACACATAAATGTATGTAATTATAATTTTTGAGTTAAAGCGTGTAAAGTATCTTTCAAATCACGATCGTTATCTGAAAGCTCGATTAAGTTTTCTAAACGTTCGTGTAAGACAGGACGTTCGATTACTAATTGTTCATGTAAAACTTGAACGAATAATTCGATAAGCATACGATTTTGAATTAATAATGCTTCTTCCACTCGGTCTGGGTTAATTTTATATTCTTTTACTTTTTTTGCCATTTGAAAATAGCCTCCCTTTTGTTTATACATCGTTATTTTAGCACACGGCTGTTTAGTTTTGTGAAATTATTTCATTTTCAGCAATCGTTTGTGTTTTTCTGTACATCAGCCAGTTGAATCCAGAAAATCTACGTAAGAAAAAACTTCATCCGCTGGCATGAAGTTTTGAAAAGCTGTGTTGTTTAATAACATTTTAACAACCAATTTTTTTGACCTTCTCAATAATTTTCTCATAGATCGGAATCATATGCGCTTCCGTACATTTTACGGCAACTTCGTCCATTCCGATCCATCCGACTTCACTATTTTCGTCGAGCTTCGCTTGGAATGTAGCTTCATCTTCGACTTCAAATATATACGTCACATTAAAATGTAAATGTGCAGCCACATATTTCCCGTTTTTCATATGACCGATTACCGGCAGGATATCCAGTGATATAATATCTTCTTGAATTGCTTTTGCTTCCGTAATACCCGATTCTTCCATCAGCTCTTTTTTTGCTACATTAAATAAATCAGGGTCTCCGTCTGCATGACCACCCATCCAGCCCCATGAATTATAAATATTATGATGCGCCATTAATACACGTGTACGATCCGGGTTGAACACAAAAGCAGAAGCAGTAAAATGCAAAACTTCATTATTACGTGTCAGGACATCTGATAACGTAGCCATTGCACGTAAAATGATGTCCCGATCCTTCGCTTCCTGTTCGTTGTATGGTACATACAGATTAATCTGTTCATGTAAGGTCATTTTAATCCTCCCTATTCTAATTCCTTTTGAATTGCCAATAGATTCGTTTTAGAAATATAGCGAAAAGGACGTGACCGCCAAATAAATGCGGCACACCTCCTTTTCTAAGTCTTAAAATTTAGGAAATGAGCGTTTTAACAACTTTTGAAATGGTTGCGCCATCTGCTTTTCCATCTAATAATGGTTTCGCAATTTTCATTGCGTCTCCCATATTCATTCCTGAAGTAATACCAGCTGCCTTAAGCTCGGCTGAAATTTCTTCCTCTGTTAACTGTTTTGGTAAAAAGCTTTTCAAAATAACTAGTTTTGCTTCTTCCTTTTCAATTAAGTCTGAACGGTCCGCTTGCTTAGCACCTTCCAATGACTGGTTTGTCTGCTTAATTTCACGATTAATGACAGCAGTTTCTTCCTGTGGCGTCAATTCCGCGCCCTTTTCTTTTTCTGCAGCATCCAAAGCGGACTTCACTAAAGTTAACACTCCTTTAGCTAATACATCCTTGTTTTTCATCGCTTGCTTTAATTGGTCAAATACAATAGTTTTTAACATGCTGTCTACCCCTTTACATCTAAATAAGTACGCAACTTATTTGAATTACCTATATTGTACCATGTACCCCTTCATTTCATAAATTATTCATTAACAAATTGTTTAAATAAAGATAACATTTTTTTTGAAGTAGACTCCGTAAATGTTGCCAATTCTCTCTTACCAAACGGAAGAATATAAAGAAGACCTTTTTCGTTCTGCCAAACCGTATAGGATTCCCCTTTTTTATGAATAACGCAAATCGGCGGCTCCGTTATTTCGATCGCCTCTTCATTTATAAGTACAGCTTTCCCGTATATTTCGTTGAATTCTTCAAGAACTTGGTCGGTTAATTCTATTTCTTTTATTTCATCGGCACGTTCTTTAGGTAAAAGAATTTCCAGACCATAATGTAGACCTACACCAGCGAATTCAGTACCTATTCGATCTTTAGATATTACTGTTTCTTTTAAATTTACATAATCGCCTACTTGGACAGGATTGTGCGGATCATTTATAAACCATGCAGCAAATTTATCTACAAAAATACGTGGTGAAATCTGATTATATTCGTTAGTCGTCATATTCTTAACAAATAAAAACATATTATCCTCTACCGCAACTACTGTCCCAGAGTTACTTGAACTTTTATTAGATGAAATTATAATATCATGTTGCTCTTTAAACTGATCTAATTGTGTCTTATAATGTGTTTCCATATAGGAAAATCCCATGAAATTTCCATAGGAATTTGCAATTCCCGGTAGCATTTTCGAATAATCCTGAAACATCTTTTCTTCCAACTTTTTGCTATAGGCTACCGTTTCTATTAATAACGGGACAATATTTTCATCAAATGTTTCTTTTGGAATTTGATTAGATGCAGAAGCTGATGCTAACACACCTGTAAGATCGCTTTCTCTCCATTTTTGTTCAAGGCTATTTTTTGCCTGCTGACGATCCTCATCTGTAATTGTAATCCCTATACTCTTTGCATATTTCGGTATACCTATAATCTCCACCATTTGTAAGTAAGCATTAGCACGACTTGTCTCTGTACCGCCTTTATATTCCCTTTCTTCAAGTGCAGTGATAAATTCAAATAAATCTTCATTCGTAGGTTGGTCAGCCTGGCTAAGATCCATCATTTTCGGAATAACTATCTGCCAGGAAAAAATAAACAGAGTCACAATAACTGCAGGAACTAAATAATAGCCTATCTTCACCTTTTTGTTGCGAGGCTTTTTAAGTAATAGAGCATTTTTTACAGCAGTTTCACTTTCCGATAGATCCCCTGCAACATCAATTAATGCTTTTTTGAACTCATTCATGACGAAGCACCTCCCATTCTCCTTCCAGTACTGGCCTTAATTGTTCGCGTCCCCGCCTTAACCGGGTCTTTACGGTATTTTCGTTAATCTGCAATATGGCCGCCACTTGCAGGACACTCATTTCTTCGTAGTAATACAATATTATTGGTTCCCGGTATTTCAATGGCAGCTTTAAAATAGCTGCCCCGATACTGGATCGTTCTTCTTGCTGGATGACATGATCATGGTCCGTCGCTTTCATCCACCATTTCGTTTCAAATTGTATTTTTTTATAAGCCCAGCTCTTTAAGTAATCTTTACTTTTATTAACCGTCATTTTTGTTAAATATGCTCTTAATTGACCGCTTTCCGAGTAGTCGGTCTGCATAAACTTTATGTAAACATCTTGTACAATGTCCTCGGCAGCATGGCGATTTTTGGTGTAAAAGTATGCGATGCGCAATAAATGATTACTGTATTCATCAATAATCTGCCCGATATCCTCATTCATATTACGCCGCCCCCCTTTCCTACATTGTAAACGATTGCCAATGGACTGACGTTTCAATAAAACAAAAAAGTATAAGAAGTTTCCTCCCTATACTTTAATCATTTAATTATTCAGTTCATAATGCTTTCCTTTTACAAGATAGAACAAATGCTCGGCAATATTTGTTGCGTGGTCCGCCGCGCGTTCGATACAGCGGCAAACGTAGGATAGACTTGTCACTTGTGCAACATGCTCGTTGGAAACCGAGAGTTTCATTAAGTTACTGAGCGTATTGCCTGTTAATTCGTCGACCTCATCATCCAGGTTTGCAATTTCTTTTGCCTTTGTCGTATTTTCCTCTATAAAGGCGTCGACAATTTGGCGCAGCATTAAGATTGTTTTATGGAACATTTCCTCAATCGGCTCCACACTCGTAACAAAGGGCTCTTTTCCGATTCGAATCGATTCCTTTGCGATATTGACCGCATGATCCCCGATTCGCTCCATATCCGAGGCCGCTTTAATGACAACGATCAATCGACGCAAATCAGTCGCAACAGGCTGCTGTTTTGCAATCAGTAAAATTACGCGGTCATTGATGATTTCTTCCAACCGGTTAATCTTCGGATCGGTATCAATGACTTGCAATGCTAAATCGATATCCTTTTTCAAAAAAGCTTTGAAAGACTCCTGTAAAGAATGAATACTCAAATCACAAAGTTCCATTAAATCTTGTTGTACGGCCATTAAATCATGTTCAAAACGTTCACGAATCATCGGTATCATTCTCCTTTTCCCATTATCCAAAACGACCGGAAATATAGTCTTCGGTGCGCTGATCTGATGGAGTCGAGAAAATAATATCCGTCTTATCAAACTCTACTACTTCCCCATTCAGGAAGAAGGCTGTTTTGTCGGAAATTCGAGCCGCCTGCTGCATATTATGTGTCACGATGACGATTGAATACTGTTCTTTCATCTGCTGTACAAGCTCTTCAACCTTTAATGTTGAAATCGGATCGAGCGCTGATGTCGGCTCATCCATTAAAATGACATCCGGTTCGATAGCCAGGCAGCGAGCGATACAAATACGTTGCTGTTGACCACCCGATAATCCATAGGCATTTTGGTTTAAACGGTCTTTCACTTCATCCCAGATTGCTGCACCACGCAGTGACTTTTCTACAATTTCATCGAGGATTTTCTTATTTTTTATTCCGTGAATACGTGGTCCGTATGCGATATTGTCATAAATCGACTTTGGAAACGGGTTCGGTTTTTGGAACACCATCCCTACTTTTGTGCGAAGCTCCTCCACTTCATAGCCGTTCGAAAATATATTGCGGCCGCGGTAATTGATCTGTCCTGATGTACGTACAATCGGTACAAGCTCCACCATGCGATTCAATGCTTTTATATAAGTTGATTTCCCGCAGCCAGAAGGACCGATAATTGCAGTTACCTCGTTCTCTTTCATTTCCAGATTGATATCTTTTAAAGCATGGTGATCCCCATACCATAAATTAAAGTTATGAGACTGCATGATATTCGTTTGATTTGTTTCGATGCCCCTTGCAGATGGACGCACTTCATGTTTCGTTAATAGTTGTACCATTCCATTTACCTCCTAATATCGTTTTTGGAATTTATTTCGGATAAAGATTGCAATGGAATTCATCGTCAGTAGGAAAACCATTAATACGATGATTCCTGCAGATGCCACATGCTGGAATGCTTCTTGTGGACGTTTTGCCCAGTCGAAAATCTGCATCGGCAATGCGGTAAATGTATCGAGGTAACCTGTTGGTAAAAATTGCAATATTACCGGAATACCAATTACAACTAATGGCGCTGTTTCACCAATTGCTCGGGATAACGCCAAAATACTCCCTGTCAATATTCCTGGAATCGCAGCCGGCAGCACGACACGGACAATCGTTTGCCATTTCGTCGCACCCATTCCGTATGAAGCCTCACGCTGTTCATTAGGTACCGCGCGGATCGCTTCTTGTGCCGCCACAATAATAACCGGCAATATAAGTAAACTCATCGTTAAACCTGCCGCCAAAATACTTTTATCGAAGCCGAACAACCGGACGAAAATTGTTAGTCCCAGCAAACCGAAAACAATCGAAGGTACTCCTGCCAGGTTAGAAATATTGATACGGATAAAGTCGTTCAATTTATTTTGTTTTGCGTATTCTTCCAAATATAGTGCTGTACTTACCCCTAAAATAATCGAGACAGGTGCAACTACGCTCATCAGCCATAAAGATCCAACCAATGCGGCTTTAATCCCTGCATTTTCAGGAATACGCGACGCAAAGTTTGTAATGAAACTGATATCTAAAAAACCAAGTCCCTGCGTCAAAATTCGATAAAGTAGCATGCCTAATGAAACAAGCGCAAAACTTGTAGCAACAATAAAAATGAATTTCCATAATTTATTTGAGATTAGGCGTTTATTCATTCGCTTCATTACTAATTCTTCTTGAATATAGCGCATATTAATACTCCTCTCGGAAGCGTTTTGAAATATAGGTTGCGAGTAAGTTCATCGCTAACGTGAAAATAAACAATGTGAATCCGACAGCATAAATGGAATAGTAAATTGTTGTACCATACCCCGCATCTCCTGTTGTCACTTGCACAATATAGGCAGTCATCGTTTGAATCGAATCGGTAAATCCGAAGTCGAATTTTGGTGTAGAGCCTCCTGCCAAGGAAACTATCATCGTCTCACCTATTGCCCGGGAAATACCTAATACGACAGATGCGACAATTCCTGATAAAGCAGCTGGCAGAACAACTTTAACGGCCACTTCGAATTTTGTTGCACCCAATCCTAACGCTCCTTCACGAATCGACCTCGGAACCGAGCTCATTGCATCTTCGGACATGGACGTGATCATGGGGATTATCATGACACCCACAACGATTCCTGGGCTGATCGCGTTGAAAATTTTTAAATCGGGAATAACCGTCTGTAATATCGGAGTAATGAATGACAAGGCAAAGAATCCGTATATAATCGTCGGTACACCTGCAAGCACTTCTAAAATCGGCTTAATGATTTTTCGTACACGTTCTGACGCATATTCACTGAGATAAATGGCCGCACCTAAACCGAATGGCACGGCTACAATAATCGCAATCAGCGTTATTTTAAATGTCCCGAATACTAATGGTAATATTCCATACAACGGCTCCTTACTAGAGAATGGCAGCCATTCTGTACCAAATAAATAATCTGTAATCGACACGCGCGTAAAAAATTCAAATGTCTCGAATATCAGTGTAAATACGATCCCAAACGTCGTAAGTACCGAAATCGTCGCTGCTAGAAATAACCCGAACGGCACGATTTTTTCGATTACCTTCTTTCCATTGCGATTGCGCGAACGCTCGATTAGTTGTTGGACATTTACCTGCTCCTGTTGTTTAAGAGCCATTTGCGAAAACTCCTTCCAGTATCATCTATAAAAAACAATCAAAATTTTTCACATTAAAAAATGTGCGGGGGGCATGAGAGCCACCCCACACTATTAAACATCGAAATTATTTCAGTGCTTCCAACTCTTTTAAAGCTTCTTCATACTTTTCATCCGGCAAGCTAACATATCCTACGACTTCTGCCATCTCCCCTGCGTTTTCAAGTGTAAATTTCATGAAGTCATATGTTGCTTCATTATCTTTAACTGCACTATTATTTACATAAACGAATAGTGGACGGGACAATGGAGAATATTCCCCTGATTCAATTGTTTCGTTAGTTGGTTCCACTCCATCAACAGTTACAACTTGTAATTTATCTTTGTTTTCAAGGTAATACGCGTAGCCGAAATAGCCGATTGCATTTTTGTCAGCTGTTACCCCTTGTACTAACACGTTGTCATCTTCAGATAATGTTGCCGATTTGACGATGTCTTCACCATCTAAAATAATTTCATCGAAGTAGTCATACGTTCCTGAGTCAGAACCTGGTGAATAAAACACGATTTCTTCTTCCGGCCATGATGGATCGATATCAGACCATTTTTTGGTAGTTCCGTCTTCAATCCAAATCTGTTTTAACTGATCCACTGTTAAATCTTTTGCCCAAGTATTTTCAGGGTGTACTACTACCGATAAACCATCATAAGCAAGTTCAAATTCTGTATATTCTACTCCTGCATTTTTCAGCTCTTCCACTTCAGTATCTTTGATTGGACGAGAAGCGTTTGAGAAATCTGTTTCACCATTGATGAATTTTTCGAAACCGCCGCCTGTACCAGATACACCAACTGCTACGCGTACATCTTTTTGTACCCCCGCATATTCTTCAACTAATGCTTCTGTAATTGGAGCAACTGTTGACGAACCATCGCCTACTACATTACCTGTTAACTGTGCGCTGCCAGCTTCGGCTTGTTCTGTATTTGTTTGTGCAGATGTAGCTGTTTCATCATTGTTTTCTTCTCCGCCACATGCTCCTAAAAGAATTGCCGAACCTAGTAAAGCTGTTGATGTTAAGTACTGCCACTTTTTCATTTGTAATTCCTCCGCTTGTTTAATAGATGTTTTTTCTTACAATTCCAACTATAGTGACAATTTATTAAGCATATATAATGCAGCCGTTAATTGAATGTAAAGCTTTGTAAATAAAAAAGACAATTTACAGGAACCCCCTGCAAATTGTCTCATTTTCTTCTTATTGAATCTTTTTTACACTTTTTATGTTAATAAGTTTAATAGAATGTTCTGTAAATGTCGGCTTTTCCTTTTTTGTCTTTACTTTATGTACATAAAGTAAAATCGTTTTTGCATCTTTCGGATGGGCATAGCCTTCAAATGTCGCATTATATAACACCGTACCATCCCGTAAAGTAACCGTCGCTTTTTTTGCATCGACCAGTTCCCGTAAAAAAGGAAACGCTTTAACATTCCGTTCGCGTTCAGCACGGACTAAGCGTGGTTCCAGTATGAGCAGGAGTCCTTCAAACATAATGATATATATAACCGACATTAAAATGATGAGCCATACCGGCATGTCCATAAAAGCTAAAATTGCCGCATTACTTAAAGCACCGATTATGACGACAATATGTAAGATTTTCTTTCGCATCAAATGTTCTCCTTAAAAAAAATCCCGTAGCCAGAAACTACGGGATCATTATTTTATTCATTTACTGTTTCGACTTCTTCGTCCTCATCCAGTTTTTCATCAGAATGCTTAATGATCGGTTTTTCTACTTTACTTGTAGATAAGCCTTCTTCTGCATATTTGTTTTTCAGCTCAAAATACGAATCTACTAATTCACGGGCCGTCAAGTTCGCCTGTGGTAAATAGTTATTGTTAAAGATTGTCGTAGCCCATGGATAAATGACTGCATAGGCAATCTCCGGGTCATCATATGGAGCAAAACCTACATGGACAATGTTGATTGTGTTTGTTTTCCACTTATCACGCTGTGGTCCATAGTAAACTACCTCGGCTGTACCTGTTTTACCAGCTCCGGTATAATCTGCTGTTTCAAATTGACGTTTTGCAGAACCATTTGCACCGAAGTATACGCGGCGCAGACCTTCTTTAACATGATCGATTTCCTGTTGGCTGTTTTCGATTTTGTTTAAAATTTTAGGTGTTACTTCTTCCACAACTTGCCCTAAATATTCTCCATCTTTAGAAGGGTTGCGAATTTCCTTTAGCATTCTCGGTTGGATACGGTATCCTCCGTTCGCAATTGTTGAAATATATTGTGCCAATTGCATCGTTGTATACGTATCAAACTGTCCGATTGCCAAGTTTAGTAGTTTTACATCGGTATCCGGGTCAGCCTGATAACCGGTAGATTCACCAGGAAGGTCGACACCAGTTGGTACACCTAGTCCGAACTGTGCGTATTCATTTCGCATTGTCTGCAATGTACCTGACTTTAAACTAAATCGCATACCAGGTGAATACGTACGACCACCGATACCCATCGCAATTTTGAACATATAGACGTTGGATGAACGTTCTAATGCCGTCAAATCATTCAGCATGACACTACCTGTCTTGTTGAATAATGTATTTAATGTAATATTCCCGATTCGCATCGGTGAATCGAGCATGACCGTTCCGGGCTTAATAACGCCTTCATTGTATCCCATTAAAACAGTTGCTGCTTTTACCGTTGACCCTGCTTCATAGGCTGACGTAAACGTACCGTATGAATAGTCAACAATATAAGGTTTGCCCGTGTCTTTATCTTTTTCTATTTTTTTACCGACTACCGATAAAAGTTCGCCGGTTTTGGGATTCATCGCAACTAAAAAGCCACGGTCCAGTAATTGGGAACCACTTTTCGCTTTCAGTTCCAATAAGTACTTTTCCAAAATTTCATCGGCTTTTTGCTGTAGTTCCACATCGATTGTTGTTACTAAATCTTTGCCGGGCTCCCCTGCAAAAGTCGTCATCGTTTCAACGACTTGACCTTTTTTATTCGTAATATTTTTAACGACCGATTTTTCACCCTGCAAAATTTCCTCGTACTGTGCTTCAAAATAACTTTCTCCAACACGGTCATTACGAGAATAATCACGTGCTAAATAATAGTCCAGTTTTGACTTTGGTACACCTTTGCTTGGTACCGTTGTACGACCTAAAATCGCCAATGGAGACAAGCGCACCCGCTTCCAATCTGTTGTCGTATTTACGCCAGGCAGGTCTGCCAATTGTTCTGAAACTCGGGCAAACTCTTCTGTTGAAACATTTTCACCTTTAATAATTTGCGGCGATAAACTATAGCCTGTCATCATTTCGCGGTAAATTGCCAGAACTTCCAAATCAAAATCGGAAAGCTGTTCCAGTTCTTCATCTGTAATACGATCACGGATTCGTCGATCATACTCTTTATTGATTTCTTTCGTTTCTAACTCTTCATTTTCAAGTTGGAATTTCGTCATTTCCTTTTGTGTAACTTTTTCTTTTGCTTTTTCCGGATTCCGTAAAATCCAGAAATCCAGTTTATCCCGTTGCGTTACTTTTTCTGTCGGCTGCTCAATGAGATGTGCAAGTTTTTCTGCAATTTCAAGCATTTCAGCAGATTTTGTTGTTTGCATTTTTGTATAAGTAATCGCATTTTCAGGCTGATTATCCACTAAAATACGACCATAGCGGTCAAAAATACGGCCACGGGGTACACTTGTATTCACCCGTACTTCTTCTGTACGCTCCAATTCGCGCACATAATCTTCGCCTTTTACAATTTGTATATATCCTAGACGAAAAATTAGTAATGAGAACAAAACAAATATTGAAAAGAAAAGGACATTCATCCGAAAAGTTAAACTTGCCCGTTGCTTTGCCTTCGGATTTTGCTGACGATTTTGCGTAATTTTGCGCAAAGAACACTTCCCCTTCCTTACTTTATGTAGCGAGTACATGAATGTATAGTCATAGCTTTTAGTATAACACTGAAAACTCTATGAAAAAAGAGTCCAGATTTTAATTATTCATCTTTTAGACGGCTGTGCTTTTATAAAGTTTCATAAAAAAGAAGCTTCACGAAAATTTCTGTGGAGCTTCGACATTTTATTAATTATTTCTTACAACTAGGACGTCACAGCGGGCATTTCTTAAAATCCCTTCTGATACGGATCCTAGGAAAAAACGGGCTAACTCTCCTTTTCTTTTTACACCGCAAATTATTAAATCCACTTCTTCCTGCTGAGGGATATCTCGTGCGATAACGTGTTTGGGTGTTCCGTATTCAATAATTTTTTTGATATTTGTTAACCCGGACTGCTGCGCTTTTTTCTCTAAAGAATCTAATAGATCCTTTTTATTATTCGTAAATTTTTCCATCATCTCAAAGTTATAGCTTTCTGAAAATGCAAAGGAACGAGTATCAATTACATGAACAATATACAGCCTACTTCCGACATTATTCAGTGCCACTTGCACAGCTCTTCTAAAAGCAACCAGCGACTCATTTGTTTCATCAACGGCAACTAGTATATTTTTGTACGTCATGCTCATTTATTCCTCACCTCTTTATACTTTATTCATAAGCAGCTTCGTTTAGGTGTACTTACGACTAGATGGAGGAGAATAAAATATGCAAAAAAGGCTCTGCAACCGAAGTTACAAAGCCTTTAAATATACTTAATAAGCTGTCCAACCAGCATCCGCTGTAATAATTTGACCGTTGATGAAACTTGAGTCTTCCGAACCTAAAAATACAGCCAGTTTCGCGATTTCCTCCGGGTTTCCAACACGTGGAATCAGTCCCGAACCTTTTTGCTGTTGGCCGGCACCGTATTGGCTAATATTTTGCATCGACTGTTGAATATTTGTCATAACAGCTCCTGGTGCAATCCCGTTTACGCGAATACCAGATTGAGAGAACATGAATGCAGTATTTTTTGTTAAACCGACAACAGCATGTTTCGAAGCGGTATATGCGGCACCTGCACGACCACCGTTTAAACCGCCAGCTGAAATATTATTTACAATAACTCCATGACCTTGTTTTAAGAACATATCTGTTGCGATACGCATGGACTTCATAACTGAGGTAGTATTAACAGCGAAAATCATATCCCAGCGTGCATCTGTAATTTCATTGACAGGCTCGAATCCATCCATAATCCCGGCATTGTTCACTAAAATATCTAGCTGTCCGTAGTTTTCAATTGTGGCATCAAATAATCTTTGCAAGTCTTCATCTTTTGTAACATTCGTTGCAATTGCAAATGCTGTACCACCGTTTGCAGTAATTTCACCTGCAACAGCTTTTGCGCCCTCTTCATTTAAATCCGAAACAACTACTTTTGCTCCTTCTTTTGCATAAGCTTCCGCGATAGCTTTTCCCATACCAGAAGCGGCACCTGTTACGATTGCTACTTTATCCTGTAATTTCATTCTAAATCTCTCCTTTTGTATTGAAGTTATTGTACATCTGTTCAATAAAAATTATAATTGAGAGCAAATTATTGTACAAACAACAGCTATTTGGAATTCTGTACAATATCCAACACTTTTTAATATTCTGTTCATTAAAGGAGAAAATTTATGGACTTACGTGTAAAGAAGACACATGACAGCCTGCAAAGAGCGCTTCTTGTCTTATTGAATGAGAAATCTTTGGAGAATATTACGATAGCAGAAATTTGCCGCATTGCAGAAATTAACAGGGGTACATTTTATTTGCATTATAAAAATGTCCACGGAGTATTTGAACGCTATTTCAATGACATCGTGAAAGATTTAAAGTTTTCGTACGATTTTCCATACGATGTGACGAAAGATAATTTATCCATGCTAACACCTGAAATGATTCAAATTTTTCACCATGTCAAAAAGCATGAAGCCTTTTACAGGATTGTTTTTGATGAAAAAACACCGATGCTTTATTATCACAAATTATTAGAGACGATTCGTTCCTTTATATTGGAGTCGCATTTAGAAGAAACCGAACATATATCCGATCAACAGCTTGAATATTTGGCAAGCTATACAGGAAACTCGATTATGGGCATTCTTATTCAGTGGCATAAGGAAGATTATGTACTTGCACCCGAGACATTAAACAAATATATTTATGATTTTTATCGCTTGAATGAAACTTTGAAAAAGAAGATTTAATTTATGACATAATGGGTGGTTATTACCCAAAAAGCTATTTTTCCCTTAGGGAAAAATAGCTTTTTTTGCTGAGCGTTAAAAATTGATTTCCATTCCGGGACGCTTTCCGCGGGCGTGGCCTGAGCCTGTAGTCTCAGGCGTCACGCTATTCCCGCAGGAGTCGCCCTCCATTCCAATCAATTTTACAAAATACCCGTTTCTAAAAAGAGTTTTATTCTTATCCATTGGTATTTTTGTATGTGATATAACCTCTTATTTTATCTCTGTATTTCACTTTCATAGGTGGCAATCCACTGATCTACCGTCATTTTTTTGCTCAATTCACCTATCAGATCATAAGGGATATGTTTTGTCGAGGTCCAGCGAATACAGCTTTTTCCCATATTCAGCTTTGTCGGCACCGCTTCGGCATAGGCTTCCTGAAACCACTTCAGAAGTTCCGGATCACTGTAAATCCCCATATGATATAGCCCAATATGGCGCTTTTGTGGAGCAAGTGCTAAAAACGGTAATGGTGTATTCGGTGTGACATGATACCCTTTCAGATAAGTTGTTAATGGGACATTATATACGATCATATTCCGGTCTATTGACTTTTCAAATCCAGGCGGCAAGTTTTCATCAATCGTCTCCATTAATTTAATATAGGCCCCGTGCCACTTATCATCAATCTGTGCGACAAATTCATCAATCATCTACTGCACCCCAATTCTGTTTATTATTTTGAGCGTAGCAGATAACTGGAAAAAAATACATAAAAAAACGCATGGAAGTAATGAAACTTCTCATGCGTTTTACGATTAAAGTATTTTATACCTGCCGCGTTGCTTTCGGTACAGTTTAGCTTTAATTATTTTGCAGCTTGGAATTTAGCTTCTACTACGTCCCAGAAGTGCTCCTGCCGCTTCGCTTTCGTCGCAAACTGGTATCCGTTTAGAATATAGTTAATTCTTCGCGCTATTATTTTGCAGCTTGAAACTTAGCTTCTACTACGTCCCAGTTCACTACGTTCCAGAATGCACCGATGTAGTCTGGACGGCGGTTTTGGTAGTTTAAGTAGTAAGCGTGTTCCCAAACGTCTAAGCCAAGGATTGGTGTTTTACCTTCCATTACTGGAGAGTCTTGGTTTGGAGTTGAAGTAACAGCTACACCGTCACCATCAACGATTAACCATGCCCAACCTGAACCGAAACGAGTTGTAGCAGCTTTTGCGAATTCTTCTTTGAATGCGTCAAATGAACCGAATTTCGCATCGATTGCAGCAGCTACTTCACCTACTGGAGTGTTAGAACCGCCTGGAGCGATTAATTCCCAGAATAATGTGTGGTTAGCATGTCCGCCACCGTTGTTGCGTACAGCAGTTTGTTTGTCAGCTGGTAATGCATCGATGTTAGAGATTAACTCGTTGATGTCTTTGTCAGCGTATTCAGTACCTTCTACTGCTGCGTTTAAGTTTGTTACGTAAGTATTGTGGTGTTTAGTGTGGTGAATTTCCATTGTTTTTGCATCGATATGTGGTTCCAATGCGTCGTAAGCGTAAGTTAATTCTGGTAATTTGAATGCCATGATAATATTCCTCCCTGGAACAAGTAATTAATGTTGATTACAGTACTAGGTTATCAAAAAATGATTCCTCATTCAATGAAAAAAACCGTAATATTTGCATTTCAGTCTTTTGACGGAAAGGCTTCGGATTACTTGTCTTACCTGTTGTATGTAATCTTTCCATTACTAGTGTAAGCGATAATGATTTGATTTTACAAATATTTGCTCTTCAATAATTTCCTAGCACTTAATTTTAAACTAGATAGCCATAAAAAATATGATAATCATTACTGCTTGAATAATCCCTTTAGTGACGACCGATGTTAAAAATCCTACAACTGAACCAACACCGACTTTAATTGCCTGCTTCAAATTACTTCGCGTCACAATTAATTCACCTATAATTGCACCGATAAACGGACCCGCAATAATACCTGCAAACGGTATAACAAATGGTCCAATCAATAAACCAATCGTGCTTCCCCACATCCCGGCTTTTGATCCGCCGAATTTTTTTACTCCGATTATATTCGAGATTGTATCTGCCACAAATAACAGCGCAACAAATAATAGCTCAATTACCCAGAACCACCATGGCAAATCGGTAAAACTATAAAATAGCCCATAAACGATAAACCCGCCGAGCAAAAATAAGACGGATGGGATAATTGGATATACTAAGCCGATAAACGCAATAATAAAAAGTGCGATAATAAGTATCCATGCAATAATATCCATTCATTTCACATCCTTTCTAATCTTCTTCCTATAATGTTTTCACAAATTATACGTAATGTACGAGGAAAAGATTCAATTTAATTTTCCGAGTTCAATTCGAATTTTTTTCATGTTACACTACTTTTGTAAAGGAGCATTCGAATATTATGAAAATTTCACATATGCAGTTATTCATACATAGTTTAACCAGTCCCAAAAAGCTGGGGGCATACCGGATTCTATCCATCGGTAAAGTGATGCAGTATGCCTTTTTAATGATTACCCTCATTACTGCTTTTTCATTCAGCCAATTTATTAATGCCGGAACAGCCGAAATTTTCGGCTATTCGGAGATTGAACAGTATGCACAAAATATACAGTGGATTGTTTATCCGATCGCCATTGTTTTTTTATTCGTACTGAATACATCCATCTATTTTATTAAAGTAAGTTTATATGCGCTTGCAGGTCTGTTTTTCATTAAACCGATGAAACGACGCGGCGAATACAGACAAATATGGCGTACAGCTGTTTTTGCAAGCACGTGGGGAACATTATTGATGATTTTCGGAAATCTGTTTATAATCTCACAAACTGTTATAACCCTTATCAGTATTTTTATCACAATGTTCTTTATAATTATTGCCTTAACAAAATATCCCGTACAAAAATAATAAATTCTCCTTCTGAATCATATAGTTTAACAATCTATTAACGAGTTAAATTGTAGAGAGAAGGAGGATTTTTTTGCGCTTTTTAATAGCTTCCATCGTTCTTTTGTTGTTTGCATTTGTCATTAAAGTTGATTTACAGGAAGGTACGCTCCCATTAGCATCCTTTTATACTGATCCGCAATCATGTCAGGAAGGTGAACAAGGAAACTATGTTGTCGTAAAAATCCAGCCGGACGATACCATTTACAATCTATTTTCAGCAACTCCCTCACCTATTAAAACCACATTCCCAGAAAGACTTGCACAATTTTACCAACTTAATCCGCATTTAAATTTACAGCCGCTTGTACCAGGAGACACTGTTCTCATCCCAATCATCTCGAACGCGAAGGAAAACTGTCTAAATTGATTTCATAATGTTTCTTCCTTGTTCTTCTTTAAATACACTGATAAAATAAGGAACAGTGACGGCTTACATATCGTTATATCTTTTAGGAGATATAACACATCAAAAGCCTGAAAAGGAGAGAATTTTTCATGAGTGAAATCGTTCACCGTACGAAAACACGTCCTGTGCGTGTCGGTAACTTAACAATAGGTGGTAATAACGAAGTCGTAATCCAAAGTATGTGTACGACGAAAACACATGATGTAGAAGCAACGGTTGCCGAAATTAAACGTTTAGAAGAGGCAGGTTGTCAAATCGTACGTATTGCAGTACCGGATGAGCGTGCTGCAAATGCAATACCTGAAATAAAAAGACAAATTAATATCCCGTTAGTAGCGGATATTCACTTTGATTACAAATTAGCATTAAAAGCCATCGAGGGTGGCATCGATAAAGTACGTATCAACCCGGGTAACATCGGGCGCCGCGAAAAAGTAGAAGCAGTTGTAAATGCGGCAAAAGCAAAAGGTATACCAATCCGAATCGGTGTTAACGCCGGTTCTTTAGAGCGTCATATTCTTGAAAAGTACGGTTACCCTACTGCAGATGGAATGGTAGAATCTGCATTGCATCACATTAAAATTCTAGAAGACTTGGATTTCCATGACATTATTGTTTCGATGAAAGCATCAGACGTAAACCTGGCAATCGAAGCCTATGAAAAAGCATCAAAAGCATTCGATTACCCGCTGCATTTAGGTATTACAGAATCTGGTACATTATTTGCCGGTACTGTTAAATCAGCTGCCGGTTTAGGTGCGATTTTATCTAAAGGGATCGGTAATACTTTACGTATTTCATTATCTGCAGATCCAGTGGAAGAAATTAAAGTAGCCCGTGAATTATTAAAATCATTCGGCTTGGCATCAAACATGGCGACATTAATTTCTTGCCCGACATGCGGCCGTATCGAAATTGATTTAATTTCAATTGCCAACGAAGTAGAAGAATACATTTCAAAATTGAATGTTCCGTTAAAAGTAGCTGTTTTAGGCTGTGCGGTTAACGGTCCTGGTGAAGCACGTGAAGCAGATATCGGTATTGCCGGTGCACGTGGTGAAGGGCTTTTATTCATGAAAGGTAAAACAGTTCGTAAAGTTCCTGAAGAAACAATGGTGGAAGAACTGAAGAAAGAAATCGATAAATTAGCTGCTGAAATGGTAGCAAAGCGTGAAGCAGAAGCACAAGCAAATGCAACTGTGTAAAGAAAAGAGGTAATGGAAATGACAAACTTAAAACATCGGTTCGGCATCGATATTGACGGGACCGTTACATGTCCTGCCACATTGATTCCACATATTAATAAACAATACAATATTAATATGACGCTACAAGATGTAACGGAATATGATTTTTTAAGTGGTTTTCCGCACCCTGTAGACCGCGCACAGTTTCAGGCCTGGTTTAAAGAAAACGAGCCACGAATGTATGAAGTAAGTGAGCTTGCTGCAGATGCACATCGCATTTTAACTGCCTGGCAAAACCAGTATGAGCTTTATTATATTTCTGCGCGTGGAGAAAATGTTTTCGATATTACGAAAAACTGGTTTGATCAATTTAAAGTGCCTTACGACCATATCGAATGTATCGGCAGTCATAACAAAATTGCCATCGCAAAGAAGCATGCAGTGGAAGCTTTTTTCGAAGACAAACATGATAATGCAGTGGAAATTGCCGAAGAGCTAAAAATCCCTGTTATTTTATTTGATACCCCGTACAATCAAATGCCTGTACCGAATAACGTCATTCGCGTTAATAATTGGGTAGAAGCGAACGATTGGATTCTTAAAAACTTTTAATTGAACAAAACAAATTTTCATGTAACTAAAAAGGTCAACTCAGATTTCTTGCTGAGTTGACCTTTTTTAGTTATTAAATTAAAAAATACTGCCGTACTCCGTAATCGTTGTCGCCAAATCTTCACGGTAATGGTCATGCTGCAAGTTCAGACTGTTTACATTGACCTCATTTCCACCCAGCGAGGAATGGATATACTCATCATTCCCAATATACATCGCTACATGGCCAGGGAAAAAAATCAGATCTCCCGGCTTTAAGTTGTCGCCTTCTATTTTCCTTAACGGGAAACCTTCCTCTATTTTCGCATCACGGTAAATAAAAGCACCATTCAGCATATATGCCATTGATACAAGACCTGAACAGTCAATGCCTAAAGGCGTTTTCCCGCCCCATCGGTATGGTGTTCCTAAATAACGAAAAGCAGTTTCCACTACTTGCTTGCGGAATGCTTCTTCATTTGTCGTATACACTTTTACACGATCCTGAATCCAGGCCGACCGAACATACCCTTCTTCACCTGTTACAAGCTGTACTTTTGCCCAAGTTGGATCAAGCCCGGCCTCCAGAACAACTTTGATAAAAGCGCCACGTGTCAATGTCAGGATATTTTCACTTTGTATTTTTGGTGCTTTAAGGACATCCGCAAAGCTTTGAATAACGACATCATTTGCTTCATATACCCAGTTTACAGTCGGTTCACTTCCAACTTGCAAATTGGATTTTAATGTATAGCCTTCGTAACGGTAAAAGGTTAGGATTTTGACCCAATTTTCATCAATTTCTTCTATAACTTCGACCGGCATTCCGTACAACGCCTCATCGATTAACTCAGAATGTCGGTCTGGTGCTGCATGTAAATTCGCAATTTTTGTTTTCACAACGGCATTCAATCGATTCCCTCCTCCTGTTTTGTAAAATGATCATAGACGATTTTAGAAATCGTGCCGATCGTTTGTCTCGCTTTGTCGTTATCGGTCACTTCTGTAATGAAAACCCCGATAAAATAATCTCGATTTCTTGTAAAAACAATGCCAGCATCATGGTCGACCGTATCGAGACCACCTGTTTTATGCGCCATTTTAACGTCATCTACAATATAGCGTTTGAGCGACTCGTGACTGCGCTGCCTGCTTAAAATATCGAGTGCAACTGCATTCCACTCTTTTGTAAGGAGTGTACCTCTATATATTTGCCCGAAAAGGTGCTGCATATCCTGTGCTGTCGTTTCATTATCAAGGCCCAGCTTTTGACGTTCAAAATCCATCATCTTTCGCTGGACCCGAGTATTATGTAAACCGATTTCTTTAAAATAATCATTAAATGCATCCATGCCTAAAAGATCAATACATACGTTTGTGGCTGTATTGTCACTCGTAATGATCATCCAAAGTAACAGCTCGTGCAGTGTAGCTTGCGTTTGTCTCTGCTCGGTTAGAACACTGAAATCTACCATGTTATCCGGTGTGATTTCGTAATTGCGATTCAAATTGCCGTTCGTTTTTTGCAGATGAGCCAAAATAGCGATCAGTATCGGCACTTTAATAATACTGGCACTGCTGAAAATTTCCTCGTTCCGATTTTCCAATACAATCTCATTAGTATTGTAATCTTCTACAATGCCATGCACTTTATATGGACACTGTGCAATAATACGTTCAAGTTGTTTATGCATCAGCTTAACCTACAACCCGAATAGATTTATTTGTCGCATCGATTGTTACGGTTTTACCGAGCGGCAATGACATCGTCGGCAGTACATGACCACATGTTACATCTTTTATGATTGGAATATTCAACGGCACTAAAATCTCTTCAAATACTGTATCCAAACTTAAATTATTTTCTGTATTTTTTAAATCCATTGGTCCGCAATCCGTCCAAGCACCGAGCAAAATTCCCGAAGGTTGCTGCAGTTTCCCCGACAATGACAGCTGTGTCAGCATTCGGTCGATTCGTTGCACATTTTCATCGATGTCTTCCAAAAAGAGAATTTTACCTTTTAAATCAATCTCATACGGTGTGCCTAAAGATGCTGCAACAAGGGTTAAGTTGCCTCCAGCTAATTCACCTGTAGCCGTCCCGGGAACAACCATGTTCATATCCTGGCCTTTTGCATTTTCCAGGAAATAATCATTCCACCCGGTATTTGTCACACTGCTGATGAAATACTCCCATGTATAGTCATCCATTTCTGGACGGATAAATTCAGTCGACGGCATCGGAGTATGGTACGTTACAAAGCCGCATTGCTGATTGAATACAATGTGCAGTGCCGTCACATCACTATAGCCGGCAAATACTTTCGGGTTTTCTTTAATCATCTCCAGATCAAGCATCGGTAAAATCCGTGTCGCGCCATAGCCTCCGCGAATACAAAAAATACCGTCGATTTCTGGATTTCGGAACATATCATTCAATTCTTTGGCACGCAGCTCATCACTGCCCCCAAAATATCCGTGACGAGCTCTGCACGTTTCTCCTACAACTACATGAAAACCAAGCTGTTCCACTGCCTGGATTGCCCGTTCGATACGGTGTTCCGGTGTTGCTCCCGATGCGCTGATCAATGCGACAGTATCGCCTTTTTTCAAAGATTTTGGGATTATCATTGCCATCGTCTACACTCCACTTCCGGCAAGCACCGCCCGATATTGTGCCTGCTCTTCTTGATTGGCCAATACGAAATGTCCTTCTTCAATTTCAACAAATTCAGGTGGATCCATTTCATACTGATGGACAGTCGGATCATACACTTGCAGCTTTTTTCTGCGTTCTTTTAACGGATTCGGTTCCGGAACAGCAGCCAGTAATGCTTTCGTGTAAGGATGCAACGGATTGTTGAACAGCTTTTCCGTTTCACCCAGTTCAACGATTTTCCCCTTGTATATCACCGCCGTACGATCTGTTATGAAGCGCACAATCGACAGGTCATGGGCAATAAATAAATACGTTAACTCACGATGCTCCTGTAAGCTGGACAATAAGTTCAATACTTGGGCACGGATGGAAACGTCCAGCGCAGATATCGGTTCATCCGCTACAATAAACTCCGGTTCCATCACTAGTGCTCTGGCAATACCGATCCGTTGACGCTGCCCGCCCGAAAACTCATGCGGGAAACGTGAAGCAAATTCCGGCAGCAGTCCGACTTCCAGTAAAGCTTTTTTTACTTTATCGATTCGCTCCTGCTCATTGCCGTACCTTTTATTATTGATCAGACCTTCTGAAACAATATAGTCAACCTTTGCCCGTTCATTTAAAGAAGCACCCGGGTCCTGGAAAATCATTTGGATCTTTTGTGTAATTTCACGGTCCCATGCACTGGAAATACGGCCATTGATCGGTTTTCCATGGAATAGGATTTCTCCGTTTGTTATCGGATTAATGCGCATAATCGCACGGCCGATTGTCGTTTTTCCTGACCCCGACTCCCCTACAAGTCCGAATGTTTCCCCTTTATATATATCGAAGCTCACGTTGTCTACCGCTTTGAACTGTTTTTTGCCTTGTCCAAAAACAATATCAATATTTTTTACTTCAATCAGTTTTTCTTTATTTAGATTAGTCATTTGCATATTGTCTCCCTTCTGCGAAAAAGGCTTGCAACACTTCAGGAGGCTCTACTTTCGGTGCCTTCGGATCAAGCAGCCATGTGCGGGCATAGTGGGTATCGGTCACTTTGAAAAAAGGTGGACGTTCAACAAAGTCGATTTTGAGTGCATATTGATTCCGAGGTGCAAACGCATCCCCCTTAATCTCTTTAAATAAATTCGGTGGTGTGCCTTTGATTGAATACAGTTCTTCGCCTTTATTGCCCAATTGTGGAAGTGACGAAATCAAAGCCCATGTGTACGGATGTTTCGCATCGAAAAATACTTCCTCTGTTTGTCCAACTTCGATAATATCCCCTGCATACATAACTGCAATCCGGTCCGCGACTTTCGCAACAACCCCTAAATCATGCGTAATGTAAATCGTCGTCAGCAAATACTTCTCCTGCAAATTTGTTAACAGCTGCAGGATTTGTGCCTGGATCGTTACATCCAAGGCTGTTGTCGGTTCATCACAAATCAGGATTTGCGGATTGCAGGCAACAGCAATCGCAATTACGATCCGCTGACGCATCCCACCGGAAAATTCATGCGGGTATTGCTTATAGCGGCGCGCCACATCATGGATCCCAACATCACGCAGCAGCTGCAATGTTTTTTCATATGCTTCTTTCCCTTTTAATCCTTGGTGCAGTACGACACTTTCTTCGATCTGTTTGCCGATTGTTTTCAGCGGATTCAGTGATGTCATCGGGTCTTGTGTCACCATGGCAATTTTTTTGCCGCGGACCTTCAGCCAGTCTGCCTCTGTTTTAAATTTCGATAAATCATGGCCGTCAAAGTGAATTTGTCCATTTGCAATATAGCCGTTTTTATCAAGGAGACCCATGATTGATTTTACTAATACGGATTTTCCTGAACCTGATTCCCCTACAATTGCAAGGCTTTCTCCTTTATATAAATCGAGCGAAATATCACGGATAGCCGTCAAGGTTTGTCCACGCAGTTTAAATTTTATGACTAGATTTTCGATGGATAATATTTTTTCCTGTTCCATATAACGCCCTCCTCTTTAAACGTGATTTTTCGGATCTGCCGCATCAGCAAATGCATTCCCGATAATATAAAAGGCGATCGTAATGACACTTAGCACGATACTTGGGAAAATAAGCTGATAACGTAAATCCGGTGACATCATCAGTACGCGTCCTTCATTGATCAAGTTACCTAATGATGGCTCACTTACCGGCAATCCGAGTCCGATATATGTTAAAAATACTTCTGCACCAATTGCAGCCGGGACCGCTAAACTCATTCGTAGCATTATGACTGAAATTAAATATGGGAGCAGGTTTTTCAAGATGATTTTATAGCCGGGTGTTCCTAAAGTTTTGGATGCCAGATTATACTCACGGTCACGCAGTATGACAATCTGATTTCTCAGGAAGCGCGCCATTTCAACCCATCCCGTTATACACATGGCGATAATGATCGTCGATATGCCTGGTCGCAAAATATACGCCATTAAAATGAGTACAATCGTTGTCGGAATATTATCCACGATATTGTACAGCTGAGTAATCGGTGCCTCGAGTTTCCGCGAGTAACCCCATAATGCCCCCACTGTAAAACCGATCAGAACTTCAATAATCGCTACAGCAAAACCGATAAATAAAGAAGTTCTTGTTCCTTCCCAAATTCGGGACCATAAATCCTGACCGATGGAGTTTGTTCCAAAGATATATTCATCATTAGGAGCAACATTCCGGTCCTGCATTCCAGTGTCCGGATTCAAATAAATTTGAGTGGGTGATTTTTGATCTGGCAAATAAGGTTGGACAAATGTAAATGCAATCAAGACAATGACAAAGACAAGTAAAAATACAGCAATTTTATTTTTCCTGAAGGAGCGGAAGGTCGAACGCCAATAAGAGTAATTAGAATAAGCTGTTTCTTCCGCTTTTGCATCATCGACAGCGGCAAAGTCAAACATGTGATCATGCAGCTGCTCTGTTGATTTTTCCGAAATATTCTGAATCTCTTTCGTAAAAATTCCCATTAGCGTACACTGTCCCCTTTCCCTAGTTTAATTCGAGGGTCAACAATTGCCATCAGTAAGTCCCCTAAAATTAAACCAATGATCCCTAGTGAAGAAAATACAAGCACTAAACCTTGTACGACATTGTTATCCTGGCGCTGGATTGCATCTACGAGCAATCCACCCATACCTGGAATTGAAAATAATGATTCAATATAAATCGAACCGGTAATCGTAAATAAAATCGTTGCAGGTAAATATTGCGCCATCGGGATGAACGCATTTCTCATCACATGGCGGAACATAATCGTACGTTCTGTCACACCTTTTGCACGAGCCAGCTTAATATAATCCTTGTTCAGCTCATCCACCATATAGCGTCGCATCCACATTGCATAAGAAGCAATCGGACCAAGCGCCAAACAAATTAACGGTAAAATAAAACTACGCGGATTGTATTCATCAAACAGCATCGGCAAGTTGAACAACTCCGAAATATACATTTGAATCATAAGGAAATATACCATTGCCGGTACTGCTACTACTATAACGATATAGCCTGTGCCCAGCCTGTCGAGCCAGCGCCCTTTAAACTGAGCCATCAAAATGCCCAGCGGTACACCAACTAATAAGGATAGTGCGACAGCTCCTAATCCGAACAATATAGAATACATCATTTTATCCTGAATAATGTCAAGTACTGGTACATCTGTACGGTATGTAATCGATTTTCCTAGATCGCCTTGAATAAGGTCGATGTAGAAGTTTTTAAGTTGGACTAATAACGGATCCCGTAAGCCCAGATTCGTTAAATAAATTTCCTGCTGTTCCGGCGACATTTTTTCTGCTGCTGCGCCTAAATAGCCTTCATCAGGCATTAATCGTAACAGGGAGAAAACTATTGTCACGATGATAAATAACGTCAATATCGATTGCGCGAATCGTTTCGCAATATACTTTAACAAACACGTTCCCTCCTCAGTAGTTCCTCGGTGTAATGACGTCCGGTAATTGTTGATCTCAAGCGCCAATTACTCCTTATTAAATCCGTAACATCGGTCGAATAAAGTTTATAAAAGCAGAAAGGAGATGCAGAAACATCCTGTCATCTCCTAATCTACCTCCATTTAAAATGCCTTCGTATTAATTAGAAGTGTTTGCTAATGCTTCCGCACGTTCTTTTTCCCATGCTTCTTTAGCAGACTTGAATTCTTCATTACTCATTGGCTTCTCTAGGATAGACTGACCTTTAAACTTCTCGGATGTAACACCAAATGGCGAATATTGTGATTCAAATGGATTTAATTTTGAAGCAGTATAACCGCCGCCGCCTACTGCGTACGGGATAACAAATGCTTCCTCAATTAAAAATGCCTCTGCTTTTGCAAACAGTTCATAACGAACAGCCGGATCTACTTCTGCTTTTGCAGCTTCAACTAGCTTGTTATATTCACTGTTATAGCCTTCAGCCATTTCCGGCTTGTTATATGTTCCGCCTTCTGAAAATGGATCTGTATACGTTGACGGGTCAGCAAAGTCCGGACCCCAGTTTGCTTCAAGCATCGAGAACTTACCAGGGCGACGTACTTCACTAAGGAATCCTGTCGCAGGACCTGCATACAGTTCCACATCGATATAATCAGCACCTAAAAGGTTTTCAAGCTGTTGTTCCACTACTTGTGAACGGTTAGCCCATTCCGGTGAACCAGAGTTGTAAGGTAACAATACCTTGACTGGGAATGTAGCTTTCCCGGCTAATGCAGCCATTGCCGCTTCTTTATGCTCAAGCGCTAGATCTTTGTTGAATGAATCTGTTTCTGTAATCTCTTTTAATGGCTCAAGCATTGTGTAATCTACACCTTCCACATCCACGAAGTTCTTCGGTGTAATTGTATTTGACAGTAAATCTTGCGGATTGTAAGGCTCAATCGTTAACATTGCCGATACACGATCAAGTGCATGATAAAGTGATTTACGGAAATCTTTATTGTTTACTGCTACTTTCCAGTTTTCTGGCTCATACTCTGCATCATATTGAGGATCAAAGTTTAATGCATAGAAGTATGTGTAGAAGTTATTTGTGTTTTGGCGTACTAAATCTTTTTTGTCATCACTGTTTAGCCATTCATCCAAAATTGACGTCGGGATTAATGCCCCGTCAATCTCATCGCGTAGGAACAGTTCAGGTGCAACTGTCGCTGCTTCTTTATTGTACTTATAGCGGATACGATCGATTTTCACTGTTTCTTTATCCCAGTAAGCATCGTTTTTCACAAGTACACGCTCATTTTGAGGTTCGAATTTATCTAAAATATATGCGCCGTTATATAAAATATTCTCACGAGTCGTTCCGAATGCCTCGCCTTTTTCAGCTAAGAACTCGCCGTTTACAGGGAAGAAACATACGTAGTTCAGCATCGATAAAAAGTATGGTGTCGGAGCTTCCAATGTATATTCAAGCGTTGTTTCATCAATCGCTTTAATACCTACTTGCGAGAAATCCGTTACTTCGCCATTGTAAAAAGCATCACCATTTTTCACGACTGTTGCAATCCACGCTGTCGAAGATTCGTTCTTCGCATCAAGCACATAATTTAAGCCATCTACAAAGTCCTGTGCTACAACATTTTCTACATCTTTTCCTTCATGGTCTACCCACTTTACGTCATCACGAAGTTTGAATGTCCATACAGTTGCATCTTCATTGGATTCCCAGCTTTCTGCTAATCCTGGCTTAACAACGCCATATTCATCATATTCTATTAATCCTTCTACTAAATTCGCCGATAATGCAAATTCATTTGTTTCTGCTGTTTTTAAATAGTTCAGTGTTTTAATTTCACCTGAGTACACTGTTCGATATTCCGATGTTTCACCAGAATCCGATGAATCACCGCAAGCTGCTAGTACGAGTACGAACATACAAAGTAATGCTAACAAAGATTTTTTCAAAGTCATTTCCCCCATTTCTCTTTTCTATCTTTTTCTATTTGGCTAAGTAAGCCTCTATGAATAACCCGATACCGGGAGCATCAATCATTTGAATGTTTTCCCCTTCGAAAATCGGCCCCCCTTCAATTGGATCTTCACTGCACAAACTTGGTCCATCTAAATCAACCATTGTGACATTTTTGCTTGCTGCAGCAAAATGGGCAGCTGCACTGACACTGATTTTTGTTTCAAGCATACAGCCAATCATACAAGCGATACCATTTGCCTCTGCAATGTGGTTAATTTGCTGCGCTTTAGAAATGCCCCCTGTTTTCATCAGCTTAATATTTATTAAATCCGCGGCCCGCTTTTCAATGACCTCGATCGCTTGCTTTGGAGAAAATACACTTTCGTCTGCCAAAATATTTGTATACGTATTGTTTGTAACATATTGCATGCCCTTTATATCACTATAATGGACAGGCTGCTCAACGAGTTCGATATCCGCGCCTTTATCCTCAAGCTGTCCAATAATTTTTACAGCTTCTTTTGCTGTCCATCCTTGATTGGCGTCAACCCTTAATGTAATATCAGGTCCTACTGCTTTTCGAATTGCCATGACCCGTTCAACATCTTCTACCGGATTTTTTCCGACTTTCACTTTTAAAATGGAAAAGCCCCGTTTAACAGCTGCTATACTGTCTCTCACCATCTCATCGGTTTCATTCACACTAATGGTGATGTCCGTTGTAATATTCTTTTTGTAGCCGCCCAGCAATTTAAATAGGGGAGCATTGTATTGTTTTGCCCATAAATCATAAAGCGCAATTTCGACTGCTGCTTTAGCACTCGTATTCTGGTAGAGACACGCATCGATCTTTTGACAAAGCAGTGCAATTTCATCAATTTCGATCCCAGTTATTGATGGTGCAATCACCTCTTCTATTGCATAACGAATCGATGAAAGCGTCTCTCCTGTAATGACATGGGTCGGCGCAGCTTCGCCAATGCCGATCAGCCCGTTGTCGGTATAAATTAATACGGCAATATTTCGGATACTATGTACTGTGCGTAAAGCTGTTTTAAACGGGGTAATAAGAGGTGCCTCGACAAACCCCACCTCAACCTTTGATATTTTCATAAATTCACCTGCTTCAAGTTAAAAATTGCAACAGTCTCAACACTTCAAAATAATCGTTCGTTTCGAACTGGACTGTATTATGCGGTTTAAATGTTGCACCTGGATAAAACGAATTCCGGTAGGCTTTAATATGATCTTTATAAATAATTTCCACTGTAAAGTGTTTCGGCAACTCTATTTGAAGCTTTGTACGTTCAATCTTCATTGCCTGTTCTACAAGCTGTTTTGTCTGTTTTAATGTTGTTTGAGGGCTTACATTGATTGTTGCATGACCGATTCCCTCTTTTGTTGCGAATGTGACGATTTGGTTATTGTATCGGGCGATATGTTCTGTCAACGCCTGATCTCCGCTGACAAAAGCAACCGGTACATCATGGAGGGCTGCTGCATATGTATTTATTAAAAACTCACTGGCATATTCGCCGTTTATTTTGACATCGGCCAATAAACTTAGTGTATGGGCCAAAGGATTCTTTTCACTGCCGCCTTCACTGTGATAGCCGATAAAAATTGCCCTGTCAAAACTGCTGTCCAACCCCGCAACCATACACATCGGCTCTTGCGTCCAGCCACGAATAATTTTTACATTCTCAGGCAGATTTTCAATCAAAATATTTCGGCCGGAATCATGCGCATCTTTCAAAAGGATTTCCGTAGCGCCACCTGCAAATGCCCCTTCAATGGCGGCAAGCACTTCTTTTGTCATTTGTTTTTGAAACTGGGCGTAATCCGGAGCGTTCAGTTCCGTTTCACTCCATACCGTTGTGCCGGTTATCCCCTCGATGTCTGCACTTATATACACTTTCATTTATAACGATTCTCCTTTCATTGCTATTTGTTCATCAGTCTAGAATAATAATTTCAAAGATTTAGATTTTTCAGTCTTTTATTTATAATCTATAAAATACCATACTTATTTCGATTGTGGAAGTTTTTTCTAATAGTTTTCTAAATAAAACTTTAATTTTTCATCGCGCTAAAACCTTGATAAATAGCAATCTTCTACAATAGATTCAAAACATATTATCCCCATAGTATTATATTTTCATAAGAAAAAGCCTTTTACACTGATATGGTGTAAAAGACCCACTAAACTTCTTTATGAAAAAAATACATTATTCGACAAAATTATAATTTTGGACTGTGTGATTATTTCTTCCGGTTGTCTTTCTAGCTTGCGACAATGAATTCAAGATGGCTTCTTCTGTCGCTTCAGCAGCTGCCATAAACAATGCATTCATCACGTCATGATCTTCCCTAATTTGCTGTCGACTTTCCAGCTCTCCATCGAATTGATGCTGTACTGTACGAGCTGTTGTAAAACCGATGACAATATCTCCGCTTCCATGGGAAAAGTGGCTGCCTGTTCTCCCCAACCCTATTCCGCAACGTTTTATAACTCGTTTCAACTGCCGGCTGCTTAACGGTGCATCTGTCGCCATTACGATTATAATAGAGCCGTCTGTAGGACTAATTGTCGATTCACCGTTGGCAGCTGTCACCTTATACCGGTCTTTCAAAAATTCGTTCGCCTTGCCAAAGTTACTAAGTACGAGGCATCCGACAGTATACTTTTGTCCAGCCTTATCTTCAACAATACGTGATGAGGTCCCAATTCCTCCTTTATAGCCGAAACAAACCATACCTTTTCCCGCTCCGACAGCTCCTTCTTCCACAGCATCTGTTTTTGCTCGCTGTATCGCTTCAACGGCGTGTTCAGGTTTTACAGGAAAATGACGGATCGAGTTTAAATGGCTATCATTGCATTCACCGACAACGATATTAACCGTACCGGTCGAAATTCCTATCTCATCATTCTGTTCAAGTAAATACTCAAGTGTCCCTTGTGCTACATTCGGTACTCCAAATGTATTCGTAAGCATTATGGGCGACTCGATTACACCTAGTTCGTCCACTTGAATAAGACCGGTTGTTTTTCCGAAACCGTTCAATACATAGCTCGCCGCTGTCACCTTTTCCCGGAACAGATTACCTGGATGCGGTAATATAGCGGTTACTCCGGTACAGGCTGCATCTCCTGAATCATTTAATGGATAATCCAATGTCACATGTCCGACGCTTACACCTTCAATATCGGTTATGCAATTTTTATACCCTGAAGGCAATTGTCCAATCGTTATACCTAGTTCACGTACTTTCATTGTCGATTCTCCTTTATTTATGTATTCCGTTTCATCGTAAACAAGTTTTTCCAAAAAGAAAACAGAAAAAAAGATACGTCCTACTACCAAGGCCGCATCTTTATTATTATTTGAACCGTTTTTGTTTTCTATTCCTACTTTTCAATCATGCTAAATTATATTTCCAATATTCCTCTTGTCCAACGATCAACAAAGCTTTCAAAAGTAATGCCGTATTTGTTATATACTTCATGATAAACAAAGTAAATTCCAAGTTTGTCTAGCAATTCATCATTAATCCGCATAAAATCACTCACTTTCGATTATTTAGATGATGGACTTTTCAGTACCAAGCGATACGTATCTATTTCTAATCATACCCACAGTTGCAAACGTTATTCATGAACAGTAAAAACAAACATTTTCGAAAAAAGGAATTCTGTTAAACGAACTGTTACAAATTTTTCACAAACTGTTTAAAAATCGGTACGAATCTTTCACCGCAATTTAGTAAGATGAATGAAATGACGACATTGGAGGGACTCTAATGGGAAGATTTTTCGTAGTATTCTTTACTTCAATTTTGTTGGCTGGATGTGGTGATACGGTAGCAGATTTAAAAGAGGCGGCAGCAGGGATTAATTCAAAAGCGAATGAAGCAGCTTCTGCAATTTCAATCGATGTTCATTCCGTTCGAGCTACAGAAATCAAATTCGACAATCAAACTTTTACAATTAACGAGCTATTTAAATCTATATTACGCGATGTCCAATGGGAATATGACGACAGCGGGAAAACCAAGCTGTTGAAAATCTCAGGTACTTGGCAAGATAATGGATTATTTGCACACCACTCATTTTCTGCCGACCAAAAAGAACGGCTAAAAGAACATGGAAAAGTTGAAGTAATACTTTCATTCAACAATTACAAAATTGATGAAACAAAAACACAAGCAACATTGAACATGGATGGACAGCCATTGATAAAAGAAGCAGGTCAGGAAACCCTTCATCACTTTTATAAAATCTACATAAAATAAATATATTGGCTATTTTGCTTAAATCCGACCTTTCTATCCATTTTGTTTAGCAATAATATATGCGGGAATATATATACCATCTAAACATTTAGGAGGTCATATTATGTCAAACGGATTTACAGATAAACTAAAAGGCGCAGGAAACAAAATTAAAGGCGAAGTAAAAGAAGAAATCGGCAAAAATACTAATGACCCATCTCTACAAGTGGAAGGTCAACGCGATCAGCTAAAAGGGGAAGCTCAGGAAAGAGTTGCTGATGTGAAAGATAAAATCACAACAAAAATCGATGAATATCGAAAATAGCTTTTACAGAAACTAGTAATTTTTATATTTACTAGTTTCTTTTTTTTGCGTTAAAATAGTTAATATACTCCATTTTATAATAAGTACTTTTGGCTTATATAAAAGGGATTTTTTTATATTAATATAATACCACTTTCATTTTATAGGAATTTTGTTATACTTACTTTAAAATACACACTACTTTTTAAAGGGGAAGTTAGAATGACCATTGATCAATTTATACCCCTATCTAAAGACCGCTTATTTAATTGGCTAAAGACCTTAAGTAACCAGCTTTCGAAAGGATCGCTCATCATTGATATAAATGATGAAAATTTATCTATTTTACATGCTAATTCACAGTTTCTTAAGTTTACATCATTCGAAATGAAGGAATTATTGCATCAAAATATCAGTATTTTTAATGGACACAGAACGAATCAAACATCTATTGAAGAATTAAATTTACATTTAAAATCAGGTGTCGCAAAAAAATTCACGATTTTGCATTATACAAAAAAGGGATCCGCTTTTTGGAACTCGATTACACTGCATCCGATTCGAAATGAAGATAATATCATTCAATATATTTTGCTAACTTGCGAAGATACGACTGAAGCAGAGTTAAATAAAATGGTCTATAAATTGGAACATGAAGTGTATGAAGCGATCGATCATGAGGATAACCTGCAATCGATTTTAAATTTAATTACCGAGAAGATTGAACTTTTTTACATTCGTGATGTCTATTGTGCCATTCATATTTTTAATGAACATGGAGAAATTAAATCGTTAGGTACATATTCATTGCCACAGAGGATTCTCAGTCAACTAGACATATTAGAAATTACCCCTAATACGAATCTGAATTCGAATGCGGTTTATTTAAAGGACTTTGCACAAGAAGAGCAACAGATCGATCTTTTTACACAGTGGGACCTTAATGTTGTTCATGGTTCATGGACAAAGCCTATTTTGACACCTCAAAATGAAGTAAGCGGCATTTTGACACTGTTCAATCAGGATGCAACAGAGTTAAAGCAAATCGATATCAATTACTTAAACCGATTGGCCTTGCTGATCCAATTAGCAATTAAATATGCTGAACAAAAAATTGAGCTTAGCAGACTCGCCTTCTTTGATGTCGAAACAAATTTACCGAACCTCCATTATTTTAAGTCAGAATTATCTGAATGGATTAATGATGGTAATTCGGGAATAGTCGCCATCCTGCACCCTACGGAATTTAATAAGGTGGTTGATTTGTATGGCAGAAACGCAGGAGCCGATTTACTCCGTCAAGTGGCAGATCGAATGCAAATCTATTTTCCGGAAAATGATTCACTGATTTCGCGATTTTCAAATTCGCTTATTTTAGGGATAGTTGACGAAAAGGATTGCTTCATTACGTACAATCAGCATCTTGAATCGATCACTCAATTACCTTATATCATTGACGGTAAAGAAATCTATATTACTTTAAAAATCGGTTATACGGTTTTCAATCAGTCGATGACAGTCGAACAGAGCATTCACCAGGCTGATATTGCCTTATCCAATGCACAAAAACGTACTGGGACAAGCTATTCCATTTATGAAGATAATAGTACGAAAGAATTGACGGAAGAAATGGATATTCTCAATCAATTGGCTTATGGGCTTTTACATGAAGAGTTCGAAGTTTATTTGCAGCCTAAAATCAACTTCCAAACGATTGAAGTGGAGGGTTTTGAAGCACTATCTCGCTGGAACTCAAGCAAACTTGGTTTTATTTCACCGGTAAAATATATTCCGATTGCCGAACAAACCGGTAAGATAAAAGCGATTGATTTACTGAATTTCAAGCAGATCCTTATTTGGCTTCAAAATCGAATCAATGAGAACAAAAGAATATTACCGATTGCACTCAATATTTCTCCGGACCATTTCTACGATCCGGATTTCCTGCAAAATATAAGTGACATCTTTTACAAATATAATGTCCCGCCGCATTATATAAAACTGGAAGTAACGGAAAGCATCGAATTGGTGGATTTCAAAAAAGCAAAAGAAATTCTGAATCAATTAAGACGTATGGGGATTGAGTGCTCAATCGATGATTTTGGAATCGGCTTTTCTTCGTTAAGTTATTTGCCGCAGTTACCCTTTTCCGAAATCAAAATCGACCGAAGCTTTGTCAGCGCAATGAACGAACCTGGGATGTATGCCATTGTACAAACGATTATCCAATTGGCGAAAAACATTCAAATGCGCCCCATTGCTGAAGGAATTGAAACAGAAGAACAGTTGGCAATGCTTCAACAACTCGGCTGTCCTGCTGGTCAAGGCTATTATTTCTACAAACCGATGTCTATTGCCGAAGCAGAGCAATTGCTGGACACGAAAAAAACAGCTGACATGAAGTAATTCACCCTTCTTCCGTCAGCTGTTTTCTTTAGTTTAAATTGTTGTCCAGTAAATCTTGCGATAGGAATGCGATTAAATCGTGCAGATTTTGCTCGCTTACCCCATGCCCTACCGGATACGTTCTAAATGTTACATCCGTGCCATAGTCATTGAAAAATCGGACGGCATGCTCTGCCCAATCAATTGGAAAATCATAATCATATTCCCCGTGAGAAATAAAGATCTTGGATTTATCCATCGTTTTTTTACTATATTCAAGTGCAGCGAATTCCGGTAAATAACCGCTTAATGCTGCTGTTCCACGAATGGCATTGCCCATCACCATTGCAAGTGACTGTGCAACCGCTGCCCCTTGATTGAAGCCGACTACATAAATTTGTTTTTCATCCAAATTGAATTCCCAAATCGCTTCTTTAATGAATAATTCAATACCTTTCAGTACTTTATCAAAGATTGCACGATTCGGTTTACCTTCTTCTTCGAATGTATAAAATGCATAGCCGGGACGATGCTTAATCGGTCCTTGCAGGCTGAAAATATGACAATTAGTTGAAAACGAATCAACAAGTTGAAGTAAATCGTTTTCATCGCTCCCTAATCCATGCAGTAAAAAAATAGCAGGTTGCTTATCTCCATCTTTTTTTGGTGCTTTGTGTAAATAAGTAAATGGTGTATTCATTTTAAATCTCCTTTTAAGAAAGCGTCATTTTATTGACAAGCTGATCCGTATAATAAGCCATATAGCCATCCAGCATTTTGATTGTTTCCTCGATATCGCCTTCTGTTAAAATGTTTGCATTTTTAGCACAGGCAACTGTTAAAAAGTCAATACGGTAAGCATGTTCAACAGATGCATATGCATAATCGTATATCACATCTTCATCTTCTACCTTTAATGCGTCATATTGCTGGTGGAATGCTTTCTTATAATCGTCCATTTTCTCTCCGACACTGTTGCGGATTTGCATTTGCTGGGCCATTAATTCATTTTCGATATAAGAAACAGTAGGCACTTTTCCTGAACTGAATGTTGCTCGAACAAGATCTGTCCACGCCATTTTATTTTCCACGTAATACGCAATATTTAACATTAGTCGATCATAAAAATCAGTCGTTGAAGTGGAGGAAGCTCTTTTTTCATCGATATTTTTTTGAAGCATTGTTTGGAATTTTTCAAGATCCGCTTTATTCGATAGGTAATAAAGTGTCTGTTCGATATATGTAGTAATTTCTTTTTGCTTATTTTCTGCTGTCATTATTCATCCACATCCTTCATCTGATACTTCCATATTTCTTTATTATCGTACCATTTCTTCAGTAAAATCGCACGTTACCCATTTTTTAGTATGGGCATATTGTATCTGAATTTGCTCTTTTTGCCAAAGCTTTTTTCTTATCCTTCAATATTTGGCCTGAATTCCGACTGGTATAGAAATGAAAAAATGCCACTTGCCATAGTAGACAAGTGACATTTAAGCTTCGAATTAAAGTGCTTTTACTTTCGCAACTACATTTTCTACTGTGAAGCCGTATTCTTTTAACACAATTTTCTCTGGAGCCGATGCACCGAATTTATCAATTGCCAATACATCGCCTTCAAAGCCAACATATTTATGCCAGCCAAGAGATGCGCCCATTTCAATTGCTAAACGCTTCGTTACAGCTTTAGGTAATACGGATTCCTTGTATTCCTTCGACTGTTTTTCAAAACGATCCATTGATGGCATTGATACAACTGATGCGTCAATTCCTTCTGCAAGCAATGCTTTTTTCGCTTCCACTGCCAAGCCAACTTCAGAACCTGTTGCAATTAACAGAGCATCCGGAGTTTCTTTAGCAGAAGCTGACACAACATATGCGCCTTTTTCAACACCTTCGTAAACTGTCTCTGTAGCAACATCCAATACAGGCAAGTTTTGACGGGATAATACTAATACAGTTGGTGTTGATTTGCTCTCTACAGCTAGTTTCCATGCTGCTACAGATTCATTTGCATCTGCAGGACGGATCACTGAAAGATTCGGCATTGCACGTAATGATGCTAAATGCTCAATCGGCTCATGTGTAGGACCATCTTCCCCAACTGCAATTGAGTCATGTGTAAACACATATGTGACCGGTAATCCCATTAATGCAGATAAGCGGATGGCTGGACGTACATAGTCAGAGAATACAAAGAAAGTACCGCCAAATACATTTAATCCGCCATGTAATGCCATACCGTTCAGTGCAGCACCCATTGCAAACTCACGAACACCAAACCAAATGTTACGGCCTTCCGGAGTTTCAGCAAAGAAATCGCCGGCGCCTTTAATCGTTGTTTTGTTTGAGCCTGCCAAGTCAGCAGAACCACCAAAGAATGATGGCGTTGTTTTTGCAAGAGCATTGATTGCATCACCAGATGATGAACGAGTAGCTACTGCAGTACCTGCTTCATATACAGGTAACTCAGAAGCAAAGTTCTCCGGTAATTTGTTTTCCATTGCATTGACAAATTGCGCAGCCAATTCAGGATATTCGTTTTTGTAGCTTTCGAATAACTCATTCCATGCTGCTTCAGCTTGTACACCTTGTACTTCACTTGCCGCTTTGAATGTATCATATACTTCATTTGGAACGCAGAATGGCTCATGCTCCCAAGCGTATGCAGCTTTTGTTAAAGTAACTTCATCAAAGCCTAGTGGAGCACCGTGTGAATCTGATTTACCAGATTTGTTAGGAGAACCAAAACCGATAACCGTTTTCACTTCGATTACAGTTGGGCCGCCAGTATTTTGTTTTGCTTTTTCAATAGCAGAATTAATTTCAACAATATCTGTACCGTCAGTAACTTTTAAATAGTTCCAGCCGTATGATTCGAAACGTTTTTGGATGTTTTCCGAGAATGACTTTTCTAAATCACCATCTAGTGAAATGTCATTTGAATCATATAGTACAATTAATTTATCCAACTTTAAGTGACCTGCAAGAGAAATTGCTTCTGCAGCAACACCTTCCATTAAATCTCCGTCACCGCATAACGCGAACGTATAGTGGTCAACAATGTCTTTACCAGGCTTGTTGTATGTTGCAGCCAAGTGACGTTCAGCCATCGCCATACCTACTGACATTGCAATACCTTGTCCTAATGGACCAGTTGTCGCTTCTACACCAACTGTATGACCATATTCAGGATGTCCCGGTGTTTTTGAATTCCACTGACGGAAGTTTTTAATCTCTTCCATCTCTAAACCGTAGCCACCTAGATGCAATAAACTATATAAAAGCATGGAACCATGTCCAGCTGATAATACAAAACGGTCGCGGTTGTACCAATTAGGATTTTGCGGGTTATGGCGTAATTGCTTCGTCCACAATGTATAAGCCATCGGTGCAGCACCCATCGGTAAACCTGGGTGACCTGAATTTGCTTTTTCAATTGCGTCGATTGATAGTGTACGGATTGCGTTAATTGCTAACTGATCCATCTGTTGTGTCATTATGTGACATCCTTTCCTCGTACGATATTTATACATTTTATAGTGTAGACAAATTTTCACAAGAAAACAATAATTTCTAAAAACGTCCCATAAAATATGTCATACTTTATATTAAATGTGACATATTAATGAAATGTTGTTAGTTTAAGAACTTCTTCTGTGATTTAATTTGTTTTAATTTTTCAGGTGTCACGTCATTGCCTTCTTCATCAATTACTTTCACATGCTCGATTGTATCGCGCATTGTAGTACGGAAAGTATCTAAATATTCTTTGCGCAGTGCTGTACGTTCCTTCGCCTGCTCTTCCGTCAATTTGCCCTCTCTCGCTAATTTAGAAAGCTCATTAATGCGAGCTAATTTTTCTTTTGATAACATTTGAATCTCACCTTTCTTCCTACCTACTACAAAGGTATAAAAAAAACGACTTGAAAACAAGTGTTTACTCTTCAAGTCGCTCCATATATTCAATATATCTTCTATGTACAGTCGCTTTACTGATAGAAATGCCCAAACCTGACAAAGTCGTAGCAATTTCAGCAAAAGTTAACCCTTTCTGGCGTAGCTGAACAATTTCTTCGACAGGCACTTCTTTTCGTTCACGTCCTTCAATATTGCCACGGTTTTTCAAATTGTTTTGCGGCTGGTAACCATTTTCTACAGCACGGCGCATTCCCCGGCGAATTTTCGCATTATGCATACGACGCTGATACTCTTCGACAATCGCTAAAATTTCGAGCAGCATTGTATCCATTTCGTTTAATACGACAGGGCCTGCATCATTTAATGTATATACTGTCGCTTCATATTTTTGCAATAGATGAAGAACCGCCATCCGGGCATTCCCGCGCCCTAAACGTGTTTCGTCCTGTACAAATAGTGCTTTAATGCCGTACTCTTTCATATAGTCAAGCATATCTAGCAATCCGTCTCGATCAACATCATAGCCGCTATGCTGATCATTGAAAATCTCCACATCTTTATAGCCGAATGTTTTTGCGTATTTTGTCAGCTCCTCCTGCTGACGTACTAGTGATGTTTCTTGTGTATTTTTATCCGTGCTGACACGGCAATATATTACTGCTTTAGTTTTTATCATTGTTCCCTCTCGCCACTTTAATCGTTTGCATATCGGAGGATTCATTCAGCTGAGCAATGTATTGTGAATTTTTTTCTACAGGTACAACCAATACTTGTCCTAAAACAACTTTTTCATCCAGCATTCCATTTTCCTTTTTTACTTCATTGATCCAATCATGCTTAGCCATTTTACCACGATATTGTTCTGCCAACGACCATAAAGTATCACCATGTTCTATGCTTACGTGTTCGTATAATTCAATTTTATCATCCTGCATCATGAATAAAACCATCATGAGTACAGAGAATAGTAGAAACATTGATGTGAAGCCATTTAATTTACCTTTTTTCATTAGAAAAACCCTCTTTCGAATGTATGTTCGGAATGTTTGTTCTCATAATAATACGAACATATGTTTTTGTCAACCGTTTTTTCGAACTTATGTTTGCATTCATGTTCGCATACTGCTATACTTACCTTAAGAAAAATAGCATGATAAAGAGGTGAGTTAGTTGACACAAAAAATTTCAAAACGGCAGCAAGCTATTCTAACTTTTATAAAAGAGGAAGTTCGTGCTAAAGGCTATCCGCCATCAGTTCGCGAAATTGGAGAAGCAGTCGGTTTAGCTTCCAGTTCAACTGTCCACGGGCATTTAGCTCGTTTAGAAAGTAAAGGGCTTATCCGCCGTGATCCTACTAAGCCGCGTGCCATTGAAATATTGGACCAGGAAGAGATGAACATCGCGAAACAAGGCGTCATTCATGTTCCGTTAATCGGTAAAGTTACAGCTGGTCTGCCTATTTCTGCAATCGAGGATATTCAGGAATATTTCCCGTTACCTGATGCTTACGGCTCACCGGAAGAGGAATTGTTTATGCTTGAAATTATGGGAGAATCCATGATTGAAGCCGGTATTTTAAATGGGGATTATGTCATCGTTAAAAAAACGTCGACTGCGAACAATGGAGAGATTGTTGTAGCTATGACGGAAGACGATGAAGCGACAGTCAAGCGCTTTTACAAAGAAAAAACTCATTTCCGTCTACAGCCTGAGAATAGCTCAATGGAACCGATCATTGTCAACCAGGTTTCTATTTTAGGTAAAGTAGTCGGCCTCTATCGAAATATCCATTAATTATAAACTTGCCATTCTAATAGAATCGGCAAGTTTTTTATTTTCAAACTAAAAAGCCCAGCCGTTGACGACTGAGCTTTCCATTATTTATTGCATGCTTCTACAAAGCCATTAAATAAGCGCTGTGCATAAACGTCTCCAATTGGAGCCAACTCTTCCGGATGCCATTGTACCGCGACACAATACGGATGTGATGCATGTTCTATCCCTTCTATGATCCCGTCTTTCGCAACAGCCGAAATGACGAGCCCTTCCCCAAGCTTTCCGACCGATTGATGGTGAAAGGTATTGACACGGAATGAGTCCTCTTTAAAAATTTCTTTGAATTTGGATGTCTTTACTTCAACCGTATGTGCCAATTCCCCGCGCTTTGAAGGTTGTTTATGTAAAATTGTATTCTCCACTTGGGATGGGATATCCTGAATAATCGTCCCCCCAAATGCTACATTCATAATCTGTTGTCCGCGGCAAATTCCTAGAATAGGCATTTGTCTTTTATAGGCCTCATTCATTAATAAAAGATCGCTGTCATCTCGTTTTCTTACAACACTTCCAATATGGCGGTGCGGTTCTTCATTAAACAGCAATGGGTCGATATCGGCTCCCCCGATTAAAACAAGGCCATCGATTATATTTAATAATGCATCCACGTTTTCTTCTGTAGCATTCGGAATACAGATGGGAATACCTCCCGCCTGTTCAATTGAAGTCAAATACGCATTGTTAATATCCAATTTCTTGTCAAAATCATACATTGTTAATCCAATCATCGGTTTCATTATTTCTATCTCCTTAAAATTTATAGATAATTCCAATAATTTAAATTATACTATTTCGTTATACTAAATGACTACAAAAATAAAAAAGGATTGCATCTTCGCAACCCTTTGATTTTCAAACAATTTCCATTTGTTTTATAAAGTATTCTTTTATTTCTTTCCAGTTATGGACACGCATAAAGCCTTCTTCTGAGCGATTGTACGGCATCGAATATAAAATCCCCGTTCCGTTGAATGCCGTTAGCTGACGCGGACTGTCATCAATTAAATAATCGGTATGTATAACCGCCTTATTACCGCAAAATACAATATTCTGTGTTTTAATAAAAGGTAAATGCTCCATTAACCACTCGTATTTCGCTGTAAATGATCCCGGTACATCCATAGCAGCTGTCGCAATAAAAATTTCATAATGCTCCTGCAGATCTTGAATAACTTCAATTGCGTCTTCATCCAACACTTTTAAATCCCTGAAATAGTCCGGCTCATTTAATAAAGCAAACAATTTTTTCGCATCTTCTCGAGGCAAATCACGCTGAGTTGTCCGAAGAAACTCTTCATCTGTAAAATTTGTTCCGAAATTTTCGTTATATGTAACACGTAATTTCGAATAAAAGTCAGCTAGCACCTGGTCCATATCGATAGCAATACTTTTTTTCATGTAATAAGCCTCCTTGAAATTTTCTGATTTTAGTTTATACAATTTTATTGTGAAAAAACAAGGTATAACTCTTTACAATTAACAACGTACATATTTGCGTTTAAAACCGATCCGCCCTTTTTCCACCTGCTTTTCAATTTCCGCATAAGCATGGAGCAGACCCGGTTTTTTCCCTTCACGTTTCGTTTCAATTGGACCGATTTCGTTTGCAATTTGCATGGCTTCTTCATGTAAAGGTTTAAATGAAACACCAACCGTCATGACAAAATTGTTCATCGCCACTTGAGTGCGTTGAGGTGCCTTATGGATATTTTGTTTTACATACACAAGCATACCCATTAACTTTTCCTTTGAAAATTCCTCGTCTTTACGATTGCCTAACAGCCAGCAGTAACAATGCCAACCCGCCGACATTTTCAGATCTTCACCACTGCCAATCCATTTATCGCTTACTTCTTGCGCAATATCGGATTCCGCCAATGTTACGGCAACTACATAATCAGAAATCATATAGAAATAGGCCTGCTTTATCCAGCGTTCATAATCTTCCTCAGTCATCGCTTTCGGATCTGCAATGATACCTGCAAAATACATTGCATCATAGTTGCCTGTGGCATAGAGTTTTTCAGCCAGGTCCTGATCTATTTTTATTTGTTTTACGAACGGTTTCATTGAGCCGATCGTTACACCGAACAACGGCTCCTTTGCTCCATTGGACATATAGATCTTTTTCGTACGTTCTTTTCCAAGAGCCTCTAACTCTTGCATCATTGTATCGAGTTCCATAATTTCCTCCTCTTACATTAGTAAAATTATTTGTCACTTACTATTATATGATGTAATCGTCCGTCATACATAACGTTCTTCTCAATAATCAGTACAGTTGATTCCTATTCTATTTTAAACAGTATTTGGTTAATATATACAGCACCAATAGGCAAGATTCAATCTCCTTTTTAAAAATTGGCAAATTATTTAACCGCATAATAAAACAACCTCTGAACAGAATAATTTCAGGAGGTGATATTGATGTCAAAAAATAAAAACAACATCAATAATAAAAACGTCGAATTCGGTATGGAAACGGACGTTAATCAAGTAAAGCAGCAAAACCAAAAAGCTGAAGCTAAAAAGCAACAATCTTCTGGTTTATTTGCTAACAGCGCTTTACAAAAGCAATCAAGTTCCTTGAATGCTGAATTCGGGATGGAGACTAACGTAAACAAAGTGAAGCAGCAAAACCAGCAGGCTGAAGCCAAAAAGCAACAAGCTTCCGGTTTGTTCGCAAACAGCGGTTTACAGAAGAAGCTTTCTTCAATGGGCGCTGAGTTCGGCATGGAAACAGATGTTAACCAAGTGAAACAGCAAAACCAGCAGGCCGAAGCTAAAAAACAACAAGCATCGGGACAATTTGGTAAGAACAAATTCCAAAACGGCAATAAATAAAAAAGTTTAGAACCGGCATGTTATTGCCGGTTTCTTTGTCATTCATTATGTGAAACAGACCTCAACATCATACTACGCAAAAAAGCGCCGGAGTTTTTGCTCCAGCGCTTTCTTCTTAGTACATTTTCATATATTGGTCGCGTTCCCACTGATGGACAGTTGAACGGTACATGTCGAACTCAATTTCTTTCGCTTCTTTAAAGTTAGCATAGATGTGGTTGCCTAATGCTCGTTGAACAACTTCATCTTTTGCAAGTAAGTTTAAAGCGTCGTCTAAAGCTGCAGGCAAGTTATCGATGCCGTTTGCTTTACGCTCTTCTTCACTCATCACATAAATGTTGCGGTTGATTGCTGGTGGTGGTGTTGATTTTTTGCGAATTCCTTCAAGACCAGCCTCTAAAATTACAGCCATCGCCAAATATGGATTTGCTGATGGATCGACCGAACGAACTTCTACACGTGTTGAAATGCCGCGAGAAGAAGGGATACGGATTAATGGTGAACGGTTTTGTGCAGACCATGCTACGTAACATGGTGCTTCATAACCTGGTACTAAACGTTTATAAGAGTTTACTGTCGGGTTTGTAATTGCCGTAAAACCTTGAACATGGTCAAGTATACCTGCCATGAATTGCATCGCTGTTTCAGATAGACCCAATTCAGTAGATTCATCAAAGAAGGCATTTTCTTTTCCATTAAACAATGAAACGTTGAAGTGCATTCCTGATCCGGCTTCACCGAATAAAGGTTTTGGCATGAATGTTGCATGTAAACCGTGTTTACGTGCAATTGTTTTAACAACTAATTTAAATGTTTGGATATTATCACAAGCTGTAATTGCATCCGCATATTTAAAGTCAATTTCATGTTGTCCTGGTGCTACCTCATGGTGAGATGCTTCAATTTCAAAGCCCATTTCCTCTAGTTCCAATACGATATCGCGACGGCAGTTTTCACCTAAATCTGTCGGTGCCAAGTCGAAATAACCGCCGTGGTCATTTACTTCCAAGCTTGGTTCGCCTTTAGCGTCCAGTTTAAATAAGAAAAACTCCGGTTCTGGCCCTAAGTTGAAATCCGTGAATCCTAGCTCTTTCATTTCCTTTAATACACGTTTCAGGTTGTTACGTGGATCGCCAGCAAATGGTGTGCCGTCCGGGTTGTAAATATCACAGATGAAACGTGCTACTTTCCCTTTTTCAGCTGTCCATGGGAAGACCATGAATGAATCATAATCCGGATATAAGTACATATCTGATTCTTCAATACGCACAAAACCTTCGATTGATGAACCATCAAACATCATTTTATTGTCCAATGCTTTATCTAGTTGGCTCACAGGAATTTCTACGTTTTTTATTGTTCCTAAAATATCTGTAAACTGTAAACGGATGAATTTTACTTGTTCTTCTTCTACTAGACGTTTAATATCGTCTTTTGTATATTTGCCCACTAAATTCCACACTCCTAAATTTGTTCAGTACCGATTTTACTCGATCTTTTATAATTTACGCGCTATTGATAAAAGCGCGATAAATCCCCTTGGCGTAACGATGTTTTTTGCATGCGTTGTGCCTGACGCATTTCTTCACGTAAAATTTTGCGTAATTCCGAATCTGAAATATCATTATTTGCTTTTTGAGCTGCAGGGTCATTTTTCAAAGCAAAAACTTTTTTGATCCCTGCCATATTAATGCCCTGTTCAAGCATATCTTTGATTTCCAGTAAAGTATCGACATCATTTAAAGAAAACATGCGTCGATTTCCTTCTGTCCGGTGCGGCTGAATTAAATCATGCTCTTCATAATAACGGATTTGTCTTGCTGTCAGATCCGTTAATTGCATGACGATACTTATCGATAATAGTGGCATTGAACGTCGAATTTCACTACTCAATTTAATTCACCTCCCTTAAAGTTATATTACGACTTGTTATTAACAATGTCAAATGTATGTCAGAAAAACTCACATTAATTTTGTAAATGAGCAAATAGTTGACAGAATAAAGCGAATTTTATGCACAATAAAAAATCGTCCAATGAAAGGACGATTCCTAATATATTATTTAAGTTTTTGGACCGCAGTACAAATGGCATATTTTACATGTTCATATGTTAAGCCACCTTGGATGAATGCTGTAAATGGCGGTCGAATTGGACCGTCTGCTGTTAATTCGATACTTGAACCTTGGACAAACGTACCTGCCGCCATAATGACATCATCTTCATAACCCGGCATATAGGCAGGCTCAGGCGCAAAGTGGGCGTTAATAGGTGAAGCAGCTTGGATTTCTCGACAAAATGCTACCATTTGTTCCGCCGTTTGGAATGAGACCGATTGAATAAGATCTGTACGGACATCAGTGTAATGCGGCGATGTCGTCATACCGATTTCTTCAAGCATTGCCGATGTAAAAATTGCACCCTTTAAACTTTGTGCTACGATATGTGGTGCCATGAAGAAGCCCTGGTAAAAATCTGCCAACGTATTTAACGAAGCCCCTGCTTCTGCACCGATTCCCGGTGATGTCATACGATAGGCACATTTTTCCACTAAATCCGCGCGACCTGCAATGTATCCGCCAATTTTAGCAAAGCCCCCACCCGGATTTTTGATTAATGAACCAGCCATCAAGTCTACCCCAACTTCTGTCGGCTCAAGCAACTCTACAAATTCACCATAGCAGTTATCGACAAAAATCACAGCGTCCGGTGCGATCACCCGTATTTTTACAACCATTTCAGCAATTTGTTCGACCGTAAATGATGGACGCGTTGCGTAACCCTTTGAACGCTGAATCGCAATCATTTTCGTGTTTTCGTTTACTGCCTGTTTTACACCTTCCCAATCAATTTCCTTGTTATCGATTAAATCTACATGGGAATAGCCGATTTTATAGTCCTTTAAAGAACCTGTATCTTTTTCGCCCCCGTCAACGATCGACTGAAGTGTGTCATATGGCTTGCCTGTAATATAGACCAATTCATCACCAGGACGCAATACACCAAATAAACTTAATGTAATTGCATGTGTCCCAGAAATAATTTGGGGACGTACAATCGCTGCCTCTGCCCCGAAAGTTTGCGCATAGACACGCTCTAAATTATCACGGCCTTCATCATCATAGCCATATCCTGTTGAAGGATGCAGATGAAAGTCACTTACTTGATTTTCACGAAAAGCTGCCAGTACCTTTTGCTGATTATAAAACGCACGTTCATCCACTTCCTGATGATAAGTGCGGACTTTTTCTTCCACTTTTGCTGCAAGTGTTAATGTTTCAGCTGTTAATATTGATTGAAATGCCATTTTTACTACTCCATTCTGTTCAAACTGTATCCATTATACATGAAAAAAAATAGTTTTGACGAATGTTTGAAAAACTGCTATTGTCATGGTCGAAAGGACATTAAGGGAGAGATGTTTATGGCTTGGGAAGTATTTAGTTTGATCGGAACAATTGCCTTTGCCGTTTCCGGGGCCATTGTGGCAATGGAAGAAGAGTACGATTTATTTGGGGTGTACATATTAGGGATTGTCACAGCTTTTGGGGGTGGTGCCATTCGAAATATTTTGATTGGTCTTCCGGTATCGACATTATGGAACCAGGAGTTTTTGTTTCAAATTGCTCTTTTGGCAATTACGATTTTCTTTTTAATTCCGCATCATCTAATTAAACATTGGAATCGTTGGGGAAATGTGACCGATGCAATCGGCCTATCCGCCTTCGCCATTCAAGGGGCCATGCATGCGGTACATCAGGATTTACCGATTGTGGCTGTCATTGTTGCAGCAGTGTTGACAGGTGCCGGAGGAGGGGTTGTTCGAGATTTGCTTGCCGGCAGAAGACCTATTATATTACGGCACGAAATTTATGGGGTATGGGCGGCCAGTGCAGGATTTTTAATCGGCCTTAAAATTTTTTCGGCCGATCTGTTTTTATATATATTATTTGTTATCATTACTATTTTGCGCATATATTCCTATACAAAAGGCTGGAGCCTGCCATCGAAAAAAATTCATTATACAAAGTAGCATAAATTTAGGGAGTGTCGAATCAACCGACACTCCCTTTCTCTTGAAAATTATTTAAATTCTAATTCTCCATCATAGGCCATCATTCCGCCATCTAAATTCGTTACATCAAAACCTTGCTCTGCCAGATATTCGCATGCATTCGCACTGCGTACGCCGCCTTTACATACGACAATATAGGATTTTGAATTGTCCAGTTCATTAGTACGTTCAGGGATTGAGCCAAGTGGAATATGTACAGCACCTGGAATCATTCCGTGTTCCACTTCAAAATCTTCACGAACATCGATTACATTTAAATCTTCATTTGCATCGAGTAAGTTGATCAGTTCATCTGTTGTCATCGTTTTCATCAAAAATCCTCCAATACTTATAGCGTCTTAGTCATTATAATCAATCAAACCAAAATTCGCTACAAGTTTGGCTGTGGCGTTACTCTTCTTCCGATAATGCTACATTTTTGGACGGGACAAAAGTAGAAATTGCATGCTTATAGATAAGCTGCTGTTTGCCTTCCGATTCCAATAGTACGGTAAAATTATCATATGATTTTATAAGTCCTTTTAATTGGAAGCCGTTTAACAAAAATACCGTTACAAAAACATTATTTTTACGTAAATTGTTTAAAAAAGTATCTTGCAAATTAATCGATTTCATCGTTGTTCAATCTCCCTTACCATAAAATACATGCAATAGTTACCTATTCGTTATGCGGACAAAATTTCCCTTTATTTTTAATGAGTTTCAAACAAACTTTTTATTTTATTCCAATCATTTCCGATCCACGCAATATCCATTTTGTTTCGGAAATAGGTAAGCTGGCGCTTCGCATAGCGTCTGGAGTTTTGTTTAATCTGCTCCACTGCTTCATCAAGTGAAATAAGTCCATCGAAATGCGCGTACAATTCTTTATAGCCGATTGCTTTAATCGCCTGAACATCACGTATTCCCGCATCATATAATGCCCGTACTTCTTCAACAAGACCTGCTTCCATCATCAGATCCACACGTAAGTTAATTCTTTCATATAACTTTTCACGATCCATATCCAACCCGATAATAAAATGGTTATATAACGGAATATCTCCCCGGTTGAATTGCTCTTCCGCTCGAGAAACTCCTCCCAGTTCTACCATTTCCAGTGCCCGAATAACACGTCTTGTATTATTCGGATGGATGGATGCGGCAGCAGCCGGGTCCAATTGCACGAGTTTTGCATGCATCGCTTCAGGACCTAGTTCTTCAAGTTCTTTATAATAGTTTTCGCGTGCTGCTTCATCCACTTCCTGTTTGGCAAACTGAAAATCATACAGGACAGATTGTACGTATAGCCCCGTTCCTCCGACAATGATCGGCATTTTTCCTCGGGCTTGGATCTCTTCAATTTTACCGCGAACAAGCTGCTGATATTCCGCAACGGAAAATCCTTCCGTCGGTTCTTTAATATCGAGTAAGTGATGCGGCACACCTTCCATTTCGGCTTCGGTAATTTTGGCCGTTCCGATATCCATATGGCGATAGATCTGCATGGAATCCCCGTTTATAATTTCACCGTCAATCTCTTTTGCCAAGCGGATACTTAGCGCTGTTTTTCCGGATGCTGTAGGACCGATAATGGCCACGACATCGATTTTATTATTCATCTTTTAACCACCGTACAATTATTTCTTTTACTATTTCCTTCTTTTTTTCATTAAGGATCTCATGGCGCATCCCCTCAAATATATGCACCTTCACATGCTCTACACCTGCCTGTGCAAACAGTTTTCCGACTCGAAACGCTCCTTCTGCTTCAGGACCTGCAATCGGATCGTATGTCCCGTTTGCCACGAGTATTTTTAAGTCAGACCGGATACGCGCATTAGCCTGTTCATCTTCCATCTTCAGCATGCCTCCCGTTAAATCAACGAAAAATTGATTCGTCGGGATTACACCGCAAAATGGATCGGCAATATATTTTTGTACCTCTTCTTCATCGGTAGTAAGCCAGTCGAAGTTTGTTTTCGCATTCTTAATTTTTCGATTAAAACTGCTGAAACTAAGATCATTCATAAGATCACTCTGTATTTGTGCCCCCTGCATATTTACCAGCTGCTTCGCGATAATATGTCCTGCCTTATGAAGCAATGTCGGCGATCCCGTTCCCGATAAAATCAACCGTTCAATTTTATCGCTATATTGTTGAATAAAACGGCGGGCTATGAACGAGCCCATACTGTGAGCGAATAAAATAGGCTGCTCTGTTGTTTCTTTCTTTAAATAGGAGAGCACTTCTACAACATCCTCTACAACACGTTCAAAACCCTTTTCAGGTCCGAAATAACCGAACATGCCGTTTTTTTGCGCTGTAAAACCATGTCCCCGATGATCATGAGCAGTTACAAAGTATCCTTCGTCACAAAGCTTTTCAGCGAAATTTTCATAACGCCCGCTATGTTCCGACATCCCGTGCAAAATATGAATATGTCCAATACGCTTTTTACTCGGTGCATACGTACGGACGAAAATCTCATGCCCGTCTGACATGGTGACAAAAAATGACCTTTGCTCCATAAAACCATCCCCTTGTGTATGAATTACATTACGCGTTTAAACATTTTCTCCACTTCATAAGACGTGAAATGAATGAGTACAGGTCTTCCATGCGGACATGTAAACGGATTGTCCGCATTTCGTAAATCATTGATCAGCCTTTCCATCTGTTCTTTGTTTAAATAGTGGTTCGCTTTAATCGATTTTTTGCAGCTCATCATAATCGCCGCATCTTCCCGTAATTTCTTTATATCCGTTTTCCTTGCACTTAACACTTGTTCGATTAATTCCTCGATAATTTCCTGTTCCTCGCCTTTCGGGAACCATGTTGGATATTCCCGTACAACAAATGAAGAAAGCCCGAATTCTTCCAAGAAAACTCCTACTTCTTCTAGTGCTTCCTTCGATTCCATCAGACGCAATGCTTCATCTGCAGCATAATGGAATGTTAACGGCATAAGGAGTGTCTGACGTTCGTTTGCATTCACTTCTCCGACTTTATCCCGGAAATACTCATACTTGATCCGCTCCTGGGCTGCATGCTGGTCAATTAAATAAAATCCGTCTTCCATTTGGGCTACAATATACGTTCCGTGAATCTGACCGACAATTTCAACTTGTGGGAAATGCTTTTTTGATTCGGTTTCTTCGATTGGTGTTTCTTCCGGATAAGGTTGATAGATTTCCTCTTCAACAGATGGAAGCTCATTGAAATCGGACCGATTATGCTGTTCACCGCTTTCCGTTATAGATGTTGAATCAATCTCTACGGCCGGTTGTTGTTTAGTCGAAGTCGGAACCGGAGCATACGGCTCTTTTACAACAGAAGCTTCACTTGATAATCGCTCAACAATAGTCGACAGCTTATCTTCATTGAATGTCGGCTGCTGTGAGGATGCCGGGGCAGGATTCCAAATATTCATCTGCTCTGTCGGTGTTCGAACCGGCTTTTCTTTTTTTTCAGCGAGTGGTATGCGGATCACATCGCGGATCGCAGTACGGATCGTATCTTCAATAAGCTTCAGCAGTTCCGGTTCTTTACTTAAGCGCACCTGATGTTTCGCCGGATGCACATTGACATCGGTTAATTGCGGATCACCCTCAACATACAAAAGTACGATCGGATATCGCTCAATCGGTAAATACGTATGGTATGCATCTGTAATCGCCTTCTGAATCACGAAATGTTTGACCCAGCGTCCATTGACGAACAGCGACATATAGTTTTTCGAAGCACGCGTCACCTCAGGCAAGCTTGCATAACCTTGAATTTTATAATCTTGATTTTGACCTTCAAATGGCAGCATTTTCTTCGCATTATGGGCACCGTAAATAGCTGCCAAAACTTGCTGGACCTGACCGCGCCCGTTCGTTTGCAATAATGTTTGCCCATTATGCACAAGTTTAACCGCAATTGTTGGATAGCCAAGTGCAATCCGGTTCACAAAATCGATTGTGTGTCCAAGCTCGGTCTGAATCGTTTTTAAATATTTTAGGCGCGCCGGTGTATTGAAGAACAGCTGGGCAACCGTAATATCAGTCCCCCTGCGTAGGGCGGTCGGCTGATGTTCCTTCAAATGACCGCCTTCCATATACAGGTGCACACCTCCATTCCCGTCCGATGTACGTAAAGTTAACTTGGAAACCGAAGCAATCGATGCCAATGCTTCACCACGGAAACCAAGTGTTCGAATCCGGAACAGATCCTGTTCTTTTTCTATTTTTGATGTGGCGTGGCGTGAAAAGGATTTAAGTGCGTCCTCTTCGTCCATACCACTTCCGTTGTCAATGACTTGTATCGATTGAAGGCCAGCTTCTTCCAGGAAAATTTCGATTGACGTACTGCCTGCATCGATTGCATTTTCTACTAGCTCTTTTACAACAGATGAAGGGCGTTCTACTACTTCACCGGCTGCAATTTTATTCGATAGCCACTCATCCATTATTTGAATTTTTCCCAAAGCCGTTCCCTCCTTTATTAATTTCCTAATAATTTTTGCTGCAGTTCATACAATAATGTCATCGCCTGCATTGGTGTTGTCCCCATCACATTCAGTTTTTTCAATGCATCGAGCACTTCTTGTTGTTCTGGTGCGATTGCTGGTTCTTCCTCTATTGAAAATAATGAAAGCTGCAAATCGTCCTCTGCCACCTGTTCCGCTATTTGCGGACTTTGTGGTGGTTGTTGTTCGTAATTGATCGCTTGCGGCTTTTCAGCATTCGTAGCTTCAAACTGCTCCAGTAATATACGGGCACGCTGTAAAATCGTTTCCGGCATTTCCGCAAGTTCTGCCACATGCACACCGTAGCTTTTATCCGCAGCACCTTTTTTCACTTTATGCAAAAATACCACTCGGCCGTCCTGCTCGGTTGCACTGACATGAACATTTTGCAGCCTTGCCAGCTCGTTTTCCAAATCAGTCAGTTCGTGATAATGAGTTGAAAATAATGTGTTCGCACCGATTTCATCATGAATGTATTCCATCATTGCCTGCGCCAGACTCATTCCGTCATATGTTGAAGTACCGCGTCCGATTTCATCAAATAACAGCAAACTGTTTTTTGTTGCATGTGTAATGGCATGCTGTGATTCAAGCATTTCCACCATAAATGTCGATTGACCTGCCGCCAGGTCATCGGCTGCACCGATGCGCGTGAAAATCTGGTCGGTAATTGGCAGGATTGCTTCATCAGCCGGTACATAGCACCCCATTTGTGCCAAAACGACGATCAGTGCCACTTGGCGCATATACGTACTTTTACCCGACATGTTCGGACCGGTAATCAGCATCATATTTTTTTCATCTGTCAGCACACAATCATTTGGGACATAGCTTTGTTTATTGAGCATTTTTTCAACAACCGGGTGTCTTCCTTCAATAATTTTCAAGGCACGCCCTTCATGGAATACCGGCTTTGTAAAACGGTATTTGTCTGTTACCGTCGCAAAGCTCATCAGAACATCAAGCTCACTGATCTGGGCAGCCAATGCCTGAACGCGTGGTATATACCCTTTTAACTGTTCTCGCAATGCTACAAATAAATCATATTCCAATGCAAGGCTCTGCTCCTCAGCGTTCAAGATCAGTGCCTCTTTTTCTTTTAATTCTTCGGTAATAAAACGTTCAGCATTCGCCAAAGTTTGTTTTCGTTCAAAGCGTGCCAGGTCCGCATTATTCAAATGGGATTTTGTAATTTCGATATAATAGCCGAACACGCGGTTATAGCCGATTTTCAGATTTTTTATCCCTGTCAGTTCGCGTTCTTTCTGCTCAAGCTGGGCAATCCAGTCCTTCCCATTGCGGGATGCATCACGATATTCATCGAGCTGTGCATTGTACCCGTCGCGAATGACATCGCCTTCTTTGATTGAAATGGGCGGATGTTCGGTAATCGCTTCTGCCAGCAATTGTTCAATATCTGCGCACACGTCCAGCTTTTGACCAAGTACCATACACTTTTCCAACCCGCTGTTTACAAGCATTTGCTGGATCATTGGTACTTGTCGTAGCGATTCGCGCAGCTGTGCCAGATCGCGTCCACCAACAGAACCAAATGCTACACGCCCTGCCAGACGTTCCAAATCATAGACATTTTTCAGCAGTGTCGTTAATTCATCGCGTAAAAAGAAGTCTTCAAGCAATTCCGTAACAATCGCCTGTCTCGCCTCAATCGCATTTTTCTTTGCGAGCGGCTGATGCATCCACTGTTTCAGTTTTCGGCCGCCCATTGCTGTTACTGTTTCGTCTAAAAGCCACAGCAATGTCCCTTTAGAATCTCCGCCGCGTATGGACTGAATCAGCTCCAAATTACGTTTGGAATTCGTATCGATGCGAAGGAAATTATCCGCTTCCGTATAGACAAACGGCTGTATATGCGATAATGAACGCATTTGCGTCCGCTCAACGTATTGTAATAATCGCTTTGCCACACCTTGCAGCTGTACCGGCAAGTGTGCAACATACTGGTCCGCCTTATCTGTATCCATTTCTTCTGTTTCAAGAGACAGGACGATGCCTCCCGCTTCCGCATAATCGGCAAGAAGTAACTGCAGCTGTTCGGTCACAATCAGTTCTTTTATTGCATAGGCCTGGACTTGCTGAATTAATTGTTTTGCACTTCCTTCAATAACCGAACAGTTTGCTTCACCTGTCGATACGTCCAAATAGGCGAATACGATCTCACCATCTTCATTACTTTCAGCCGCTGCAATAAAATGATTTGATTTCCCGTCAAGTGCTTTCCCTTCTGTAATCGTTCCCGGTGTAATTACTTGTACGACTTCACGTTTCACAACACCTTTTGCATGCTTTGGATCTTCCGTCTGTTCACATACAGCCACTTTAAAACCTTTTGCCACAAGTGTTTCGATATAGCCTTGTGCAGAATGATGCGGGACCCCACACATCGGTATTGGATTATCGGTATTCCCCGCACGAGCTGTTAATGTAATTTCCAGCAGCTGTGACGCTTTAATGGCATCATCAAAAAACAATTCATAAAAATCGCCTAGACGGTAAAATAAAAAAGCATCTTTGTAATCTTGTTTTACGAGCAAATATTGTTGCATCATCGGTGTATATGTAGTCATGTTTATTTCCCTCACTTGCTAAAACTTGTACAAGTATTATACCATTTGACTCGCATTTTGCCTTGCAAACGCAAAGAAAAGGAATTGTCTGAAAGTAATCTTCAAACAATTCCCAACTGTTTACGATAGAATTTTACAATTTTTTATGCCGAAATATTTCCTGTTAAACGATAGATTCTTTTATGAAAAAGATGAGGAATCATAATCTTTGCCAAAATCTTTGCCGCCGGAATCGGACGACGATGATGACGAAGATGATGAACTGCTGGATGGCTGTTGTGAACTTTCTTCAAACGACCACTCATCCTCAAAATCAAGCGGGTGTACATTAATGACAATTGTCGTTTCCCCAATAATTTCCACTAAAAATTCACGTTCAACCGTTACCTGAATTTTGTCGCCTTGCTTTGTAATAATTGCCTCAATACAATTCGGCGCTTGTAATACACGGACTTTCACATCATTCGAATCTACTTCTTCACCGTCACGGAATGACAGTTTGACACGATCCTTATAGGAAATCGTCTCCGTATGCACTGCCGTTTTTGAATGATTGTTATATGCATACCATACATTCACATCAAACTTCCCTGTCACCTCAACAAATTTACCATTACGTTTTGCCTGATAATGATGATTAATCACCCAGCAACCTAATATGCTCGTTGGCGCATTCGGTGGACAGAGCGTTTCTACACATTCGGTACGCTTCTTCCCTTTCGCAATAACTGCTTTCGTCACAATTTGACGTAAACGCTTCACCGAACATCTCTCCTTTCTTCAACTGCTCGACTTATTGTATGCGGCAGGTGCCTAAAGGGTGAAATGAGTTTTTAGAAAAGAAAAAACTACTACAAACCTTAATTGTAGTAGCGCTTTTCCTATTCCTTCGCTCAAATGTCTCTTTTGTAGATTGTATTTATTGCGGGATATGGCCTACATAGCCTTTTGTTGTTTCGCCCATATTTTTGTCCCACTGAGAGTTTTATTTGTTGAAAGAAATTTTTATCTCGTTATCAAGCAGTTCATTAATTTGTTTAATGGGCATCGGTTTATAGTAATAATATCCTTGGCCCACCTGACAGCCTAATCGCTTTAATTCAAGGTGCTGTTCTTCAGTTTCGATTCCTTCTGCCACCGAGACCATGCTCAAATTATCCGAAAGCTGAATAATCGTTTTTATAACGGCATTCATCCGAGGATTCGCTAAATCATCGACGAAACTTTTATCAATTTTTATTTCTTTAAACGGCAGTTCCTGCAAATAACTCAGTGAGGAATAGCCAACACCAAAATCATCAATCGATGTTTCAATACCAAGCTGTTGCAGCTCATCGATAATTTTTTTTGCCCGTAATACATCTTCCAGTTCGACACTTTCGGTAATTTCAAATTTTATGAATTTGGGATCGATTTTATAGCTTTCAATAAGGGCAACGGAACTTTCCACAAATGCCGGATTATAAAAATGACTCGGTGATATATTGATCGATACTTGATACAATTTCATTCCCGCATCATGACGCTGTTTTTGCCATTGGAGTACCTTTTTGAAAATTTCGAGGTCTACCTTATAAATATTGCCGGTATTTTCGGCAACCGGAATAAACAACGTTGGAGAAACAAAACCTAATTCGGCCGAATTCCAGCGTGCCAATGCTTCAAAACTTTCAATTTCCCCTGTCATCAAGTTCACTTTCGGTTGGAGCATCGGGAAAAATTCGCTGTTTTTTAGACCACGTGTAAAATGGGCCAGTATTTTCATCTCTTGTTCGACCGACTCAATTAATCCCATATTAAAGCTTTTAATAGCACTGCCCGTTACTTTCAGCGCACTTGATAATGCATTATCCGCCTGGCGGACTGCTTCTATGTAGTTAGTACTGGAACTAAAAGATGAAGTTCCTATTTTTAAAGTTAAATACACTTCTTTTCCATCAATATAATACGGCTCCGATAAAACATGATCCGCTTCGACGGGTGGGATATTCATTTCCCTTAATGACAGTGACGTCGCTACAATAATTGATGAATGTGTGTATCTCGCAATGATTGAATCCCCGAATGTCGAGATATTCTGAATTCGTTTGGCAAGCTGACGCAGCACGTCATCCCCGCCTTGGCGGCCATATAAATCAATTATATTTTGGTATTCTCCCGGTTCAATAATATATAAATGCCCATTTGGGTGATCCGCAGCAAACTCTTTTAATACGATTTTAAAGCACTCATAATTATTCAATCCGGATGCTACATCCTGAAAAGCAAGACGGTGAATTGCACTTTTCTGATCAAAATATTTTAATGCGAGTGTGACAATGGGTGCAATTCGATTCATAAATTTTATTTCAATCGCTTTTGGTTCTGCCCGTTGCTCAAAGTACATTGTAAATAAGCCGATTGTTTTTTCTTCCGAGTTTAAAATTGGCTGGCTCCACATTGAAACTAAATGATACTTTTCAATAATCGGCTGATATGCTTCATGATAGACCGATTGCTCCAAATCTTTAATAATAAGAGGTTTATTGTTTTTTCTTTTGTCTTTGAGATCTAATAATAAAATATTTTCATCGAGCTCTTTCAAATCTCTCCACATTTCACCGTAAATATTAATCATCCGGTCATTATCATCAACAAGTACGATGGAGCAGTGACATTTCTTTCCGAAAGTTATTTCAACCGTTCTGCAAATATTGCGTAAGACATTTTCGATTGGATGTCCTGTTTCCAGACTGAAGTACACTTCACGTTCCAGCTCAATCAATGATTCGATGTTCATGGAGTCTGTTACATCTTTCATAATGATGACACAATATTGGAGTATTCCATGCTGATTGAACATTGGCAAATGACGGACTTCATTCCAGAATGCATAACCATCTTTACGGTAATGAAAGGATGAAGTTTTAAAAGTGAGTCCATTTTCAATACTTTCCCGAATTGAATTTTCATTTACCATATCTGTAAGAGGCCCTTGCAGTAATGAAAATGTCGACCCGATTACATCAGCTTCATCGTACCCTGTTGTTTGCAGAAAGAGCTGATTGGTAAAATCAATTGTATAACCTTTATTGGGGTTAATAATTGCTACTGCCGCATCTATCTGCCTGGCCATCTGACATAACCAAACGTACATTCCTTCATCACTTACATTTAGATCGTCATATTCGTACATAGGCAAAGTCCTTCCCATATAGTTCTAACTAACTTAAATTATAACAAAAGAAAGTAGGAATATCGACACCATTATTTACACATACTGTTAAGGTTTTAGAATATTAAATTTAAAAAAGAGGTTGGGACATAACCCAAAAATGCTATTTTTCTCTGAAAGAAAAATAGCATTTTTTTGCTGAGCGTTAAAATTGATTTCCATTCCGGGACGCTTTCCGCGGGCGTGGCCTGAGCCTGTAGTCTCAGGCGTCACGCTATTCCCGCAGGAGTCGCCCTCCATTCCAATCAATTTTGCAATATATCCATTTCTTAATAAAGGCTTTCCTTTTATTTAGCAATAATTATACTTATGTCCCAGCCTCTTAAAATCATTTTAAGAGCATGAGCCTGGTGTACTATTGCGTACCTTTGAGCCTGTTTCGCCTTTTAGTAAATCTCCGCCAGTCGAAGCAATGACTTCATCTGTAACATTGTTCGCAATGGCATTTGATACTAATTGTAACAGTTCATTTACTTCTGTCTGCGATTGTTTAAATTGTTGAACGACTGGTAGTTCGTCGATTTCTGTTTCAATTCCTGTAATCTTGCCTTCAATCATTTTAAGTGCTTTTTCTTTCCCTAAGTGTTGGAAGTTAACTGCCTGTTTTTGCAGTGCTTTTAATGAAGCAATTTTTTCGCGTACAAATTGGTTTTCATTGATTTGTTCTTCTGCTTTTTTGAAAAATTCAACTTCTTCGGTATTCGCAATCATATGGGCAATTTCTTTTGCTTTTTCTACAATCTCATCTTTTGTATATAATTTTGTTGTCATCTTACGAACTCCCCCTCTTTTATCACTTCTTCTACAAATTCACCCATTAATGAGTATGATTTTGCTTCTAAAATTTTTACATTTACAAGCTTTCCAATATATTTTGGATCAGCCTTAAAGTTAACAAGACGGTTTTTGCGCGTATAGCCAGCTAACACATCATCGCGTCTTTTACTGCTGCCTTCAACTAAAACTTCTACTGTTTGACCTTCCAAGTCTTTGAGTGCTTTTGCAGAATACTCCCCGACAATCGCATTCAAACGGTGCAGACGGTCTTTCTTTTCTTCTTCTGTTACATTATCGACCATTTTAGCAGCCGGTGTTCCTTCACGAGGCGAATAAATATATGTGAACGCCATATCAAAGCCAACTTGTCGATACAAATCAAGCGTTTCCTGGAATTGCTCTTCTGTTTCATTCGGATAGCCTACAATGATATCAGTTGTCAATGTTACGCCTGGAATAGCCGCTTTAATCTTATCGACTAATTGCAGGAAATGCTCACGTGTATATTTACGAGCCATAATTTTTAAAATTTCATTTGAACCCGATTGTACCGGTAAATGAATATGATCAACGAGATTTCCGCCTTTTGCCAAGACTTCGATTAAATGATCATCAAAGTCGCGCGGATGACTTGTTGTAAAGCGAATTCGCGGGATATCGATTTTACGTAGTTCGTCCATTAAATCACCCAGTCGATATTCGATATCATCAAAGTCTTTCCCGTATGCATTGACGTTTTGGCCTAAAAGCATAATTTCTTTATAGCCTTGTGCTGCCAATTCACGCACTTCCTGGATAATTTCTTCAGGTCGACGTGAACGTTCCTTGCCCCGTGTATATGGAACGATACAATATGTACAGAACTTGTCGCAGCCGTACATAATATTCACCCAAGCTTTAATCGAGCCAATACGTTTTTTCGGAAGGTTTTCGATGACATCGCCTTCTTTTGACCATACTTCAACAACCATTTCCTTAGACATATAGGCATCGTGTAAAATATTCGGTAATCGGTGGATATTATGTGTCCCGAACACCATATCAACATGCTGATACTGTTTTAATATTTTGTTCACAACAGACTCTTCTTGCGACATGCATCCGCAGACGCCGATCAGCATTTCCGGATTTTTACGTTTATATTTTAACAGGAAGCCCAGCTCACCGAATACTTTATTTTCCGCATTTTCACGGATTGCGCACGTGTTTAGTAAAACAACATCCGCTTCTTCAATCATTTCAGTCGGTGTATAGCCAAGCTGCATGAAAATACCAGCCATTACTTCCGTATCGTGCTCATTCATTTGACAGCCGTATGTTCGAATATAAAACTTACGATTCTGTCCCATTCCTAGAAATTTTTCTTCAATATCAAAATCTTTATGATATTTCACTTCTTCTTTACCGCGTTTTTTCGCCTCTTTTAGTGAAGGAGCTGTAAATACTTTTTCGAAATATTTACTATAGTCTTTTTCTTCCTTAGGTTGTTTAATCTGCTGACTAGCTAGTCGTTGTTCTTCATTCATCGACTACTTGCCCCCCTATCATTTATTACCTTAACTCATTTCATCATTATAGCGAACTGTTGCCGGTTGTTACAAGCTAGTCGATAAATTGTTTATAACTATTGAGGTCATTATCACGTAAAATTGTAAAAAATGTGACACTCAACTTGATTACCTGTGCCCAGTTCATTTCATATTTCGCTTCAAATAGATGCTTTGGCAGGCGCAACACATCCTGAAACAGTCGTTTCGCTTCAATGTTCTGCTGTGCTAAATACGCTAAAAATGCCAAAAACAGCTTGTGGTCCTCCAGCTTCAGCGCTTTGTTTTCCAACAGTGCATCTACACGGCCTCCCGGAGAGTTGGCACGTTCAAACAATCTATTCAATTCACTTTCCAGTTTTTCATTTTTATATTGCAAAAAATTTAAAATATCGGTCATTATTTCTACCTCATTTTCAAAAAACATTTCAGTAAACTTGTCCTTCTAAAAATAAAAGGCAGAAAGATTGCTCTATCTGCCTTTACAAATATTATTTACTGTCATCCATTTTCAGTACGGCCATGAATGCTTCTTGTGGAACTTCTACTGAACCTACTTGTTTCATACGTTTTTTACCGGCTTTTTGCTTTTCAAGTAATTTACGTTTACGTGAAATGTCACCGCCGTAACATTTGGCAAGTACGTTTTTACCCATTGACTTAATTGTCGAGCGGGCAATGATTTTTTGTCCGATTGCTGCTTGTACCGGTACTTCGAATTGTTGACGTGGAATGAGCTCTTTTAGTTTTTCTACAATTACTTTTCCGCGTTCATATGCAAAGTCTTTGTGTACGATAAAGCTTAACGCATCGACTTGTTCACCGTTCAATAGAATATCCATTTTGCTTAATTTAGAAGGCTGGTATCCGATTAATTCATAATCAAACGACGCATAGCCTTTCGTATTCGATTTCAGGAAGTCAAAGAAGTCGTATACGATTTCCGCTAAAGGCATCTCATAAACGATTTTTACACGCGAGTCATCGATGTAATCCATCCCTGAGAAGTTACCGCGTTTTTTCTGGCAAAGTTCCATTACAGCACCTACATAATCGTTTGGTACCATAATTGTCGCTTTTACGTACGGCTCTTCAATGCGGTCGATTTTTTGCGGATCCGGCATCATTGACGGGTTATCGACTTTTAATACCGAACCATCAGTTTTTGTCACTTCATAAATTACAGAAGGCGCAGTCGTGATTAAATCAATGTTGAACTCACGCTCAATACGCTCCTGAATAATTTCCATGTGCAATAGCCCTAAGAATCCGCATCGGAAACCGAAGCCTAATGCCTGAGAAGTTTCTGCCTCATATTGGAGTGCAGAATCGTTTAGTTCCAGTTTTTCAAGTGCTTCACGTAAATCGTTGTATTTGGCAGTATCAATCGGATAAAGGCCGCAATATACCATCGGATTTAATTTACGGTAACCCGGAAGCGGTTCTGTAGCGGCACGGCTGCCCGCGAAAGTTACAGTATCACCTACACGTGTGTCCTGAACATTTTTGATGGATGCTGTTAAATAACCTACATCACCAACTGTCAGTTCAGCTTGCGGTATTGCTTTCGGTGTATGGATTCCTACTTCGATTACTTCGAATTCTGCACCTGTTGCCATCATTTTAATTGTATCTCCGGCTTTCACAGTACCATTTACAATACGGATCGAGATAATAACGCCTTTATAGGCATCATACACAGAGTCAAAGATTAATGCTTGTAATGGAGCATCAGGATCACCTTGTGGGGCAGGTACTTTTTCAACGACCTGTTCCAAAATATCCTCGATCCCAATTCCTGCTTTTGCTGATGCAAGTACTGCTTCAGAAGCATCCAGTCCAATTACATCTTCTACTTCTGCGCGGACACGTTCCGGGTCTGCAGCAGGCAAGTCGATTTTATTGATAACCGGTAAAATTTCAAGGTCATTGTCCAGAGCCAAATATACGTTCGCAAGCGTTTGCGCTTCAATTCCCTGTGCGGCATCGACTACTAAAATGGCACCTTCACATGCCGCTAATGAACGTGATACTTCATATGTGAAATCGACGTGACCCGGTGTGTCGATCAGATGGAAAGTATAGATTTCGCCATTTTTAGCATTATATTTTAATTGTACGGCATTTAATTTAATTGTAATTCCGCGCTCACGCTCCAGATCCATCGAATCCAGAAGCTGTGACTTCATTTCTCGTTGTGTAACAGTTTGCGTCTTTTCCAATAAACGGTCAGCAAGTGTCGATTTCCCGTGGTCGATATGTGCAATAATCGAGAAATTTCGGATATTTTCTTGTCGTTTTAAACGTTGTTCTCGGTTCATGTATAATTCCTCTCCTAATTAGAAAAAACACCTGAGCCCATTTAGGGTTTGGTGTCACTACATATGTAGGTTATTCATCCATTTACTTTTCTACTAAAATACAGCCTCTATTCTCCATAATTTGAAGTAATGGAACAATAGAGGCATAACGTATTTTAAATTATACTATGAATTGTAGTGAAACGACAACAGCGAACCTTCACCTGCAATAGGAAAACCGCATTTCGCACCAAACTTTTGCGAAATGCGGTTTTTCATATTCGAGCGGGCAGCCGTACTGATATGGCTCATCAACTTCACACTACCCGCCTGCTATTTTGTATTTCAAATAATACTTAACCTGCTGATTCAACAAAAGCAACCCGAATCGCCTGCGCTAAAATCGCCATTGTACGTTGAAGCTCTTCTTCCGTATTGTCTATGCCTCCAAGTTCAATCAGCAATACATTAGTCGCAAGATCCTGATTGTAAACACCGTCAACACCAGTTCCCGACTTTTTCATAATTCCGCGTGAAACGCCAGGCACAATTCGATTCACTTGCTCGCTTAGCATTGTTGCATAAGCTAAATTTGCTTCATATGCAGGATGTTCTGCACCGACGACAAATGCAATTTTTGCATATTGTTCATTATTTGCTGTAAGTGTCGTCACTTTTTTAGGTGCTGAATCCCGATGGAAATCGATGACAAGATCATATTTGCTTCCTTCCAAATACTCGGCCAATACAGGTCGCGCCACTTTGTATGCCTGGTGAAATGTCGCATCAACCTGTTTCATTTCGGTCATAACATCAAAATCAACAATATGTGGTGTTAAACCGTTTAATTCAAGATAGTGCTGCATCATTTCCTGGAGTGAAAAGATATTCATTTCTTCATCATAGACTGCCTGCATCCCTTTTGTTTTCTTGACGATCGGCTTATAAGACTCGTGTGAATGTGTGAACATCAGCAGTACATCGAATGGATCGACTTTCGGTTCTTCAGGTACTGTGTCTATTGGCTCTGTCGCCGCATAAACAACGTGCGGACGTTCACTTTTAATTTTTTGTGTAGTCATTTCATTATTTGGAAAAGGGAATTGCCCAATAATAATAGGCAGTGAAAATAAAAATAAGAACAATAATGAGAAGCGTTTTAGTTTCCGCAAACACATCACCCTTTCTCCAATACAATATGGGAAAAGAGTAAAACTTAGAACGTATAACTAGTTTTTATTGTTCAGAAAAAAATTGCCGGCTAATTTCCGGCTTTTTGTTTTTCATCAAGCCATGTAAACAAGCTTTCACCTAGTAGAAATGCATATTGACTAAGCCAGAAGTCGACTTCTTTCGGTGTAACCATCAATCGCTCGGGATGGGTGCTGAAAACTTCTTCAAATAATTGTCTTCGGTCTTCAGTTGGCCATGTCGCCCACTGACCGAAAATCGGTTCGACTGTTGTTAAATCGACCTCTTCGTTTACAGGTGTCCAGCTTGTTACGGAAAGCTTGCCGGACGGTTTCCCTCTTTCCTGGATTTTAGCCGCAATTGATCTGAATGCAACATCAATTGCATCAGCGATTAAAATCGGGGCTTCCACAACGGTCGGAACGCCGATTGCTGTTACCGGAACGCCGAGCACTTCCTTGGATACTTCTTTGCGATGGTTGCCGACGCCCCCTCCTGGATGGATACCTGTATCAGTTAGCTGGATAGTACGGCATAATCGGGCACTTCCGCTCGTTGCAAGCGCATCGATAATAATGACGAGCGCAGGTTTAATTCTTTCTGCCAATGCATGGATATAATCACTTGTTTCAAATCCTGTTTGGCCGGTAACACCCGGCGCATACAAAATAAACTTTGGTGAATCCAGTTCTGACTGTTTTTTATGCATGGCATCGATTGTATAAGGACCGATCGCATCCGGGGTAATCGTCTTGTTCCCTAAGCCAATCACTAAAATTTTTGAATCCGCCGTAATTTTTATATCTTTGTGCAGATCGTGCAGGTAATGGATCAGAGACTCCTGCATTTGTTCAAAACCATGGCGGTCTTCTGATGTTAATGTAGGGATGGACAACGTTATATACGTGCCCTGCTTTTTACTTATTCTTTCTTCCCCTGCAGCATTCACTTCAACTTTTGTGATTTTGACACGATTTTGTTGGGATTCTTCCATGTGAATGCCACGTTCGCGTTCCAATGTTTCCTTTTGCTCTTTTGTTTGATGTTGGACGACTTCTGCTGTTTCATCAATTAAATCTGTTCGATTCCAGTCAATTTTTTTCATATTGCACCTCCACAATTCAGTTTGCTCAAACTGTCAAGTAAATATTCTTTGCATTTATGTATTGCAATTCCTTCAATCCTTTGGTAGAATGATTTTTGTTGTATTGACACATGAAATAAGTGAGAAAATACTCATCTCGTACCTAAATCTAGGAGGTGAAAGAAATGCCAAACATTAAATCTGCTATCAAACGTGTAAAAGTTAACGAAAAAGCTAACGCTGCTAACGTACAAGCAAAATCTGCTATGCGTACTACAGTTAAAAAAGCTGAGCAAGCGATCGCAACAGGTGCTGAAAACGCACAAGAATTAGTAGTTGCTGCTTCTAAAGCATTAGATAAAGCTGCTTCTAAAGGTCTTATTCACAAAAACGCGGCTTCTCGTAAAAAGTCTCGTTTAGCGAAAAAAGCTTAATTGTAACTTATAAAGCCAACTGTGCATCTGCACAGTTGGCTTTTTTCATTGTTTCCTAGAATAAAATTTTCTATAGTTTCTTCATTAAAAATAGCTCGAGGTGGCGTTCACGGTTTCCGCCCGTTGTTTTCAGCTGAAGATCCACTTCCGCCAAACTGTAGAGGGCCTGAAGCAGACGCTGGTCGGATGGGCGGTTTCTTTGGCCTGAAATAACTTGCACCCGATAAGGATGGATTTTAAGCTGTTTTGCAATCTGTTGCTGATGGTATCCTTTTTTTTGCAAATAAAAAATATTTGTCATCGTTCGTATATTATTTGCCAAGAGGCCTACAAGTTTAATGGGCTCTTCTTTTTGACGTAATAGATCATGGTAGATTTTGAGCGCCTCTTCCTGATTGTGGTCCAAATAGGCATTCAGCATTTTAAATGCATCATGCTCAAGCGTTTTCGCTACTAAATCTTCTACAAGATCACGTGTAATCTCATGATCTTCTCCTAAATACAAGGCCATCTTCTCTATTTCCATCTGAAGCTGGAGCATATTCGGCCCGACCATTTCAAGCAGTTTGCCGACTGCCTCATCGGTAATCGCTTTTCCATGCTGCTCTGCTTCGTTTTTCACCCATACATTCAAATCATTGTTCTGCGGGGTTTCTGCTGCGATTACTGTACATTTTTCTTTCATAAGCTTTGTAACTTTTTTACGCTCATCCAACTTTTCATACGGGGCGATAAATATCGTGATGGCTGTATCAGTAGGGTGCTGCAACCAGTTTTCAAGGCGCTTCAAATCATGGTCTATCTTTTCTTTGCCTTTTTCAGTCGCTTTTAAAAATGAGGCATTTTTAGCTATTATTAATTTACGTTCCGAGAAAAACGGAATCGTATCTGCTTCATCAATAACATAATCAATCGGCTGTTCATTTAAGTCAAAGGTCATAATTTCCGCTTCCTCATTTTTTTGAAGAGCTGCCTTCAACTGCTTAATTGTTTCGTCCACAAAATAGGATTCTTCTCCTACAAGCAAGTAAACCGGTGCGAAATTCCCCTTTTTAAAATCTTGCCATACTTTTGTTATCATACTGGGAACCTCCTTTACTTTCGTAGTTCTAAGTATACCATTTTTTACGTTACTGAGGATGTCCAGTTTCATATCTCCTTATGCCTCGAACTCGTACTTATTGTTTCTATCTCCTGTATATTTAATTATGGATTTTTTTGAAATTAAACCTAACTCCATAAACCAATAAAAGGAATAATTAGCATTTCATATAGCATTTTAAGTTAGAATATTCTATAATTATTGGAGATTAGGAGGGATACTTATGGCAGGACATCAAGATCCAAACTATGTAGCTGAAAACCCATTTGAAGGTCGTGGCCGCGCGATGAAAAGCAATGACTTTCCGGATGCAGGTTACGGTTTCGCCATTGGTGGCGGTTTCTTCATCGTATTGTTTATTATTGCAACAATCGTAGAAGCAGCTACACGTATGTAATTCCTTAAAAGCGGGATGGTTTCTAGTTAAAATTAGAAACCATCCCCTTTTTTATTTCATAAAAATAGAATTCGATTTTTCAATGTACATTTGACTTTGTGAAACGGAAACTTCTACAGTTCCATCTAATCCTGTTATCGCGTATGGGATATTTTTCTCCTCAAATCGATTGACAACATCTGTATGCGGATGATTATAGCGGTTATTTTCGCCTGCCATAAACACAACAAATTCAGGATTTGTTACGGTGATAAATTCTTCAGTGCTTGAAGTTCTACTGCCATGATGCCCTGCCTTCAATAAGTCGATATTACGTAATTTCCCGTTATAAAGCCGAATGAGCTCGCTCTCGCCTTCCTGCTCCAAGTCCCCTGTGAATAGTGCTCTGAATGCCCCGTGCTTTATAAATAAAACGAGTGAATCATTATTTCCTTCATATTCGATATCCAATGGCCATAAATATTCCAAAGCTGTTTCCCCGATTTGCCACTTATGACCAGCCATTTTCTCCATTAGTTTTGTATTCGTTTTCTCAAGTTCCTGTAAAAAATCATTCATAACCGGCTTACCGAACGAACCTGGTGTCACATGCACCTCGTTTACAATTACCTCCCGCAACACCTCTTCAGCCCCCTCAACATGATCGGCATCCGCATGTGACAGTACAAATGTGTCAATTGTCTGTATCCCTCGCCCTTTTAAATAAGGAACGACAACTTGACGCCCGATTTCATAGGGCGTTTTTCGCTCTTTCCACTTTTCCTGTTCAAATCGCAGCAAGCCTCCTGCATCGATGACAATGACCGATTTTCTGCGCGGCAATTCAATGACAATGCAGTCCCCTTGTCCGACGTTGACAAAAGCAATTTTCAGATCACTGTTCAAAAATGGCTGTCCATGGAATATTAATGCCGGCAGTACTAAAACAAAGATTACTTTCTTTAAACGCGCTTGCTGGTCAAGTAAGTAAAAAGCAAATAAAACCGAACTATATAAAAGAATAAGCCACGTAATTGAAGGTTTACCGGGATTCCACATTTGAACAATCGGCTGCTGAATGTAGAGTATGAAGTTTGTCAGTGCTGTACGTAGCGGCTCATAAATAAAAAAGAGAGTGGTATCAACCGGGAATGGCAAAAAAGTAAGAACAAGAACAAATAGATTGACTGGTAAAATAATAAAGGAAAAAAGAGGGACAAAAATGATATTCGCGACAAAAGAGGAAAGGCTAATTTCGTAAAAGTGGAACAGTAATAAAGGATAAACGAGGATTTGGCATACAAATGTAATGTAAAAAGACTGCACCCAAAAATTTGAATAGCGGGCTAAAATGCGGTTCGAATAAACTAAGCTGTAAGTGGCCAAATAGGATAGCTGAAAGCCGACTTGAAATACCGCACCAGGCTCTAATAAGACAAATATAATAAAGCTGAGCGATAATGCATCATCCATCGGTATTCCCCAACGAACATACTGTGCAAGTAAAACAAATTCAACGACACTAACTGCGCGCCAAATAGACGGTGCTCCTCCTGCTAAAATTGCATAGAGAGGCAATAGTATAAGCAAAAGTATTGTCGCGATTTCTCTACGTATCGTTAAGCGGAGCAATATCTGGAAAAACAGAAATGAAACAAGCGCAACATGCAATCCCGAAATCGCGAATAAATGGGTAATCCCAAGTTTTTGATAAGCGCGATTTAATTGTTCATCGACATTGTCCTGGTAACCGATTAAAAGAGCTTGTGCTTCTGCTGAAAGTGCGGGTGGAAAAGTTTTTTCAATATGTCTTTTTAACCGAAAGCGTTGTTCATAGATTGGTTGCATAAAGTTTTTATTTTGTCTTAAATATTGGAGTTGATGAATTTCAATGATCCCTCTTGCATTTTTGCTTTGCAAATAGCGGGCCATAGAAAAGCCATAGCGGTGTGAAGGGATTGATGGGGATACTTGCTCCCCGGTCACAAGAAAACTTGTACCAGCAAGCTGCTGAGCCTCGAAACGCTGCTTTTCGTTTTCATTTTTCAATTCATAGGTGACATATACTTTGTCGCCGGAATCATCATGCATGAACCCTCTCAACATCACACCATTGATATTGTACTCATCGGTCCATGTTAACAATGCCGGCAGTTCAACAGGTCTTGAAAGCTTATTGACTTCAAAGGAAAAATAGCTGTAACTCCCAATGCCAACAATTACTATACACAACAGATGTATGTTTGCCAATCGTTTATAAAGACTAAATATCAACAATAACGCAATCAGAAAAAGAAGCCTTCCCGATTCAAATGCAGCAAGTGCACTGATACAAATCGACAAGGCGTAAAATATCCAGTTATGCTTGAACAAGTTTACCAAATAAAGCATGCATCTTCTCCTCTAATGGGAGCAATTGATCGCGGCTTGCACCTAACTCACGAAGCTTTTCGAGCATTTCAGCAGTCAACGCAAACTTTTCGTCCTGCAGAAAGTCGATCTTTGCTTCATCAAACGGAATATGTGCAACATGGACATCTGCTTTTTTGAACAGCTCCATTGCATATGAATTATTTTTATAATCCTTTGCATAGTACACATTTTTAATGCCGGCCTGAATAATTGTTTTCGTGCATGGCAGGCATGGGAAATGCGTGACATACAGATCCGCTCCATTTGATGGCGTACCATATTTGGCACATTGCAGTAATGCATTCGTTTCTGCATGCACTGTACGGACACAATGGTTGTCCACAACGTAGCATCCTTCTTCGATACAGTGTTCGTCGCCTGAAATCGATCCATTATATCCGCCGGCAATAATGCGCTTTTCCCTTACTATTGTCGCTCCTACCGCAAGACGGCTGCACGTGCTTCTTAATGCGAGTAAATGACTTTGTGCCATAAAAAATTGATCCCAAGTAATTCGCTCCATATGATAACCCCCAAATGTTTTGTCACCTATCAGTTTATACGTAGTTCCTGACATGCGCAATGTAAGATCGTTCAGAAATTTCGGCTTATTTTACATCGATTAAGTCTTTTAACTGCTCAAATGTTTTATCCCCGATTCCCGTTACTTTTTTTAATTCATCTATGACTTGAAATTTCCCATGTTCGGACCGGTGCTGAATAATCGCTGCCGCTTTGGATGGACCAATTCCCGGAAGCTGGGTTAACTCCGCTTCCACCGCTTTATTTATATTAATCTTCCCGGATGTACTTCCACTGCCTGAGCCGGTTGACGGACTGCCCTGTAACACCTGTTCCATTACTTCTGCCGGCTCTTCACCCGTTTTAGGTATATAGATGACCATTTCATCCTGAAGCCTTTGAGCATGGTTAATGAGCACCGGATTGGCATCGTCTGTGTAGCCTCCTGCTGCTTCGACGGCATCGACAATCCGTTGCTCTTCCGATAATGTGTACACACCCGGATATTTTACCGCTCCCTTTATATCAACCATTATTCGGTTATATTCAGTTTCGATTTCTGTTTCAGGATTTGTGGAATGTTCATCAATAGCAGGAATTGTCATTTGGTCGATTGTTTCAATGGATGCACTATGCGGGGAATCATTGAGGAATAGGAAATAGATTAATACTACAGCAACGACTCCGCCCAGGATGGCGAGTTGCTTTTTATACTTCTCCAGAAATGGCTGCAAAATAAAAAACACCCTTTCATAAAGAAGGTTTTATATATGGAGCTTACATCCACTATACAAATTCCGCTTCTTTATGAAAAGGTATTTCCATCAAAACTGCCGAAACTTACTTTTTCAGCTATTTTATTTAACCGCCCGAATAAAAATTCGTTCGCTCTCATCGGCAGGTTGTGTTGGCATCCAGTCTGCCGTCACTTCAACATGAGAAAAACCGATTTCTTTCAGCCATGTCACATATTGCTCATACGCAAATGTGCGCTGATAATGTTCTTCATCAAAACGTTCATACAGACCGCTTTCTGTTAGTACAAAAAACGTCATCTGATGGTACACAGAATGGGGTTCTTCACCCGGCTCCGTATGCCAAACATATGAAGTTTCGCCGTCGTCATAGGTAAATGGACCATCCAGAAAAATATCGTCCATTTTAAATAACGAATGTACATCAAAGAATAGTTGTCCGCCTTCACGAAGACTGTCAAATACCCGTTTCAATGTTTCCAAGACATTTTGCTGTTCTTTTACATAATTGATCGAGTCAATTGGAATAATCGCAACATCCAACTCGCTAAAACCGTCCAGTTCGTCCATTGACATCGCATATAGAGGCATTGAAACTTTTTCATCCTCCATACGGGCACTTGCAATGGCAAGCATTTCTTCGGATAAGTCAATACCTGATACAGCGTAACCCGCTTTATGCAGCATTAATGCCAGCGTTCCTGTACCACAGCCGATATCGAGCAGATTTTTATAGTTCTGTGCAGGTGCATATGTTTGAATCCATTCCACATATTCCGCGTAAGGGATATCTGTCATCAATTCATCATAAACTTCCGCAAAACGATCATAACTATTCATTTTCCATTTGTGGCGCGTCTAATTGTGGTGCATCTCCCCATAGACGCTCTAGGTTATAATAGGCACGCTCATCTTTATGGAAAATATGTGCAACCACATCACCCATATCGACTAAAATCCAGCGTGCAGTATCAAAGCCTTCAAGCTTACGTACTGTGTAGCCCGCTTCTTCTGCTTTTTCTTTAATTTCACGTGCAATTGCCTGCACTTGGCGCTCTGAGCTACCTTCAGCAATAATGAAATAATCAGCTAAAAGTGAAATCCCCTGCATATTTAATGCAACGATATCCTCTCCTCGCTTGTCATCGATTGCTTTGTACGTAATATTTAATAACGTTTCATTCATGTATGTTTATTCCTCTCTTAGTAAGCTGTTGTAGCATTCAATTGAAACAGGGTAAATTGCCTGCTGTGACGAAACTAAGAAACTGAGCGTGTGTGTCACACATGCTCGGAATGCATCCTCTAAACTGCTGTCTGCCAGCGTTCTTAATTCCTCAACACCCTGAAACTTACGATTTGGTTCAATCATATCTGCTACATAAATAATTTTCTCAAAAGTTGTCATATTCGCACGTCCGGTAGTATGGTAACGTATTGCATTTAAGATGGCTTCATCATGAATTTGGAATTCCGTCTCGACAATCCAGGCCCCGACAGGACCATGCAATATTTCTGCATTCCAGTCAAGCAGACGCGAATCCAACTGCTGATCGATCACGACTTGCTTCATCCAGTCAACGTCCGCATATTTAGCGATATCATGAAAGATAGCCGCTATCTCTGCTTTTTGTGGATTTTCACCATATTGATGAGCTAAACGGATCGCTGTTTCCATTACACCGATTGTATGAATATACCTTTTTTCAGGCATTCGATCCTTAATCGCTGCCAGCATCGTTTGACGTTCCATACAAACCTTCCTTTCGAATATACTGTTCAACTGCAGCAGGCAATAAAAACTGTAACGGTGCCTCCGTTTGCTGTAGTCGATTTCGAATGTATGTTGAAGAAAGGTCAATTTGCGGAGCTTCCACCATACACACGTCGTAGGAAGATTTTGCTTCACTGCCCGGGCGCTTCACTCCAACAAATGTGACAAGTTCCATTAATTCATCGATACGGTGCCATGTATGCAATGAATCGATCATGTCCCCGCCGATAATAAAATAAAACTGTGTTTGTGGTTCACGTTCACACAATGCTTTCATTGTGTCGAATGTATACGATACCCCTCCGCGTTCAAGTTCATATGTTTCGACTTGAAAATAAGGAATGTCCTCGATCGCCAGCTCAACCATCCGCAGACGCTGCGCATTTGTAGCTGAGCGGGCCAGATCCTTATGCGGCGGTTTTGCGTTCGGCATAAAGCGCACTTCCGTCAAATCAAGTGCTGCATATACTTCATTGGCCATCATCAAATGTCCAATATGCGGTGGATTAAAAGTTCCGCCAAAAAGACCGACTTTCTTCATTACAATTCACCTTATTTCGTAGCTACTTTTGGTAACACGATTTTTTTGTTATTGCGTGACTCTTTATATAAAACAACAGTCAATCCGATCAGTTGAACAAGCTCGGCACGTGTACCTTCAGCCAGTTCTTCCGCCACGACATTTTTGTCTTCTTCACAGTTGTCTAAAATGCGTACTTTAATAAGTTCGCGTGCTTCCAATACATCGCGTAATTGTGCAATCATTGCATCATTTACGCCACCTTTCCCAACTTGGAAAATTGGATCTAAGTGATGTGCCTCAGCACGTAAAAAACGTTTTTGTTTACCTGTTAACATAATTTCCTCCTAATTGCGCCGTTAAACGGGCAATCATTGCATTTGTATTTGGATAATGACCTAACCAGTGTTCGTAGGCAATCGCACCTTGATGCACGAACATGCCTAACCCATTGACAATCGTCGCCCCTTTTTGCTCAGCCGCTTGCAAAAATGGCGTCATTAATGGATTATACACAATATCTGCAGCAATTGCGCCTGCCGGGAACTTTTCAAGCGAAAATGGTAATGCAAAGTCGCCCGTAGTCATTCCAGCTGGTGTTGTTTGAATAAAAATCTTATAATTCGCCAGACTTTGTTCTGCTTCTTGCATCGAAACAGCTTGGCCGGCATGTAGTTCATTAATAATCTGTTGTGCTTTTTCAACTGTCCGGTTGGCTATTGTTATATTCGTATAACCTGCCATTTGAAGGGCAAATGCAATTCCGCGAGCTGCGCCGCCTGCTCCGATCAGTAATACCGGTGCCTTGCGTTTCTCCGTACCGATTACATGCTCGAGTGACTTCACAAAACCAGGACCATCCGTATTATAGCCTTTTAATTTCCCCTCTGTAGTGCGCACGACCGTATTGACCGCTCCCATTTTTTCGGCAAGCTCGTCCAGCTCGTCGAGGAACGGAATAATCGATTGCTTATGTGGAATCGTTACATTCCAGCCGCTTGTCCCTAACAGTTTGAATGATGCAACAGCTTGTTGTAGATGTTCGGGTTTCACGTGGATTGGGATATACGTCGCATCCACATTCGCTTCTTCATACCACGCATTATGCATTTCCGGAGATTTTGACTGGGCAATCGGATCCCCAATAACCGCAAACCACTTTTTCATCAACATTTCCCTCTTTCCTGCTACCGCGCATTCACTTCAAAATAACGATTCCGTTAAATCAGTGATGGACGAATGAATACTTCTACGCCTTTAGGTGCGTGTGCTGCTACGACAACATTGGCATGCTGTACTGTAATCCAGCCCAATCCTGAAATAACTACATCCGTTTTCGGTTCTTTAATCGAGAACTCATGACGCACTAATGGCGGTAATTGATCGATATGTTTAGACGTTGGAGGTGCCAGTAACTCACCTTTATGTTCTTCATATAATTGATCTGCACGTTCCAGCTTCGTACGGTGGATCGGTAAATCATTTGCAACATGTACTGTAAATGCCGAACGTTCACCTTGAATGAAATCAAAACGGGCAAGAGCACCGATAAACAGTGTCTGTCCAGGATTTTGCTGATACACTTTTGGTTTAATTTCTTTTTTCGGCATAATATATTTTAGTTCACTCGAATCGATATGGTGTGCCATTTGGTGGTGATTGATAATACCAGGCGTATCGTATAAAGATGATCCGTCATCAAGCGGAATGCCAATCATATCAAGCGTAGTTCCAGGGAAATGGGAAGTTGTAATAATTTCGCCCTCACCTGTAGCTTGCTTAATAATACGGTTAATAAACGTCGATTTGCCGACATTTGTACAACCTACGACATATACATCTTTGCCGTTACGGTATTCTTCTATCGCTTCCACGACTTCCTGCATGCCCATTCCTTTATGTGCCGAAACAAGTTTGACATCAACCGGCTTCAACCCAAGTGCTTTCGCTTCTCGTTTTAACCAGTTGATCACTTTCTTTTCTTTTACCGATTTTGGTAAAAGGTCTGCTTTATTTGCTACTAAAAGAACCGGATTATTTCCAACGAATCGGTGTAAACCTGGTAACCAGCTGCCATTGAAATCGAAAATATCCACGATTTTCACGATCAGACCTTGCTGTTGTCCAAGACCGTTTAAAATACGTAAAAAATCATCATCCGTTAAGCTAACAGGTTGGATTTCATTATAGTTTTTTAAACGGAAACAACGTTGGCAAATAATCATTTCCTTTTCAAGCGAGGATGCAGGTGCATACCCTAATCCATTTTTATCTTCAGTTTGAATCACTGTTCCACAGCCAATACATTGTGGCATTTCATTCATTCACTATTTCCTCCTAACTACTATTGCACATTCATGCAAAAAAACTCGGGTCGCTGATTAGTCTTCCCAAGGATACTTTCCTTTTCGCTTTAAATCGTTATATACACGACGTTCTACGAAGCGGTTAAATTTTGTAACGAGTCCATCAGAGTCAGCTACAGGACGAACTAAAAACGTATAAAGTTTTTGACGTTTCGCACCCATCACATCTGTCAATAGCTGATCTCCCAGCATCGCAACTTCATGGCGACGTAGACGCAGCTGAACAAGGGCCGCATAATATGCTGCACCTAATGGTTTTTTGGCACGGAAAATAAACGGTATGCCATGCGGTTCTGCAAACTGGCGCACCCGCGCTTCATGATTGTTTGAGGCAATGATAATTTTTATCCCTGCTTCACGCATCATTTCAAACCATTGTACAAGCTCTTCCGTCGCATCAGCACGGTCCCATTCAACAAGCGTATTATCTAAATCTGTTATGATCCCTTTAATGCCTAAATCCTTTAATTTTTCCGGTGTAATTTCATATACACTGCGAATAAATTCATCTGGTAATAAAAAGTTGTACAAAGCCGTAACCCCTAACTCAAAATTTATTTATTCATTATACCATAGTAGCAAAGGCTTCTCCCATTTTTATCTTCGCCCCGTTTGTAACATTCTCGGTAAATTCAATTGCATTTTGTTCAAATAACATGACAACGGTTGAGCCGAAAGCAAAATAGCCGACTTCCTCCCCTTTTTTCCACTGTGTTGACGTGTTTGTAAGCTCAATTGAATTTACAAATGTCGCTCCTACTTTAATGAATGCTGTATAATGTTGTTTTTCATAGTTAATTTCGCTAATCATACGATAATTATGACTGATCGGTTTTTTTCCGTATTGTAAGCCCATCTGATTTACTGGATACGATTTTTGTCCAAGTATGTACTGTCTCTTCACAACACCATCAATTGGACTATGAATTCGGTGATAATCTGCAGGACTCAAGTAGAAAACAATATATTTGCCATTATTATACCTCTTTGCCTGTGTTTCATTTCCCATTAAATCATTTAACGAATACGGTTTATTTTTCACAGTAAACATTTTCTGATCCTCAATATTGCCGAATGCTTCTATTTTTGCGTCAACAGGACTGGTAAATATATTTTCACGAATATCGACAGGACGCACTTCTTCTTTTAACTGGCGAACAAAAAAATCATGCAGGCTCGTAAATTCTTTTGGAGATTTTGAAACTTCTTGTATGTTAATTCCGTATATTTGACTATAGCTACGAATAAAATTTTTACTTAAACGGGATTGTGCAATTTGTTGTAAAATTTTCGAAGAGATCTTACCATTTGATAGTTCTATCATATTCCGGTATAATTTTTCCTTCATTCTAGGTCCTCCGGTTTTGATTAAATATTGAAGCTTTTGCTGCTACGCTCTGGAAGCAGATTAATGATCACCTGCAAATGCAGGATAAAAGTAAATTATATAATGACTGGCCATACAAAGATAGGTCTTAATATGAATTAACTATTACCTTTTTTTAATAGAACAAGTATAATAGAATATAGCCGATGTGCAAGGGAGTGTTTTCCAATGTTTCTACTTCAAAAAGTTGATTCAACATTTAAAAAAATAAAAGCAAATGCTGCTAATATTATTACAATTACAAATATGTCGTTTGGTGGGGCTGCAATTATGGCTACACTGAATGAGTATCATAGCTACAGTGTATTATTAATTTTTATCGCTGCTTTTTTAGACCGGTATGATGGTAAGGTTGCTCGTAAATTCAATCAGGAATCCGAATTGGGAAAACAGCTCGATTCCATGGCAGATATAATTTCTTTCGGTGTAGCACCTGCCCTGTTAATGTATGAAATGGCATTGATGAATGCAGGATTTACAGGTATGATGATGCCGGTATTATTTATTGCTGCTGGGGCGTTGCGTTTAGCTCGTTTCAATGTGATGGATTCAACAGGTTATTTCGTAGGACTGCCGATTACAGCGGCGGGTACATTACTCACTTTTTCTTATTTCTTTACAAACATGCTATCGGAAACGTTTTATTTAATTCTTTTCCCGGTATTGGCATTATTGATGGTAAGTACGTTTACATTAAAAAAAGTGTAAGAGCAGAAATATCGCTCTTACACTTTTTTCATTTCTGCGCAAAATTCATCATATACTGTCGAAAAGATGAAAGGATGTTAATTGCTTGAGCGGTTTCGTAACAGCTTTGGTTCAACTTTGGCTTGAGCTTCCCGCATTATTAGGCTATTTAAAAGGGCAGACGTTTTATAAACCGTTATCACGCGAGGAAGAAGAAGAAGTCATCAATCGTTTTATCAAGGGGGATGAAAGTGCTCGTATTGAATTAATCGAGCGAAATATGCGTTTAGTCGCGCACGTTGTTAAGAAATTCCATCCCTCCCATGATTTACTTGATGATTATATCTCAATTGGCACGATCGGTCTGATGAAAGCCGTCAGCAGCTTCACACCAGAAAAAAAGACCCGTCTCGCCACTTATGCCGCCCGATGTATCGAAAATGAAATTCTGATGCATCTCCGTGCACAAAAAAAAGTGCAAAAAGATGTTTCTTTATTTGAACCGATTGGTGTCGATAAAGATGGGCAGTCTCTTCAAATCCGTGATTTACTGCAGCTTGACGAACCTTCAACAATTGAAAAAATCGAACGACAGGAGGATTTTGCCCAGCTGTATCGCTATTTGGATACATTAGATCCACGTGAGCTCGAAATTATTTCCTACCGCTATGGGCTTCAAAACTTTGACCCGCATACACAAAAAGAAATTGCCAAAAGGCTCAATATTTCACGCAGCTATGTTTCACGCATTGAAAAAAGGGCACTTATTAAGCTATATCAGCAGTTTAAGCATGGCGAGAAAGAATAAACCAGTTAGAAAGGTAAACCTGTTCTCCACATCCCAAAAGTAAAATGCCCAATCCTTTTAGTGATTGGGCATTTCTATGGTGATTTAAATTATAATTTTGTAATTGCGTTTAATACGATTTCTGTTGAGTGTTTCGCTGCAACAGGTAAAAACTCATCAAATGACATGCTCGATTCTTGACCTGCAATGTCTGATAATGCACGAATTACAACAAATGGTGTGTTGAATTGGTGGCATACTTGCGCTACAGCAGCCGCTTCCATTTCAACGGCCTTCATTGTAGGGAAATCTTTTCGCACTGTCTCGACACGCTCAGGGTTGCTCATAAATACATCGCCCGAACAAATAAGACCAACACTGTAATTATGCTCTCCCACTTCTTCAACAGCCTGTTTCGCAACTTCCATTAATTTTTCGTCCGATTTATATGAGGCCGGCATTCCTGCCATTTGACCGATTTCATAGCCAAAAGCCGTAACATCCACATCATGGTGACGTACTTCATCCGAAATAACGATATCCCCAACCTTTAATGCAGCATCAAAACCGCCTGCAGATCCTGTATTAATGACAACTTTCGGATTATACTTTTCCAATAGGATCGTTGTAGACATTGCCGCGTTTACTTTACCGATACCGCTTTTTAACAGTACAACTTCTTTGCCTTCATATGTACCTGTTGTGTATTCACTGTTTGCAATTGTTTCTGTTTTCGTATTTTGCAGAGCACCGCGTAATAACTCCACTTCCTGCTCCATTGCACCGATTACTGCTATAGTCATTTATTTATTCCTCCAATTAATCTTGCTAACTATTTTTTACCGGGAACCTTCCAATGTCGATAAAACTTCCACTTGGACCGGTTTCCAGCCTTCATTGTCAACCCATTCTATACTCACTCGATATTTTTGTTCTTTGTCCATCGATGTGACAACGGCAATTGCACTTTCCGCACTGCCATTATTATTCACGCGCAGTACAATACTGTTTTCCTGCTGTAAATCAATCACACTAAAAATTGCTTTTAGTTTTTCTTCATAATCAATATGTCCTTTTTCATATGTCGACACATGATTACCTGTTTGTGCCGTCGGATAGGCCGGCCAATTCGGATTTGTAATGACTTCTTTTACTGACGGATCGTCGGAAGGACTTACGATTTCACCAGATTCGGAAGTTGGCTGTTCGGATTCATCCGAAGCGGTATCTTCCTCTTCTACTTCTTCCGGTACATTAGTTTCTGTTTCATTTTCTTCCGATTCTTGTCCATTATCTTCATCCTGGACATCCGTTGCTACTTCTTCAGCTGAATCTTCCTCCACTGCCTCGTTTTTCGGCTCTGGCTCTTGAGTAATTATAAAAATTAATGTTGCCACAATTAACACAGCGACAATAGCGATTAAATAATTTAATCTTTTATCCGCTTTTTGAAATTTCGTCTGTTTTGTCTTTTGTTCAGCATACTGTTGTCGTGTTTGAAATCGTCTTTTTCGGTCCATTTCAATTCCTCCTATGCACACCTATTTTAGCATTAGAACCGCAATGGTTGCACGAAAATCGAACATTGGAAGCTCTTCCAAATTTATCAACATAATAAAAGCAGCTAGCAATCGATGCTAACTGCTCCTAAAATTATTTTACTTCTAAAATTATTACTTCCATTTCTCCGCCTGGTGTTGTCAGTTTAACAACATCATCTACATGCTTGCCCATTAATGCTTTCGCAATCGGAGAGTCATTTGAAATTTTACCTTCCATCGGATCTGCTTCAGCAGAACCAACAATTGTGTAAGATTCTTCAAAGTTTGCACGTTTACCATTGATCAGCTCATCAAATGTAACAGTTTTCCCTAAAGAGATTGTATTTGATGTTTCATCTTCTGTAATAATGACAGCATTGCGCAGCATTTGCTCGATCAATGAAATACGACCTTCCACAAATCCTTGCTCTTCTTTTGCTGAATCATACTCAGAGTTTTCAGATAGGTCACCGAAGCTGCGAGCTATTTTGATACGCTCTACTACTTCCGGACGCTTTACTGTCTTTAATGTGTTTAATTCTTCTTCTAATTTTTGTTTTCCATCAAGTGTCATTGGATATTGTTTTTCATTTGACATTATTCCCACTCCTTAATATTAACTTGAAAACGTTTACTTTTGGCGTTTTCTATTTCTATTTCTAAAAAAATACGGATAAATTTAAAAGTTATTCTCACGTATTTTGTTCATAAATAACAGAAAACCCGGCTACTAGTTTACGGTATGTGTAAATCCCTTCTTTTAGAAGAAGTTTACACCGTAATACGGGCAGCCGAATTTTATGATTAATTATTTATGTTGTTCTATCAATTTAAAATGTAATTAATGTAAATACTACATCATCATATTACAAGTTCGATTCAGTTTCAAGAATTGTTTTTATTTTCGTTACCATTAAGTCAATTGCAACGTTATTTTCCCCGCCTTCAGGGATGATGACATCAGCGTATCGCTTAGTCGGTTCGATAAACATATTGTGCATTGGACGCACTGCTGTTAAATACTGTTCGATTACCGAATCAGCTGTACGGCCACGCTCTTTAATATCACGTTGAATGCGTCGGATAATACGTAAGTCAGAGTCTGTATCCACGAATAATTTAATATCCATTAAATCACGCAGACGCTCGTCCTCCAGCACTAAAATTCCTTCGACAATGATTACCTCTTTCGGTTCTACGTGAATTACCTCGTCTGAACGTGTATGCTGCACATAATCATAGACCGGTTTTTCCACTGATTTGTAGGCAAGTAAACTATGGATATGCTCGATCAGTAGATCATTGTCAAATGCAAGCGGATGATCATAGTTCGTTTCCAGACGCTGTTCAAACGTCATATGGCTTTGATCCTTATAATAATAATCCTGTTCGATAACAACTACTGAATGTTCACGGAACACATCGTATATAGAACGTGTCACACTCGTTTTACCTGAGCATGATCCACCGGCAATTCCGATTACAACTGGACGGTTTGACATTTAATTATTCTCCTTTCGCATCATATCAAAATGTGATAATGAGCGATCAACTTTAAATTTAACGATTTGTAGTGGGTGGCGGGCAACATCAAGTTCATTGCCTTTTTCATCCCAAAGCTGGCCAACCGTCATTTTGAATGTATCCATATTCGGGCCGAAAAATTCAACCGTATCGCCTGTCTTGAAATAGTTACGCTGTTCCAATGTGACCATTTGCGTTTCGGCATCATAATCCATCACAAATCCGGCAAAATCCCACTTCATTTTATGTGAATGGAAACCAAACATCTGTTGTTTATAGCTTGGCTCACCTTCAAAGAATGACGAAGCAGTTGCACGGTTTGCACAGCGTGCCAATTCTTCCAGCCATTCTTTTTCGAATGTAAAGTTCTCCGGATCTGCACAGTATGCATCAATTACTTTACGATAAACGGAAATAACTGTTGCAATATAGTGAATAGACTTCATGCGGCCTTCGACTTTCAATGAATCAATCCCCAGCTCAATCATGTGAGGAATGGATTCGATTAATTTCAAGTCTTTCGGGCTCATTGCAAACGGTGCTTCACCTTCGTTAAACAATGCTACTTCTTCACCGTCGTTATTTTCATATAAATCATAATCCCAACGGCAAGACTGACAGCAGCCGCCACGGTTTGAGTCACGGGCAGTCATATGGTTTGAAAGTGTACAGCGTCCTGAATAAGCGATACACATTGCACCGTGTACGAATGCCTCGATTTCAATGTCTACCTCTTCTTTCATTTTGCGCATTTCTTCTCCGCCTACTTCACGTGCCAATACAACACGTTCCAAACCTTCTTCTTTCCAGTACTTTACCGCTTTCCAGTTGGATAGTGACTGTTGTGTAGAAAGATGGATTTCCAGAGATGGTGCACACTTTTTACATGTTTCAATGATTAACGGGTCTGCAACGATAATCCCTTTTACGCCTGCGCCTTCGATTGCCTGCAAGTATTCTTCCAAACCATCCATATTTTCATTATGCGCGAAAATATTTGTTGTGACATAGACAACGGCTCCGTATTTGTTTGCAAATTCAACGCCTTCCTTCATTTCTTCAATTGTGAAGTTACCTGCGTTTGAACGTAAACCAAATTCCTGACCACCGATAAATACTGCATCAGCACCGTAATGGACAGCTACTTTTAACTTTTCAAGACTTCCAGCTGGCGCCAAAAGCTCCGGTTTTTTCGTAATTACTGTCTTTCCGTTAACTGTTTGACGAATTTTTTCATTTTGAATTAATTGTAGCATACTGCGTTCGTTCTCCTTCCTAGTAAACTGTTTCCTTGTAGATGAAGCCAGTATCCAGTGGACGTAACGCTGGCTGAATCGCTTCGATTTGCTCGAATAACTCGGATTTAATGTCATCGTACGCATCTTTGCCTTGATCGAAATACACATCAATTGCTTGACGGTAAAGTTTTGTAACCGTTACCGTATAATCAAACGTTTGAAGAACACCATCAATTTTCAATGAATCGATACCTGCCTCAAACAGCTCATTTAACTCTTCGATAATGCACATATCATTCGGTGAGAAAATATGTGTACCGTTCATATCCTCATAGATCGGATATTTATTTTTACGCTCTTTATCGTGAAGGAACATATTTTTGTTTTCTTTACGATTTTCGATTTCCATCGCTTCATCACGGTACAGGAAATAGTTTCCTAAAAGTGAACGCTTAGATTGGAACATACACGTCATTCCATGTACTTGCACTTCGATTTCATGCTTTGTATTTTCTTTTATTTCAATCACTTCATCGACTGAAAGTTCACGAGCTAGTACTGCACGCTTACTTCCGCGTTCACCCCAATAGTTCACTTGGAAGAAGTTTGTTGCCGTCGTTTCCGGATTCCAATGCAACGGTATCGTTACATTGTTTTCACGTACAGCAATAATGACTGCAGGGTCCCCAAACAATAATGCATCTACGCCAATACGTTGCATCTGCACTAAATAGTCATCCAATGCGTCTAAACGATCGTTATGGAATAATGCATTGACCGCTACATAAACTTTTTTACCTGCAGCATGAATCAGCTTAGTTGCTTCTTCTACCTGTGCTACTGTAAAATCTCCAGCTAAGCGCAAGCCAAATTTCTGTTCACCGATCACAAAAGCATCTGCACCCGCCTCAAGTAGTGCTGTAATATGCTCAATAGATTGTGGTGTTACTAATAATTCTGGTTTTTTCACACTAATCACCTCTTCAAACAAATTAACAAACCATCACCGACAGGGAAAAAGGCACTCGAATAATCCGGATGTGCCATGATCCAGTCTGAAAATGTTTTTAAGTTGCGGATCATCGTTCTTTTTCTTCTAGGTACTTCTTTTATATCTAAATCCGATAGTCCGTGCATATACATATTATCGATGTATAAAACGCCACCCGAAGGAACGAGCGATGCGTACTTTTCGAAAAACTTCATGTATTGCCCTTTTGCCGCATCAATAAAAACAGCATCAAAAGTAGTAGGAAGTGTTTCCATGTCTACCTCTAACGCATCGCCCTCAATTACTTGTATGCGGTTTGCCACCTCTGACCTTGCAATGAATTCCTTGGCATACTGAACTCGCGATACATCGCGTTCTATCGTCACAATATGACTTTGTGGCAGCGCTTGCGCCATTCGTATCGCAGAATAGCCAATTGCCGTGCCAATTTCTAAAATTGATTTTGGATTTTGAATACGCAAAATTTGATTCAATGACTCAATCCCCGCCAGCTGCATGATCGGGACATGATTCTGTTCTGCGAAGCGTTCCATTTCCATTAATAATTCATCACGTTCAGGAATGAAGGAAGCAATATAAGCGTCTGATAATTCCATTTGTCATTCTCCCTTTACCTGGTTGTTTGCGCACATCTTTCTTTCACAAGAAAAAAGACGAAACGAAGTTGTTTGCGCCTACAAAATTGTTATATAAGGACAAAAAATCACAATTTATAATAGCATGAAAAGAAAAGGAATGCGAACAATTTAATGAATTCCGTCTTAAAACGGAAATTTCAAGCCATTCGATTCCTTTTCTACAACTTATCTTTCTTAACGTAAATACTTTTCGATGTTCGCTAAGTGCTCATCATACGTTTTGGCAAAATGGTTTGTGCCATCTTTATCTGCCAGGAAGTATAAATAATCAGTTTGCGAAGGGTTCAGCGCAGCTTCGATTGATGTCTTGCCGGCTCCAGCGATTGGTCCAGGCGGCAATCCGACATTTTGGTACGTATTATACGGATTGTCTACTTCCAGATCCTCATACAGTACACGGTCCTTATGCGATCCTAATGCATACAGTACTGTTGGGTCTGTCTGTAAAGGCATATCAATCTCGATACGGTTATAGAATACACTCGCAATTGTTTCACGGTCCGTTTGCGCAGTTGCCTCTTCTTCAAGCAATGAAGCAAATGTCAGCAATTCATGAACCGATGTATTACGTTCTTCCAATATTGGCGTATATTCAGAAACAATTGTATTCATCGCAGTTAGCATTGTACCGATAATTTCCTCAATCGATGGGTTATCCTCAAAGAACGGATAGGTTGCAGGATATAAATAGCCTTCCAACGGATGACGTATATTTTCCTTTAAGATATCTTCTGATAATAGATCAGGATATTCAGTGATCAATTGCTCCACATAGGCAGCATCCGTCACTTTTTTCATAAAGTCTTCTGCTTTGTGCGAAGTATTTTTCTGTACAACATCAGCTACTTGCTCGAGTGTTAATCCTTCTGGCACCGTCATTGTAAATACAGGTTCACGATATACTCGCCCTGTCTTTAAACTTTCAATAATTTCGTCAAGTGTCATGGATTTCGTTAAAGAATAACTGCCGGCTTGGAATTCCGATTCATTTTTAAATTTAGTATAATATTTAAAAATCTTTGCATTCTTTACAATACCCTTATCTTCTAAAATAGTTGATATTAAGGTAATCCCTGAGCCCATCGGAATTTCGACTTCAACTTGTTCATTCGACTCCGGGTCCATTGGTTTTAATGCCGATGTCACGTAGTTGTATCCTGCGAAACCGACAATGGCAATAATAAGAAGAGCGACAAGCGCGATGATTCCCACAATTTTACGCACCGTTTTAACTTCTCCTTTACGCTCTTTCATCTTATTGAACATTTCTTGCTTCTTATTTTCGTCTAGCACGGGAGTCCCCCCTTTTTCTCTTCCATAATGATACATAAAAATCTCTTTCGACACAATATAGAGCCACGAAAGGTATGTAATTTCTCACTATTTGCGACGTTTTATAAAATAAAATGTTCGTTTTTGTCTATTTTTGAACAATAAAAAAACCTTACTTTCGTATTACATCGTCAGTAAGGTCCTTGCAATTAGTTTTGTGCTAGTGAGTTTAAAGCTTGTTCTACCATTTCCCACTCTTCGTCTGTTTCGATAGGAAGCAAGTCCGCTACTTCACCGTTATCGCCAGCGATGTAGGCTGATGCATATACTTCCTCCAATACAGGCTCATCGTCTTCCATAATTGCATAGAACAGATAATTTTTGCCGTTGTTTTCGAAGCGGTGTAATATTTGGCACATAATTTCTTCATCATCTTCATTTGTGATTGTGAAGTAATTTGTCTGATCTGAGCCAAATTCAGCAAGAACGGTATTCATTACTTCTTCAACCATTGCCCATTCATCATCAGTTTCAATATCCGAAAAGCCGCTCATTTCGCCGTTTTCATCGAGTACATAGCGAAGTGCAGAAATACCTGCTTCTTCATCACCGATTAACGAGAATAAAACATAAGAATGCTCTTCCGAATCAAATGTAAATACAACGCGGCATTGCTGCTCTCCGCCGTCTTCTTTTTGTAAAATAAAAATATTTTCTTCCATACTGTTGCCTCCCGTTGAATGAATAAAACAGAGCAGGCAAATCACCTGCTCTGTTTTTATCGTGTCAAATGAATTATTCTTCTTCGCCTAATTCGTCTTCGATCTGGTTTAATACTTCTTCGATTAAATCCCATTCTGCTTCTGTTTCGATTGGCGTTAATTCGCCATCTTCACCATTTTCAGCAGGAACGAAAGCAGAGGCAAAGATTTCAACTGCGCCATCTTCATCTTCTTCTGCACCTACTAAAGAATATAATACGTATGATTTACCGAACTCTTCTGAATCGAAAGTGTGTAAAATTTCGCAAAGTTGTTCGTTGCCGTTTTCATCGACTACTGTAATGTGATTTTGTTGTTCTGACATGATCGTCACCTCTTCATAATATTTAGGCATTGGTGCCTGTTGCTGCTCAATTCATTATACATAAAGCCTTTTCGGATAAGTACAAAAAAGCCTTATATGGAGCAACTTTAGTTTTTACTATCTAAATAGCCTTGTAAAATCATGACAGCAGCCATTTTATCAATAACTTGCTTTCTTTTTTTACGGCTTACGTCTGCCTCGATCAGCATACGCTCAGCAGCCATCGTTGTCATACGCTCGTCCCAAAGCTTAACAGGAAAACCGAATGTATCTTCCAGCAACTTCTTGTAACTTTCGGAAGCTTCACCTCGAGGGCCGATTGTATTATTCATGTTTTTTGGGTAGCCTACAACAAATTCAGTTACATTGTGTTCCTTCACAAGCTCTTTAATACGCTCAATACCAAATTCGCCTACCGCTTCATTGATTTTAACCGTCTCGATACCTTGCGCTGTCCACCCTAGCGCATCACTAATTGCAACGCCGACTGTTTTCGAGCCGACGTCTAAACCCATAATTTTCATTTATCCGCCTCAGTATTCTTTCTAATATAAAATCTAACGAGTTCTTCTAAAATCTCGTCACGTTCAAGCTTGCGGATTAAATTACGTGCGTCCTGGTGGCGAGGGATGTATGCCGGGTCGCCAGATAACAAATACCCTACAATTTGATTTGTTGGATTATACCCTTTTTCCTCTAAAGCCGTATACACCTTCAGCATCACTTGCTTTACTTCTTGTTCCATGGATTCTTCTGGAAAACTGAATTTCATTGTTTTATCGAAAGAACTCAAGACCAGCACCTCGCTTTCAGCAATGAGGAGATGAAGCACACTCTTCCATCTCCATTTATATCATTATAACTTATTCCTGTAAGCACTTCAAATATGCCAGTAGTAAATTTTAGATGTTTAGAAAGATTTTACATGTTCGTAAACAGCATTTAATGCTTCTTCAAGTTTTGCAGCATCTTTTGCACCAGCCATTGCCATATCCGGACGACCGCCGCCTTTACCGCCGCAAGCTTCAGCAACTTGCTTCACGATGTTCCCGGCGTGATAGTTTCCACCTACGATATCTTTCGTCACACCTGCACACAGCATGACTTTCTCGCCATCGACTGCACCAAGAACAATAACAGCTGATTCCATTTTTTCTTTTAAATCATCCATCATTTGGCGTAATTGATTGTTGTCTTTTGCTTCTACACGCGTTGCAAGTACTGTTACATCACCGATTTTTTGGGCAGCATCCAATACAGCACCCGCTTGTGCATTTGCAATTTTTTGAGACAATGAATCATTTTCGCGTTGCAGTTCTTTGTAGTCCGCTTGAAGTGTTGCCACACGAGTTGCTACATCTTTAGCATTCGCTTTTAAAAGGCCGGCTGCTTCATTTAAGATTGCTTCTTCCTCTTTAATCGCTTCATATGCCGCCTTACCTGTAACAGCCTCGATACGGCGTGTACCTGCACCGATTCCGCTTTCGGATACGATTTTGAAAATACCGATTTCAGATGAACGGCTGACATGCAGTCCACCGCAAAGTTCAATCGAGTAATCTGAAACGGCTACAACCCGGACAACATCACCATATTTTTCACCGAACAATGCCATTGCGCCCATCACTTTTGCAGAATCGATATCCATTTCCTGAATAACAACTTCGATATCTTCCCAAATTTTTTCGTTCACTGCACGCTCAACTTGTGCAAGCTCTTCTTTCGTTGCAGCGCCAAAATGAGAGAAGTCAAAGCGTAAACGGTCTGGACCTACATAAGATCCCGCTTGTGCTACATGGTCACCTAATACGTCTTTTAAGGCACGGTGCATTAAGTGTGTTGCTGTATGGTTTTTAAGGATCAATTTACGTTTTGCTTCATCTACTTTTGCTGTAGCTGCATCGCCGACGTTCATTTCACCTGATTCCACTACTACTGTGTGCAGTGGCTGACCATTTGGTGCTTTTTGAACATCTTTTACGATCGCCGTAAATCCGTCTGCTTGAATGATACCTGTATCGGCAATTTGTCCACCCATTTCAGCATAGAACGGTGTTTCAGTTAGAATAACTAACGCTTCTTCACCTTCAGAAGCAGTTGACGTTTCTTGTCCATTGACAACTATTGCAGCAACTTTTGCAGAAGCTTCAAATGCATCATAAATAAATGTCGATTGCTGAGTTAAGTTTGAAAGCACTTCATTTTGCACTTGCATTGAATCCACATCAGCACGTGCATTACGTGCACGTTCACGCTGTTGCTCCATAGAAGCTTCAAAACCTTCATGGTCAACTGTCATGCCAACTTCTTCAGCATATTCTTCCGTTAACTCAATCGGGAAACCGAATGTATCATATAGTCTGAATGCGTCAGCACCAGGAATCACTGTTTCGCCTTTAGCTTTTTGGTTTTCTGCTACTTCATTGAAAATTGCTAAACCGCCATCAAGTGTTTCATGGAAACGCACTTCTTCATTTTTGATAACACGTTGAATAAATGCTTCCTTCTCTTTTACTTGTGGATAGAAATCTTCCATAATCTCTCCGACAGTCGGTACTAATTCGAACATGAACGGCTTTTCAATGCCGATTTTTTTCGCATAGCGGACAGCACGACGTAATAAACGGCGTAATACATAGCCACGGCCTTCATTTGATGGTAATGCACCGTCACCGATAGCAAACGCTACTGTACGGATATGGTCGGCAATTACTTTGAATGGTGTATTCACATCTTCAGTTGATCCGAAAATTTCATTTAAATCCACTTCATGCGGACGTTTGTACGTACGGTTTGCAAACGTTTCTGTTTTTTCGATGATTGGCATGAAAAGATCTGTATCAAAGTTTGTCGGTACATTTTGTACTACAGAAACGATACGTTCAAGCCCCATACCTGTATCGATATTTTGCTTTGGAAGTGGTGTATATGTGCCATCCGGATTGTGGTTGAATTGAGAAAATACAAGGTTCCAAATTTCAAGATAACGTTCGTTTTCCCCGCCTGTATACATTTCTTCCGCCGGCGCACCAACACCGTACTCTTCACCGCGGTCATAGAAGATTTCAGAGTTTGGACCAGATGGACCTTCACCGATATCCCAGAAGTTGCCTTCAAGTCGGATTAGACGCTCTTTCGGCACTCCGATTTCATTGTGCCATACGTCATATGCTTCCTGGTCTTCAGGGTGGATTGTTACCGATAACTTTTCAGGATCGAAGCCCATCCATTTTGGATCCGTTAAAAATTCCCAAGCGTAATGAATTGATTCTTTTTTAAAGTAATCCCCGATTGAGAAGTTCCCTAACATTTCAAAGAATGTATGGTGACGCGCTGTTTTCCCTACATTTTCGATATCGTTTGTACGAATTGATTTTTGTGCGTTCGTAATGCGCGGGTTATCTGGAATGATACGTCCGTCAAAATATGGTTTTAATGTAGCTACTCCCGAGTTGATCCATAATAGTGATGGGTCATTGATTGGAACTAATGGTGCTGATGGTTCAATATGATGCCCTTTTTCTTTAAAGAAATTCAAATAAAGACGACGAATTTCAGAACCTGTCATAATTTTTGTTGTCATGATTTTTTTCCTCCTAATTTTTGTTGAAGTCGATGAGTTTTGGTACATCTTAATAACAGCTGCACGTAAATAATTGATTCTTTCACCGGTTATATTAATAATTCGCTGAAGAAAACAAAAAAAGCCCTCATCCCGGTAAAGGGACGAAGACTATTATCTCGTGGTACCACCCTAATTTATAATGCGCTATGCATTATATCTCAAGTGCTTGTAACGTAAGCAGACGGCAGGGATTAGCTGCACTCTGGAGTAGCTTTCAGTATTTATTCGGGGAGATTTTTTCAGCCGGGAAATCTCTTTCTGCTCACGAAGTCCATACGTACTTGTTCCATCATCGTTTTCATTTTATTATGCTCTTCATTATAAAAAATAGACATCGCGCTGTCAATCGGCATTCCTTAATAATTGAAACGTTTTTTCGTCAGTAAAATTAAAAGGATTGCAGGTACTGTACATATAATCATTCCTAAGAACGCCAAACCTGGCTCGATTTCATAAAGTGCACCACCTAATAATGTTAGAACCGCTGCACTTAAACTCATCGCTAGTGCTGAATAGATCCCTTGTGCATTTGGAATCTGCTCCTGCGGTAAAGCTTTGGAAATATAGCGTATAAAGGCATAATGTGCCATCGCAAACGACAGTGCATGAAGTGCCTGAGAGAAGATAAACATCGGCATATTCGGAAATGCATATACAAGTATCCATCGAACGGTCGAACCAATTGCCGCGATAAGCAATAAAGAAGACGGCTTCCATTTTGTTAAAATTGTATCGGCCTTATAAAAATAAAGAACTTCAAAAATTACTGCAACATTTAAAATCATTCCGATATAAAACGGATTGACATTCAGATCCTGCAGATAAATATATCCGTAGTTATAGTACGATGCATGCGCCCCCTGAAGCAGAATGACGACAAACAATACGATGATAAAGCTCTTTACTTCAAAGAGACCCTTCATGGAGAGCGTTTTTCGCTCCTCTTTAACCGTCACGATATTTAATACTCGAGGCGCAGGCATGAACTGAATAATGAGTAATGACGTTAAACCTAAAATCATCATCCATAAAATCATTCGCTCCCCGTACATTCCGCTGATCATACTGATGATTAATACTGCGACGACAAATCCGAACGACCCGAAAGAACGGGCTCTCCCGTAATGGATGGATCCATGTTGCATTAGTGTGGAGGCACTGCTCTCAACAGCCGGTAACAATGCCGGGTAAAAAGCACTGAACAGCAATGTCATTAAAAATAAGCCGGCAAATGAATTAATCGGTATGTACAGCAGTGTCACAATTAATGAACTTGCCGTAAAAAAGATCAGCACATTTTTGTTGCTCATTACTTTTGACACAAACGGGAAGATAAACATCGTTGAGGCAGCCCGTGCAACTAGCCCAAAGCCCATTATAATGCTTGCTTCTGATACCGTAAGCCCTTTATCGTTGATAAGCCAACCTGTCCAATATGGAAGAAAAATCCCCCATGTAATAAAGAACATAAAGAAATTTTTCGCGAGCCAGCGCTGATTATTCATTGTCTTCATCCTTTTTCGTTTTTATTAATTTGAATATTAACACGAGAAATACTACAATAATGTGAGAAATCTCATATTTTATTGGAAGGAGTTGCTTTATACTTTGAGAAAGTTACCAATAGATGAAAGTCTCAAATATATCGAACAATACCCGATTTCCCAGTATTTTTCGTTTGATATTGTTCCATTTATCCACGTGTATGAATTCGATAAAGGCGAATTTATTTTTCATGAGCATTCATTCCCCGATTATTTGTATTACATGGTTGAGGGAAAAGCTAAATTGTATATTACCCATAAAAACGGTAAAATTTCGCTCATTGATTTTATTACAGCGCCTACATTTATGGGGGAAATGGAATTATTAAATGCTGAACGTTACTCAAAAGGCATTCAGACTTTATCCAAGTCAATTTGCTTTGCGATATCGATCCAGGAAGTGAAAGAAAAATTATTGGCAGATCCTGTTTTTCTGAAAATGCTCTGTATTTTTTTAAGTCATAAAGCAACGACAGCAACAGCAAAATATACGCAAAATCAGGCCTATCCATTGGAGAACCGGTTAGCCTCATTCATTTTACTATCGTCGGATCAGCAATTCTATAAAGAAAAGCATACAGAAGTATGTGAATATTTAGGGGTATCCTATCGCCACTTGCTATTTGTCCTTGCACAATTCAGCGAAGCCGGCTATATTACGAAGCAAAACCGCGGATATGTACTGACAAATCGTTCTGAACTGGAGAAGCTTGCAGCAGAAATTACGTACTAAAAAAAGACTGCGCTAAATTTTTAGCACAGTCTTTGAAAGATATTATATAAACATACCAGCAATTGCAGCTGATAATAAAGATGCCAATGTTCCTGCAGCTACTGCTTTAATCGCAAGTTTTGCAATGATTGGACGTTTATCCGGTGCCATACCACCTAAACCACCGATTAAAATACCCATTGAACTTAAGTTTGCAAAACCACAAAGTGCAAACGAAATGATAATGGCTGTTTTGTCAGAAAGTTCGCCGATAACCGGACCAAAGTTAGAATATGCAACAAATTCATTTAAAATTAATTTTTGACCGATAAATGAACCTGCACGTACTGCTTCATCCCAAGGAACACCAATTAAAAATGCTAATGGCGCAAAGACATAGCCCAATAAACCTTCAAGCGTTACATTATCAAAACCGAATAATCCTGTAATGCCACCTAAAATACCATTTAATAACGCAATTAATGCGATGAAACTTAATAGCATTGCACCAACGTTTACAGCTAATTTCAAACCGTCAGATGCACCTGATGCAGCTGCATCAATAACGTTTGTCGCTTCAGAATTACGTTCTAATTTAAAGTCATCTTCATTTACTTCTTCTGTTTCAGGAATCATTAATTTCGCCATAACCAATCCTGCTGGAGCAGCCATGAAACTAGCCGCCAGTAGGTATTCAAGAGGAACACCTAATACTGAATAACCGATTAAGACCGAACCTGAAACCGATGCAAGTCCACCTGTCATAACAGCGAACATTTGCGATTTCGTCATTTTATTTAAAAATGGACGAATTACAAGCGGTGCTTCTGTTTGTCCAACGAAAATATTGGCAGCAGCATTTACCGATTCCGCTTTTGTTGTACCTAATACTTTTGATAAGAAACCACCAATAATCTTAATGATAAATTGCATAATACCTAAGTAGTAAAGCACAGAGATTAAAGATGAGAAGAAAATAATAATAGTTAATACACTCATCGCGAATACAAAACCAACATTATCCGGATTTGCTAAACCGCCGAATACGAAGTTAATCCCCTCATTGGCATAACCAATCAGCTTCTGAACACCTTCTGAAAGTTGCATAAGCTTCTCGCGGCCGAAAGACCACTTCAATACGATAAATGCAAAAATCAGTTGGACAACTAATCCTGAAATAATAATTCTCCATTGAATTGCTTTACGGTTATTAGATAACCCGATGGCAATCAGTACGATTCCCAGAATACCTATGATTCCCCATACGAAATCCATGTATGTGCACCTTCTTTTTTAGTTTTGAAAACCTTTTCATTTTGTAATATTTGACATCAAACTTCGGACGTCATATAAGTTTTTTTCATACTAACATATCTGGACAATTAATATTAATTAATAGTTTCTTTTAAAATTTCTGATTTTTTCCGCAAAAAATTATTATTTTCCATTATAATCCTACTTGTTTCAACTTTTTATTATATTTAAAACATTTTCCCTCTCCCTTTGAACGTAAACACATCATTTAATAAATTTGTCCAAAATAGTACATTTCTATGTACATAAAAAACTAGCCATTCCCATTCAAACATGAACGAAAATGGCTAGTTCTATTCTTCATTGAAGTCGTATGGCGAAATATTTGCCATACCAATTAATGGATGAATATATGGTGCTGTTTCAGCTGTTAAGTGATTTGGCAGTGATTCACCGATCTTATGCGAATCCGAGACATTCAACAGACCAAGCTGTTCTGTGGAAGGATTTTGTTTCTCTTCCTTAACAGCCACTTGTTTTTCTTCTGTTTCCGGTAATTCTTTCATCTTTTCTGCAGTGATAAATTCCGGATTTAATCGTGCCTTTAAGGTTGTCAATCGAGTTAGATCATCTGTTTTCGCTAATCCGTTCGCTAATACATCCGGCTCTCCACATAAAATCAAAAAGTTTTTAGCACGTGTAATCCCTGTATACAGTAAATTTCTGCGAAGCATTTTTGAATAGCCACGAACAATCGGCATAATGACCGTTTGAAATTCCGAACCTTGTGATTTATGAATTGAACAGCAATAGGCCAAAGTTATCTGGTTTAAGTCTGCACGCTGGTATGTTACTTCAATCCCATCGTAGCTGACAATAAGCAGATCCTGCTTTTCCACTGTTTCCTTTGCACGGATGATGGAAATCACTTCGCCCATATCTCCGTTGAATACATTATTATCCGGCTGATTTACCAGCTGCAGCACTTTGTCCCCGATTCGGTAAATCGTATCACCGAAAACAAGTTCTTTTCTCGACCCGTCATTCGGATTTACAAGCTGCTGAATTTCTTTATTTAAATTGTCGATGCCTGCAGGACCTTTGTACATCGGCGCCAATACTTGAATATCCCGTATCGCCTGTCCTTTTGCAAGTGCCCCTTTTACGATTTGTGTGACAACGCTTGTCACTTGTCCGGCTCCTGCCTGGATAAACGAACGGTCCGTTGTTTTGGCAGTCAGCGTATCCGGAACTTTGCCTTTTTTAATTTGGTGGGCCATTTCGATAATTGTAGATCCTTCAGCCTGACGATAAATATCCGTCAATTCAACGGTTGGAATTTGCTTCGATGCAAGCAAATCCTTTAATACTTGCCCCGGTCCGACAGGCGGTAACTGATCCTGGTCACCTACAAAAACGACTTGTACATCTTCATGCAGCGCTTTTAAAAGCTGATGTGCGAGCCATGTATCCACCATTGACATCTCATCGATAATGATGAGCCGCCCTACAACTTCACGCTCCGTTTCTTCATCCTTTTCCTGCCCATTAAATCCTAATAAGCGGTGTATGGTCATTGCAGGCAATCCCGTAGATTCCGCAAGCCTTTTCGCTGCACGTCCTGTAGGTGCAGCTAGTACAATCGGAAACGGTTCTTCTTTTTCCGCGTACGTTTTCGGGTTCAGTGATAATCCGTGAAGCTCAGCATATACTTCGACCAAACCCCGGACAACCGTTGTTTTCCCAGTTCCCGGTCCGCCTGTTAAAATCATTACCGCGGAATTAATCGCCGTTTCAATCGCCTGTGCCTGTGTCGGCGCATAGGTCACATCATACTGCTCTTCAATATCGCCAATCGCTTTTCGGATTTCATCTTTCGAAAAACTTTCAGCCATTTTATTTTTTTCTTTCAGTTCATTAATCTTACTGGCAATGCCCACTTCACTAAAATAAAGTGAAGGCAAGTACATGCGTGTTTCTTCACCGCATATTTTCGAATCCTCTCGCATTTCGATTGCCGCTTTCGAAATCGCTTCATACGGAATTTCAATGCGCTGACTTTGTTCAAGTATATCTTTCACCATCGGAAGCACCATTTCCGCATCCAAATAAACATGGCCTTCAGATAATGCTGCATTTGTCAGCACATGAAAAATGGCTGCTTTAATTCGGTCCGGGTGATTTCCCGTGATCCCCAGCTTCGAACCGAGTTCATCCGCACGTATAAATCCGACCCCTTCGACTTCCTCAATTAAACGATAAGGATTTTCTGTCAGCAGCGGAATGGTTTCTTCCCGGTAAGCCTGATAAATTTTCATCCCGAGCTGTGGTCCAAAGCCCCAGTCATTCAGGCGTACCATCACCCGTTCCAAACCAAGATTTTCTTCGATTGTTTGGCGAATATGTAATTTCTTTTCAGCAGATAGTCGGGGAACTGCATCAAGTGCTGACGGATCCTCCAATATTTTCGTGAGGGCATCCATTCCGAGCTTTTCTACGATTGTCTCTGCTGTTTTTCTCCCGACCCCTGTAAATAGGTCACTTGATAAATAATGGACAATTCCCTGCTCTGTTGTCGGCACTTCTTTTTCAAATGTATCAATTTGAAACTGCATCCCGTATTTCGGATGACTTTTTAGCTGCCCTGTAAAACGGTATAGTTCATCAGTTACTAATTGAGGAAAATAACCAACGATGATAATTTCTTTTTCGTCATGCTGTATATTGGTTTCTTGAATTTTGACACGAACAATGGAGTACATATTCGTTGCATTATGAAAAATTGTTACAATTGGTCGACCTAAAATAAAGAGCTTATTTATGTCAAACAAGTTTAGATTTTCCGCCATTTCCATGCCACGCTTTCTAATTAATAGTATGCCTATTTTATCATACCCGAAATAACCTGTCCTACAATATAACAATAGATTACACGTCTGATTTTTCTATTAATTTAGCACGCTGAAATGTTATGATACGTATAGAATGTAAGAGAAAGTAGTGAAGAACATGAATTTTAGACCTTGTATTGATTTACACGATGGGAAAGTGAAGCAAATTGTCGGGAGTACTCTCGGCTATGACAATAAAGAAGTGGTTGAAAATTTTACATCTGACCAGGATACCTCGTATTACGCTTCATTATTTCTGCAAAATAAACTGACTGGCGGACATGTGATTATGCTTGGTCCCGGTAATGAGGAAGCGGCGATTTCTGCATTGAAAGCTTACCCGAACGGTCTGCAAATAGGCGGCGGAATCACTGCCGACAATGCACAGAAATATATCGATGCAGGCGCTTCACATGTCATTGTGACTTCCTATATTTTTCATGACGGGCAGCTTGATATGGACCGGCTGCAGCAACTAGTAAAAAACATCGGCAAAGAAAAACTTGTCCTTGATCTAAGCTGCCGAAAACGTGATGGGAAATGGTATGTCGTAACAGATAAATGGACAAAATTCAGCGACTTCGAAGTGAATGCGGAATCAATTAAGGAAATTGAAGCCTATTGTGACGAACTGCTCATACATGCAGTCGATGTGGAAGGAAAGCGCAGTGGCATGCAGGAGGATTTAGTTCGTGATTTGGCGGAATGGACAACAATTCCTACAACGTATGCAGGCGGTGTACGTTCAATTGAGGACCTGAAAAAATTCGAATCACTTTCAGACGGTAAATTACATGTCACTATTGGCAGTGCCCTTTCCATCTTCGGTGGTGACCTGGACTTCCAAACAGTGGTGAATTACTGCGAAGGTATTGAATAGCTAGTCTTTTAGTTACTTGGACAGTTGGAATATAGAACCTCAATACTTACTGTAGCTAGCAACATCAAAAACCCATTTTTCATTCAGCGAAAAATGGGTTTTTAATTTTATTATGCTCTTACATATTAAACATAAGACGTTTTGCAATCATCTGGAACTCTTCCGGACCGATTCCCGGTGCAAACTCTTCCGGCAATTCATCAAGATCCGGCATTTTTGCACCTTTTGGCATCCCCTCTTCTACGATGAGCGGTGCATTCGTTGTCGGATGAGGCCCTTTCCAGATTTTATTTATATCCTGATAATCCCCTACGTAATTCCACGTAAATAATACATTTCCATAACCACGCTCTTCATATTTTCTCGCGTGGTCAAATACATGGTTATCAAGGCTAGGTATCGGAAGCATCCGCGTTACATCAACGCCCGTTGCCATTTCAAGTGCTTTAGCATAGGCAACAACATGCGTTCCGCCGCGCACTAGTAAATAGCCGATCATTTCTCGGGCTGTCGGATGGTCCGTCATTTCATACACACGCATTTTATGTGTTCGCGCCCCACATTCCAAGAAGAAATTATGCAGCAAATCGAGTACCAAATTCCCGCTGGAAAAAACATATTCCCCATTCCACGGTTTTCCCATCGAATCGACAGGTAAAGCGGTCTGTGCAGAAGCGATAAAACTCTGCGTATTGCGCATGTTTTTCGCATTCATCATCGGTCCCAGATTCGGGTTTCCGGAAAACGTCGTATCTTTGCCGAGTAAATTGATTGTCGTCGCTACGAGTTCCACATGTCCAAATTCTTCGGCAGTAATACTCGCAACTAAATCATAAAAAGGCTTTAGTTTCTTTTTTCCGCGGAAATTGAATGACTGATACATATAGTTATTCAAAGTCGACATTTCGCCAAACTTTCCGCCTAATAATTCCTGTACCGCACTTGCAGCATTTGCGTCTCCATATTCCACCTGTGGTAAATCAATAAGTAATCGATTGACGCGTTGAAACAATAAAGCACCCCCTAATTGTCATAGTAAGCTTATGACGATTAGAGGGTGCGTAGACCACATTCATTTCATTTTTTTAAAAATGGCATAATCCAAACAATTTTGTCGATACGGATATAGAACGGTGTCTGGCATACATCAAGCACAATATAGTCCGGACAGATCGCGGCCAATATTCCTTGCTGAACACGATTCCCCTCTTGCTGGACAGCAACCATCTGTCCTAAATAGTTTTGGATCGCTTCAAGCCAATACGCGTTTGGATATGTGTTCATTTGAACCAAAAAATCACTCCTTTGTATGCATACTGTACAATATGCGAAAAAGGAGTGATGCGTTCATCGATTATTTGCCTTTAGACTCTATTGTGATTGTTACAGGACCATCATTAATCAGCGCAACATCCATCATTGCCCCGAATACACCTGTTTCAACATGCAGCCCATTTACCTTCAGTTGTTCATTGAAAGCTTCCCATAACGGTTTTGCCTGTTCCGGTCTTGCTGCTTCCACAAAACTAGGCCGCTTCCCTTTACGTGTATCCGCATAAAGCGTAAATTGTGAAATTGATAAAATATCCCCGCCTGCATCAATAATGGAACGATTCATCTTGCCGTCCTCATCTTCCCAAATACGCAAGTCGGTAATTTTTTTCGCTACATATTTAATATCTTCTTCTGTATCACTATGTGTAATGCCGACAAGCAGCACATAGCCTTTTTGAATCGCACCTGTTACTTGTCCATCGACTGTAACAGAAGCCTGTTTTGAACGTTGTAATATTACGCGCATCTTTTCCCCTACTATCTATTAATTAATTACACGCTGAACGGAGTATATATCCGGAAGCTGTTTAATTTTTTCGACAACACGATGCAATCCTGAAATATTCGTGATGGCTATCGTCAAATGAATCGTGGCAATTTTTTCACGATCTGCACGACCTGTAACCGCCAAAATATTAGTTTTCGCTTCACTGACCGCGTGCATGACGTCATTTAAAATACCTGGACGGTCATATGCCGAGATTTCGATATCCACTGGGTAATCTTTGCGGATTTGTGTACCGTCATTTTCCCATTCCACTTCAATAAGACGCTCCAAATTTCCGTCTTCCTGGATGTTCGGACAATCTGCACGGTGTACAGAAACACCACGTCCCTTTGTAATGAAGCCGACAATATCATCACCCGGTACCGGTGTACAGCAGCGTGATAGACGAATTAGTAGATTATCGATCCCTTTTACAATAACGCCTGATTCCGTACGCTTTTTCGGTGTCGGATTGTTCATGCTTTTAACGATTTTTTCGAGTGCTTCTTCCTGCTCACGCTCTTTGCGCATTTTTTCGGCAAGACGATTGACGATTTGCTGTGCTGTAATTCCGCCGACGCCGACAGCCGCATATAGATCATCTTCATGAGTATAGTTGTATTTTTCAATCACACGCTTTATATTTTCAGTTGTTAAGACTTCCTTCATATCAAACTCTTGAGCTTTAATTTCCTTTTCAACGAGTTCTTTTCCTTTAACAACACTTTCTTCACGCACATGCTTTTTGAAAAATTGCTTGATTTTATTTTTTGCCTGCGAACTTTGGGCAATCTTTATCCAGTCACGGCTCGGGCCGAATGATTGTTTCGATGTTAGTACTTCAACGATATCCCCTGTTTTTAATGGTGTATCAAGCGGTACCATTTTTCCGTTAACTTTTGCACCAATTGTTTTGTTCCCGACTTCCGAGTGTACGCGGTAAGCAAAATCGATCGGGACAGAGCCCGATGGAAGCTCAATGACGTCACCTTTAGGCGAGAATACATAGACCATGTCCGAAAACAAATCGAATTTCAACGATTCCATAAACTCCGCAGCATTCGACGATTCATTTTGGAACTCAAGAATTTCACGGAACCAAGTCAGTTTCTGGTCAATTGTTTCGGCATTTTGTTCTACCGTTTTACCTTCTTTATAGGCCCAGTGTGCCGCGATACCGAACTCTGCGATTTTGTGCATGTCCTTCGTACGGATCTGCACCTCAAGCGGATCCCCATATGGTCCGATAACAGTTGTATGTAGGGATTGGTACAGGTTTTGCTTCGGCATCGCAATATAGTCTTTAAAGCGTCCCGGCATCGGCTTCCATAAAGTATGGATAATCCCGATTACCGCGTAGCAATCTTTAATACTATCTACTAAAATACGCACTGCCAGTAAATCGTAAATTTCATTAAACTGCTTTTTTTGAAGCACCATTTTCCGGTAAATACTATATAAATGTTTCGGGCGGCCAAAAATATCCGCTTCAATCTCTACTTCTTTCAGCTGGGAATTGATCTCGTCCATTACGTTATCCAAATAAGCTTCACGTTCATCACGCTTTTTCTTCATCAAGCTGACGATCCGGTAATACTGCTGCGGATTTAAATAGCGTAATGCCGTATCCTCCAGCTCCCATTTCACTTTTGAAATCCCTAATCTGTGCGCTAACGGAGCGAAGATTTCAAGTGTTTCCTGAGAAATACGACGTTGTTTTTCAGCCGGTAAATGCTTTAAAGTCCGCATATTATGCAGACGGTCTGCCAGCTTAATTAAAATTACTCGGATATCCTGAGCCATTGCGACGAACATTTTCCGGTGGTTTTCGGCCTGCTGCTCTTCTTTTGACATATATTTAATTTTACCGAGCTTCGTTACCCCATCAACAAGCTTGGCTACTTCTTCACTAAATTCATTTACTAGATCTTCGCGTGTCACTTCCGTGTCTTCCACGACATCATGCAAAAACCCTGCGGCTACCGTTTCAGGGTCCATTTGCAGCTCAGCCAAAATACCCGCTACCTGTACCGGGTGTATTATATATGGTTCTCCGGAGCTGCGGAACTGCTCTTTATGTGCTTCTTTCGCTACCTCATATGCTTTAACAACAAAGGTAACATGTTCATCGTTCATATAAGATTTGACGAGCTCGAAAACATCTTCGGGCGCCAATATTTGTTCTTTCGCCATTATGAGTCCACCTGTTCTTTCTATTTTCGCTTTAAGTATAAGTTCAATTGTATAAAAAATGCCTACTAAATGTAAAGGCACGCGGGCATTTAGTTTTGCAGAAAGTCGAAATTTGTAGAATTATTGAACAGCTTATACAAGATAATTCATTGAAAAAAAACTATCCCGCAAAGTTTATACGGGATAGTTCAGGGATTAATATTGTATTAATGTTTTAATTGGAATATTGTTGATTTTGTTGCGGCCATTTAATTCTGTAAGCTCGATAATGAATGCTGCACCCACTACTTCGCCGCCTAATTGTTCGATTAAGCGAACAGTTGCTTCTACTGTACCGCCTGTTGCAAGCAAGTCATCACAGATTAAAACTTTCTGACCTGGTTTAACTGCATCTTTGTGCATTGTTAAAGTATCTGTACCATATTCTAATCCATAATCTGCAGAAATGACTTCACGTGGAAGCTTTCCCGGTTTACGAACTGGAGCGAAACCGATTTCCAATGCATAGGCTACTGGACATCCAATAATAAATCCGCGTGCTTCAGGACCTACGATAATTTCAGCGCCAACTTCTTTTGCATATTTTACAATTTCATCAGTCGCATATTTATATGCCGGACCATTGTCCATGATCGTTGTAATATCTTTAAAGCTGATGCCCTCTTTCGGCCAATTTTCAACTGTTGTTACGTACTGTTTTAAATCCATTCTTCCTATGTCCTCCTCAAGAACTCAATCGTTCATTAAACCATTGCTTCAGTTCACTGTATGTTGCATATAACAGTTTCTGCTCAAGTTCAATTTGTTGTGAACGCAATTTATATGACGGTGCTTCGGATAATGCTGTTTTCGGTGCATTTTCGTTTACGGTCGTCAAACCATTCTCTATTGTAACAAATCCTAGCTCAAAAAACACTTTTGTCATAAATTTAATTACTTCTATATTTAGTCCGATATGTTCGGATAATTGTCGAATATGTTGTTTCAGGTTAAAATCCGGACGTTTTTTCAGGAATCCGTAATACCATTTAAAATGTTCCCTTGTCGGCATGCCATTGAAATACGCGGATTGATCGGTATATAAATGTGCATAGATTCGTTCAATTGGAACTTCTTTTAGTAGTATTTCCAATGTGGCTACATTTTCCGGCAAATCCAGTAAAACGATATTTTTATGCAATTTTTCAGCTTCAGTTCCAACAGTGAAATGTACTATTTCTTTCGGTATCTCCTGTTCAAAATGCAGCTTTGTCTGTTCGGAAAACGCAATAAAATCGGTTTTTTCCACATTAATTTTTGCTAGCCAGTTTGCCGTCTTGCTTTTTCCGCGGTAATCATACAGCTGCCATTCATTAACCCGGACATCCTGAATCATAAACTGCGGTTTTTTATTGCCCTGCCATTCATTGACCTGCAAATCGCCTACTACCGACAACGCAACACCATACGAAATTTCATCGTGTAAAAAACCTTTATTGAACCCTATTGCATCAAGAGAACGGTACGGATCTTCCAGTTCCATTTTAAGGTGATTTTCGCCTGAACCGATTTTGCGCATCGATTTTACCTTTACTTCCTGGATGCCAAAGACCGGCTTCGGAAACTCTGTGCCAAATGGAGCCAACTGTCGCAGCTCTTCAATCGCATCAACGGTAATTTCACTTAGCTCAATCGGCACATCAATCTGCATCTTCTGTACGAGCTGTTCTTCAGTTAAACAAAGTCTAGCTTGTTCATTTAAACGTGTACGCAATGAATCGACATGTTCAATCGGCAATGTCATCCCGGCTGCCATCGGATGTCCACCGAAATGCGGTAAAATATCCCGGTTTTTCGCCAACTCATTATACAGATGGAACCCTTCAATACTTCTCGCGGATCCTTTTGCGATCGCTTTTTCCGGATTAAGTGATAGAACAATTGTCGGTCGGTAATACTTTTCGACTAATCGCGATGCAACAATTCCGACAACACCCGGATTCCAGCCTTCACCTGCTACGACTAATACGAGGGAATCTTTTAAGGTAACGTCATTTTCAATCATTGCCATTGCTTCATTGGTAATGTCTTCTACTATTTTTTTTCGTTCTGTATTTTTATCATTTAGTTGGGTTGCCAATGCATTTGCCTGTTGCGGATCTTCACTCATTAAAAAATGCACTCCAGGCTCGGCACTTCCTAAACGGCCGATTGCATTAAGACGAGGGCCAAAATAAAAACCGACAGTTTCTTCATTGATATCTCTTTGGTTTGCCCCTGAAGCATCACAAAGAGCCTTAACCCAAGGATTCGGAGACTGTTTCAATGCCTGCAAACCCCGCTGAACTAAATAACGGTTTTCGCCAACGAGCGGTACTAAATCGGCGATAGTTCCCACTGCCACATATTCAAACAAATGGTCCGGCAACTCACCGTATAATGCATGCGCCAATTTGAAAGCAACACCTACTCCGGCAAGCTCACCAAACGGGTAATGGCCTTCGGGCACACGTGGGTGAATAATCACATTGGCATCAGGCAATACATCCCCCGCCTCATGGTGATCGGTAATAATGACATCCATTCCAAGCTCTCTTGCAACTTTTACTTGTTCGATTCCACTTATCCCATTATCGACCGTAATAATTAATTTTACGCCATCTTCATATGCTTTTTTGAAAAGTTCTTCATTCGGTCCATATCCATGAATAAACCGATCCGGAATAACAAAGCTGACATCAGCACCCAAATCTAGTAAAGCATTAAGCAGCACAGTTGTACTTGTAATACCATCGGCGTCATAATCACCGTATACGAGAATCTTTTCGCCATTATCCAATGCCTGCTCAATACGCATCACTGCATCTTCCATCCCAGCCATTAGAAATGGATCATGATATTGGGTTTCATCAATTTTCAGTAACGGCTTTGCCTGTTCTACCGAAGTGCAGCCACGGGCAATTAAGATTTTTGCTGCGATCGTTGATATATTCAGTTGTTCACTAAATTGTTTTACAAGTTGCTCATCTTGCTGTGTTATTGTCCATAATTTTTGTGACTGTATCATATCTATTCACTTCCTCACGCAGTTCATTATAACGGAAATCTATCTTGTTTCCCAAAGTTTCTTCTGATATTAATAGAAAAGTTGATATGTAATTTCAGGAAGACAGTTTGAAAAAATGAGATAGTATGCAGTTCTTAACTGAAAATAAAAAAGCAATTTGAAACGTATTCCTGCTTCAAAATTGCTTCAGTTAGTCATCTTCTGTTTTCACTATTTTTTCGGCATTTCGCTATCATCCGGCATTTCTTCTGTCACAAATGCGGAAGCACCTAGTTCGTGGAGTTCATTTTTTAAACGGACAATCTCTGTATCCTTTTCGTTAATCAATACATGTGCTGCATCCAGTTCTTTCTGAATCGCTTTCGTTTGCCTTTTTCCCCCGTACATACGGAATGCTGAAAAGCAAAAGCTGATGATAAATCCGATGAGTACCGATCCTAAAATGATTAATATTAATGGCCAGCGCGCTTCACCAAAGACATAATTCACCTGCACGCTATCCACATTTACTGTGGCAAAAATGGCAATGATAATAGCAAAAATGAGTCCTACTGCAAATGTCCATTGAATTTTCATATTCGTCTCCTCTCATACATAATATAAGAAATTTATTCCTTTTTTTGAATAAGGGTAAACAAAAACCGCGTAATTTGCAAAATGCAATTACGCGGTTCATATGTTTTAAACTTGTGGCTCGTCTGAACCCCATTGTTTTTTCTCTTTTTTCACAACAGATGTACCTTTTTTGTCCATTTCACGGCATTTTAGTGAATACCAAACTTGTGCCGCAATACAGATAGAAGAGTAAATCCCTGTAATTAATCCGATTAATAGAGCGATTGAGAAGTTTTGAATAGAAGGAGCACCTAAGAAAATCAATGCTATAACTACTACAATAACCGTCAATACTGTATTAACAGAACGTCCCATTGTCTGACGAAGCGATTTGTTGACGATCGTAGCCAACTCTTCTTTCGATGTAATTTTTTCTTGACGGTCAATATTTTCACGAATACGGTCAAACGTAACAATTGTATCGTTTATCGAGTACCCGACAATCGTTAACACCGCAGCGATAAATGTAATATCTACCTCTAAACGCAACATACTGAAAATCACAATGATAAAGAATACGTCATGCAGTAATGAAACAATTGCACCTAGACCCATACGCCATTCGAAGCGAATCGCTACGTAAATAATAATGCCTAGTGCTGCCAATGCCAATGCATAGATTGCATTTTTAGCCAGTTCTTTTCCGACTGTAGCTGATACAGTACTCAAACTTGGCTCATGACCGTATGTTTCTTTTACTTGCGCAGAAAAATCAAGTACTTCTTGTTGGGAGAAGTCATCTTTATAACGCATTACAGCAATATTATGATCGTCGCCTGAAATTACGACATCATCATTTGCAAAACCGATTTCAACAAGATAATTTTCCACTTCTTCTTGCACTAGCTCCGTATCGGATTTAATTTCCACCCGTGTACCTTGTGAAAAATCGATTCCAAGGTTCAGTTTGAATACACCCAGTACAATAATCCCTGCAACTAAAATAAAAGTCGATATTGCATAGAATTTTTTACGGTTTCCAACAAAATCCAATTTATCGAATTTCGTTGTTAAGTCTAATGAAGTGATTCCTTCATCAAGTGAATGCTGTTTCGACTTGCTGATCCCGAACCATGCCGGATTATTGAAGTAGCCACTGTTTACAAGTAATCCTTGCAATAAGCGAGAACCCCATACAGCCGTTACAAATGATAGTAAAATCGAAATGATTAACGTCGTAGCAAAACCTTTAACAGAACTTGTACCATAGTAGAATAATACGACAGCAGCAAGCAAAGTTGTCAGCTGTGCATCGATAATTGCTGATAAAGATTGCTTAGAACCTAATTTGAATGCATCTTTTACAGTATGGCCAACACGTAATTCTTCGCGAATACGCTCAGCAGTTAAAATGTTCGCATCAACGGCCATCCCGATCCCTAAAACAATCGCCGCAATACCTGGTAATGTTAATACAGCATTAATACCATTAAAGACGATTAATACTAAATATGTGAATACCGATAATGTAATGATTGAGATAAAGCCCGGTAAACGGTAGTAGATCAGCATGAACAGGAAGATTAGCAGTACGCCGACTACCCCTGCAAATACTGTATCATTCAATGCATCTTTACCGAATTGTGCTCCAACCGATGTTGAATAGATTTCCGTTAACTTAACAGGTAAAGAACCTGCATTTAATACAGATGCAAAGTTTTTCGTTTCTTCTACTGTGAAGTTACCCGAAATCATAACATCTGTTGTATTTAAAACTTGTGTTACAGAAGCAGCTGACTGGAATTTCTGTTCTGCAGGTGGCTTTTCTTTTTCTTTAGCGTATGAATCTACGCCTTCTTCAAAATCCAACCAAACAACTAATAAGTTATTCGGTGCACCCATGCTCATAACTTTTTGCGTCACTTCCGCAAATTTAGCCGCGTCTTTCAATGTTAAAGTTACGATTGGCTGGTTCTGTTGGTCAAATGACGCTGCTGCGCCACCTTCCTTTAAATCTGTACCATCCAATAAAATATTGTCATTTACGTCACGGAAAGTTAAATTCGCTGTACTCGATAATAGCTCACGAGCAGAGTCCTGATCCGCCAAGCCGGCAAGCTGGACACGAATTCGGTCTTCCCCTTCTATTTGAATGCTTGGCTCACTAACACCGAATGCATTTATACGATTGTTTAATGCCGTCGTTGTATCCGCCAGTACACTCTGGGTAATCGCTTGTCCATCAACAAGTGATTCCACTTCATAAAGTACTTCAAATCCACCTTGAAGGTCCAATCCAAGTTTTACATCGTTTAAAACCTTCTCTACCGTTGTGCCCATTCCTGTAAATAGCAATGCTACGACAAGAACGAACGTAATGATACGGTTTGCTAATTTCATTAAAAAATCCTCCTCAATATCACACTAAAAGCGGTGTGATGTAAAACGTAAAAATTACCTTCCACAAACTATGTATTCATTTCAATAATTTTCTGAATTACTTTTCAAAAATAACAATCCGATAGTTTGAAAAGCACAACACTCTCATTATGAAACAGCTAGTGGAAACTGTCAAATTATTACTAGATAATTTATTATAGAATTCTTATTTTTCCCTATTCCTTAAGCGGTTGAAATAAACTTTGGAGCTCTTCATTAGAAAGTTTTAAGTTCAATTCATTACGCTTAAAATCCCTTATTTGCATATAGCTCAGCACTTCCGAAGCCGTTGCACCGAAAATGCCTGCTGTCAGCTCATGCAACCGCATATTTTGCACATCTTTTTTGCGCCACGCCTTATCGATGCAATATTTCCATAAATCCTGTTCTGTTATCGAATCATATCCATAGTAATGAAATTCCTCGATTTTGTTCGTCAATATAAGCTGGACCTTTTCGTAAAGGCCGAAAAATGGAATTTGCATGTCGATCACTCCTGAACTTAGGTTTTAACTGCGATTACTACTGCATACTTTATTGTATATGAATGAAATTAAATTGAGAAGGGAGAATGTAGAAGTTATTTGGGCTCATTTCTAAAAGGAACATTATTTTTAATGTTTGTCATATTTATTTCAAAATGTCTTGGGTTTTTGTACCGAATGCAGTTTATGCGTATTGCCGGGGAGGAAGCGGTCGGACTCTATATGACGGCTTATCCCACATTTATATTTTTCATTTCGCTTATTCAATTAGGTATTCCGATTGCGATCTCGAAGCTGATTGCAGAATACCATGCGAAACGAAAAACAGAACATGTTACATCCGTAATGAAAACAGCAATCAAAATTTCGGCCATTTCCATTATTTTATTTAGTCCATTCATTTATTTTGCAATTCCTTATATTGCAAAAGTGCTTTTACATAATGAAAACCTTATTTTCACACTTTATATTAGCCTTTTCACAATTCCAATCGTAATCTTTTCAAGCTTAATAAAAGCATATTTGCAAGGTTTAGCAAAAATTGCCCCTACTGCATGGGCACAACTTCTTGAGCAACTTGTACGGATTGGCCTCATTGTCGTCTTATTGCCTTATTTCATTTCGGAATCGCCTGCAATGACTGCCGCAGCCGCTATGGGAATAACAGCAATTGGTGAGATTTTCTCGTTACTGTTTTTGGCGATTTTTTATAAACGCTCGAGTAAAATGTTCAAAAAGGGGTCGACAGGCACTTCCTTTACAAAACCGATTTTTAACATTGCATTGCCTTCAGCCGGCAGTAAGTTGTTCGGGACCTTTACATGGTTTTTGGAACCGATCATTTTCTTAAAAGCACTGACGGTTTCAGGTTTGGCTGCAGGAGCCGCTACTACATTGTACGGAATTATTTCCGGGGTGCATATACCATTACTGCTGTTCCCGGCTTTCATACCTGCTGCATTGGCAATCGTACTGATTCCTGCAGTAAGTAGCGCACTGGCGAGCAATAATTACACATTGCTGAATAAACGGATCACCCATTCATTACGGTTATCTTCATTAATCGGCTGTATGGCCGCTACTGTGTTTTTCATACACGGCGATGAGTTGACAATGGTGCTGTTTCACCTTGAGGAAAATCGTGGGTATATGAAAATATTGGCACCTATTTTTTATTTTTACTATATTCAGAGTCCGCTTCACTCCATTTTACAAGCTTTGGATGAAGCCCAGGCTGCCATGATGAATTCTATTTATGGTGGTATAGGAAAACTGTTTTTACTGTTCTTCCTTGCCTCACAACCAGCCATTCAGGAAAAAGGCGCGATTATTGCAATCGGCTTTGGTGTTCTTATCACATCCTTTTTACACATCGCTTCAATTAAACAGCAAAAGAAAATCAATGTCGGTTTCAGATTTTTCGTTCTGCCATACGGAATTTTTATCCTCACGTCGTTTGTACAGCCGATCATTGCTGCCGGAATGCCGCTTATGATCAGCGTTGCAATTACAATCGGGTTTGTCTTGCTGTTACTTTTCATTACAAAACAAATTCGTTTCAATGATTTCCAGTATCTACGTTCCATTTTTTCGCGCTCGTAATTGGACAAACCACTTTCCGTCTTCATAGCTGCAGTAAAAAATATCCCGTATATTCGGATAGCCATTAACCAGTAATTCGCGAACGAGCCATTCTTCATCCTTACCAATAATTCTCAAGTGTCTTTTGTCAACATAGCCATCCATAATGAGGGGCAATATAAACCCGCCAGAATTTTTTTGATAAATCGATAGCTTTCCGGATTGTTCCAAAAAAGCGTAGGCAACATCCTGAACAGAACAAACTCCTTGTTCACGTAATTGCTGGAGTAGGTCATCAAGATTGTAGCGTTGCTTTTTCATTTCTACTTCACATATGAATCCATCGCGGATAACAAGAGAGGGATCGCCTTCAATAAAGTCACGTAATTTTTTATTTTTTAATATAAGCCATGAGTTTAAGTATTGAATTAAAAACAATAAAATAATAGGCAAAACGGCTTTAAAGAACTGCCGGTCATAGTCGTCCAAAGCAATTGCAGCTATTTCACCCATCAACACGAATATCGCCAAATCCACAATACTGAGTTCACCAACTTCACGTTTGCCCATCAGACGGAAAACAATGAGTAAAATAATATACAAAACAATTGTTCGAAATATAATTAATGTATAATCTTCCAATTGATTCACCTCTCATACAATAGCTTGTTCTAAATTGCATGAAAGATACAAAAAAGCTTGCGGAAATTAAATTTCCGCAAGCTTTTTTTAACGTTTAAACTGATTCTACACGACCAATTGCTTGGCGTTCGAATTTTAAACGAGTATTCCCGTCAACAATTAAATAAACAGTCGTATCTTCAATTGCATCAACTTCTCCGTGTAAGCCACCTACAGTAACTACTTTATCCCCACGTTTTAAGCTGTTTTGCATTGTAGCGGTTGCTTTTTGACGTTTTTGTGCTGGACGAATTAAAATGAACCACATCGCAACGAACATTACGATAATCGGTAAAAATTGTACTAAACCTTCCATTTTCAAATTGCCCCCTTTCTCTATCTCTTTCTCACTTACCTAGTATAGTATAGAATTGCACGTTATTGCGCAAAAAACTCTATTTTTTCTCAAAAAATTATAGTGAATTTCGGATTTCGAACATATTTTTAGAAGTTTTTAGCATTTGGTTTATTGTAGCCGTACTTTTCAAAGAACTCTTCTTTGAAATCACCAAGACGGTCTTCACGGATCGCCTGACGTACATCTTCCATTAACTTAATAAGGAAGCGCAGGTTATGGTATGAAGTTAAACGTAAACCGAACGTTTCTTCCGTACGTAATAAATGACGCACATATGCACGAGTATAGTTTTTACAAGTATAACAATCACAATTCTCATCGATTGGCGTAAAGTCTTTTGCGTATTTTGCATTTTTGATGACCATACGTCCTTCAGATGTCATTAATGTACCGTTACGTGCGATACGTGTTGGTAATACACAGTCAAACATATCGATACCGCGGATGGCTCCATCGATTAAAGAGTCCGGTGAACCGACACCCATTAAATAGCGTGGTTTATCGGCCGGCATCATTGGTGCAGTAAAGTCCAATACTTTGTTCATAATATCTTTCGGCTCACCAACTGATAAACCGCCGATTGCATAACCCGGGAAATCAAGCTCTACTAAAGCTTCAGCCGATTTACGGCGCAGCTCTTCATATTCTCCGCCTTGAATAATACCGAACAGTCCTTGCTCGTCAGGACGTTGGTGTGCTTCTTTACAACGTTTTGCCCAACGTGTTGTACGGTCAACAGATGCTTCCATATATTCATATGTCGCCGGGAATGGAGGACATTCATCAAACGCCATCATAATATCAGAACCTAAGTCGTTTTGAATTTCCATTGCTTTTTCCGGTGATAAAAACAGCTTGTCTCCATTTAAATGGTTACGGAAATGAACGCCTTCTTCTTCGATTTTACGGAATTTAGATAATGAGAATACTTGGAATCCGCCTGAATCCGTTAAAATTGGACGGTCCCAGTTCATGAATTTATGCAGCCCGCCTGCTTCTTTCACAATATCATTCCCTGGACGAAGCCATAGATGATATGTGTTTGAAAGGATAATTCCTGCATTCATTTCTTTTAATTCTTCAGGGCTCATTGCTTTTACTGTCGCTTGTGTACCAACCGGCATGAATGTCGGTGTTTCAAATGAACCGTGCGGAGTATGGACAATACCTAATCGTGCACCCGTCTGTGCACATGTTTTAATCAATTCATAACGAATTGGTGGTTGTTTTGTTGTTTCAGTCATATTAAATAATCCTCTCGTTTCTAAAGTAAAAACAGTACTTCGAATGAAAACACCTACTAAATTTAGTAGGTGTTGCACAAATTATTATTGTATATAGGTTTTGATTTAATTGCAAATTACTTAGCCGGGCGGATAAACATGGCATCGCCAAAGCTGAAGAATCGGTATTTTTCCTTAACCGCTTGTTCATAGGCGTTCATTATTGTTTCTTTCGATGCAAGTGCGCTGACAAGCATGACTAATGTCGACTTCGGTAAATGGAAGTTTGTAATGAGTCCATCGATTGCTTTATATTCATAACCCGGATAAATGAAAATATTTGTCCATCCCTGAGAAGCGACAATTTTCCCATCATTTCTCGATGCAACCGTTTCAAGTGTACGAGTGGAAGTTGTCCCTACCGAGATCACCTTGCCCCCCGCTTGTTTAACACGTTCGATTACAGCAGCTGCCTCTTCTGTCACACTGTAAAATTCAGAGTGCATATCATGGTCCTCAATCGAATCCACACTCACAGGACGGAATGTGCCAAGACCTACGTGCAATGTAATAAATACAACTTCAACACCTTTTGCTTTAATCGCCTCAAGTAAAGGTTGTGTAAAATGCAGACCCGCTGTTGGTGCAGCTGCAGACCCGCGCTCTTTCGCAAATACCGTTTGATAACGATCTTGGTCATCCAACTTTTCACGGATATATGGCGGTAACGGCATTTCACCAAGCTGATCTAAAATCTCATAAAAGATCCCGTCGTATGTGAATTTGAATGTACGGCCGCCGTGCTCAAGCTCACCTGTACAAGTCGCCGTCAATAGTCCGTCACCAAATGTCACGACAGTGCCTATTTTCACACGCTTCGCTGGCTTTACTAGTGTCTCCCACTCATCTTCATTTGTCTGTTTTAACAGCAATAATTCAATGTTCGCACCCGTATCAGCTTTAACACCCATTAAGCGTGCCGGCAATACGCGTGTATCATTCAATACTAAACAATCTCCGGCATTTAACTCATCCAAAATATGACCGAATGTGTGATGCTCCACTTCCAATGAGTTTGGATTTACTACCATTAGACGACTCGCTGTACGGTCCAACAATGGTGTTTGGGCAATTAATTCTTCTGGTAAATAAAAATCAAAATCTTCTACTTTCACGTTTAAAACTTCCTTCTATTCATTTTGTGTCGGCGGGTAACCGAAATGGTCGTAACATAGATTTGTCGCAATTCGGCCGCGTGGTGTTCGTTGGATAAATCCGATTTGCAGTAAATATGGTTCATATACATCTTCAATCGTAATGCGCTCTTCCCCGATTGATGCCGCTAATGCATCCAATCCGACAGGTCCGCCGCCGAATCGTTCAATCATTGACTGCATCAGCTTATGATCGATATGATCCAGTCCACGAGGGTCAACTTGCAGCAGTTCCAGTGCCTGTTCAGCCAGACTTGTGGAAACAATGCCATCTGCCAGTACTTGGGCGTAGTCCCGGACCCTTTTTAACAATCGGTTTGCAATACGAGGTGTCCCTCGGGATCTGCGTGCAATTTCAAATGCGGCATGCTTATCGAGTTGAACACCAAACAATTCACCGGACCGGATAACAATTTCAGCGAGTGACTGTTCATCATAATATTCCAGGCGGGATAATACACCAAAACGGTCACGAAGCGGAGCAGATAAAGCGCCAGCTCTCGTTGTTGCACCGACAAGAGTAAATGGCGGCAATTCCAATCGGATCGAACGGGCTTCAGGACCTTTTCCGACAACGATATCAAGACAGTAATCTTCCATCGCCGAATAGAGCACCTCTTCTATCGCTCTAGGCAGGCGATGAATTTCATCGATAAAAAGTACATCCCCTGCTTCAAGGGAGCTTAAAATCGCTGCTAGATCGCCAGGCCGCTCAATCGCAGGACCGCTCGTCATTTTCACATTTACATCCATCTCATTGGCAATAACGATTGCTAACGTCGTCTTACCTAAACCTGGTGGTCCATAAAGGAGAACATGGTCAAGACTTTCCTGACGTAGCTTAGCGGCCTCGATAAAGATTTTCAGGTTTTCCTTTACTTTATCCTGACCTATGTATTGCGCTAGACGTTGCGGTCTTAAAGAAAGCTCAAACTGCTCTTCGGCATCTGTTGCTTCACCAGAAAGTACACGGTCTGACATGATTCTCACTCCTTTTTATTTCAATTTCAACAACAGCTTCAGAGCCTGCTTAATATAGGCGTCTGTTGTCGTTAACTTTTCATCTTCACTTAATTGCGGTCTGATCTTATCTAATTCTTTTTCTGAATAGCCTAATGCCATAAGTGCCAGCATCGCTTCCTGCAATTCATGTTCATTCGGATTCACTCCGAACAACGGCAGCTCATTTTCCGCGCTCGGTAACTCGACGTGATCAAGCAGCATATCCAGTTTCCCCTTCAAATCGAGAATCATTTGACGTGCTGTTTTCTTCCCGACACCCGGGAAACGGATTAAAAATGCTTCATCTTCCATTTCAATTGCCTGGATGACTGAAGTCGGATTTCCGCTCGCTAAAATAGCAAGCGCGCCTTTTGGTCCGATGCCTGATACTTGAATCAGTTTTTTAAATAATTCACGTTGCTCCAAACTATTGAACCCATATAGATTTTGTGCATCTTCACGTACTTGCAATGACACATAGATCTGCTGTTCACTTGCAGACGTACGGAATGCAAATGGATTTGGTGTATACAGCATCCAGCCTATCCCTTGCTGCTCCAATACAATATATTCCGGGGTAACCCTAGTAACCTGTCCTTTTAAATAATCATACATCGTTTATCCCTCACATTTCTCGCTCTATTATAGCATAAGAACTGTGAATTACCGAACGTATGTTGCATCAAAAAAGAAAAGACCGTCCTTGAAGACAGCCTTTAATAGTTTATCATATTCTTCTCCATCTCACATCGATTATAAACTGCCAATTAGTTTTGCAATGTATCAATCTGTCTTGCAAAAGAATCATAATGTTTCATCCAGTCATATACAATCGATTGAATAAACGGATAGCAGGAAAGCTTTTGCCGGTCGCTGAGTTTCAAATAGTATAAACATTCCCTTAATATTTCATTCGGGAAAAACAGATAGTGAAGCTTTTCCTGCGCTTTATGCAAATATTGATGATCATTTACAAGTGGCTGAACTTCATATTGAACATGTGGCAATACACGATGAAGCCATAAAATAATTTCATCTGACGCCTCTCCTAAAGAGGCTAAATCAAAATCAATAAGTTTCACATCTTCACCACGTAGCATCACATTATGATGAACAACATCCCCATGTAAAATCGTTGGCTTTTCACTCGGCACTGTAATTTGAGCCATTAAACCTAAGGCATAGGAAGCATGATTGACTAAAATATCATAATTGCTTTTTAGTAAACGTCTCAATTCTCTTTCATGATTGATAAAACGCTCGAATCTCCTCGTCCATTTCTCCTGTAATTGATACGTGGACAAGATGCCCAATTCCGCCCAAGGAATGACTTCATTTGTTTCATGCAGTTTTTCGATAGCATGGAGGGAAAGCTGCTGATGTTCAAAACGTTTATACTCAGCACTTTTCCCCTCAAACCAAAACTGCTTTATTATATGCTTCTCTTCATTTTCAACAAGTGGAATATGATATGGAAATTGTATATTTTCAAGCTCTCGGTGAACCGCTTTAACTTTCTGTGCAACAAAACCATTTTCATAATACTTCATAAAAAAGGACCCTTTATGTGTATCCCACTTCCAGCAATTTTCCTTAATTACTATTGACATGATTTCGGCGGGTGTGGCATTTGTTGCATTTGAGGCATCGTATTTGCTGGATATGGCATCATCTGCTGCATTGTATTTTCAGGATACGGCATCGGCATCATATGTGGGTGACAAGGGTTTGGTTGACGCATCATGTGGTCAATTTCTTCATAATACTGATGTACTAGGTGATCCTTATCCTGACAATGATCTCTCTTTAATGATGACTCTTCGTGGCAAATCGGCTGCATCTGCATTTGCATCGGCATCGACATTGGCATTGGCTCCATATACATATTTGGTTGCATCTGCATTGGGGATTCCATTGCCATTTGATTACATTTCGAACAACCCGGCATTTGCGGCATTGGCATCGGCATTGGCATTGGCTGCATATGCATTGGAGATTCCATTGCCATTTGATGACATTTTGAACATACAGGCATTTGAGGCATTGGCATTGGCATTGGCATTGGCATCGGCATATGGTGACATGTTGGACATACCGGCATTTGCGGCATTGGCATCGGCATTGGTTGGATATATTGCGGTTGCTCGATAAAAATTGGTTGCTGTGGTTGCTGCGGAGGTTGTTGAGCAACCGGTTGCTGTGGTGTCGGCATTGGTTGCGGTACTGTCACCGTATTTTCGAATGTCGGCTGAACATGTACATGTGTTTGCCAATTCGGCATTGGCATCGGCTGCGGTTGCTGGAAATAAATAATATCCCCTTGCCAAATCGGTTTTTGCGGTTGTGGCATTGGCATCGGAGCCGGTGTTGGAGCCGGTGCTGGCGCTGGTGCCGGCTTAACTTGCTCTTTTTTCGGCGCTGGCGCTGGGGCTGGAGCCGGTTTTGGCGCCGGCGCCGGTGTTGGTACCGGTTGCTCTTTAACAGACTTCGGCTGTTCCTTCACTGGTTGCTGCACTTCTTTTTTCGTAGTCGTGTCCGGTAAATAGATTTCCATTCCCGGAACAATATAGTCAGGGTTTGCTAAATGGGCATTTAATCGCTTTAACTCATCAAAGCCAACCGCGTATTGCTTCGCGATTTTCCACAAAGTGTCTCCCTTTTGAACAATATGAACGCGCACTTCTTTCCTCCTTTTCTCGTAATAGCATATGCACAAATTGTGCTATTGCCACAATGTTCACGCTTAGCAAACGGTAAATATGATAAGATAAAAAGGAACTGGTATGCTAATTGAGGTGAAGATATTGAAAAAATTATTAGGTGAAGAACGTCGTCTGGAACTGCTCGCATTGTTAAAAAATGCTGAACAGCCGATGACGGGTACAGATTTGGCGAAGCATACAAATGTTTCAAGACAAGTTATCGTCAATGATATGAATTTATTGAAAGCACGAAATGAACCGATTGTAGCAACAAGCCAAGGGTATATTTATATGCACAATGTCCAGCAAACACGCCTTCAGCGAAAAATTGTGTGTATGCACAATCCAAATGAAGCTAAAGAAGAACTTTTCATATTGGTCGATTGTGGCGTGACTGTCGAAAGCGTTATTGTCGAACATCCGGTATATGGAGAAATTACCGCTTCGATTATGGTTTCGAACCGTTTGGAAGTTGAGCATTTTGTGAAACGCGTCCAGGAAACGAACGCCCTGTATCTATCTGCATTAACGGATGGTACACACCTGCACGTCATTAGCTCGACTTCTGAAGAAAGCCTGAACCTGGCCGAAGAGAAATTACGCCAGCGCGGCTTCTTAATTGAAAACTAAGTTAAAACAGCTTATTCAAAAGACACTCGTCCGATGAATAAGCTGTTTTTCATTATGAATAATTCCGTTGTACTCCATATCCGGTGAATGTTTTCCTGCGATATACACTTAGTGCAATCCCGATGACAAACGAATTTAATAATAGAGACGTAAAACCATAACTGATAAAAGGAAGCGCCAATCCGATAATCGGCAGCCAGCCAAGGATCATCGCAACAGAATAGCCAAACTGCATGCAGTAAAAAGAGACTGCTCCAATTACAAGCATTTTCCCATAGGAACGGGGTAATCGGTTCACTTTCCAAAGTATACGAACGGCAACGGCAAATAATACCGAAACGACGGCAATTCCTGCAATATATCCGAATTTCTGAATAAGCAGTACTAAAGCGAAATCAGTATGTCCTTCCGGAATATAACGAATCGTCTCCGTCCCAAACCATCCTGCTTCATTTAATGCATTTTTAACTGCCAAATAAACATAGCCTTCCTCTGTCGGATAACTGGCCGGATCCAAATATGCGTATAACCGCACAAGCTGGTAATCATGCAACCGGGGTATAATGAGGAACATGTTGCTCGCTACGAACCCGCTTACCGCTAAACTTGTTACTATTTTTGCCTTGGCGGAATAGTCACTGACAAAAAATAAAACCGTCACTACCCCAGCATACAGGAATGCTGCTATCAGGCTTGGCGCACTTAAAATAAACCATAACGGCAAAACAAATAAGACGATTAACTGCCAGCTTTTAAATTTCCCCCGCGTAAAAAACCCTGCCCAGGCAATGAACAGCATTGGTAAAACGGTCAAAGCCTGAATCTGTATCGGTCCTGCCATTAAATAGCTTTGCCCCTGCACTCTAACTGTCGGGAAATAACTTAATACCATTAACAGAATAAGTGCACCTAAATATAGAGCGAGACTGAATCGTTCCACCTTCCGATAATCGGTATACATCAGGACGGCAATCAATATTACGGCAAATACAAGATGCAGCCACTTACCTCGAATAAAATGATCGGTCATATCGGCTCCAAAAAAGATGGTACTGTCAAATGTTACTATCGGGATAAAACTTGTACCTAAAAGAATGGCCACTAAACCGATTAATAGCCAGTCTACTTTCGGTCGGTGAATTTTATCCATCGATTTACCGATTTCAGAAGGCGACCCCATTTCTTCGATTGCTTTTCGCTCTGCTTCCTCCGCTGTATATCCTTTTTTCATCCATGCAATTTTCGAATGTTCTAGATGTTGCTTTAATTCATCATATACATGAACCTGAGCTTCCTTCGATCGAATAAAGGCAGTGACTTTTCTTAAGAAGCTTTCACTCTGCATGCATGCGCACCCCCAGTAAACGTTCCTTCAATGTCAGCTTCACATGACCTTCTTGCTGTAATTGTTTTTTACCGGCCTTCGTTAGCTCGTAACGCTTAACACCGTCATTCCAACTGGCAAGCACAAGTCCATCGTTTTCCTGTTCGTGTAGAATGGAATAGATCATGCCCTCATTGTTGACAACATCCTGTACTCCCCTTACATGGAGTAACTGCGTAATTTCAATACCGGACTTTGCTTCGAAAAGAAGTGATAGAAGCACTTTTTTCACCTCATCGACGTTTAACTGACGCTGAACTTGTTGCTTGTGCTGCTCTGTGAATTTCGTGCCGGAAAATGCAGTGCGATCCATCGCTTTTTTCAAATTTTTTAAACGATCATCCATTTTCTTCACGCTCCAGATGTTTTTTTAATAGCTGCTTCCCTTTTCGAAGCCTCGTTTTTACGGTGTTTTCATTAATTTGCAGTACATCGGCCATTTCCTTCATCGTCCGATCTTCGTAATAGCATAAATAAATAACTTCACGGTATTTGACCGGCAGCGCCATGACCGCCTTTACTAAGTCAGCATCTTCCTGCTGCTGGATGACTTCCTGTTCTACGGAATGGCTGCTTTCCACTTGCATAAACACATCATCATCTTTTGCTTCGACATTTTTGGCATACCAGCTTTTCAGATAATCTTTCGAATGGTTAATGGCAATGCGCCAAAGCCACGTTTTTAACGACGAGCCATACTGAAACGTTGGGAGTGCCCTGTAGCATTTCACGAAAATTTCCTGTGTCAGATCCTCGGCAACCGAGTTGTTATGTACATATTGCATGACGAGCTTTAATACGTCTTCTCCGTACTGTTGCATAAGTTCGTCTATAATCGCTTCATTTGATAAGTTAGCGGTATCATTGATTAAGTAACTTTCCATCGGAATACCTCCTTTCAACAATTAGACGAGCCCCGATATGGGAAAGTTTGATTTCTTATCGGAAATTCTAATATATTTGAAGATCTTCTAATATAAATTTTTATCTTCTAATAAAATGGCAGTTTTCTAATATACTGGCCGGATGTGCTAATATAATTTCTTATTTTCTAATATCATTGCCGGATGTTCAAATATCCGCATGAGATGTTCTAATATGTTGCACCAATGTTCTAATATAAACGGTACGCCTATTTTTTTCGCCCCTATACGGACAAAAAATCCGGAGTACGTATTCAAATTTCCCCAAAGTTCTAATATCCTCTTCACATGTTCGAATAAACACCACCATTGTTCTAATAACCGGCAAGATTGTTCTAATAAAATCTCCCCCGACAACTTCCGAACAAATAAAAAGCGCACTCTGCATGAAAGCAAAGTGCACCTGTACATCTTATAAAAAACGTTTACGCTGTTCTGGTGACGGTAACATGCATTCCTGCTTTTTCCCGAACCATTTGTAGCGGTTTTTGGCAATCCAGCGATACACAAGATCGCGAACCGGCTTCGGTACAACGATAAATACATAAAACAACTTCCACAAACCTGATAAATTCCGTGTAATCTTAAGTGCGGCCGTCGATTCCGTATAATGCCGGTCATTTTCAATAAACACAATACTGTCCGTTGTTTCCGGCACATCATACTTTTTCAACAAAGCTGCTCCGACATCACTTTGTAGCGAGGCAAACTGAAATAATGCATTCGGGTCACGTTTAATTATAAACTGGACGCTCGCATCACAGAAATTGCACTCTCCATCAAATAATAAGATTCGCTTCATGCTTTTCACCTCATTCTGGTGTGACGTATGTATAATAGGTTCCGAGTGACTTCACCTTACATCCGAGCGCAATCAGTTCTTCCACCGCGCCTTTCATCATCGGTTCCTCTTCATCTGCTAGTATATCAGTTATGAAGAAATAATTCCCGAGTCCGGTTTTAAGTGGACGCGATTCAATCTTGCTCAAGTTCAGTTTACGCCATGCAAATACCGAAAGTACTTGATGGAGCGCCCCTGATACATCTGTCGGCAATGTCAGCATGAATGTAGTTTTTGGCTGTGCGTGAAGCGGGACTAAGCCATGCTTTATATTTTGCTTCGATAAAACGAAGAAACGCGTATGATTAAAATGGAAATCATGAATATTTTTTTCGAGTATATGTAAATTATATTTCTCAGCGGCAGAAAGGTTCGCAACAGCGGCGATACAGCGGTCTTCCGTTTGGGAAACAAGTTCTGCTGCGGCGGCAGTTGAAGAATAAGATGTTTGTCTTACTCCGCCATGATTATAATATAAATATTTATGACACTGTGCCAACGCATGCGGATGTGAATAAATCTCTTCGATTGCCTCGCTATTTTCCGCAAATTTTTTATTAACTAATAAATGCTGCTGGATTTTTGACATGACTTCGGCTGTAACGAAAAGCTCGGATTCATGGAACAAATAGTCAATTGTCAGCGGAACAGATCCTTCCAGCGCATTTTCAACTGGTACAACGGCCAGCTCGACTTTCCCCTCCGATACAGCTTCGATACATTCCGGAATGGACTTGTATGGAATATGCCAATCATTCGGAAACAGACCTTTTGTCGCTAAATATGTAAATGATGCTTCCGGACCTAGATAAGCAATTCTTTTTTCCCAATTTTTTTCTGACATAAAAAAGCACCTCTATTATAAGTTCTAAATTTTCTGGAAATTTACCCTAAAAAGAAAGCTGTCCAATATGCCCTGAAACTTATTGGACAGCAAATTTTATTTATTTTCTGATGCCATTGCCATTACATAGGACATCTCATTTTAAGTAAGTTAAAATGCGCCTGAACTGATTACTTCAGCAGATTCGATAAATTCAAGCTGATTCAAGCTTCGAATAAGTTCATCCAACTCATAAGACATGCTTGTCACATCTAAAGAAAGCGTCACATTGGCACGTCCTTGAATTGGAATCGTCTGGTGAATCGTCAGTACATTGCAATGGGCATCAGATACAGTTTCGAGTAATTTGGCAAGTGTACCTTTTCGGTCTTGCAATTGAATGAAAACCGTTAAAATACGCTCTTGCACAATCGAATGGAAAGGAAAAACTGCATCACGATATTTATAAAATGCGCTGCGAGATAAATCCACTTCTTTTACCGCATCCCAAATGGATGAAACAGATCCTTTTTGCAATAATTGTTTTGCTTCCAATGTTTTTTGCATCGCATCTGTCAGGACATCTTCACGCACTAAATAATATCGCTGATTTGCTACGTTTTTCATCGTCATCCCCCACTTAATTAGTCGACAAAGTCAAATTCGAATTCCATTAAACGAACAGTATCGCCGTTTTGAGCACCGCGTTTACGTAACTCTTCATCGACACCCATCGCACGTAACTGGCGAGCAAAGCGTCGAATACCGTCTTCACGGCTGAAGTCCGTCATCTTGAATAGGCGTTCGATTGTGTATCCTGAAAGTACGTATGCACCATCATCATCACGTGTAATTTCGAAGTCGCCACCTTGGCCTTCATGCTTGTACATTACTACCGCATCTGATTCTTCTTCAAGTACATCATGTAATAAGAACTCAGGTGTTACTTCTAAAAGATCCGCAATTTCAAATAGCAATGGCTTTAAACCTTGACGGGAAACGGCTGAAATCGGGAAGATTTTTACATCTTCGCCTACTTTCTTTTTGAACTCTTCCAAGTTCTCTTCCGCATTCGGCATATCCATTTTGTTCGCAACGATAATTTGAGGACGCTCAAGTAATCGTAAATTATATTGTTCAAGCTCATTGTTGATTGTTACATAATCATCATAAGGTTCGCGGCCTTCCATACCGGACATATCAATTACGTGTACGATGACACGTGTACGCTCGATGTGACGCAGGAACTGCATACCTAATCCGACACCTTGGTGTGCGCCTTCGATTAGACCAGGTAAATCCGCCATTGCGAATGAACGGCCATCATCTGTTTCCACCATACCTAAGTTCGGTACGATTGTTGTAAAGTGGTAAGCACCGATTTTAGGTTTTGCAGAAGAAACTACCGATAGTAATGTTGATTTACCTACTGAAGGGAAACCTACCAATCCAACATCCGCTAATACTTTCAATTCTAAAATTACTTCAAGTTCCTGACCTGGTTCACCTTTTTCGGCTAATTCCGGTGCAGGGTTAGAAGGTGTTGCAAAACGGCAGTTACCGCGTCCGCCACGGCCCGCTTTAGCAATAATCGCTTGTTGGCCATGTTCAACTAAATCGGCAATGACTGTTTTTGTTTCTGCATTCATTACAACTGTCCCTGGTGGCACCTTAACGATTAAATCTTCTGCACGACGACCGTGCATCCCTTTACTCATTCCGTGCTCTCCACGTTCAGCTTTGAAGTGACGTTTGTAACGGAAATCCATTAACGTACGTAAACCTTCTTCAACTTCAAATACTACGTTACCGCCACGTGCTCCATCTCCACCTGCAGGACCACCATTCGGTACATATTTTTCACGGCGGAATGCAACCATTCCATCCCCGCCGTCTCCACCTTTAACATAAATCTTAACGTGATCGACAAACATTTCTTTCACTCCTCATATGTGAAGAACATATTTCCAACTTGTATCCGTTTGTTCATATGTTTCCACATTAAAAATATTCTGTTCTATTGAAAATGGCGACTGTTCCCATTTTCCCTTTAAATGAAATGAAATATTCCATTTATCTTCATATGTTTCGATGTTTAACAGTAATTGATGCTCTTCATATGGATCAAGCTTGTCGTAAACATGAATAATTGTGTTTTCCAAGTATTGAACAATCGCTTCATCGTACTTGCTTTGTATTGGTGCATTTACATCACTCGTCATGCTTAGTTGTAAAGCCGGATAACGCCAGCAAAGGGTCTGAAGCCATTCGACTGTTTCCTTAATTTGGAGACGATTGATGTTCGAAAGCATTTTACAATATTCAGACTGGTCAAAAATCACCTTTTTCGCTTCATCCACTCGTCCTAAATCCAGGTTCATCTGGATTAAATGAAGCTGATTCAAATAATCGTGATTTGCAAAGCGCAATGCTTCACTTACAGTTAATTTCGAAACGGTCATTTCACACACTCCGTATTACAGTATTATTAGTATAACAAGTTTTTTATCAGTTTTCCTTCCATACTCCATACTCATGACATATTCAATACTTAAGAAAAGTTCAATCATCCATTTGCATTACTTGAAGGCATCGTTAATCATCAATAATTTGTGCAAAAACTTAAAAAAAGGACTGCAATAAATGCAGTCCTTTCATTGCAAGAATTATGCTTCTTGAGCTGTAGGGTATACAGATACTTTTTTCTTGTCGCGACCATAGCGTTCAAATTTAACAACGCCGTCAACTTTTGCGAATAATGTATCGTCACCACCGCGGCCTACGTTTGTACCTGGGTAAATTTTTGTACCGCGTTGACGGTAAAGAATTGAACCACCAGTAACGAATTGACCATCAGCGCGTTTAGCACCAAGGCGTTTAGACTCAGAGTCACGTCCGTTTTTAGTAGAACCTACACCTTTTTTAGATGCGAAGAATTGAAGATCTAAAGTTAATAATAACATTCTGTTCCACCTCCTAGATCATTTTATATTTCAATTCGATATATTCTGAATAGCTTGCAGTCATTGTATAGAACTGTGTCACCATTGTGTTCAGAATAACTTGTAATTTAGCGTCTGTTTCATCATTCAGTTCAGCTTGCGGAATAGTCACTTTTAAGTAACCGCCTTCAGCACCTTGTTCGATTTCAGGAGTAACTCCTGTAATTTGCGGGATCGCGTTTACTGCACCGAAGGCAACAGCAGAAGCACCTGCACAAACTAAATCTCGACCATAGACATCCGATAAAGCATGTCCTGAAATTTCAAATCCATACGATTTACGATTATCATCACTATAAATAGTTACTGTAATCATGTCCATCACCTACTTATTAAGCGTTGATTGCTTCAACTACTAATTTAGTGTATGGTTGACGGTGACCTTGCTTACGACGGTAGTTCTTTTTCGCTTTAAGTTTGAAAACAGTAATTTTCTTTTGCTTACCTTCTTTAACAACTTTCGCTGTTACAGTAGCGCCAGCAACAGTTGGAGCTCCAACTTTAACTGTTTCTCCACCTACGAATAAAACTTTGTCAAAAGTTACGATTTCGTCAGCAGCCACACCTAGTTTTTCAACATAGATTTCTTGACCTGCTTCAACTTTGATTTGTTTTCCACCAGTTTCGATAATTGCGTACATTAAAATGCACCTCCTCTTAGACTCAGACTCGCCCGGAATTGCAGGTGACCTATAAAGGTACTTAAACCTGTTCAGCGCGGTTGCAGTAGCACGGGTGCTACAAACAATAACATTAAAATACTACCACATCGAAATTATCAAGTCAACCGCTTCATTACTATTTTCTCAAAAGCAGCGCGGTATTTCCGATATTTCCAATCTCCAATAACTTTGCTCCATAAAAAGAGGCTAATAATTACTAAAGATAATGATTGCGGCAATAAATATAATAGTACGATAATTGTTCCCGTAAGTAAATAAAAAGAAGCCGTTAAATAAAATTCGAAAATTTTAGAAAACGGCTGCCGTTTCAAAATGCTGTAACATATTATTCTCCCACCATCGAGTGGCCAAATCGGAACAAGATTAATAGCAAGAATAAAGAGCTGCACTTCTATTAATTTAGCACTCAGCATATCAGGCAGAAATAAACTGATGAAGATTCCGAGACATGTTGCAACAGGTCCTCCAATAGCAATGATGATCAGCTGATTATAGGATAACTGCAGTTCATCCTTAATCGTCATTTCCCCGCCGTACGGAACAATTTTACATTGCGTTATTTTCGCTCCGACGAGTTTTGCAGCAATAAAATGACCTAACTCATGAAATAAAAGCGAAACAATAATAACGCTGTATAAAGCAATATCTCCATATAAAACAATCGATAAGAGCAGTAACAAAAACAATGGATGAATCGTAACTTTCATCTAAATCGGCTGTTCCTTTAGCCAGCGAATCGTTTCTTCCATATTCAACACTTGCCCGTCACGTTCGATCTGAATGTAGAGTTCCCCGCTTTTTTTCGTTGCGACTATCGTTCCTTTTGTTACGGTCGTGTACGGTAATACATAGAAGTCGTCCACAAATCCGAATGTAACCGTATCGCCTGTATCATAAACAACCGAGACCGTTTTCCCGTTATACTTTGTATGGCCCGTAAATACAATCATCCCATCATACAATGCATTTAATACAAACGGTTCATCATACACGAGTAAATATCCGTCATTAAAACGATCAATCGTCTCAAAAAGCTGTAACTGATTAATCGATACATCTGCACTAACAGGGAGCTGCTGGTCTTCTTTAGATAACATATTCACAACCGCTTTTCGCATCATGACTAAATCATCCGAACTGTAGACAATGGAATGGATGACACGTTTTGTAGCGAGATCCCCATAATAATTACAGCTATAAATAACAACAAAGACAATACTCGCGATGAGCCACTGCCATTTTTTCAAGCTCACCATCCAATCTTTTTGCACTATTATATGTCAGGAATGACAATACAATTCAAGAAAGCCTGTACATAGAAACAAAAGCGCTAAAGCCCTTTCAGCTCCGAGTGGGCAAAACGCCACATCCATGTGGCATGCCCCCAATGACTCACATCGTGTGAGCCTCAGACATTGGAGGGCCCGACGCAAAAGTAAACGCTTCACCACTTTTGCATGAGGGACCGAAATGACCGAGGAGCTGGCGCTTTAGCCTAGACGGGAAGTAACCCTGTTTCAAAGTGATCCACAATGCCAAAACTCTTTAATTTCCTTAACAGAAAAAAAGCTGTAAAGAATAATTGAATCTATCCCATACAGCTGACTTCTTATTTAAATAATGCTTTCAGTTTCGCGAAAACGCCTTTTGGCTGATCATCTTCCAAGGACATTAGCGGCACAGAATCCCCTAATATACGGCGTGCGATATTACGGTATCCCAATGATGCTTTGTTGTTCGGATTCATGACAATTGGTTCACCTTTGTTGGATGAACTGATAACATCTTCACTATCGACGATGATTCCCAATAAATCAATCGATAAATGAGTCGTTACTTCTGTAATATCCATTGCATCTCCGGTGTTCATCAAACTTTTACGGATTCGGTTAATAATAAGCTTTGGCGGTTCAATCGGCTCCTGCTCAAGCAATCCGATAATTCGATCCGCATCTCTTACTGCAGAAATTTCAGGTGTCGTCACAACGATGGCACGATCCGCACCAGCAACCGCATTGCGGTAGCCTTGCTCAATACCAGCAGGACAATCAATTAAAATATAGTCAAACTCACGCTTCAACTCATCAATCAAAGCTTTCATCTGTTCAGGGTTGATGGCGTTTTTGTCTGTATTTTGGGCAGCAGGCATCAAGTATAGACGTTCATCTACACGCTTGTCTTTCACTAATGCCTGATGCATTTTACAGCGCCCTTCAATTACGTCCACTAAATCATAAATGATCCGATTTTCCAAGCCTAATATAACGTCTAAATTACGCAGTCCGATATCCGTATCGACTAGACAAACTTTCTTACCTTGAAGTGCCAATGCCGTTCCTAGGTTTGCAGTCGTAGTAGTTTTCCCTACTCCACCTTTTCCTGAAGTTATAACGATTGCTTCTCCCACATTAGCGGCCCCTTCCTTATATAAGGTAGCTTTTTGAGCTCCAGTATCATCAGTATTCTTAGAGAATAATAATTCTTCATCACTCATTTAGCTTCCTCCTTTGAATGTTGATAAATTCGGTCGTACATTTCTTATTTCCTGGATTCTGTCATATGCTATTACATTGTTTTCTCCAAGATAGGCAAAAATTTGATCGGTATTATCTAATATATATTGCGACTCGTTCGTCATTACTTCCACATAATTCCCAATTAATATATGTGTCGGTTCAAAATGTGACGCGGATACAATTGCTTGTTCATTGCCACCCATTCCTGCATGCACAATGCCCTTTAACTTACCCGCAATATGTACATTACCCCCTGCCTCAATACGTCCGTTAGGATTCACATCCCCTAACACAAGTATATCACCCGTCACACGAATTGTTTGTCCGGAACGCACTATGCCTACAAATGTTTCTAAGCGACTTGTCTCTAGGAGTTTATGGCTTTCTTCCAATGTAATGACATCACTTTGGATCTTTTTTACACATAGTTTTTGCTGTCCTTCCACAATTTCAGTGAGCTGGTCTTTTTGCTCTTGTGTACAGTAACGTTTTCCTAAGTGCAGTTGTACATCTATTTTACCATCAAGATGGCCGTCTGTAACTTTTTTTCCAAGTTCTTCTATCAACTCAGCAAAAGAACATTGGTCATCCAAACGTAGTACTAACCCATCTTTTGTTCCTTTAATATGGATAAGTTGTTTTTTCATAGCTTTTTCAAGTCACCTCGCGCTACATAATAACGAAAAGAAAACAAACGGATTATCGGTCCGTTTTGTTTCTTTTCGTTTTTTTAAAATGCTATTGTGCCCGTTGAAATACACGAGCGCTAAGACAATATTTAAACGCCCATGCAAGCATTATCAAAAATAATAGATTACCAATTGTTGTCGGAACTAATCGATTTACTAGAAACGGCTGAAGCGCCATCGTTGTAAATTGAAGCATATAGAAAAATTCATATACAACAAATTCGAAAACAATCATTAGCAATAATGCCAAAATCGTAGAAAATACTAAATGTGGATGAACACGTTTTACACACCATGCCGCAATATAGCAGATCGCGGGATATAAAACTGTATATAGACCAATAATATTAATATAAAACACATCAAAACAAAGTCCAAAAATAAGACCATAAATCATCGCTTTTTTTCGGCTGTAATAAATGGATAGAAAAATTAAATATAAAATTAAAAAACGCGGAATCAAATAATAGATTCCTTCGCCGAACTGCAATGGAGAGAAGACGGCGAATTCAGATTCCAGCAAAAACAGCAAGACAGCAACGAAGCCAATTAAAAATCGAGCGAGCATTACTTATCCCCCTCATTTTCATCGGCTGGTCCATTTACTAGATCTTCATTTGTATTGCCCCCGTCAGACCCATCTACCGAAATTGTTTTGCGCTTAGCAATTATAACATGTTCGATCATTGAAAAATCTGCTGCTGGTTTGACATAGGCCATTTTCGTTAAACCGAAATCATCCGTTGTTACTTCAGTAATCTCACCGATCAGGATACCTTTCGGGAAGATTCCACCGAGTCCGGAAGACAAGACTTTTCCGCCTTCTTTCAGATCAACTTTAGAATCGATACGCTTTAATAATAATTCGTTACGCTCAACGTCATACCCTTCTACTAAACCATGAATTTCCCTATTCTTTTCATCATGGACTACTGCTGATACACGATAGTTTTCATTATTCGTATAAAGCAACTCCACTTCAGAAGTATAAGGTGTTGCGATGACAATTTTACCAACTAGCCCTCGAGAAGTCATAACAGCCATGTTTTTTTCAACACCATGTGCTGTCCCTTTATTTAAAATAATTTTTTCTTCCCACTGATCAGGGTTTCTCGCGATGACCGTCGCCTGAATTGGGTCGAAATCACGCAAACTTTCCTCGATTGATGCGAGTTCACGCAATGAAGAATTTTCTGCCTTTAATGTGCTTACCTCCGCCTTTAGGACGGCAAAGTCTTCTAGACGCATTTTTAAGCGCTGGTTCTCTTCATACGTATTTAACAGCGAATCAATATTGCTAAAAATACCTGTTATGTAATTAGCCGGCTTTGCGACAAGCGATTGTGCAAAGCCAACTGTATCTTTAATAATTTTCTCGGGTAATGTTGCGTTATGACGATCACGTAAAGAGAAACCAATCAATGCCACTAGAAAAATCACGCTTACTAATAGGACAATTAACTTTTTATTAGAAAAATGTGGCACTGCCAGTCCTCCTTACTTCAATTGTTGCGCGCGAATTAAAGCGATGTTATCTAATGCTTTACCCGTACCGATTGCAACACAATCCAACGGATCTTCAGCAATAAATACAGGCATTTTTGTTTCATCGCTGATTACTTTATCTAAGTTGCGTAATAATGCACCACCGCCTGTTAAAACAATGCCGCGCTCCATTACGTCTGCAGATAATTCAGGTGGTGTTTGTTCCAATGTTTTCTTAACGCCATCTAAAATTACTACAATTGCTTCATGTAATGATTTTGAAATTTCATCTGATGTAATTTCAATTGTTTTTGGTAAACCTGTTAACAGGTCACGTCCGCGAATTTCCATCGTTTCAGCAGGTCCTTCAGCACGTGCAGTACCGATTTCAACCTTGATGCTTTCCGCCGTACGCTCACCAATAGTTAAGTTATATGTTTTACGGATGTAAGCAATGATAGACTGATCCATTGCATCACCACCAACACGTACTGATTCACTTGTTACAATACCGCCAAGAGAAATAACAGCAACTTCAGTTGTACCGCCACCGATATCAACTACCATCGAACCTGTTGGCTCCCATACAGGTAAGTTTGCACCGATTGCCGCAGCAAATGGTTCTTCAATTGTAAATGCTTCTTTTGCGCCTGCTTGACGGCTTGCATCAATTACAGCACGTTGCTCAACTGAAGTAATACCATATGGTACACAAATCATGACATTCGGTTTCTTCCAGTTAGAACCCGATGCTTTCATTGCTTCTTTTAAATAATATTGGATCATTGCTGTTGTAATCTCAAAATCAGCAATAACGCCATCTTTCATCGGGCGGATAGCCACGATAGAACCCGGTGTACGACCGATCATATTTTTTGCGTCATTTCCGACTGCTACAATATCGCCTGTTTTTGTATTTTTCGCTACTACTGAAGGTTCACGTAATACAATTCCTTTACCTTTTACAAATACTAATGTATTAGCTGTGCCAAGATCGATCCCGACATCTTTATTCCCTAATCCAAACAAATTAAGTACTCCCTTTCTTATTAAAACGATTTCTAATTTATGATGCTAGCAAAATCATACGCTCTATTATAACGAATTCCATCAAAAAATTATAGTGTTACTAGCACCGAATCGCGACTTTTGTCGAATGTTTTTTTCTGCAACACTACTTTACTATTGTATTTCTATTTGCGTTACGAGACAAATAAAATTAATATGTAAGATTTAACAAAATCGCCACATACTTATGACGAATATAACAGATAAAAGTTGCGATTGCGAAAATTGTCGATGAATTTTTAAATCCGTAATAATTGTTATCGCAATGTAATAATTCCTAATTATAAAATAACTACAATCATGAGACATAATTCAAAACACCATTTTTTCTTTTTAAGAAAAAATGGTGTTTTTTCACTGTCCGTATTAATGATTTCCATTTCGGGACGCTTTCCGCGGGCACGGCCTGAGCCTGTAGTCTCAGGCGTCGTGCTTTTCCCGCTGGAGTCGCCCTCCATTCCAATCAATTTTATAAAGTATTCGTTTCTTTTATAAGAGTTATTGAACTTTCTCTATAAAATTTCTACGTTTGTCCAGTTACCTAGAAATATCCTTTTTCCTTCATGCTTATAAACTGATGATCGCCAATGATGACGTGGTCGAGCAAATCGACTCCGACTATTTTACCGGCTTCATAAAGTCTTGTCGTGACATCGATATCTTCCGGGCTTGGGGTCGGGATGCCGCTTGGATGGTTGTGGGAACAAATGATAGAAGCAGCGGAACGTTTTACAGCTTCGCGAAAAATTTCCCGTGGATGGACGATGCTTGCATTTAAGCTCCCAACAAAAATGGTTTGCTTATGGAGCACCTGATTTTTTACGTTAAGAAAAAGACAGACAAAATGTTCCTGCTGTAATGACGTCATATCCTGCATTAAGAAGGTAGCTGCATCTTCCGGCGAGCGAATTGTAAACCGCTCTTCCAAATCTTTGGATGCGAGTCTTCTTCCCAGTTCGATCGCAGCAAGCAGCAAAACTGCCTTCGCTTCCCCAATCCCTTTAATCTCGGTCATTTCTTCAAGTGTTGCATGCTTTAAATTATGCAATTTCTCGAAGTTGATCAATACCCGATTGGCTACTGTCAATACAGACTCTCTTTTTGTTCCGGTACCGAGCAATATAGCAATAAGCTCCTGGTTCGACAGACTTTTTGCGCCTTGGCGGATGAGGCGTTCTCGCGGGCGGTCCGCTTCATGCACGTCATGGATTTTCATATTTAATAACGGTTGTTGGACCGTCATTTACATCACTCCTAAAATGGTAGTTTTAGTAGTTGTAATGTAAGCATTTTTTGCACTAATGTAGCAATCGGTAAACCGACGACATTATTGTAGTCGCCTTCAATACGGTCAACGAGCATGGCGCCACTCGTCTGAATTCCGTATCCGCCTGCTTTATCAAAAGGATCTCCTGTCTGAACATAGGCCTTGATCATCTGCGGGGAAATAGCTTTAAACAGCACCGATGTGACTTCAACAAATGTATGCTCAGTTCCATCCGGTAAAATCAGAGCAACAGCAGTCATCACTTCATGCCGTTTTCCTGCAAGTTTCGTTAAATGCTCTATAGCTTCTTCTTCCGAAACTGGCTTGTGCAATATTTGATCATTAAATACAACAATTGTATCCGCTCCGATTATACAATGCCCCGGACATTTCTTAGCCACATCACGCGCTTTCAATAATGCCACTTCTGTCACATATTCATGAACCGTATCGCCAGTGACACTTGTTTCGACAACATCACTTGTCACAATTTCAAACGGGACGTTCAGCATTTGGAGCAATTCCTTTCTCCGTGGTGATGCAGAAGCTAATATAAGTTGTTCATTAGTAGTAAAATTCATTTCCAATCCTCCTACACTCTATAGTAACTGAGAAAAGGAAATTTGAACAACAGCCAACTCCACTTCTATATATGAGAAAACACGATTTCTTGAAGTTTCCACCGATTAAAATGACACTTTCAAGCAATCAAGACTCTCAAAATAATTTATAAACATATGGAGACGAACAACATTCGGATTCGTGGAAAGCTTTGAAACTTCGGTCATTACTCCTGTCCAGTCTTCCGGCACCTGTTGCTTGTCAACTGATTCTGCCTCCTCTATCGAGAACAGTTTTGAATCTTTTAATGTAACCGGCAGCTGCAGTTCTGCAGGATTTGGACAGCTGCTCGCAATCGTAATTTTTTTATAAAAACCTGTCGGCACTATCGTTAATGCCGTTTCCACTTTTTCAGTATCCAGTCGTGACCAGACAAAATATTGTTCGCCCACCTTAACGACGGCGGCTTTATTCAATGTAGGATAAGTCCCCAAAAATTGTGCTGCACTATCAAAATTTGAAAAAACACCATGCTGCAATGCAAAATACTCTTGCTGTACTTGCTGCTCCTCAGGTGTTTGAACAGTTGTCGGGATTGTTTCTGCAGCTTCTTCGGTTGTTGAAGGTAGTTGCAGAATAAAAACAAATAGTATGACGCCAGCAAGCCCTGTAATACTTCCAATGAACATTGCTTGAAAAATGGCATTATTCCTTAAAGCTTTCATCGTTGCCACAGCTCCATCTCTTTTTCATACAACCATAGCAAAATAACGATAAAAAAAGAGGAGACTGCTGTCGCCTCCTTCTAAAAAGTTTTCGCTATTATTCTTCATTATTTGCAGCCCGCTTTAAGGTCTTTCAAATTGCCCCATACCGCAATATACAAGCTTTTACCAAGGTTGGTCATTGAGTCTTCATTGCATATTCCGTCGAATTTCACTCAATAAATAAAGCGAACCGGTAACAATCCGTACGGTTTCACCTAGTACTGGGCCCTGTAAAAATTCATTTACGTCATCAACGATATGTTTTTCCATCGCCTGACTATGATCGTAAAGAGTCATTGCCTGCATTGCCCGTTCATTATGAATATTGGCGAAATAAAAAGCATCCCCGACTTCTTCCAATAGCCGTAATATTGTTTTAACATCCTTGTCCGCAAGTAAACCGATGACAAACTCGATTCGCTTGTTTGGGAAATGTTCTTTTACCGTATCGATCAATGACTGGATACTAGCAGGATTATGTGCTCCGTCAAAATATAGGTTCGGTCGGATTTGTTCAAAACGGCCTGCAAGTTTTGCATTGTTCACACCTGTGCGGAGCTTTTGATCATCTATCGGCAATTCAAACTTCTTTAACACTTCCAAAAATGCTGTAATGGCCAATGCCATATTATGTCCTTGGTGTTGTCCTAATAACTGACGATGCAAGTCCGTAATGTTTAGTTGCATTAGCGGATATTTATATGCTTCCTCTCCTTCAATTTTTGAAATGAAAAAGTCGGTACCGAACTTGAATAACGGCACATTTTTCTGAGCGGCTTCCTTTTCGAAAACTTCGGTAACCTCATCTGTCATCTGTCCTATGACCGCTGGACGATTTTCTTTCAATATTCCGGCTTTGTGATACGCGATACTCGTTAATGTATTGCCTAAAAAATTCGTATGTTCCAAAGCGATGCTCGGGACAACCGAGACAATGGGTGTCACCACATTTGTGCTGTCTTCCCTGCCGCCCATACCTGCTTCGATTAACACTAAGTCCGGCTTTTGCTCAGCAAAGTATAAAAGCGCAACTGCCGTCAATAGCTCAAAGTCCGTCAGTTTTCCGCTAAGTCCGGCTTTTGCCAACTGCTGAAACATCCTGTCCATCTGCTCATTTGTGATGGAACGGCCATTAATCTGGATTTGATCATGAACATCTACAATACAAGGCGACATAAACTTCCCGACTGATAACCCGTACTCTCGTGCCATCCCTTCAATAAAAGCGAGTGTTGAACCTTTACCGTTCGTTCCTGCTAAATGAACTACATTCAGCTGTTTTTCAGGTTGTCCAAGCAGACGAAGCGCGGATTCAATAGCATCCAAACCCGGCTTGATCGCTCGTTCACTTTCCACTTGCCAACTCTCTTTGTATACATCCAGTAACGGAATCATGAAATCCAACCTCTCTCTGCAAAATAACTGCGCACTTCAGCGATAAAATATAAAGACCCGGTAATAACGAGCAGCTCATCTTCAGCCAAATGATTCATCTCTTTTTCAATTAGCTCCTGCCAGTCCGAATGCATAAACTTATTTGGATGTGCGCTTTGCTCATATAGCTGCTTTGCTGTCGCCGCACGCGGCAAGCTAATTTGTGTGAAGTGCATTTCCGATGCGACATCATCCATTAAATTTATACTGACACCATGGTCCTTATCCTGTAATGCCGCGTACACAAACTTCACTTTATGCTGTGGTGCCGTTTCCTTTAATGTATTTATGAGCGCTGTCGTCCCTTCCGAATTATGAGCTCCATCCAAAATTATATTGGGGCGCACTCTTTCAAAACGGCCTTCCCACTTCGCATGCTGCAAGGCCAACCTTACTTTTTGCGCATTAAATGACGCGAGGTATAATTTTGCTGCCATAATGGCAAGCGCGGCATTCGCCATTTGATGTTCCCCTGCCATCGCAAGTTCAATTTCCTCGATCAGGACATTTCCACGGTAATCAAAATGGGTACCTTTTTGATTTTCCACATGAAAGTGTTCTCCCAATGTATAGATTGGAGCATGAAGCTGTGCTGCCGTTTGCCGAATGACCGCGAGCGCTTCGGCATTTTTCACTCCGACAACGACCGGCTTACCTAGCTTAATAATCCCGGCTTTTTCTGCGGCGATTTCGGCATATGTCTCCCCGAGCATATCCGTATGCTCAAGCGATATTGTTGTAATGACACTTACTTCAGGCGTCACAACATTTGTCGAGTCCAAACGCCCGCCAATACCGGTTTCCAGCAATGCGATATCCAACTGCTGCTCCGAAAAGTATTTTAAGGCAAGCAATGTCACGAACTCAAAAAAGCTCGGGAATTTCCCGTCCATTTTATGATTAATAACTTCCGCTATTTCATTTGCAATACGTAAAAAATCCTCATCGGAAATTTGCTGTTTATTGATTGTCACCCGTTCATTGGCACGCTCAAGATGCGGAGAGGTAAAGGCACCCACCGTTAAGCCGTGCTCCATAAAAATCTCCCTTGTTGCATTTAATGTTGAACCTTTGCCATTGGAGCCGGCAAAATGGATAAATTTTGTTTTTTGTTCCGGATTGCCAAGCGCATCGAGGATGATCTTCGCTGACTGTAATGGTTCGCCTTTATATTGGCTTGCTTTTAATTTAAAAATGAAATCTGTGCATTGCTCCATCGTTTGAAACATTATGTTCTCTCCCTAATACGGCTAATATGTAATATGTAATATGTTTTATTATAGCTGAATTAAAAGAAAGAGGCACCGTTATACGGTACCTCTCTTTGGCATTACATATTTTTCAGTTCTGCAATGCGTTTCTCAACTGTTGCGTATTTAGCTTCATAGTCCGCAAGTTTTTCGCGTTCTGTCGCTACTAATGCTTCCGGCGCTTTTGAAACAAATCGTTCATTTGATAGTTTTCCGGAAACTAATTTTACTTCCTTCGCCCATTTGTCGAGCTCTTTTTCAAGACGTGCGATTTCTTCTTCGATATTGATTAAGCCTGCAAGTGGCATGAAGATTTCTGCGCCTGAAACAACTGCTGACATCGCCTGTGCTGGTGCTTCAAGATTAGCCCCGATTGTTAAGCCATCCGGGTTACAGAATTTTTCAATATAGCCTTTGTTTGCTTCAAGTACTGCCGATGTTTGTTCATCTTTCGCTGAAATTGTCATCGGTACTTTTTTGCTCATTGGTGTATTCACTTCTGCTCGAATATTACGTACTGCACGGATAATATCCATTAACAGCTGCATATCGCCTGCTTCTGCAGTAAAGTTGAACGCCGGATTTACAGTCGGCCATGCAGCAACTGTAATTGACTCTCCTTCATGCGGTAAGTGCTGCCAAATTTCTTCTGTTACGAAAGGCATGAATGGGTGCAGTAAACGCATCGTGTTATCTAAAACGTGAGCAAGTACTGAACGCGTTGTTAATTTAGCTGCTTCGTCTTCACCGTATAATGGCAATTTCGCCATTTCGATATACCATGAACAGAAGTCATCCCAAATGAAGTTGTAAAGTTCACGGCCTACTTCACCGAACTCGTATTTATCAGATAATGTTGTCACACGGTCAATTGTTTCATTCAGGCGTGACAGAATCCATTTATCGGCTGTTGAAAGATTACCTGTTAAATCGATTTGCTCATATGTCAGGCCTTCCATGTTCATCAATGCAAAACGAGATGCATTCCAGATTTTGTTTACGAAGTTCCACGTAGATTCTACTTTTTCTGTAGAGTAACGTAAATCCTGACCTGGAGATGAACCTGTTGCAAGGAAATAACGCAGTGAATCCGCACCGTATTGGTCGATTACATCCATCGGGTCAACCCCGTTACCAAGTGATTTGGACATTTTGCGGCCTTCAGCATCACGAACTAAACCATGGATTAAAACGTCTTTAAATGGACGCTCACCTGTAAATTCTTTCCCTTGGAAGATCATACGGCTTACCCAGAAGAAAATGATGTCATAGCCTGTTACTAACGTATTTGTCGGGTAATAGCGCTTGAACATTTCAGATTCTTCATTTGGCCAATCCATTGTAGAAAACGGCCATAAAGCAGATGAGAACCATGTATCAAGAACATCTTCATCCTGTGTCCAATTCTCAGCATCTTCAGGGGCTTCTTTACCTACATAAAGCTCGCCTGTTTCTTTGTTGTACCAAGCTGGAATTTGATGTCCCCACCATAATTGACGGGAAATACACCAGTCATGGATATTTTCCATCCAGCGGTTATATGTGTTTTCAAAACGGTTTGGTACGAAGTTAACTTTTTCGTTTTCATCTGCCTGCATTTTTAATGCTTCTTCCGCAAGTGGGCCCATTTTTACGAACCATTGCTTAGAAAGATACGGTTCTACAACAGCATTCGTACGCTCAGAGTGGCCTACTTGGTGTACATGTGGCTCAATCTCGATTAATACGCCTGCTTCCTGTAAATCAGCAACGATTTGCTTACGGCATTCGAAACGGTCCATACCAGCATATTTACCGGCTAGATCATTCATTGTACCATCTTCGTTCATAACTAAAATACGTTCCAGGTCATGACGGTTCCCAACTTCAAAATCGTTCGGGTCATGTGCCGGTGTCATTTTTACAACACCTGTACCGAATTCCATATCTACGTAGTCATCTGCAACGATAGGAATTTCACGGCCTACGATAGGTAAAATAACTGTTTTTCCTACTAAGTGTGCATAGCGCTCATCTTCCGGGTGTACAGCTACACCAGAGTCACCAAGCATTGTTTCCGGACGAGTTGTAGCAACGCGTAATTTACCTGAACCATCAGCAAGCGGGTATTCCATATGGTAGAATGCACCTTCTACTTCTTTATGGATTACTTCGATGTCTGAAAGGGCTGTTTTAGCAGCCGGATCCCAGTTAATAATACGCTCTCCGCGGTAAATATAGCCTTTTTCGTATAATTTAACGAATACTTCTTTTACCGCATCCGATAAACCTTCATCAAGTGTGAAACGCTCTTTAGAATAGTCTAAACCTAAACCTAGTTTCGACCATTGTGCACGGATGTGGGAAGCATATTCTTCTTTCCATTCCCATGTTTTTTCAAGGAACTTTTCACGGCCAAGATCATAGCGGGAAATCCCTTCACCGCGTAATTTTTCTTCAACTTTCGCCTGTGTCGCAATCCCCGCATGGTCCATTCCTGGCAACCATAGCGCATCATACCCTTGCATGCGTTTCATACGAATTAAAATATCTTGCAATGTTGTATCCCAAGCGTGGCCAAGGTGCAGCTTACCTGTTACGTTTGGCGGTGGGATAACGATAGAGTATGGTTCCTTTTCGCTTGTTGGATCCGCTTCGAAAAACTTGCCTTTTAACCACCACTCATAGCGGCCGGCTTCAGTTTGTTGCGGATCATATTTTGTTGGCATTGTAATTTCCGACATGATGAATCTCTCCTTTATCAACTTATTATTGGACATCAAAAAACTCCCTTCGTCTTAAAAAAGGACGAGGGAGTTAATTCGCGGTACCACCTTTATTTCCGGTCGGGTTTAGTCAAGCGCACGCATTTTTCTACCTGACAACACTTCCTTTAGATCTTTGATTTAAAAGAAACGTGCATGCAGTAATCTGCGGCGTTGCAATGCCCAATCGGCACTTCATTCGATAACGGTGTTCAACCGGATCCTAGCTACTATTAGTTCACTAAGTCAGCTCCTAGGCTACCTTCTGCATGGTTGATGGAGAAACTTTTCAGCTGCCGTTTCCTCTCTTGCCATCAAACTCATACGTACTCTTCCTAATCTTCGCTTCAATTATATAGTTGCACTTTATTTTAAGCTGTTTTTTATGAAATATCAAGCACGAATGGGGAATATACTTTAACACGTTATTTGCGCTCTTCACATATACTATGCAAAAGGAGTCTGGACATTGCGAAAAAACTACAATCCATATTTATTGCCTCCATGGCTGCGGAAATTCCGTTTCTTTATGCGCCATTGTATTTTGCCGATTACGATCTTTCAGGCGATCCGAACGGTCTTCCTTCCGACAACGGGTGATATATTATTGCTGGCCATTCTAATTTTATTCACTTACTTATTGCTCACAGATTTTATTTAAAATTTTAAATCAAAAAAATGTTCCGTAAGGGTCAATCTTACGGAACATTTGTTTATTTTTTCAATTGTATTTGCACACGGCTATATGCATCGGCCAACTGTTCCAGGAAATCAAGCTCATGCGGGACGATTTGGGCCATCTGCGTAGACTCTACTTCTTTTTCCGCTTGAAGTCGGGGTTGTACTTCTTCTGCAGGCTGTTCGGCAACGATTGGCTGTTCCACAACGGTTTCTTTTACTGGTGCCGGTTCTTTTACTTCAGGAATTGCTTGTACTTTCTTTTCCACATCACAATGGACAGCCCAGCTACATGAGCAGTAGCCATTATTCGGTTCCACTTTAATATCATTTATGCGAAGTGAAACAGCTTCAATATCCTCATTCGGAAAATCTACTGAAAAAGGCAGGGCGTATTCGAAATAACCTTGGTCTTTTTCAATATCCATATGTTCGATATAGATGCCTTCCTCAACATCTTCCTCGCGTGCTACGTGATCAAATTGAATATTTCCTTTTACAACATAAATGCCTCTTACTACAACGGAATCTTCGTTAATCTCTTCATGCCATTTTGGTTCTACTACTATTTTAGAATTCTCTTGAACATTTCCTAATTGCTTTGGAAATGTAAATGTTTCTTTCATTTCCCACTGTTGCATAAAAAATCCCCTCCCTACGCTTACATTATGCATAGAAAGGGAATTTATGATTTATTTATGAGATTATCTCGCTAATTTTTCAAAGACATTATGGAATGCCTGAACTGTTTTTGCGATATGTTCTTCCGTATGCGCCGTCGAAATAAACAGTCCTTCAAATTGTGATGGCGGCAGGAAAATGCCTTCTTCGGCCATTAGTTTGAAGTACTCTGCAAACAGCTCTAAATCCGAACTTTTCGCCGAATCAAAATCGATAACATCTTCATTTGTGAAGAAGAAACCGATCATTGAGCCTGCACGGTTCACTGTATGCGGAATATTGTATTTTGTCGCTGCCGCGCGGAAACCTTCTTCCAACTGGTCTCCCAGTTTGCGGAAGTATTCATATGATTCTTTGTTCAGGCGGCTTAATGTTTCATAGCCGGCTGTCATGGCAAGCGGATTACCTGATAATGTACCTGCTTGATAAATCGGACCTGCAGGCGCGATTTTCTCCATAATTTCACGCTTACCGCCGAATGCACCAACCGGTAAACCTCCGCCGATTACTTTACCTAAACAAGTAAGGTCAGGTTTAATTCCGTAATATTCCTGGGCACAGCCATAGTCTACACGGAAGCCTGTCATAACTTCATCGAAAATTAAAACCGTTCCATTTTCTTCAGTCAGTTTACGCAGACCTTCAAGGAAACCTGGCTGTGGCGGAACAACACCCATATTCCCGGCAACCGGCTCTAAAATAACTGCGGCTAAATCGGCACCGAATTTTTCGAATACTAATTTTGCAGATTCCAGATCATTGTAGGCAACTGTTAAAGTATTTTTCGCAATATCAGCCGGAACACCCGGTGAGTCAGGTAAACCAAGTGTCGCTACACCTGAACCTGCTTTAATAAGCAGTGAATCCCCATGACCGTGATACGAACCTTCGAATTTTAAAATTTTATCGCGTCCTGTAAACCCGCGCGCTAAACGAAGTGCAGACATTGTTGCTTCTGTGCCTGATGATACAAAACGAATCATCTCCACTGAAGGCAAACGGTCCATGACAAGCTTTGCCAGTTTGTTTTCCGAAACAGTAGGTGCACCAAATGATGCGCCTTTAGCTGCCTGTTCCTGAATAGCCGAAACAACTTCCGGGTGTGCATGTCCTAAAATTAAAGGACCCCATGACAGGACATAGTCAATATATTCATTGCCATCGATATCTTTAATGACTGCACCTTTGCCCGAATCCATAAAAATCGGATCAAGGTTTACTGATTTGAATGCACGTACAGGAGAGTTTACTCCGCCCGGCATTAAATCAACCGCTTCTGTAAATGCTGCTTTTGACTTTTCATAACTACGCATATTATTTTTCCTCCAACCAACGACAGACGTCTTTTGCATGATAAGTAATGATTAAATCGGAACCTGCACGCTTCATACCTAGTAATGTTTCCATTACTACCGCTTTTTCATCGATCCAGCCATTTTGTGCAGCTGCTTTTACCATTGAATATTCGCCTGATACATTGTACGCCACAACAGGTAATGGGAAGCTGTTCTTTACATCACGGATAATATCCATATATGCCAATGCAGGCTTCACGATTAGGAAATCTGCACCTTCTTCAACATCCGAAGTTGCTTCACGAATCGCTTCCATTCGATTAGAAGGATCCATTTGGTACGTTTTACGGTCACCGAACTGTGGGGCTCCTTCTGCCGCTTCACGGAAAGGACCGTAATAGCTAGAAGCGTATTTCACCGCATAGGACATAATCGGAATATGCTGGAAACCTGCTGAATCCAATCCTGCACGGATCGCTGTTACAAACCCGTCCATCATGTTCGATGGTGCAATGATATCAGCACCGGCTTTCGCTTGAGAAATGGCTGTACGTGCCAACACATCAAGTGAAGGATCGTTTAATACTTGATCGCCTTCAATGACACCACAATGACCGTGGTCCGTAAATTCACATAAGCAAGTATCTGCTACGACAAGAAGCTCTGGATGACGTTCTTTAATTAAACGTGTCGCTTCCTGTACGATGCCGTGGTCGTGGAAAGCACCAGTACCGACTGCATCCTTTTCTTTAGGAATACCGAAAAGCAATACCGCACGAATACCTAAGTCTACAATTTCATCCACTTCCGCAGCCAAGTTATCCAAAGATAATTGGAATACGCCAGGCATTGAACTTACAGGGTTTTTTACATTTTCCCCTTCAATAATAAACAACGGATAAATTAGATCTTCTTTTTGTAGGTATGTTTCTTTTACAAGTGCACGCATCGCTGCATTTTGACGTAAGCGACGGTGACGTTGGAAATATAGTTCTGTCATTTTGTCTGTTCCTCCAGGATGAGCTGTTCAATTACAGCTTGCATCGTATAGATTTTCGGTTGCACTATTGGCTCAACCCCGTATTTCTCAAGGGCTGCTGTTGTGACATGACCAATCGATGCAAATTTCACATTTTGCCATTCTACATGCGGCACAATATGCTCAGCATAAATATCTACCGCAGAAGGACTGGCGAATATTACTATCGGATGTTTTTCTGTCAGCAGGCATTGTGTTAACTGCGAAAAATATTTTCTGCACGGACGGGTTTCATAAACGGTCCACTCATCTGCTCCGGTACCTTCATGAATCGTCTTTTTTGCCTTCGATCCACGGACAAATAATGCACGTTCATCTGGCTTCATCGAAAATTCCTTCACAAATACATCCGCGCTGTAAACAGTTGGCATAAAATGAATTTCATAGCCGTGCTCCTGTAATAAAGCAGCAGTCTTTTCACCGACAGCCGCAATTTTCATTGTTACAGGAATCGACTGCTCATGCCGTATACATTTATCGATAAAGTTTTTCACCGCATTTTGGCTTGTAAAAATGAGCCACTGGTATGCAGGTAATTGACTAAAATAGAATTCATCTTCCTTCGAAACCTTTTCTACTGTCTCGATTAATGGATAATTATAAACTTTCCCGTCATGTTGCTCAATCAATTGCTCTACTGACCTTACAACCTTCGATCCTGTAATAATCAATGTTTTTCCTAAGAGCGCATTACTCGGCATCTAACTCAGCCTTTACTTTTTGAATTAAGTCAAAGGCACCTTGCTCAGTTAATTTTGCGGCAACTGCTTTACCCACTGCATCCGCATCAGTCCCTGTTAATGTTTCCTTATAAAATACAGAAGCATCCGGTGCTGCCACTAAACCTGTTAAAGTTATCGTTTCACCATCAACTGTAGCATAGCCGGCAATCGGCACTTGGCAGCCGCCATCCATTGCAGCTAAAAATGAACGCTCTGCATGTGCAGTAGTCCATGTTGTGTCATCCGTTAATTTTGCCAGTTGTTCAAGCAGCTCCGCATCATCCGCACGGCATTCAATTCCTAATGAACCTTGCGCAACAGCTGGAAGGCAAATATCTGTATCTAAATATTCCGTTACGACATCATCGCTCCAGCCAAGTCGTTTTAGCCCCGCTGCAGCAAGAATAATGGCATCGAAATCTTCCGTTTCCAGTTTCTTCAGGCGAGTATCGACATTCCCGCGAATCCACTTAATTTCAAGATCTGGACGTGCCTGTAATAATTGTGCACTGCGGCGTAATGAACTCGTTCCGACGATTGCACCTTTTGGCAGATCGGCAAATTTTACATGACCATTTGAGATGAATGCATCTCGTGCATCTTCGCGAGGTGGAATACAGCCGATGATCAGTCCTTCAGGCAATACAGCAGGCATATCTTTCATCGAATGCACCGCAAAATCGATTTCTTTATCATATAGAGCTTGTTCGATTTCTTTAACGAATAGACCTTTACCTCCAACTTTAGAAAGCTGTACATCTAAAATGCGGTCGCCTTTTGTTACAATTTCCTTAATTTCAAAATCAAATGGTACGTCAGCTTCTTTCAATTCATTAATAAACCAGTTTGTTTGTGTTAATGCTAATTTACTTTTTCGAGATCCTACAATAATTTTTCTCACGTTACTCCGACCTTTCTATTCTGCTAAACCCACAGATGGAAATTTGATAATTTGCTGCCGAGGAAGAAATTAATGACAACGAGTAAAAATAAGTAGATATGCACCTGTGCATATACCATGCCGATTAATTTTCCTTTCCGATGCAGCAAAAAGATAATTAAGTAAACAATCGATACGATAAACGAGCCTAAAATTTTCACATCGAAAACGGAAACATCCTCTAATGTTAAAAATGCCCATTCTAACCCTAAAATTAAACTTATTAACAGCAATGGAATACCAATAATGGTCGATAAATTAATCCACTTAACCATTTGCTGCAGGCTTGGCAATCGTGACCATAAATTCGTTAATTTTTTCTGCTTTAATATGCGATATAAAATTAAATACAGCAGCGAGAAGACAAACGCAACCGAAAAAGCGGCGTATGACACAATCGCAAAACTGATATGGATTAACAGCATTTCTGAAACTAATGAATCACTAACAATCTGATCATTAGTTTGCGGTGCAAATAAATGAATTGTCATAAAGACAAAGCTCAATACATTAATAAAAAACACCGGTAAATCAACTCGTACTATACAATGGAGGATAATCGAAAGCGTCGTTAAGAGCCATGCATAAAAGAAGACCCCTTCATACAACGACAAAATCGGAAATCGCTTCGTTTCAATGATAAATAAGACGATAAATAATGTTTGCAATACCCAGACGATGGAAACAAACCAGAAGGCTACACGTCTGAATTTCATATTTTTATAAAGGTAGTCTGTAAAATAGAGTACGATACAGAGCCCATAGAGAATGATCATGAGCTCATATAATCTTGTCATTACCATTTCTGTCATATGCACCTTCTCCTGATGGAAACTTACTAAAAAAAGCGCTTTCGCTATCTATAATTTTACCATATAGATACGAAAACGCTTATGATTTATTTGAATAAAGTGCTTCAATAAGGCTCAATGTCTATTGGCTATTGTTCAATTAATAAGAGAAACCTGGTTTTAAAGTTGCCTCTTTTGCTGTTTCACTGTTTTTTACTTCCGGGCGTAATTGCTGTACTTCTTGCTGCACTTCGTCTTCAATCCCGAAGATTTGCTGGAATAAAGCAAGCTGTGCTTCCGCATTTTTCTCGTTTGCAAGTTCTTTTGCTTGTAGAATCGGCGTTTTCAAGAGCTGATTAATAATCGATTTTGTATGCTTGTTTAAAATTTTGCGTTCGCGCTCCGTTAAATTCGGCATTTTGTTTTCGATACTCATCATTGTTTCTTCTTGAATAGATGCCGCTTTTTTGCGTAAAGCAGAAATGACAGGCACGACACCAAGTGTATTAAACCAATCTTTAAATTGAATGATTTCCTCTTGAATCATCGTGCTAATTTCATTTGCCGCACGTTCCCGTTCTGCCAAGTTGGCTTGTACAATTCCTTGAAGGTCATCAATGTCGTACAGGAATACATTTGGCACATCGCCAATACGCGGATCTAAATCTCGCGGTACTGCAATATCGACCATAAATAACGGATCGCCTTTACGGAATTTCGCTACATCTTTCATCAAGTCATAATCGATGACATAATCAGTAGCCCCAGTTGAACTGATTAAAATATCCGCTTCCAGCAGCGTACATTGCAGCTCATTCATCGCTTTGGCATCACCGTCAAACTTCGATGCCAAATTTTGAGCTTTTTCAAATGTACGGTTAATTACCGTTACTTTTCCTACACCATTTCCGTACAGGTTTTGAATCGCAAGCTCACCCATTTTCCCTGCACCTAAAATGGCTACATGCTTATCTTTTAAAGAACCGAAGATTTTTTTGGCAAGCTCCACGGCAGCATAAGAAACCGAAACAGCATTTTCCCCAATCGCTGTTTCACTATGTGCGCGTTTTGCGAATGTTACGGCCTGTTTAAATAATTGGTTATAAACTGTACCAGTTGTCCCAATTTCCTGACCTTGTAAAAAACTTTTCTTTACTTGTCCTAAAATTTGCGTTTCCCCAAGCACCATGGAATCGATACCAGCCGTTACACGGAATAAATGGTTTAATGACTCATCTTCTTCACGGATGAATAAGTGATCTTCAAATTGTTCCATCGGTATGTTAAACCAGTTCGCCAAAAATTGCTTAACATAATAGCGACCAGTGTGTAATTGATCGACAACCGCATAAATTTCAGTACGGTTACAAGTAGAGATTATTACATTTTCCAATATGCTTTTTTGTTTTTGCAGCGCTTCCATAGCATTCGGAAGATCCGATTCGATAAATGAGAGCTTTTCACGAATTTCTACTGGCGCTGTTTTATAATTCAGGCCTACTACTAATGTATGCATGAACCTCCACACCTCACACGTTCTAATTCATAGTTTTTATTGTAACATAATGACAGCATGATTCTAGCTTAGTTTGTGAACATGCTTTGAAAGTATTTACTAAACGTATTTAATTAAATCCAAAACGACTTTAAAATTGTCAGTAAATGTTTAAATCTTTGTATCTATACCCTAACTTCAGAAAAATACATCTTGTCACAGAGCGTGCAAGATGAAATCTTTTCGGAAAAGAAATTTATATTGTTAAATTAGAATTATTCTAATGTAAGTCTAACAAAGTTCGACACAGATTTCAATCATTCAAACCAAAAAAGAAGCTCACTTTATGAGTGAGCCTCTATTTTGTCACATATTATGAATTTTAGTCCCTATTACCTTTCCTGTTGCATCAAGTGCCTGGAATTCCACTTCAACATATAAATCAAATTCCGGGAACTCATACAGGTTCGGTCGATGCATATAGCGAGAAGAACCTCGTGCCGGCAAGTCATATTTAACATCGCCACTTGGTGAAATGAATACAACGCGTACACCTTTTACATTGTCGCATCCAGTATTCACATCCGCTAATATAGTTACTTTTGATGTTTCGATCCGCACATCCGTATTATTGAAGATTGTATCTCCTACTAAACAACTATTGTTCATCACAGGTGTTTTACATAAAATCGTTGTAATAATCGCCTGCAATGAGCTGTGCAGGTTTTCAATCGATGTAATATTTTGATACGTACCCTTTGTTTCGGAAGAAATATCTTTCAGTATTTTTTCGTTTACCGTTGTATATGAACCAACCGATACAGTGTGAATCGCAATCCCTTTATTTTTGGCATCATTCAGCACTTTTTCAAGCCCGTTACTGTTAGAATTACCATCTGTTACAAGGACAATGGCTTTACTTGTATACTGGTTTGTCGTGAAGTTAGCGATTGCCGTTTCAAGGGCTTTCACAATATTTGTCGACCGGTTTTCATTTTTGTACGTCAATAAGCTGTCAATACTTGAAACGACATCCGCTTTATCTGTCGCTTCGTGATTTGGTCGATTATTGAAACGATACACATGACTTGGATTTGCCCCGATTTGTTTAATCGTTTGCTTCACTTTGTTTGCTGTATAATTTTTTGCATCTCGCGCTTTCATCGAACCAGAGTGGTCTACGACGAACATCACTTCGGATTCAACGGCACATAAATTGTTTTCATAGCGCGGATTGGCAAAGATTTGTTCAGAGACCGTTGTATTTTTCAGGCTCTGGATGACTTTATCATAACGGGGATCCAAATCGATCAAGCGTGCCTTAACTTGTGATTTTCCATATAGGATATCGTCAAAGTATACGACAGCAGAGCCGCGGCTGCCTGTGCCGTTATTATAGTCTTTCGTGTTTGTATCAAATGATACAACACGTGTTTTGCCGTTAAATGTCACTTCCACTGTTCCTTTATAGTCAGTAATAATTACCCCGCCCGGTGCGACAAGGTTGATGATTACTTTTGTATAACGATCCATACCATCCGGACGTTGCTGCAGTTCTTTTCCTGCAAGTAATACTTTAACTTTTGCAACGGCACCTTCCAGCTTCCCGATTACGTCCGCATAATCTTTACGCAATAAATTCTTGTCGATTTGACCTAAACGATCATACATCGCTTTAATGACCTCTACCGATTCTTCATGTGCTAATGTTACCTGATCAGCAATCGGTAAAAACTTGTCCGTTAAATAAATAATGACCGCATGGAGCATCGAATCGAATGCTTTAGTGTCTTCTTCACTCATAACACCTTGCAAATCATATGTTGCTCGTCCCTCATTGTTGACCGTGTACATCACTTTAGCACTGCCAAGACCGCCCCAGGAAGACTCCTCTTTTGGCCCTTCAATCATATAGTCGAGAATTTGTTCGAACAGCCAAACCGAAATAATTTGACCTTCCAGCTTCAGATCCGCATTTCCGTACTGAATTTCCTTGGAAGTAACTTCACCTTGAGTCAGTTTCCCGTCAGCTGTTGTATAGTTTTCCCATTTAGATCCTGTCATCAGTTTTAAATCGGGATCGTAATCTGAAATGGTAATAACCCCATTTTGTGTAAATGGTACTGTCGTTGTCCCTATAACACCTTGTGGTAATGCCGGTAATGGGCGTACGCCAGGATCAACCGTTCCGCCGTTCCATTCTGTCTGTTCCGGATCAAACACTTCATAAGTAATTCGAAGTTCCGCTTTCGGTACATAGCGGACAGATGCTTCAATGACCTGATTTTTATATGTGTAATATTTTTCTGATGGATTAATCATCTCAAAGCGGATTGTATCGACTACTGATTTTGTCAAAGCAGGTGCCGTTACATAGACGCTAAGCTGTGGTCCATCAGTATAAACTGTTGTTGATTGACCGCTTGTACTTGTATTCGTTTCCGATACTTTTGCCCCGGCTTTTGAAGTCACCTTAAATGCCAATGATTCATCATATGAAATGTCATTACCGTAACTATCACGCAAATCAATCGTAATTAAAGTTGAATCGACGCCGTTTGCTGTAAGTTCTTCGTTTTCTACATTTATCTTTTTAACCGCTTTATAAACATCAGGACGTGTCGCTTTATCATCCGTGTTTTTACCCGGAGTTGTCGGAATCGTCACAGTACCGTTCTTACTCTCAACAAAGTTCACAGGTAATGTAATTTTATTGTTATCTTTGCCTGATGGAGCACTTGCCAGGCCTTCAATCGCCAACTTCCCTTGTTGATTGATGCGGTACATGAAGACCGCCATATCACCGCGATTAATATTGCGTGTCGGCTTATAGTCTTCATAAGTTCGTTTTCCTGTTGTACCTGTTGTAATTTCATTCATATATAAATATCTGACTGCCTGGATTTCGGATAAATCAAGACCATTTACCGCCGCATAGAGCCTTGCAAAGTGGCCACGTGAAATATTGGCATTGCGCTTTGATTTATTATCCACGCCATATAACGGGATATTCAAATCACCATAATATTCATAAAGCATATCTTTATCATTTGTATTGAAATGATAGTTTTTGTCCATCTTTGCTAAAAACTGCAGCATCTGCCATTCCATCACGAGTGTGCCGGATTGGAACTTATTGCCTTTATACAACTGCAAATAATCATTATCAATTGTCCACTTGGCTGCTTTATACTTCGAATTTTTTTGTGATATATCCGAAATTTTCTTGCTTGCAGCTTCCGTTTCCGTAGCACCAAACGGAAATACTACGGAAAATACAAGAAGACAACTGAGCAGCATGGCCATTATTTTTTTCATCTTACTCATGTTTGCAACCCCTTAGTTAAAGAACAGAATATTGTCACGGTAATTCTCTTTTAAATCTGATTCTAAATAACGTAAAAATCGTTCAATAATCGCAGAAGATTGTGCACGTGTCAATGTAGCTTTCGGATTGAAATAACCGTCACTTCCTGACATTAATCCTAACTCTGTCGCGACATAGATTGCATCGCGTGCATAATCCGTAATTTTATAGTCGTCTTTATAGTCTGTTGTATAGCCCGGTTCAGGCGCTTTTCCTTCCAGCCCCAGTGCACGCACTAAAATTGTTGCTGCCTGCTGGCGTGTTAAAAAACCGTCGGGATCAAATGTCGTTGGGTTTTTCCCTTTAATAACACCTTTATCAACAGTCGCTACTAAATAATTGTAATCTTTTTCTGTACGTTTCACGTCTTTAAAAATAGATGGTTGTGTCTTTTTGCGGTTCGTTTCTTCCAATACACGAAGGTCGATTGCTTTACCAATAGCAACTGCAAAATCGTAGCGCTGTACAGGTGTATTTGGTGAATAGAAGTTCGATTGATCATCCAATATGCCAAGTGAATACAGTTTTTCAATCTGCTCACGTGCCCAGTTGGAAGATAAATCACGGAATTTAGGGATTTTCAGCATTTCCAGCTTCGGCATATAATCGATATTGCTTGCGACCGTTCCCTCGCTATCAGGCAAATCATATTCATATTCCGATAGCGAATCGGCTGAGCTAATCGTTTTATAGTTGCCGTAAAAACTGGATAAAGATGCATCGCTTTCGTTATATTCCAATGTACGTGACTTGGATGTCGATACTTTGTTGTTCACTGTCCCGATCGTCCCGTCATCAAATTCAATCTCAAAATCTGTAATTTGTGTTTCTGTAGCTCCCCAGAAGTTTTCATATCCTTCGTTTCGGCTATCTGCATGTACTGTTATCGTTTTTGTCACAGCATTTTTGCCACGGCCTGTTGTTTCGGTATATGTTTTGCGGGCAATCGCATTGCCTGAATAATAGTCGGATGCCGGCCGTTTGTCTGTAATCGTACTTTTAGACAGCTGATAATCCGCCAGTGTAAATGTTCTTTCGCCAACTGTAATTTTCTCAGTAAATTTAGTAACCTCACCCGTTGCCGAACTTTGCCCTACTTGGTCATAGTTCGTCACATCGTATGTATACGTAAAATTTCGTGTCAGCTTCTCTCCATTAGGTCCAGCCAATGTAAACTTGTATGTTTCAGTTAACTTGCCTTTTGACTCTTTCGTAGAAATCGTTGCATTTTTATTTGTACCTGTAAATTTAATCGGCTTTCCTGTTAAGAAAAAGTATTCTTCATATTCATATTCATTTTTAATACCGCCTGTTAAATCAATAGATTGTGCGGAACTCAGTGAAGGGAGCAGCATCAGAAAAAATGAGCATGCCAGTAGGAAGGTGAAGCAAAGTTTCTTTCTCACAAATTCGTCCCCCATTTCTTTAAAATCATTTTAGTTTAAATGGTGTGCGGGAAAATGCTCCCGCACACCTTTTTAAATTAGTTCACTAATAGTACATAGACCTCCGATGTAGAGCGTGCAATCGCTGTTACATGATCTGCCTTATGAATATCAGTAATGTCGATAACTTCCCCATCTTTAATAATCATCGCTTTAGACAGGTCGAGTGAAAGTGAACCGGAACGGTAGCTCCAATGACCATCCTTGCTCCACTGGCTACTGTTAACAACAGATATCTTTTTCGTATTGAAATTAATCGAACTTGCACGGCCAGTTAATGTTAACGTAGCCAGTTTTTCATTTGGCACAAAATGAATGCCTTCAATATGACCATCATTTACAAAGAAATATCCGTAGTATGGATTTGGTGAATTTGTGTAATTATCATATAAATCGAGATCCAGTTCCGGAATGACTTTAAATTGCTTCGTTCCATCCAGTTCTGATGCGATTGTTGAATTACTGAAAGCAAATGATGTAATGGATTTATCCGTATTCCAGAAATGATTATCGAAGCGTTGTAAATCTGATAATTCCACTTCATAAGCATCTAAATCCGCCACATCAATTCGGCCAAAGTAAAGTTTGTATTTCGATAGATTTGGTGCTAAATAAGCATCATTTGTAATATTGACGATATGGGCATAATCACTCTTAGTCGCCCCATCCGTTAATACAAACGCCGTTGTCGAGATTGGTTTTTGTGCTAAATCAAGCGCAATAAGGCCTTCTGGTTCTACTAAACGGCCATTGCGGATTAAAATCGAACCGTTATGGTAATTTAATTTTAAAGAGTTTTTAAGTTGTAGCGTGTTTACACCAAGATTGACACTTGTAATAGGTTGATAGAATGTACGCTCATTTTTAGCTAATACAATAATCTTATCGATTACTTCTTTGCTGAACTGAGTTTTAGTTACAAAATATAGTTCACTATTTTTATAGTTTTTCAGTTGGCTTTTTGAAATTTTCTTATTCCCTACATAAATGCTTGTATTATTTGTAAAATTGAATGTTGCCTGTGTTTTTGTTCTTACTGTTCCAAAACGCCAGTTTAGTAAAGGATGGGCATTTTTAACATTTAGTGAATTTTTGTTAGTATTAACTGTATTTAAATCTGCTTTATATAACTCCGTTACCATATTGGCTGTGCTCATAATCGTAATTTCAGCGATGCGGGAAGTATTGGCTGTTGCAAATTTTAAGCGGACACGGTCTCCTACATAAAGTGTGCTTAAATCTACTGATGAGTTTCCTTTGAACACTTCCGTATTATTTGTCACTGTATAATTTTTCGTTGAAGAGCCATCGATTTTTACACGGATCTGCAAACCGTTCGGATCAATCTGTGTCACAGCACCGGTTACTTGTTTGCTGTTTTCGACGATTGAACCGCCTTCTACATTTGTAGAACCACGCATTTCAGTAATTTTGCCTAAGTTTAATTTAATCGTGACACTCATGCCTGCTTTAAACCCTGCAATTGTTGTCAGCGTATTATTAATATAGTATTTCTGCGTATTTGCAAGATTAAATGTTGCGGTTTTCCCTGCGCTGTTTTTTAATGTGACACTTTTTAATGTTCGTGTGACATTCCCTTTCTTATCCTCGGTTTCATTATAATTTGCTTTCATAAATGTATATGTATTTGATGCTTCAGCTTGCTGCCCTGTTGGTAAGATTGCTAAAGCAAAAGTAATTGCCATCAATACGGTAATGATTTTTTTAAGCAATTTTTCCGCCTCCTTCTCTCAGTAACTTTTCTTTTTAATCAAAGTAAACGCCTGAAAATATTTGTATTTAATCCCAAATATTGTTGCAGGACCTATATAAGTGTAACAAATTTGCCGACTATTGGCATTGGTTGTCGAAATTATTTATACGGAAATATCGATTGTTTTACCTAATACGGGGTGTGACGCATCGATCACTTCGACTATTTGTTCCGCATTTTCTTGCTGAAACTCCATCACTTTTTTCGTCATGGCCAATGAAACATCATGAATCAATTCATTTTGTTTCATCGACATCGCTAATGCAGCAATATCCAAAGTACACCTCCTATTTACCTTTATCGGCAAAATACTATGAATATCAAGTAATTATTATTATTTCAAACAGGAAAATTGCCCAAATAAAAACAACCCCGAAAGTTAATTCGGGGTTGCATTGTTTACATGCGTGATTCAATTTCGGCCCAGGCTTCTTCAAAACCAAGACCTTTTTCAGAAGAAAACACAATTAATGGATCTTGCTTTTCCATTTGTAATGTTTCGCGAACAATCTTTTTATGCTTATCCCATTTTCCTTTCGGAATTTTATCGGCCTTCGTTGCGACAACGATTACCGGGATATTGTAATGCTTTAAAAAATCATACATCATGCAGTCATCTGAAGTAGGGTTATGACGGATATCAACAATTAAGACAACCGCTCTTAACTGTTCACGACTCATAAAGTACTGCTCGATCATTCTTCCCCATGCTGCACGTTCTGATTTTGAAACTTTTGCATAGCCGTAGCCGGGTACGTCAACATAATAGAGCTGTTCTTCAATTTTATAGAAGTTCAGCTGTTGTGTTTTACCAGGCTTTGACGAAATACGCGCCATTGCTTTACGGCCAATCATACGATTGATAAACGAAGATTTGCCGACATTTGAACGACCCGCTAAAGCGAATTCAGGTAGCCCGTCTTCCGGGAACTGTTCTGGTCGGACAAAGCTGCCGATCATTTCTACGTTATGGACTTTCATTACTTATTAAAACCTCCATCTAGTGCGAGCGCAAGAACTTCTTCCGCTTGTGAAACTAGTTTAAATGTGAGTTGCTCACGAATTGTTTCAGGAATATCATCAATATCACGTTCATTGTCTTGCGGAATGATAATCGTCGTCAATCCCGCACGGTGAGCACTTAATGATTTCTCTTTTAAGCCACCGATCGGCAGTACACGACCACGTAATGTTACTTCTCCCGTCATTCCAATTTCGCGTTTAATTGCTTTTCCAGTTATTGCAGAAACTATTGCAGTCGTCATCGTAATACCTGCTGACGGGCCATCTTTAGGTACTGCACCTTCCGGAACGTGGACATGAATATCGTGCTGATCGAAATAATCCGCATCGACACCTAAATCATTAGTTAATGTGCGGACAAATGAAAGCGCTATTTGAGCGGATTCCTTCATTACATCGCCAAGCTTCCCTGTTAAAATTAATTTACCTTTACCAGGTGTTAATGAAACCTCAATCTGCAATGTGTCTCCACCGACTGTCGTATAGGCAAGACCTGTCGCAACACCTACTTGGTTTTCCATTTCCGCCTGTCCATAGCGGAAGCGGTGTTTCCCAAGCATATCTACTAATACTTTTGAGTTGACCGTTACTTTTTTCTTTTCGCCGGATACGATTTTTTTCGCAGCTTTACGGCAAACCGTTGCAACTTGACGTTCTAACCCACGAACACCAGCTTCACGTGTATAGTAACGAATTAAATCCGTAATGGCTTCATCTTTCATTGCCATTTGCGTTTTCTTTAAACCATGTTCCTTCATCTGCTTCGGAATCAAGTGGTTCTTCGTAATCTCTACTTTTTCGAACTCTGTATAACCCGCAATATTAATGACCTCCATACGGTCCAGTAATGGTGCAGGAATCGTACTTAAATCATTTGCTGTTGCGATAAATAATACATCCTGCAAATTGTATGGCTCTTCAATGAAGTGATCACTGAATGTATTGTTTTGCTCCGGATCCAGTACTTCCAGCATAGCAGCAGATGGGTCTCCACGGAAGTCATTTGACATTTTATCAATTTCATCAAGTAAAAATACAGGATTTGTCGTACCTGCTTTTTTCATTCCTTGAATGATACGTCCCGGCATTGCGCCTACATACGTACGACGGTGACCACGAATTTCAGACTCATCGCGCACACCGCCAAGTGAAACACGGACAAACTTACGGTCAAGGCTTTCTGCAATAGAACGCGCTAAACTCGTTTTACCTACGCCCGGAGGTCCTGCTAAACATAAAATCGGACCGCGCAATGAATTCATTAATTGACGTACTGATAAATATTCTAAAACACGCTCTTTTACCTTTTCCAAGCCATCATGATCGCGATTTAAAATTTCTTCTGCATACGCAATATCAATACGGTCTTCCGTTTTTTCTGTCCAAGGAATCGAAACAAGCCATTCCAAATAGTTGCGGATGACACCACTCTCTGCACTTGCAGCAGGCAGCTTTTCGTAGCGATCCAGTTCTTTTAATGCAACTTTTTGTGTAGACTCAGGCATTCCGGCACTATCGATTTTTTTACGAAGTTCGGCAATTTCTCCCGTTTTCCCTTCGCGATCACCAAGCTCTGTTTGAATTGCTTTCATTTGCTCACGCAGATAATACTCTTTCTGTGTGCGCTCCATCGCCTGCTTCACTTTTGTACTGATTTTTTTCTCGAGATTTAATATCTCCTGCTCGTCATGCAAACGAATCATTAAGTGATCTAAACGCTTTTTAATGTTCGTTATATCGAGCACTTCTTGCTTTTCATTAATCTTGAAAGGTAAATGAGAAGCAATGACATCCGCTAAACGGCCCGGTTCTTCAATATCAAGCACCGATTCGATTGTTTCTGTCGTAATTTTATTTGAAGATTTTGCGTATTTTTCAAAATACGATAATACCGTACGCATTAAAGCTTCGGTTTCCGCATCTTTGTGCAGCTCATCTTCAAATAGTTCTAAATCTGCCGTTGTAAATTTACCGGAATCTTCATAACGAACCATTTCCGCACGGTTTAAACCTTCAACCAGAATACGTAATGTTCCATTTGGAAGTTTTAGCATTTGTTTTACTTTCGCTAATGTTCCCATTTTATAAAGATCTGCTTTTCCCGGTGAATCAACACGTAGATCTTTTTGAGTTACTAAAAAGATTGTGCTATCTTCAAGCATCGCATGTTCTAGTGCAGCAATAGAACGTTCCCGACCCACATCAATATGTAAAACCATCGTTGGGTATACAAGAAGTCCTCTTAACGGTAAAACTGGCATATTAGTTAATTTTTTTGTCACGCGGGTATTCACCTCCATCCAAATCTTAAAAACAACCCGCAATATAAGTATGTGTTAGTTCCTTGTCAATTACGCCTTAGCGTAACTGTGTCCAGATTTTTCCGAGTTTATGTGCTCTAAATACTGGAATAACCATAAATAACGCTTCAAAATCTGTAACATTCGGCGAAAATACCCGAAACTTTATGTATATACGTTTTGTAAGAAAAAGCTGACTTTGGACTTGCTTGTGAAGTCTAAGTCAGCTACATTGTTGGAATCCATTCAGCTATAAATTAAGCTGAAGTTTTTTTGTTGTCATCTTTTTTCAATTCAGAACCATCATCCAAAATTAATTTTGGCTCTGCTTTATCACGAATTGTTTCAGCTGTGATGATACATTTTTTAATATCTTCACGTGAAGGCAATTCAAACATTACATCAAGCATTGTCGCTTCGATGATTGAACGAAGACCACGGGCACCTGTTTTGCGTTCGATTGCCAATTTGGCAATTTCGACAAGGGCTTCATCTTCAAACTCTAGTGCAACATCATCCAGCTCCAACATTTTTTGGTATTGTTTTGCTAAAGCATTTTTAGGCTCAGTTAAAATTTGTACTAATGCATCAACATTTAACTGCTCTAAAGTAGCCAATACAGGTAAACGTCCGATGAATTCCGGAATTAAACCGAATTTCAATAAGTCTTCAGGAATTAGCTGAGACATAATTGAAGCATCTTCATCGATCCCTTTGTTCTGTGTTGAAGCAAATCCAATTACTTTTTCACCTTGACGACGTTTAATAATTGTTTCAATACCATCAAATGCGCCACCTACGATAAATAGGATGTTCGAAGTATCGATTTGAAGGAACTCCTGATGTGGATGCTTACGTCCGCCTTGTGGTGGAACACTTGCAACTGTACCTTCTAAAATTTTCAGTAATGCCTGTTGTACACCTTCGCCTGATACGTCACGTGTAATAGATGGATTTTCAGATTTACGAGCAACCTTATCAATCTCATCAATATAAATGATACCCTTTTCTGCACGTTCTATATCATAATCTGCAGCCTGGATTAGTTTTAAAAGAATATTTTCAACATCCTCACCAACATAACCTGCTTCAGTTAAGCTTGTCGCGTCAGCAATTGCGAATGGTACATTTAAAATACGCGCCAACGTTTGAGCAAGTAAAGTTTTACCGCTACCAGTTGGTCCGATTAATACGATATTCGATTTTGATAATTCAACCTCGTCAATTTTTGAATTCGAATTAATACGTTTATAGTGATTATATACAGCAACTGCCAATGCTTTTTTTGCACGTTCTTGTCCGATTACATATTCACCTAAAATATTTAAAATCTCTTTAGGTTTTGGAATTTCATTGAACTCGATTTCCTCTTCGATCCCTAACTCTTCCACTACGATCTCCGAGCATAGTTCGATACATTCGTCACAAATATATACGCCTGGTCCTGCAACCAGTTTACGAACTTGTTCTTGTGGCTTACCACAAAAAGAGCATTTTAAATTGCCTTTTTCATCATTAAATTTAAACAATTTGGTTCACCCCTATTCAAGCAACAATCTTACAAGATTCTAGTTGTTTTATCAAATAAATTGATTGCGCGTTGTTACTAGCTTATTTTATGTCCTATTAAACTTTGTTGGCTGTTCAATAGTTAATGAAGTTATCCCGCATTAACGGGTAGTATGATTCCCGCCTTTCGACTAAAGTACAGCGATAGGAAAGACGGGAAATCAACTACCCGTAAAAGCCCGATTCGTTCAACTAACAATCAGTGGGAGATAAAGAACCCCACTGATTTAAGTTTCACTTTATATTGTAACTTTTTATCATTAAATATTCAAATGAACCAACTATTATATGTATGTATTCAAAGGTAGAAAACAAGGCACGGGAATACCGTACCTTGTCAAAATCTCATTTTATTCAATCCGTACTAGTTTTACCTTTATGTGAGACGGTAGCCCAGTAATAAAACCGATACTTGTCGGTACTGATTCTTGATTCACCATGGTCATGAATCAGTACAGGATCGAATTTAAATTCGATAACTCAAAACAAATAATTAGTTTGAAATTTTAGCGTTTTCAACTAGGAATTCAACTGTTTTTTGAGTGCGGATATCGTTCTCAAGAACTTGAGTTCCACCTAAAGCAGTTAAAATTTGGTCGTTAGACATACCGAATTGAGCAGCCATTTTTTCAACTTCTGTATTGATATCTTCTTCAGATACTTCAATATTTTCAGCTTGACCAATTGCTTCTAAAACTAAAGATACACGTACACGGTTTACAGCTTCTTCAGCCATTTGAGTGCGTAATGCTTCTTCGTTTTGACCTGAGAATTGGTAGTATAAGTCTAAGTTCATGCCTTGCATTTGTAAGCGTTGGCCGAATTCTTGAATCATACGGTCAACTTCAGTGTTGATCATACCTTGTGGAATTTCAACTTCTGCATTAGCAGCAGCTTTTTCAACTAACTCGTCGCGTAAAGACGCTTCAACGTCTGCTTCTTTGTTAGCTAAAGTTGTTTCTTTTAATTTAGTACGTAATGCTTCTACAGTTTCAACTTCTGGATCGATTTCTTTAGCGAACTCATCAGTTAATTCTGGTAATACTTTTGTTTTAACTTCTTTAACTGTTACTACGAATTTCGCTTCTTTACCAGCTAATTCAGCAGCATGGTACTCTTCTGGGAAAGTAACTACTACATCTTTCGTTTCACCAGTTTTAGCGCCTACTAATTGCTCTTCGAAACCTGGAATGAATGAACCAGAACCGATTTCTAATGCGTAGTCTTCACCTTTACCGCCTTCGAATGCTTCTTCACCAACAAAACCTTCGAAATCGATTACAGCTGTATCGCCTTCAACGATTGCTTCATCTTCTTTAATTTCTAATTCAGCTTTTTTAGCTAATTGAGCGTCGATTAAAGATTGAACTTCTTCGTCTGTTACTTCAGCTGATCCTTTTGTTACTTCTAAACCTTTATATTCACCTAATTTAGGTTCTGGTTTCACAGTTACTGTTGCAGTGTATGTGAAGTCAGTACCTTTAGCGAAATTCTCAGTACCCGCGATTTCTGGGTAATCAACTGGCTCAATACCAGCTTCGTCTAAAGCAACTGGGTATGAAGAATTGATAACGATTTCTAAAGCATCTTGGTAAAGAGCTTCTACACCGTACATTTTTTCAAATACGTTACGAGGCATTTTTCCTTTACGGAAACCTGGTACGTTAATTTGTTTTACTACTTTTTTGAAAGCTTGGTCTAAAGCTTTATCAACTTCTGCAGCTTCTACAGTAACTGTTAATAAACCTTCGTTACCTTCTTGTTTTTCCCATTTTACTGACATATATATTACCTCCAAAGTTAACATTCGTTTGATTAAACAAACTGTCATATATATTGTTTGACAACCATTTTAGTATAACATAGATGCTCAATGTTTCAACTTTTTTCACTACTCTTGCAAATCCGACATTTTTTCTATGTTTTGTAAAAAAGTTACTATTTCATCATTCATTTCTCTCTCTTCACCAAACATTGTTTTCACATAATCAATATAGCCTGAAGCGACTTCTTCAGTGGCGTATCCTGACCATTCATACGGGTAAAGGACAATTGCATGCTTGTCGATCAAGTGCATCGCAAACTCCAATGTCGAGGGCTCCTGCGCTAACTGTTCCGCAATTTTTTCCGAGATTTCCTTATATCGAGGCAGCTCTGTCGGCAACGGAAAATCCACTGGGTTCAATGCTTTGGACTGACCAAATTTTGATACAGTTACATCCAAATTAACTTCCTGTTCAACAAGAAGAATAAGCAATAAACTTTTTATAAACGGTTGAATTGACTCATTTTCAATGACCGCTTTCAATTCCTCTGAATACGGACGGATATTTTTTTCCGTAAGCTCATGGATACGCATCATTTGCTGTTGTGCGGACATTTCTAAAAATTCAGCTGCCGTAAATTCCTCTAGTTCGTCACCTTCTATAATTGGTGCTTGAAAATGAGATTCCTGATTTTCGGCGATATGCGCATTCAGGTTCTTAAGCCTTTCAAACTTTTCGGCTTCATGTTCAGGAATTAATTGTTCATCAAACAATGATTCGATAATTTTTTCAACTTGTTTAAATTGGCGTAACTGCATGCAGATAGTTAAATACAGTTCCATCACTTCAAAGTACATGTTAGGACCTATCGCAAGCAGTTCCTCACATACTTGTTTGGCACGTTCGAAATTTTTTTCTTCATATAAAGAGTATGCAAATATACTAAGTGACACTTCATCCCCTTCACCTAGCAACAAAGCTTGCTCAAATAACTCATTCGCTTCTTTGTATTGGTTATTTTCGGCCAAATATTTCGCTTCATTAAGTAACCGGTCCATCATCCCCGGAAAAATAATTACTTTTCCCTGACCCTTATTTTTTTTGTTTTCCTTCATCTAATCACTCCATCGGCGACAAAGTAATGCAGCTGCACTCTTCGTCCATTGCATTTATTTTAACGTTGTTTATACATTCCAACAATAAGTACTCAAAAATTATCGTTATATACAATTTATTACTCGAATGCGTGATTTAATCCGAAATCGTTCTCCTTTTCACTCAATGTTCCCGTTCTTACGTGGAAATAACCCGTTTTATTGAGGATTGCAACTGAATTAACATCATTATAAGCTTGGAAAAAGTCGTTCTGGTTGCATTGACCGACCAGTGCGGTATACTAAGCGCTATGATATTTTACGTATTAAATATAATTATTAATTGAAAGAAGGCTTTAAAAATGAAATTTGGATTTATCGGTCTCGGAAACATGGCTGGCGCGATTATTCACGGCATGATTACAAGCGAGCAGTTTAATGCTGCTGATGTCTACGGGATGAATCGGAGCCGCGAAAAAACGGATGACCTAGTAGATAAATACGGCATTCAGGCAACTGATTCGATTGAACAGTTAATGAAACAAGTGAATGTTATTGTTATCGCTGTTAAACCTCAAATGTTTGAAGAGGTTTTACCTGCAATTAAACAACATCTGACAAATAACCATATCGTCATTTCAATCGCTGCCGGAAAATCGCTCGATTATTTACACGAAGAACTAGGAAGCGAAACATCTATTTTCCGCGTTATGCCGAATATCAACGCTACAATCGGGGCATCGACAAGCTGTTACTCAACTCAGAAAGCTAGTACCGATCAAAAAGCAATCGTTGAGAAGCTATTTGCTACAGTCGGAACAATTGTCGAGCTTCCTGAAAATCTGTTCTCAATCTTTACAACAATCGGTTGTGCTTCCCCTGCCTTCACTTACCTTTATATCGACTCATTGGCACGTGCGGCAGTTCGTGAAGGAATGCCAAAAGATATGGCTCTTCAAATTGCAGCAAGCTCTGTTTTAGGCAGTGCGCAAATGGTATTACAGTCCGAATCTCACCCATGGGCATTGATCGATCAAGTATGTTCACCAGGAGGAACGACAATTCAAGGTGTCACTTCCCTTCAAGTCAATCATTTTGAAAGTACAATTTATGAAGCTGTTGAGGCCGTTACAAATCGTGATAGCTTTTTGCAAAAACAGACAGTTAAATAGAAATATCTGCCCAGTGGAATTGACTTCTCACTGGGCTTTTTCTTCTTTAGACAAAAATGATATTAAATTATGATTTAAATTTCTCTAAATTCTCCTAAAAAAAATTCGAGAACATAATTGCTAACTACCGTACTATTCTATATAATCAATCTTGTTTCAAAAATGAAACCAAAAAATTATAGATTTGGAGCGTGACAAGAAATTGGGTAAAGCATTGATTATTGGAGCTGGTGGAGTAGCTAGCGTTGTCGTACATAAATGTGTACAAAACTCAGAAGTATTCGAAGAGATTATGATCGCAAGTCGAACAAAATCAAAATGTGATGCTTTAAAAGAAAAATTAGATGGTGGAAAAACGATTATTCACACAGCACAAGTGGATGCGGATAACACCGAGGAACTAATTGACCTAATCAATGGATTTAATCCAGATGTGGTGATCAATGTAGCTTTACCATATCAAGACTTAACTATTATGGATGCATGTTTAGCAACGAAGACTCACTATGTAGATACAGCGAACTACGAGCCTTTAGATACTGCTAAATTCGAATATAAATGGCAATGGGCGTATAAAAAGCGTTTTGAAGAAGCAGGGATTACTGCGCTTCTAGGTTCAGGTTTTGACCCAGGTGTAACAGGCGTATTCACAGCGCATGCACAAAAGCATCATTTCGATGAAATTCATTACATCGATATCGTTGATGCAAATGGTGGGGACCACGGACTTCCATTCGCAACAAACTTCAACCCTGAAATCAACATTCGCGAAATTACTGCGAACGGACGTTTCTGGAAAGATGGCGAATGGGTTGAAACGGAGCCTTTAGAATATAAAACAGTTTATAACTTACCGGAAATCGGTGAAAAAGATTGCTACCTTCTATACCATGAAGAATTAGAATCTTTAGCGAAAAACATTAAAGGTTTAAAACAAATCCGCTTCTGGATGACGTTTGGTGAAAAATACTTAACACATTTAAACGTTCTTGAAAATGTAGGTATGACTTCAATTGAGCCAATCGAATTCCAAGGACAAATGATTCAGCCAATCCAGTTTTTAAAAGCTGTTTTACCAGACCCAGCTACATTAGGTCCACTTACAAAAGGTAAAACAAACATCGGCTGTATCGTTCGCGGTATTAAAGACGGTAAAGAAAAAACTTACTATGTATACAATGTTTGTGATCACCAAGAATGCTACAGAGAAGTTGGCTCACAGGCGATTTCCTACACAACTGGTGTACCGGCAATGATCGGCGCTATGCTTGTAATGAACGGCGAATGGCAAAAACCAGGTGTATGGAATGTGGAAGACTTCAATCCGGACCCATTCATGGATGCACTAAATAAATGGGGATTACCATGGCACGAAACAGAAAACCCTGAATTAATCGACTTGGAATTCACTTCTGCTGGAGAAAAAGCGTAATGACAGACATCAAAAATGTGAAAAAACCTGTGATGGCGGCTGCACTTGCTGAAGAAACAGGGATCGACTGGTCACAGGCACCATCTCCTGCCTTCGTAGTGGACGAGCGATTACTTGAGCGCAATTTAAAACTATTAAAATCTGTACAAGATCGTACGAATTGTGATATTTTACTTGCACTTAAAGGCTTTTCTATGTGGTCAACATTTCCGATGGCGCGCAATTATTTAGCGGGGATCACATCTTCTTCACTATTTGAAGCACGTCTTGGTTTCGAAGAATTCGGCAAGGAAGTGCACGCATATGCCCCTGCCTATGCAGAGCATGAAATCGATGAATATTTAACGTATGTCGACCATATTGTATTTAACTCATTTGATCAGTTAAATAAATACAAAGACAAAGTGTTAAATCACGAGAAAAATATTTCAATTGGTTTACGTGTAAATCCTGGTTATTCAGAAGTGGAAACACCTCTGTACGACCCTTGCTATATTAACTCGCGTTTAGGTATTCCGGTGGAGTCATTCCGTCCGGATGAACTTGACGGTGTTGAAGGCATTCACTTCCACGCAATGTGTGAACAAGGCGCTGAAGTACTGGAGCGTATTTTAGTACACTTCGAAGAGAAATATGGTGAATACTTGCATCAAATGAAGTGGATCAACTTCGGCGGAGGTCACCATATTACGAAACCAGGTTATAATGTTGAGCTATTAATCAGCTTAATCAACCGTATCCAAGAGACATATGGTGTAAAAGTAATTTTAGAGCCAGGTGAAGCAATTGCACTGAATACAGGGTATTTAGTGGCAACAGTGCTTGATATCGTGCATAACGGTATGGAGCTTGCAATTGTCGACTCTTCAGCTACTTGCCATATGCCGGATACACTTGAAATGCCTTATCGCGCGCATATTATCGGTTCAGGTCAGCCAAACGAAAAAGCTTACACTTATCGATTAGGCGGTATGACTTGCTTAGCAGGTGACATTATCGGAGACTATTCTTTTGATGAACCGCTTCAAGCAGGCGATAAACTTGTCTTTACGGACATGGCCCATTATACAATGGTAAAAACGCATATGTTCAACGGTGTAAATTTACCAAGTATTTGCACATACAATGAACAAGATGGTGTAAAAGTAGTTCGTACATTCCAATATGAAGACTACCGTAACCGTCTATCTTAATTAACAATACAGGGTAACAAAAACATCCATTCTCTCTTTGAAGAAATGGATGTTTTTTTATTAGCTAATAAAAAAGGAGCACGGCAACAACTTATACGTTGTACCGTGCTCCTTTTTATGTCCCGCAATAGCTTACAAACGGTGGTTCTTCGTCTGTCGGCGGCTCTGTATATTTTTTGTACTGCTCTGTCATGCTAAACGGACTTGTCAGCACTTGCAGCATCTCCGCAAACATTGATGGGTCACCTTCAGCAAATTGATCAATTGCCTGTTCCACAAAATGATTTCTAGGAATAAAGGCTGGATTAACAGACTGCATTACTTGCATCGTTTCTTCAATCGTCGTGTCCTGCTGTCCGATCCGTTCAAACCATGTTTCTTCCCATTTTTTAAAGGCGTCTGACTGGAACAAGTCATTGTTCGGTCGCTTACCTTCCGACAATGCACGGAATGTATTTGTATAATCCGCCTCGTGTTCTTCCATTAAATCCAGCAGATTATCAATCAGCTTTTCATCCTGTTCATCAATCGAAAGCAGACCTAATTTTTCCCGCATTTCACTGTAATAATAAGCTTCATACATAGATGGGAATTTTCCAAGAGTATTTTGAGCCAGTTGGACTGCTTCTTCTTCCTTTTCATGAAGGAGCGGCAGTAAACTCTCGGCAAAACGTGTTAAGTTCCATGATGCGATCGGTGGCTGATTGCGGTAGGCATAACGCCCTTGACGGTCAATCGAACTGAATACCGTTGCCACATCATATGTATCCATAAACGCACATGGACCATAATCAATTGTTTCACCGCTGATCGTTATATTATCCGTATTCATTACACCATGAATAAAGCCGACACTTTGCCATTTCGCTATAAGGGCCGCTTGTCTGTCAAGCACTGATTCAAGAAATGCAAGATAGCGGTTTTCTTGCTGCAATAGCTCAGGATAATGGCGCTCTATTGCATAATCCGCCAAAGCTTTTAAATCTTCCGGTTCACCAAATGCAGCCGCATATTGAAACGTACCGACCCGCAAGTGACTTGAAGCGACACGAGTTAAAACAGCGCCTTCCAAAGCTGTCTCCCGATAGATAACATCCCCTGTTGCAGTAACAGCTAAGCTGCGTGTTGTCGGAATCGAAAGTGCATGCATTGCCTCACTGATGATAAATTCCCGCAACATCGGGCCGAGTGCAGCTCGTCCATCACCGCCACGAGAATACGGTGTACGACCGGATCCTTTCAATTGAAGATCAAATCGTTCTCCATTCGGTGTAAGATGCTCTCCCAGTAATAACGCTCTTCCGTCGCCCAACATATTAAAATGACCAAATTGATGACCCGCATAGGCCTGTGCAATTTGCGCAGCACCATCCGGCATTTCATGTCCTGCCAAAATAGCGGCACCATGTTCTTTTAGTTCCTGAGCCTCTAAACCAAGCTGTTCTGCTAATGTCCGGTTAAAGATGACGATGGAAGGTGATGTCACTTCATTAGCCGTTACATGGGAATAAAAAGTTTGCGGCAACTCCATGTAACTGTTATTAAAACGAAAACCGAAATTCTTCTTTTTATCTGTCATTGTTTTCGCCTCATTTCTTTCAAAGATGCACTTATTATAAACTTTTTTATGCAAGTTAACCAAAATTACGTCCGACCTTTCTATAAAAAAGCTCATTTAATATGTTAACCTATCGAAAATAAAAGTTGACACAAAACAATCCTCATTTTATATTTATGTTAACTAAAATAATATAGAAGTTAACAATAAGGGGAGTAATTTATGGAGACTGTTCACAAAACACAAAGTTTTAAAACGATTGATTTAATTTATAGTGCACTTTTTGCGACACTTATTATGGTAGGAGCAAATATTACTTCGTTCGTACCGTTTCTAACGGTCGGTGGTGTGCCGATAACTTTACAAGCATTTTTTGCAATATTAGCAGGTTTAGTGCTTGGATCAAAAAAAGGTGCCATTGCATGTGCCGTATACATGTTTATTGGATTAGCAGGGGCACCGGTATTTTCTAAATTCACAGGTGGATTTTCGGCAATTCTGCTTCCGACTTTCGGCTTTATCGTAACATTTATTATCAGTGCATATATTGCCGGTAAAATTGCCGAAAAGTTTCAAACGCGACTTGCCTATATTATTGGTGCGTTAGTTGCGATGGCAGTTAACTATATTATAGGAACAACGTGGATGTATTTTGCCTATACATTATGGGCATCCGCACCTGAAGGTTTTACTTTCAAAATGGCATGGCTTTGGATGATTCCTCCAATGCCTAAAGATATTATTCTTTCAATTTTTGCCGGATTCTTTGCATATCGTATTCAAAAGATCCTGAAAATCCTGCCTACAAAATAATATAGTAGATTGATGGCGACTCCTCATCTCATGTTCTCGGCGTCATCGTTATACCGAGGTTCATATATTTGATATACTTTATTCAATAGATGAAGGAGGAATTTGTTATGGCAAATCATTATGAAAATATCGTTGTTGCAGTAGATGGTTCAGAAATAAGCGAACTTGCTTTTCAAAAATCAATTGATATAGCAAAACGAAATATCGGTTCGACTCTTCACATTATCCATGTAATCGATACGAGCTTCTCCGCATCTTTTGATATGCTTTACGATAATATGGTTGAATTGGTTCGAAAACATGGTGAAGTTTTATTGGACCGCTATGAATTGGAAGCAAAAGAAGCCGGCATTCCTGCGGTCAATAAAATTTTAATAAAAGGGACGCCTAAAACAATTTTAGCAAGAAAGCTTTCAGAACATGCGCCGGCAGATATTATCATTTGCGGTGCCACAGGATCGAATGCGGCCGAGCAGATATTCATGGGCTCCACTACAGAAGCAATCGTTCGACATGCAACTTGCGATGTTTTAATTGTGCGTACACCAGAAATATAAAAATAGGTTATGAGGTGCATAAAAATGTCCTCATAACCTTTTTATATCATTAAAATTTCACGGATATCCTGCTCGGTTAAAGTTCCCTTCGACGATTCATCACCGTCCAATATATCCGAAATAAGCATTTTCTTCTTCTGTTGAAGCTCACTCATTTTTTCCTCAATCGTTCCGTTGGCGATAAGCTTAATAACTTGAACAACTTCCTTTTGCCCCATACGATGGGCACGGTCAGCTGCTTGCTCCTCGACTGCCGGATTCCACCATAAATCATATAAAATGACAGTATCTGCCCCGGTTAGATTCAGTCCGGTACCCCCTGCTTTTAATGAAATCAAAAACAGATCACGCTCTCCATCATTAAAAGAGTTACAAAGCGCAATCCGATCTTCCGATGGCGTTTGCCCATCAAGATAAAAATATTGTTCCGCGCGCTTGGAAAGCTCTGTCGCAATCATTTTAAGCATTTGCGTAAACTGTGAAAATATCAATACGCGTCGTCCGGATGCTTTTGATTGTTCTAATAACCGGAACAGCTGTTCAAACTTCGCGGAACCACCTTTGTAGCCTTCTACAAACAGTGCCGGGTGACAGCAGATTTGACGCAGTCTCGTAATTCCCGCCAAAATACGGATACGATTTTTATGAAACGTTTCTTTGTCCAGATGCTTCATTGTATCAACACGCAACTTAGCCAAATAGGCCGCATACAACGCCTTTTGCTCCGGTAACAATTCTGCTTTTTCAATCATTTCCTCTTTTTGAGGCAACTCTCCTAATACCTGTTCTTTCATTCGGCGAAGAAGAAATGGCCGTACTCTTCGTGCAATATCTTTTCGCTGCATATGACGGAACTCCTCCAGCTCACGAAACAGCTGCGGAAAGATGACGCGGTAAATCGACCATAATTCCGATAATGAATTTTCAATCGGTGTGCCTGTTAACCCAAAGCGATTTGTAGCCTGGATTCTCTTCACTGTTCTTGCTGTTTGTGTTACAGGGTTTTTAAATGCCTGCGCTTCGTCAAAAAATACGGTATGGAAATGCTGACGTTCATAAAATGCGCTATCTTTACGTAATAATGGATAAGTTGTAATAATGACATCATGATCTTCCATAGTACGCAGTAAATGACGCCGCTCCGCTACTTCCCCATCAATGACAATCGCTTCGACTTCCGGTGCAAATTGCATAAACTCATACAGCCAATTGTACGAAAGCGATGATGGACAAACAATAAGAACCGGCTGTTTGTTCGCACGGATTATCGGCAATTCAGATACGATAAACGCAATACTCTGTACCGTTTTTCCAAGTCCCATATCATCGGCAAGCACACCACCGAATCCATAATTCGAGAGCAATTTCAACCAGTTAAAACCATGTTTCTGATAATCGCGAAGAATCGGTTCCAAACTTTCCGGAACTTCAAATGTCAAAGATTCAGGATGTAGTAACTGTCCTGTAAACTGTTTAAACGATTCTTCCGCTTTGAAAACGTCACTTTGTTCAAACTGCTCCAAAAACGGCAGACTATCCAATATCGGCATATTAAAGGATAACTCATACTCATCATCCTGAGCTGGAATTGCTCGAAGGAAGCGCTGAATTTCTTCAATTTCCCTCGTCTCCAGAGACAGCAACGCCCCATCTTGTAAACGGTAATATTTTTGCTTTACTTTGATGGCCGCTAATATTTCTTTAATTTGCTTATTTGTAACCCCGTCCATTTCAAATTTAAATTCCAGCCAGTTTGTCCGTTCCTTTTGGACATTCACCCGGATTTTCGGAAAGTTGTTTTCTTTGGCAATCCGCAGTTTAACAGAATTGGTTGCATAGATTTTCGCGAGCTTTGTGAGCTTTGGAAGCTGGTGATATAAAAACTCATATTCAAGTTCCTCATTCTGCATATAGTAGCCGCCATCCGTTTTTGTAAAGCCGCTTTCATCCATCAACGCCAATACCGCCGCTTCCTTTTCAATATCCCGTATGATGAACACGTCATCCGAAAGCTGATCATCCAATGGTTGAATGACAAATTGTCCGTACTGAAATTCCACACCTGCAAGGAAACGGTTTTTCAGACGGTCTAAATAAACGTTTACAACTAACGGATTTTCCATCTGTTTTACCGAAAGTTCCCGCGCCATTTCGACATTACCTATTTTTTTCAGTTTAGGTATGACCTGTTCCCTAAAGTAATCCCAGTGTGAATGTTCAATTGTTAAGAAAGGTTTTTGCAGCAGCATTTGCCTTAATTCGAAAAGCTGCATTAAGCTGTCTTCACTCAAATGTGTCAGTTCGCCTTCAAATAGCGCTAACCGGTAACTAGGAAGTAAGACAGCACGTTCAATTCCTTCTATATAAAGCCGATACTCTTTCCCTTTTGCTTCAATGTAAAAGCGAAGTGCTGTAGGTTTTGTTTGTATATTAACTTCGCTATAGCGTTCATTTTGATAAATTAATGACACATTTTTCGTATTCGGAATCAATGAAGCAAGTACATTCCACGATGAAGGCGGAATAATCAGCAATTGTTGCTCCTGATTTTGTACATGCATGTCATTATAAAGTGCATCATCTTCTACAATTTTAATCAGGAGCTGTAAGATGGCGTCATGCTGTTCGTCAAAACAAAACTGTTCAAAATTATAGGTTGTATTACGGGAAATCCGGTATGGTTTTTTATTTTTTATATGTGTTAAAAACTCACGAATTGATAAAACTTGGTCTCCATTAACTTGAAGTTGCATTCCGATAAGGGGGTCTTGTTCTGTATATTGAACAGGTGTTATCGAGAATTGTACATCCAATACTTCCCGTTTTTCGAAGTGTCGCTGCCGACTTGTTGTTTGTACCGGCTGTTGTTTAAAAATAGAAAGAAAACTGTTTTCAGAAATATTACTTACATCGTATTCCTCATTTGGCAGAGATTGTGTCTTGTTTTTGTTGAGATTATAAATAGCGATCAGAACTGCCGCTACATGTTGACAGCTTTTGCTGAAATCACCCAATGTTGGGCAACTGCACGTTGACTTAAATTGACCTGTGCCCTCTTTTTCTATGCGGACAACGAATTGTTCTGTGCTTTTTACAACCGCTTCTCCATACATATCCGTGTATTGCAGGAAATTCACTTTCCCTGTTTGATAAAAAGTTTGCCCTTTTTTAAAAGAAACGGTTCCGCATAGATTTTTTATTTGTTTTTCAGTTAATTTAATATCCATGCCGATCCCCCTTTTTCTACTCATCCATTTTCTCATGTCACTCATTGAATTACTAGTTCGAAGCGAAGATGAAGAAAACTTTAAAAACTCTTTCGTCAATATGGATTAAGATAACAAATGGAAAAATAAAAAATATCATTTCCCCCGTTGAGAAAAATGATATTTTCGTATAGTCCTTGCCTTTTCAAACTCAAGCAAAAGATGATTTAATTTTTTCAAGATGTCGCACGGTTGGCGTCAAGTTGGCAAAAAAGTATGCTTCACGCAACTTGCGGGATGGTACACTTCCTGCAACATAACCGGCAGCTCCATTGTGAATCATATTTGCCTGTACGGCAGATAAAGTATCGTGCACTGCTTGCAGACGTGTGTTGACAATATCCTTCAAAGTCAAATTACTTGCCAAGTTGTTCAACTCCGCATTAATTCTTTCATAATGATCGCGCAGTTCGGTTGCCTGTACTTTTAAAAACTCGTTACAGCCGTTTTGCTTCGCCTTAACTTTTTCAATTCCTTCAACTGCTGCGGCAATCACACCTGCTCCAAGCGGAACTTGATAATAAATAAACGTAGGGCGAATAATATCGCAAAATGCTTTCGCATCCTCGGAAATAACAAAGTCTTTCGAAATTAAGACTTGATCGAATTTGCATGAATAGGTCGCGCTGCCATTCACGCCAAGGAAACCAAGTCGTTCATTCATGTCAAGCCCTTTACTATCAGTTGGGACAAGCACCAAAATTTCATGATCATCGACTGTCGCAACTGCACCAAAGTAATGACGATTCCCCAAGTTTGATACAGCCGGCAATGTTCCATTTATAACATAGCCTTCATCTGTCTTTTCTGCCTTCAAATGAAGTTTTTCCAATCCTGAATAGTACTTCATCGCATTAGATAACCCTGTTGCACCAAGTTTAACACCGGTTTCCAGCTCAGGTAGTATTATCTGCTTTAAATATGTGTTATTACTATTACGTATATAAGTTAATGCGGCTAAATGGCACCAAACGCAAAATGCTGTTGTCATACAAACCTTTGCCGTTTCACGAACAACCGCTGCCTCATCCTGTAATAGCGTCGATTGGTTCTTATTTGCCGATTGGAAGAAACCAGCCTCACTTAGCGCTAAAATATAATCTTCTGCATAATGTGCCTGCTCATCGACCTTCTTCACTACGGGCTTCAGTTTTTCATCGATGATTTGATCTAACAATTCTTTGTTCAATGCCATTGTCCCCGCATCCTTTCCTTTTAGTCTGCCAATTCCGTTAATGATGTGATCGGTGTTTGTACGGCTTCACGTGCACGTTTAACAGCTGCTTCGTCTGGTGCATCATAGAAACATAAACATTTCGTCATATCTTCACATACATACGTACGAGAGAATTTAACATCTGGAACTTCTTCGTATTTTACGGAATTTTTCTTTTTACGCTCTAAATATTTTTCCATTGTGATTTCTGCTGGAATTTCCCATTCTACTAGGTAGTTTACTTGCTCGCCGCCTGCTTTCACTTCATCAAGTTCTTTCCCGATTAAACGTACTTCCTTTACTAAATCAATTGCAACACCTTGTGTTTGTAATGCTGTTTTTGCAGCTTCCTCATTAGATGCTTCAATAATGAAATAACCACGTGAAAAATCTTTTGCCACTTGAACTTCGATAACTCCAACACCTTCTGTAGCATGCACCTTTTCGACTAATGCCGAAAATGCTTCCTTCGAAGAAACCTCGTTAATTGTTGATTCTACTAAATATAAACTCATTGTATTTTCCTCCTAATAGTAAATGTTAGATAGTTATATATTCAAATAGGCGTTCGGATTGAGCGCACTATGAATACCCGTTTTAAATGTGTCTTATACAGGTTAAAAAAATTAACTCGCATTGCATAAAATTAATGTTTATACTTGTATCAAGGAGGCGAAAACATGAAAACACGTTATGACTTACCTTGTAACATTGCACAAACATTAAATATTCTTGGTGATCGCTGGACGCTTCTCATCATTCATGAACTGCTGATCGGTGAAACGAACTTCAATGATATTAAGCTGAAGCTTCCTGGTTTGTCAGCAAATATTCTGTCAAACCGGTTAAAAGAATTGGAAGAAGCGCAGATTGTTCAAAGTGAGCTATATTCCGTCCATCCCCCGCGCTACCGTTATACATTAACGGAAAAAGGTACCGCGCTTGAGCATGTATTCAATGCGATGATTATATGGGGTGCTGACCATCTGGAAACCTGCTATAAAGAAATCGTCGGTCCTGATGAACAGCGTGTAGAAATCGGATATTATTCTACTGAATCAGGCGAACGCGTCGACACGATACATATACGTCCGCTAAAAACTGTCTAAAACCTTTAGGCAGTTTTATTTGCGCCTCCCCAAATGCGGTTTACCCAGCTTTCAAAATAATGGATTCCCTTATCCAGTAATAGGCCAAGTACCCCAATTACAACAATGCTCGCCATAACTAAATCCAGGCTCAAAGAATTTCGCGCATCGACAATTAAAAATCCTAAACCCGATTGCGCACCGACCATTTCCCCGGCTACGAGGAAAATCCATGCAGAACCTAGCGCCATATGAAGTCCATTGGCAATCATCGGAAATGAAGCCGGCAATATAATTTTTCTCATTGTTTCAAAAGGACTCATTTCAAAATTCGCTGCAATACGTAAATACGTTTTATCGACCTTTTTTACCGCTGATACCGTTGACAACAAGACCGGGAAAAAAGCAGCGATAAAAATAATAACGATCGCCGGCATATTCCCGATGCCGAACCATAAAACGATAAATGGTGACCACGCTATCGGCGAAACCGGTCGCAATACTTGCACAACCGGATCAAGCACTTTCCAGACTGCCGGCAGCCTTCCTAAAATCAGCCCTAATGAAATGGCTGCAACGACAGCAATCAGATAACCTGAGAAAAATCGAAATAAACTAATTTGTATATGTCCAAACAGCGTACCATCGGAAATGATCGCCAGTAACGCTTCCCCCACTTTTAAAGGCGGAGGGAAGAGTGCCGACTGATGCCCGCCGATCATAATTGCAGCTTGCCAAACGACTATTAATAATAGAAAGCCAAGTGCAATCGGGGACAATTTCTTCACTATCGCCATAATATCCCTCCGTCCTATACTAATTTACAAAGCTGGCATCAACAAAATCTTCATAGGAAGGCGGGTTTTCGGATAATCCCATTTCCAGTAATGCATCACGCAAAATCGCATAACTGTCCTGTTCAATGCTTAAGTTGTCATAGGATATCCAATCCAATGAAATATCCAGTACATTTTTTTCAACTGTTAAATACTGACCAACAACTTCATGCATATGGTCATCTTTACCTTGTGCAAGCTCTCCGCCCGCTACATAGTCATCGACAAACTTTCCAGCCAATTCTTTATTTTCCTTAATAAACTGACCGCGCAATACTAAACCGCAATCAATTGAATCTTTCCAAATTTCTTCTGACTGATAAAGCACTTTACCGTTTTCTAAAGCAACGGAAATCGCACCAAACGGCTCAGCAACTACATAACCAGCAATACGCCCTTCCGCTAATGCTGCAGGCATTTCCGCTGGCGGCAATTCAATAACATCTACTTCATCGTAAGCAATACCATGTTTTTTCAGCATTTCATACAGCAAAATATTATGTGTTGAAAATCTGCTTGGAATCGCAAAAGATTTCCCTTTCAGTTCTTCCACTGAATTAATATCTTTACCACCGATTAATACATTGCCGTCCCTGTGACCAAGTGCTACTGCTTTTAGATCAATGCCTTTTTCCTTTGCATTCATCGCTAGCTGAATCAATACAGATGCTCCATCAATAGCACCAGTATTCAGTGCATCCATCAGCTCTGGCCAAGATCCGAATTTCACAAGCTCTAAATTATAATCTTCATACTTTTCGTCATTCTGCATATACAACGGAACTGCATGCGTAATCGGTAAATATCCGATTTTAATCGTTGGTTTTTCCCCGTTACCTGCAGAACTGCCTGTTTCGCTCGACCCACATGCTGCCAACAATGCCACGAACAGCATCGTCATCATTAACACAACTTTTTTCATCTACTATCCTCCTAAATATTAAATTCAATTGCTGCTTTATGCGTAAATTGGAATTCATTAAATATGATTTCACGGTAATGCTGAAAATCCGTATCAGCACGATCACGTTCCTTTGGCAGCTTGAGTACAACTTCTTTATGAATCTCGCCAGGATTTGGCTTCATGATGAGGATGCGATCGGCCAAATAAATCGCTTCATCGATATCATGGGTAACTAATACAATCGTCATTTTTTCGCGTTGCTGGATCTGCTTCAATTCATCCTGTAAGTAATAGCGTGTAAATGTATCAAGCGCTCCAAACGGCTCATCCATTAAAATAACTTCCGGTTGTATGGCCAGTGCACGTGCTATTGCCACCCTTTGCTGCATACCGCCTGAAAGCTCACCCGGTAATGAATCGGCACGATCTTGCAATCCAACCATCTGCAAATAATAGGACGCTTTCTCCGTAATCTCAGCAGTACTTAAATTCGAATTTTCAATTCCAAGTTCCACATTTTTTCGAACAGAGCGCCATGGCAGCAGTCCGTAATTTTGCATAAGCATGATACAACGCTTGCTAGGTTTCGTCACGGCCGTTCCATCAAGCAGGATTTGCCCCTTCTTAATAGTTTCAAAGCCGCCGATGCAATTTAGCAATGTACTTTTGCCGCAACCGCTTTTTCCTAAAATGGCAATGACTTCACCATGATTTATAGTAAATGAGACATCCTTTAAAACTGTGGGACCATTTTCTCCATACGACTTTGAAACTTCATTAATTTCAATCTTAGCTGTCGACAACTACCTCTCACCCCAATACCAATTATTCAACTTGGTTTTATATTATATGAGTTATATTATTATACTTACTTAAATAAAACAACCTTATTTTTTAATTAATTTTTATTTTCTAAAAAATAATCGGATTTTTTTAGAATATAATGTAAAATGGAGCAATCTACTCTACGTAGATTGGTATGTTTTACTGGAAAGTGAGGTCACCTGAATGAAAAAAGTAACATTAATTCCGCAAGCACTTAGCTATGCTAAAGAAATCCATCGTTTATCTCAGGCACCCGAGGTGAAGAATGCACTCGGACTTCCAACTCAATCTGTGGAAGATACGGAAAACTTTATTATTAATACATTAATGGAGGAATCTGAAGGAAGAACGATTTCCCGTTTAATTTTGAATGAAGAGGACAAATTGATCGGAATCACTACATTGATGTTTATCGATCAATCCAATAAGCAGTGCCATATCGGAAGCTGGATTGGCGTGGATTATTGGGGACAAGGCTATAATCTGGCTTCTAAAATCGAACTTTTGAAAATCGCATTCGAATACTTACACCTAGAAGTAGTATTCGCCGGTGCGCGCACAGTCAATTTACGTTCTCAAAAAGCACAGGAAAAGCTTCCGTTCATCTCTTTAAATATTGAAAAACAATTTCCGGAAGAACATTTACTGCTGGAAAAAAGACAAAAGCAACCGTGTATTTTAAATGCTGTTTTCAGGGATGACTTTCTTAATTATTTATACCCAACACAAAAAGAGCGGAAAATTTAGAGATGACTCTAATTTTTCCGCTCTTTATTAATAGTATTAGTTAGCAGTTGCCTGTTTTGTGAAACGAGGATGTGCCCAAAGTTCACGCCATTTGATGAATGATGTAATGACAATAATCAAACCTAATGTCAGCATAATAATCGATAAAATACCGTTTAAAATATTGTAGCCGCCAGCCATCTCATTCCAGTAAACATTTTTCACCATCCAGAATCCTGCTACATTTACCGTAATATATAAATACACTAACGGAATAAAGCAAGTTAAGGCATAAATCCGTTTATCTGCTACTTTCAAGACGAATGTGACACCACACACTAAACCAATCGAGGCCATCAGCTGGTTCGACACTCCGAATAATGCCCAGACAGAAGCAATGTCACCTGAATTCAATAAGTACCCCCACATGATACAGGCCAATGCACTGGCCCCAATCGCACCTGGAAGCCAATCCGTCTTTTTCAGCGGCTTGTACACATTCCCTAGGAAATCTTGAATTAAATAACGTGCTGTACGTGTACCTGCATCAATTGCAGTTAAAATAAATACAGCTTCAAACATAATAACAAATTGATAGAAGTAAGCCGTTAGATGGCTAAACCATTCTACTCCTGAAAATATGGATGCCATACCGACTGCCAGTGTTACGGCACCACCAGTACGTCCCTCTAAATCCATCCCAATCGCTTCTGAAAGCGCCGGTAAATCAACTACCGTCATGCCTAATTTTGCGAATGCTTCTGGTGAAGAGTTAATCGCAAAGTAATCTGCCGGATGCAAAACAGTTGCAGCAATCAGTGCCATTACCCCAACGACACATTCTACGAGCATTGCCCCAAAACCAACAACGCGAATATCATCCCAACGATTTAACATTTTCGGTGTTGTACCAGATCCAACAAATGCGTGGAAACCGGAAATGGCTCCACAGGCGATTGTAATCGATACGAATGGCCATACCGGACCTGCAACGATCGGACCGCCTCCAAGGAACTCTGGAATAAATGCCGGGAACTGAATTGTCGGATTAATAATGAACACACCTATGATTAACGCAACAAATACCCCTATTTTCATGAAGCTGCTTAAGTAATCACGAGGTGCCAGTAAGAACCATACAGGTAAAGCGGCTGCAAAGAATGCGTAAATCGGCAATAGAATCGATAATGTTTCACGATCCAATGTTAATACATCGCCCAACCAAGTACCTTGAATAGACGGTCCATAGAACACCGCGCCAACAAGAAGGATGACCCCAAGTATTGTTGAAATTTTTAAGTTTCCTGTAAATTTATTGATCAGACCCATGAGCATTGCAATCGGTATCGTAGCGGCAACAGCAAATGTTCCCCAAGGATTTTCTGCTAAAGCTCCTAAAATAACCATCGATAAACCGGCCATTGTTATCGTAATAATGAAAAGCATTGCTAAACCTGTACAAAAACCAGCGACAGGCCCAAGTTCTTCACGCATAACTTCCGATAATGACTTTCCGCCTTTTGTCATCGAAGCAAATAATACAACGGCATCATGTACAGCTCCCCCAATAACAGCACCAATTAGTAGCCATAAATAGCCCGGTAAATAACCGAATTGTGCGGCTAATATCGGACCGACTAATGGCCCCGCTGCTGCAATTGCTGCAAAATGATGTCCGAAAGCTACCCAACGATTTGTCGGCACATAATCTTGTCCATCATTTTTTTCATTTGCAGGTGTAGGTGTATCTTCGTTAATCTTCAATACTTTTTTCGTAAAGAAAATCCCGTAGAAACGATAGGCAATTACTAAAACACATATTGCACCAATTACTAAAGTTATCGCATTCATTTCCTTCTCCCCCTAAGTTTCTCTCTGTAGTCGTGATATAACAATAACAAAATTCAAAACTGTTGTATCACAATGTTTAGAATTAACTGAAAATTATGCATAATAGCTATTTTATCATATTAATCTAGCGATATTAGATAAATTATCTAAATAGTATAAATAATTCCCCTTTACATACCTATGTGATATGAAGGCTCTCTAATATAGAAAGAACACACCAATTTTTCCTTAATAATTTTATATCATTTTTTTGTAATATAAACGAAATATAATTAATGTTTAATATAAAGTGAGATGGGAATTTAACTAGTAAGCTTAACAATAAGCTAATAAATTTTCACTAGGAGGATGTAAGAAATGGCTAATAACAACAAACGTAATCAGAATCAGAATGACGGATCAATGACGGTTCAAGAAGCGGGTCGTAAAGGCGGAGAAGCTACATCTAATAACCATGGTAGAGAATTTTATGAAGAAATCGGCCGTAAAGGTGGAGAAGCGAGCAGCGGAAACAACCAAAACGGTAATAACAACAACAATAATAATGGCGGCAAAATGAGCCGTGAAGAGGCTGGCCGCAAAGGCGGAGAAGCAAGCCGCAGAAATAATAACAGCAACAACTCTAACAACAAAAATAACAAAAACAACTAGTAATTAATTGATGAACCTTGAAGACAGGTTAATTTGAACATTAAAGTTAATAAAGGATGCTGGCCGTTTAGAAGAACGGCCAACATCCTTTTTTGTATGTATTTAAACGTTTATCCATATTTTTTCTCCAACAGCATACATACCCAATCAAATTACTTGAAAATATTATACGAGAATTATATATTATTTTATGCTTGCTGTATTTTCAGTGAGCGTTTTATTGTGTTTTCTTATTATTTTATATAGAGAAAAGGAAATGAGCGCATACATGCAACAATATACAAACGAATTTTTATATGAATTAATCCATTCCACTATAAAAGATACCGGCCTCACTATCATGTTGAAAGAGGACCATTCCGGAGTAAATATGAGCTATAATTTTATAACAAATGTTGTTAGTTTCGATGCTAAACGGTTAGTGGAAGCTGCTGGAGAACTCTCAAGCATTCCATTTGATCAATATGTAAAGACAATAACACTTCATGAACTTGGTCATGCTCTCGACCGCCCTGCACTCGATGCTTCTTTAGATAGAACCCTCGATTATTTTGATATGCGAGATCAATATTCTACAAAGGAAATTTTTAAAAATCCCGATTTACTAGGTATGATTATTGAAGAACATCAAATGAACATTGCTTTTGAAGAAACAGCATGGGCTAATGCAGAAAACCTGAATCAAAAATTACAAATAATCGATCAAAATTCATTTGAATTAATAAAAAAACAAAGTCTTTCCACATATATTAAAAATTATGAAGAAGATTTGTCAGCATACAAACAGCTACTGGAACAAACAGAGCTTTTGCCTGCTTAATTTTGGTGAGCCCAAACAAAAATGTGAACAAATGCATGTAATAAAATAACGATCTTGAAAGCGAAAATGTCCTTTCAAGATCGTTTTTCTGTAATGATTGAGTTTTATATTTCAATAATAATCGGTAAGATCATCGGCTTTTTCATTTTTAAAGTAAAGATATATTGGTCTACCGCGTGCTTAATCGCTTTTTTCATGGCAAAGGGATTGGATTCATTAAAGTTTTCAACGGCTGCTTGAGCAATTTCATTAATATCATTTATTAATCCTTCTGATTCTCTTGCATAGACAAATCCGCGTGAAATACTGTCCGGACCTGAAATAATGGACCCATCGAATTTACTGATTGTCACGACAATAACGAGCATCCCATCTTCGGATAGCTGTTTTCTGTCCCGAAGTACGATTTCACCGACTTCATCACTTCCCGTACCATCCACATACGTATCTCCGGCTGGAATGGACCGTGTTTGCCTTGCTTCCCCACCTTTAATATCGACAATCTCACCATTTTTAAGGATAAATGTATTTCCTTTTTCAACGCCAACCGCTTCCGCCAATTCACGATGAATATGAAGCATACGGTATTCACCGTGAATTGGAATGAAATATTTAGGCTTCATAAGTGTCAGCATCATCTTTAAATCTTCTTGATAGCCATGTCCAGAAACGTGCATACCGGTAATGCTTGAATTTCCGTAAATTACTTTTGCGCCAAGCTGAAACAGATTATCAACGATTTTCGAAACATCTTTTTCATTTCCCGGTATCGGAGAAGCTGCAAAAATAACTGTATCGCCTTGGACGACTTTAACATCTCTATTACGCCCCGTTGAGAGTCTGGAAAGCGCAGCTAATGGTTCCCCTTGGCTTCCCGTACATAATATTACTGCACGTTCCGGCGGTAATTCTTTCAGCTCTCTTGGTTCGATAAGCATCCAATCCGGAATATCCAAGTTGCCAAGTCGCATCGCTACCGAGGTAACATTGACCATGCTGCGACCTAAAAGAACAATTTTTCGATTTGTCTTTTTTGCTGCGTCAACGATTTGCTGAATCCGGTTTACATTGGATGCAAATGTAGAAATAAAGATTTTTCCAGTAGCCTTTTGAAACGCCTCATCCAAATGACCGCCAATTACTTGCTCGGAAGGCGTAAAGCCCCGACGTTCAGCGTTTGTACTTTCGGAAATTAATGCAAGCACCCCTTCTGAACCGAGGGCTGCCATTTTGTGAATATCTGATGCTTGATCATTTACAGGCGTAAAATCAAATTTGAAGTCCCCTGTATGAATTACTTTCCCTTCAGGCGTATGAAAAACAATCCCTAAACAGTCAGGGATACTGTGACTTGTTTTAAAGAATGTGAGAGATAATTGGTCGAAACGAATTTGAGATTCTGCATTTATTTCATTTAACTCCGTATCGCGGAGCAGTTTATGCTCCTTTAATTTTAATTCTATTAACCCGAGTGTAAATCTGGATGCATAAATGGGAATATTAATTTTTCTCAGCAAATACGGGATGCCGCCAATATGATCCTCATGTCCATGCGTTACAACTAAAGCTTTGATTTTATGTTTATTTTCCTCCAAATAACTTAAATCCGGGATGATCAAATCGACACCTAATAAACTTTGATCCGCAAATTTCCCGCCACAGTCAACGATAACTAATTCTTGCCCATATTCAATGACATACATATTTTTTCCGATTTCATTAATGCCGCCGAGTGCGAAGATAGATAGTGTGTTTTCAGTATTTAGCAACTTTGAGTCCTCCTATAGGATGGATATTTTTATGTGCATAAAATTTCGCCTTATCCGCTAGTATTTCTATTTTAAAAAGAAACTATACGAAAGCAGTTCACGATGTTTTGAAATAATTCATCGTATTTTGCCCATACTACAATTGAAAGGAATTGATCATGATGCTTAGTGAAAAACAGCTTACTAAATTAAAACGAGTGCTCATCGAACAAAAAAGAGAATTAATTGGTGATGTCAATACAAATGAAAATGAACTTATTGCACGTGCCAGTTTAAGGGATTCTACTGATGAACTTTCTACTATCGACAATCATCCCGCGGATTTGGCAACCGAATTATATGACCGTGAAAAAGATATGGCGTTAAAAGTGCATAGTGATGACTTATTGGGTCAAATCGAAGCGGCATTTGAACGGATGAATGACGGTACATATGGAGTTTGTGCAAAATGCCAAACAGAAATCCCATATGATCGGCTGCAAGCAATTCCGTATACCACTTTTTGTATCGAGCATAGTGATGCAAAAACTCCGGCAACAGATCGTCCGGTTGAAGAACAACTGCTCCATCCGGCTGTTGACAACTCCTTTTCAAATCGGGAAAAGGATGATGAACTTCAAGATAACGAAGACTCCTTCCAAATTGTCGCACAGTATGGAAATTCCGATACACCGGCAGATTTTGAAGGGGATTTCGATCACTACAATGATTTATATAAAGACAAAGATGATGAAGATACGTATTCCGCACTGGAAATATTGCATGTATCAAAAGAAGATTATCTTCAGGGGCAAATTTCCAAAGAATATGCAGATGAAGCACGTAAATACGATTATTTAGAATGACCGCAGTCTATCCAAAAAGCCGAGAATTTCTGTGTTCTCGGCTTTTCTCTTTATTTTGAGATTTTTAAAATGGGCTTAATCGTAGTCCCTTTTTTAGAGTCTTCAAAAGCTTCATTAATTTGTTCAAATTCATAAAATTTTACGAGTCGATCAAACGGGAACTTACCATCTTTATAATAGTTGACTAACTCCGGAATAAATACGCGAGGTACCGAATCTCCTTCGATAACCCCCATCATTGTTTTCCCTTCCGCCATAATATCGTTATGGACATCAATTGCCATCTCAGGTGTTACACCTACAATGGCACAGGTACCTAAAGGGCGTAATGCATTTAGGGATTGTTTCACAACGGGCGGTACACCTGTCGTTTCAACCGCATAGTTTGAACCGCCGTTTGTAATCTTTTTCACCTCGGCAACGACATCAACATTTCGTCCATTTAATACATGTGTCGCCCCGAGTTCTTTTGCAAACTCCAATCGGGATTCATGGACATCCACGGCAATAATTTGTTTGCAGCCTACAATTTTTGCTGCCATCAACGCAGACAAGCCAACAGCACCGCATCCGTAAATGACAATTGTGGAACCAAATTGTGGTCGAAGCCGATTTAATACTGTCCCGGCACCTGTCTGAATCCCACAGCCAAGAGGACCAAGCAATGCTAAGTCGACGTCTTTGTCTACTTTTACAACATTTCGCTCATGTGCAATTGCCTACGCTTACGAAGTGCTGTCACGCTTTACCCGTGAAGATGGATCGCTTATATTCCCAAATGAAATTTTCACGGCAGCAAAAACACGCGGTCGCTTATATGCATTGGATCGTCTATGTCGTATGGCTGCCGTAAAATACGCTGCAGTGCTTAAGAAAAAAACATTTATCAATTTCATTCCTACATCGATTTATTCTCCCGAATATTGTCTGCAGTCAACGGTGAAGCTTGCTAAACTTCTGCAAATTGACCCGGATCAATTTGTCTTTGAAGTCGTCGAATCGGAGCAAGTCGATGATATTGAGCATTTAAAATCGATTTTGAATTACTATAACGAAAAGGGCTTTCAATATGCTTTGGATGATGTAGGAGAAGGGTATAATACACTGGAAATGCTCGCTGACATGAAGCCGCATTATATGAAGCTTGATATGAAGTATGTACAAGGTGTTAAAAATGATCAGGAAAAACAACATACCGCTAAACAGTTTTTAAAGAAAGCACTTGAAATTGGTGCAACACCACTTGCTGAAGGTATTGAAACTGAGGAAGACTTTGAGTGGCTAAAACAAATTGGCTACGAGCTTTTCCAAGGCTATTTATTTGGAAAACCAAGCGTTGAACCACAGCGTTCTATTGGATAAGAAAAAGCTATGTGCAAAGTAGATTCACACTACTGCACATAGCTTTTATTCATTCTTAAATTTACTCTAAAGATGTTATGCGTGTTTACTTCTTTGGATCCAAATCTTCAATTGAATCGATATCCATATAAGCTGGTACGACAAAGCCATTTTGTGTACCTTTTAAGTTCTCACCTAAATCCACTATATCTTCCTTATGCTTTTTGTAGAATGCATCATGTGTAGTTGGAAGTGCTGCAGAAAGGGAGGCATCTCCCTCACCGGTAGCAATAGCCTGGAACATAATGGCTGGATCTACAGGAATCACATTAACTTCATATCCTAATTCATTAATCACTTGTTTCATGACACTGCTTGATGCTAATTCAGAATCCCATGTAGTAGTAATCAATTTTAATTCTTCCCCGTTCCCTTTCGCAATACCTTCAGTCCATTTGTTCACTTTATCTTCATTATTTTGAATCCACTCAGCTGCAGCCGAATCAAAATCACTATTTGAAGCTTCAAGCATTACTTGTTCTACATCTTCGGGTTCCCAATGAAATCGGTCAAGAACAGTATACAAATCAGGTAAATCTTCCTCTAACCCTTTTCTTACAAGTGTATTCGTATATTCTTCCCCCCCTAAAGCTCCTTTTGGATCCTCCAGAATCTTTAAATCGTAAGCTGAAAATTTCCAATGCGGCTTCCAACCTGTAACAATAATCGGTTCCTCATTACGAATTGCTTGATCTAAACTACCAATCATACCGGCTGTCGAACTTTCCTGTAGTGTCCAACCCTCTAGATTTTCATATTGTTCTAATGCGTCATATGTAAGACCTGTTATTCCGGCACCAGGTTCAATACCCACTATTGTATAGCCTACTTCTTCACCAATACTGGCTTCTTTTCCATTTGAATTATCACTGCTGCCTGTATCGTCCCCGCATGCTGCTAATAACAGTGCCGCAGACATCCCTATAGTTAAACCTAAAGTTTTAAATCGAATCAAAATGTTCCATCCCCTATAACTTGAATTTATCTACTCCCAAAAAGCGACAACTCAATTTTAACTACAAGTTGTTACTTTGTCAAACTGGAGGTACAATTAAATAAAGCCCCGTATAGGCTATTTACGGGGCATATCTCTATTTATTCTTTCGGTTTTAAATCTTCAATAGAATCAATGTCTACATATGCCGGTACAACAAAACCATTTTGTGTACCTTCCAGATTTTCACCTAAATCAACAATATCGTCTTTATGTTTGTCATAAAAGGCTTTGTGAGTTGTCGGTAACCATGGTGCGACTGTTACGTCTCCTTCACCTGTTGCGAGTGACTGGAACATAATGGCCGGGTCAACCGGAGTTACTTCAGGTTCGTACCCTAATTGTTCCAGCACTAGTTTTATTACACTGCTTGATGCGAATTCCGAATCCCATGGTGTGGAAATAACCTTTACTTTCTCGCCATTTCCTTGCCCAATATCTTTTGTCCATTCACTTACTTTGTCTTGATTATTTTCAACCCAATCGGCTGCTGCTACATCAAAGTCTCCATGCTCCTGTGCATCATACATTACTTTTTCCATATCTTCCGGTTCCCAATAAAAGCGGTCAAGTACTGTATATACATCAGGGAGGTCCTGTTCCAACCCTTTTCTGGCAAGTGTTTGAATATTTTCGGCGCCGCCTAGTATTCCTTTAGGATCTTCAAGTATTTTTAAATCATAAGCCGAGAATTTCCAATGTGGTGTCCAGCCTGTCACAATAACCGGTTCTTCATTCCGGATTGCCTTATCCAATGTACTCAGCATTCCTGCAGTTGAACTTTCCTGTAATGTCCAGCCTTCCAGATTTTCATATTGCTCCAATACATCATGGGAAAGTCCAGTAAGACCTGCTCCCGGTTCAGTAGCAACAACGGTATAATTCACTTGTTCACCAATACTGGATGACGATGCGCCTGCTGAATTCTCTTTATTTTCCGTATCATCTCCGCAAGCAGCGAGTAGAAGTGCAGAAGACACCCCTAAAGTAATACCTACTGTTTTTATTTTGCTCATCTTCTCATCCCCTAAATTGAAATTTTTATCTAAAAAAGCAACAACCCCATACTAACAACAGGTTGTTACTATGTCAAATGGATGTATCTGAAAATATTTACTTAGGTTCTTATTGTCCTTACACGTGACTGAACTCCCAAAAATAAAAAACCTGTAGACAGAAGAAGTAAATTCTTCGCCTACAGGCATTTTCACTATTATTTTGTTTTTAAACCATACTTGCCAAAGCCATCTGTGCCTTCACCAATATACTTAATAGCGCTGTTTTCATCTAAAACATCCACTGCTTTTTTAGAAGATTCAAATACAACATTTACGCTATCCGGAATCGGAGCGAATTTCCAGTTACCATCTGCTGACGGATCGATTGTTTTTTCGGCTAAAATATAGTCGATAATTGCCTGACGGTTTTCATCAGGATAAATTTCAACGGCTGTTGCATTACGAACACCTGGGAATGTACCGTTTGCACGATAGTTATTCGTCGCTACGATAAATTCCTGTGCCTCATCAATCGGCTTACCGTTATATTGCAGATTGACAATACGTGATGCTTGTTCGTTTACTACATTTCCGTTCTCATCGTATTTTGCCGGTTGTGTTACATCAATTTCATACGTCACACCGTCAATCACATCATAGTTGTATGAACGGTACTCTTCATTGATTAATTGCTGTTCATCTGATTTTGCCACATCAATTTGATTGAATTGACCTGCAGACATTTCCAGCCATTCTTTCACATCCGCACCTGTTACTTTCAACATAGCAAGTGTATTATCGTATAAATATAAATCTGCTACATTTTTAATTGCAAGCTCACCTTTTGGTACAAATGTATAGTATTCCGGATCACTTCTTGTTCCTGCTTTGAATGGGGCACCCGCTGATAGGACAGGAAGGTTTTCATACGCTGTACCTTTCAGCTTTTCTTTCACATAGATTGATTGGGCATCCGTTACAATTTGAATAGAAGGATCATCCTGTACTTGCGAGAAGTAACTGTGAATGTTAGCTGTTGTTGTCCCTACTGCCTGACGCACATACTTGATTGTTCCTTCATGTGCTTCTTTCACACTTTCTACAACCTCAGTGCTTACTGCGTCATTATCTTTGGCGATTTCACGCACCGCGCCAGTACCTGTTGTCACATCCCAAGCATCGTCTTTCTTCTCTAACTCTAGATCAATGACCCCTAAATGACTGCCGAACTTACCTGCCATAACCATCGGCTTGCCGTTCATTGTTCCTTTTTCAATATCCACATTTGTTATAGAGCTATCCACTTTACCAGGGAATACGCCATGGGCATGTCCTGTAATGATTGCATCCACATCTTCAATTGTAGATAGTAAATACGATACATCCTCTTCGCCTTTTTCGTGTGTAGCATCACCAATACCTGAGTGTGAAAGTACTACAACAACATCCGCTCCTGCTTCTTTCATTTGCGGAACGACTGCTTTAACAGCCTCTACCGAATCATCGACTGTTACTTTTCCTTCTAAATTTGCTTTGTCCCATTTCAAAATTTGAGGTGGTACAATACCCGTTACCCCAATATTTATTGTTGTTTTTTCACCGTTTGAATCAACTACTTCTTTTTCAATCATAACGTAAGGTTTATACATTAATTCCTTTGTCGCTGCATTACGTACATTGGCATTAACATATGGGAATGGCGCATCATCTGTTACTTCATCTAGAAATTCCAAACCGTAGTTAAACTCGTGGTTACCGAATGTCGCTACATCATAATCTAGTGCGATCATAGCTGCAATAGACGGGTGAACTTCGCCGTCTTTTAATTTTGCTACGGACTGAATATAAGAGCCAAGTGGCGTTCCTTGTATTGCATCTCCATTGTCAAACAGCACTGTATTTGGATTTTCTTCACGTGCTTTTTCGATTAGTAGCGCAGTTTTTGCCAAACCTAAACTGTTCGATGGCGTATCTTTGTAATAATCATAGTTCATAATATTTGTGTGAATATCTGTCGTACCTAAAATACGTAGAGAAACCGTCGTATTTGCTTCTACCGGGCTGTATTCTTCCAAAAAGCGCTGCAGAATTTTTTGCATCTGTGCTTTTGTTACAAAATCGTTCGGGCGGATCGTGCCGTCTTCAAAACCTGTCAGTAATCCTGTCCCTACTGCTTTGGCCATTTCCTGGCGATTGCCTTGTCCGATTTTGTTTGCATCTTTAAACTGATCCAATACCTTTTCAGAATATGTTTCCTCATCTTGTAATCCTCTTGCCGCAATAAGAAAAGCATGTGTGCGTGTCAGTTTTTCGTTCGGTGCAAATTTAGTTGGAGTTTTTCCTTTGATTAACTTTAATTCCACCGCTTTTTCAATATACGGTTTAAGAGAATCAGGTACATCCTGGAATTTTACAGTTTGTCCAGTACCGACCTCTACTCCCAATGCATCAATTACGGCCTTCACAAACTCTCCACGTGTCATATCTTCATTCGTAGTTGTTGGTGCCGCTGAAACTGCTGACATGCCGCTTGCTAAAAGTGTTAGCGTTAAGGCCGAAGCAGATAGTTTTTTCAACATTTCATTCACTCCCATATTCTGTAGTGTATAACAGAACTATCATACTAAATTGACAGAATAGTGGAAAAGAGTATTTTGATATAGGCTGCCTCTATTTAAATAGTACTTTTTTGACATATTTTAACTTACAGTATATTTACCGTTTCTTTTATATTATTACTTTGACTGATTGCTGAAATAACAGCCACGCCATTTGCTCCTTTTTGTCTTACACGGAAACTGTTTTCAGGGGAAATTCCGCCAATTGCTACAATCGGAAATTGAGGGTACCGAGACTTCACTTCTTCTAATAACATCAGCCCTACCGGTGCTCTCGCATCATCTTTTGAGGTAGTTTGATAAATTGGACCAATCCCCGCATAATCAGCGCCGTTTTCCATGGTCAATTCCAGTTGCTCCATTGTATGCACCGAAACTCCGACAATCTTATTTTTTGCAAGTGATCTAAACTTTTCGATTTTGATATCTTCCTGTCCTACATGAATTCCATCTGCATCTAAGTTTAATGCAAGTTCGACATCATCATTGATAATGAACGGTACTTTATATATTTGGCACAGCTTTTGGCATTGCCGGGCAAATTGAATGTACTCATCACCTTTTAAAGCATTTTCACCTTTTTCCCTCAGCTGGAACATCGTAACTCCTGCCTGTAGCGCCTCTTCTAAAACAAGGAGCGGGTCGCGTTTACAATTGATTGTTCCCATAACAAAATACTTATTTAAATCAAAAAACATGGACATTGCACAACCCCCGCTGTTCATGATAGGCAAAATGATTTGTCGGGCCAAAGCCGTGACCAATATTGAGCGGATGACGAATAGCCAGTTGCACATATTTTTTCGCTTCTATAATGGCTGCCTCTATCGATCTTCCTTTTGCCATCTCCGCCGTGATTGCTGCCGAAAATGTACAGCCTGTTCCATGCGTATGCTTCGTATCCACTCGCTCTGTTTTCATTTTAAATGGTTGTTCCCCGCGAATGAAAACCGTATCTGTCGCATGCTTACCGCTTAAGTGACCACCTTTAATGACTACACATTCCAGTCCTAGACTTAAGAGATGCTGTGCCGCTGAATTAATATCTTCTTCAGTTTGAATTGTATAGCCAGTCAGAATTTCTGCTTCCGGAATGTTTGGTGTACAAACAGTTGCAAGCGGCAATAACTTTTCTTTAAGGGCTGTTGTTGCCTGCTGCTCGAGTAAACTGGCGCCTCCCTTTGCAATCATGACTGGGTCAACGATTATCGGAATTGTTGTTTCTTTAAGCTGCGCGACTATCGCTTCGATAATTTCTGCACTAAACAGCATACCTGTTTTAATTGCTTTTATATCAAAATCTTGAAGTACCGCTTTTAACTGAGCTTGCACGAAATCAGGAGTTGTCGGAAAAATCCCGTGCACGCCTCCCGTGTTTTGTGCGGTTAGTGCGGTAATGACCGATGTACCAAATACACGTAATTCCTGAAACGTTTTCAAGTCTGCTTGAATGCCTGCACCGCCACCGCTATCTGAGCCTGCAATTGTACATGTAATCATCGTCGTCCCTCCGCTAAAAGTTCTAGTTCATTCAAGAAGTTAGTATGGAAAGTTCCTATAGCTGCAACAGAATTGGCACTCGCCTGTTTATATTCATTGAGCAGAGTTTGTAAGTCATTAAACGGTTCTTTACTGTTTGCAAGCACCGCAGCACAAAAGGCACTCAATAAGCAGCCGCTCCCAGTCATTTTTGTCACTTTTTCATGACCACCCGTTACAAATTCAACTCTTTCCCCATCCGTAATCACATCTTGTTCTCCTGTAACGATTACAATAGATTGATAGTGATTCGCCAGCTGTTTGGCCGTCGCTGCAACATCGATATGTCCATTACCGCTATCAACACCTTTGGAAGTCCAATCCGCTCCCGCAAAAGCCGCCAATTCTCCAATATTGCAGCGGATAACATCAATCTTTAGAAGATAGAGCAATTGTCGTGCTGTCTCAATTCGAAACTTTGTTGCCCCTACTCCTACTGGATCCAGAACAACCGGAGTATGATGCTTATTTGCGCTAAATCCTGCTTCCTTCATCGATGCTACTGTCCGTTCATTCAAAGTACCCAAATTTAAAAGTAATGCACTTGACTGAGCAGCCATTTCTCCCGCTTCTTCGATCGCATCCGCCATTACCGGTGAGGCACCTACCGCAAGCAAACCATTCGCTGTAAAATTTGCGACGACATAATTTGTAATGCAATGTACTAACGGCTGATTTTTATGAATTGCTTGCAGGCTCATTGACATACACCCCTTGTTCCCAGTTTTGCTTCGTCCAAGGCATCTCCCAAAACATCCATTCGTAATAACAGCTTTTCTTAAAATGTTCCTGCAAGACTTTTACCTTTGCTGGTTGTTCTTTCGCATATCGATCCAGCATTGACTTTTGTATTTCAATATTTTGTAGCATCTCCTCGGACGCATAGAGTGCAATCCATTGTTCATAAAGGGGGACATTCGGGCGTGCATCTTTTAACCTTTGCCCAATTTCCTGATACAGCCACGGGCAAGGTAAAATTGCCGCAAATGCTTCAGCTACATCTCCGTTATGCACCGCATTATACATATGGCTTACATAGTTATAGGCTGCTGGAGCCGCTTCGAATTGCTCCAAATCATCCGCTGTCACGCCTAATTCTTTAAACGTTGTACGATGCAACTCCAACTCTGCGTCATGAATAAATTTTGCTGTTTGCAGAAAATATTGAACATCGTCATCCGTAGTCGCTTTTGCAGCTGCAAGAGCAAGAACTTTCGTATAATGTTTTAAATAATATGCATCCTGCAGCATATAAAACTTAAACTTCTCCAGCGGTAAACTTCCATCTGCAATCCCTTGTACAAATGGATGATAGAAGCTAGCCTCCCAATAAAAATCCGTTTCTTTCCTTACCTTTTCACAAAATCCCATTGTTACTCCTCCTTTTTGTTGGCGGAAGCACAAAAAAAGACGCCTCTATATAGAGAGACGTCCCCAAAAAGTGTAAGTACCACTTTTCATTGCTCCCTACGTCCGTATTAACGGCCAGGTTCCAAGGGTCAGGTTTTAACCTTCTCAACACTACTGTGTCCCCCCGCAAATCAAATGCGTGTATATTTGCAAAAGAAAGACTCCACGTAAAGGATACGCGGAGTCAAAGTAAGTACATATGTATAGCGTGTACTTTGCTCCCTACGTCCGTATTAACGGCCAGGTTCTAAGGGTCAGGTTTTAACCTTCTCAACACTGCTGTGTCCCCCCGCAAATGCATTTAATTACCCAGAGTGTAACAAATTAATTCAACCCGGGCAAGGGAATTCGAAAAATTATGAAATTACTACTATATTTAGGGAATCATTCCAGAAAGTAAAGCTATTTTTAGTGCTCAGAAAAAAACGCTATTTCCCCTTAGAGAAAATAGCATCTTTGTTTTACCGCAATCGACGTTGACTATTGTAAATGGGCTACTGTCGATCGTTTACCAGTCATTTCTTGATAAGCCTGCGCATATTCCTCAGCCAGTTTATCAACATATTGCTGGGTAGAGGTAATCTCTTTAATTGCACCAATTCCTTGCCCGCTTCCCCAAATATCTTTCCAGGCTTTTGCGTTATTATCGTTAAAGTTCATCGCAGAAGGATCACTTTCTTTGAGATTATTTGGATCCATCCCCGCATTCATAATAGAGCCTTTCAAATAATTTCCGTGGATTCCTGTAAATAAATTACTGTATATAATATCCTCTGCTGTACTATCCACAATCATCTGTTTATATTCTTGACGCGCAAAAGCTTCTTCAGTCGCGATAAATGGTGAGCCAATATAGCCGAAATCAGCACCCATCGCCTGTGCTGCCAATACGGAATGGCCTCGTGCGATGGATCCTGATAATGCTAACGGACCGTCAAACCATTCGCGGATTTCCTGTATAAGCGCAAATGGGCTCTGCTGACCGGCATGGCCTCCTGCACCTGCTGCTACTGCAATGATACCGTCCGCACCTTTTTGAATCGCTTTTTTTGCAAAATAATTGTTGATGACATCATGGAAAACAATGCCTCCATAACTATGTGCTGCCTCAAAAACTTCTTCGCGTGCCCCAAGTGAAGTAATAATAAGCGGAACTTTATATTTCACACAAAGCTCCATATCCTGTTCCAGGCGGTCATTTGTTTTATGAACAATCTGGTTAATGGCAAATGGCGCTGCCGGCCGATCCGGATTTTTGGCATTATAGCTTGCCAACTCCTCTGTAATTTCAGCTAACCATTCATCTAGCTGGCTTGCCGGCCTTGCGTTCAGCGCTGGCATCGACCCGACAATTCCTGCCTTGCATTGCGCAATGACCAATTTTGGATTGCTAATAATAAACAACGGTGCCCCAATTACTGGGATTCGTAAGTTTTGTAAGATTTCCGGAACATTCCCCATCAATAATCCCCCTTTTCTTCAACTACTACTAATACTTCATCAATATTGACCAAATCTCCTTCTTAAATAGATGACAATCAAAAAAGTCAGATGAATAGTTTTTGATTTCATCTGACCATCTATGCTGCTTTTTCTATTTCTTCACCACATTAAAATTAGCCCCGATAAGCTGCCAGTTTTGCGGGAATGGCAATCCTAACTTCCAATAGCCAACACCGCGCAAATTCAAGCGCTTTACTAAATCAAACTTCGCCTGAATGGAACGTGCATCCTCAAACCAGACAATATGTGAACGGCCTTGCTCATCATAGTAATTAAAGTATGGGGCCTGTGCAGTATTGTCAAATTGGATAGCCGCATTGTAACGTTTTGCTACTTCAATAGCTCGTTGAGGACTTATTGCTTCTGCGTAATCTCCTCCTTGGACAAAAGGTAATGTCCAATCGTAGCCATACAAATTTTGCCCCAATAAAATTTTACTCGCAGGAATTTCTGTTAAAGCGTATTGTACTACTTGTTCGACTTGTGGCAGTGGAGAAACGGCCATTGGAGGTCCTGCAGAATACCCCCATTCATATGTCATGAGCATAACAAAATCCACTATTTCGCCATGTGCCTTATAGTCATGCCCCATAAACCATTCCCCGGGCTGATCCGCTCTCGTTTTGGGAGCCAATGCGGTAGAAACCGTATATCCTTCCGCATGCAACCGCTCGACAGCTCTTCGAAGAAAGTTATTATAAGCTTCCCGCTGGTCACGTGATATACGTTCAAAATCAAAATGGATATCCGAAATATTCCCGATGCGTTTTGCTTCTGCTATGATATTGTCCAGCAATAAATTTTGGACCGCGACACTTTGAAAAATATCCCGGGCAAGCTCAGCGCTAAACTGATAATCTTCGAGATTGGTAATCGCCATTGCTATACTTGTTTTCTCTTGTTCAGCGATCTCGGGTAAAGGATTAATGGTCGGTGCTTTTATTGAACCATCCCGACTCACCTCATAACTGAATACAGCTAAGTACGTTAAGTAAGGGTTTGCCTCACGAACTTGATCCAGCAGCATTTCATTTATTTCATTGCCTCTTGGTTCTACATATGCCAAAATTTCTGCAGACCTTTTGGATGGTTCCGGTATATACAATGAGGTGCCAATCATTAGCAACGCATCCGGACTCAACCCATTTGCTTGCGCGAGCGTTGTATAATTCACTTGAAACCGTTGACCAATAGACCATAAACTATCCCCTGGCTGTACAATATAGTATTGCCCTTTCAGTGGAACGACCAATGCTTGCCCGATCACTAACCGCGCGGGCTCCGTAATTTGGTTTGCTTCCACTATACTTTGCACTGTTGTTCCATAAAACTGTGCGATTGCCCACAATGATTCTCCCGGTTGTACAACATGAATTTGAATTGTCCGTCCTCCTTTTTCTATGTACTAATTTATGAACTATATCCCGTGTTAATGCGGAAAGATAGGTTAGAAATACATAAGTTATCACAAGAAATAATTTTAAATGATTTCAATTATTCATATGAGCACCTGGGTTAACTGTTTCATACTATAGTTGTGAGGTGAAAAAATGCCAAGAGTTAAATACCGGGATGCCGATGTTGATTTAATCGCTCGAATGATGCGGGCCGAGGCGGAAGGCGAAGGAAAACAAGGGATGCTGTACGTGGGAAATGTAATTGTGAACCGTGCTATTGCCACATGCCTGGACTTTAATGATGTGAGAACGATTGAACAGGTTATTTTCCAAGTACAGGGCAATAACTATTCTTTTGAGGCGGTACAAAAAGGGAATATGTTTTATCAAAGGGCCAGAGAGACAGAACGGAAATTGGCAAAACAAGTGCTAGACTATTGGAGAGAACATCCAGCAAAATATGCACTTTGGTATTTCAACCCATATGGTCCTTGTCCGCCAACATGGTATGGTCAACCATTTACAGGGCAATTTAAACAGCATTGCTTCTATGAACCGATAGGTGGTACATGTGACAGTGTTTATCAGGGCTAATTGTCATCATTGCCCAAATATATAAGAAGAGCCTTGCACAAATTATGTGACAAGGCTTTTCTTGCTTTAACAACTATTTATTTTTATTTGATTGCTGGTTTTTATCATGGTTTGTTTTATTGTTTTTATTTTTTAATTTTGAATCGAATTCTTCCGAAAATTCCGCTGTATTATCTTCCGGATTCCGATTGTGACTTGTTGTATTCCGGTGTAATTCTTTATAAGTTGAAAAAGGATTGTGTGTGCGCGTATTCATTGTCTCTTTGCTGTTTTTGCTCATATTTCATCACCTCCTACTGCCTTAATGTGCTCAGGTTAGGATGTTTTATGCTTTTTAAGGCTGGCACGATTTTTGTAATGAAAAATTGCTGGAAAGCCATATTAAGAAGGAATCAAAATTGAAAGGAGCATATTAATGGGCAGAGATGATAGTAAGAGTAAAGGAACGAATAAACAATCATTACCGCAAACACCGAAAAACATGAAAATTGCACCTAATAAAGTAAAGGAAGAAATTGCAAATGAGCTAACGGAGCTTCATCAGCAAGCTCAAAAAGGGAAACGAAAATCGTATTGAGATAAAAATGGCCTTCATCACAGTATGTACTGTAATGAAGGCCTGATTTACTTCAAGACAAAGGTTAGAACTGTCTCGCTTTCGCATTAATTCTCAAAATCTGGTTGTTCAAAGTTACCTCTGTTTCCCCTTTGATTTGAGATTTTTGATGCTTATCGCTCGTCCAGTTATGGTGGATCTTCTTAGATTTTGGATCTGTGAAACCCTTCTTATCCATTCGTTCCGCCTCCCTATGTTTAAAAGTGAATCAATATAAGTATGGCTTTTTTTGCTATCGTTATTCCCTACATAGATAAAAATTGATGGTGCCAGTCCTAACAATTTCGAATTTCTTCCGCGTATGGAATCATTGCATCCACCAATACTAAAAGTGTGAATCAGTCAATTCTCTTTGGAAAGGATGAGGAACAATGGCTAAGAAAAGTTCAGGTACACCTAGCTGGAAACAAAATCACCCGATTACTTTATTATCCAACTCCGTTGAACGAACAGAACGTGCAGTAAAGCAGGCAATGTCCCACCCGGAAGAGTTTGCCGTTGAACATGCATTCAATTCAATGGAGCGTACCGAAAATGCGCTTGCCAATGCATTGCAAAGACAGGAGCATTTGGATATTGTCGAGCAAAATATATCCAAACTAGACGAGCTAAAGCAAAGCATCCTGGAAATTGATGAAAGCTTGAAGGATTCATAAAAGTTCCCCCGTTACATCTATGGACGTAACGGGGGACTTTCTTTACGTATAAAGTGCACTTAAAAAAATCCCTAAAGCTTCTTCATATATTTCTCCAAATTGGCTAATTGGCAATGGGTTCGTTCCTAGTCCCAGTTCAACTGTAAAACCAGGACGGCGCCAATCTTGAATAAACCAGTCTTTATACCCCGCATAGCTTTCAATTGTCTGCACCGGCTCATATCCGCTTACCCGCGCAAATTCATTGACAAGCACTTCTGTTTCAGGCGGTTCCAATCCCATGAATCCCCAATAAATAACTTTCCCTTGTGTATGGAAGGCCAACACGCGCGAGAAATCCCGTTCAACAGTCAGTTCGGCCATTGCGATGGATTCCGGTTCGGATAGCGGACTTTCCCCACCATAGTCCCGGGGCCCTGGTGTTTTCGGGTTTCTCTCTCTTTCTCGCTCCCATTCGGCAGGGAACTGGTCGTTCAGATCAACCCCATTAATATTCGCTTTCCACCCAGAGAAATCTGTACTGCCGCCATTCCACTCGATAAGCTTATTGCGGATACTTTCATCCTCCGGAGGTCCGTTCAGCACTAAATCCACTCCGTCCGGATTTACCATAGGTACAATATTTAAATTCATCTGATTATACAATGGCAATGTATAAAGCCCTCGTATTGCACCATTATTCGTAAGCGACAGGAGATAGTCATTAAGAAATGTCATCACTACCGGTGTCGTAATCCACTCATTGGCATGAAAAGAAGCATTAAAATGCACACGTTTCTGCCCGTTCCCAATCGTGAGCCCCGGAATTTCTTTATTTAATACAGAATTGCCAATCGGGTCATGAAAGATAAACGGATAGATTGCCTGCAATGACCGAATATCCTGAACCATCGTCCTGTAATCGTAATCCTGTTCTCCGTTCACAACTCTCCATGTCACACGAACAGGCAACAGCAGCCTGAGACCGACTTGAAGTACATATGGACTGAGTACCGGATTTAGCAGAAAAAGCGCATCCATCGGCATATTGATTCTTTGTGCAATCGACCAAATCGTATCTCCACGTTGAACTGTATATGGATTTGTCACATAACCGGGAATCTGAACGGGTTGGTTTGGCATGAGTGCCTGTGCATTCAAATTCCGGTTTGAGTCAAGTATCAGCTGAAAAGGAACATTAAAAACCTGGCTGTAATACCAAAAGGAATCACCCGGTCTTACGAAAATTTCCACAAAGCTCCTCCCTCAATAAAATCTTCAATAGGAAAGTATATGAATACGGCGGGAGATTATTAACCGGGTAGAAGATACTCACTAATGCATCTGTTTGGGATACGTCAAATTCAATCAGTTTTTCAACGGTTTCGTTCCGATGTCGTTTCGCGTCATATACACCAAGATGGACTTCACTATCATCCAGTTTTGGCAAGCTCACGATATCTGACACTTGGCCCATGATATTATTGGCTTCGTCTGTCAACTCTTCCGTCACTTGTATGGCAGGTTTTGACTGCTCTTTCCGTGTTCAGATAACCGTTTGTATCAAAGTTGAAGCTTTTAAATCGGATTTTGCAATAGAGTATAACAAGCTGCTCCGGCAATACGAAAATGAGTGTATAAAAAATACCGAATGGTAAAAAGACTAGCATGATTGTTTCAAATAAATCGGACGAACCCGTTTTCATGACAAATTGGATAAGAAAAACAAGTGCCGTACTGCCGATGATCGCAATCGGAATATAGGATTTCGTTTCAAATTTTCCACGCATTTCTTCGCTTCCTGACCCTGCCCGGTAATGCCCTTTTTTAAGAAGTATATAAAAGCGGATCCACGTAGCAATAAACAATACACCTGCAATTGAAAGAGTAATCCAAGTTAAATTTAGTAGCGATTCAACTGTTGCAGCGTCCTGTTCCCCTAAAAGAAATAACGGCGCAAGGAATAAAAATACAGAAAAATTTTGTGTCATAATAATCGACAGGAAGTACTGCAGCTTCTCCGTCTTTTTAAAAACGACAGGAATAGCGAATAGAAGGGACAATAAAATAATGATCCCTGTAAACCACATATGAATTGTTTTAATGCTTGTGAAATTTGGATAGATTGTATATTTACCTGCAATATTATAAGTTAGATAGAAAAATAGTGCCTGCAGGAAAATGCCTAATACAAGCACAGATGCCAACGAATTCGGACTTTGTCTACCAGACTCCAGCGGTCCTCGTAATACTGCGAAATCTTGTTCTGATAGTTTTTTTAGCATGCGTGAAAACCTCCATTTCATCTCAATACTATATAACCTTAATTATTCAGGTCAATACGGATTCGACAAAAGAGGGAGTTTATACTAAGTATTAAATTTTAAATAAGTAAACAATCTCATTTATGTATCTTCATTTTGAAAAAAATTAATAACCTATGTCCTTTCATTTTCCAAGGAAATCAAAGTAAGTTCTTAACCATGAATTCTTTAATGGCAAATTCAGAACTCACTTCGACATCTTGATATTAGAGCCTCAGAAATTAACTTAGGTCTATCTGGCAATCTTGCGGTTATTAGGGAAGTTTCAACTTACCTTCTGATTACTCGATTTAAATAATGCTGAAATTAAAATACACAGTATTAATCCTATACCTAAATATCCCATTACGACATACAACTTACTAATCAACGTTGTAAAGCCGACTAAACTAATCGCAAAGCCAACGATGCATAGCAGATTGACCGTAACCTTAAATGCAAAACGGTCCGGTTTTACGATTCGTACAGCCAATATATACAGTGTTCCTACAGCGGTACTGTAAATCATCGCCAGCAGCACGAAGGACATGATGATTCCTACAGCAGGATGTATTTGTTTTGCCAGTTCCAGTGTCGGCATTTCCACACCTGCCACAATATCCATTTTGACAAATAAGGCAATATTGATGAGCAATATAAGCAAACCTAGGAAAATGCCTCCTAAAGCACCTCCTATTCTTGCAACCTTTCTATTAGGAGCCGTGCCCCCCATCACAATAAGCATTGCCGCACCACCCGCAATATTATACGAAACATATATGACAGCACCAGAAAACCAGTGCGGTGTTGCAGAAGGCTGACTTTTTGCGATTGCATTAAGTTCACTTATTGGATAATTCATCGTAAACAATGAATAGATTAAAAGGATAAAAATGATACCAAGTAAATAAGGCATGAGCGCCGCCAGCATTTTAATGATACTTTCCGCATTAAGCATCAGTGTCACTACGACGAGCAGCGCCATTAATAAGCTGCCGACCGATGTATCCATACTGTACATCTGATTGAATGTAGAGCCTGCTCCAGCCAGCATAACAACCGCAATGCCGAACAGCACAAAGGAAATCATCTGATCCAGTACCGGACCAAAAAAGCGTCCACCAATAAAATGAATACCTTCCTTATGGGAAGTCGTCTGCAAATCCGAACCAATCTGTGCAAGCGTCATTCCCAACATCGTAAAAATAATCGTTGCTACAATACATCCAAACACACTCATTAACCCAAAGCTTGTAAAGTACTGCATAATCTCTTGTCCTGAAGCAAAACCTGCACCGACAACTAAACTGACAAACGCCCCTGCAATTTGAATACTCTTTTTCAATTCGCACCTTCTTTATATTTCTATTTATCATAGATACTTTATGTACAGGCAGGTAGAAAACATGCTTGAATATAAAAAGAAGAGAATTTGAATGGAATTGCCGCAATAAAAAATACCTTAACCGCTATTTTCTAGACGGTTAAAGTATTATTGAATGGAAAATATAAGTTTTCTAATAACTAAACTTTACACGCACTGATGCGCTTACTGTCATCGTTCCAGGTTCTATCGGTGTCACGACCCGTTGGCTGCTTAACTGCATCGCCTTGTACGGGATCGGAGCAATCGTTTGCTCTTCGATTATTTCCACCGGCACCATGTGTAATGTAACACCCATCGTTTTTGCCATAGCTGTTGCTTTCCCCACGGCATCGATTAAAGCAAACTGAAGTGCCTGCCGGTAATAAACATCTGTATCCGTTATTTTAAACTCGATAGCTGATACATGGTTTGCCCCATTTTGAATGGCCGTGTCAATTGCCGTACCTACTTGACCAATATCGTCTATTTTTACTGTTATGGCGTTTTGTACTTCGTAGCCCCTTAGCACCTGTTTTCCATCTATGAAATCGTAATTTGGAAAGATATTGTAAGCAGTCGTCTGAATCGATTCTTTTGGAATCTTTAAAGCCATTAGTGAGTCTATGACACGATTCATAATGACCGCATTTTCCCGCTGGATCGCGCTGACATCTTTCCCTTGCGTCCGCACTTCAATTTGTACTTGCGCATAATCAGGCTGCGCAACGATTTCCCCATTCCCTGTAACAGTCATTTCCCGTGCATTAGCGCCTGGTTGAAACATCATTTGTTGGTGATACAAGAGCTTCCACCTTTCTAATAGCTGGTTTCTTAATATACTATGCACTTTATTGACAGGGGTTGTTATTTTCAGGTCGCAATGGGAGTTGAAAGCAGTCACTATAGACAGCCTTTCTACAGATAAATAAAAAAAAATCGCTAAACTAATACCAGTTTAGCGATTTCTCTTAGTTTTCTTGCTTCTGTTTTCTTGCTATAAAAACAAGCAAAATAAGCATGAACATGGTCATTGCAAAAAATGTCACGGCATCCCAAAAAGCAGCACGATCGCCTGCTCCGAGAAGATTCATATAAATCGTATTGTACGTATAATAAAGCTGCGGTACAAAATACATCACTGCCAAAACTAACGTTAAAACAACTCCAACTATGTAAAATACACTATACAAGCGAATGAAATTCCATTCATTTTGGAATATCTCTTTATAATTCTTTTCATCTTTTCGATCCTTTTTAACGAAGGAATTCAAATAGATTTTGCCATTTTCCATTAAGTTATAACAGCCCGTTAGATTTTCCACAACATAATAAACATCTGTTTTCATATAAAAGCAGCATTGATAAATAAATTTAATGAAAATATCCAATACGATGATCCCAAGAATTCCTGTCATACCCTCGTTCGGAAAAAGAAGCATTACGCAGAATGAAACAAATAGAATTACCTGCTCAAAAGATATTCCGGCAAGGTACAGGGTATTTCTTTTTTGTGGATCGAGCTTCCAAGCTTGAGTGAGGTCTGTTTCAAAAACGATAAATATGAGCCGATTTCCAATACTTAATTTCGCCGGTAAATCGTGTGATCGAATGGCAAGAATATGGCCGAACTCATGAATTAAAATTAATACTAAAGAAATTGATAAGTATATAAGAATATTCAGTACCATAGAATCGAATAGGAATATATCTTTGTAATGCGGAAAAAGTTCAGGATTTAGTATAAGAATAATGATATTTGCAATGAGCAGGAGTATATATACCTTGCTCATCATTCCATTAAAAAATAGACGCCCTACTGATTGGGGAATCCATAAGAAACCACCTGAACGTGATGAAGATTTAGACAGTTCTTTTTTAACGTGTACACCATCCACTTCTTGGACTAGCCCCAAATCCAACAGCTGCTCCACAAAATCAACAATGTCCACTTCTTCATCCGGATATGAATTTTTTAATGCCTGTTCAATGGTAACAAGTTCTTCCCCTTGTTCCAATCGTTTGATGGCATCAACACCAATCTCAGGCAATTCAAAGAAATCCCCTGAAATCGGCTCTTCTACAATATAATGTTTTTTATCTTTTCGTATGGATAATGGATATAACGTTATTTCAGATTGTAAGGATACCTTCAAACTATAGCCTCCTCTTTAAATTAAAATAGGATGCTATAGTTATAGCATCCTAAGTATGTACTTCTTTATCATTTTGGTACTAACCAGCACCACCAACAAGTAACTTTAATTTTATTCAATTTCCGAATTTTCATGCTTTTCCCCCCCCTCTCATATCCATACCTTTAAGATATGTTTTTGAAATATTCACCCATTGAGGATAAATTTGCTTAAATAATTTTATCAGTTGTGGGTCAAATTGACTTCCTTGACCATCAAGAATTCGTTGATATGCCACTTCAAATTCAAGTGCAGGACGATAGGATCTGGATGAAGTCATGGCATCAAATGCATCCGCTACCGCAGTGACTCTTGCTAAAAATGGAATATCGTCTTCTGCTAGACCATCCGGATACCCTTTACCATCCCATCTTTCATGATGATGATAAATTACATCAATATTATCAGCAATGCCTTCAACATCCCGAATAGCTTCTGCTCCAACAACAGGGTGAGTCTTAATTATATCAAATTCCTCATTCGTTAACATACCGGGTTTTGTTAAAATTGAATCTGGTATACTAACTTTTCCAATATCATGTAATAGGCAAGCATAGTAAAAATTATTTAATTCAGCGGGTTTAAATCTCCCCGTAGCCTCAGCCATGTTCATTGCATAAGCAGCAACTCGTTCGCTATGGCCACGAGTATAGGGATCTTTCAGTTCCAACGTTGCAATTACTCCTTTTACAATGCCTTCCAACTGTTCATCATAGGAATACTTTAATGCTTTAATATAATTTAAAAAACGATGAAGTAGTATAAATGAAATAAATGATAATACAATTAGAATACTAATTGGGAATAATACCAATATATCCCTTATAAATACACCAACTAAAACATATTTCAATAGTAAACCCAATGTTATATAGTAAGTGAATTTCTTACTTACGAAAATTGGAGAAAAAAGTATAACTACAAGTTCTACCATGTTCCCACTAGTGTATGGAAGCGTACTATCTTTATAATAGAATATATCAGAAAATAAATTAGTTAAAAAATAACAGAAAAATAATATGTATTTTACTGACTCTGTTTTCTCTATTTTAATTAAATAAATTGATAAAGGCACTACTGCAATCATAACTCCAAATTTAACAAACAAAAAATCATACCACACTGTACTCTTTGTGTTAACATCGCTCCACGGAAATGTGGGAAAAAGATTATTATAAAAGATTTCATAAACAAAAAACACAACATAAAATAACCATAAAAATAAAATTGTGGACCGCTTTTCTTCTAATAACAATGATGTTTTTTTCATTTTTTACCTCGCAATTTCATTACCAACCAAAAGACCTTATGCTCATATATCATTATAACACGATAATGGAAATTAGTTCTATATGTCCAGGGTTTAATTTTCTCATTTTTTTGTTATTTAACTCTTTTAACCAAAATATATTTACTTTGTACCTATATGCTATATAAATAAAAGTTGATTTATTGTTTTAACAATAAGGCTATCTTAACAATACCCTTTTATATAGCACAACTCAATTCCTATTTTTTCTCATTTCAAGTAATTTTGATTATATAAAAACCTAAATCATATCTGAATCAAAAGTCTTATTAAAAGAAACGCTTTATATTTCTAAAAATAAAAAGACCTAATCAAAAATTATGATTAGGTCTCACTTTATGAATATTAAAACGGATATTCTCGTGGATCTGTCTGAACAGAAATCCATTTGGTTGTTGTGAATTCATGGATTGCCCATTCGCCACCATATCGGCCTAAACCTGAAGCTTTCTCTCCACCAAAGGCAACGATCGGTTCATCATTGACTCCCTGATCATTCACGTGAATCATACCTGTAATAATCTGTTTAGCCACTTCCACACCATGTTCTGTTGTACCAGCATGAACTGCACCGCTCAGGCCATAGTCGCTGTCATTGGCAACACGAATTGCTTCTTCCTCACTGTCTACAACAATTACCCCTACAGCAGGTCCGAAAATTTCCTCCTGTGCAATCGGCATATCGTTTGTAACATTCGTTAAAATAGTAGGAGCCAGTACATTTCCATCCACTTCACCTTGTAAAGCGTATTTTGCCCCTTTCTCGATACTTTGGTCGATTAATCGTTGAATTCGAGTAATTTGTTTGTTATTAATAAGCGGACCGACAACTACATCGTCATTTTTCGGATCACCGTATTTAATTTTGGATGCTCTATCCACAAATGCTTTTATAAACGACTCATACGCTGGACGTTCAACAACAATCCGGTTTAGCGACATACAAATCTGCCCACTGTTTAAAAATTTCCCGAAGGCCGCTGAAGCTGCTGCTCTTTCTACATCCGCATCCTTCAAGACAAGCATGACATTGTTTCCGCCAAGTTCAAGTGCTACACGTTTCAGGTTTCTTCCGCATACTTCTCCGATATGGCGCCCTACCTCTGTGGAACCGGTAAAAGAAATAATTTGAGGAATAGGGTGCTCAATAAATGCATCTTTAATTTCGGATGAGCTGCAAACTGTAATATTTAACAACCCTTTAGGGATGCCGGCCTCTTCAAAAATTTCACCTAAAATAAGGCCGCCTGAAACCATTGTCTGCAAGTCCGGTTTAAGCACAACGCCATTACCTGTTGCCAAAGCCGGTGCCAATGAACGCATCGTTAAATGGAACGGGAAGTTGAATGGACTAATAATCCCTACTACACCCGCAGGATTATGATATACGCGGTTCTCTTTTCCCGGAATGATGGATGGCATGATTTTCCCATGCATCCGGAGCGGGAATGTAGCCGCTTCTTTCATAATGCCAATTCCGCCACTAATTTCAATATTGGCTTTCGTATGGGAAGCCCCGTTTTCTTCAACTAAAATCTGAACGATTTCTTCTCTTCTTCGCTCAACAATTTGGACAGCTTTTTCTATAATTGCTTGTCTTTGATAAGCATTAACCTGTTCCCATTCTTTTTGCGCTTCTTTGGCTGCTTGATATGCCTCATCTATATCCTTCACATTTGCCAACCGAATTTCCGCAATCGTTTCCTCGTTGTAAGGATTCTGGTCTACGTATACTTTTTCGCTGTTTCCTTCTCTCCATTCGCCACCAATAAACTGCTTATTCCACTTTTTATCCATAAGTATCATCCTTTCCAACGTTGCATGCATTAAATTTCACTAAAAATGCCACGCGTCTTACTTTGTTGCATGTACATATAACACTTAGTACCCTAGATTCGTCATTTTATTACCATAGATATCATTTTCTTTTATTTTTCCTATAATGATTTTCTTCTATTTAAGCATTTTGCCACGTTAGTATAAGGGAAAATCTTCACAATATACGCGGGTTTGAAAGCAATTCCAAATTTACATTGAAATAAACTGAAAAACATACTATTATTACCTACAATATATTGGTAATATTATGTAAAAATAGTAAGGATGTCCATATGAAACTACGTGTCTCAACCGTTCAATACCATCTTCATACGATTCGATCTTTTGAGGAGTTTGCTCAGCAATTAGAGCATTATGTGCGGGCTGCACTGGAATTCGAGACGGATTTTATTTTATTTCCTGAGTTCTTTACGACGCAGCTGTTATCAATAGGAAATGATGAGGGGGAAACGCTTTCCATCAATGCGCTTCCTGACTTTACAATGCAGTATCTCGACTTATTTACAAGTCTGGCAGTTAAAACAAAAACGCACATTATCGGCGGAACCCATTTCATTCGCAATAATGACAAACTTTACAATGTCGCTCATTTATTTTATCCGGATGGCACTGTTGCTACACAGGCGAAACTTCATATTACCCCAACCGAGGTAAACGAGTGGAACATGGCGGCAGGCAATGAGTTGCATCTTTTTGATACGGAAAAAGGTAGAATTGCCATTTTAACATGTTACGATATCGAGTTCCCAGAAATTGTCCGAATGGCAAAGGCACGTGGTGCAGACGTTATCTTTTGCCCTTCTTGTACCGATGATCGCCACGGCTTTTATCGTGTACGCTACACAAGCCATGCCCGTGCCATTGAAAACCAGGTATATGTCGTGACCGCTTCGACTGTCGGTTCGCTCCCAACTGTAGATTTTATGCGCATGAATTTGGGACAGTCCGCGATTATTGCTCCAAATGATGTCCCGTTCCCGCCGCGTGGAATTGTTGTTGAAGGAGAGCTCAATAACGATATGGTCGTTACGGGAGATTTGGATTTGGCACTGCTTTATCAAGTTCGCGAAAAGGGCTCTGTAACAACGTGGCGTGACCGTCGTACTGATTTATACAATGATTGGGAGAGCAGTTTTATCAATGTACCGTAAACAGTTTTATGTGTTTCAAGACAGCAAACCGATCCTTGCGACAGTCCGAAATTACACGCCTGCAGATTTTGATGCCCTTATCCGGATTCAACAGGATTGCTTTCCTTCCCCGTTCCCTTCAGAGCTTTGGTGGAGTAAAGAACAGCTGATAAGTCATGTGACACATTTCCCTGAAGGTACACTTTGCATTGAAGTGGATGGGCAACTCGTCGGTTCCATGACATCGTTGCTTGTTGATTTTGACCCAAACGATCCCATACATACATGGGAGGACATTACAGATAACGGCTATATCCGTACTCATAATCCAAATGGCGATACGCTCTACATTGTTGATCTTTGTGTGAGCCCGGCTTATCGCAGTTTAGGGCTTGGTAAATGGCTCATGCTTTCGATGTACGAGATTGTCATTGAGCAAAAGCGCGTTCGTCTGCTTGGTGGCAGCCGTATGCCGAACTATCATCGCCATGCCGGACAGCTTTCGCCAGAAGCATATATTGAAGCCGTTTTGCGTGGTGAAATACATGACCAGGTTATTTCGTTCCTGCTACGATGCGGTCGAATGCCAATACAAGTTGTACCCCATTATTTAGAGGATGAAGAGTCGCATCATTATGGTGTGTTAATGGAATGGCGCAACCCTTTCGTCCAGATCAAGGAGGCTTATTAATGGATTATCATCGCATTACATCAATTACTGACCCACTGTTTACACATATGTATGAATTATTAAAAACGGTGTTTCCACCTGAGGAAGTTTTAGCATTTGATTTATGGAAAGAACCGCTGGAAGATCCAAGCATCCGCGTATTTGTCGCTGTCCATGAAGGTGAAATCGTTGGGACAACAGAGTACCGTTATTATGAGGATTTGAATGTTGGTATGACCGACTTTACAATTATCGGCCGGGGAGGCATTGGTGTCGGGCGCTTTTTAGCAACTAAACGTGCGGCAGATTTACATGCATTAGCCAAGAAAAACAACAAGCAAATGGCGGGAATGTTCGCTGAAATCTATGACCCTTATCGTGTAGACGACCACAGCTTTGGCGGAGTAAAACCAATGGACCCGTTTGTTCGAAGAGAAGTGTTATCACATTTAGGCTACAAACGTCTCAACTTCCCGTACGTTCACCCATCCTGGCAGCTGGACGGGACAGCTGTCAGCGGACTTGATCTATGCTTTATGCCTGCCGATTATGAACAAACAGAGTTAAATGCATCCCTCATTGCGACTTTCTTAAAGACGTACTATGCCGTATTGCCGGAAAAACCAGATGCATGGGTAGCGATGATCGAGGAGCTTAATGCAAAGGAAAGTGTAGAGTTATTGGCAATCTAGTAATAATAAATTTCAAAGAAACAAAAAAGCTGCCGTCTGCAAAACACAGATGACAGCTTTATTTTTTTCAGGTCCCCTTAACTATAACCCTGTATGATTTTTTCTATCCATCAACTTAATGTATTCTTCTAAATAGACCTTTTCTGCATTTGACGCTCGATCCAATGTATTCATAGCACGGTGCCATGATGGATAAATAGGTTCCAGTGCTGTTAAGTCATTAATTTGTGAAATATCGTCATTTGTTAATTTTAAATTATAGGATGCAATATTCTCATGCAACTGTTCTTTTGTTCTTGCAGACAAGATAATTGAATCTACGTTTGGTCGATCACGCAGCCATGCAAGAACAATTTGCGGTACTGTCGCTTTATGTTTAGACGCAACATCTTGCAATAAATCGATTAGATTATAAAATAAATCCGGATTTTTAATATATGTTTCCGGCCAGCCATTTTCTTGTCTTGTACCTGGTTCGAACATTTTGTTTCTTGTAAATTTACCAGTAAGCAGCCCCTCACCAAGTGGAGACCTAATACTATTAGCAATGCCCAATTCTTTACCGGCCGGCAAAATTTCGTACTCTGCTTCACGAGATTCCGGTGTGTAGTAAATTTGCTGAGCAATTGGCGGTATCATATTATTTTCCACTGCCCACGTATGTGTCTTCGCAAGCGCCCAGCCGTTGTAATCGGCTACACCCCAATGACGAATTTTCCCTTTTTTAATTAAGTCATTCATCTCTTGGACCGTTTCACTAACGTCTACTTGACCATCCCAACAATGTACATAATATAGATCAATATAGTCCGTACCAAGTCTTTTTAATAGCGCATCTATCGATGAATCAACATTGATTAAAGCTCCCGTATCGGTTGGTTTATCTATCAGCTGAAATCCTTTTTTACTGCTGATAATCATATCCTGGCGTTTATCACGTATCGCTTTGCCTAAAATAACTTCTGCATCACCTTTCGCATACATATTTGCTGTATCAAAATGGTTGATGCCTTGATCCAGTGCATAATCCACCATATAATTTGCGGTCGCCTGATCCATCGCCCCCTCGTCATCAAGACCGTTTGTACTGAACATTACTGTACCTAATGCATATTTAGAAACATTCATACCTGAGTTGCCAAATAAATTATAATCCATCATTATCCCTCCTATGCCTTGTGTTTTCCCATGTTCCCTATTAAATAAAACATTCTACGGCTGTTACTGAATAGATTACACAACTACTGAAAACCTTTGCTCTATTGAATGACTCAAATAAATAGTTGATTAATATAAAAATTCGGGTAAGAAAATAGATAACTTAATGCTTAGGGGGTTTGTAAGTGAATGTGCACCCTCCTTTACTGTTAAATTAAATCGTTGGAAGGACGTGTTTGAGATGAGTAAGAAGAAAGAAATTAAAAAATTAAAAGACCATGCATTTGCTGATCTTTGTTTGATCGAAAAAGAATTTCAGCAAATTGTAAAAAATACATCGAATCAATCAGGTGCTTTTAAATGGGTGGACTTATTGAGCGATTATGAGTTAGAGGAATTTTATGGACGCCGCAGGGACCGGAAATATGCAACACTCACAGTCGAATTGTATTCATTAACTGAACAACTGCTAAAAGACATTTTTAAAGTTTATTTTAAGCATAAATATAAAAATAAGTCCGACATGAATATTATTCTTGATTTAGAAAGAAAACTGGGAGATCACTTAACCTTCAAGAATAATACTAAGTTATTGGCGAACCTCAGAAGCTGTATTGTTCATGAAGAATTCTCTTTAAAGTCTGCACGAAAAAGAATAAATATAAAAAAGAAAAATAGAATCTTATTTAAACAATTGATGAAAGATGTTGACCTGTATATTGAAAATATCGCATTGAAATGACTTTATGCGAAGTTGGATTCTATCGCCGGTAATATTAATTATAATCCGTTCAAATGAAAAGGTCAGCCAGAATTACTGGTCGACCTGTTTCATGGGAGTATTCACTTCAAAATCTCAGGTATTTCTAAAAAGCTCTCAGCAAAATAAACACCTTTTTTTTGTTTATTTTTTGTTTCCTTTAATCTAATTGTGACAGATCTATTGAATTGCTTTGGATTGAAATAATAGCAGAGGTCTGTCTCCGGACAATAAATACAGTAAAGATCAATTTGTGATTTATCGACATCCTGGATTTGAACACCATTTTTAGTCGAGTAACATTGTTGAAACTTTACATACATCGTTCCGTTTTCATTCATATTACGGTACTTAACTTGTATTCGCCAAAATTGTTGATCTTTATATGCAACGATATCAAAAGGTGCATGCTCTGTTTGTGGCAGCAACACCAAATATCCTTTTTCAAACAAATCTAATTGGCTTTTTAATACCGCTAAATCTCCTTTTGTCTTTGTATGATGAAAGTACATGCAACCACCTCCAACAGGAACATTTGTTCTTATTTTAAATTACTAATTGATTTTTTGCAAAAAAAAAACCATCAAACCTGTTAATTCAAGTTTGACGGTATTTATACGTCCCAGGAGGACGTTATATAGGGCTGAGAAACATTGAAATAACAACTTTCTCTTTAGCCATGTGTAAAATTTGTGTAAAATTTATTATTTTAAATATCCTTCTAAATCTTTTACAATTTTTTCAGCTGTTTTAATCCTTATAGTTAAATCAACTTTTTCTAGATTCTGATAATCAGGTAAGACTTTCAATTTTATATCTTTACACTCTCTAAAGTGATTATTCAATACTTTATAAAAATCTTCTTTCAAGTCACTAATAATATTAAATTTAACTTCATTCCATACTTGATCTTCTAATGCTAATGAATTAGATAACTTTCCCTCAACACCTGATTGATTCATTATTTTAAATATATCAATATTATGATTCACTTCTACTATTAATAACTTTAATATATTATTAAATCTATTCTTAGAACTTTCCCTATTTTTCCGATCTTCTTGCCATACCTGAGCCTTAGCTACCATAAATGCTACTAACCCTCCGAATAAACCCCCTAAAAAACTGCCCAGTCCAGAGATATAACTACCCCAAATGGTTTCATTATATAGTATTGTATCGTATAAAAAATAATAATAAGTTAAAGTTCCACCACATAAAAGTGTAATTATAGATATAGTCACAGTTGCAAAAATATTAAAACCCTTCACTGTCTAAATACTCCTTCATAGTATCATTTCTAATATTTAATAAACATAAAGAATCTATCGATTTTATAAGACCTGGATCACCTACCTTTTCAATACTAGAAAAAGAATTATCGTATTTTGCAATGTCAAATTCATTTAAAAAATCAGTTTCACCATTAATATCAACATCCCATTCGCATTTAATAGGTTTTTCCAATAATTCGAAATACAATTTTATACTATCTTTTAATTCTTGATATTCGCCAATTAAACCACATTCACACATAATTTTATCTTTAGTAGTTTCCAGTTCTATATGTTCTCCACAATTACATTCAAAAAAAAGTCTCATTCTAAATAAACTTTCTCTACTACCTATAACAAATAACATCATCGCTGTCTTATACTGAATTTGCTTCTCAATAGCAAATTTAACAGGATTAATATTTCGTCTTTCTCTTAAAGTAATATAGTTTTTCAAGTAATCGTCTAATTTATGTATAATCAAACTATCAATTAAGAACTTTGAACTGTCTTTATTATTCTTTACTTTCAACAATTTTTCGCAATACATAATCAAACATCTCCTTATCAAAGTAATAAGGTAATACGTTACATTTAAAACGCCCATTGCTTTCTGCGTGGAAAGACGTCCCCATAGGTTCATATTTATCATTCATATTTATCCAATAAATCGTAGTATATTTAATTACTTTTGAATCATCTAATCTTGATTTTATATCATAGTATACACTAGTATCTAATAGCGATTCTTTTTTAGTATGAGATTTTGCCTTCCCCTCCCCTATAGTATCATCAACAAATTTTACAGTCCTTACATAACCATCTACTTCATATTTATCTACTAATGTTTTATTGGGTATTTTCCCTATAACATGCTGCATATGCAACCTATAATAATTATTTAAAATAGATTCTTTAATAGAATTAATATCTTTAGTTGTTAATTCAACTTCTTCATCAATAATCAATTTATTCCATTGCGTTATAATTTGTTGAACTTCAGAAGCCATCTTAGAATTTACGACGGTCATTGTAGGCGATAAAACCTTATCTGTTAAATCTCTAGTCATATTGTATATAACTTTTTGAATCAACAAGTTGGTATTAATACTCTCTAAATTAAATATATTTATAATATTTATTTTAAAATTATTCTGAAGTTCATTTATATTTATTTTAAATGGCCCATCAAACCCTTCTTTACCTCGAAGCTTTATTATCATCGTTTTTAGCTCTACATTAATTTCCACACCAATATAATAATTTACTTCAGCACCATCATAGGTTATGCCTTTTGAGAAAACTAAACTAATATTTTTTATAACAGAATCTTCCTTGGTAACATCGGCATATATAAGTTCCGTCTTTCCATGATCTGTCCCCATCGAAATTTTATATACAAAAGGGAAACCATTGACTAAATCACAATTAGAATAGTATCTAGATAAACTATTAATACTTTTAGTTACGTATAACTCATCTTCTAACAAAGTGGTATCAGCTAAATAATAAATATATAAGTTTCTTTGCAACCCATAATTTATTTCATTTATTAAAAACTCATTTACCTTATCTATCGAAATCAATGAATCATCAATAGCTTTATCTAACAAACGACTATCAACTAAGTCACTCATTATACTATAACCACTTTCAGTTAAAAATTTAGAATAGTCTTCTAAATTTTCCACAAGTAACTTTTTAACAGCATTTTGATATAGAGCTCTATGAACTTTAGGTTCAATTACATATGTTGCTTGCATATATCTATTTACTCCTTTTATTCTTTTTTCTGGATATTATGTATTTAATATAACATATACTTATTTATAAATATCTCTCTATATCACCTTTATTTACCTCTAAATAATGTTCTGTTATTGTTTGTAAACATTTATGCCCTGTATGTTTCGCAATTGTTGCTAAATCAGCCTGCTTATTATGCATGCTACTTACTTGAGTTTTTCTTAATACATACGGTGCCATTCCTAACCATTTCTGCATTAGGCGATTATAACTACGTTCTGAAATTTTGATATTCTTATATATGCCCCAACGATCAACAGAACCAACTATATAGTCTTCTTCCTTTAGTCCAAATACATTAATGTATTTTTCAACTGCTTTGATACATTCTAACGTTAAACTTTTTTCTTTCATTTCCCCTTGTTTTTTTAACATAACTAAAACAGTTTTATTTGTAATATCAATGTCTGAAACCTTTATTCTCACCATTTCAGATGGTCTATTTGCTGTAATCAAATTTAAATAACAAATAGCACGTTTACGGATTTCACTTTTGTCATTTGTATCATATTTATTAATAAGAGCAATTACTTCTTCTTGTTTTTCAGCGCGGACTCCGCGCATCGGTTTTAATCTCAAATATTCCTCTGTATTATATAGCTGTCGAATTATTTGAAGTCTCTTTTTCTGTAAAGTTGATTGTTCCAGATTTAATACAGAAGATAAATAAAAGGTAATCCCTGCAGCACGTCTGTTAAAAGTTGAATATTTAATGCCATTAACCGTTATTAACTTATGCAGGTATTTCTCCATCGAATCAAAGTCTAATGTACGATACTCACTTTCACAAAAGTGAACGAACTTTTTATAATCCGGATAATACATATCCTTCTTTCTTTGCATTACTTGAGCAATCGACTCTTCTACTTCGAAATCTGTTCTTAATTTATCTAAACGAATTATTGAACCCTTATTATTCATCTTCAATCACTCCTGAAATCGTTATAATTCAATTTAAACTGAACATTTAAAATCCGGCAAAAATCGATGGAGTATCAGAGTCTAAAAAGGAAGTTTTTTTGACTCTGATAATGAATTAATCATTAAATAAAAACTTTTTACATTCTTTCTTCTGATTATCCGTTAAGGCATCTTCAATCACTTTAAATTTTTGATATGTAAACTTATTCATATTTTTTTTCGTATCTACATTAATCTTAAATTTTCTCTTGTCATATACCGTGCCTTGCTTATCAAGATAGTTAAATAACGCAAAGCTCTGCTCTGGAGTAAAATAGCCATTATCACTGTAATTCTTTTTATACGAACCAATATTCGGCCAACTTAGTTTATCAATTGTATTAAATACATATTGGTTGGCATTTTCTTTTTTAAAATGATATTTATATTTATTAACTTCTTTAAGGGTTTCTACCCTAGAAGACCTTACACCACTTTTCATCATGGTAACATTAAACCTTTCTATGCAATCAGAACCTACACCCAGTATTTCACCTGTAATTTTATTTTGAATGTAATAAACATATCTAATTGCTGTATTACATAAATCACATGAATTAATTCTTTCTCCCATATCTTCCGCTTTTCCAGTAAAGTACCAATCCAAAACATTCTTCACTTTCTTTTTGCCCTCCATTTTTTACCCACCTTACGTTAAATTTATAGTTTAGTCCCTGCTAAATACACTAGATATAAATCCCTCCTAATCGATTTTTCTAAAGGCTTGCTCTTCGTATGCCCTAGCTCATCTAACACCTTATTAGCTAATTGAACTATTTGAAATAATCCCAACTCTTTGCAAGAAAAATATCTAGAATTACTATTTTTCATTTCAAAATCAAGCTTTGTTAATAAATCATTAATGTGATCAATTGGTTCATTTATTCTAGAGAGATACATTTTAAATCTATTTCTAGCAAACGAATGTCTAAATCGATGACATCCTTTATCACAAGAAGAAATCCGCGCTTTATTATAAGCATTACGCACGCTTTTTCTGATTGTTTCATAGCTAATTTCAATAACCTTATCGTTTTCTGCTTTATCAGCTATATTTAAAGTTAATTTAATATCTTTATCACTTTCTAAAGGAATAACTCTATATCTTCCTCCCTTTGTAACTCCCGCCCCTTCACCAGCTGGTATATAAATTTGATTATTCTTTAAATCAAAATGTTTTACTTTAATATTCGAAACTTCTTTCAGCCTTAAACCGAATTCAAACATTAGAAAAACCGCTAAAGAGACCCGTTTACTTACCGTATCTCTTATCAGTATGTAGTCTTCATATGAAATAGATCTATCAACTACCGCGCTTTTCTCTTTCTTGACTAACCTTCCATAAAAGAATATTGGTTTTGTTTTACCTCTATTTTTATAGTTCCGAGTCAGAGCAAACTGAAATAGCTGCAAGCAAGTTTCTAAATCGACGATTGACCCGTTTTTTAAACCTTTCTTACTTTGCTCGCCTATATAAGATTTATAAATCGAATTATTTAGATTCTCTAAATTTTTTATTTGATGTTTTTCTTTAGCAAACCTTATAAAATCAAGCGCGGCAGTTAATACTTTCTTCTGCTGCTTATAGCTATGAATTGCCTTTGTAGAGTTTTCTCTAGCCTCCTTTTTTGAACTACCGATGTGACTAAAATTTTTAATAATCAGTTTAACTTCAAACTCTAGTGTGTTTTTACTCCTGCCTTTTCTTATATATTCCACTCCTTTAAATGCCCTGTTCAATCGCGGGGAACGTCGGCTCGATACCCTATCAAATAAATAACTGTTTTACTAAAAGAACTATTTGTCAAATTTATATATAAAAAGGCTCGAAAAATTATAATAATAATTTTTCGAGCCTGAATTTTTATTAGATTCAACTCTTATCAGGACCAGTCTTTCAAAATGAACAGACCTATCCCATACATGAAAATGTAATTTGAGAAACTCTAATTCATAAAATGAATAGTTTCTCTAAAAAGAGTTTTTCCTGAGGAATAACTTAATAAAATAAGTAAAATAAGAATAAAAAATAATGCATTAACTATAAAATAATATTTAATTTAATGCAAGCTTATAAAAAAACATGTAAGTATAATAAACCTAAACTATGGTATTCTTTTATCTAATATATTGAATTTAGATAGTACTTTCTTTAAAAATAGTTATTGTAAAATTTTTTTCTCTATGCTATTGTATTTCTCAAGAAGTAAATATTAACATTTAAAAGTGGAAGCACCACGATGTAAACTCGACTGTTCGGGTTTATTTCGTGGTGCTTTTTTGTTTACTTCAAACTATAAATTAGCTAAGGAGTAACGTAATATGCAGTATTTAACATCACAATTAATAATCCCAATACCGGAGGATAAAATTATAGTAGATCTCATTGAATACAAAGAATTAAAAGATAACGAACTTGAAGGTTGCTATTGGAGTATGTCTGACTTAGAAAAACGTATTAATAAAAAACGTGATTGGATAACTCAAAATCTACTCTACAACCCTAAATACAAATCATTGCTTGATGTTAAAAATAAGGGGTTTGTTTTTTATCCAGTAAAGAAAGGTCAACAATGGTGTTTTCAAGCAACTAAAATGGCTAAGTTTTTAGAAGATCACTTTGCAGATATTCATAATAACTAACTTTCATTTTTTGACCATATTCAACAATTAAAATAAACTCTTTGTAATTCATTTTGAAAGGACTGATGCTTATGGCTAGCTTCCAGAAAAGGGGGCAATCCTGGCAATATACTGTTAGTTATAAGGATAAAGACGGTAAACATAAAACACTTCGTAAAAGTGGCTTTAAGACTAAAACAGAGGCTAAAAATGCTGCAACACTTGTGGAAACGGAGATATTAGAAGGAAATATAGCGATAGTGAGAAAACAGCCTTTTCATGCTTATTTTCATCGGTGGTACACTACATTCAAAAAAGATTATTCAAAGACTACTATCGCTGCTTATAAAGCCACTGAAAGTAAAATTGCTAATTTTTTTGGTGATAAAGCTATTCATAATATTACTAGATTTGAATATCAAGAATTTATCTCAAAGTTAGGAGAGTCACTTAATCATGGTACAGTATCTAAAACCCACAAACATATCCGCGCTTGTGTAACTGATGCCCTGGAGGATGATTTACTAAAAAAAGATTTCACCCGTAAGGTTATTGTTTCAGGAATAGCACCTAAAAAACATGAGGAAAAATTCATCAATTATAGCGATAGTCAGAAATTATTAAAATACCTTGTAGATAATATTGAATTAGGTTTAGAAAACTATATGTTAATTTTAGCATTAACAACCGGCATGCGTTACGCGGAAATATTAGCATTACAATGGACTGATTTTGATTTTGTTAACGGTTGTATTACGGTTAATAAGCAACTTGAATATAAACATCAAGAACTTACTACAAATGTTCTTAAGAATGTATCTAAATTTAGCCTATATAAAGTTTCACGTACTATTACTCTCGATAAATTCACACTGGATCTTTTTGAGGACTTAAAGAATAACGAGAGTTACATAATAGAAAATCATCTAAATATTATTTTTTATAAAAATGAAATTGGAAAAATTATAACAAATGATCGAATTAACGACGTTTTACGTGCTATTTTAAAACGTTTAAATATTTCACCGGTTATTTCATTTCACGGATTACGCCATACACATGCGAGTATATTACTTTACCAACGTGTTTCAATAGTATATATTTCCGAACGCTTAGGGCACAATAATCTAGATACAACCATTGGTACATACTCACATTTAGTAAGCGAATTGCGTGAAGAAGACTCAAATAAAACCAAATCAATATTTAAACAGTTATACATCAACTAATTAAAAAGAGAAGGGTAATTTTAGTATATAATCCTCCCTTCTCTTTAAACATCTTCATCAGTAAAGCAATTATTATTAAAAGTTAAGTTTATTCTTAATGTATTCCTCTGTGGCACTATGAAGCATATTTTCCCATGAAGTAAAATCAGAATAATTCATAATGAATTCGTCCATTTCTTGATCAGGTATGTCTTCAATATCTTTATACTTCTTAAAGATCTCACTACTTTCAAATTCACTAAAATTTGAAAATCTAGTATTCTTCGCTAAAAAACTATTTGTTAATAGCTCCGTTATCGGTATAGACTTAGTATTAGATACTTCTTCTAACCCTTTCGATAATTGTTTCAGTTTGTTTAAGCCCGTAATCTTAATCCCCATAATATCCACCTCCTTTAATTTTAAAGTTCTACATTTTACCAGGTAATCCTTTATAACAAGATTAATTTAATTAACACTATTTTCATTACTCCATTTCTTCCATATATAATTCCTAGCTTTTAATACTGAATTAATAAAACATAATATATAAATTATTGATACCATCATTATATTCCATCCTATATTAATCCCCATGAATAATGCATCTATTATAAAAATAGTAAAAGACAAAGTACTAACGTATAACATTGCTTTAATTGGTAAGCTATATAGCTTATCTATTTGTTTCTCCCTTAAATCTTGATAAAGTATCTGTTGCAATGTCATCTTGTAAATAAGCATAGATAAAAGATTGGATTTAATTATTATAATTGTATAAGCACTATACCTTGATAAAAAAGGAATGACATCTACAATAAATTCTATAAACAAAAATACTGATGAAAATACGCAACTAGTCAAGATCATTTCCAGCATAAAGATTCTATTTAATAATTTTACATCTTCGGAATTTAATTTTACCATTGTAGTCCTCCATTTCACTATAACCGCGCGGCACTTTTACAGATTATAGACTACATCTAGATAATGCTCAAAAATCTCTCGATGTGTAAAATTTGTGTAAAAACATATCGAAAACTATCCTATACTTTCGTATATAGATAATACGAAAAAACGCTTCAAACTCTTGAATATCAAGGGTTTGAAGCGTTTAATCTTTTGTTCAATCTTATACAATTTGAACCTAAATACGTCCCAGGAGGGATTCGAACCCCCGACCGACGGCTTAGCTTACCACTATAGTTTTCACTACTTATACAGACGTATAATTTGTTGGTCTGGACTATAACTTCACCATTTCAGGTGCGACACGTTTAGTCTCTACGGAACCTCCCGCAATTTCTTGCAGCAAACATTTTACCTGCATAAAGCCATTCAAATGTTCTCGTTTCCTCGGTATTGCCATCAGCATAATCTGTTAAGGGTTTACCGATACGGTGTCGTCCACTTTATACGTTCATTTTCCGTATAAAGGCTCCTATTTACTTAAAGGCCGTTGCTCTATCCTGCTGAGCTACTGAGACAATTTCTTTAAACCAATTGGTAATAAAGACATTTTTTATTATATGGTATATTATATTTAAAGTCAACAAACAAATTAAACAAAATTATTATTTAACTAAAATAATTTTCCATTTGCTAAATTCTGTATTAAAAAAGTGAAGCCCTCATTACTTCAAGGCTTCACATTGTTAATTAACGCTCATAAAACAATTCATCGATCAAATTATTATTATCGTCATAACATTGTAATGTAAAATGTGTGGAAGTTATCGTCAGAGTCACAAATGACTTTTCTTCGATCCGGCGTGGCTTCAACAAGCTGCCCGGATTGATAAATAATATGTCATCAATATATTCTGCACCAAGGATATGTGAATGACCAAAACATACGATTTGTGCGCCGACTTCCTTTGCGCGGTAAATCAGTTTCATCGGAGAGTTTTTCACATCGTATAAATGCCCGTGTGTCACATACACACGATCTCCATTTACCTGAAAAAGCATCTCTTCCAAATAGTTATGGTCATGATCACAGTTCCCTTTCACACGCTCTACTCCTTGCAGAGCAGGATGTGCATACGGTAATTCACTATCACCACAATGGATCACTTTATGCGCATCTGGATGGTAGCCCTTTACACGTTCAATGATTTCCTCGTCACCATGTGTATCACTCATTATCAACAGCTTCATACGTATCCACATCCTTTACATTTCTATACTTAGTTTGACAGCAATGAAACGAAAATTCAATCGTTATTAAACAATTTTTTACAATTTCCAACAATTGCCGAAATTGCTATTTCAGAAATTCTGCTAGCTGTAAGGCCAGTTTGCGAATGGCATTGCCTCGGTGTGAAATGGCGCCTTTTTCTTCAGCAGAAAGTTCCGCCATATGTTTTTCCAAAGCAGGTACATAGAAAATCGGATCATAACCGAATCCGTTTGTCCCCTTCTTCTCATGTGCAATTATACCTTCACATGTGCCGAATACTGTTTTTGTCTCCATGTTCGGTCCAGCAATTGCTAAAGCACAGCAGAAACGGGCTGTACGCTGTTCTTCCGGTACGTCCTTCATGTTTTCCAGCACTTTCACCATATTCGCTTCATCGTCATGGTCGCCGGCATAACGCGCCGAATAAACACCCGGTTCACCGTTTAAAGCATCGATCGCTAATCCGCTGTCATCTGCAATCACGATTTGGCCAAGCATGTTCGCCAATGTTTCCGCCTTTAAAATGGCATTTTCTTCAAAAGTCGTACCTGTCTCTTCAATTTCCACATCTGGAGCAACCTCAAACATTGTGACAACTTCATAGCCAAATGGTCCGAATAATGCTTCAAAGTCTTTCGCTTTTCCTTTGTTCTTCGTGGCGATTACTACTTGTTTCATTATGCTTCCACCTTTCCGATCAAGATTGCGATGTCGCCTAATGCTGTTTTTTGCATTTCGATTAGCTGTGCAATTCCGGCTTCTCCTAAATCGAGTAATTCATTTAGTTCTGAACGGCTGAATGTCGCTTCTTCGCCTGTCCCTTGCAATTCCACAAATTCGCCGGCACCTGTCATAATAACGTTCATATCGACTTGTGCAGCTGAATCTTCCACATAGTTTAAGTCCAAAACTGCGCCAATGTTTTCTAGTTTTCCGACACTCGTCGCAGCTAAATAATCTGTAACCGGGAATTTTACGAATGGCTTGTCAGCACCTAGTTTTGCAATTGCCTGTGTCATCGCTACAAAAGCACCTGTAATCGATGCTGTACGCGTTCCGCCATCTGCCTGGATTACGTCACAGTCAATCCATACCGTTTTTTCACCTAATGCTTCTAAATCAACGACAGCACGTAATGCTCGGCCGATTAAGCGTTGAATTTCCATTGTGCGGCCACTTACCTTCCCTGCAGAGCTTTCACGGCGTGTGCGTTGCTCTGTAGCGCGTGGTAGCATGGAATATTCAGCCGTAATCCAACCTTTACCTTGTCCACGTAAAAAACCAGGTACTTTTTCTTCAATCGTTGCAGTACAAATCACCTTTGTATTTCCAACTGTTATTAATACCGAGCCTTCCGGATGCATTAAATAATTATTATCAATTTGAACTGGACGTAATTCATTCACAGCTCTTAAGTCATGTCTAGTCATTCGTGACCTCCTCAATTTGTTCGCGCACTTATCTTATCACAATTTAAGGTGGGTCTAAAGCAGAAAAGCAAGACATAGAAGGAAAAAGCTCAAATTAGACAAAATGCCTAATTTGAGCTATCAACTATTTTTCGAATGTAATTTTACGGATATCCAATTCACCTTTTTCCAGCCAACGTTCCGCTATGGAACGGAAAATCGGCACAGAGCCAGATGCATGCAGAATATGGTGCGGCGGTTTTTCGTCTGTTCGTAATTGTCCTGTGTAGCTTAAAATCGCTTCAACATCTTTAGCCGTTTCTTCGGCAGATGACAGGACGTGAACTTGTGAGCCTACTGCTGCTTCAATTTGCTTTTGTAAAATAGGATAATGTGTACAGCCTAAAATGACTGTATCAAATCGCTCATCTTCAAGCGGTTTTAATCCTTTCGCAACAAGGTCATACGAAAATTGGCCTTCGTATTCGCCACTTTCAACGAGTGGCACAAATGTCGGACAGGCAAGTGGAATTATTTTCGCTTTTGTCGACAATGATTTCACTGCTTCTTCATATGCGCCACTTTTGATCGTGCCTTCTGTCGCTAATACGACAACTTCATTGCGCTTTGTCTTTTTTATGGCCGCTCGTGCCCCTGCATTAATAACTCCTAAAACCGGAAATGGCATATGCTTTTGCAGACTTTCCAATGCAACGGCAGTCGCAGTATTACATGCAATGACAAGCATCTTCACATTCATCTTTTCGAGCGCTTTTGCCATCTCCCATGTAAAATTGCGGACTTCTTGCTTTGTGCGTGGCCCGTAAGGACATCGCGCCGTATCACCTATATAATATATTGTTTCATTCGGCAAAAGCTCCATAATTGCTTTTGCCACTGTTAACCCGCCAACTCCGGAATCGATAACACCTATTGGGGCATTCACTTGTACCGCCTCTATCCTATTTCATTAATAAATGTAGTTTTTGTAATGTTCTTGATAATTGCTCAAACTCTTCTGCGTTAAATTCCTGTGTAATATCCCGCAAATAATTTTGACGCTTTAAAATTACTTCCTGGATAATTCTTTCGCCTTCAGGTAAAAGATGAATCCGTACAACACGTCGATCATTTTCGTCACGTACACGCTGTACCAATTCATTTTTCTCCATCCGGTCCACTAAATCTGTCGTTGTCGAAAATGCTAAATACATTTTCGTCGACAAGTCACCGATCGTCATATCACCCGATTCATGCAACCATTGCAATGCAATAAATTGCGGAGGTGTAATCGTATAATTGCTTAAAATTTCTCGACCTTTTTGCTTGATTAAGTGTGAAATATATCTTAGTTCTTTTTCCAGGATTGCTACAGATTCAGAGCTATGTGTGCTGTGATCTTTCATCTACTCCATTCACTCCTCGATGCGTTTCATAGTTCTATTTTGAAGTTTTTTTCATAAAATAGCAAGCATCGAATCAGTATATCGACAATTCCTGAAGTCTTAATAACTCAAGAATCGCTTGCGTACGACTTGATACACCCAGCTTTTGAATCGTATTGGAAATATGATTACGAACGGTTTTTTCACTAATGCCTAGCTTAGTTGATATTTCCCGTGTTGAATAGTCCTTTATTAATAGCTCAAAAATCTCGCGTTCTCTTTTTGTTAACAGCGAACGATGCTGCGGACGATTCATTTTGCAACACCCTCCTATCCTCTTCTTTGTACATTATGTCGAAAATACAAAGCAGGTGAGGGCATTTAACTATTTCCCAAGCAATAATTTTTTTTGTTCTTCCAGTAACGGGACACCTTTCCCCGTGTCACTGCTCAATTGTACAAGCGTTCCGCGCCCTGTATAGCACACTTCATCTTTTTCATTTTTCACCATATAATGCAAATCCATCGATGATGTGCCGATTGATGCGGTTTTAACAAATATTGTCAATTCTTCGTCGAAAAACACTTCTTTTAAATAATCACATTGGATATCCGCAACAACGAGCATATTTCCCGTATCTGATCCTGCTGTAAAATCAAATCCTAATGCTTTAAAATATTCGATACGTGCATACTCGAAATAGGCAAATACTTTTGTATTGTTCACATGCCCGTACATATCCGTTTCCGAAAAACGCACCTTTACCTTTGTCGAAAACGAAAATCCTGCCATCCATTCTGTTGCATCCTGAATATATGTAGCTCGCATAATAAATTCCCCCTTTGTTTGATTCCATCATCATCCCCTGATAATGAATACTCATTCATTATAGCATAATTTGTCAGAAATCAAAAAGCGGACTCAAAACAAAAAGACCCCCACCTAGGTGAGGGTCAATTATATTCATTCGATTAGTCAACCATGTGGTCAGAACCGAAGAAGTTTTTGAACATTTGAACTGTTGTTTCACGGTTAAGTGCAGCGATAGATGTTGTCAAAGGAATACCTTTTGGACATGCAGCTACACAGTTTTGTGAGTTACCGCAGTTTGCAAGACCACCATCGCCCATGATTGCATTTAAACGCTCGTCTTTATTCATTGCACCTGTTGGGTGTGTGTTGAATAAACGTACTTGAGATAATGCAAATGGACCGATGAATGATGCAGATTCAGAAACGTTTGGACATGCTTCCATACATACACCACAAGTCATACATTTTGATAATTCATAAGCCCATTGACGTTTGCGCTCTGGCATACGAGGACCTTCGCCTAAATCATAAGTACCATCGATAGGTACCCATGCTTTAACTTTCTTAAGTGCGTTAAACATGCGCTCACGGTCTACTTGTAAGTCACGGATAACCGGGAAAGTTTTCATTGGCTCTAAACGAATTGGTTGAGTTAACTTGTCTACTAATGCTGAACAAGATTGTTGTGGACGTCCGTTGATTACCATTGAACATGCACCACAAACTTCTTCCAGACAGTTCATATCCCATGCTACTGGAGTCGTTTTTTGACCATCAGCAGTAACAGGATTTTTTTGAATATGCATTAGAGCAGAAATAACGTTCATACCTGGACGGTAAGGAACTTCAAACTTCTCAACGCGTGTAGCACCATTCTCATTGTCTTGACGAACGATTTCTAACTTAACTGTTCTATCAGTATTTACTGTTTCCACTGTTTAGTTCCCCCTTCTACGCTGAGTAGTCGCGTTTACGTGGTGGAATTAACGAAACGTCTACATCGGCATAAGTAATAATTGGTTCGCCCGTTGCCGGATCGAACTTCGCCATAGTTGTTTTTAAGAAGTTTTCATCATCACGTTCAGGGAATTCAGGCTTGTAGTGAGCCCCACGAGATTCGTTACGTAATAATGCACCCTTAGTCATAACTTTAGCTAAATATAGCATGTTCTTTAACTGACGAGTGAAGTGAGCACCTTGATTCGACCATTTTTGTGTGTCGTTAATGTTGATGTTTTCCCAACGCTCTTGAAGTTCAGTTAATTTCGCATAAGTTTCTTCTAGTTTTGCGTTTACACGTACAACAGTCATGTTGTCAGTCATCCACTCACCAAGTTCTTTGTGTAGTAAGTAAGCGTTTTCTGTACCATCCATTTTTAGGATAGCTTCCCATTTTTCTGTTTCTTCCTGTACGCGACGCGTATAGATTTCTTCAGGTAAATCTTCTGCATGCTTTTTAAGTCCTTTAATGTACTTAACAGCATTTGGACCTGCAACCATACCACCGTAAATCGCTGATAATAATGAGTTCGCACCTAAACGGTTTGCACCGTGTTGTGAGTAGTCACATTCACCTGCAGCGAATAAACCAGGGATTTCAGTCATTTGGTCATAGTCAACCCATAATCCACCCATTGAATAGTGTACCGCTGGGAAGATTTTCATCGGTAATTTACGTGGGTCATCACCTACGAATTTTTCGTAGATTTCGATGATACCACCTAGTTTAATATCTAATTCATGAGGATCTTTATGGGATAAGTCTAAGTATACCATGTTTTCCCCGTTAATACCCAATTTTTGATTTACACACACGTCAAAAATCTCACGTGTTGCGATATCACGTGGTACTAAGTTACCGTAAGCTGGATATTTCTCTTCTAGGAAGTACCAAGGCTTACCGTCTTTATACGTCCATACACGTCCACCTTCACCACGAGCAGATTCAGACATTAGACGGTTTTTGTCGTCTCCAGGAATCGCTGTTGGGTGAATTTGAATCATTTCACCATTTGAATATGTTGCACCTTGTTGGTAAACAATCGATGCTGCAGAACCAGTGTTGATTACTGAGTTTGTTGTTTTACCGAAGATAATACCAGGACCACCTGTTGCCATAATTACAGCATCAGAGCGGAATGAGCGAATTTCTTCACTACGTAAATCTTGTGCTACGATACCGCGGCAAACGCCTTCGTCATCAAGCACTGCACCAAGGAATTCCCAGTGCTCATATTTCGTAACTAAACCAGCTACTTCGTGTGAACGAACTTGCTCGTCTAGTGCGTATAATAATTGTTGACCAGTAGTCGCACCAGAGAATGCTGTACGGTGCATTAACGTACCACCGAAACGACGGAAGTCAAGTAAACCTTCTGGAGTACGGTTGAACATTACACCCATACGGTCCATTAAGTGGATAATACCAGGTGCTGCATCACACATACCTTTAACTGGTGGTTGGTTCGCTAAGAAGTCACCACCATAAACTGTATCATCAAAGTGGATCCATGGAGAATCCCCTTCACCTTTTGTATTAACTGCTCCGTTAATTCCGCCTTGTGCACATACAGAGTGTGAACGTTTAACCGGAACTAACGAGAATAATTCAACTTCAGTACCAACTTCAGCTGCTTTAATCGTAGCCATTAAGCCAGCAAGACCGCCACCAACGACGATAACTTTACTTTTTGCCATGATTATTTCTCACTCCTCATTAATTGCTAAAACTTTTACTCATATTCCATTCCGTCTAGGTACTTAACTATGTAGTAGTGACTAAGTTAAGTGATTAAACGAATGCTAAGATAGCTGCAACACCAACGATTGCTAATACTACGAAGATTAACAATGTAACATAAGTTGCGATTCGTTGAGATTTGTTAGATTGTGTAATACCCCAGCTTACTAAGAACGACCATAAACCGTTCGCTAAGTGGAATGCTGCTGAAACGATACCTAAAATGTAGAATACTAACATTAATGGATTATCAACGATTTCAACCATCATATTAAATTCAACTTCAGCACCTAATGCTTTTTGGATACGTGTTTGGAAAATATGCCACGCAATGAAGATTACAAGGAAGATCCCTGTGAAACGTTGCAATGCAAACATCCAGTTACGGAATGTGCTGAAACGTCCCGTGTTGTATGTCGCTGTAAAAGCAATATACACTCCATAGAATCCGTGGAACATTAATGGAATATAGATAATAATCCATTCCATCGCTAACAATAACGAGTGTGGAAGTAATTCCATAACACCTGTAGCGTTATTGTAAGTTTCCTCACCGCCAATTGCAGTGAAGTTCAGAAATAAGTGGAACACCAAGAACAACCCGACAGGAACTACACCTAGTAACGAGTGTAAGCGGCGCCATAAAAATTCACGATCTTTCGACAAAACTGTTACCCCCCTTAGTACTTGAAATACACATGCGCAACGCCTCAAATTTGTAAAAGTTGGGATGTTGACTGCGCATTTCATCATGGTACAATATTATGACATGTCCATTGTACTCTCAACAGATACTAGCGTCAAGGCAACGCAGGATATTTTATAATCATTTTAAAGACGGTTTTACGCTGTTTTGAGAACCGTTTTTTCTGCTTATAACTCTTTTCTTCACGAAAGAATGAAAATTATACGAAAATTTATGAAAGAGGTTTTTTATATGGAAGGGTACAAAATGAAAACGATTCCAACTTTTGGCTACGAAATCATTCGTGACCATCTTCTTCCTTCTATTTTAGGAAAGCATGAAGAAGATGTTTTATATTGGGCAGGTAAAGAAATTGCAAGAAAGTTCCCATTATTTTCAATGGATGAACTGCCTTCATTTTTCATGGAAGCTGGCTGGGGCCAGTTAATTCTGGAAAAGGAAACGAAGGACGAACTTCACTACATACTTTCGACATCTGAGGAATTGCCACTTAATATTGTACAACGTTGTTTCCGTCTTGAAGCCGGCTTTTTGGCAGAGCAGAAGCAAAAACAGCTTGGCTATTTGACGGAATGCTATGAAGAAAAAGACAATGACAAACACATCGTAAAATTTACGTTAAAATGGGATTTAAAAGAGAAAATTTAGTCTTCAACTTATCATAATTATCTATTGGTGAAGATGCAAATTTGCACAATAAAAAAGCTGGAAATAAGCTACTTCAGCTCATTTCCAGCTATTACTTTAAGAAGCGGTTACTTCTTTCATTGCCAAATCGAATTCCTCATGCAGCACATTCGCAGCACGAACCATTTCTTCCTGTGGTACAACGACAGACACTTTGATTTCCGAAGTGCTGACCATTTTTACAGGAATATGTTCGCGTCCCAAACGTGCAAACATGCGAGCTGCCACCCCAGGATTGGATGCCATCGCAGAACCGATAATCGATACTTTCGCTAAACCTACTTCAAAATCTGCAAAACTAAATCCAAGTGATAATTTACTAGTTTCCAGAACCCGTAATGCTTCCGCAAACTCATCCTTGGAAATTGAAAAGGAAATGGTCGGCTTCACGCCATCAATGACTGCTTGAACAATAATATCCACATTGATATCATTTTCTGCTAAAACACTAAACACTTCTGCCAATGACGCGGTTTCATACGAATCATAGCCGATCGTCAAACGAATAATATCCGATTCGTAGGCTATCCCGCGTACAAGTAAGTTTTTCTCCATGTCTACATCCCCTTTAATAAAAGTGCCTTCCACGTCCTGTACGAAAGAACGTACAATGAGCGGTATATTGTATTTTTTGGCAAGTTCAACCGCACGTGGTTGCAATATTTTAGCCCCTAAATTTGCAAATTCCAACATCTCATCATAAGAAACTTCCGGTAGTTTCCTAGATCCCTTTACAATTTCTGGGTCTGCTGTGAAAATCCCTTCAACCGATGAAAAAATCTCGACACGCTCTGCTTCGAGGGCAACCGCAAGTGCAACCGCTGAAGTTTCAGAACCTCCTTTGCCGAATGTTGAAATATTGTCTGTCCCCGTAACTCCTTGAAAACCTGCTACGACGACGATTTCGCCTAATGCCAAATGTTCCTGAATTCGTTTACTATCGACATGATCGATCCGTGCGTTACCATGCTTTTGATTTGTATGGATACCTGTTTGCCATCCAGCTAAAGAGACAGCTTTGCCTCCATGCTCCTGAATCGCCATTGCAAGCATCGCACTTGTTATTTGTGTTGCTGATGAGACGAATGCATCCATTTCCCGTTTCGACGGCTCATCGGTAATTTCAGCAGCATATTGTCTCAATTCTCGTCGTATAGCGGGCATTGAAGAAACGACAACGACTAAGTTTATGCCACGCCCTTGCTCTTTTATCACTTTTTTAGCTAGGTGTACTATTTTTTCCGGTGTAGTCAATGCCGGACCGCCAAACTTTACAACAACTGTCTCCATTCTTTTCCCTCCTTAAATTTGAAAACAAAAAAGACGGCTTTCCGAGTTCATGGAAAGCCGCCGTCAATACAAATAATAGTTATAAGTTTTTCAGGATAGCCCTCCAGAACATAAAGCTCTGACAGTTTTACATCTCTTAAATGCAAAACCAGCAAACTGCGCGAACAATACGCACTTCACTTCGGCAGGACCCCCTTTCGATTGCTGTCAATGGAATTGTTCTTCCTCGAGCAATGTACTGTTGAATACTGCGCCTCTATCTTAGTAAATATTGAATTGTCTTTTATATTAGCACAACCCTATTCTTTATTCAATGGTGCTTCATGAAAATGACGATAGATGACTTCCGCCAATTTTGCCGGTACTCCTGATTCCTGCAGCTGCAGCTCGCTTGCTTCGCGAATTTTTTTCACTGAACCAAAATGCTTCATAAGCTGCTGCTTTCGCTTCGGACCCACTCCTTCAATCCCATCAAGAACAGAAGTAATGGCATTCGTTTGATGCTGCTGACGTAAAAATGTAATCGCAAATCGGTGAACTTCATCTTGAATACGCTGCAATAAATAGAAGCCGTCACTTGTACGCTTCAACGGTACAACTCCCGGAGGCGTACCAAATAAAAGCTGGGACGTATTATGCTTTTCGTCTTTAGCAAGTCCTGCAATCGGGATGACTAAGCCAAGTTCGTCTTCGATTACTTCACGTGCGACTTCCATTTGTCCTTTTCCCCCATCGATGAGAATCAGGTCAGGCAATGGCAGATTTTCTCGCAGTACACGTGTATAGCGGCGTCGAATGACTTCCTGCATCGCGCCATAGTCATCATGCTTGGCCGCTTCCCTTGTTTTATATTTCCGGTATTCCTTTTTCGCAGGCTTCCCGTCGATGAAAACAACCATCGCCGATACCGGGTCTGCACCATGCATATGACTGTTATCAAACGCCTCTATTCTAAGCGGCAACGGAATTTGCATTGCTTCAGCAAGCGCTTCACAAGCCCCTACTGTCCGCTCTTCTTGACGTTCAATCAACTGGAATTTCTCATGAATGGCGATTTCCGCATTTTTCATCGCCAGATCAACAAGCTCTTTTTTGGAACCGCGCTTTGGTGTCAGTACCTTCACATTCAAAAGCTTTTGTAAAATTGTTTCGTTAATCGATTTCGGTACAAAAATCTCTTTTGGCAATAGATGATGCGGCTGTTCGTAAAAACGCCCGACAAATGTTAAAAATTCCTCTTCCGGCTCATTATAGATCGGGAAAACCGAAACATCCCGCTCAATGAGTTTACCTTGACGCACGAAAAACACCTGAACACACATCCAGCCTTTTTCCACTGCATAGCCAAATACATCCCGGTTGCTTAAATCATCTGTGACGATTTTTTGCTTTTCCATAATCTGATCAATATGGGCAATCAAATCCCGGAATTCCTTTGCCCGCTCAAACTCCAGATTTTCGGCTGCATCCAGCATTTTTTGCTGAAGGTCTTGTTGTATTTCTTCGACGCCCCCATTTAAGAACTTCGAAATCTCATCAATCATTTCATCATACACCTGTTTTTCAATATCCTTTACACACGGTGCCAAACATTGACCTAAGTGATAGTACAGGCACACCTGGTTAGGCAGATGCGTACATTTACGAAGCGGGTACAGACGGTCCAGTAATTTACGCGTTTCGTTCGCCGCATAGGCATTCGGATACGGACCGAAATATTTCGCTTTATCCTTCTTCACTTTTCTTGTCGTAATAATACGAGGGTATCGTTCATTCGTTATTTTTATATAAGGATACGTTTTATCATCCGTTAGTTTTACATTATACTTCGGGTCATGCAGCTTAATTAAATTCAGCTCCAGAATAAGGGCTTCCAAATCGCTTGAAGTCACAATATATTCGAAGTCTTCAATCTCACTGACTAGTCTTGCAGTTTTCCCGTCATGACTTCCCGTAAAGTAAGAACGTACTCGATTTTTCAATACTTTCGCCTTACCAACGTAGATAATCGTGCCTTGACGGTCTTTCATAATATAGCAACCTGATTCATTTGGCAGTATTTCTAGTTTTGCTTTTATGATTGCATTCATTTTCTCACCTGTTTAATATGTCCTTTCTTTTATTTTAACTGATTGGGGTATAAGAAAAAAGCCGTACACCTTATACGGCATACGGCTTGTTGACATATCAGTAACGCCTTGGCGTTTGAATGGTCAATGGTTTAATTATTTGTTGTCGTTAATGAAATCAACTAAAGCTTCTTTTGGCATGAAGCCAGCAGTTTTTGCTTTTAATTCACCATCTACGAATAATAATAATGATGGGATTGACATGATTTGGTAATCAGCAGCAGTACCTTGGTTGTTATCAACATCAACTTTTACGATTTTAACATCGTTACCGATTTCTGAATCTAATTCTTCAAGAACTGGAGCGATCATTTTACATGGTCCGCACCAAGTAGCCCAAAAGTCTACTAAAACTGTGCCGTTTGAAATTTCTTGTGGAAATGTTTGATCTGTCGCGTGTACAATTGCCATATTAAATAGCCTCCTTAAATAACATATGGTTGTAGTATAGCATGTTTTCCCAATTAAACAGTAGTAAAATGCTTGGGAATATCATGACCCTCAAATTTAGCCATTGTTTCCGATGGATTTTAGAGGATATTAGAAGAACTATACCCTTTATTTAAACAATTTAATGCATTATACGATATCCATTTCTCTTCACACCATACTTACCTCACCATAATAAAAATTAAAAGGCTCCCTTCAAAAGAAGGAAGCCCCTAATCACTTGTTAAGCATTTACTTTAAGTGCTTTAAACTCTTCGATTAACATTGGCACTACTTCGAATAAGTCGCCAACGATACCGTAGTCTGCTACTTTAAAGATATTCGCTTCTGGATCTTTGTTGATCGCAACAATCACTTTTGAGTTCGACATACCAGCTAAATGCTGGATCGCACCAGAAATCCCTGCAGCGATATATAAATCAGGTGTTACAACTTTACCAGTTTGGCCGATTTGTAATGAGTAATCGCAATATTCAGCATCACATGCACCACGAGATGCGCCAACTGCTCCACCTAGTAAATTAGCAAGCTCTTTTAATGGCTCAAAACCTTCTTCTGATTTAACACCACGACCACCTGCAACTACTACTTTCGCTTCTGAAAGATCTACACCTTCAGTTGATTTGCGTACAACTTCTTTGATGATTGTACGTAAATTTGTAATATCAACTGATACTGATGATACTTCACCAGAACGAGAATCGTCTTTTACTAATGGCGGAATATTGTTTGGACGAATTGTCGCAAAAATAATACCCTCTTTGATTTTTACTTTTTCAAATGCTTTACCAGAGTAGATTGGGCGAACAAATACTGTATCATCGCCTGCTCCCTGAATTTCCGTAACATCTGAAATTAAACCAGATTGTAAGCGTGAAGCAATTTTTGGCGATAAGTCTTTACCTAAAGAAGTATGACCGAAAACGATTGCTTCTGGATTTTCTTGTTCTATTACTGCTAAAATTGCTTGGCTGTATCCGTCAGATGTATAGTTTTTCAAATGTGGATGTTCTACTGTGATAACACGGCTCGCTCCGTATGCGATTAATTCCTGTGTTAATTCAGCTACTGCATCCCCAACTAATAAACCTACTACTTCACCGCCGTCAGCGATTTGTAAACCTGCTGCAATTGCTTCAAATGAAACGTTACGTAAGCTCCCTTCGCGAACTTCACCTAACACTAAAACTTTCTTTGACATAGAATATCCCTCCATTACCATCTTCGTAAAAATTTTCGTACGCTAGTTGACTTCTATTAGACTACTTTTGCTTCGTTATGAAGTAAGTTTACTAATTCTTTTACCTGTGCAGAAAGATCGCCTTCTAATACACGACCAGCCGCTTTTTGTGGCGGTAAGTAAATTTCAACTGTTTCTACTTTTACTTCAACATCGTCTTCATCGATATCCAAATCATCCAATTCCAGTTCTGCAAGCGGTTTCTTCTTCGCTTTCATAATTCCCGGTAAAGATGGGTAACGCGGCTCGTTTAAACCTTGTTGAGCTGTTACTAATAATGGTAATGATGTTTCTAATACTTCAGCGTCCCCTTCGATATCACGCACAATCTTAACGTTCGTGCCTTCGATTTCCAATGAAGTAATAGTTGTTACGTAGTTAATGCCCAGCAGGTCTGCTAAGCGCGGGCCAACTTGTCCTGAACCACCATCGATCGCTACATTTCCTGCTAAAATTAAATCTGCTTCTTTGTCTTTTAAATATTCCGCTAAAATATAAGCTGAAGAATATTGGTCAAGCTCATCTAAATCATCTTCTGTATTAATCAATACCGCTTCATCGGCACCCATTGCTAAAGCTGTACGTAACTGCTTTTCTGCATCTTCGCCACCGATTGTCACAACTGTTACTTTACCGCCTAATGCGTCACGCTTTTGAATTGCTTCTTCAATTGCGTACTCATCATATGGATTGATGATGAATTCTGCACCATCTTCCTGAATTTTACCGCCTGATACGACGATTTTTTCTTCTGTGTCAAAAGTACGTTTTACTAATACAAAAATATTCATAATCTAGACCTCCTAAAAGCTTTTTAATTTTAATCCCGAAAAACAGGGAAGAATACATTTTTTTATTTGCCAGTAAACACTGGCTCACGTTTTTCAATAAATGCTTGGATACCTTCTTTAGCATCTTCAGAAACAAATACTTCACCGAAGCTGTTTGCTTCAGCATTTACACCATCGTAATAAGATGATGGTTTCGAGTAATTCAGCATTTGGATCGCTGCTTTAAGCGCGATTGGTGATTTTTTCGCAATTTTTTTAGCGATTTTCAATGTTTCAGGCAACAGCTCTTCATCGGAATAAGCACGGTTTGCTAATCCCCACTCAACAGCTTCAGCCCCCGTAATCGGGTCACTTGTAAACATCATTTCCGCTGCTTTTGCTACACCAACATAACGTGGTAATCGCTGTGTTCCTGCGAATCCAGGTATTAAGCCTAGTGATAGTTCAGGTAAGCCTAATTTTGCCGATGCGGTTACAAAGCGCATATGGCATCCCATCGCAAGTTCCAATCCGCCCCCTAATGCAGCACCGTGGATTGCGGCGATAACCGGTTTACTGAATGTTTCAATACGCTCGAAAACATCTTGTCCATTTTTCGCCAATCCTGTAAATGCTTCTCCTGACTGTACGCTCGTAAACTCTTTAATATCCGCACCTGCAGAGAAGAACCGTCCTTCGCCATGTAAGACGATAACACGTACATTTTCATCATTTTCTACAGCGTCTAAAAGTGCATTCACGTCTTGGATCAAGCCTTGTGAAAGTGCATTTGCTGGTGGTCTTGAAATTGTTGCAATTGCTACCCCTTCTTCTACTTTCCAACTTAGAAACTCCATCCTCTACATCCCCTTTATGCTTTTAGTGCGTTTAGCAGTAATTGCTTTACTTTCGGAGCTTGCTCTAATAAATCATATCGATTTTCATTCATTACCCAAGTTGTCGTAATTTCGTCAATTGTGCCAAACACCATTTGTCTCGCAATACGAACATCCATCGTCTGGTTGAATTCACCATTTAGCATACCTTCGATTAAAATTTGATCTAGTAAAATTAAATATTCTTTTAGAATAGAATTAATTTTCAGTCTAATCTCTTTATTCGATTGGCGTAACTCCAGCTGAGTTACTGTTGCCAAGTGGCGATCACTTGATAGAACACGGAAATGATTTTCGATCATTTTACATAACTTATCGGAAGCAGTTTCCCCACTTTTTATTATAGCCTGTAAATTCTCTACGAAAATACCCATTTTTTCCTGGAATACAGAAATTAAAATATCTTCTTTGTTTTTAAAATATAAATAGATTGTACCATCAGCAACCCCGGCTTGTTTGGCTATTTTGGAAACCTGGGCTTGATGATAGCCGTTTTCTGCTATAGCAATGACTGCCGCGTCTACTATTTGCATATATTTGGGTTTGTTTCGTTTCAAGCAGATCACCACCAAAAAAAATATGAAAACATGAATGACCATTCATTCATGTTTTCATATTATAGTTTGTTCTGCATTCTGTCAATAGTTTGCTAAACAATTAATTATTTTGCTTCTTGTTGTGCCATTTTCTGTTTTTCTTCTTCAATTAGTGTACGTCGTAAAATCTTTCCGACTGCTGTTTTCGGCAGCTCTTGACGGAATTCATAGAAACGAGGCACTTTATAAGCAGCCAAGTTTTTACGGCAATACTCGTTCAGTTCTTTGTCTGTAACTGATTTACCCTCTTTAAGAACAATATACGCCTTAACGGTTTCTCCGCGATACGGATCAGGTATACCGGCAACGACACATTCCTGGATCGCCTCATGCTCATACAGCACTTCTTCTACTTCACGCGGGTAAATATTAAATCCACCTGCAATAATCATATCTTTTTTGCGGTCAACAACATAGAAATAACCCTTTTCATCCATATAACCTAAATCCCCTGTTAAAAACCAGCCATCTGTAAATGTCATCGCTGTTTCTTCAGGACGATTCCAATAGCCCTTCATAACTTGCGGTCCTTTTACCGCTATTTCGCCGATTTCACCTACAGGCAATACTTCTGCTTCACCTGAACGTAAAATAACCGCTTCTGTGTTTGGCCAAGGTAAACCGATTGAACCGTTGATCCGATGATCCCAAATCGGGTTGGCATGTGTTACGGGAGAAGTTTCGGTTAAGCCGTATCCTTCTACTAGACGACCACCTGTCAATGCTTCAAACTTTTCCTGAACTTCCAGTGGCAATGCAGCAGAACCGCTTAAACATGCTTTAATTGATGATAGATCATATTTTGATAAATCCGGGTGATTCAACAAGCCAATATACATTGTTGGGGCGCCGGGGAATAAAGTTGGTTTTTGTTTATCAATCGTTTTCAATGCTTGCTCTGCATCAAATTTCGGCAGTAATACCATCTTGCCCTGCTGCATGACCGATAAAATTAATACCGTAGTCATACCATATACATGGAAGAATGGAAGTATGCCTAAAATTGTCTCTTCACCTTTTTTACATTTATACATCCATGCATCACACATTAATGTATTTGCAATCAGGTTTTTATGCGTTAACATAACACCTTTCGGGTAACCTGTTGTCCCCCCAGTGTATTGCAATAAGGCTAAATCGTTTTCAAAATCAAAGTCTTGCTCGATTTTATCCGTCTTGGCCATTTTCATGATTTCTGTGAACAGGTGATTCGTTCCGCTATGCTCCACCTTTACACTAAAACCATACTGTTTCTTTTGGATGAACGGATACACCAGGTTTTTCGGGAATGGCAAATAATCTTTAATTCCTGAAACAATGACATTTTCAATATTAGTTTCATGTAATATTTTCATTGCCCTAGGGTATAGAATATCCATCACTAAGATTACTTTTGCTCCGGAATCCGCCATCTGATATTGAAGCTCACGTTCTGTATAAAGCGGATTCGTCTGTACGACAACCCCACCGGCATACATCGTGCCATAGTAGGCGATAACCGCTTGCGGACAGTTCGGCAGCATAATCGCTACTCGATCGCCTTTCTCCACCCCTAGAGAACGCAAATAGTTCGCAAACTTCAATGCTGATTCATATAGCTCTTTGTACGTAAGTTCACGCCCCATGAAGTGTATGGCCACTTTATTCGGCATTGACTCAAATGCTTCTGTTAAAAACTGGTGTACAGGTATTTCCGGCAACTCAATTGAATGTGGTACTTCTTTCGGATAGCTTGCCAACCAAACCTTTTCTGTCATAAAACTCCTCCCCTTCGATAAAGCTTTACTTGTTTACATCATTATAATGAAAACTGGAAATGGTTTCAAACTATTTTCATAGATATACACATTATATTCTCGTTTATGCAATTATTTTCTCGTTATTTATTTTGACTTTTATAGTATTATTGACTATAAAACATATAGGACTATTCGTTTAGTATGGAAATATAACTTTTCCAATAAAGTTTTAAATAAATTAAATATTTTTTGGTTAAGGATAGATTGGTCGAGTGATAATAAATTTCAAAACCAGTAAAAAAAGCAAATGCACTAGCGAAATACTAGGACATTTGCTTTTATGTTTAGAGTGTCATCATGTAGTAAATGCCGACTGCGAAAAAAATGAAACAGACGACGAGTAAGATTTTCGATAATGTTTCCATGTATATGCTCCTATGAAATACTTGCTCCGATAACAAATGACAAACCGAGTGAAATGGTAAATGAGATAAATCCGACTGAACGATTGTCAGCTGCTATCTCCTCATCCACATTAAATTTCGGCGTTAAAAACTCAAATAAGAAATAGGCAAAGATTAGTAACGTAAAACCGAATAAACCCCAACCGAGCATTTCAATAAATGATGTATGCTGATTAATTGAATATCTGAAAATATTACAGACGCCTAAAATTTTTCCTCCAGTAGCTAAAGCGACCGCGACATTTCCTTTTTTTATTTCATCCCAATTTTTATACTTTGTTACAATCTCAAATAAAATCATTGATACGAATAGGCAGAGGACTACCACACTAAAATAGCCTGCTGTTTCTACGAGAGGATGGTGCCAAAAGTCTGATCCTAGCAATCCATTTTACCCCCTTTAATTATTTTCTTTCTATGTTTAATATTAGCGCATAATTTAAAAGGAGCAACAACTATTTTAGTTCTACGACTGTAACACCAAATCCGCCTTCGCCTGCTTCACCATAACGGTATGATTTAACACGCTTATGGTTTTTCAGGAAGCTTTGAATCCCTTGGCGTAATGCACCAGTCCCTTTACCGTGAATAATCGATACACGCGGATAGTTCGCCAATAACGCATCATCCAAATATTTTTCTGTGCGTATAAGCGCTTCTTCATATCGTTCCCCACGTAGATCCAGTTCCAGTTTGACGACACTATTGCGATTTTTCACATTCATCATCGGACGAGTAGCCTGCTCTTTTTCCGGTTTGACATACTCTAAATCAGATTCCGGCAGTTTCATTTTTAATATACCAATTTGAACAACCCACTCATTTCCTGCTTTTTGCAGAAGTGTACCTTTTTGTCCATAGCTCAATACTTTTACTTCATCGCCCACTTGCAGATTCTGTTTACGTTCACGGGCAGCGACAGCCTTTTGAAGCACTTTGTTATTATCAATCGGTGCTGCATTATCTAAACGCTTCTTCGCATCGATTAACTCATGCTCTTTCACCGATAATGCGGCATTTTCTTTCATTTTTCTCAGCTCTGCAATAATTGCTTCTGCTTCTTTCTTCGCCTCATCGACAATTTTGCGCGCCTTGTCTTTTGCTTTTTTCTCGAGGTTTTCCTTTTTCTCATCATAAATACGAAGACGTTCTTCCAGCTCTGCTCGGATTTTTTGTGCATCTTCGAGTAACAGGTGAGCTTCGTCCGCTTCACGTTCAGATCGTAATCGGCTTTCTTCGAGTGAAGCAATCATTGATTCTACTTCATGACGGTCAGTACCTGTAAAGGATTTTGCGTGGTCGATTACATTCGAACTTAATCCAAGACGTTTGGAAATTTCAAATGCATTTGAACGACCCGGCACACCAATGAGCAATCGATAAGTCGGGCTAAGTGTTTCTATATCGAACTCTACACTTGCATTAACTACAGATGGACGGTTATAGCCATATGCCTTCAGCTCCGGATAGTGAGAAGTAGCCATAACACGCGCACCGCGATCAACTGTTTCATCCAATATAGCAATTGCGAGTGCTGCACCTTCCTGCGGATCGGTACCTGCGCCAAGCTCATCGAATAGAATTAACGATTTTTCGTTAAATTTGCTTAAAATGTCTACTATATTCACCATATGAGAAGAGAAAGTTGATAATGACTGTTCAATAGACTGTTCATCGCCAATATCAGCAAAAATTTGTTCAAACACGGCCAATTCCGAGCCATCCAGTGCCGGAACCGGAAGACCGCATTGTGCCATAATTGTACACAGACCCACAGTTTTTAACGTTACTGTTTTACCACCTGTGTTTGGTCCGGTAATAACAATTGCTGTAACATCCCGTCCAAATTCGATCGTATTGGCTACTGCTTCATCAATTGGCAATAGAGGGTGACGTGCACGGACTAGTCGTGTATAACCTTCTTTATTCATTTTAGGCATTGTGCACTTATTCGCCTGTCCGTATTTACCTTTTGCTAAAATAACGTCCAGTTCTCCAAGTAATTGCACAAGAACGAATATTTCGTGTCCTACTTCCTGTACCTTCAAAGTCAACTCGGATAGAATGCGCTCGATTTCAGCCTTTTCTTTCACTTTTAGGCGCTGTACTTCATTGTTCGCTTGAATCACTGCATCAGGCTCGATAAATAATGTTTGACCTGAAGCGGACTGATCGTGGACGATTCCGCCATAGTGGGACCGATACTCTTGTTTAACAGGGATTACGAAACGGTCATTACGAATTGTGATAATCGCGTCAGACAGCATCTTTGTTGCATTTGAACCACGTGTGAGGCTTTCCAGCTTTTGACGCACTTTCGATTCTTCTGAACGCAATGACTGGCGAATGGAGCGTAATGCAGAACTCGCTGAATCAAGTACCGTACCATTATCATCAATACAATCGTTAATTTCGTGCTGTAATGCCGTCAAGACAGGCATTTGTTCTTTACGCTCGATAAAATGTGGAATTTCAATTGTATTTTCAGATTCGATATCTTCTATGAAATTCCGTAAAATCCGGCTAGCACGTATTGTGCTTGCGATTTCCATTAATTCCATCGGGCTGAGCATACCGCCGATTTGTGAGCGGCGTGCATGCGGACGTACATCGAAAATGCCGCCCAATGGCACATTGCCTTTCACACGCAAAATCGCAAGTCCTTCATCCATTTCTTCCAGCAGTTCAACAACTGTATCGTAATCTGTTTCCGGTACAAGTTCATCGATCGCCTGTTTTCCGATCGAGTTTGTACAAAATGCCGCTACTTGCTCGCGTACTTTATGAAATTCTAGTGTTTTCAATGCTCGTTGTTCGATCATGAGAACACCTCCTATTACTTTTCTTTATTTTTCGCAATAAATGCTTCGAACTTTTCTTTTGACCATGTGTTGACGATCAGGTCTTTTTTCAACCATGCTTTTTGTGCATATTTGACACCGATGTCCATAAAGCGCAACTGGTCAATTGCATGCGCGTCTGTATTGATGGCGATTGGTACATTTTTCTCCATTGCCAGCGTTAAATATTCGATACTTAAGTCCAGGCGGTACGGATTTGCATTGAGTTCTAAAATTTTACCATGTTCTGCCACCCATTCAATCAATAATGGCACATCCGGATCATAGCCTCCACGTTGTCCGACGATTCGGCCAGTCGGGTGGGCAATCATATGGACATATGGATTTTCCACCGCTGTTTTTAAACGCGCCATAATTTTGTCCTGCGATTGTGTAAAACTTGAATGGATCGATGCAATCACAAAATCAAGTTCTCTTAAAACATCATCTCCAAAATCTAATGTCCCATCAGGAAGAATATCCATTTCCGTACCTCTGTATAGTCGGAAATTAGGATTTGCTTCGTTAAATGCATAAATATCAAGCTTTTGCTGCTCAAGTCGTTCAGGTGTTAATCCATTCGCCACTTTTAAGTACTGCGAATGATCAGTAATGACCGCATGGGAATAACCGATATCTATTAAAGCTTGCCCCATCTCGCTCACTGAATGCGCGCCATCAGACCAAGTTGTATGCATATGAAGATCCGCTACTATATCTTCCAGCTTCACTAATCCGCTTAGTTCATCTAGACGATCGAGCTCTTTACCGTTTTCACGTACAGTCGGTGGAATAAAAGGTAAATCAAAATGCGCAAAAAACGCTTCTTCCGATTCAAATGTTACGACGGTTCCGTCTTCTTGCTCGACCCCATATTCACTAATTTTCTTGCCCATTGATTTTGCAAGCTGACGCATACGTACATTATGGTCTTTTGATCCCGTGAAATGATGTAGTGCCGAAGCGAATTCTTCACGTGTCACTAAACGGAAATCCACACTTACCGGTTCTTCACGATCCAATATGACGGACACTTTTGTATCCCCTGCGGCAACGGTTTCCAATATTGCGAGGCGCGTTAAAATTGCTTCACGTACAACTTCATATTCCTTAGTTGCCACAATAAAATCAACATCTTTACTCGTTTCCGCAACACGGCGGAAGCTCCCTGCAACCGAGAACTTCTCCACTTCAGGCAAACTTGCTAAAAGTTCGTTAATTTCCAGTACGACAGGCTCAAGCTGCCAAATAGGCAATCGTTCAGCACGAGAACCAAATGTTTCAAGTTCTTTTAAAATTTTTTCCTCTGTTTTTGCTGCAAACCCGGCAAGCCCTCGTACTTGTCCTGCCTCACATGCTGCCTTTAATGTATCGGCATCCACGATGTTCAGTTCCTGATACAGTTTTGCAAGCTTTTTACCGCCTAAACCCGGTAGTTTCATCAATGGAACGAGCCCTTTCGGTACGGCTGCCTCCAGCTCTTTCAGGACAGTCGATTCCCCGTTTTCCATCAGTTCAGTGATAACCGCTGCCGTTCCTTTACCGATTCCTTTAATTGCTGTAATATCATCGATTTCACTAAGGCTTCGTTCATCTGCTTCTAGTGCCGCCGCCGCTTTTCGGAAGGCGGATACTTTAAACGGATTTTCTGCCTGCAGCTCCATATATAAAGCTATTTTTTCCAATGTACGAATAATAATTTTTTTGTTCATCATTGTCTCTCCTTTAAAAAAGCTCCTCCCGAAAATCGAGAGAAGCATTCGCATGATTTTCAAATCAATTAGGCCTCGGCATAATGATGTCCCGGTTCGGCTAAAGATCCACGGTGCGCGGAAAAGTCAGCTGTTTAGCACAATGCGATGCTTGTTAGGTTGACTTCCTTCTTTAGTGACTCCTTTTCCGAATTTAGGACACCCGCTAAAATAAGTTAGTTTTTTTGTATATACCACCAATTTTGGAACATGCTCGTAATTAGCGGTGTATGCTCAAGTATGAGTCCTGCCAAAATCGAACTGTCGATGAATGTCTGAATCGATTCCACCGGCAGCAGTGCTACTACGTACAGTCCAATAAAAAGTACAAGATACATTTCGATGAATCCAAGAACTGCACCCAACACATAGTTTAACGAACTCAATACAGGTAAATACGTTAAAAAATCAAACATCGATCCGACAATTTGGAGGGCAATCTTCACTGCAAAGAAAATAATGGCAAACGCAAAGACGCGATAAAATGTACGGTCAACATCGAGTGAATCCAGAACGAGCGTCATTGTTGAACCTTCTGTAAATCCAGGATACGGAATCCATAAAACAAATTTTTCTGCTAGCGGCTTATAATAAATAATCGCTACAATGAGGGCAATGATAAAACTTCCGATATTAATAAGCTGAACGACGAACCCTCGTTTCGCCCCAACTATAAGACTAATGATAAAGACTGCGAGAATAATTAAATCTAACATGTATGTCAACCCTTCAAATGTTTCAATTGTATTTCTAGTTTTTCATATTGCTCTTTTAATAATAGATAGTCATGCACAGAATTTACGGCTGTTAATACAGCTAGCTTCGCTGTATCTAAAGATGGATTATGGGCACTGATTTCCCGCATTTTGTCGTCCACTAATGAAGCAACAAGACGCATATGGACCGATGATTCTGTTCCTACCATTTTATATGTATTACCATATATTTCTACGGAAATGCGATTCTTTTCTTGCTCAGCCAAAATAATCCCTCCAGAAAAAATAAGTGAACAATAACGAATAAACTTTTTTCGTTCTTTGCCCAATAAAAGATTGAAAGCAAACCTGATTGATTCTATTATATAACGATGCCATTTTCCTATTGTACATCATAACATTTCCAATTTCACTATCGCAACACCATGTGCCGAATGTTCCTCTGTAAGAAGCATACATAAGTGAGTTCCCCTTTTCTATTCAAAAAGCTATACTACATAGTATTACATCATTTTTGAAAGGATCGATTATGACAAATATTGTTTTACTTTGCAGTGCTGATCAACAGCAATCAATTCAACATTTTTATAAAGACGCTTTAATAGAACGAAAGGCTCCCGGCGTTATTTTTGCGGTAAAATTAGCGGATACGGCTATTACCGCCTATAAATCAGGAAAAGTAATGTTTCAAGGGGCAGGTGCAGAACGTGAGGCGGCACGCTGGGGGCAAGCAGGGGTTTCGCCGGCTAAAATTGCCTCCACGAAGGGTGATACACTCCCGGACAATTTTGCGGCATTATCGGTTTTAGGCTCAGATGAAACTGGAACAGGCGATTACTTTGGTCCTGTAACTGTTGCTGCTGTTTATGTTCCCGCAGATAAAATTGCGCTCGTCCAGGAACTTGGAGTAAAGGATTCCAAACAATTGACTGATGATTATATGCGACAAATCGCCCCAGACTTAATGAAGGTATGCGCTCACAGTATTTTGACACTGCGCAATGATAAGTACAATGCAATCCAGGCACGCGGGTATTCACAAGGTAAAATAAAAGCGCTGCTGCACAATCAGGCATTAAAGCATGTATTGGAGAAAATAGCACCGGAAACCCCGCAATATATTTTAATCGACCAATTTGCGGAGCGCGGAATATACTATAATCACATAAAAAATGAAAAAGAAATTGTCCGTCAAAATGTCCTGTTCTCGACTAAAGCCGAAAATCTGCATGTAGCTGTTGCTACAGCCTCGATTTTGGCGCGTTATGCATTCCTTAAAGAAATGGACCGGCTTGCCAAAGTGACCGGGTTCCCTCTTCAAAAAGGAGCGAGCGGCAAAGTCGATGAAATGGCCGCTAAAATTTGGTTGAAGCATGGTGAGGACACACTTCGTTCCATGACGAAATGGCATTTTGCCAATACGGAAAAAGCACGCAAACTTCTACAAAAGAAGAAATAGAAAAGGAGCTGTCGCCATTAAATTGGCTCAGCTCCTTCATTATTTTTCCATTACGGCAAAATAATTTTCCTCATCATCGGCAAAGTTGAACACTTTCCCGAAAGGCATCTTCATGAACTCCCCGACTGTAATTCCCTTTGCTTTAAAATCTTCATACAATTCCTCTAAATTTTGTGCATAGAACATTAATGAAGGTGTAGACAAATTCAATTCAGGAGACATCTCTTCTATTTTCTTTTTATCATGCAATACAAGGTTTGTCTGAGTTTCATCTTTTGGTGCAATCGTAATAATTCGCATGCCGTTATTGATATCGGAAACTACAGTAAATCCTAACTTTTCAGTCCAGAACTTTTTTGACTGCTCCTGGTCTTCTACATACAACATGACTTGTCCTAATTGTTCAATCATTTTTCGAACTCCTTTTTAATACAGCGTATTTCACTTTACCCAAGTATAACAAATAAAAAAACGGCAGGAGTAAAAATCTCCCGCCGTTGCATCATTTTATTTTTTTTCCGGTATATTTCCCGTAAAGTCTTCACGTTTCGTAACGTCTACACGCTTAATAAATATCGCCAAAATTAAAGCTACAACTGTAATTCCTGCTGCTACGAAGAAACTGTACGTAATCCCGTCAAGCATTGCCTGTTGCATTACTTGTGCTTGGGCTTGTGCAATTTGCTCAGCAGTCGGCTGTACTGCAGATGAAGCGTTTGCCTGCATATCCGCTGCAATTTCAGCTGCACGTGTTTTTGTATGTGAGTTGAAGATTGTTACTAAAACCGCTGTACCAATTGCCCCTGCTACTTGCTGAGCTGTATTGTTCATCGCTGTACCATGCGGATTCAATCGGTTCGGCAAAGCATTTAAACCGTTTGTCATAATTGGCATCATAACCATTGAAATACCTAACATACGGATTGTGTAAATCGAAATAATAAATAAGTAAGTTGAATCAACTTCCAAATAACCTAATCCGATCGTTGCTAATGTTGTAATCGTTAATCCGATAACCGCTAAAATACGCGGTCCAAAACGGTCGAATAATTTCCCTGTAATTGGTGACATAATCCCCATTACAATCGCACCAGGCAACATCATTAAACCTGCTTCAAATGGTTCGATTCCACGAACATTCTGCACATAGGCAGGTGTTAAAATCATACCCGAGAACATCGCTACAGATAATACCATTGATACGACAGATGCTAAAGCGTATGAAGGATATGTGTAAATACGTAAATCCAATAACGGCTGCTCTAAACGGAACTGGCGAATGATAAACCATGCTAAGCCAATTGCCCCTACTGTAATTGTTCCCCATACTTCAATTGCTGACCAGCCAGCTGAACTTGCTGTACTGAAGCCGTATAATAATCCACCAAAACCGATTGTAGACAATGCAATTGATAGTATATCGATTTTAGCATCACGGTTCGGAAGTACATCTTCCAGTTTCCAAACTGCCAATAATAGTGATAAAACAGCAATTGGAAGAATCATTTTGAACAGTACGCTCCAGTCATAATGTTCAACAATCCATCCAGATAAAGTCGGTCCGATTGCCGGTGCCAATACCATAACTAGACCGAACATCCCCATTGCCTGCCCGCGTTTTTCAACCGGGAAGCTAATTAGCATAACGTTCATTAAAACCGGTGCCATCGTTGCTGCACCAGCTGCCTGAATCATACGACCTGCCAATAAAAATCCGAAGCTAGGCGCAAATGAAGCCAATGCTGTACCGATAACGAAAATCGACATCGAAATAATGAATAAAGGTCGTGTTCTGAACTTTGTAATCAAATATGCAGAAGCAGGAACCAATACCCCACTTACAAGCATATAGCCTGTCGCTAACCATTGTACTGTTGAATAATCTTCAATATCAAAGGCAGCCATAATAGATGGTAATGCTACGTTTAATAATGTGTTATTTAAAAATGCTACAAACGCCCCGACAAATAATACGGCGATCATTAAATACGGAGGCTTTTTAAATGTTTTTACATCTTGTGTCTGTTCCATAATTTTATTTCCCTTCTTTAATCTTTCAATCTTCCTATTTCTGCACTCGAACTATTTTATACTCGGAGTCCAAAAAATTCAACAATTTTATACTCATAGTCTAAAAACATTGCGAATACTCGCTTTAAACAGTAGAATGAGAGTACAATTCAGAGTATATAGTACAGAAAAAATTCACTTTTATTACGTTATATGCAAAGGAAATCGCTTTAATTGATATGGAGGAAGTTCATGAATCAACGAAAAAGACAGGTACTTGATAGTGCATTGCAGCTTTTTATCGAAAAAGGCTTTCATGAAACATCAATACAAGACATTTTAGACAAAGCGCTTATTTCAAAAGGGACATTTTATAATTATTTCTCATCTAAAGTGGAATGTTTTAAGGCGATTATGGAACAGACCCGATACGAAGCAAGCCTACTACGTCATGAAATGCTGCTGAATCAAGATATTACCGATGAAAACTTATTATTGGAACAAATTCTCGTTCTTATGCAAATCAACAAAAAACAAAACTTAGTATCCTTGTTCGAAAATATTTTCCAGTCGAACGACAAAGAGCTACGTCATTTATTGGAACGCTATCGCCTATTGGAAATTGAGTGGGTATCCAATCGTTTTACGGATATTTTTGGAGAGGAAGTTCGTCCCTATTCCCTTGAACTTGCCATAATTTATTTTGCGATGGTTCACCATTTAACCTATTCGCACCGCCTCTTCTATAGTGAAATAATCGACCAGAAGAAAATATTGCAAATTGCCCTTCGAAATGTGAAAGCAATTTATCCTATTATGTTGGAAAACGGCGAAATCCTCGTTACACAGGACGCTCTTCAACTAGTTGAAGAGAAAACAATTTACCAGACGATTACAAAGAACGATTTAATCGAAAAGGTTCAGGGCTTCCTTGACCAGTTGAAACTGGATACTGACAATGAGGTGGGTGCACAATTCACTGAAAGTATTTTGGATGAGCTGCAGCGTAAAGAGCTACGTCTTCCGGTTATCGAAACATTGCTTAAGCCTTTCCGCGAATCATTCGCAAACACACTGCATGCCGGAGAAAATGTCGAGCTTGCAAATTTACTATGGTACTTCATTAAAAATGTGGACCAGAAGTAATGTTTGTATCTGATTCCGTTATCAATAAAAAAGTCGTATTGAACGTCATCTGTTCAATACGACTTTTTATTAGTTATTGCTCGTTGAAATGTGGACTTTCAGTTGCTTGCCCTTAATCGGCGTTGTTTTCATCGCTTTTAATACGAGATTGCCTTTACCATTTAAAATTTCCACAAACGTAGATGTATCCAGAATCGTAATAATGCCGATATCTGCAGCGGTCATCCCCGGAATTTTTGCAATTGTTCCGACAAAATCAACAGCACGCAGCTTTTTCTTCTTACCACCATTAAAATAAAGCTTCGTAATATTTGCATCAACTTTGGCATTCTTTTGTTTTTTCTTTTGTGGTCGGCTTTGCATCTTTTTGTCAAACGCCTCTGCCTTTGCCTCTACTTCTTCATGTGTCGGCAAATCAACCTTTGGAATTTTAAATCCGATCAGTTCTTCAATACCTGCAAGGAAGTCATGTTCAAATGGTGTAACAAACGTAACAGCTTTCCCTTCCTTGCCCGCTCGTCCAGTTCGTCCTGTACGGTGGACATACGCTTCTTTTTCCATTGGTAGATCATAGTTAATCACCAATGAAATATTCTCGATATCAATACCGCGTGCTGCAACATCTGTCGCTACTAAATAGCGGAAGTCTCCGCGCTTATAATCGTTCATAACAAGTAGACGGGTCGACTGATCCATACCACCGTGCAGCTTATCGACACTGTATTCACGGTCATATAAATAATCATGCAAGGCATCGACGCGATCTTTCGTACGACAGAAGATAATACACGTATCCGGATTTTCCACAACCGCCATTTTTTCAACCGCCGCAGTCTTTTCCTCGTCCTGTACTTCAATAACCGCATGCTCAATTTTTGGCGCTGCCTCTTCCGAATGGACTTCAATATCAACAGCGTCGTTTAAATAATTCGATGCCAGTTTTTTTATCGTTTCCGGTACTGTCGCGGAAAACAGCATCATTACTTCACGATGTTCCACATGGGCCAATATTGCTTCAACTTGCTCGATAAAGCCCATATTGAGCATTTCATCTGCTTCATCAAGCACAACATAACGAATTTTATCAAGCTTCAGTGTTCCCTTTTCGATATGATCCAGGACGCGTCCCGGAGTACCAACAGCAATATGTGTTTTTTGCTTTAATTCGTCCTGCTGATAACGGAACGGCTGCTTTCCATATAAGGCGGCTGCTTTAATACGTTTGTAACGTCCGATATTTGTAAATTCTTCTTTTACTTGGACAGCCAATTCACGTGTCGGTGTTAATACGAGTGCTTGTGGCTTGTTTTCGATCCAATCAATATTTTCGCAAATCGGAATTGCGAATGCTGCAGTTTTTCCGCTTCCTGTTTGTGCTTTAACAATTAAATCTTGTTTCTTTAATGCATGGGGCAACACTTTTTGCTGAACTTCAGTCGGTGTGCTGTAATCCAAATCTTTAAGCGCACGCTGTAATTCAGGTGATAATGGATAGTCGTTAAAATTAGTTGTCATATTTGTTCCTCTTTTTCTTCTTTTATATGAATGATTCCTGGATCAACAATTGCGATAAATTTTCTCGTTGCTTTTGAAAGTGAAACATTTTTTAAATGGACAATCCCTAAATTACGCTTAGGAATTGGCTGTTGGAGCTCAATTTCATGCAAAAGCCCTTTATCAAGATAATCGGTCGCAAACTCCTTCGTTACACTTGCTATTCCTAAATTAATTTTTGCGAATTCCAATACTAAATCATGTGAACCTAACTCGAATTCAGGTGAAATTGTATACCCTTGTTCCTTTAAATAGTTTTCTACATAATTACGGGAATTTGCCTTTTTCTCCAAAAAAATTAATGGCAGCTTCATGAGCATATCAAGACGGATTGGTTTTTTTGATAAATTTTTGTATTTTTGTCCGCACACAAATATATCATGAATTTCCTTACAAGGGATAACTTGAAGCTGTGGATCTTTAACCGGCAAGTTGCAGATGCCCAAATCCGCTTCCCCCGATTTGATAAAAGCTAATATTTCATTTGTAGTACCATTTAAAACCTTTAGTTTAATGCCAGGATATTTTATATGGAATGCCTCTAAATACGGCAGTAAAAAATACCTTGAAATTGTATCTCCTACTCCAATACGTAAAACGCCTGTACGCAGATTTTTAAACTCGGCAATTTTTTCTTCCCCCGCGTCTAAAATGCCAAGAGCGGAGTTAACATATTCGTGTAATAATTCACCTTCTTCTGTCAAGGTTACCCCTTTTGGTGTTCTATTAAATAAAACGGTATCAAGTTCTTTTTCAAGCTTTGAAATAGACTGGCTCACGGCCGGCTGTGTCATATATAAAGCGTTTGCTGCCTTAGAAAAGCTTTTGATTCGACTCACTTCATTGAAAATACGATATGCTTCTAGTTTTATTATCATATAAACCCTACTTATATCAGATATTAAATTTATTAATTTTACTTATATCACATGAACAGGTTATAGTAAACACTGTGAGATTAAAGCAAAGACAATTAAAATATAACTTAGAGCTATTGAAGGAGAGATTATTTTGGAACGAGTAGTAGGAACGGTTGTACGCGGTCTTCGTGGCCCAATTATTAATGAAGGGGACGATATTGTACAAATCGTTGTTGATACAGCATTAAATGCCGCAAAAACAGAAGGCTTTGAAATTGAAGATCGTGATATTGTGACAGTAACAGAATCTGTTGTTGCTCGTGCACAAGGGAACTACGCTAAAATTTCAGATATCGCATCTGATGTAAAATCAAAATTCGGTGATGACACGGTAGGTGTGATTTTCCCGATTCTTTCACGTAACCGCTTCTCGAACATTTTAAAAGGAATTGCAGCAGGTACTAAGAAAATCATTCTTATGCTAAGCTACCCATCTGATGAAGTGGGCAACCATTTAGTATCATTGGATGATCTTGACGAAAAAGGAATCAATCCATGGACGGATGTATTGACAGAAGCTGAATTCCGTGGTCATTTCGGTTTTAACAAACATACATTTACAGGTGTAGATTACATTGAATATTATAAAGAATTAATCGTTGAACAAGGTGCAGAAGTTGAAGTTATCTTCTCGAACAATGCAAAAACGATTTTAGATTATACGAAAAGCATTTTAACTTGCGATATTCACTCTCGCTTCCGTACAAAACGCATTTTAAAAGCTGCCGGTGCAGAAAAAGTTTATGGTCTTGATAACATTTTAGCTGAATCTGTAAACGGTTCTGGCTTTAACTCTAAATACGGTTTACTTGGATCTAACAAATCGACAGAAGATGGCGTGAAATTATTCCCGGACAACTGTCAACCAATCGTTGATGACATCCAAGCTAAAATTTTAGCTGCTACAGGGAAACTTGTAGAAGTAATGATTTACGGTGATGGTGCATTCAAAGATCCTGTAGGCCAAATTTGGGAACTTGCAGATCCTGTTGTATCACCTGCGTATACACCAGGTCTTGATGGTACGCCAAACGAAATTAAGTTGAAGTATTTAGCGGACAATGATTTCGCTAACCTGCACGGTGAAGAACTGAAAAATGCTATCAAAGAATATATCAACAATAAAGAAGAAGACTTAACTGGTAACATGGCTGCCCAAGGGACAACCCCTCGTAAGCTGACAGATTTAATCGGTTCTTTATCTGACCTGACTTCTGGTTCAGGCGATAAAGGTACACCAATGATCTACATCCAAGGTTATTTCGATAACTATACAAAATAAAAAACAGACTCAATTCCCTTAACAGGGGTTGAGTCTTTCATTTATATGTTGAAAGTTTTAAAAAAACGGTGCAAATTTGAATTTCAAATTTTGCACCGTTTCTTTGTTTTAGCTTAGTCTTTTATAGACTCTTTTAATTTACTTCTCTATACCTTCTGTCCAGTTGTTTACAACATCCTGGTTTGCTTCAACCCATTGTTTTGCTGCTTCTTTAGGTTTTGTTCCTGAGTAGATGTTCAGCATGACTTCTTCGATATCTTCTGTTGTCCATTCAAACGCATCTAAAATCTTGAATGCATCAGGAGACTCTTTTTCCAAGTTTTGACGAACAAATGTATGAATATTTTCTTCTCCGCCAAATACACCTTCAGGATCTTCTAAATATTTCAGATCAAAGTTGGCAAATTTCCAGTGAGGGCTCCAGCCTGTCACAACAATATCTTCTTCATTTTTAATCGCCTGTTCTAAAGCAACTGTCATCGCACCTGATGAAGATGGTTGTAATGACCAAGATTCAAGGTTTGGATATGTTTCAAGTGCTCTTTCAGCAGCCGCTACTACACCTGCACCCGCTTCAATACCAGTAATCGTTGATGCCGCTTCAGTAGTTAAATCAGCAATTGATGTTGCTTCCATATAACTTGGGACAACTAATCCGATTTTCGCACCTTTTAAGTTTGGCCCTAGATCTTCTACATCTGCACCGTATTTTTCATACTGTGACGCATGTGTAGCAGGTAACCAGCCAGATACCATCGCATCTGCTTCACCTTTGGAAACTGCTTCCCACATGATCGCATTATCCAATGGTGTAATATCAACTTTATAGCCGACACTTTCCAATACTTCTGCCACTACATACGTAGAAGCAACTTCTGAATCCCATTCTACATAGGCTAAATCAATTGAGCCTAAATCTTCTGTAGAGGCTGTATCTTTTTTCTCTGTTGTATCATCTCCGCACGCACCTAATAATAGCGCTGCGCTCAATGCTGTTGCTGCAGGCATCCATTTCATTTTTTTCATTTTACTTTCCCCCATTTGATTTTTGTTTGTTTAAACTTTGTGTTAATCGGTCTACAATAATAGCGAAGATTACTAGACTTATCCCCGCAACAAATCCATTACCGATTTGAGCTCGTTGTAAAGCCGATAATACTTCACGACCTAAACCTGGTGCACCGATCATTGATGCAATAACGACCATCGATAGAGATAATAGTACGGTTTGGTTTATACCGGCCATAATCGTAGATCTTGAAAGCGGCAGTTCTACTTTCACTAATTTTTGAGTGAATGTACTACCATAAGAATCCGCAGCTTCGATTAAATGTGTCGGAACTTGACGGATACCTAGATTTGTAAAACGTACAGTTGGTGGTAATGCGAAGATAACTGAGGCAAATACACCTGGTACGACACCAATTCCGAAAAACGCAACCGCTGGAATTAAATAAACGAATCCAGGCATTGTTTGCATAAAGTCTAAAATTGGTTTTAAGATTTCTTCTATTACTTTGGATTTTGACATTAGAATGCCAAGTGGTATACCAATTACAATCGCGATTAAACTAGAAAACAGCACGAGTGTAAATGTATTCATAAGCTGATCCCATAAGCCCTGGTTTAATATGAACAGTAAACCGATAATTGAAAAGATGGCTAAACCGAATTTTTTGCCTGTTGCGAAAAATGCCAACACGGCAATGATTAAAATAAATACATACGGCGGAATAGCTGTTAATCCGGATGTAACCAGATTCATCGTATCTTCACCGTTACTTTGAATGAAACGGAACTGGGCTGAAAAAGTATCTGTTACAATATCCATCAAATCTTCAACTTTTTCCGCTACCGGTAATGGCGTTGCTAAATTTAAAATTTTACTCATTGTCTACACCTCCGTTTTTTTCAGAGGCTAACGACTCTAAAACAACTCCACGGATCAGTACTCCGCGCAGTTTCCCTTCTTCGACGACTGCAACCGGTGTCGGAGAATCGGAAATAACCGATAGAATATCTTGAATAACTGTTGATGGCTCAACAATCGGCATATCATTGCGTAAAATTGAATGCAGTGATTTTTCACCAGATTGTGCAAGCTCCAGTGCATCATTTGCAGTAATATAGCCTAAATATTTTCGGGCTTTATCTACAGCGAGAAGTACACTTACTTTATCTTCTCTCATACGCTGCAACGCAACTTTTGGTCCTTCATGATCAATTTGAATAGTCATTGGACGAATCATCGCATTTTCTGCTGTCAGTACTTTCGAACGGTCTACATCTTCCAGGAATGAACGAACATATTCATTTGAAGGATTTGTCAAAATCTCTTCCCCTGTTCCTACTTGCATGACCTTTCCATCCTTCATAATGGCAATACGGTCACCAATACGAAGCGCTTCATTTAAATCATGTGTAATGAAGACAATTGTTTTTTGTAAATTAGCTTGCAACTCCAATAGCTCATCTTGCATCTCTTTACGAATAAGCGGATCAAGAGCAGAAAAAGCTTCATCCATTAATATGATTTCTGTATCATTTGCCAACGCCCGTGCAAGTCCTACACGCTGCTGCATACCACCTGATAATTGATCTGGATACTGGTCTTTATAGGAGAGCAACCCTGCATTCTGTAAAGCCTTTTCTGCTTTTAATCGTCTTTCCTCTTTAGGAACGCCTCTGATTTCCAGGCCATACTCTGCATTTTGTAAAATGGTACGTTGCGGGAATAAAGCGAAGTTTTGAAACACCATGCTCATTTTTTCTCTGCGGACTAGTTGCAGGCTTTTTTTATTGAGCTTCGTAATATTTTGGTCATCTATATAAATATCACCACTTGTCGGCTGAATAAGACGATTTAGTAAACGGATTAATGTAGACTTCCCACTTCCTGAAAGCCCCATAATTACGAAAATCTCACCTTCTTCAATTGTCAAACTAGCTTCATATACACCTACAGTAGCATTTGTTTCTTTTAATATCTGTTCTTTGGATTTCTCTTGCTTCACGAGCTTTAATGCCTGTGATGTATTTTTTCCAAATACTTTAGTGACTCGGTCTATTTTTATTTTCCCCATAATCCACTTCCTAAAATAATTAATTTCGTGCTAGTAACAACTTTATATTTATCTAAGGTTGTTAAAAGCAACAACTTTCATATTAATAGACGTTGTTACTAATGTCAAATTAAGAGCGCACTTTTTACTAGTCAATCTAGAAAAAAAGTCCTTTAAACAGAAAAAACTACTCCTTAAATACAACGATGGAGTAGTTTGTTTTTATTATAAATTTGACGAACTTTATCTATTCTGATTGAAAGTTGTTACTTTCTAGCTGTAAAAAGTGTTTTACATTCGAATAGCATTCTTCTTTACCGATAAAAAATAATGTATCTCCGGCAGAGAGTGTTGCATATGGACCAGGTGAAACAATCAGCTCATGATCTTTTTTGATGCCAATTATGGTAGCACCCGTTTGCTGCCAGAAATTAATCTCGCCTACATTTTTCGATATGAATGGGCAATTTTCAGTAATATCGATTTGAAATGGTACAAACGGGTTTATCGATTGGTAGCGGCTAGTCCGATTGACCATTTCTCCTAATGTATCCTGTAAATGATGCAATTCATCAATTTGGCGTTCAATACTATCGGTTAATTGCTTTTGTAGATCTCTAATTGATTTGACGCCTGCTAAACGCTGGATGTATTTAGCGGCATTTTCATAGGAAACGATGACAACACCGCTCCCCTTTGTCGCTTCGACAATATTTAAATCCTGCAGAACGGCAATCGCTCGTCTTGCAGTTTCCGATGAAACATTATATTGGGATGCCAGCGATGATCGGGCATAAATCTTTTCACCGACAACATATTTTTTTTCAACAATTTTAGCTGCAATATCTTCTGCTATTACTTGATATTTAGGCTGTTTAATTTGGATTTTTTTCTCCATTATTTGCACTCCTTTGTGCTGTGTTCATAATGCATAAGTAAAATTTCTATATTTATACTATATCGCATTATATACCTTTTTATAAAAACAACAAATAGTTCACCGATTTTGAATAATCGACTTTATTCAATTTCTTCAAATAATTTTGTAGTAAATGACACGTATTTTTTTCTGTTAAATACTAACAATAACATTATTAACTAGTTCATTCGAGTTATTTCTCCATTTTTCGACAAACTTAACACTTCAGCACTTCAACTCAATAAACTTGTTTATTATTCTGAAAAATGATGATAAGATTTTGATTATTGTAAATTAGAAAAAGGTGTATTAATGAAAAAAGTATTTAGAAAAAAACCAATCAGTGACCTTTTACTCAAAAGTGGCAACATGCAGTTACCCAAAACAATCGGTCCTTTTGATTTGATTATGTTAGGTGTCGGTGCCATTGTCGGTACAGGCATTTTCATATTACCGGGGACAGTCTCGGCGCTCCATGCAGGCCCTGCAATTGTTTTCTCCTTCACGATTGCTGCTGTCGTTTGTGCATTAGCAGCACTTTGCTATTCTGAATTTTCTTCTACTGTACCCGTTGCGGGAAGTGCCTATTCATATAGCTACATTGTTTTTGGTGAAATCATCGCATGGCTGGTCGGCTGGGCATTATTATTGGAATACGGACTCGCAACAGCTGCCGTGGCAACAGGCTGGTCAGGTTACTTCGTTTCACTGCTGGAAGGATTGAGTATTCATTTGCCGGTAGCATTGACAGGGGCATTCAGTCCTGAAAATGGTACATATATTAACTTGCCTGCGATTTGTATTATTTTTGCGATAGGTGCTCTGTTGTCATTGGGTATGAAAGAATCGACACGTTTTAATGCATTATTGGTCGCGATTAAACTTGGCGTTATTTTATTGTTTATTGCTGTTGGTGTCTTTTATGTGAAACCGGAAAACTGGACACCTTTCATGCCATTTGGAGTGAGTGGTGTTTTCACAGGTGCCGCGCTCGTTTTCTTTGCTTACTTAGGATTTGATGCCGTATCCTCGGCTGCCGCAGAGGTGAAAAATCCACAGCGGAACATGCCAATCGGAATTATCGGTTCCCTGCTTGTCTGTACTGTATTGTATATTGTTGTTTCACTTGTACTGACGGGGATTGTCCCATATACGGACCTGAACGTAACCAATCCAGTATCCTATGCAATGCAAGTGATTGATCAGGAATGGGCAGCTGGCATTATATCGCTCGGTGCTGTAATAGGCATGATGACCGTTATACTAGTCATGATGTACGGTGGGACAAGATTGTTGATGGCTTTTGCCCGTGATGGTTTAATGCCAAAAATGCTTGCACAATTAAGCAAAAAACGTAAAATGCCTGCCAAAAATATATGGCTGTTTACCGTGATTATTTCATTTTTTGCAGGGTTTATTCCATTGGATTTATTGGCTGAGCTTGTAAATATGGGTACATTGGTTGCATTTATTTTCGTCTCTGCCGGCATTCTATACTTGCGTAAAAATAAAGACTTGCCGAAGGATCGATTTAAAGTACCTTTTTATCCTGTTTTACCGATCTTATCATTTATTTTATGTATATTTCTGATTACACAACTATCCTTCCACACATGGATTGCTTGCGGTGTTTGGTTCATTATCGGGCTAATCGTCTATTTTATGTACGGGAAAAAACATTCTACGTTGAATTCTAAATCTGAATAATTGAACAGAGATGGTACAATAACCGTTCTATAACCGAAGCGCCACAAATTAGTTTCCATAATTTGAGGCGCTTTTCTATTTCAGAGGATTGATATCCAAATTTTCTGACCTTATTAAATTGTTTGTTTTTGAACCTTTTACACATGCCAACGAATTGCTATTATGAGAGATAATTTCAAGCAAGGGAGCGTCAATCAATATGGAATCAACACGAACGATCACTACCTCATCAGAGAAAACAAAAGATTTAATTATTACGAGCCTTCTTATTTCACTCGTATTCGTAGCCACATTCTTTATTAATATCCGTTTGCCGATTGCAGCAAATGGGGGGCTCGTTCATTTAGGTTCTGCCATGCTTTTTATCATCGCGATTTTATTTGGTCCAAAGAAGGGCGCTATGGCTGGAGCATTCGGTATGGCACTGTTTGATATTTTATCCGGCTGGACATTGTGGGCACCATTTACATTCATCACACGTGGTCTGCAAGGCTATATCATAGGTAAAATTGCTACAATGCATGGAAAAAATGGCGGCAGCATTATTTATAACTTTGCGGCTATTGTTATCTCGGTTCCATTTATGCTTGGCGGTTATTATATTTGTGAACGTGTTCTTTATGGGAACTGGGTTATCCCACTTGCATCAATTCCCGGAAATCTCGTGCAAAATGCAGTAGGTCTTCTTATTGCATTACCTGTATGTATCGCTTTGAAAAAACTGCCTCTTTTCAAATAAATAAATGAGGTTGGGACATAACCCAAAAAAGCTATTTTTCTCTGAGAGAAAAATAGCTTTTTTTTGCTGAGCGTTAAAATTGATTTCCATTCCGGGACGCTTTCCGCGGGCGTGAGGCCAACAGGATGTTGGTCACAAAAGCGTTGCCACAGGACGTGGCGTTCTTAGCTTTTGTTCCCAGTTTCAGGCGTCACGCTATTCCCGCAGGAAGCTTTGCTTGTAGCGAAAGGCGTAGCCGTCAGCTACACTCGCCCTCCATTCCAATCAATTTTGCAATGTATCCATTTCTTAATAAATGCTTTCCTCTTATTTAGCAATAAATCTACTTATGTCCCTGCCTCAATCTGATTTATTTTACTAATTTGCTGATTGCTTTAAATGTATCACCTTTTGCTACTTGCTGCATTTCGAATAGTGCCATTTCAACACTCGTTACGCGCGCACCAAGCTGCATCATTTTCTGAATCCCTACTTCGCGGTTACTTGCTGTTCGCGAAGACACGCAATCTGCCAGTACTTCGACTTCATATCCGTTTTCCAGTAAGTGAGCCGCTGTCTGATAGACGCAAATATGCGCTTCAATCCCAGCCAGTAAAATCTTTTTACGGCCTGTTTGCTGTAAAGCCTGTACAAATTCCTCTGTATCATAAGCACTGAATGTAATTTTTTCAATCGGTTTTTCATCTGTTAAATGCGCGGCAACTCGCTCATCTGTCGGCCCAAGTCCCTTTGGATATTGTTCAAGCCATAAAATAGGTAAATCCAATAATTTTGCCCCTTGTACCATTGTGGCGATATTATCTACAACGACCGCGCTTTCTTCAACAACTTGCGCCAATTTCCCCTGAATATCAATCAGTACTAATACTGCTTCTTCTTTTTTTAACATGAATATACCTCCCCTAAGTTGCATTCTTCTCTATTATACTGAACTTCTCCACTAAATGAATAGTAGAACCTCCATTGAAACGAAATGCATGACACTGTATAGTGAAAAGAGAAATGGAGGATTTATATGTTGCGTCTTAGTTGGCTCATAAGTATGGGCATTTCTTTATTTGGAGTATTAATCATTCAGCACTTTTTTACAGTGAAACCGGACGATGTTGCAAATGGAGGAAATCTGGGTGCACTTGGTTTAGCACTAGTTGCACCATTTATTATACTTAGTTTATTTATTACGTTTCGCTTTTTTACTGAAACAGCCAGAAACGCAAAAGATCAACTTATGCGTATAATTTATTTAGTATTTGGAATTGCGCTGTTAGTGGCGTTCATCTATTATGCCATTGATTTTTCAAACAATGTATATGCATCCCTCGGTGGTGATACGAAGACACCCGGCTCGACAATCTATCGTTTCCCCCTATTAAATGAGTATACGAATCATGTTTTCCTTAACTTTTATACGTTTGGAATTGTCCATACATTAAGCGCTTTAATCGGTGCTGTTACAGGAATGGTCAAGCCTGCAAAACCATCTCCGCAATAATAAAACCCGAATGGTCATCGAACCATTCGGGTTTTATTATTGTTAATTAGCGTACTTCTGCACCAGCTGCTGCCAATGCTTTTAGTACTTTATTGTGTGCTGCGACTACTTCTTCGTCTGTTAATGTACGCTCTGGGTCGAAGTATGTTAACGAGAAGGCTACTGATTTTTTACCAGCCGTCATTTTCTCCCCTGCATAAACATCAAATACTTTTACCTCTTTCAATAAAGAAGTGCCTGCACCTTTAATAATGCTTACAATTTCACCAGCTGGAGCTGCTACATCCAATTCTAATGCGATATCACGACTCATTGCCGGGAAGCGCGGAATCATCGAATAAACAAGCTCTTCTTGTGTTGCACTTAAAATGGCATTCAAGTTCAGTTCAGCAACATAAGTTTCTTTGACATCGAATGCTTTTTGTTCTTGCGGATGAAGCTGTGCAATGACACCCACTTTTTCACCATCTAATAAAACATCAGCCGTACGACCAGGATGTAAGCCGTCTACTTGTGCTTTAACATAGCTTACACGAGCTGTTAAGCCTAATTTAGCCAATACCGCTTCCACAATACCTTTGGCAACGAAGAAATCAACATTTTTCTTTTCACCTTGCCATGTATTATCAATCCATTTACCTGTTAATACAAGCGCCAAGTGCTCTTCTTCAAATGGAAGTTCTTCAGCAGTTTGTCCAAGGAATACTGAACCAATTTCATATAATGCCACTGTTTCCGCTTGACGGGCTGTGTTATAGCTTGCTGCCTCTACTAAGTGAGGAATTAAGCTTTGGCGTAATGTCGTACGCTCTTCAGACATAGGCATTAATAACTTAGTTGTCTCTTCAGCTTTTAATGCAAACTTTTGAGCCTGTGCCGCTGAAGTTAATGAATACGTTACCGCTTGATAAAGACCGGCACCTTCCATAACATTACGTACAATACGGCGTCCTGCTTGATATGGTGTTAAACGGCCAACTTGCTCACTTGCCGGTAAGCTAACCGGAATTTCATCATAGCCATACATACGTGCTATTTCTTCCACGATATCTTCCGGGATTTTAATATCCTGACGTCGTGTCGGAGCATCGATGATTAATAAGCCATTAGCTGCTTCCACATCAAATTTTAAACGCTCTAAAATAGACAGCATGTCCTCTAAAGAAATCTTCATCCCTAAACGACCGTTAATAAAGTCAGGTGATACGACAACACGTGCAGGTGATTTTTCAAGTTCATCGACTAGCACTGTACCTTCCAATACTTCTCCGCCTGCTAGTTCAGCAAGTAATTGTGCTGCGCGTTCTGCTGCAGGAAGGACACGGTTCGGATCAACACCTTTTTCAAAACGTGCTGACGAATCTGAACGTAAGCCGATTTCTTTTGAAGTACGGCGTACAGACGCCGGATTGAAGTATGCAGATTCGATTACTACTGTTGTTGTAGTATTTGATACTTCTGATTTAGCACCGCCCATAACACCTGCAACCGCTTCTGCTTCCTGACCATTTGTAATGACAAGGTTGTGGCTAGCCAATTTACGTTCCTGGTCATCAAGCGTCGTCATTACTTCGTCATCACGAGCCATACGTGTCACAATTTCTCCTGTTGCCAATTTATCGTAGTCAAATGCATGTAATGGTTGACCGTATTCCATTAATACATAGTTTGTAATATCGACTACGTTATTATGTGGGCGTACACCAGCAGACATTAACGCATGCTGCAGCCATAAAGGAGATTCTTTTACTTCAATGTTTTTTACAACTTTTGCTGCATACATCGGGTTCGCTTCTTTATCTTCTACCGTTAATTTTAAAACGTCTTCCGCTTTTTCAGCTGAAGCTGTATAATCGATTTCCGGTAATTTAACATCTTGAGATAAAATTGCAGCTACTTCATAAGCAACACCAAGCATGCTCATTGCATCCGAACGGTTCGGTGTTAAACCAAGTTCAAGCACTGTATCACGTAAGCCTAAAACTTCCAATGCGTCTGCACCTGGAGTTGAATCGGCAGGTAATACATAAATGCCGTCCGCATAAGCCTTTGGCACAAGACGGCCTTCAATGCCCAACTCTTGTAGTGAACATATCATCCCTTTTGATTCTTGTCCGCGTAACTTTGCTTTTTTAATTTTAATGCCGCCTGGTAATTTTGCTCCTGGACGTGCTACGATAACTTTTTGACCAGCATCGACGTTTGGTGCACCACATACGATTTGTTGTAGTTCTTCTTCCCCTACATCCACTTGGCACACATTTAATTTATCTGCTTCCGGATGTTTTTCTTTTGATACAACGTGACCAACAACAACATTTGACATGCCTTGTGAACGGTCAATTACTGCATCAACTTCGATCCCCGCGCGCGTAATTTTTTCTGCTAATTCATTTGCTTCCAACGAAGAAATGTCTACATATTGACTTAACCATTTTAATGAAACTAACATTTATATTATCCTCCTTCTTACACTTCTGCCTGGTGGAATTGTGATAAGAAGCGTGTGTCATTTGTATAGAAATGACGAATATCATCCACACCGTATTTTAACATTGCGATTCGTTCTGCACCGATACCGAAAGCGAAACCTGAAAGCTTAGTTGAATCGTAGCCAGCCATTTCAAGTACGTTCGGGTGTACCATACCGGCACCTAAGATTTCGATCCAGCCAGTTTGTTTACATACATTACAGCCTTTTCCTGAGCATTTATGACAAGAAACGTCTACTTCTACAGATGGCTCAGTGAATGGGAAGAATGATGGACGAAGACGGATTTCGCGTTCTGCTCCAAACATTTTCTTTGCTAATGCATCAAGTGTACCTTTAAGGTCAGACATGCGGATGTTTTCACCGATCACAAGACCTTCAATTTGCATGAATTGGTGTGAGTGAGTCGCATCATCTGTGTCACGACGGAATACTTTACCTGGGCAGATCACACGGATTGGTTCGCCTTTTTTGGCTTCCATTGTACGTGCCTGCACTGGTGATGTATGTGTACGTAATAATGTTTCCTCTGAAATATAGAATGAATCCTGCATGTCACGAGCCGGGTGACCTTTAGGCAAGTTCATCGCTTCAAAGTTATAGTAGTCTTTTTCTACTTCCGGACCTTCTACGATTTCGTAGCCCATTCCTAGGAAAAGGTCTTCGATTTCTTCGATTACACGTGTTAACAGGTGACGGTTACCTGCACGCACTTTTGCGCCTGGTAACGTAACATCGATTGATTCGTTTTCAAGCTGTGCTAAAATTGCTGCTTCTTCTAGTACTGCAACTTTCTTTTCAAGTTCTGCTGTTACATTTTCGCGTACAGTGTTAACGAGGGCACCCATTTTCGGGCGTTCTTCTGCAGAAAGTTTCCCCATCCCTTTTAATAAGTCCGTGATCGGTCCTTTTTTACCTAAGTATGCAACACGAACTTCGTTTAATGCTTTTAAGTCCGCTGCATCGGCAATTTTGGCTAATGCTTCTTGTTCCAATTGCTTTAATTGTTGTTCCATTTTTACAAATTCCTCCTTAATAAATTCTTGCGACATAGTGCCTGCTCTGAACCCGCTGCTTTAATAAATTTACATATACGCACTATAATAATCACTATTTTTGAAAATAAAAAAACCTCGTCCCCTAAGAAAGGGACGAGGACGAGTTTCGCGGTACCACCCTAGTTATTGCATAAAGCAATCACTTCATTGGAGCTAACGACCATGTCTGGCCGGCAATCCTTTCACCACAAGTGGATCCCGGATGCTGCTCGCGGGGTGAACTTCACTATACAATTTGTTAGCAAGCTTTCAGTCATTGGCTTGCATTCCCTAGAACAAATGGTGTATACCTACTCTTCCCGGTCAACGCATTTCGTAATATATTCTCCAACTAGTTTAATGTATTTTCGTACATTTATCAACTAGCTGGAGCGTTTTTCATCATTACATATCCCAAAGAAGGATTAATAAAGAACCTAAAACAGTCAATAATACTAAACCGATTCCGTAAACGATATTCGAGTAGATAGCCCACTTGTCATTTGTTTCACCAGCGTGCATGAAGACAATAAACTGTAAACCAGCTTGAATGAATGCTGTTACTAATAGAATAATCATTCCAGTTGCGAATGACATATCTGTGAAGTAAACAAGCATTGCAATCACTGTTAAAATCAGTGAAAATACGAAGCCCATAATTTGGCCTTTTGGGAAGAACTTAGCCATAGATTACATCATTCCTTTCAAGTAAATGAAACTGAAGATGAAGATCCAAACAACATCCAGGAAGTGCCAGTATAGTGAGAATACAAATGTTTTCCCTGCTGTTACTGCGTTAAGTCCACGTTTAGCGATTTGGATCATAATGAAGATTCCCCAGAATAAACCGAATGTTACGTGAAGACCGTGTGTTCCTAACGTTGTTAATAAAGCAGATGTGAAGGCACTTGTCGTAATACCTGCACCAACATGTACATAGTGTACAAATTCGTAAATTTCTACAGAAATGAACGCTGCACCAAGGAATAATGTAATACCCATAAACGACAATGTCGCTTTTTTACTGCCTAGACGCATTGCATGAATGGCTAAACCGATTGTAAAACTTGATGCTAAAAGAATGAATGTCTCTGCTAATACTGGACCGATTTCAAAAATCTCAGCACCAGTTGGACCATTACCTGTACGACCTTCTAGAACAAAGTATGATGCGAATAATGTACCGAATAACATAATTTCCGCACCTAGGAAAGTCCAGAATCCGAAGATTTTCAGGTTATTTTCCTCTGTTGAATATTCCAATGGAACATTGTTATTAACTTTACCCATTATTTCGCACCTCCTTCTTTTTCATATTTTTTCTCGATTAATTCTACCTCTTCTTTATGGATATGGTAGCCATGGTCGTCTTCTAGAGAACGGTAACCCATACAAGCTAAAATACCGATTAAGCTGATGATAGCTAAAGTAAACATACTGAATACTAGAGCGAAACCACCGATGAAGAAGAATACTGATAAGATAAATGTTTGACCTGAGTTATTTGGCATGTGAATATCTTTAATTTCACCTTTGAATAACTTTACGCCGTTTTTCTTAGAATCCCAGAATGCTTCTGAAGTTGCATCAGTTACGTCTGGAGTAATTGCAAAGTTATAATGTGGAATTGGCGTATGTGTCGCCCACTCAAGACCACGTGCATCCCATGGATCTGAACCAATGTCGCGTGGAGAGTTTTTGAAACTGTACCAAATGTTCCATACTAGCATTAAGAATGAAACAGACATGATTCCGGCACCGACGAACGATACCATGTTTAATGTACTGAAACCAGCCGCATCAGAATATGTGTACATACGACGTGCTTGACCATCTAAACCAGTGATATACATTGGAATGAATGAAAGTACGAAACCAATAGACATTACCCAAACTGTAGCTTTACCTAGACGCTCGTTTAACATGAAACCGAACATTTTTGGCCAATAGAATGTTAAACCTGCTAACATCGCGTAAACAACACCAGGGATGATTACGTTATGGAAGTGAGCTACTAAGAACATTGTGTTGTGGTATTGGTAGTCCGCTGCTGACATCGCAAGCATAACCCCTGTTACACCACCTAATGTGAATAAAGGAATGAAGTGTAATGCATACAACATTGGTGTTGTAACAACAATTTTCCCTTTATAAAGTGTAAATAACCAGTTGAAAATTTTAACCCCTGTTGGGATCGCAATTGCCATTGTTGTGATCGAGAAGATCGAGTTCGTGAATGCACCTTGACCCATTGTAAAGAAGTGGTGAGTCCATACAGCGAACGAGAATACTGAAATTAAGATCATTGACCAAACCATTGACGTGTAACCATATAAGTTACGACGTGCGAATGTCGAAATTACTTCAGAGAAAATACCGAATGCCGGTAAAATTAAGATATATACTTCAGGGTGACCCCAAACCCAGAATAGGTTGGCCCAAAGCATGTCCATACCACCGTCGCCGATAGCGAAGAATTTTGTATCCCATAGACGATCCATCGTACCCATAGCTAAAGCTACTGTCAATACTGGGAATGCAAATACGATGATTAAGTTTGCAATAAGTGCAGACCAAGTGAACATTGGCATTTTAAATAATGTCATACCTGGAGCACGCATTTTCATGATAGTCGTAATGAAGTTAATACCTGTCATTAACGTACCAAGACCCGCAATTTGCAGTGCAAGCATGTAATAGTTTGTACCAACCGATGTACTGAACTCATTATCCGCTAACGGGAAATATGAAGTCCATCCAGCATCAGGAGATCCACCAACGATGAATGAGATATTGAATAATCCCATCCCCATGAAGAATAACCAGAATGCCAAGTTGTTTAAGCGTGGGAACGCTACGTCACGTGCCCCGATTTGTAATGGTACTAAAAAGTTAAAGAAGAATGTAATGAATGGCATTGCCATGAATAAAATCATGACTACTCCGTGTGTTGTAAATACTTCGTTATAGTGCTGTGCGTCTAAGAAACCGTTATCTGGAACAGCTAACTGTAAACGCATCATTACGGCATCGACACCGCCGCGGAAAAGCATAACTAAAGCGGTGATTAAATACATGATACCAATTTTTTTATGGTCAACAGTTGTAATCCATTCACGCCATAAGTAGCCCCACAATTTAAAATAAGTAACGATTGCTACTAACGCGATTGACCCTAAAACGATAGAAGCCATTGCGATATAAATTAATGTGCTTGGGTGTGGAACTGCAAACTGTGCAAAGAATTCCGACATAGTAGTACTCCTTTCGAAAAGTTGTTACTTTCAAAAATTAATGTGAAGAATGATCCTCTTCATCTTCTTCGTCTGAAGATTCATGGTTGTGTTCTGGAGCTGGTGAGAACTCTAGATGTGTACCAGTATAAGTTTGTTTACCAAGATGACCTGGCTCTAATAATTCGTCAAACTTCTCTTCTGTTAATGGAGCAGCCGTTTCATGAACTTCTGTTACCCATTCGTCAAATTCAGTTTGAGTTAATGCTGTTACATCAAAAATATTTTCTGCTGTACCACGACCTGAGAAGTTCGCGTTACGTCCCCAGAATTCGCCTGGGTTATCTGCAGCTAAGTGTAATGTTGTTACCATGTCTGCCATTGCGTATTTCTGACCACCAAGTTGTGGAATCCAGAAACTTGTAATTGGACCGTAAGAATAAAGTTTGAATTCAATTGCACGTCCAGCAGGAATGTATAGGTAGTTTACTGTTTCAATACCTTGTTCTGGATAGCTGAAGTGCCATTTCCAGTTAGATGATGAAGCATAAATAACTAAAGGTTCCTGATCTTCATATTCTTGAGGAACATTCTCAACAATGTAGTTACTCTTAACAGAAACAAATGATAAGAAAATAACGATGATAACAGGAATACCAATCATAATTGTTTCTACAAGCCAGTGACCATGAATATGCGGTGGCTCGTAATCTGGACTTTGTTTTGATGCACGGTATTTAACTAACATAAATACCAAAATTGCTAATACTGTTAGAACAATCCCTGACATTAGGTAAATTAATAACATTGTGTCATCGGCTTGTCTTTGAGCTTGAGGACCTTTAGGATCAAGTACTGCTAACTTATCGTTACAGCCTGCTAATAGGATAGCACCTAGTCCCATGAAAGAGAGTAATGTTCCCTTCATATTTACTTTCATAGTTGGACTCCTTTCCAATTAAATAGAGCTTGTTAGATTTTGCTTAAGCGCTTTCATGTGAGAGCGAAAATAAAATAATGTCGATAGTGCGATTACGAATGAATAATTTCACTTATTACCATTTACACTATGCATATAGTGGCAAATAGCCAGAGCATCAATTTATCACCATTTAGAACTTTTAAATTGAATCCCATAAATAACAGTTTGCACACTAATTTAAAAAACATTAATTTATTTTTTTGTTGTGACAACTTAAGGCGTCTGTCTAACCTACTTAGATTTTAGTTAAACATCATATAGGTGTCAAAACATCAAAATGGTAAAAACCCTTATTTCTTCCATTTTTCGAGCAATTCTTTTTTAATATATTAAAATAATGACGATAAATGCAGTAAAATAAAGCAATTACGAGCTAAAAGTTAACTTCATTTGAAAAATGACATTTCTATGAACTCGTTAAAGTTCATATTTTGCGACTTATCAGAAAGCTCAATATGTCTCAATTTACGGGTTTAATTACCATTTCCTACCTTATATTTTAAAAGAAATGGGATTTTATAAGTACTTACTTACAAAATCCCTCGTCAACTTTTCACCTGTTTATTTTACAAATGCATACAATAAAATTCCTGTTGCCACTGCAACATTCAGTGATTCTGCCCCGCCTAAAATTGGTATGATGATGTTCTGGTCTGTTTTTGCCAAAATTTGCGGATTAATGCCACTCCCTTCATTACCCACAATTAAAGCAAATGAATCACTTGGTTCCACTTCTTTGTATGAAATCGATTCATCCAATGAAGTGCCATATACACGGATACCATCAGCCTGCAGGTTTTCCACCCATTCCATCAAGTCACCACGCACGACTGGAATATGGAAATGGGAGCCTTGTGCAGAACGCAATGATTTCGGATTAAATGCATCGACACTGCCCTTCCCTAAAATAACTGCATCAATTCCTGCTGCATCTGCAGTACGGATCATTGTGCCGATATTTCCCGGATCTTGAACCGCATCGACTAAAAGTACTTTGCGCCAATTAAATTGTTCATCTACAGAAATTTGGCGCTGCTTACAATGGGCAAACACCCCTTGAGAATTTTCAGTTTCCGCAATTTCTTTTGAGACTGCATCATTTACGTCTACTAATACCACTTCATCTATTGCCCATAATAATGGTAGATCAACACCATCACGCACAATAATTTGCACGATTTGGTCTTTATGCTTTAACGCTTCTTCCACTAAATGAAAGCCTTCTACTATATATTCTTCTGTTTTTTCACGTTCTTTTCGTTGTGTTACAAGCTTTTTCCAATGCTTCACTAGCGCATTTTGTGTCGATTCGATTCTTTTCATGATTTCCCGTCCTTTTTTACGTACTCGATTGTATATTCTATCACAATTATTTTGTAATCCATAACGCAATGGCATGTATAAAGTTTATTATTTTGAACAAAGTATGGGAAAAGGAGGTTTCATATGGATTTTCAAATTCGACAAGCAATTACGGCCAATGTAATGGGCTCAGATGCCGCGGAGTTTCAGGATATCGTCAATGATGCTATTGCACGGGGCGAGGAACATTTACTTCCAGGCCTTGGCGTATTCCTGGAAAAATGGTGGAACGGTGCAAGCGAAAGTGAGCGAAACGAGTTTTCACAAAAACTGGCAAAACAATTTGTCAGCTAACATTTAGCATAACCACCCATCATTCAATTATGATGCCATACAAAAAAGCAATCCAGCGTCTCCCGGATTGCTTTTTCTATGTAGTGATGGGGCATTCCATCTTGAATACAGACATCACTTGTAGTTCTTCATGAATCTTCACAGCGTCTCCCGTTGTTATTCATGTTTGACTACTACATTATTTATTTGCCCTTCCTGCCTATAAATAATGTATGGTTCACATTGGCGACTACAACAAGTAGCAATGCCAAATGCTTGTTTTACGCTAATAATGATACTAAAACTGCTTTTTGTGCATGCAGGCGATTTTCTGCTTGCTCAAATATATAAGAATTTGGACCGTCAATAACTGACGTCGCAACTTCTTCCTCTCGATGTGCAGGTAAACAATGAAGGAACATATAATCCGGCTTTGCATGGGCTACCAATTCATCATTAATCTGGTATTTCGCAAAATCCTTCAATCGTTTTTGCGTTTCTTCTTCCTGCCCCATAGATGTCCATACATCTGCATAAACGGCATCTGCATTTGTAACAGCTGCCACTGGGTCATTTGTTACGATAACTGTACTGCCGTTACGAGAAGCAATTACTTGTGCTTTTTCAATAATACGTGCATCACACTCGTAACCTGGTGGTGTTGCGACTGCTACATGCATCCCAACATGTGCTGCGGCAACGATGAGCGCATGTGCTACATTATTGCCATCGCCTACATAAGCGATTTTTAACCCTTTCAATTCCCCTTTATTTTCGGCAATTGTTTCAAGATCAGCTAATGCCTGACATGGATGATCAAGATCCGTTAAACCATTAATGACCGGAATCGATGCGTTATCAGCCAATTCTTCAACCATCGTATGGGAGTTGGCACGGATCATAATTCCGTCCAAATAACCTGACAATACTCTTCCTGTATCGGAGATTGGTTCACCACGGCCAATTTGCATATCGCGCGCATTCATATACATGCCATATCCCCCAAGCTGCTGCATCCCTACTTCAAACGATACCCGTGTACGAGTTGAGCTTTTCTCAAAGATCATGCCGAGTGTTTTACCTTCCAATAATCGTGGACATTTGCCTGCCTTCGTTATTGTTTTCAACTGTGTCGCAAGTTCAAGCAGTTGTTTCACTTCTTCACTCGTATAGTCAAGCAGTGTTAATAAGTCTTTTCCTTGTAAACTTTCAACGGGCTTTAATTGCACCTCTTCTAATAACTTCATCATTACACACCTCTGTGAGCTTTATGTTGGTTTTATTATACAAATGAATAATTATAAAATCAAGTGAATTATTATAAATTATTTAAATTAATTTAATTGTTCAATAATTACTCCCATCTCGAACCCTCTTCTTTAAAACAAAATAATTACTTAAGCGATACTTATAATGATTAATGGAGAAAATTTATGATTTTTATTGAATTCCTATTCATTTTTTAGCATACTATTTACAGCGGTACTTTTTGGAAATAATTTACTCGTACTGCGAATTGATTTTAGGAGGAATTATTATGCCGAACGCTATCCATACAGTGCAATTACCATTATCAAACGATGTAATATGGAATTTTCTAAAGGATTACAACAATTGGGCCCCATTAATCCCAGGCTATATCGAGCATGAAGCACAACATGATACACAGTTCACTTGGACTTTACTTGCAGATTTAGGATTTACGAAAAAAAAGATTATCCTTCAAGTCGATATTACGGATTCTATTGAGCCAAGTGATGTAAAATTTAACATTAAAGGCTTATCGGACAACTTTGACGGTAACGGCTATTTTAATATTACTGCCGGTAATAACGAATCCGCTCAAGTTACAGGAAGCCTTGATCTCTCCGCGGGCGGTTTTATGGGGATGATGATCAACCCAGTGTTGGAAAGTTTCGTACCTAAAGCGACGACTGATTTGACGAATTCAATTGAGACAAAGCTAACTGCCCTTCATGACGTAAAATAAACAAAAAACCATTAACTTTCCCACTGACCGGAAAATTAATGGTTTTTTGACCTTTAGCTTTATATAGATTCCAGACCAAATTCACAAAACTTATTGAAACACACCATCGCGTACAATTTGTGATTCCACTTTAACATTCACTTTCATTTGCGGATATAACTCATACCATTTTTCTTTATCGACTATCACATTGCGTACCCTTGCTCTAAAACGCTCACCAAAGTTAAATATATCCGAATTCACATCTTGACTGTACTTAATAATTTGCTTTATCTCGCTTTCGATTTTATGATTGATTTCCTTTTCAAGTTTTTTTATTGTTTCCGGATCATCTACAATTATATCCGTATTTATTTCTCTTAAACGGCATTCCATTTTTATCGTTAGATCAAATTCAGGTACTGATGGATCCACAAGTCTAAGTACGGGCTTCGAATCAATGGAATCAATCGCTACAGCCAATTCATCAAACGGGTTTTCAGTTATGCCATCCAGCGTTGATTCAGGCAATTCTAATTGTAGTGTTCCATTATGAGTGCCTTCTCTGATCATCATTATAAACATTGTATCGTCAGCAGAAATCTGACCGACAACTTTGCTGTCTTTAAAAAGTGCCATTCCTGAGATGACAATATTTTCTTCTTCTTTTTTGATTACTGGAAGGGCATAGCTTTTTACTAAAGAGTATTTATCTCTATTCACTTCATGAAGAGTTGATGACAGCGCATGATGATGTTCAATATTTTGCTGGATTAACTGGTAAATATGCTGCCCAATATCCGTTATATTTTTGTACTGGTATTCCAGTAACTCTTTTATATCACCTTCAACAATGGCTAAATAGGTAGCATTACTAATTTCAGCACTCATTTTTAAAATGTGCAGATTGTGGTCCAACCCTTCTTTGGCCAAGTTTTCACCGAACAAGGCAACCCTCAATTGACCTGAACCAGTTATTTTAGATGTTTTTAAGTCAATTTTAGTGCGTGCCCACTTACTTGTCGCAGCTGTTGCAGATTGTATCTCTACACGGCTTTCCAAATCTTGATTAACTTGTCGAATTACAGCTATGAAAGTCAGATCCCCTTCATCTTCCAATTCATACCCGACCAATGTCGTTAAACTTATATTTTCTAAAATTTTCTGTTCTGCACAGCCACCTAACATAAATGTAAAAGCGATTACTATAATGAATTTTTTCATATAGCCAGCTCATTCATTCCTTTCCGGCTCTCTGTCTGGAGACTGAATTTTTTATATAAGCTATTAAATACAGAACCATCGGATAAATCAGCACAATAATAAATGCCATATATCCAAACTTGTTGTTGAATTCATAGATTTCACTTCTTGTTTCAATGAAGAAAGATCCGATAAATATTAAAGAAAACATGCCTAAAATAAATTTCATTTCTGAAATATTGGCAATCCTTTTCATTCCCCTGAAAGCCGACCATGCATATAAACAGAGATTCGGTAATATTACAATCATCCAAAAACAGACAGTAATCAGTTCAATCCTTTCAAGAAAAGGAAGACGAATATTACTAAAGAGCGACAATGTTGCCCAGATTGTACGCTCAAGCTGTTCCCCACTAAAAAAAGTTAATGTGACAATCATGACAAACAAATACAGAAACATTGTAAAAAATAACCCTAAAGAAACATATTTTTTTGCTTTTTCTTTTTCCTTAATAAACGGATAAAGTGTATGAATCACTTCAAATCCCGCTACGGTAAAGGTCATGTAATAGGCCCCTTTAAGTAGTTCAACTAAATCAGCGCTAAATACAGGCAATAAATAATTTACGTTAGCATAATTCAATGGAATGATTAGCGCAACAGGAATCCACAATCCTAAAAAAAAGCTAAAAAAACATATCCCGATTATTGTCCGAAGACCTGCAGTAAAGGCATACACTACCAGAATCATCAATGTAATCATAATAAAGGAAGGTTTTAATTCCGGAAAAACCCAAGCATTAATAACGTCAGTATAATTCCTTATAATTGCAAAAAAAGCTAAGCTGCTATATATGACTAAAAGTAAATTAATAAAATTCCCAATATATTTGCCAAATAGATCGAGATTAACGCCAAAAATATCCTCCGTTTCATACATTTTCAATAGCTTCAATGACATAAATACCGAAAGATAGGCGACCAAAAAACTAATAATAATGGAAATCCAGGCATCATGTTTTGCATTTTGATAGATTACTGCCTGAAATCCATGAACCCCTACTCCAACCTGGGAAGCACAAATTATATAGAAAAGTAGAGGAGCATTAAACATCTCATTTGTTCCGATTTGCAATTTATTTTTCATTCTTCCACATTCCTATCATTCTTCTGACCATCCTGGCCTGATGAAAATTCAGCACCATCTACTCTTGTAGTTGCCGATTTGCGAACAGTAAACCGATACGGAAAGCGAATTATACTGTCGCCCCAGCTTCGAATTCTTGGAGGATAAAATGGCGACAAATAAGGAGCACCCAGGCTTGTCAGTCTCAATAGATGAATCAATAAAATACAAAATGCGAGCATTATTCCATAAAAACCCCAAAACCCTGCAATAATAATAATCGGAAAACGAATAATCCTAATGACATTCCCCATCATGTAACTTGGCGTAATAAACGATGACAAGGCACATAGCGCAACAATAATGATCAGGATATTACTAGTAATCCCTGCTTGTACTGCGGCTGTTCCTAATACAATACCGCCGACGATTCCTATTGTTTGACCTATTTTTGTGGGCAACCTTGCCCCTGCTTCCCGAAGCAATTCCATAATCAATTCCAGGAAAAGCGCCTCCAGTATTGGTGGGAAAGGAACCCGGGCCCTCGATTCACTTAGCGGAACTAACAGCGACTGCGGTATGACTTCGTAATGAAAAGTTAAAGCTCCTACATACAGTGGTGTTAAAAAGATGGAAATTAAAATAGCGACGAACCTTAAGAGCCTTAAAAACGTTGCGATTGGCCATCGTAAGTTTTTATCTTCTCTGCTCTGAAAGAACTCAAAAAAGCTGTATGGGCAAAGAATTGCCATTGAACTCCCATCAACAAGAATCCCTACTTTCCCGCTTAGCAATCCATCACAAAATCGATCTGGACGTTCTGTTATTAACATTTGCGGGAAAAAGGAAAGCTTATTGTCATCAAGCAACTCAGACAGTTCCGCACTATCTATTATGTCTTGAATATCAAGTGCTTCAATTCTTTGCCTTATTGTATTAACATTTTGCTCCGCCACAATTCCTTTAATATACATTACTGAAAGCGCGGTATTTGTTTGTTTACCAACCTTGAATTTTTCGTTCCCCAAATTCGGATTTGCTATATAGCGCCGAACAAGAGAAATGTTGGTCGACAAACTTTCATTAAAACCAACTTGTGATCCAATTACTTGCGATTCATTTTCCGGAGGTGTTAAACCTCGTGACTCTCTCGCCGGGATAATGACAAGTATCGCACAGCTATGTCCTTCTACATGAATAACAACTGCTCCCGTCAGCATTGTATCTACACAATCAGTCATTTTATCAGTCTCATTTATTTGCGGAAGCGGCAATTGACTTATGATTGTTTCCGGTGATTCGTTTTCAATATTTTGTAAAGCCGGCAAAAGTTTTAAGTTCAAAATATCTTCTTTAATTAAATTATCCACAAAAATAATCGTAATTTTTTCAGTTACATGGCGTACGACCAAATCGGCTGGTGACAGCACCCGCTCCTTCATATCCTGAATAAAAATTTCAGTAGTTTCAGAAATGGCTTCACTTTTTTGTGTTTGGACGGATACCTGTTCCGGTGTTTCTTTATTTTGAGAAGATGGCGGTAATGTTTCAGTTTGTTTTTTGCGTGACTCATTTTTCTTTTTTCCAAAAAACATTCTATTGCCCCCATTCTAAAATAATTAATAGAAGCATTATTTCCCTATATTATTTTTCTATTCATCAAATATCGATTTCTTTATAGGTTTCGTTGTGGTAAAGGCAAAAAAAAAAAAATCAATTTCCCTTTCGGAAAACTGATTTTTATTTCACCTGGTCTACATCTTCATTCATAGTTCCAGATCGTAATTTCATTTTTATTCAAATGTAATTTTATTTACTGCTTCACGGTCTAATCGTTTAATTACTTCTACAATTAATTTCACAGCATTATCATAATCGTCACGGTGCAGGATACCTGCGTGTGAGTGAATATAACGTGTTGCTACACCGATTGCCAATGATGGCACACCATTTGCTGTAATATGGATTGAACCTGCATCCGTACCGCCGCCAGCCATAGCTTCGAACTGGTATGGAATGCCCGCTTCGTCAGCTACATCTAAAACAAATTCACGTAAACCTGTATGTGATACCATGGATGCATCATATACGACAATTTGTGGACCTGCGCCCATTTTTGAAGTCGACTCTTTCGGTGTCACGCCAGGTGTATCACCAGCAACACCTACATCTACAGAGAAACCGATATCCGGTTGAACTTTAAATGATGATGTTTTCGCACCGCGAAGGCCAATCTCTTCCTGTACATTCCCGACACCATAAACAATGTTTGGATGCTTTTCTTCTTTTAATGCTTTCAGTACATCGATTGCAATTGCACAGCCAATTCGGTTGTCCCATGCTTTCGCCAAAAGATGCTTTTCGTTTTTCATAACGTTGAATTCAAAATATGGTGTGATCATATCGCCTGGACGTACGCCCCACTCCATTGCTTCTTCTTTTGAAGTGGCACCGATATCAACGAACATTGATTTAATGTCGACTACTTTATTACGAACATCAGCCGGTAAAATATGTGGTGGCTTTGAACCGATCACTCCGATAATTTCTTCCCCTTTGCGCGTTGTAATTGTCACGCGTTGGGCAAGCATTACTTGGCTCCACCAGCCGCCTACAGTTTGGAAGAACACAAACCCTTTATCATCGATGCGTGTCACCATGAAACCAACTTCATCCAAGTGGCCCGCAACCATAATTTTCGGACCGTTTTCATCGCCTACTTTTTTGGCGATTAAACTGCCTAAGTTATCTGTTTCTACTTCATCTGCATATGGTGCGATATACTTTTTCATTACTTCACGTGGTGCACGTTCATTTCCTGGAATGCCGTTTGCATCTGTTAAATCTTTGAACATTTGTAATGTAGCATCGAGCTTTGTCATGTGGTTTCCCCCTAATAATTACTCATCTTTATTATAGCGACAATATTTCGAAATGTGAAATAGTTTCTTGACTTTATGTAAATTAATAGCCATTTCGTTGTCGGTCATAATTCTTTTCATTTTTTAATTCATATGCCTGCAAAACGTCATCGATTGTAAAATTCAAGTTGTACGCAATTATGCTGTATTGTTGCCACATTGCCCTGTAATTATCTTCAGTTTGGTGCTGCAGAAATGTCAGAATCGTCTGTGTCGTAGTAAGAAAGGTTTCAGTCAACTCCTGCTTCTCTTTCAAATAGGGCCATTCCTTCAATTGAAAGCCGCGCATATTTCCAAGTGAAAGCATAAAGTGAATCGAATCTACAAACTCTTCTAAAAGGACAGCTTTTTCCGACGGCCCCTTCGTTGACCAAAACTTGAAACAGCGCGTTTCGTTGGCAAGTTCACTTAGCTCGACTAATAATGCAAGACCTTTTTCGGCAAATACATCCTTCTGTACATGTTGGTTTTCTTCAATGAATTGATCAAGTTTACTTTGTTTTTCAAATAATTGATGAAATTGCATCAAAACATCCCTCTTTCTCAAAATAAAATGAAACTTTTTATACTACTCAATCGTATAGGAGGGAATCAACGTAAGCAAGGAGGAAGTTTCATGGCTATTTTGTTACGACTTGCCATCATCCTTCTCATCATTTACATATTTTATAGAGGGGTACGCTACTTAATCGACCCAAAGCGTAAATTGGATGAGGCATATGAAAATGGACAATATTATTTTTATGATGATGTGAAAAACATTCGGAAAAACTTTTTCATTTCGTATAAGGGAGCATTATTTGAAGGAGAAAAGTATTTAGGTACGACAGACAATGCATTTGAAGTCGTCAGTATTTTCGTCTTTGTCCATGATGCGATGAAACTTCAAGGGTTTACGAAAGAAGATTTTTTGTATTTGGAAAGTGAAATTCTTATGAATTATCCAAACGCCACGATCAATTGGAAAAATCCGATTGAGCAACTAATGAAAGAGTAACTGGAGATAGCGAACCTCATAATTGAGAGGTTCGCTTTTTTGAAACCTTTTTCTACCATTACCAGTCCTTATATTTTCTTCCATCGGTTTAAATGTTGCGCTTAGCTCTATTGTAAATGAAATTAGACAAGCGCCTTTTTTCCAGCTAATGCCTGTTCACGAAAATGAGTGGTTCAGGCAAAGAAACGTATCAAATACCGCTTTTTTACTCCGATTGGTGTTGTAATGATACTCCTATTTTTTATCATATAAACCAAAAGGATGCTGCATTTTACTGCAGCATCCTATTTATCGATTATGTCCGTAATGCCCGGGATTTGCGACAGCTCCAATCGTACTTACCCAGCGGTTTGTATAATTGAAGAACCCGGCAACATACGCGGCTTCCAGTATTTCATGATCATTAAAGCCAGCCTCACGCAGTAAATCAACTTCTTTAGTCGTTATTTCATTTGGATATCTCGTAACCCGGTAAGCATAATCACATAACGCACGCTGCTTTTCCGTAAGTTTTGCAGAGCGGTAATTGTATGTTAATTGGTCCACCCATCCCGGATTTTTTGTTATTCCGCGGAGGACATCACTATGTGAAGTAAGGCAATAATTGCAATTATTCGTCGAAGAGACAACAAGCCCGATCATTTCCTTGTCTGCTAACGACAAATAAGTTGTTTCTTCATTGAATAAGGAATATTTAAACTCCAAAAAACCTTTATACTGCAGCGCATTTAATGGAAGAATCTTAAACAAATTATTTACAAAACCGTTCTGCTCCAGTTGCTTTTCAACTTGTTCATCAAAAAGTTGCTGTATATCATCCGGTATTTCCTCTTCATTTGGCTTTTGTAAATAAGACAATTGCTCTTCGTATTTCGTCATTTCATTACTCCCCGTTTTTAAATTTACTGAATTCATTATAAATTACAACTATTAAACTAACAAATGAATAATCTGCCATATTATACAAAAAAGCATAGACCTATTTAGTCTATGCTTTAAAATGATATTAAAATAGCTGAACGAGTAAAAATACATGAATCGCTCCAAGTAAAGGAAAGCCAAATGCAAATTTGTTATGCTTTGTTTTATGACGGAATAAGTACATTCCTAAAACACCGCCAAGTGCCCCTCCCAGAACGCCCAATGTTAATAATGTCCGTTCGGAAATACGCCATTCCTTCTTTTTGGCACGTTCTTTATCTATGTACATATATACACATAATACGAGTGAAACAACGGCAACATATGAAAGTGCTGCTAATTCCATCTGAATTCCCCCTAGTCAAAAAAAGACTGATAAGGAGCAATTCCCTATCAGTCTTTATTATAGCTTCAACTAAATATTTTGCACCTGTCGCTTACGCTTTCAGTACAGAAATAGTTTTTGACAAGGTCAAAAATTATTTAGCAACTGCTTTTTTAGCTTCTTCAGCTAATTGAGCGAATGCTGTTGCATCAGTTACAGCTAAGTCAGCTAACATTTTACGGTTAACTTCGATACCTGCTACTTTTAAGCCGTGCATTAAACGAGAGTAAGATAAACCGTTCATGCGAGCTGCCGCATTGATACGAGTGATCCATAATTTACGGAAATCACGTTTCTTTTGACGACGGTCACGGTATGCATATTGACCTGATTTCATTACTGCTTGGTTAGCTACTTTATATAAAGTATGTTTTGAACCAAAGTAACCTTTAGCTAATTTTAAAACTTTTTTGCGACGAGCGCGTGTTACTGTTCCGCCTTTTACGCGTGGCATAGTAATTACCTCCTGCTAATTCTTTCGAATGCTTAATTTTATTTTTGTTTTTAATAATCTTTTAAACGGTCAAGATTATTTCATGTAAGTTAATAATGTACGGATACGCTTGAAATCGCCTGAAGTTGCAACTTTTGCTTTACGTAAGTGACGTTTTGCTTTAGTTGATTTGTTAGCGAATAAGTGAGAGCCATAAGCACGGTCAAATTTTAATTTACCAGTACCTGTTTTTTTGAAACGTTTCGCAGCTCCACGGTGAGTTTTCATTTTTGGCATGTCGATTTCCTCCTAAACTTGTTTCTACATACGTATTATTTCTCTGTCTTCGGTTGAAGAACTAAGAACATGCTTCGGCCTTCCATCTTCGGTTTTTGCTCAACCGTAGATACTTCAGCACAAGCTTCAGCAAAGCGATCCAGCACACGCTGACCAATTTCTTTGTGTGTGATTGCACGACCTTTAAAGCGAATTGAAGCTTTAACTTTATCTCCTTTTTCAAGGAACTTAATCGCATTACGTAATTTCGTTTGAAAATCATGTTCATCGATTGTTGGGCTCAAACGAACCTCTTTCATTACGATTACTTTAGAGTTTTTACGAATTTCACGGTCTTTCTTTTGCTGTTCAAACTTAAATTTACCATAGTCCATGATACGAGCGACTGGTGGCTTGGCTTGAGGGGCCACAAGGACAAGATCCAAGTTAGCACGAGCGGCAATTTCCAACGCTTCTGTACGCGTTTTTAGACCAAGCTGATCACCATTGTGGTCAATTAGACGAAGTTCGCGCGCGCGGATGCCTTCGTTTACATACATGTCTTTGCTAATATTAATCCACCTCCAAGTGTTTGTCGCGAATACATGAGTTGGTGTAAAGTATAACCCTGTCGAACGGTACACCTCTGCGTGATGTCCATATGTTCTTCTTGTCTTTACAAACAAAAAGGACGGACATTTGAGATGTCCGCCCGCTATATGTGCATACGCATTCATGCGTAAAACAATTCAACGTTTCTGATACCTGCACGTAACTTATATAAAAGCACTTGTCAGGTGAGAAGCGGGCAGCCTCTACTTTCAAACTTTTGTATTCATAACCTAAATAATCTTAACACGAGCTTAAAGTAACGTCAAGCATTTTTATATGATTAATTTTATTGTTTCTCTTTTTTTTTTAAAATAAATGAAATTAATTTTCATTTCCAGGTTTTACTTAAAAAATTAGTGGTATCTAATTAAGGACTCACATTTTATCGATAGGAGGAATTTTTTAATATGTTCAGACATCAAAAAGAATTACAATTTGAGGTAAAAGTTGAAAGACCAGATCCATTATTAGCGAAACAAGTTCAGGAAGTTCTTGGCGGTCAGTTCGGTGAAATGAGTGTCATGATGCAATACCTTTTCCAAGGTTGGAACTGTCGTGGCGAAGAAAAATACAAAGACTTATTAATGGATATCGGTACCGAAGAAATCGGTCACGTTGAAATGCTATGTTCTTTAATTAGTCAATTACTTGATGGTGCATCACCTGATGACCAGCAAAAAATTGCGCAAGATCCGATGATGGATTCAATTATGGGCGGCATCAATCCGCAGCACTTAATTGTTAGTGGTTTAGGGGCTACTCCAAAAGACTCTAACGGTATACCATGGAATGCCGGTTATATCGCAGCGAGTGGTAACCTGCTTGCAGACTTCCGCGCTAACTTAAATGCAGAATCACAAGGCCGTTTACAAGTTGCGCGTTTATACCATATGACAAAAGATGAAGGTGTACGTACAGTATTCAGAAAAATGCTGGCACGTGACCGTTACCACCAATATCAATGGATGGCAGCTATTAAAGAGCTTGAAGAAAAGAAAGGCGTCGTCGTTCCTGCTTCATTTGCACCGGAAGACGAGTTGGAAGCTCAGCCGCATGCTTATGAACTATGGAGCTTATCTGAGGGTACAGCTTCTAAAAATGGTCCGTGGGCACAAGGTACAGCACCGGATGGAACTGGGGAATTTGTTTTCTTGGATAACCCGGCACCAATGGGACAAGTACCAAACCCGGTCGTACCGCCAACAACGCTACACCATGATATCGATGTAGACAAAAAATTATAATCTACTATAAAAACTGTCCTCGACCTTATATTACCTACAGGTCGAGGACAGTTTTTTATTTACATCATATTAGGTGGTGTGTCGAAAATAGTTGGTGGTGCTGGACGTAAAACAGGAGCCGGTGCAAAAGGCTGCGGGTGTTCCACATAATTGAAGACACCTTCCCCGTCCATACTCGGTCCATGTGCCCAACGTCCGTGTGCACTTTCATTTCCGCGGGAGAAGTTGAATAATGTATAGGCTACTTCACGTTTTTCAAGTTCTTTAGGGAAGGTACTCGGCACAACAATATTTTCCTGAGCCTCTAATTCTTTAATCGCAGCTACCCACTGATTTTGGTGCATTGTATCTCTAGCAAGCAGCCATGAAAACATATCACGTACACCCGGATCTTCCGTTTCATAATAAAGACGCGCTACCTGTAAACGCCCTTGCGATTCGGCATTCAGATTCGCACGGAAATCCGCCAGTAAGTTTCCGCTTGCTGCAATATAGCCCGCATTCCATGGTACCCCATTGGAATCTTTCGGCGCTGCCCCTAGACCAGTGACGATTATATGCTGGGGATTACTGCCTCCTAGAATTGCTGCGATCAATGGGTCCTTTGCAGCCTCATCCAGTGCTACAGGCTCAACACCATCCAGCAATCTCGCAATCATTGTCGAAATCATTTCAATATGTGCAAGTTCTTCCGTGCCTGTATCCATCAGTAAGTCACGGTATTTTTCATTGCCTCTCGTATTCCAGCCTTGAAATAAGTATTGTAGCGCTACCGACATTTCTCCAAATTGACCACCTAGAATTTCCTGCATTTTACGGGCCATAACCGGATCCGGTCTGCACGGCTTGGCTTCATATTGCAGTTCCTTTATATGATAAAACATTCATTCACTCCTTTTATATTTCCTACTATATGCATTTATTTAAAAAATGCTTTAAGAAATATAAAAATGAAAAACGGAACTTGCATTTCGAAAGCTAAAAAGGCGGCCCACAAAATAAGGGCCGCCTTCTTCATATTATTTCTTCACTTCTGCTGTAATATCTGCAAGGAACTGTTCAAAGCTGATTGTTTCTGAATCCTTTGAACCATAGCGGCGGATATTTACCGCATTTTCTGCTACTTCTTTATCTCCAAGTACAAGCATGTACGGGATTTTTTGCATTTGTGCTTCACGGATTTTGTAACCTAGTTTTTCTTCACGGTCATCCATTTCTACACGGATACCAGCTGCTGCTAATTTTTCTTGTACTTCGCGTGCATAATCATAGTGCACTGCGTTTGATACAGGAATAATTGTCGCTTGCACCGGTGCCAACCATGTCGGGAATGCTCCTTTGTATTCTTCGATCAAGAATGCTACGAAACGTTCCATTGTTGATACAACACCACGGTGAATAACTACTGGACGTTGTGGCTGCCCATCTTCACCAATGTAAGAAAGGTCAAAACGTTGTGGCAATAAGAAGTCAAGTTGTGCAGTGGATAAAGTTTCCTCTTTACCAATTGCTGTTTTTACTTGAACATCAAGTTTTGGACCATAGAATGCTGCTTCGTCTTCTGCGATGAAGTAGTCATAGCCAAGCTCATCCATTGCTTCTTTTAACATTGCCTGTGCAGTTTCCCACATTTGATCGTCATCAAAGTATTTCTCTGTGTTGTTCGGATCGCGGTAAGAAAGACGGAATGAGAAGTCTTTTAGATCGAAGTCTTTATATACTTCTAAAATCAGTTCCACTACTTTTTTGAATTCTGCCTTAATTTGATCTGGTCGTACGAAAATGTGTGCGTCATTTAAAGTCATCCCGCGTACACGTTGCAATCCAGATACCGCTCCACTCATTTCATAACGGTGCATTGTACCAAGCTCCGCAATACGGATTGGCAAGTGACGGTAAGAGTGCAGACCGTTTTTGAATACCATCATATGGTGAGGACAGTTCATTGGACGTAAAACAAGTGTTTCATTGTCCATTTCCATTGGAGGGAACATGCCGTCTTGATAGTGCTCCCAGTGACCTGATGTTTCATATAGTTTTTTCGAGCCAAGCACTGGTGTATATACGTGTTTGTAACCTAAAGATAATTCTTTGTCTACGATGTAGCGTTCGATTGTACGGCGGATTGTTGCACCGTTTGGTAACCATAGCGGTAACCCTTGACCAACAGTTTGGCTAGTCATGAATAAATCCAATTCTTTACCGATTTTACGGTGGTCACGTTCTTTTGCTTCTTCAAGCATTTGAAGATGGTGCTTTAACTCGTCTTTTGTGAAGAATGCAGTACCGTAAATACGTTGCAGCATTTTGTTGTCTGAGTTACCGCGCCAGTATGCACCAGCTAATGATAATAGTTTGAACTCTTTTAATTTGCCTGTAGATGGTACGTGTACACCACGGCAAAGGTCAAAGAAATCGCCTTGGTAGTAAATTGATACTTGGTCATCAGCTGGAATTGCTTCAAGTAGTTCTAATTTATACTCGTCGCCAACTTCCTCGTAGATTTTTTGTGCTTCATCACGAGAAACGTTTTTGCGCTCGATTTCGATGTTTTCAGAAATGATCTTTTTCATTTCTTTTTCGATTGCTGGTAAATCTTCTGCAGTAATCGGTGTTGGTGAATCGATGTCATAGTAGAAGCCTGAATCGATAACTGGACCGATACCTAATTTTACATCTGGATATAGACGTTTTACTGCCTGTGCTGTTAAGTGGGCAGTTGAGTGACGAAGGATTTCTAATGCTTCGTCTGATTTGTTTGTAATGATTTCGATTGCACCGTCTTGTTCGATCCCTGTTTTTGCATCGATTAATGTGCCATTGATTTTACCTGCTAATGTTGATTTTTTAAGTCCTGGGCTGATTGAACCTGCAACGTCCAATGTAGATGTTCCCTTGGCGAATTCCTTTACTGCGCCATCCGGGAATGTTAATTTGATCATTTCTGACATGTTGTTGTCCTCCTTTTAAATATTTGAAAGTGATAAAATGCCGTCTTTAAATGCCGTTGATTTCCGTTTCGGTTACGCTTTCCGCGGGCACGGCTCGAGCCTGTAGTCTCTCACTCGTGCTTTTCCCGCTGGAGTCGAACCTCCACTCCAATCAACTAGTTTTCCCTGCAAATATCATTTCACTACTCTTTTATAAAATTTGTTCAGCACTTTTAGGCAAAATAAAAAGCACCGTCCCAACAAAGGGACGATGCTGTATGCTCGTGGTGCCACCCTTCTTCCTTCTTCGTTAAACGAATCAGAAGCTCTCGGTCAGTTAACGTACTGAGAAACGATGACGGATTGGCCCCGTCACTGCTCGAAGGTAGTAAAGTATAACGCTTGTGCTAGGAAGCTTGCAGCCGTGTCTTCCCTCTCTAAAAGCCAGTTCGTTAAACTTGTTGTCCTTTTCAATGCATTTATTGTTTATTTACGTACAAAGTATACGCTCGATTTTGGAGAAAAGCAATATTGAAAAATAAAACTTTTAATATTTTATTTTCTGCGGTTTGTTCCGGTAATCTCAAGCGGTGTTGTTAATGCTTGGACCCGTTGTAAAATACGGCCCGATTTCATTTCATCTATTGCCCCGTGTTCTGTTACGGACCATTGTTCTTCCAACTGTTTGTAATTGAAATTTGAAGAGATAAATGTCGGCAATTTTTCTGCCATACGGTAATGCAGGATCGATCCGATAATTTCATCTCTTGTCCATGTAGAAATCGGCTCAGAGCCAACATCATCAAGCATTAATACCGGCACTTTTTTTACAAAGTCGATTTTTTGTTCAATCGATCCTTCTGTTACCGACGACTTTAATTCACGGATGAATTCCGGCATATATACTAATAACGTTTGAATACGTTCTTTCGATAAAGCATTTGCAATCGCACCTAAAATATAGGTTTTCCCAACACCAAATGTTCCGTATAAATACAGCCCTTTTGCAGGAAGCTCCTTCGTCTCGCGGTATTGCTTTCTAAACTCAACCATAAACTGGGTCGCTGCCATGCGGGAGTTATCGTTCATATCCATTTCATTAAAGTCTGCCTTTAGGACATCTTTCGGCATATACATCGTCTTCATCATGGAAGCCAGTTCACGCTGGTCATCTTCTTTAAGCATTTGTTCGCACTTTTTGTAAATGATATTAATCTGACCATTCGAAAGCATTAATTGCGGAACATGGCCTTTATAGAAATTTTGGCATTGCGCGGTAGAACCTGCTCCACAGCAAGTGTGTTTTTGTTCCACAAATTCAAAAAGAGTTGTCATGCCATATTGAATAACAGCCGAGTTTTCCGTCATATTATGGTCTTCCATAAACTGTTTTACACTTGGGTGTGAAAGGACACGGTTTTTTAATTCATTATATTTTTGCTCAAAAGATGGGATATTTATTTTATTGAGCGAATCTTTTATTGGTTCGATTGTACTCACCTGCTTTTTAATCACTATTTAGTTGCTCTAATAATTTTTTGCGCTGCTCTTCAAAATCAATCTGGTTTTGAGTAGTGCCGGAATTAGCTGGTTGCATCGATTCCTGATCTTTTTCTTTAAACCAATCCGGAACTACGCCAACTTTTCTTGCCCCGCGCTGTTTGTTTTTCTTCTCTTGCATTTCAATATAAACTTTTGCATGTTTTATCGTCTGAATTTTATTGTTGCGCCAAGTATTTGCGACACTGTTAATATATTTTTCAGGCAATGCACCTTCTGTTTTTTCCATTACATATTCGAGCATGTAATTGACGACAGCCGGAATCATCTTGTAATGCAAAATCAATTTTTCCGCTGTTGAGACAACATATGCAAATGGCTCATGACCATCGTTTAATTCTTTTGTAAATGCATATGGCGTCGCTTTTTCATAGCGGGCCAATTCCGGTGTAAACACATAATCCTGAGGATAATATTTCGGTAAATCCTGCTCGGTAATTTTCACGTCTACTTTATTTTCTTTATAATTCGTTTCGATGTAAGCAAGTGCGTCTTTAGCCAACAAGATGTCTTTCAGCTGCATATTCAAAGCAAGTGTCTGAATTTGGTTACGTCCGAAACGGCTCGTTTTATTCGTTAATATAAATTCTAGAATGGCGTTGACAACACCGACTTTTATACCGTGTTTTAAAACAAGATCATCCACTTGCTTCACTAACATTTCAACCGGTTCTTTTCCGTTAAGCAAATTTTTCATGAAATCATACGGCAACGTTTCATCGAAAGCCGGAATCCATTTTGACATATCCTTAACGGTAACTTTAAAGGCAAGCGGAGTATCCATCGTAATTTTTGATGCTTTGAGTTGAGTTCCATCGCTTTCTTCTACAATACGAAGCGCTTCCAATGCATTGGCCGGCGGGTTTAACATCCAATTTCCGGCGATAGACTGCACAAAGTTTTTCGTCAGTTTCCCATTGCTCTCATTATAGGCATATTCCATCAGCACATTGACTGCACCTACCGAAAGGCCTTGCTGCAATACGAGTTCTTCGGCTAAATCGACAATAAACTTCACCGGTTTTTTTCCTTTATACAGTGACTTCAGGAAATAATAAGGAACCGTTTTATCATAGTGAATTGACTGGTCATCTACTGTTAAATAATCTTCTGTCACTTTAATAAGGTTGCGTTCATTTCTCTTTTCAATATAGTCCAGTGCTTGCTCGGCTGTCTTAATCTGATTGTACCGGATTTCAGATGCCAAAGCTTCAACAAATGATTCCGGCAAGTTGCCTTTTGTCGAGTCCCACACATGACGAATGATGACGTTTCCCACTTCTATCGGGATATCATAAGAACTGTAAAGCGATTCTGCTATTTTTATATGCCCTGAAAATGGTTCTTCACCATGAGTCAAAATCAGCAAATACTGATAAGGTGTAGAATTTTTATAATCGACTAGCGCTGAATCAGGAGAATCGGTTTTCGAGTTATTATTTTCTTCCGTTTTATTTAAATCGTTTTTCGTAACCGTAATTTGCGATAGGTTTTTCGATTTACGATCACGGTAGCTATGTTCAACTTTTGCAATTTCCATCGTATTTTCAGCTGTTTTCGCACCTTTTTTCAGCCAGTTATTCATGACTACCTTCATAAAGTTCTTATTGTAATTTAGTTCGTCATTCATTGAAATATAATGGATCAAAACATTCAAGGTACCGTAAGAAACGCCCTTTCTAATGAAATGATTAAATTCCATTACAACGGATTCCGGCGGCAAATAACCGTTAAATTTTTGGAAAACTTCAATCGGTGAGGTTTTTTCCAAATACTCGATTAAACCTTCTTTATCATTAATATTTTGCGGTGCTTTTGCTGGAGCAGTGTTGATTACTTCCACCGAACGGAAAATGTCCTGTTTTTTGATCAGCTTTGGTTTCGCCACACCAACGTTCAGCTGGTAATATTCCTCACAGCGTTTTTCAAGCTCTTTTTTCGTAAGTCCTTCATCTGTATCCCATGCCAGTAAGACGATTCTTTGCATATCCGTCACTGAGAAATTATACATAAACGCTAATTTAGCAATGGCAATCTTTATATCGAGCGTGAATAATCTACTCGGGATTAAATTTTGGCTCATGCCCATCATGAAGCTCTTAAAATCAAATAAGTCATACTCAAACGGGTACGACATTTTTGAACGTTCATTAACAGAACCCGTATTTTCCTGCATTACTTGCTTTAGCTCAGATTCCGTTATCGCAACAAATGCATCATTAAAGCTGCATGTTACATCTTTGTACCCTTGTAAGGAAATATCATGCTTCGCTAATTTATTTCGTAATGATTCATACTGTTCGCGGCCGATTTTACGTAAAAGTGCTACAGAAAGAATGGAATCGTCAAAGAAGTCATGGCCAGTTAATGGCGGATATAAAATATACTTCATCGATTTATATGAATCCATCATCTTCTCAAAGGACTTCACTAAACCAATTGCTTCTAATATTATTCTTGCCTCTAGTAATTGCTTCGGTTTAAAACTTAATGAATCGAGCAGGTTGCTATGAAAACAAGTTGCCTTTTCATGTTGTTGTGTTTCAACCCATAACTTTAAATATAGTGCAGTAGCTTCAACACCGATAATCGGCTGATAGCATAATTGTAATGCAAGCTGATGCTCACTAGTGATAGTTTGAGGGCAATGAATTTCACAATGGTCATATGGATTTAGCTGATTCATCATTACCATTTATCCCTCCTAACACTTATTTGTTATTTGACTGACGGGTCATGATTTCTTTCAGTTCCTCTATAAATACCGTAATATCCTTAAATTGGCGGTAAACAGATGCGAAGCGTACATAGGCTACTTCATCAATTTTCGCTAGTCGGTCCATTACCATTTCCCCGACATCTTCCGAACGTACTTCCGCATTGCCTAATCGGCGCAATTCTTTTTCAATCGATAAAACAATCTCTTCTAATTGTTCTAATGCAACCGGCCGTTTTTCACACGCGCGTATAAGACCACGCAATACTTTTTCGCGGCTGAACTCCTCGCGTGAACCTTCTTTTTTCACAACGATTAACGGGGTTTCTTCAATTTTTTCAAATGTCGTAAAGCGAAAGGCGCATGATTCACATTCACGACGTCTTCGAATTTCTTTATTATCATCAACAGGTCTTGAGTCTACAACGCGTGTCCCGTTGTATTGACAAGCTGGACATCTCATATAATAATTTCTCCTAAAAGTTAGTTTAATTCTATTATAACAAAAACAACGCGCTTGAAATAGTGCTTCACGCGCGTTGAAATTTTCCAATGGAAAGTCATTCAATTATATAGTGCATCGTGGCTTCACACAATAGAAAAAGCCTTTTGCAAAAATGATTTACTTTCTGCAAAAGGTCTTCTCTCTGTCATTATAACTCGTGTCAGTGCCTTTATGAAGGGATCAATGACTCTTAATGCAGCAATCGATTATGCGTTTACTGCTGCTAATTCATTTGCAATTTTCTTTGTTAAGTCTACTACGCGAGCAGAGTAACCCCACTCATTATCATACCAAGCGATCACTTTTACTTTACGGTCACCTAATACGATTGTAGTTAAACCGTCTACAGTAGAAGAGTATGTTGTTGTATTGTAGTCAGACGATACTAATGGCTCCATAGAGAAGTTTAAAATGCCGTTCATTTTGCCTTCAGCTGCCGCTTTAAATGCCGCATTTACTTCTTCTACCGTCACGTCTTTTTCTACATCTACTACTAAATCAACTAAAGAAACGTTTGGTGTTGGCACACGTAATGCCATACCATGGATTTTCCCGTCCAATTCCGGTAATACAAGACGCAATGCTTTTGCAGCACCAGTTGAAGTCGGGATAATTGATGATCCACAGTTACGTGCACGACGTAAATCTTTATGTGGATTATCGATATTGTTTTGATCGTTTGTATAAGCATGAACCGTTGTCATTAAACCGTTTACAATACCGAACTCATCGTTTAATACTTTAGCTACAGGAGCTAAACAGTTTGTTGTACAAGATGCGTTTGAGATGACATCATGCTTTGTTAAATCCAATTTATCATCATTTACACCTAAAACAACCGTAATATCTTCATTTTTACCAGGAGCAGTTAAAATAACTTTTTTCGCGCCAGCTTCAATATGTTTTGCTGCTTTTTCACGGTCATTAAATTTACCAGTTGCTTCAATAACGATATCGACACCCATTTGAGCCCATGGTAATTTTAACGGATCACGTTCACTAACTAATTCAACACGTTTGCCATTTACAATTAAAGCACCTTCGACTGCTTCAACAGTTCCCGGGAAAACACCATGATTTGTGTCATACTTAATTAAATGTGCTAACGTTTCAGATGGATAGCTTGCGTTCACTGCTACGATATTCACGTCACCGCGCATCATTGCTTGTCGGAACACCATACGACCAATGCGGCCAAAACCATTAATTGCAATAGAAACTGTCATATTATTTAAATCCTCCTAAAAGTACGATTCATTCGTTTTATTTATTCGTTGATTAGTATAACACATATTATAAAAAGTTGAACATATTTAATCCACTTAATTAAATTTGTTATTTTCAGATAATACATACCCTTAAAATAAAAACCTCAACCAACTTTTTAATTAAATTGGTTGAGGTATTATTTTACTTCAATACATTCCACTCATACAAAATATTTTGAAGCTGAATCGCTGTATCTTCCAGCGTTCCATTGTTATGAATAACCGCATCAGCTAACTGTTCTTTTTCTTTGACTGGAATCTGTGTCGAAATTCGGGCACTCGCCTCTTCTTCCGAAAAACCGTTTCGTTCCATCAAGCGCTGGAGCTGTACCTCTTTCTTTACAGAAACGACAATAATTTTTTCCACGAAATGTTCCAGCTTGCTTTCGAATAGCAGCGGAATATCCATGAAAATATTTTTTTCGCCGAACGAGATAAATTCATCACGCTGACGCAGCATTTCTTCACGAATAGCCGGATGGATGATATTGTTTAACGTTTTCCGCATTTCTTCATTATGAAAAATCATACTCCCGACTTTCACACGGTCCATTGAACCATCTTGTGCAATGACTTCCGGTCCGAATGCTTCTGCAATCTTTTTTAATGTCGGTGTACCAGGCTCGACTACTTGTCGTGCGACTACATCGGCATCAACGATCGGCAATCCGTATGACTCAATCATCTTTGCAACGGTACTTTTTCCGCTGGCAATACTACCTGTTAATCCAATAATCACTGCAATTCCCCTTTACTTTTGACATTGCGGACAATATGTTGATGTTCTGCCCGCGATGACGAGCGACTCTGTATTTGTTTCACATACAACACATTGTTTTTTCCCATACATTTTCAGTCGGTGCTGCATTGTTCCCGCACCGCCGTTAATACTGCGGTAATCTGAAATTGTCGATCCGCCCGAATCAATGCTTTCCTGCAATACATCACAAATGACGTGAAAGAGCATCGTCTTTTGCTCACGACTTAATTCACTCGTTGTTTTCCCCGGATGAATAAGCATTTTGAACAAGGCTTCGGTTGCATAAATATTGCCGCAACCGGAAATCACCTGACCATCCATGATGACTTCTTTAATCGGTTTTTTTGCGAATTTTGGTTTTTCACTTTGCATGAGGAAAAAATCACAGGCGATCTCATCAAAAGGCTCAGGCGCCATTTTTAGCAATGGCGGATGATCAGCAATCTCTTTAATAAAACGCAGTTCCCCAAAACGGCGAATATCCGCATACACAAGCAATTCTCCGCTTGCCAATGTAAATATCGCATGAATATGCTTCCGGAACTTTTCTTCCGCAATCTCCAGCACATCATTTACTATAAACCAGGCTCCACTCATCCCTAAATGATTCACCAATATAAAACGTTCATCATTTTTCTCAAGATGAAAAAATATATATTTCGATCTGCGTTCCAATTTATCGATTGTCATATCCCGTACTAATAATTCAAATTGAGTAGGCTTTGCATTTTTTACAATCGCCTGTTTGCCTGCTTCATGCGAAGTATAAACGACATCCGATAAAGAGACAGATTCGATCGTCTTCCCTTCTACGATTGGCCGCAAATCACGTACGACCCCTTCTACTTCTGGTAATTCCGGCATAAATGGTACTCCTTACTTCGCATCGTACCATGTAGGACCATATGAAAACTCCACTTTTAACGGCACACTTAACTTAATTGCATTTTCCATCACTTCTGGTACGATACGTTCTAAAATTTCAACTTCTTCTTTTGGCGCTTCAAAAATAAGCTCATCGTGTACTTGTAGTAAGAGCTTCGACTGTAGCCCTTCTTGTTCAAGTCGGGCATTCATATCAATCATTGCTTTTTTAATAATATCCGCTGCACTTCCCTGGATCGGTGTGTTCATCGCAGTACGTTCCGCAAAACTTCTTAAGTTGAAGTTCGAACTTGTGATGTCCGGCAAGTAGCGGCGTCGATTTAAAATTGTTGTAACGAAGCCTGCTTTCTTCGCTTCTTCAATACTTGTGTCCATATAGTTTTTTACACCCGGGAAGCTTTGCAAATAGTTTTCGATAAAAATCCCAGCTTCTTTACGTGTAATATCAAGGCTTTGTGATAAGCCGTAATCACTAATCCCGTAGACGATACCAAAGTTTACAGCTTTTGCTGTGCGGCGCATTAGGCTTGTCACATCATCCGGATTTTCAAGATTAAACACATCCATTGCCGTACGTGTATGGATGTCCATTCCTTGCTGGAATGCCTCCACAAGCGCATCATCACCGCACATATGAGCCAGTACGCGCAGCTCGATCTGAGAATAGTCTGCTGCAAACAAAATCCAGTCTTTTTTCGATGGAACAAATGCTTTTCGGATTTTGCGTCCTTCTTCCAAACGAATCGGGATGTTTTGTAAATTCGGGTTTGTTGAGCTTAAACGTCCCGTTGAAGTTAATGCCTGCTGGAAACGTGTATGCACTTTGGAATCCGCTTCATGAACCTCTTTCATCAACCCTTCAATATAAGTAGACTTCAGTTTTGCAAGTGTCCGGTATTCCAGAATATGCTTGACAACATCATGCTCGGACTGCAGCTTTTCCAGCACATCGGCCGCTGTTGAATAACCTGTTTTCGTCTTTTTGATGACTGGTAAGCCCAGTTTATCAAATAAAATAACCCCTAGCTGCTTCGGCGAATTGATATTAAACTTCTCGCCTGCCAAATCATAAATTGTCGCTTCCATCACTTCAAGTTTTGCCTTCAGTTCATCGCCCATTTGTCGCAATGTATCGATATTGACTGTTATCCCTTCGCTCTCCATTTTCCCTAAAATATGTGCAAGCGGAAGCTCCAGTTCTTTATATAATTCAAACTGTTCGTTTTCTTTCAATGTTTTCTCTAAAACCGGCTGCAATTTCCATACCGCTACGGCTTTTCGGCTTACATGCTCTGCTACATGATCTGCACCAGGAACGATCCACTTTGCCCCTTTTCCATACACCGTTTCATTGGCTTGTACATCATGATAACCGAATTCTTTTGCAAGTGTTGCAACATCATCACCTGAAATCGACGGCTTTACAATATACGAAGCTAACAATAAATCGAACTCTACTCCTTTTAGTTCAATTCCTAAACGATGGAGCATCGCTTGTGTCGCTTTACTGTCAGCCACATACTTTTTCTTTGTTTCATCTTCCAACCATGTTTTTAACTCCGCATTATCAACAACATGATCAATTGCTGTATAAACAGTACGTTCCCCATCAGTTAATGCTAAACCGAGGGCATTACAGCTATGGTAATGTTCATTTTCCAGCTCCAGATGTATAGCCATCGTATCTTTAAGCATGTCAGCCGTAATATGCTCCACATTTTCAAATACGAGTTCAGCTTGTTCTGTTTCTACTGCTTCAAAATCACTTTTTTCGATTAAAGATTTAAACCCAAGCTCCTGCCATACATCAAGAAGCGCTTCCTCATCCGGACCTGAATACGCTAAATCATCGAGTGTAATGGTAATCGGGGCATCTGTATGAATAGTCGCAAGCTTTTTAGACAAGTGTGCCATTTCTTCATTATCTACCAGCTTTTCTTTCATTTTCGATGCTTTCAATGAATCCATCGCTTCATATAGTTTCTCAATCGTACCGTGTTCCTTCAATAATTTAATCGCTGTTTTTTCACCAACGCCCGGAACTCCCGGAATATTATCCGATTGATCGCCCATAAGCCCTTTCATATCGATAATTTGCTCCGGTGTCAGTCCGTACTTTTCTTCAATATGGGCCGGTGTATATTTTTCAATATCGGTAATCCCTTTACGTGTAATATATACAGTAACATCCTCTGTTGCGAGCTGCGTTAAATCTTTATCTCCTGAAACAACGATAACTTCGATTCCTTGTCCGGCAGCCTGTTTCGCCAACGTTCCGATAATATCATCCGCTTCGTACATTTCCAGTTCATAGCGTTTAATCTTATATGCATCGATCAGCTTACGAATATAAGGGAATTGTTCGGAAAGCTCAGGCGGTGTTTTTTGACGTCCACCTTTATATTCACCAAATGATTCATGGCGAAAAGTCGTTTTTCCGGCATCAAACGCAACTAGCATTTGTGTCGGATTTTCCTCACCGATAATTTTTTGCAGCATTGTTGTAAATCCGTAAGTTGCATTTGTATGAATACCACTGTCATTCGTCAGCAGCGGTAATGCAAAAAAGGCACGGTATGCTAATGAGTTTCCATCTAATAAAAGCAATTTTTGTTTTGTCATGCAAGTTCCTCCATTAATCAATTTCACCTCGATGTGATTAGGCCCGGATTCGAGTCAAATTCACAGGACGCCAATCAGTCATCCGATTACCGAATGTGTTGCTCCACCTGGATGCAGCAACATTTGGCATGTGTTCAAAACGCACCGGAAGAGGTTACGTTACGATTGTATGTTCTCTTTCTACTTTAGCGATTATTGCATTGAATTGCCAACATTAACGCAAATTCTTCTCCAATAAAATTCTTATTCGCCACAAATAAGCTGGACATAAAGATAAAGAAAAAATCCAGATCAATGCATTATCGCATAATCCGGATTTTTCCATCATTGAATTAAGTTCATTTAGTTTAGAAGTTATTTAAACAACTAAAGAATATCTTTATATTTTGAAGTGATTAATTTGTCCTTTTAACTTAATAATCATTTCATTCAATTCATGTGCAATGCTAAGCATTTCTTCAGTCGATGCTGTCTGTTCTTCTATTGATGCAGCAATGCTTTGAGAATGCTCATTGGATTGTTCCAATGACTGAACGGTTACGTCCGTTGTTTCAAGTACTTGATTAGAGTCCGTTACAATGCCTTGGAATGCATCTGTTACATTTTGAATTTCATTTTTCATATTATCCACTAATTTGGAAATTGTATTAAATGTTTCAACAGCCGAATAGATCGTCGCGCTTTCCTGCTCGATTTTAGTTACTACACTATTAATGGCAACAACAGATTCATTTGAATCTTTTTGCATTTCATTAATTAATGTCGTAATATCGCTCGCCGAATTCGCCGATTGTTCTGCCAATGAACGAACCTCATCCGCTACTACTGCGAATCCTTTCCCGTATTCCCCTGCTCTTGCCGCTTCGATTGCCGCATTTAAAGCAAGTAGGTTGATCTGATCTGAAATACTTGAAATAATTTTCGTGATTTGACCAACTTCTAAAGAACGGCTATTCATTTGCTCTGTTTTCAATAATGACATTTTCGCTGTTTCATTGATTGTTTCGATTCCTGCAACAGATTTATGAATAACTTCTTTTCCTTCTGTTGCGACATTATTGGTATCGATCGCCTCTTGTGCTACTAATTTAGTAACATTAGAGATTTCTGCAATTTTGAATGCGATCTGTTCCACTGCCTCCCGGTTCTGTACAGCACCTTCTGTAATCATCTCAGTGCTTGAAGCAATTTCCTGAATTGCGCCCGACACCTGATTCGATGTAATGGTTAACTGTTCGATTGTTTCTTTTAATATCGAAGAGCTTTCCTCAACATGCTCGGATGTGTCGTTTACATGATAGATCGTCTCACTCAATTGGGATTGCATATCTGAGAAGCTAGATGTTAAATGCCCAATTTCGTCATGACTGGAAACTTCCAATTGTTTTGATAAATCACCCTGTGCCACAATTTCAGTATGGTTTAAAAGCTGATTTAAAGGATTCACGATTTTTCTGGATACGATCACCGCTATAATTGATCCAATAATCAATGCAACAAGCAGGGAAGCTACAATAATTGTAATTAACAATCGATTCAATTCATCAATAAAATCCGCATCGGCATCCAATCCTAGAACAGAATCCGTCCCCGGAATTTGAAGGAAGGTTGATTGATGTTTTCCATAATCATCTTCATAAATATCGCTCGCCACTATGTCCGTTGTGGAGAGTGCCGCTGTCTGGTCTTCTGTAAAAGCAAGCGGTGTCAGGTAATCATCCGAATTCCCCAATACTAAAATAACTTCTTCTCCATCGACTTTACTCATAATGTAGGCATTTTCCAAATCAAACTCATTTTGAAAATCGGTTGTGACTTCCTGTAATTTTTCATATGAAGCCTTGTTTTTCTTAGCATCATTTACTAAGTTTGAATCAAAAAGCGTATTGAATTTATCCATACTCATCAATAAATTTTGGTTATGCTGCGGAATGATCTGGTTATTAATCAAGTTGCTCGAAACTAAAAATAAAATTGAACTAAAAACTATACTTAATAAAATAATCGGTACTAAAATTCCTAATAAAATCCTAGTTTTTACTGAATTAAATTTCTTTAACATTTAAATTGCTCTTGAAAACAAAAATTAAATTGTTTCCACCAAGCGTCCCCCCCAAATTTAGTTATTTACATGCAAATATTCTTTTTTTTCTACAAACTCCATAAAGTCCAGCGTTAAAATATGGTCATTTTGTGCCAGGGATTCACTGCTAAAGAAAATAACAGCAAACGTTGCACCCTGCCCATGCGGAATATGACGATATTCTAAAATATGGTGGAATTGTTGTTGCAATAATTCATGGTGTATTACAAACTCATCATCAACCTTTATCTCACCTTCAAACTCGGCACAAGTAAAACTATAAATTCGATTGTCCATTGCATTGATTAAGTCAGCCCAATCCGGTTTTTTCTGTTCGAAAAAATAGTCGTACGAGTTAACCCCATATGCGAAACTCCCCAATTCTGTCGTACCTGCTCCTGCAAAGCGTAATGGATTCACTTCAATCGGGACGATTGTTCCTTCATCATCCATGCGCAGTTCTATGTGTAGCGGCATTTTGCGTAAATTGAAGATTTCCCCAAGTCCTTGGAGATACTCGGTAATCGGAGCTAAGTAATTTTGCAGCACTTGCTTGCTCGTATAATAAATTCGATCACTCATATCTTTTTCGTCTTTGAACATACGCGCAAATAAATTCAGCACAACCGGTTCATTGTTTTCATCAAAGAATAGATCGATTGCAAATTCCTGCCCCTCAATATAACTTTCAATGATAAAGGAATCGCTAACCAAAACATCCTTTGAATCGTTTTCACTCCACTCCATCGTCTCGATTATCCTTTGGAATTCTTGTGCATTCTCTACTCGGTAAACCCCAACACTTGAATATCCGACAGTTGGCTTAAAGATGATCGGATAAGGTAGTGAGGATAGGTCAAGTTGCCCTAATTCACCTAGCGTAGTTTCTAAAAAGAAGAAATCAGGATAACTCTCAGCTAAACGCTTTCTGAATGCAAATTTGTTTTTAAATAAATTCACTGTTTTTGTTACATGCGATTCTGCATAATATTCATTTAGAATCTGAACAGCTTCTTCGGAATTCATGATAATTAAATCCTCTTGTTGAAATACTTTCTCAAGATTTTGCTCAGCTTGTGATTTGTAATTTAGAATCAACTGTTGTTGAATATCCAAAACCATTACCTTTTTTTCAATCAATGTTTCTGCTAAAAGCGGTGAAACATAAGCTGTATCTAATAGAATCAAAATTTTCACTTCCTTATATGTATTGAATACTATTCAAACAAAGCGCATTATTACCTAATTTTTCTGAATACATAAGCATTTATACCCTAAAAAAATTATTTGATTATATGCACAAAATACTACACTTGTTATATTATACACATTAATTCAAATTTTCCTATTTATTTTCAATTTTCATTAATATTCTTGCTATAATGCAAAAAAAACGCGCAGGATAAATTCCTGCGCGTTCTATATTTCTCTATTTAATTTTATTTTTGAATTTCACAGCATGTACATTGTTTTTTTCTTCTTTATAAAAAATCTCTTCAAAAATAACCGTTAATAAAAAGGCATTTAAAAATGGAATGATCACATACATCGGCATGCCGCCTAAATCGTATGGCATTAAACCGCGCGCAAATACTTCCACGAATCCAATCTGTGTGAAGTAAAAAATCATACCAATACCCACTTGCCAGATCGGACGCTTATCTTCACGTTTTTCGAACCATAGTACTTTCTTGAACGAATCCCGTACATCTTCTGCGATAAACAAACTTAATACTAAAATAGCAATAAATAAAATTGGTATATGAAAAATTTCCACTTTCACGAAATTAATATTGGATTGATAAAAAAGCGCCGTTACAGATGTTGCCATAATAAATGCTATTAAACTATTTTGTATTACTTTACTCAAACTTCGCCACTCCCCCTATATGAATGAACTAACTATACTATAGTATAACAGTAAAATAATAGTTTCCAATAATATAATTTGAAAATTTAATGAAGTTAAATAATGTAAATTTTTTATTAAGAAACGGATATATTGCAAAATTGATTGGAATGGAGGGCGACTCCTGCGGGAATAGCGTGACGCCTGAGACTACAGGCTCAGGCCACGCCCGCGGAAAGCGTCCCGGAATGGAGATCAATTTTAACGCTCAGCAAAAAAACGCTATTTTTCTCAGAGAAAAATAGCGTTTTTGGGTTATGTCCCAGCCTCTACTATATTTAATCCAATTGACCGGATAACAGTTTAGCATACGGCGAGTCTGACGGAATAATAATCATCGTCTCATTACCGATTGTTTTCTTGTATGATTCTAACGTTCTGAATAGACTGTAGAATTCCGGATCTTTTGAGTAAGCTGCATTATAGATTTGAGCAGCCTGTGCTTCACCTTCTGCACGGATGACAGAGGCTTCTTTATTTGCTTTCGCAAGTGTTACCTGTACTTCCTGATCTGTTTTTGCCTCTTTACTGCGCTTTTCCGCATCCCCTTCAGACAGATACTTTTGCGCAATCGATTGACGTTCCGAAACCATTCTTGTATAAACAGACTGCTCGTTTTCCTCCGGTAAATCCGTACGGCGAATACGTACATCAATTACTTCAATACCGAAATTCGCAGAATCGATTAACTCATTGACACGTTGTGTAACACGGTCGTTAATATTCCCGCGTTTTGAATCTTTTTCATTAATAATATCCCCGTATTCCGTCTGACCGAACTCTGTACGAAGTGCCGAATAAATGAACTCCTCCATACGACTTTCCGCATTCAGCAACTGACCGGCATTTGAAATTAAAGCCTTTGGATCTGTTACACGCCAAACCGTATAGTTATCAATAATAATTCGCTTTTTATCTTTCGTACTGATTTCTTCTTCCGTCATATCATGTGTCATTAAATTGCTTGGAAGAGTTGTCACACTTTGAATGAACGGAATTTTCATATGAAGTCCCGGTTTACTTTCGTACTTCACTACTTCCCCGAACTGGCGAACTACTTTATATTCATTTTCTTTTACAATATACAGATTCGCAAATACGATAATTAATGCAGCAAATACAACAGTTAATACAATCACAGAAGATACCCATTGCTTTACATTTACCGGCTTTTTATCTTTCTTTAATGGCGTAGGTGCTTTTTTTGCTTTAGTTTCGCCGTTATTTACTTGTTGATCAGGATCGTTTGCTTTTGGTACTTCCTTTACTTCTTTCGAGCCTTTTTTATTGCCGAACAGTTTTTTCACAAACTCATCTAAATCGCCGTCAAAATTATTTTTGTTGTTACTCATTCATTTTTGCTCCCTTCTTTTTTCTCTTCTGTAGAAGGAGGTGTCGTTTGCATTGGCTGAATCGGTAAGTACTTCATCGTACCACTGCCGTCATCATTCATAATATAAATTTGGGCATTCGGTAAAACTGCCTCCAATGTTTCGAGCACTAATCGTTCACGTGTAATATCCTTATTCAGGCGGTATTCATCATAAAGCTGATTAAAGAGCGCTACTTCACCTGTCGCTTGCTCGATACGTGAGGCTTTTTCCCCTTCCGCTTTTGAAAGAATCGCCGCTGCTTCACCAACCGCTTCACTTACACGCTGGTTTTCATATTTTTCCGCTTCGTTAATCTTTGTATTTTTTGTCTCCCGTGCATCGGTAACGTCCGTAAATGCAGCACGTACTTCTTCATTCGGTACTTCTACATCTTGAAGCTTTACTCCTAAAACCCCAATACCGATGTCGTACTTATCGATTAATGATACGAGCAATTCACGTGTTTCTGCTTCAATATCCGCTTTCCCATCCGTTAATGCCTCATCGATTGTTGAGCTGCCAATGATTGAACGAATCGCACTGGACGTCGCATTATGTAAAATCGTTCGCGGCTCCTGTGAACTAAATAAATATTTTTTCGGCTCAACAATACGCCATTGAACTACAAGGTCTGTTAAAACAATATTTTCATCACCTGTAATCATTTTTGTTTCTTTATCGAATGCTTCCACCGTACCGTCCGGGTTTTGCTTATAGCCGAACTGTAAACTGTATGTCTCTTTTGATAAAATCTCTACAGACTGTATTGGCCATGGTAATTTAAAATGAAGTCCTGAATCTTGTATTGTCTCATCTGCTTGACCAAATGTTATCACTACTGCCTGTTCCGATTCATCTACTGTATACCAGGATGTCGTCACAACAATAATAGCTACGACAGCCAATAGAATTAATGCTACCCACATTAATGTTCTTTTTACACTCATCGTATAAAGCCTCCTTACTTTTCAATTTCCCCTTATTCTACGGGTAATGAATTGTAAAAGTTTCATATTTTTTCAAAATGAGCTTTCAGAAATTTAAAACACAAAAAACTGCGCAGAAAGCTATTTACTTTTTGCGCAGTTTCTTCAATATAATATTTAATTTCTTGCTAAGCATTACCTTCTTTTAGAAACGGGGGTTTCTATTAAGAACTATAACACTGCAATTTAAAGTTCAATTGAATGTTTTGTAAATTTACTGTTAAATTTTTAATCTTTCAATGGTAAAAACACTTTAATACTTGTCCCTTTTCCAATTTCGCTTTCTACCATGATTTTACCTTGATGCGCTTCAATCAAATGTTTTACAATAGATAAACCAAGACCTGTTCCACCTGAATTTCGGCTTCGTGCCCGGTCTACCCTGTAAAAGCGCTCAAAAATACGTGAAATCTCCGCTTTTTCAATTCCGATTCCTTCGTCTTTCACTTCAAATATCCCGTATCGTTCATTGGCACTAATTCGCAGCGTAACGGTTGTTCCTTCTTTCGAATAGGCAATTGCATTATTAATAAGATTCGTGAAAATTTGCATTAGACGATTTACATCGCCTAAAATGACCGCATCCTGCTCTATCTCCACATTAAACTGCATATTTTTATTTTCCAATTGCGCACTTGTCAGATCAACAACCCGAACTAAAATATCCTGCAGCTTTGTCGGCACTACATCAAGTGTAAAACCGTGTCGCTCAATTTTGGATAGCTCAAGCAAATCATTGACGAGTACCTGAATCCGATTGCTTTCATCATATATTATCGTTAAAAATGACAACAGCATCTGCTCATCTTTAAATGCCCCATCCAGAAGCGTCTCTGAAAATCCTTTAATCGATGTAATCGGTGTCCGAAGTTCATGCGAAACATTCGCTACGAAATCTTTTCGAATCTGCTCCAATCGCACAAGTTCACTTATATCATGCATAACAATTACGACACCTAGCCAGCGTCCATGTTCACCAACAACCGGTGCTCCGTAAACTTGCTCATAATATTCTTCATTCGCGATTTCCATTTCAAGCTGCTGACGATAGGGTAATTCCGTCAAAAACACATGATCAATGAACTTTTCAAGCTCTTTCGGCAATCCGAGCATCATAAAATTCTTCCCAATTAGCTGTTCTTTCGGCAGCTCGAACAACGTCTGGAATTTCCTGTTCACAATCGAGATATTTCCTTCACGGTCAATCATCATTAATGCACTACCCATATTTTCAATTAGCGTTTTCAAACGTTCTTCTTCAATCGCTCTTGTTTTCGTAATATCCTGTAAATTACGGGCCAAAATATTAATCGAATTTCTTAACTCAACGATCGTATTTGGTCCATTTGCAAAAGCACGTGCACGGTAATTACCTTTTGAAAGCTCTCTAGCGGTTTTAGTAATATTTATAATCGGTGTAATGAAATTGCTTACAACCCGGTATGCCATAAAACTCATAATTACTAAACCGCCCACTAATAAAGCGGCAATGATCAAATAGATTTTTTGCTTTGTACTTTGTAATTCTTCTGTATGTCGATTAATTTCATAGGTGCCGATAATGGCCTCTTTTTGCGTATCAGTAAGTTCAATCTGCTCCTGAACGATTACTTGTTCCAATTGCTTCTCGGAATCCTTCGTCGCTTCATGAACAAATTCATCGGCGAAAAAAGGAAAAAGCTGCCCTATGAACAATCCTAGAACAGCTAAACTTGATCCAATTACTAAAATAAACGAATAAAACAAACGATTTTTCATTGCGTTCATTATTTTTTTGGCTCCTCAAATTTATAACCTAAACCACGGATTGTTTTAATAAACAGTGGTTTACGGCTATTTTCTTCAATTTTATCTCTTAGATGACTAATATGTACGTCTACGATTCGAGTATCACCGGCAAAATCATAGTTCCATACGGCACTCAGCAGCTGATCACGTGTTAAAACACGGTTTTTATTTTCAAGCAGATATACTAGCAACTCAAATTCCTTCGGTGTGAACTCCAAAGCCTCTTCATCAATAAATGCTTCAAATCGCTCAGGCAAAACTTTCAAGTTACCGAATGAATATACAGTTTCACCTGATTCAACGGTTTCTTCCACAATCGGTCCAGAAAAACGTCGCAGCACAGCCTTCACTCGAGCAATTACTTCACGCGGGCTGAATGGCTTTGTCATATAATCATCCGCCCCAAGTTCTAAACCTAATACTTTATCAAATTCATCGTCTCTCGCAGTCAGCATAATAATCGGTATATTAATGCGCAAACGTCTTAATTCTTTACATACTTCTACACCGTCAAGTTTTGGCAGCATTAAATCCAGTAAAATCAGATCCGGTTTTTGTTCCACTGCTGTATCAAGGCCAGCCTGACCATCATGGGCCAACAGCACATCAAAACCTGCCTGCTCCAAATTATATTTTAATAATGTTGCAATTGGCATTTCATCTTCTACTACTAAAACCGTTTTAACCATTGTAAATTCCTCCAAAATCGATTTGAAACCCCCATCTCAAAATCAATCTTCCAGTGGATGGCTATCAACTAATTCGTAAATATGAACTGATTAGATCACTATCCTCATAGTAACAACTTTTTTTGAAAAGTACAATTATTCCTCTATTCAGGTATCCATTACCCGTGTATACTTAATTAAATTTTTAATCCTTATTAATTCGATAGGTAAAATAATTTTTACTATTGACTGAATATTTATTATTATGGTAACATTTAGAAAAATTGTTGTTGTACCTTTGTTGTCAGGCAGGGTGAAATTTTTTTAACAACAATTCCTAGTAAATCAATATGTTAAGTATTTTAACGGAAAGTAGGTGCTTCCATGACAAATGGAATCAATATTGAGTTAGTAAATTTAACAAAAAGTTTTGGTGAAAAACAAGTTTTAAAGGATATTAATTTAACCATTCCCGCAGGACAATTCGTGGCGATTGTCGGAAAAAGCGGATGCGGAAAAAGTACACTTCTCCGTATTATTGCAAATTTAGAACAGAAAACTGCCGGAGACTCTCTAAAGGATGGCATTCAACAGGAAGACTTTTCAGGTGTTCGCGTTATGTTCCAGGAAGATCGTTTACTCCCATGGCTGTCTGTACTTGAAAATGTAGGGGTTGGCACTGAGCTGAAAAAGGATTGGAAACCGATCGCATTAAAATCACTTGAACATGTAGGTTTAGAAGACCGCGCAAAAGAGTGGCCACATGTACTTTCTGGAGGCCAAAAACAACGGGTTGCTTTAGCCCGTGCGCTTAGTGCACAGCCAAGACTATTGTTATTGGATGAACCGCTTGGTGCTTTAGATGCACTGACACGACTGGAAATGCAAAATCTTATCGAGCAATTGTGGTTAAAACAAAAGTACACGTCATTGCTCGTGACACATGATGTGGCAGAAGCAATTGCATTGGCAGATCGAATTATTTTAATCGAAGACGGGAACGTTGCTTTAGATTTGCCGGTTAAACTTCCTCGTCCAAGAACCCGTTCAAATCCGCAATTTGCCGAGCTAGAGGAAATCTTGCTTCAGCATCTATTAGGACAGCAACCAAAAACAACAACACCAATTAAACAAAAAGAATTACAAGCGATTATTTAAGGAGGTATTACAAATGAAAAAACTATTATCTGTCTTTTTGCTTTTAACTTTATCGATTATTTTAGTCGGGTGCTCCTCATCAAATGCCGAAAATAAGAAAGTTCGAATCGGTTATCAGAAAAACGGCACAACCTTACTATTAAAAGCGAATGGCGAACTGGAATCAAGGTTAAAGGAACTAGGCTATTCAGTGGAATGGTCAGAATTCAATACAGGAAGTTCAATTATGGAAGCATTAAACTCCGGAGCGATCGATTTTGCCAATGCAAGTGATGCCCCATCAATGATGGCATTATCAAAAGGAATGAAATTCAAGTACATCGCTGGTGAAGAACCATCTCCACAAATGGAAGGGATTTTAGTAAAGAATGATGGATCTATTCAATCAATCGAACAATTGAAAGGGAAGAAAATTGCGTACAACAAAGCTTCCATCTCCGAATATTTATTAGTTACTGCTCTGGAAACAGTAAATCTGACACTGGATGATGTAGAATCTGTTATTTTAAGCCCTGCAGATGCGACGATTGCATTTCAAAACGGTGAGGTTGATGCCTGGGTTACTTGGGATCCGTATATGACGGTCTCTGAAAGTAAAGGCAATAAAATTTTAGCTACAGCAGAAGGCATTGTGGAACACCGCAGTTTCTACTATGCATCGGATAAATTTATTGAATCCAATAAGGATGCAGTCGTAGCCTACGTGGAGGAGTTATCTAAAGTCGGTGAAGCAATTGATGCTGATTCAACTGAAGCAGCCGAAATTCTTGAAGAAAATACAGGAATCGAAGCAGATATTTGGGTAACAAGCTTAGCCCGCCGCTCATCTGTCGCTACTTATATTGACGAAGCTGCACAGGCAGATTTGCAACGATTAAATGAGGATCTATTTGACATCGGATTAACAACGAATCTTGTAGAAAATCTTGAAAATTATATTTGGAAACCATAAGAGGTGAATACAATGAAGAAGAAAAAATGGTTCCATTTGATTGAGCCGTGGATCATTCCTATTTTGATTATTGTCGTATGGGAAATATCGAACAAAACAGGTATCCTTGCCAATACCATTTTACCTGCCCCTTCCGATGTAGTAAAAGCAGGCTATGAACAAGCAGTTTCCGGTGTTCTGTTTGACCACCTTCAAATTAGTACGACGCGTGCTCTAATCGGGTTCCTGATTGGCGGGAGTATCGCATTTGTAATCGGAATTTTAAATGGGATCGTCCCTTTTGCACAACGTTATTTGGATACAACTATTCAAATGCTGCGTAATATTCCGAATTTGACACTCATCCCATTAGTGATTATATGGTTTGGTGTTGGGGAAGAAGGAAAGATTTTCTTAGTGGCAATCAGCGTGTTTTTCCCGATTTACGTCAATACATACCATGGCATCCGCAATGTTGATCCACGGTTAATCGAAATGGGAAAAATTTATAATCTTTCGAAATACAAACTGTTTTTTAAAGTAATTATTTTAGGTGCTATGCCATCCATTTTAGTTGGAATCCGTTACTCTTTAGGAATTATGTGGCTCACTTTAATTGTTGCAGAAACCGTTGCGGCAAGTTCAGGAATCGGCTATATGTCGATGAATGCCCGTGAATATATGCAACTTGATATCGTTGTGTTAGCCATTATTTTATATGCTATTTTAGGGAAAATTGCCGATTCCATTGCAAAACTGTTAGAGAAAAAATTATTAAAATGGAATCCTGTGTACCAGTAAAAATTAAAAAGGGCTTCGGTGTATACAGCCGAAATGCCCTTTTTTTCGTTATTTCAGTGCTTTCATTACATCTTTAACAGCATCTGCAGATTGATCTAGCGCTGTCTTTTCATCTGCTGTCAGCTCAAGTTCGAATATTTTCTCGATACCGCCAGCTCCTAATAACGTCGGAACGCCTAAGTATATCCCATCATATCCATACTCGCCCTCTAAATAAGCTATTGCCGGCAATACTCGTTTCTGATCTTTTAAAATTGCTTCTGCCATTTCCACCATTGCCGCAGCAGGTGCATAATAAGCTGAACCATTCCCTAAAAGACTTACGATTTCACCGCCACCAACACGGGTACGCTGCACGATTTCCTCTAAACGTTGGGCAGGGATTAAGCTTTGTAAAGGAACGCCGCCTACAGAAGCATACCGTGTTAAAGGCACCATTGTATCCCCGTGGCCGCCTAATACAAGAGCAGATATATCTTTTACCGATACATTCAGTTCCTCGGCAATAAAAGCACGGAAACGGGCAGTATCCAATACCCCGGATTGTCCGATAACTCGATGTTTTGGAAAGCCGGATTCTTTAAAGACCGTATAAGTCATCGCATCAACTGGGTTTGTGAGTACGATGATTGTTGCATCAGGTGAGGTACGGGCTATTTCCGTTGCAACAGCTTTCATCACACCCTGATTAATCTGAACTAAATCGTCACGACTCATTCCTGGTTTACGGGCAACACCCGCAGTTATTAAAACGACATCCGAGTTTGCTGTATCCTCATAGTCGGAAGAGCCTTTTACATAAGAATCAAAACCTTGTACGGGTGCTGCTTCCCACATGTCCAATGCTTTCCCCTTCGTAGGATTTTCCGCTGATGGAAGATCAATAATTACTACATCGCCTAATTCTTTCTGCGCGGCTAAAAATGCTGCGGTTGCACCTGTAAATCCACTACCAATAACTGAGATTTTTTTACGTTTTAATGTCACCTAGAACCACTCCTTCATCGTAATTATCTGTACACAAGAAAATTATATACAAAAAAAGGGAGAAAACATAATGTTCTCTCCCTTTTTAACATATTCAAGTATTAAAAGTAAACTATTTCCAATAATGTAAATTATATAACAATATTATTCATTACTAAACAATTTGTTCATAATTTCACATAAATAGGCAAATGTGTAAAACTTTTAATTAGAAGTTTTCGATTAATTTTGTAGCGAATTCAGAACATTTAACTTCTGTAGCGCCATCCATTAAACGTGCGAAGTCATAAGTTACATATTTAGAAGAGATAGTTTTCTCTACTGAATTAGTAATTAAGTCCGCAGCTTCTTGCCATCCTAAGTGCTCAAGCATTAATACGCCTGATAATAATACTGAAGATGGGTTTACTTTATCTTGTCCAGCATACTTAGGTGCAGTACCGTGAGTAGCTTCGAAAATAGCGTGACCAGTTAAGTAGTTAATGTTAGCACCTGGAGCGATACCGATACCACCAACTTGAGCAGCTAATGCGTCAGAGATGTAGTCACCGTTTAAGTTCATAGTTGCTACTACGTCGAACTCGTTAGGACGAGTTAAGATTTGTTGTAAGAAGATATCAGCGATAGAATCTTTTACGATGATTTTGCCTTCTGCAACAGCTTTAGATTGTGCTTCGTTAGCAGCAGCTTCGCCTTGCTCAGCTTTGATTGCATCGTATTGGTTCCAAGTGAATACTTTGTCGCCGAATTCAGCTTCAGCTACATCGTAACCCCATTGTTTGAATCCACCTTCAGTGAATTTCATGATGTTACCTTTGTGTACTAAAGTTACTGATGGACGGTTGTGAGAAATAGCGTACTCGATTGCAGAGCGTACTAAACGTTCAGTACCTTCTTTAGATACAGGTTTAATACCTAAACCAGAAGTTTCTGGGAAGCGAATTTTGTTAACGCCTAATTCGTTTTGTAAGAAGTTTAATAATTTCTTTTGCTCGTCAGAACCAGCTTTGTACTCGATACCAGCATAGATATCTTCTGTGTTTTCACGGAAGATTACCATGTCAACATCTTCTGGACGTTTAACTGGTGAAGGAACACCGTCAAAGTGACGTACTGGACGTAAGCAAACATATAAATCCAACTCTTGACGTAATGCTACGTTTAGAGAGCGGATACCGCCGCCGATTGGAGTTGTTAAAGGACCTTTAATAGCGATTAAGTATTCGTTGATTTTTTCTAAAGTTTCAGCTGGTAACCATTCGCCAGTTTGGTTGAATGCTTTTTCACCTGCTAATACTTCTAACCATTCGATTTTCTTTTCACCGTTATAAGCTTTTTCTACAGCTGCGTCAATTACGCGAGATGCTGCTGCCCAGATATCTGGACCGATACCGTCACCCTCGATGAAAGGAATAACAGGATTGTTTGGAACGTTTAATTTACCATTCTCTACTACGATTTTGTTAGTCATTGGAAATTTGCCTCCTAATAATCATAAATCTAGGACTGTGTCAAATCACAGTCCCAGATATTTTAACATACTTTTTTAATTAGCGCTCGTTAATTGGAACGTATTTTTGCATATCTGGACCAACATACTCCGCACGTGGACGGATTAGACGGTTGTTTGCATACTGCTCTAAAATGTGCGCTACCCAACCTGAAGTACGAGATACTGCGAAGATTGGTGTGAATAAGTCATGCTCGATACCTAAAGAATCATATACTGATGCTGAGAAGAAATCTACGTTTGCAGGTAATTTCTTTTGCTCAACGATCATATCATGGATTTTTACTGACATATCGTATAATTCTGGTTTGCCTGTTAATTTAGTAAGCTTTTCAGACATTACACGTAAGTGAGGTGCACGTGGGTCGCCTTTACGGTAAACGCGGTGACCGAAGCCCATGATTTTTTCTTTGTTATCTAATTTGTTTTGAACCCAAGATTCAACTTTATCGATTGAACCGATTTCAGTTAACATTTTCATAACTTGCTCGTTAGCACCACCGTGTAATGGGCCTTTTAAAGCGCCGATTGCAGAAGTAACACCAGAGTATACATCTGATAATGTTGCAACACATACACGTGCAGTGAATGTAGAAGCGTTTAATTCGTGGTCAGCGTGTAAAATTAACGCTTTATCGAATGCTTCGATTTCGATTGCTGCTGGTTCTTCACCTTTCAGCATATATAAGAAGTTTGCTGCATAACCTAATTCTGGTTTTGGAGCAACTGGTTCTTTACCTTGACGTACACGAGCAAAAGTCGTTACTACAGTACCAATTTTTGCTTGTAAACGGATTGCTTTACGGTAGTTTGCTTCAGCTTCCATAACATCTGCTTCTTCGTCAAATGCACCTAACATAGATACAGCTGTACGAAGTGCCGCCATTGGGTGCACTGTGTTTAAAGGCATAGATTTGAATAAATCTGTGATTGCCGCTGGAATTTCCATATTTTTAGCTAGTTCTTCTTTTAAGTTAGCTAATTCTTCAGCGTTTGGTAAACGCGTGTTCCATAACAAGAATACTACTTCTTCAAAAGTCGCATTGTTAGTTAGGTCGTCGATGCCATACCCTACATATGTAAGTGTATCATCGATAATTGAAGAAATTTTCGATTCTGCTGCTACGATACCTTCTAAACCTTTTGTTGCTGACATAAAAAATCGCTCCTTCACTTAGTAAATTAATTTTGTAAGTGCTTTCTTTTTACTCTATTAAAAAGTCGCACACTCATATCGTTCTGCTCAATTGAACCTATAAGTAAATCGCTTACAAATTTCATTATAATCAATTTTGACGGCTTTGTGAATGAATTAGTAGGATTTTAGGAAAAAACCACATATCTGATAGAATTCGTGCAAAAAAGAGAATTTACAATTTGTAACGAGTTATTAAAGGTATTAATTAGGAGTTGAGATAAATGGATTATACAAATAAAACAAACCAATGGCTAGTAAAAAGTAGGAATATTATCGTTCTCTTACTTTATATCATACTTTTTTATTTCATTCCGCCAATAATTTTCGGACTGTTTTTTGCTTATTTATTGTTTCCCGTTTTCCTCTTTTTCAAGCAACAATTCAGACTGCCCTTCTTTCTCGTCGTCATTATACTTTCCGTCTTTCTAATTTCTGTTGTCGTCTCGGTTATCCTGCTCATCATTCACAGTTTTATCACCATTCTCCCTCAGCTGCAGTCAACACTTTTGTCTTTGGACAGCACCTATATGAAACATCCGCTACTTCCGTTTATTGTTGAAAAACTTCAAAGTTTAATAAGGGACTTGCTGTTCTACACGATCAATTTTATAAAGAATAGTTTTCAGTCTATATTTGAATTTTTCATTTTCATTGTGACATTCTACTTCGCCTTGATGGAAAGCTATAAAAACCGGTTATGGTTTTTCGCTTATATTCCGAAAGCGTATCGCACTACATGGGCCCGCTACTTTCAAAAAGGAATGGAGCTTATCGGCCGCTTTATCGTAGTCGAAATGCAATTGTTTACGCTGACATTCATTCTGTTATGTATAGGGTTTTACTTTTTGAAGTTTGAAGCATTTGTTATTAAAGCCTTTTTAATCGCTTTTGCAGACTGCCTTCCTTTTTTAGGAATCGGAATTTTCCTTATTCCCGTTTCGATTTATTATTTTATTGTAAATGAACCGGTCATGGGCATTGCTATTCTCGTACTGTACTTTATTGTCCAAATGATAAGGCAGCTAACTGAATCAATGCTCTGGTCGCATACGTTACATTTACGTATGATCCACACATTTCTGATCAGCGCTGCCTCAGTTTTATTATTCGGTTTTTATGGAATCATCCTCAGTCCAATATTATTAATGATTGCCATTAAAGTGAAACAACATGCTATTTTTGCAAAATAACAACTTGTCCCCTCTTCATTTTTTTACGTAAAAAATAGAAGACGACCGGTTTAAATAAGTTTCGTGTAATGCCTGATACAAATAATAATCCAAAAATATCCGTAATGAAACCCGGTAATGCCAACAGAATTCCACCAATAAAAATCATAAATGTTTCAATGACCGGTACTGCTGGTGGCTGACCTTGCTGCAAACTTTTTTGAATATCCTGTATAGATTTTGTTCCGCGTTTTTTGGCGATCAACACTCCTGCTATGGATGTGAAAGTGATTAATAATAATGTATAGAAAACACCGATCGCGTTTCCAATTACGATAAATACCGCAATTTCGGCAAATACGAGTGCGAGTAATCCAAATAAAATTTTTTTCATTTATGAACCCCCTCTTCTATTATTTTATACGAAACAGTGGAGAAAAAGTTTCAAAAGAGCTTATAACATAAAACAAACCACCATTCTCATTGTAAGAAATGGTGGTTTTGCTTTACTAAACTATATTTAACGGTTATTACTCTTAAAGAACGCTGGCGTGGCCTTTATAAATGACACCCGTTTCGGCATCCATTGTAATTTCCTGTCCGTGCTGAATTAGAGTCGTTGCTTCTTTTACACCGACAATTACAGGAATTCCTAAGCTTAAGCCGACTACAGCAGCATGGGATGTTAATCCGCCTTCTTCTGTAATAATACCTGCGCATTTTTCGATCGCCGGCATCATTTCACGGTCAGAGCCTACTGTAACAATAATTGCGCCTTCAGTATCGTAAGCTAATGCTTCTGATGCATTGTTAGCAATAATCGCATTACCAACAACAGATAGTTTACCGATACCTTGTCCACGTGCCAATAAGTCACCAATTACATGTACTTTCATTAAGTTCGTTGTACCCGCTTCACCAACCGGAAGACCAGCAGTAATTACAACTACATCTCCATGGCTGACAAATTCATGTTTTAGCGCTTCATCAACAGATAACTCTAAAATCTCATCCGTAGTGGAAACACGTTGCGTTAAAATTGGTTTCACGCCCCATACTAATGTCAATTTCTGAGCGACATTTGGCTGACTTGTAACCGCAATAATTGATACACCTGGTCGATATTTTGCAATCATTCTTGCCGTATTTCCGCTTTCAGTTGGAGCTAATACTGCTTTAACACCAAGGTTAATCGAAGTATAGGCAACTGCCTGGGAAATCGCTTCTGTCATATTTGCTTCTTTTTCACGGCTTCGTGTCGATACAATTGCTCGGTAATCCAAAGCATTTTCCGTCCGGATTGCAATTTTGTTCATTGTCGCTACAGATTCTACCGGATAAAGTCCTGCTGCCGTTTCACCTGAAAGCATGATTGCATCTGTACCATCCATAATAGCATTCGCAACGTCTGATGCTTCCGCACGAGTCGGACGAGGGTTGCGCTGCATTGAGTCAAGCATTTGTGTAGCTGTAATAACAGGCTTGCCGACTTGGTTACATTTTTTGATCAATGATTTTTGTACTAACGGTACTTCTTCTGCAGGAATTTCTACACCTAAGTCCCCACGCGCTACCATTAAACCGTCTGACACTTCGATAATTTCATCGATGTTGTCAACGCCTTCCTGGTTTTCGATTTTAGGAATAATTTGAATGTGGCTTCCACCATTTTGTTCCAACAGCTCACGAATTTCTAGGACATCTTTTGCTGTACGAACAAATGAAGCGGCGATGAAATCGATGCCCTGCTCAATACCGAATAAAATATCCGCAGCATCTTTTTCTGTAATACCAGGTAATTTCACAGAAACACCTGGTACGTTCACACCTTTTTTATTCTTTAAAATACCGGCGTTTTCAACGATTGTATGAATTAACCCTTGTTCTGTATCTTTCGCAAGTACACGCAATTCGATTAAGCCGTCATCCAATAAGATAATATCGTTTTGGTCTACGTCTTCAATCAGCTGATCATATGTGATGGAGAAACGTGATTCATTCCCTAAAACTTCTGTCATCGAAATATCGATTACTTGCCCTGTTACTAAATGCAACTCACCATTTTCCATTGAGTGTGTTCTGATTTCAGGTCCTTTTGTGTCCAATAAAATTCCAACCGGTTTTTTCATGCGTTCTGCTGCTTCACGAATTGAGGCAATACGGTTTGCATGTTCTTCATGATTTCCGTGTGAGAAGTTTAAGCGGGCAACATTCATCCCTGCATCAATTAACTTTTCTAACATTTCTGGTGATTCACTAGCTGGTCCAATAGTACAAACAATTTTAGTTTTTCTCATAGTTTTGTCATCTCCGTTTTTATGCACTTTAAATTGAAAGCTCTTTTGATAATGTATACAGACTTAAGTCTGCTTGGTGCTTAGTTTCAAATGCTTTTCTTAAATCATAATCGATTATAGCGTGATTTTTCACGCCAACTGCTCTTCCACCTTTGTTTTCCAACAATAGCTCTACCGCTCTTGCACCAAATCGGCCTGCTAACACACGGTCCCGAGCAGATGGAGATCCTCCTCGCTGTATATGACCTAATACAGATGTACGAATTTTAATTCCTGTGCGTTCTTCCAGAAGCTGCGCAAGTTTATGACCATTCATTACACCTTCAGCTACAATAATAATACTATGGCGCTTTCCGCGGGCTGCCCCACGCTCAAGACGTTTTACAATATCATCCAGCTCATACGATTCTTCAGGTATTAAAATCGATTCCGCACCTGCGGCCAATCCTGACCAAAGAGCAATGTCTCCTGCATCGCGGCCCATTACTTCAATAACAAACGTATTTTCATGACTTGTTGCCGTGTCACGGATTTTATCGATTGATTCGACTACTGTATTAAGTGCCGTATCAAAGCCAATCGTATATTCTGTACCAGGTACGTCATTGTCGATTGTACCGGGAATGCCCACACACGGGAATCCTTTATCAGATAATTGCATGGCTCCACGATAAGTACCATCTCCGCCTATGACAACTAACCCTTCGATTCCCTCTTCTTTCATGCGTTCGATCGCTCTATTTTGAATATCATCCTGCTTAAATTCAGGGAAACGTGCTGAATACAGTTTCGTACCGCCTCGTTGAATAATATCGCCAACAGAACCAATATCTAAAAGCTCGAAGTTCCCGTTATAGAGACCCTCATAACCATGATATACTCCGACAACATCAACATTGTGAAAACTCGCTTTACGAACGACTGCACGAATAACAGCATTCATCCCTGGTGCGTCTCCACCACTCGTTAAAACCGCAATCTTCTTCATACGACCTTTTCCTCCTATTACGCTGTTACTAACCACATTAACAGAAAATACGCTCATATGTAACTATTCTAGAAAACAAATTGTAAAGCTTTTGAAAAAAATGAAGAATGCGCTCACACGCATTCTTCGAAGTATACTACTGTTATAAAACAACCTTATTGTTCTATATACTGTCCAATATTTTTAAATTTCATATAACGATTTTCAACTAATTGATCTGGGTTTTCGTTATTTAATTCATCTAAAATAGTTGTAAGATATTCTTTCATAAAAATCGCCTGCTGTTCGATATCCTTATGGGCACCGCCGGCAACTTCCGGGATAATCCCATCAATCACTTTAAGCTGTTTTAGATCAAGGGCTGTAATTTTCATTGCTTCCGCTGCTTCTTTAGCATAGCTTGCATCTTTCCATAAAATTGATGCAGCGCCTTCAGGGGAAATTACTGAATACGTTGAGTTTTCAAGCATCAGAATCTTATTTGCAACCCCAAGTGCAAGTGCACCGCCACTTCCACCTTCACCAATTACAATACTAACAATCGGTACCCGAATGCCGGCCATTTCAAACAAATTCCGGGCAATCGCTTCACTTTGACCGCGTTCCTCAGCTGCTTTACCAGGGTACGCACCTTTCGTATCGATAAAGCAAATAATCGGGCGTTTGAATTTCTCTGCCTGTTTCATTAAACGCAACGCTTTCCGGTATCCTTCAGGATGGGGCATACCAAAATTGCGGCGGATATTTTCCTTAGTCGTTTTTCCGCGCTGATGTCCAATAATCGTAATCGGCTGACCATTGAATGAGGCAATCCCGCCGACAATCGCTGCATCATCTTTAAATGTACGATCCCCATGCACTTCGATAAAATCTTCAAAAATACGTTCAATATATTCAAGTGTTGTTGGACGATCCGCATGACGGGCTACTTGCACACGGTGCCAAGGCTCCATATTTGCATAAACGCTTTTTTCAAGTTCCTGCAAGCGAGTTTCCAGCTTGTCAATTTCCCCAGTCATATCTACATCTGCTTCCGTGGCAATTGTTTTCAGCTCTACAATTTTTTCGCGAAGTTTTACAACCGGTTCTTCAAATGCCATTAATTTAGACATGCGATACGCCTCCCTGTACATGCAGCTTAACGATTGTTGCAATTTTATCACGCATTTCTGTCCGGTTAAAAATTGCATCAAGCTGTCCATGATCTAATAAAAATTCTGCTGTCTGGAAATCATCCGGTAACTTTTCACGCACCGTTTGTTCTATTACACGACGTCCCGCAAATCCAATCAGGCTTTGAGGCTCCGCAATATTATAATCGCCGATCGATGCAAAACTTGCGGATACACCACCAGTAGTCGGATGCGTCAAAATTGAAATATAGAGTAAGCCTTCCTCGCTATGGCGTTTTAAAGCAACACTCGTTTTTGCCATTTGCATTAATGACAATACGCCTTCCTGCATTCGCGCACCGCCACTTGCCGTAAAGATAATGAACGGCACTCTCAATTCTGTTGCCTTTTCTACAGCACGTGTAATTTTTTCACCTACAACCGAACCCATTGACCCCATACGGAAGTGCGAATCCATCACTGCAACAACGACCTGCATCCCTTTTAATGCACCGACACCTGTTAATACCGCTTCGTTCAGCCCTGTCTTCTTCATATCCGCTTCCACTTTTTCCACATAGGCAGGGAAGTTTAACGGATTTGTAGTTTGTAAATGATCGTCCATTGAAACAAATGAACCTTCATCTAAAAAACAGGCAATTCTTTCATTGGCATTCAAAGTAAAATGATGTTGGCATTTTGCGCATACTTTTAAGTTCTTCTCGAGTTCCTTTGTGACATGAATTGTTTTACATTTAGGACATTTTGTCACGATGCCTTCCGGAAAAGATTTTTCATCTTCTTTTCTAGTAATATTATCAGTATTTTTTTTACGACTAATTGTAAATAAATCACGAATCGCCATCGTAATCCCCCTTTATCTTCACATAATCATTCTTTAATAATGACCATCCATTTTTCATATGATTCAATTGCTTCATGTAAATAACCCATTTGCAATGAAGCAAGCATTGTTTTCAGTTCCATTTTCTCTTCTTCTGTAATTTCATGTGCCAATAAATTATTGCTGAATGAAACAAGCTGGAGCCAAATTTTTAATGCGAGACGGTTACCTGAAACGATCATACATTCGCGAAGAATGTCTTCTCGTTTTAGCTCCTGTTCAAGCTCTACCTTTGCAAAAAAGCTCTGCCAAATCGGTAATGCCCTTAAATTATCCGACTGACAAATAATTCGAATCGCTTCTTTTTCATGCATTTGTCTTGTCGCATGTACATCCGCGATTGACTTTTCGTCCTGTAAAATAAACGACCCGACAATTTCCACAAACTGATGGTGCTGCATACTCGCCAAGTATGTACCACCGCCATGCCTTGTTTCGATTAAACCAAGAAGCTCCAGACTGCGCAGGGCCTCCCGAACCGAAGACCTGCCGACTTGCAGTTGCTCGCTTAACATTCTCTCTGAAGGAAGCTTCTGCCCTTCTTGAATATTTTGTTCTGCAATTAAATCATGTAATTGCTTCACAATTTGAATAAACATCTTTTTTGCGGGCTTCTCTTCCACATTTTTCACCTCACCGTGACGAACGCTTTTCATTTATCAATAAAAGTGGTCAGACCAGTTACTAAAGTAAGAATACAAAATGTTTTTCACATTGTAAAGAGAAAATATAAAACTTATATTTTATATATAATAAAATTTGCGAATATATAACTAGATTTACGTTTTTTCGATAAATTTAGATGTACCTATATAAAAAGAGCGCCTCTAAAGCTATTAGAAGGCGCTCTTTAATACTATTTATTTTATAATAATCTGCTTCACTTTTATTTGTTGCTTATTGAATCGATGCTCGTAAAAGCCTTCGATATAAAGCAGTCCCTCTTCCCTGATTTTCCCGACAACCTGCTCATATTCTTTCGGAAATACTGTTAAAGAAACCGCTCCAAACTCATCTTCCATTTGTACAAATGCCATCAGTTCACCGCGTTTTGTGCGAAGCTGGCGCATTTCCCGAACTTGACCGATCATCTTTACGAATGCATTGTCTTTAAGCTGCGCCAAAGTCTGAACTGTTGCCGTAACTTCCGGAAAATGGCTTCGAATTTTAACAATCGGATGATCTGATAAATAAAAACCGAGTACATCCTTTTCAAACTGAAGTTTTATTTTTTCGGGCATTGGGGACGTTTCACTATACTTCGGTTTGCCAAATGCGAGCAATGCCCCTTCAAACAAGTCATCCCCGCCCGGTCGTACGAAATCGGCCTGTTTTTGTGCACCTTCAATTGTAGCGAGTAATGTTGCACGATCTTTGCCGAACTCATCAAGTGCTCCAGCTTTAATGAGCGGTTCGATAATTTTCCTGTTGAAATTCGCTGTCGTCAACGTCACCGCCAAATCAAATATTGAATCAAACGGCTTTTGTCTTTCTTCCCGCGCAATTAACAGTTTTTGCATAAATGGCTGTGGTACTCCTTTAATCGCAGACAGACTAAATCGAATTTTCCCGCTTTCCACTTTAAAGTGACGCATACTTCGATTAACCGACGGCGGTAATATTTCGATTCCCCTTGCTTTTGCCTCCATTATAGTTTGGGCAAGCTTTTCCGGATTACCTGTCGCATTTGTCAGGAGCGCAGCATAAAAATTGACCGGATAATTGGCTTTCAAGTATGCCATCTGGTAGGAGATGACACTATAGGCAACGGCATGGCTTTTCGGGAAGCCATAATCGGCAAACCGTACGATTAATGCATACACTTCTTCTGCTGCCTGCTGGGTATAGCCTTTTGACAGAGCACCTTTTACGAAGGATGCCCGCTGCTGTTCTAGTACATCCCGCTTCTTTTTACTCACAGCACGACGGAGCAAATCAGCCTGTCCAAAAGAAAAGCCCGCCATCACATTCGCAATGCGCATAATTTGTTCCTGATAAATAATAACACCGTATGTCTCTTCCAAAATCGACGTTAAATGCGGATGTGGCATAATGACCTGCTCTTTTTTATGCTTTCTTCTTGCATACATCGGGATAAATTCCATCGGACCTGGTCGATATAATGCATTGACCGCCACAATATCTAAAAAATGAGTCGGTTTAATTTCACGGAGTGCATTTTTCATTCCATCCGATTCAAGCTGGAAAATACCATTTGTATCACCATTTTGTAATAGTTCGAATGTTTTTTCATCATTGAATGGAATTTGATTAAAATTGATTTGCGTATTATGGGTAAACTGTATCGACTTTCTTATTTGTTCTAGTATCGTCAAATTACGGAGTCCCAAAAAGTCAATTTTCAACAGCCCGTTTTGCTCCACTTCCTGCATCGGCCACTGTGTTAAAAATATTCCGTCATGTCCTTCTTCAATTGGTACGACATCCACTAATGGAACAGGACTCAAGACGACCCCTGCTGCATGTGTAGAAGCATTCCTTGGGAGTCCTTCTAAACGAAGGGATGTTTGAAACCATTTTTGGCGTATGGGCTCTGCTGTAACCCATGCCCTTAAGTTTTCCGACATTGCATAGGCTTCCTTCAGTGTAATGCCGTGCTTATTCGGTATCAGCTTAGATATCATTTCCAGCGCTTCGCTTTCGAAGTTAAACATACGGGCAACATCACGGGCAACCGCTTTTGCAGATAGTGTACCGAACGTAATAATTTGTGCGACATATTGTTTGCCGTATTTTTTTGCAACATACTGAATAACTTCATGCCGTCTCGTGTCTAAAAAGTCGATATCAATATCCGGCAAAGTAATACGTTCCGGATTTAAAAAACGTTCAAACAGTAAATCATATTGCAATGGGTCCACCTGTGTAATCTCGAGTGCAAATGCGACAAGTGAAGATGCGGAAGAACCACGGCCCGGACCTGTTAATATTTGTGATTCCCGTGCAAAACGCATGAAATCGGCAACTATAAGAAAATAATCCGAATAGCCCATCGATTGAATAACATGAAGTTCATAGTTCAACCGTTCAACATAATGTGTTGGCAATGTGTTCATATTTAAACGCCGCTGTAAACCGTTCACCACATGCTTCTGCAGCAAGCTCTCCGCCGTTTCCCCTTCTCCAACAGGAAATTTCGGCATATACACATTGTTTGTATTGATTTCGATTTGACAGCTCAGTAATAGAGTTTCCATTTGTATGAGCCATTGCTTTTGATCATGAAACTTTTGCTGCCACTGTTCTGCTGTCAGCAAATGATTTTCCTGTTTATTGCTTTTTACAGCATCACTCAGTTTTACACCGGTGTGAATGGCCTGTGCCACTTCATAGGCAAAAAAGTCCTCTTCATTGAAAAACAGGCTTTCATGAGTTGCCACAATCGGCAGAGCATTTTTTTCTGCGAGCTGCACTGCTGCACTTTCCACATCTGCTGTGTCGGATAAACGTGAAATCCCGATATATACTTCATGCGGATAGGCCTTCATAATTTCTTTCAATAATGATTCTGCATCCTGCTGAAGCCATATTGCCTGCTGTTCGAGAACAGGGATCATAAAAGCAATTCCTTTTCCATATGCAAGCAGCCATCTTAATGGAATCGTCTGCTCTGGTCGAATGGATATACTGCTGGAAATTTTCAACAAATTACGATAACCTTCGTTTGTTTTTGCATATAAAACAAGCGGCAACGATTGATCTTCCGTCAATTCGAGCTGAATCGTCAACCCTACTACCGGATGAATACCGGCCCTTTTCATTTCAAACCAAAAAGGCAAAAGACCGTACAATTTCGTATTAACAATTGCACAGCTTTTTGCCTTTTGCTGATGTAAAAAAGGGATGAGCTCTTCGATACGAATTGTACTTTTCAATAAATCTGCACTTGTCCGTACTTGTGGATATACAGTCACCCGTCATCCCTCCATCATATTATTTATATTCACTGCAAATGACCTTTAAATCTTCAATTACTTGATCTGCCTCTTCCCATGAATATGCTGTAGCACCAGATGCCAGCGGATGCCCGCCGCCATTATATTTTTTCGCCAGGCCGTTGATAACCGGACCTTTCGAGCGGATGCGAACGCGAATTGTATCATTATCCTCGATGAACATCACCCATGCACGGATATTCTTTACATTGCCCAATGAACTAACTAATAGGGATGTTTCGGAAGGAGTAGCATCGAATTGCTTTAAAATATCTGCAGGCAATTTAATCGATGCCGCGCCGTGTTCATCCATTTCAAAATGCTGGTATATATAACCTTGAAGATTTAATAGCTTGCGTTCCATTTCGTACATACCATCAAATACTTCATTTCGGTCGAAATTATATTGTACAAGGTGTCCTGCTGTTTCAAATGTTTTCGGACCCGCACTAGGGTATAAGAATCGCCCAGTATCACCGACAATTCCCGCGAATAACAGGCGTGCCGCTTCATCGGACATCTTCCAGTCTGCATACGCTTTGCCTTCTTCATAAAGGTCATAGATCATTTCACTGCATGAACTAGCATCCGTATCCACCCATAATAAATCACCATAAGCATCATCATTCGGATGGTGGTCGATTTTAATAAGAAAATCGCCGTTTACATAGCGCTGATCGTCAATACGCTCGGTATTCGCAGTATCAGTCACAATGACCAGTGCATTTTTAAACTGTGCATCTTCAACTTGCTGAGGAGATGCCATGAATGATAATGAATCATCATGCTCACCAACCGTGTAAACCGCCTTTTCCGGATAATTTGCCCGAATCAACTCTGCCAGCCCAATTTGTGAGCCGTACGCATCTGGGTCTGGCCGTACATGGCGATGCAGTACAATTGTTTCATATTGTTTAATTTTGTCAATAATTTGACGTTTCAATACATTTCCTCCTCGTGCATATTGAATACCTATATCATTTTCTATTAAAAATCGTTACAATATTTAGTAGTTTGGCTATTAGGAGGTTCAATATGGTCTATTTAAATTTTCTGTTTGTTGCCTGTATTATAGCATCACTAGTATTTTATTTTTATTTCAAAACAAAGCAGTTCCGTTCGACATTACCAATCCGTCGTAAATGGTATACTGCGAAAGCTGGAGTTGCGCTTGCCGCATTTCTCATCTTCTTTGGTCTGAATGCAACGATTCTGTATCCGGATATTCTCGGGTTTGCCGTTGCAGCTATTTTCCTTATCATTGGTGCAGGTTTAGGTGTGAATAACTATAAACGCATGCAGCATGAAGGGCAATACATAAAAGAGGAATACGAACTAAACAGGTAAAAGAACGGGGTCAGTTGAAAGTGATTACTTTCAGCATGACCCTTTTTTAGCGTTCTAATAGTTGGAATGTCATCATCGCTTTTCCTACAAGATTTGTCGCACTGTATACTTCAAAATCCATTTTCACGAACTTACGGGACATGTCCAAAATTCTTGGACGGACAGTTAAAACACTTTCCATCTGAACAGGTTTGATAAAATAAATATTCATATTCTCAACAACTGCTTCCCCGCGCTTACGACGCTTCAATGCAAATGCACCGACTTCGGATAACAGGATTGTAAAAGCACCGTATGAAATTGCACCAAACTGGTTTGTCATTTGTGGTGTAACCGTAAATTCCACTTCAATATCTTCTTCACCCATGACGCGCATTTCATTTTTCACTAAATCATCGATCGTCTCTCCGTGCTGAGGCTGGCGCTGCGCTAACTGGATCGCCTTCAAAACATCCTGGCGACTAATAACCCCTTTTAATAACCCTTCCTCATCAATGACAGGGAGCAAGTCGATTCCTTCCCAAATCATTCGGTGACCTGCTGAAGCGACACTCGTTTTCATCGAAGCAGCAATCGGGTTCTTTGTCATTACTTTATCAATCGGTTCCGATTCTTCTTTCCCGATTACGTCCTTGCTCGTAATCATCCCGACTAGTCTGTTTTGGCCTGTAACTACAGGAAAGGCTCCATGTGTCGTACGACGGTTCTGTCTATGGAAATCTGCAATCGTATCATTATTTTTTAATACTGCTGTATCTTCCATTGGCACGTATACATCTTCAATCAATAAAATATCTTTTTTAATTAGCTGGTCATAGATGGCACGGTTGATCATCGTTGCCACTGTAAACGTATCATATGTTGTCGAAATAATCGGTAAATCCACTTCATCTGCCAGCTCTTTGTTGGATTCAGTTGTATCAAAACCACCTGTAATCAATACAGCAGCCCCTGTTTTCAATGCGTATTCATGTGCCTGTGTACGGTTACCGACAATGAGCAGGCTCCCTGCATCAGTATAGCGCATCATATCATCAAGCTTCATCGCACCAATTACAAATTTCGTCAATGTTTTATGGAGACCTGTCTTTCCTCCTAAAACTTGACCATCTATAATATTTACAATTTCCGCAAATGTTAAGCGTTCAATATTTTCTTTCTTTTTCTTTTCAATTCGAATCGTACCTACACGTTCGATTGAGCTTACAAGACGTCGGTTTTCAGCTTCTTTAATCGCTCGGTAAGCTGTCCCTTCACTCACTTGCATTTCCTTTGCAATTTGACGAACCGAAATTTTATCGCCAACTGGTAGTGATTCAATGTATTGTAAAATCTTCTCGTGTTTCGTTGACAATTACATCACCTATTTCTCATCATTCATTTATGTCTTTAGTGTACCATATTTAAACAGCGCAATTATAGTATTTTCAATACATATACCCGTATAATTGCTTATAAATGTATGAAAAAGCGATAGGTTTAAATAAGACAAACTGCCCAACAAAATAGTTTGTTGGGCAGTTTAAGTTATGCAAGAATTATATAATTGTTTGAATACCAGAATGAGATTAGAATTTCACAAACTCCCCTGGTTTCAATACTTGAACTTCTGCGTCTTCAACAAGTTTCGCAAAGTCTGCCGGATCTTGTTCAATCGGCGGGAATGTGTTGTAGTGGACAGGCACGACAATTTTTGGTTTCAGTAACGAAACAGCATATGCTGCATCTTCCGGTCCCATTGTAAAGTTGTCGCCAATCGGTAAAAATGCGATATCAATCGGATGACGTTTTCCGATCAACTCCATATCCCCGAATAATGCCGTATCACCAGCATGGTAAATTGTTTTGCCTTCAGCTGTAAATAAAATTCCGGCCGGCATTCCCATATAGATGATTTCGTTGTTTTCCGTTACATATGAAGACCCGTGGAACGCCTGTGTAAATTTCACTTTCCCGAATTCAAATTGGCGTGCACCACCAATATGCATATTGTGGACTCTGCAACCTTGCCAGCCTAAATAGTCCGCAAGCTCATTTGGTGCAACGACAAGTGCATCATGTTTTTTTGCTAATTCTACTGTATCACCAACATGATCATTATGTCCGTGTGTCAATAAAATGACATCCGGTTTTTCATTTTCAACCTTTAAGTCTGTTTGTCCATTTCCATTAATGAAAGGGTCAATTAAAATCGTAGTCCCATTTGTCACGATTTTTACTACGGAATGTCCGTGAAATGAAATCTGCATATAACATACCTCCTAAAATAACCTTCCCTGTATCATTCGATATTTATGCATAATTCTCCTTTTTTTGATATGCTTATACCGCGAATTCATTAATTGAATAACAAAGGAGTTTATACAATGTCGAAATTAAAACAATTACAAAATCATCTAAATGAAAATGGTTGGGATGCTGCTTTTATTACAACACCTGACAATGTCTTTTACTTTTCCGGTTTTAGAAGTGAGCCACATGAGCGTTTACTTGGCGTGATGGTATTCAAGGATGCAGAACCGTTTTTAATTTGCCCGAAGATGGAAATGCCTGATGCAGTAGCTGCAGGATGGACTTTCGATGTTGTCGGACATGAAGATACTGAAAATGCCTGGGATGTTGTTGCAAAAAATGTAGCGGCTCGCAATGTTTCATTCGACACATTGGCGATTGAGAAATCTCATTTAACGGTTGAGCGTTTAGAAGCAATTCAGGAACGTTATGAACATTTAAAATTTGCTGGAATCGATGAAAAAATTAACGCGCTTCGTATTTCAAAAGATGAAGCGGAACTTGAAAAATTACGTAAAGCTGCAGAATTAGCGGACTACGCAATTCAAGTTGGCTGTGATGCCATTGCAGAAGGCGTAACAGAAATGGAAGTATTGAATACAATCGAATCAGCCATTAAGGCAAAAGGCTATGCGATGAGCTTCGATACGATGGTTTTAGCTGGAGAAAAAGCCGCTTCTCCTCATGGGACACCAGGAAACCGCAAAATAAAAAAAGGTGACTTAATCCTGTTCGACCTAGGCGTTATTTACGAAGGGTATTGTTCAGATATTACGCGAACAGTTGCATTCGGTCAGCCAAATGACGAGCAAATTGAAATTTATAATGCTGTCCGCCGTGCAAACGAGGCTGCGATTGAAGCAGTTAAACCAGGTGTCCGTGCAATGGACTTGGATAAAATTGCGCGTGATGTCATTACAGATGCAGGTTACGGCCAATACTTCACACACCGTTTAGGTCACGGTCTTGGTATTTCTGTTCATGAATTCCCATCGATCAACGGTGCCAACGAATTTGTTCTAAATGAAGGAGCAGTATTTACAATCGAACCCGGTGTTTATAAAACGGATGCTGCTGGCGTTCGTATCGAAGACGATGTAGTCGTTACAAAAGATGGTGTTGAAGTACTTACATCATTCACGAAAGAACTTGTAATTTTATAATATATTAGTTTATTTGATTGTATAGATACTATTAAATTTGCATAAACTAAGCGAGCAGTCCCTTTTATTAGGGTTGCTCGCTTTTTAATTTTTATAGACAACTCAACAAATTACTCACTTTACAATTTTTAACTTGTTTTCTAATAGCAAAAATGAGGAATAGACCATTAATTACTCAAAAATAACCGAAAGGAAGTGGTGCATTATGAAAAGATGGTCAATTACTACGTTACTTATAATTGTGCTTACACTATTGCCAATAAGTCAAATTGAATGGAATACGGAAGCCGAAGCAAGTCAAACAAGCAAGGTAAATAATGAAGTCATTTTAAAAAGTGCATCACCGAATAAAGCAGTAAAAGAAAAAACCCCTGTCTCGAATACAGGCTTTATGCCAAAAGTAAACCGCACTTATACGTATAAACCCTCATTTGAGGATGCCGGTCCTAAAACATATACCGCTTCTCAAAATGAATCGATTGAAAACTCGGTAGAATTATTGGAAGGTGACTATATCGGATATACGTATATTGAAGATGAGCAGCAGCTTGCCTTAGGTGTTGCCTACTCAGATCTATTTTTCTTTTCATTAAGCTATCCAATGAAAGAAAAGACAACTATTACCGATACGGATTATTTATATGATGGTACTACGGAAACAACACAAGTGTATGTTGAAAGCACAAGTGCAACAGTTAAAACAAAAGCAGGTACATTCCAAAATGTAGTTGTATTAAAATATCCAAACGGCATGAAATTGTACCTGGCAAAAGATTACGGTATTATCCGTATTACCGACTTTGAAGGTACTATTACAACAGAATTAATCTCGGTAAAATAAAATAAAAGGCCGGGATATAACCCAAAAACGCTATTTTCCTCTGAGAAAAATAGCGTTTTTTTGCTGAGCGTTAAAATTGATTTCCATTCCGGGACGCTTTCCGCGGGCGTGGCCTGAGCCTGTAGTCTCAGGCGTCACGCTATTCCCGCAGGAGTCGCCCTCCATTCCAATCAATTTTGCAATATATCCGTTTCTTAATAAAGACTTTCCTCTTATTTAACAATAATTCTACTTATGTTCCTGCCTCTTTTGCTGTTAACTATTGATTAATTTAATCCTGTCAGTGCACCTAATACATCTTCTACTTCCGCAAATTCAAGCCCTTGTGCGTCTGCTACTGCACGGTATACAACTTTACCGTCCAATGTATTAACACCGCGCTTTAATGCAAGATTGTCCAGACATGCACGTAAAAAGCCTTTATTGGCAATCTGTAATGCATAAGGAACCGTATTGTTTGTTAATGCGATCGTTGATGTACGTGGAACCGCACCTGGCATATTTGCAACAGTATAATGTACAACACCATGTTTAACAAATGTAGGATTATCATGTGTTGTAACTTTTTCTGATGTTTCAAAACAGCCGCCTTGGTCAATCGCAATATCCACAACTACAGATCCTGGTGACATTGATTGAATCATTTCTTCCGTCACTAATTTTGGTGCCTTCGCTCCCGGAATAAGTACCGAACCAATTACTAAATCAGCAGAACGAACAGCATCCGCAATATTATACGGATTTGAAATCAATGTTTGAACATCACGTCCGAATAAATCATCAAGCTGACGTAATCGTTCAGGGTTCAAATCGATGATCGTAACATCCGCTCCCATGCCGACTGCTACTTTGGCTGCATTTGTTCCCGCAATACCGCCACCGATTACCGTTACTTTACTGCGTGGAACACCTGATACTCCACCAAGCAAGATACCTTTTCCGCCCGGCAGTTTTTCTAAATAATGTGCGCCGATTTGTGTTGACATCTTCCCTGCCACTTCACTCATCGGTGTTAATAATGGTAAAGAACCGTTTGGTAATTGCACAGTTTCATAGGCGATACCGATTACGCGGTTTTCAAGTAAAGCTTTAGTCAGTTCAGGCTCCGGTGCTAAATGTAAATACGTAAATAATATTAATCCTTCACGGAAATACTTGTATTCACTTTGCACAGGTTCTTTTACTTTTAAAACCATTTCTCCTGCCCATGCTTCAGCTGCTGTTTGTACAATTTGGGCACCAGCTTCAATATAGTCCTGATCCGTAAATGCAGAACCTAATCCTGCACCTGTTTCAATGTATACTTCATGGCCATTTGCGATTAAAGACAACACCCCTGCCGGTGTCATCGCAACTCGATTTTCGTTGTTCTTTATTTCTTTCGGTACCCCAATTTTCACCATAATTCCTCCCTTTAACAATCACTTAGAAATATGCTTAACATAAATCAAATCCATTTTACCAATTTTACCAGCAAATTAGTAGAGGATTTTGAATGTAAATTCTATTCAGAAAAGTGAAGGGGCAATAATATCTTGGGACTGTAGAGATTGTACAATTATTTTGCGTAGAAAAATATTTTATAATAGTAAAAACTATTATTTCCTATATACAAATTTGTGACTATTTCATGGAAGTTATTGTTTTCCACCTATATTTCAGCGCATTAATTATGTCCTTTGAAAAATTATTTGGTATAATATAGTTATAGATAATTAGGAGGTATGTAAAATGGCAAACCATTATAAAAGCATTGTAGTAGCAGTAGACGGCTCGAAAGAAGCAGAATATGCATTCCGTAAATCAATCGATGTTGCAAAACGCAATGAAGGTGCAACAATCAACCTAGTAAACGTTATCGACACACGTTCTTTCGCAGCGATAGAAGCGTACGACCGTTCAATTGCTGAGCGAGCTCAACAACATGCAGAAGAATTATTAAACGGCTATAAAAAGCAAGCTGAAGAAGAAGGCGTTGAAAATGTTAACCTGATTATTGAATATGGCTCTCCTAAAAATATCATTACAAAAGAACTTTCTAATGTTGTAGAAGCAGATTTAATCATCTGTGGCGCAACTGGTTTAAACGCTGTAGAACGTTTCCTGATCGGTTCTGTATCAGAAGCAATCGTACGTTCAGCTACATGCGACGTATTAGTTATCCGTACTCCAGAGTGATTTAAATAAAGAACATACAAAATGCCATCTTCTCAAATTGAGTCGATGGCATTTATCATTTATCATGCATTGCAGATATAGTGGAAGAGGCAGTACTTCCGCCTCTAAACTTTATCGCTTCTGATCATTGCTTTCTTTCCACATGCGTACTTTTTCAAAGAACATCGCCAGCGTATCACGGTTTGACATATTCGGTACTTTTGCCAATAAAACCTCACGTGGAGCTTTTAACTGCTCGCTTTGCTTTTGTAAAATTAAAATACTTTTCTCATGCGCTTTTGACGAGAACAGGTTTTCCGGTAATTGGATGACCGCCTGAATCCACGCGTGCCCTTTAATATACTGATGAAGCTGTTTGGCCTGTTCTGATTCGAATAAATTTGCAGGAATCAGGAAAAATCCAAATCCGCCTTCTTTTGTATAATTTAAAGATTGCTCGATAAACAGATGGTGTGCGTAGCTCATTCCCTCTGCCGCGCATAATTCGTAGTCAAGTGCCACTTCTTCATTCGGATAATATCCTACAGGCAAATCACAAACTACCGCATCAACCGGATCGACCAATAGTTTTTCCAAAGCATCTTGACGGAAAAGTGTAACAGGTTGTTCGATCAGGTCTCCTGTCGCTGCTGCCAGTCGAATTAACAAATCATCGACTTCCACTCCTGAAGCGATTACTTTCCCTTCGAGCGCATTCATGACTGTAAAAAGTAAATTCCCTGTACCGAGTGCCGGATCCACAAGAGAAATCGTCCGGTCCTTTAATTCCTCTTCGAAGCATTGCGCTACAAAATGGCTTACGATGAGCCCCAATGTATCTGGTGTCATTTGGTGGTTCGGCTGTGCACTTTTACGCATTCCTTTTAAAATGGCAATTTGGATTGCTTTACGCATATCTTCCTTCGTTGCACCTACAACTTGCCATTCAAATTTCCCATCCAACGTATCTTCCAATGTTTGCAGTAACGCTTCCAAATAATCCTGCTCTTGCTCGGCAGCAACTTTTTCTGCGTTGTCATTAATATATTTAAAAATTTGTTCAAACTTTTCCATTAAACTGACTCCCTCATTCCATTCATTTGGATTTCTCGCCTGAATACGACATATCCACTAAATGAACAACCCACTCAATGATCATTGAGTGGGTGTTAATTATACATGTAATTACTTTACAACAAAATCACTGAAAACGAAATTATTTTACAAGAGCTTTTACAGCTTCGATGGCAGCATCATAATTCGGGTGGTCTGTACCTTCTGGAACATATTCCACATAAGCAACTTTACCTGTTTCATCAACAACGAAAATTGAACGTGCTAAAAGGCGTAATTCTTTCATATGTACGCCATATGCTTCACCGAATGATGCATCGCGGTGGTCTGATACTGTTACAACATTATCGATACCCGCAGCTCCACACCAACGTTTTTGAGCAAATGGTAAATCCATTGACACTGTGTAAATTACAACATTGTCGCCTAAGCTTGCCGCTGCTTCATTAAATGTACGAGTTTGCTTATCACAAACACCTGTTTCCAATGAAGGAACAACTGAGAATAAGCGAATTTTACCTTCAGAATCTTTTAAAGTTACTTCTGATAAATCATTTGCAACTACTGTAAAGTCAGGTGCTTGATCACCCACTTTTACCTCATTACCGATTAATGTGATTGGACTGTTTTTAAATGTTACTTGTGCCATACTAAACGCCTCCTTTATATTCCCTAATATTACTAAAAAAGATTTAGCAATTGCAACTAACTGAGCTTATATTCATTTAAATAAAGTAAACAAAAAGAAAAGAGCTGTTTTATAAGACGTATCTTACAAAACAGCTCTTCTCTTGCTTAGAAGGTGTCGATAGTAATTTATTTCCCGTTCTTTTCATTTTTAAACATCTTTTGTATAAATATTTTCATGAACAACGACCGTATCGGCAAAATAATCGGCAATGCTCTTATTATTTGGTGAAAAGGCGACAATTAAATACGGTAAATATAATAATGTACCGTTAATAAACCGGCCGACCCCCTCACGAAATAGTACCGTCATCCAATCCAGTGCTTCCCCATCGTCTTTTTCAACTTTGATTCCAAACGTCATTTTCCCTAACGTTTGCTTGAAAAATTTTGTCATGAGCACAAAATAAGCATAGAAAATAAATCCCGAAATAATTGTCATCGGTGCATACCATACATCGCTGGCAACACTCCAATTCATCAATGCAAATATCGGTCTAATCGAGACACCGATAATCGCACTAACAACAATTGAATCCAACAGAAATGCCCAGAAACGCATCCAGAAGCCGGCTGTTTTTTGTTTTATAGAAGGCGGCTTTACGACAGATGCTTCATCCACTACTTCGATTATGTCAGTCATCGTAATCCCTCCTATTAGTAGTCACCATATAAATACATCATACGAGGTGAATTTGTCGTCGATATAATTTTGGACAATACTTCAGACTCAGCAGATGGTCGCAGCATAGAACCCAGTTTCACACCTAATAATGAACCCCAGCTTGATGTATCCTTTGTATATTCAAACAGCGCTGCATCTTCCAATCCATAATCTGTGCGTAATGCATTAATCGTCGCTTCCTCATTTCCAATTTCATCAACAAGACCTGCACGTAATGCCTGCGTACCGCCCAGTACACGCCCATCCGCTACTTTCTTCACTTGCGCTTCAGACATATTACGTCCGGCTTCTATAATATCAACGAAATGTTCATATGATTCATCGATCATTTCCTGCAGCATCGCAAGCTCCTCTTTAGTAGAAGGTCTTACTCCGCCAAACATGTCTTTATGTTCGCCTGATTTGATTGTTTCAAACTCGATCCCGAAATTCTCGGCTAATTTCCCGTAGTTAATCGATTGCATAATAACACCGATTGACCCGGTAATTGTCTCGCGTTGAGCAAAGATTTTATCTGCTGGTGCTGAAATATAATAACCGCCCGAAGCAGCCATTGATCCCATTGATACGTAAATCGGAATTTGCTTTTCTTCTTTAATTTTCAATAACTTTTGGTAAATTTCTTCTGATTCAATGACACCGCCACCTGGAGTGTTTACAGATAATACAACCCCTTTGACTGTATCGTCTTCCAGTACAGCATCCAGTTGCTCCATAAATAACTGATGATTGTAATCGACCGTTTCCCAAATACTCGGTTCCCCTACATCCTGAATTACACCATCTACCGTTAAATGTGCAATTCGACTCGTTAAGTCTCCTGTCTCCACGACATTTTCGTATGTGAGCGATTCTGTACCCATCAAGTTATCGAAACTAGTAAAGAAATCGGTCTTAAAAATCGAAATAATCGTATTGATTCCGATAGAGAAAAATAATAATACGGCAGCAATAATGAGTGCCACTACTCGTTTTGTATTCATTTTCACGCCTCCTCAATATATGTACGAAACTATTTTACAAAAAGTTTCATCAAAAACCATTTCCTGCAGTGATTTTGACATACTACCATTTGAACAGCCAACCACCAAACGTTAACTGTTATATGAATACTTGCATTATAAAGTAAAAAAAGGCGGCAAATTTCGCCACCTTTTTTAATTACCCGGGAAATAATTGTCGAGCAATGTTATTTCCCTTACTTTACACGCAATTCAACTCGACGGATTTTCCCTGAAATTGTTTTAGGTAATTCGTCTAAAAACTCGATAATTCGCGGATATTTGTATGGTGCCGTCAGTTGTTTGACATGATTTTGCAGATCTTCAACAATTGTCGGGCTATCCTTTAATGTACCATCCTTTAGAACGACAAATGCTTTTACAACATTTCCCCGAATTTCATCGGGGCTTGCAACAACAGCACATTCCTGGACAGCTGGATGTTTTGTTAACGCATCTTCTACTTCAAACGGTCCGATTGTATAACCTGATGAAATAATAATGTCATCATTACGTCCCTCAAACCAGAAATAGCCGTCTTCATCTTTTATTGCCCGGTCGCCTGTTACATACCAATCTCCACGATACTGAATTGCTGTACGTTCAGGATCTTTATAATATCCTTTAAATAATGCAGGAGTCGATCTGTGCACTGCAATATCACCGACTTCACCAGGTGGTACAAGGTCACCGTCTTCATTGATTAAATCAATGATATTTCCCGGAGTCGGTTTTCCCATTGAACCAGGGCGCAATTCCATATTTAATAATGTCCCGATCAACAATGTATTTTCTGTTTGACCATAGCCATCACGGACAGTTAATTGGTGCTCACGTTCAAATGTTTCAATCACTTCACGGTTTAATGGCTCACCAGCAGATACAGCACTGCGCAATGAAGATAAATTAAATGAGTTCAACTGATCTAATTTCGCCATCATTCGATATTCCGTTGGTGTACAGCATAGTACATTGATTTGCTGTTGCTCGATTAAATGTAAAAACTGTGTTGGATCAAATTTTCCTTTGTATACAAATCCTGTTGCGCCACTGCCTAACACAGCAAGGAACGGACTCCAGATCCATTTTTGCCATCCTGGTGCCGCTGTTGCCCATACTGTATCGCCATCACGTACACCAAGCCACTCAGCTGCCGTTGTACGTAAATGGGCATAACCCCACCCATGTGAGTGCATTACGGCTTTTGGATTGCCTGTTGTTCCTGACGTATAGGCTAAAAACGCCAAATCATTTGCTGTTGTCTCAACAGAATCAAACTCGGTTGACTGCTGATCTGCAAGCGCCGTCAAAGAAGTCCAACCTTCTTTTTCATTTCCGACGATAAAGCATTCGACATTCGCTAAATTTTCCACATGTTCAAACTCATTTACGAACTGCTCCATTACGATAATTGCCTTCGCCTCTGAATGATTTAGACGATAATCGATATCTTTAGCCCGCAAAAGCTCGGAACTCGGGATGATGACTAGTCCTGCTTTTAATGCTCCAATATAAGAAACATATGCTTCTAAACAGCGCGGCAGCATAATTAAAATAACATCACCTTTTTTTAATCCTTGTGCATAAAACGCATTTGCGGCCTGATTTGCCCTCTGTAGTAACTCTTCGTATGTATACCGCTCTTGATGTCCGTTTTCTTCCTGAAACACTAATGCTGTTTTTGAGCTTTTATTTTCATGCTTTTCGAATTCATTTACAATATTATAAATTTCCGGTGCAATTAATTGGTTTTCATTCATTTTCATATTCTCCCCTTTGTTTGAAAAAAATGAGCCTTACATATTAAGTATAATAATCCTTTTCATTAATATCAAAATATTCCGCCACTTTTTGTTGCATAACAAAAATTATTTATAAACAAAATAAAAAGAAACGCTACTTAAAAGTAGCGTTCTTTTTTAAAACGTATTATTGGTTTTGGTTGCCGCCGCGTAATTGCTGCTCAGCCATCTGTACTAGGCGTTTCGTAATTTCGCCACCTACAGAACCGTTTGCACGAGATGATGCGTCAGGACCTAATTGTACGCCAAATTCTTGTGCAATTTCATATTTCATTTGGTCTAAAGCTTGTTGTGCACCAGGTACACGTAATTTGTTTGAGCTGTTGTTGTTTGCCATCTGTCTCTCACCTCCTTGTGACATTAGAATGTGCCGGGAGGAGAGATTAATACATAAAAAACACAGGTAAATTATAGCTCGATTAGGAAATCATTTTCAGTAGCTAAAAACTATAGTAAATCAGCGAATTTATCTTCTTTAACTTCCTTTTGAGGGAACTGATATACTTCACGGTTTTTAACGGCACGATCAATTAAATCATCGAATTCCGTAAAGCTTTCAAAACGTTGAACCTTTTCTAGTTTCGGTTTTGTTTTCGGACTAGATGGTGTGAAAATCGTACAGCAATCTTCAAATGGCTGGATTGATGTTTCGTATGTGCCAATATCTTTTGCAATTTTAATGATATCGTTTTTGTCTGCAGAGATTAGCGGACGTAAAATCGGTGTATTTGTCACATCATTAATTGCCGTTAAACTTTCCAATGTTTGTGAAGCGACTTGTCCTAAGCTTTCGCCTGTTACAATACCTAATGCGCCGATATCTTCACGCACTTTATCGGCTACTTTCATCATCATTCGGCGTGTTGATGTCATTGACATGTTGTCTGGCACTGCATCTTTTACTGCCACTTGCAGTTCCGTGAACGGAATGACATGCAGACGAATATTTGCACCGAATTTTGTTAATTCATTTGCAAGTTCTTTTACTTTTTGTAATGCATTATCGCTCGTATACGGAGGACTGAAGAAATGAATCGCATCCAGTCGCACGCCGCGTTTCATCATTAAGTAACCTGCAACTGGGCTGTCGATACCACCTGAAAGCATCAGCAATGAACGTCCGTTTGAACCAATCGGCATACCTCCAGCACCTTGAATCACTTGAGCCATCATATAGATCGCATCTTCGCGAACTTCAATGCGTAGTGCAAAATCCGGTTTTTTCACCTGTACTTTAAAGTTCGGGAAATTCGGCAATATCGTCGCACCCATTTCACGCTGTAATTCATGCGTGTCCAACGGGAATGTTTTATCTGTACGATGTACTTCAACTTTAAATGTTAAATCGCCTTTATCACGATAGTCTTCTAAAATTTCAAAGGCTAAAGCTTTCATCACATCCAGATCTTTTTCACAAGATGCAACAGGGCTGATTGATTGAATACCGAAAACATGTGGTAAACGATCCATCAGTACATCAAATTTTTCTTTATTTTCAACTTCAATAAACATACGGTCACGCTCTGCACGAATTTTCAGTGGTGCAATATCGTTAAATGAATAACGTACATTATCACGTAAACGGCTGATAAAATCTTTTTTGTTACGACCTTTTGTTGAAAGTTCACCATAGCGAACTAAAATTTCTTTAAAAATCATTGCGTAATATCTCCTTTTAATTCTTTCATTACGATTGTGAATTGCTTTTTAAATGAGGCAATATCTTCGTCTGTATTGATGGCGCCTAGGCTTAAACGGAGGACACCGTTTTTATAGCGGCTATCGATATTAAGAGCTTCCACAACATGGCTTGTTTTCGTCTGTTTTGACGAGCAGGCACTTGATGTTGAAACGATAATATCACGTTTTTGTAATGCATTTATTAAAATTTCACCTTTTAATCCTCTTACACTGAACGATAAAATATGCGGTGCACCGTCTTTCGGCGACAGGACATATACTTCCTGACCAAATTGCTCAAAGAAACGATGAAGATCTGCAGACCACTTTTTAAAGTTTTCAACATTCTCCGCCATGCCTTCAACAGCTAAACGGGCGGCTTTTGCCAATGATACAGCTTGAGGTACAGCAACCGTACCACTTCTTAATCCAAACTCTTGTCCACCACCAACAATAAATGCCTTAAGCTGTGGTTTTTTACGGAATGCTAACAAGCCACTTCCTTTTAAACCCTGAATTTTATGACCTGAAATGGAAATGACATCCGGACCGTTGTCTCCATCAAAAAAGACCGGCAGCTTACCGAAACTTTGAATCGCATCAACATGGAACATTGCCTGGCATGAATCGTGAATAATTTGTGCAGCTTCCTTAATCGGCTGCACAGCTCCGATTTCGTTGTTGACATGCATAATGCTCACAATAATAGTATCTTTGCGAAGCTTTTGCTGTAATTCATCTAAAGAAATGACTCCATATTTATTCACTTTTAGGTAATCAATTTCGTAGCCTTCTTCTTCCAATCGCTTGACTGCTTCCAGAATCGAAGGGTGTTCTATTTCTGTCGTAATAATATGCTTGCCTCTAAAATTGCTCGATTTGGCTAAACCAAAAAGTGCTGCATTATTCGATTCCGTCCCTCCGGAAGTGAACAAAATATTCTTTTCCTCTGTATGAAGAATATTCGCTAATTGCTCCCGGGCTTTTGTTAGTAAAGCATTTGACTCGACACCTGCACGGTGAATCGATGCAGGGTTCGCATAATACTGTTCATTCACTAACATAAATGTAGCCAAGACATCTTTGTGCGGCTTTGTTGTCGCACTATTATCTAAATATATCATCTATACTCAACCTTCTTTTTAAAACTAATTTCCCGTAATCTTATTACCATTACAGTTTCCTGCTTCTATTCTTCACTTACCAAAGAGAGAGGTTGTGTTAATCGTCAATTTGACGATTAACACAACCTCATAAATGTGCTTATTTATTATAACGCTAAATGGATCAACATGTAACCGTTATGCTTATTATTTTGTAAGCAGCTGCTCCTGAACGAGCTCCTCAATGCGCTTAATTGCATTAGGGTCGATAATTTCAACCGCTTTTGCTGCATCTTCCAGTGCTTTTATGTAGCGGAATTTCTTGAATGCGTCTTCAGCTTCAAGCAAATATTCATGTACTTGTCGATTTGTAGCACGGTAGCGGTTACCGAACTGAATAAGACGCTCAATAATTAATACATTTTCAATCATTTCCTGTGCTTTTTCATGTGTTTCCTCAATCGACTGCTTTGCATTTAGTAAATGCTGGTTCACTTGGATAATATTCAACGGTACTTCCTGTAGGCTTTGAACAACTACAAAAATCTGTTCTGCTGCCTCTTCTAATCTAGCATCCATTTCTTCCGGAATCCCCGGAATATTGGCACGTCCTAGCAGGCGCTCTGTATCTTGCAATAAGCGCTTTAAAGTTTCCAATTCAGCTCTTGCTTTATTTTCATCGATACGGAGATTTTTCAGTTTGTTCGAGAATTTTTCCTGCTCTTCAGCAATTTGCTCAATTTCATCCGTAATTTCTTTTAGCTCTTCCTGTAAGCTCGAGTAAGCTGACTTTTCTTCTTGAACGCGTGTTGATAACAGTTCATAGCGTCTTTGTAATACTTCCAAATGCTTTAAGCCCGCTTTTGGAATTTCCGCTTCTTTATCCTGTAAACGGTAGCTATGCTGTACATAAGCGACTTCATCATTAATGTCCTTAGTGAGGCGCATTACATCATTGATCACACTGTACATACCCGAACAGTTGCGTTCAACATATTTTCTTGCCATAACTTCTTTTTCAAGCAAGTTATAGAAGTGATCAATTTCATCATTAATTGTTTGAATGCGTGGTGAAACTGCCGGCAAGTTCAATTCAGCAATTGCCGTTTTTAACATTTCCAGTTCGTTTTCAAGTCCATTCAAATATTCCGTCAGTTCTAAATGGCGTAAATAATACCTTTGTTCTTCCATTTCACGCTGTCCATTACGAAGTTCATGAATTGCAGTTGGGATTTTAGTTTGAATTTCTGTAAGCAGTGTCGGCACATCATTTAATAAACTAAAAATTTCTTGTGCTTCACTGTTCAGCTGTAGGACAATTTCACGTGCCTGCAAATAGTTGCCGTCTTTCGTTAACTCATCAAACTCTTCAAACTTCGGCGTAAATTGCTCCAGCTTCTTTTCCAACGCTTCCAACGCAGGTCCAAATGAATGCTGGTGCGCCAAAATTGTCTTGCGTGCAGAGCGGTAATATTCTTTCAGCTGCTCGATTTCAATGCGGTTTTTCTCTTCACTGCCAATCAATTCATCCAGTTCAGTAATAATCTGCACACGTACTTGCTCACATTTAGCAAGCTCCTGTTCGATATCACGTTCTGTATGTGATGCTTTTTTAAATTTAAATCGGTCGACAAATTCTTCCGCATCAAACAACAATTCGTCAATTTTCGGAATTTGCTTATCGACAACATCCAACCAGCGATTACGCCAGTTTTCAAACAGCTCTTCTGTTTGACCGTTCATATTAAGGGCTTTTACTTTTGCGAGCTCCTCAAAAATCGGGTAATGTTGTATTTGTAGTTTTTCCTTATCTAATCGTCCTATTTCTGCATTATGCTTGCGTCTTACTACTAAGCCTGCCATTAATAATGCTAATAGTACGACGACAACAATGATGATATACTTTATCATTGTAAGCCCCCTAATCCCAAATAAAATCAATATTTTAGCTATATACGTATTATTTATAATAACATGTTTTTTTATATTTGTTTAACTATTTCCAGCTTTTTTTACTTTTAAATACCATAATTTTGAAGGAAGGTCATTCAATTGAAACGAGACGGTCATATACATACACCTTTTTGTCCCCATGGTTCTACAGATTCGATCGAAAAATATGTCGAAAAAGCGATAGCAAGCGGCTTTAAAGAGATTACTTTTACAGAGCATGCCCCCTTACCTGAAAACTTTGTCGATCCAACGCCTGACAAGGATAGCGGCATGAATCCCGCTTATTTGATGGATTACTTTAAACTACTGAAGCGCGCTAAAGAACAGTATCAATCTGAAATTAAAATCAATATTGGCTTAGAAGTAGACTATATTGTCGGCTATGAACATGAAACAAAACAATTTCTGAATGAAGTCGGTCCATTGATGGATGACGCCATATTGTCCGTACACTTTTTAAACTTTCAAGACGAGTATGTATGTATTGACTTTTCACAGGAAGTATATTTACAATTTGCCAATAAGGTTGGCGGCATTCTTCCTATGTATAAGCTTTACTACGAAACGGTGAAAAAGTCGATCAAAGCAGATTTAGGCTTATATAAACCAAAGCGTATAGGACATCCTACTTTAATCCATAAATTCCAGCATGCCCATGACGAACAGATCGATGATGCAGCGGACATCAGTGAATTATTGAAGATGATGCAAACCGGTCATTATGAGCTGGATTTTAATAGTGCCGGTCTGAGTAAACCGTATTGTAAGGAGCCATACCCGCCCTATCCATTTGTGAAACAGGCAATTGATTTACAAATCCCGGTTATTTTCGGCTCGGATGCCCATACGGCAGCTGATTTACATCAGCATTATAATTTATTGCAAGACAAAATAACTTTTTAATTGGAGGATTTCTATGTTTGGAAATATTACTTATAACGGGACTTTGACAGAACAGTACGAACTGCTTTCTAAACAGTTGGATGCATTGCTGGAAGGGGAAAAAAACTTAATCGCTAACTTAAGTAACGCTTCCGCTTTATTAAATACTTTTTTAAAGGAAATTAACTGGGTTGGATTTTATTTAATGGATGAAGGCGAATTGGTACTTGGACCATTCCAGGGCTTGCCTGCTTGTGTTCGAATTCCTGTAGGTCGCGGTGTTTGTGGCACAACCGTTGCAAAAGAACAGACAATGGTTGTAGACGATGTACACGCTTTCCCAGGTCATATTGCTTGTGACGCTGCATCCAAATCGGAAATCGTTATTCCTTTAATTAAAAATGGAGTCGTTTTAGGCGTTTTAGATATTGATAGCCCGATTGAAGCACGTTTTACTACCGAAGATAAAGATGGTTTGGAAAAATTCGTGAATATACTGTTAAAGCATATTTAATTGCTAAAAAGGGAGTGCCCGAAAAATAATTCCGGGTACTCCCTTTAACATTGTAGTTCCATTGGTTTTTCATATACACATAGTCGGTTTTTTCCGTTTCGTTTTGCATGGTAAAGTGCAATATCAGCTTGCAAAAACATATTTTTAAAATCCGGACGGCTGCTCTTATGCCACGTAATCATACCCGCAGAAACCGTAACTGAAGGATTTGTTACATTTGGCACCATCTGTACAATCCCATCAGAAATTTCAATTGCCTCTCTTTCTGAAATATTCGGAATATAGATAGCGAGTTCTTCACCACCCCAGCGTGAGCATATGCCTCTTTTTCCTATTTCACTTTGGAGTCGCTTAGCTATTTGTACGATTACATCATCTCCAACTTGATGGCCGTATGTGTCATTAACTTTTTTAAAGTTATCAATATCAATTAACAGGAACATCCCTGAATCTTCCTTTTGAATTGCCTTTTCCACGTATGCATCGGAGTAACTTCTAGCGTAAAGCTTTGTTAAATGGTCTCGATCCACCATTTCCTGAAGCTGTTCACGCAATACCGAATTGGAAATTGCTAAAGAGGAATGATGAATAAGTGATTGCATTAATTTGAAGCTATCAAAGGAGAAGAAATATGGTTCTTTATGCAATACAATGCTAAACCCGATAATATCTTCTTCTACAATCATTGGAATGGCCATGATCGATTTATACTCAATGTCCCCTGAAATAAGACGGCTGAAATCAGCAATAAATAATGGGTCTTGTGTCGATTGAAAATGTTTTTCCACATGCTGAATATATACATTACACGCTATATGATTGAAAAGGTCTGTACAAGCTTCAGTCAAAATATACTTGTCATCTTCTTTAAAAAGGAATCCTAACTCCATCGGCTGAAACGATTTCATCATTTGCTTTTGTAAAAATAATAGCATTTCACTGATTGTTAATTTCATATTTAAACGATGGGAAGTTTCATTGATCAACTGCAAATCCGTGATGAGACGATGTGATTGATGATAGAGTTTTGCGTTTTCCAAAGCATTTCCTGAAGCTTGGGCAAGCATGCGGATAAATTCTTTTTCTGAACTTGCAAATGGGTAATTGATAGGTGCTTTCACCTGTAAAATTCCGTATATGGCTTGTCTCCCTTTTATAGGAACATTCAATAATCGGCGGTTTTGTTCAACAGCTATATCCTCATTCAATTCTCCCGATACGAAAGACTCAATGGTTGCTGGCCGCTCCGACAAATAGTCGAAAGGTTTTATTTTCACTCTCGTTTGACGGTCTTGGTCATTCGATAAAATCAGTTCAACTTCCAGACCAGGAAAATTCTCTTCAATTGTAACAAGCACATTTTCCAAAATTACATCAATATCCATCGTCGAATGGAAAAGATCGGTCATACCGTACAATTTACGGTATTTTTGTTCATTCGAATAAACTTCATATTTTGAAGTTAAAAATGAATAGGAACCAGATATCGCACTTACAATATCTTCTGTCAGCACTTTTTCAATAGGTGCGTTTACTGGATTATATTTAAATATAATAATAGCTTCTATTTTATCGTTTATTATAAGTGGCATAACATCCGTATGGTTTGCAAAATACGGCTGCTCTCTTAAAAACCCTGGTAACTTCACAACTTTATTACCGTTAAAATAGGGTTGTATTAAATCTAATGTTACATCAACATTCAGCAGTTCTAAGTTGTCGATCGGTTTCAATTTATTTTCGCTTACATGAAATAAAAAACAATGTTCCATATCAAAGTGTTTTATTAGGCATTCTTCTAATAGGAAAAAGTAATCATAAAATTTACTTCGTTGTAATTTCGTCTTCATACAAAGGCTTAAAATATCCGATTTAAATTGATCAATCTTTTGTTGATTTTCCACCATTAAATCACCTTTTCTTTTACTATTGCAATGTCGGTTCTTTTCACTTAACCACAAGTATACACATTTTATGCCTTATTGACTATTTAATTTTGTTATATTTTTCTAATAAACACCTCCATTTGCATTGTTTTTCGAACATTCAAGCATTTTACCGTTCTTATCCACTACCCAGTTTTATGCTTAAATACCCATACAAATGATCATTTATTTTTATTTTTCATTCCCTCTTAATATATTCAAAAAGTAATACACCTTTGTTGACGAATAGATAAAAAAAAGATACAATAGCCTTTGTGTAAAATGAATGCAGTAGTTGTATAACTTAAATGTAGTATTTTATTCCTTCTGTTTAGACAGAATGGTGTATTGTGTAACCCTTTCGGCTGCATGGGCGAAGATACATGAAAATAGAATACCGTTTAATGTCGGGTACAACTGGTTTTTTCTTTTACAACAAAAACCAATTTTAAGGAGGAGACACAATTATGTCTCGTTATACAGGTCCATCTTGGAAACTATCTCGTCGTCTTGGTATTTCATTAAGCGGCACAGGTAAAGAAATCGCAAAACGCCCTTACGCACCAGGTCAACACGGCCCGAACTCTCGTGGTAAAAAATCAGAGTACGGTCTACAATTAACTGAAAAGCAAAAATTACGTCATATGTACGGTATGACTGAACGTCAATTCAAAAACACTTACCTACGTGCTGGTAAATTACAAGGTGTACACGGTGAAAACTTCATGATCTTACTTGAAACTCGCCTTGACAACTTAGTTTACCGTTTAGGTTTAGCTCGCACTCGTCGTGCAGCTCGTCAATTAGTTAACCACGGTCACATCTTAGTTGATGGTAACCGCGTTGACATCCCATCTTACTCAGTAAAACCAGGTCAAACAATCTCTTTACGTGAGAAATCAGCTAACCTTTCAGTTGTTGCTGAATCAATCGAAGTAAACAGCTTCGTACCAGAATATTTATCATTCGATGCAGACTCTAAAGTAGGTACTTTCGTACGTTTACCAGAGCGCTCTGAATTATCTTCTGAAATCAACGAACAGTTCATCGTAGAGTTCTACTCTCGTTAATCTTTCGAGCTTCAGATATATTCGAATCAAACCATCAAGCCCTGTTCATCAGGTGCCTGGTGGTTTTTTTGCATTAAATAATTTTTTGAAATTTGTTCAATCGCCCCGGTCAACCTTGCTTCGTTGAATAGGATAACGAGGAAAGGGGGTGAATTTAATGGGTTACGGATATGAAGGGTATCAACAACAACCAAACTACGGTGGTTACGGCTGTGGTGGCGGTAACAGCGGTGGTAACAGCTCAACTTTCGTTCTGATCGTTGTTCTATTCATTCTTTTAATTATTGTAGGCGCTACTTTCGCTTACTAATAGCATCGATCACAAAAATTCTTTAGCTAGCCAGAAATAATTCCAACTACTTATTACTGTTTTTCACGCCATTAGGGTCACTTCCCCCAGTGACCCTTTTAATTTTAAGTTCCGTGACAATTTATTCAGCTTTTTCCTTTATACTTAGACGACATACAGCCTGCTAGCAACAAAAAAGATGCTGTACGCTAATTTAGCGGCAGCATCTTTTAACTATATTTTAAACACATAACATTATTAAAATGTATTTTAGTAAAACAAAAAGTACATTGCTCCTAATACAGCAATTACTATAAATGAAGCAAAAAATGCTTTCAATTTCGAAATGTGGTGGACTTCTGAAATTCCAATCACGGTAATGACATATGTCCAAATACTGCTAATAATAATCAGTATTCCGCAAACAAATTGCAGGATCAAATCACCTAATGATGTTTCCATATAAGAAATCGAGAAAAATGACTGTGGTGCGAACTGCATCCAGAAAAGCAGTACCGGCAATATCCAAATATAAGGAATCATTGTCATACTAATCATGCGGAACATTTCTTTAAATTTCCCTACACCACCAAACGCTTTTGCTGATAGTGTCAATACACCTGCCGATAAGACGGTAGAAAGAAAGTACAGTATTAGACTAACTAGAAATGTTGAATAGACGATATCCCCCAATGTAAATTGTCCTGTAAATTCTTCACCGATAAAGCCGGTTAAATTGCTAGCAAATACTCCGATAATACCAACGAAAATGAAATAAGATAACTTTTTAGTTGTTAACACATAACGAATAGTATCTCGGGGTTTAACAGCAATGCTTAATATGGCATGTCGATCATCGACTGTGCCCGTTAATTGCTCACTCAAAATAACATCCCCCTAAAAATATGTATACATTCTATTATACTGATACTTTTAAGGTGATACAAAATTATTGCTCCTTTAGTAGCATACCAATCTTTTGCTATTCGCCAGATTTAAGAGATACATAGCCAGCCTTTTCGACTAATGCCTGCCCTTCTTCCGAAAGCACCCAATCAATCAGTTCCTTAGCATTTCCTGTTGGCTCGCCTGCTGTCACAATATAAAATTCGGAAGCTATCGGATACGTATTGTTGCGAATCGTTTCTCTTGTCGGTGCAACTCCATCGATTTCCAAAAGTTTGATTTCTTTATTTTTAACCATCTCATTTGAATAGTAGCGGAAAGTATAGCCGATTGCATTTTTATAATTTTTGTATCGGGACACTTCATTGATAATTCCGCCCATTCCAGTCGCTATATCTTCCGTTGGTGCTTCCATCAATGGAGTATCTCCCATAAGCCGTTGAAGGGCTGTCTGTGATCCGCTGTCCTCGGGTCTTTGGAATGCCCTGATTGAATCATCTTTTCCGCCCACTTCTGACCAGTTTGTAATTTCCCCAGCATAGATTCCCTTAATTTGATCGAGCGATAAACGATTGACTTTATTTTTACTGTTGACGAAAAAGACAAATGCTTCTTTTCCGATTGGTGTCAGATGAAGTTTAATCCCCTGTTGTTTAGCCTGGTTAATTTGCGCATCGGAAGGACCCGCTGCAAAAATCATGTCCGTCTTTCCGAAAATCAGATTTGTATAGGCTTCATGCGTCTGGTTGACCATAACTTCACTTTTGTAGGGATTGTATTCTTTTTCTGGATATACATGCTCTGTAATGGCGGCATACAATGGATACAATGCGGTTGCGCCATCCATCTTCGGTAAAGGTTCCTCTAGCTTTAAAGTAGGCTCATTCTCCAATTGAACTAATTTATTTTCATCTGTAAATGGCTCATATTGGTAAATATTCACTTCTGCATCAACAGTCGGCACCCTATTATCGAACCATTTATAAACAGGTTGTATCAAACAGACGACTAAAATGATTCCGGCAATCGTCCAAAAGATTTTTATACGTTTTCTATTTTTATAAAATACATCAAAAAGCACAAGCACATAACCAATGTATATAATGACCGCAGCGGAAATGATGAACGGTATAAAGTGAATGTTACCGCTAAACGCTACCATAAATAATAATATGAAAGTAAAAAAGCTGACAGTCAGTAAGACAAAAATGGAAACGACAATTTTCCATAAATACGATTTATTTCCCAATATTATCACCCCTATCCTATACCTTCTTTATGAAACAGGAAACTCCTTTTAAAAAAACGTCTTGGAAAACTGCTGCCTTCCAAGACGTTTTATTTTAATTAAGCAAATTTAACCATATGGTATTTTTTCTTACCGCGACGGATAATGGCAAAAGCATCTTCCAAACGGTCTTTCGAATCGATTACATAGTCAAGATCCGTAATTTTTTCACCGTTCACACTAATTGCACCGTTAGTTACATCTTCACGTGCTTGGCGTTTGGATGAAGAAATCCCTGCTTCTACGATTAATTCCACGATATTTTTATCCTCTTTTGCCACTTCTACAGAAGGAACACCAGAGAAGGCTACTTTCATTTCTTCTACTGATAATGCTTTTAAATCACCAGAGAATAATGCTTTTGTAATACGCTCTGCTGCTTCCAGACCTGCTTCACCATGAATCAGACGTGTCATTTCTTCAGCCAACGCTTTTTGAGCTTTACGTAAATGCGGCTCTTCTTCCACACTTACTGCAAGACCTTCAATCTCTTCACGTGTCAGGAATGTGAAGATTTTCAGGTATTTCACGACATCGGCATCCGCTGTATTGATCCAGAACTGGTAGAACTCGTATGGAGATGTTTTTGCAGCGTCCAGCCATACAGCACCACCCGCTGTTTTACCGAATTTCGTACCATCCGCTTTTGTTACAAGCGGAATTGTAATACCGAACGCCTTCGCATTTTCATCATGTGTTTTACGAATCATTTCCAGGCCAGTTGTAATGTTGCCCCACTGATCCGAACCGCCTACTTGAATTCGAACATTGTGATGATCATACAAGTGGTTGAAGTCGATACCTTGGATTAATGTGTAGGCAAATTCAGTGAATGAAATACCTGAGTCGAGTCGTGATGCAACTGTATCTTTATTTAAAATGTAGTTAACATTGATCAGTTTCCCGTAATCACGAAGGAAATCGATTAATGACATCGGACCAACCCAGTCATTGTTGTTTACAAGAACAGCACTGTTTGCCGCATCCGATGAAAAGTCGAATAAGCGCTCCATTTGCTTTTTTAGACCTTGCACATTTTTTTCGATCTGATCCATTGTCTGTAACTGACGCTCTTCTGAACGGCCAGATGGATCTCCTACAGTTCCTGTAGCTCCGCCAACTAATAAAATCGGTGTATGGCCTGCTTTTTGGAAGCGGCGTAATGTAAGCAATGGCACAATATGTCCGATATGCATCGAGTCTGCTGTCGGGTCAACACCTACGTATAGGGAAACCTTTTCCTCATTTAATAGCTTTTCCATACCTTCCGCGTCTGTTTGCTGGTATAACAGTCCGCGCCATTCCAAGTCTTGCAGTAATTCATTTGTCATTTGTTTTCTCTCCTTTTACATGATGCGTCATTTACTTGTAAGGAAACGAAAAACGTCCCTACACGCAAATGCATGCAGGGACGTCAAAATATTATTTAACGCGGTACCACCCGGCTTGAAGAAATTTCAGTCTTTCTTCCACTTTAAGCGTCTATAACGTGACGATCCGTTCAGGCTCCAAGTACGTAATTCATAAATGCGCTATGTCTAGCTTTCACCAACCGCTAGCTCTCTATGCAGGGAACACATTTATTACTGCAAACTCTTCGTTGCCTGAAATTTATATTTTCTATTCTACCTAGAAAATAGTTGATGTCAATATTTATATTCGTTTATATCTCAAATATGCTATAATAAACAAGATTTTAGGAGGTCGATGATGTGAGAGAATGGCTCGAAAAATTGAATAAAAAAATCGAAATCCTTGCTTCTTCAGAACGAATGCGCTATGTCCGGATCGGAAGCGGTGTATTCTGGAATTTAATATTGCTGGCGATTATTTTTACAGCCGCGACACTATTGTTTGTCGGAGCTGTAGGCGCAGGTTACTTCGCATCATTAACAAAGGATGAACCTTTGCGATCAAAAGATGAAATGCGCGAGCAAATTTTCAGTTATGAAGAAACAAGTGAACTTTATTTTGCGAACGATATTTACATAGGAAAGATCCGAACAGATTTGGACCGTCGTGAAACATCGCTTGCCAATATATCCCCATCCTTAATAAATGCTGTTCTTGCAACAGAGGATGAATATTTCCGCGAGCATACAGGTATTGTACCGAAAGCTGTAATCCGCGGTTTACTGCAAGATGTATCCAACTCATCTACACAGACAGGTGGATCTACACTTACACAGCAATTAATCAAAAACCAAATATTAACGAATGAAGTTTCATATGAACGTAAAGCAAAGGAAATTTTACTTGCGTATCGTCTGGAACATTTTATGACAAAAGAAGAAATACTTGAAGCGTATTTAAATATTATCCCGTATGGCCGAAACTCTTCGGGACGTAATATTGCCGGTATTGAGACGGCAGCGCAAGGTATTTTCGGTGTATCTGCATCTAAATTAAATTTACCGCAAGCGGCCTATATTGCCGGTATCCCTCAGGCACCGTTCAAGTACACACCTTTTACAAATAAAGGTGAGAAAAAAAGTGCGGATGGGATGCAGCCAGGTATTGACCGTATGAAGACGGTTCTTTATCGTATGCAGGAAACTGGTTATATTACGAAGAAAGAATATGACGAAGCGATTAAGTACGATGTTACACAAGACTTCAAAGGATATGAAATTCGTCCCGAAGAAAAATATCCTTGGTTAACAGCAGAGCTTGAGCTCCGTTCAAAAGAAATTTTTGCAAAAATACTTGCTGAAAAAGACGGTATTGATCCGGATCGTTTAAAAGAAGAAGAAAACTTAAATGAGAAATATACTATAATGGCCGACCGTACAATACGTTCCGGTGGTTACCGTATTTACTCTACGATCAATAAAGATATGTATGATGCCATGAAAAAAGTGACGGAAGAGTTCACTTTATACGGTCAAACATACAAAAAGAAAGAAAAGGATCCTGAAACAGGAGAAGAAATAGAAGTGGATGTTCCTGTACAAACAGGAAGTATCGTTATTGAAAATAGCACCGGCCGCATTTTAAGTTTCGTTGGCGGACGCGACCACACTATTACACAAGTGAACCATGCAACAAACGCATTCCGTTCAAATGGTTCAACAATGAAGCCATTACTTGCCTATGCACCGGCAATCGAATATGGTGTCATCGGAGCAGGAAGCCCTGTTGTCGACGTGAAATTTAAACATCCGGTTACTGGTTGGGATCCTGTGAACTATAACCCGAACCAGGAATTAGGTATAATTCCTGCACGTCAGGCTGTTGCGTCATCGCAAAACTTGGCTGTAGCACGTTTATATGATTCCATTTTAGATCGTCGCCCTGCTACTTTCCTGGAAAAGATGGGCTTCTCTAAATTACTGCCTGTTGATTACGAAAACAGTTCGACCGTTCTGGGCAGTTTGACGATTGGTGCTTCTGTTGAAGAAAATACTAACGCTTATGCTACATTTGCCAATAATGGTCAATTTATCGATGCTTACATGATTGAACGCATTGAAGATCTGGACGGCAATATTGTTTATGAACATGAAGTAGAGCCTGTGAAAGTATTTGCACCTGAAACAGCATATATCATGACCGATATGCTGCGTGATGTGTTGAAGCAGGGCGGAACTGGTACATTGGCAAAGAGCCAGCTGAAATTCTCGTCTGACTTTGCTGGCAAAACCGGTACAACACAGGACCATAACGATGTTTGGTTCGTTGGATATAATCCGAATATCTCGGTAGGTGTCTGGATGGGTTACGAAAAACTGCGTACCCTTTATGCATTTAATAACCGTTACCAGCACCCAAGTCAACGTGTAAACCGTCTATGGGCAAATTACTTGAATACGCTATATGATATCAACCCGGAATTAGTCGGTACGAAAGAAGCATTCAAAAAACCTGAAGGCGTTGTGACACGATCATTTTGTGGTATTTCAGGCCTGGCACCTTCAACTTCATGTGCCAATGCCGGTTTAGTCACTTCCGATCTATTTAATAAAAATGTATTTTTACCAACACAGCCGGATGACAGCTTTGTATCTTCTACATCAGTTGTGATTAACGGCAACACGTATGCTGCATTACCGAATACACCTACTGAGTTTGTCCAAATGAGCGGTTTCGGATTGAATCAGGCATTCGTTGACCGGATGTTAGGCAGACTGGGTGGAGACGCTTCAAAATTGCTGTCGTTCAGTTCTGGTAATGGAGTTGTAACCGGTGCTCCATTCTCTGCGGACAGTGCACCACCGCAACCTGTTTATGCGACATTGGCAAACGGTTCACTATCATGGACAGCCTCTGCATCCAATGATGTTGTTGGCTACCGCGTATATAGTGTTACCGATCAGGGTAGATCGCTTGTACGTTCATTAAAATCTTATGAAGGTTATCGGGTATCAGTTTCACCAGGTGTTCGCTACATCGTTGTAGCAGTCGATATTACAGGATTGGAATCAGGCTATTCGAATGAAGTCGGAGAAGTGGTTGAAACTGCACCACCAGCTCCACCGGAAACGGAAGATGAGGAAAATGTTGTACCTGGGGAAGTAATTGAAGACCTGGATGAGATTGAAGTTGACGTCGATCCGGTCGAACCAGAACCATCAGGGGAATAAAAACAAAAAATCTCACCAACTTTTATAGGTTGGTGAGATTTTTTAATGTAATTAAATTGATAATTGTTCTGCTTTTAATACATCTTTAAGTAAATTGACTGCTTCATCAATTTCCTGTTCGCTCACTGTTAAAGGCGGTAATAATCGAATCACTTTCGGGCCGGCAGCAACTGTTAATAGACCAGCTTCATCCAATGCGGCCACATAAGGTGCCACATCTTCTCCGCCAAGGCTTAGACCAAGCATTAACCCTTTTCCTTGAACTGAATATTTATCTTCCGGAAAAGCTTCTTCCAGTTTTTTAATAAAGTATGCTGATTTTTGTTTTACATTATCCAAAAAGGCATCATTGAATATTTGATCGATAACTGTTTGAGCAACGGCAACACCTAATGGATTCCCGCCGAATGTCGTACCGTGTGTACCTGCATTAAATGTGTTAAACAGCTTTTCTGTCCCAAGAATTCCCCCGATTGGGAAACCGCCGCCGAGACCTTTAGCCATTGAGACAATGTCCGGTTTAATAGCTGTCTGTTCAAATGCAAAACGAGTTCCTGTACGTCCGATACCTGTTTGTACTTCATCAACAATGACTAAAATATCTGAGGATTGCTGAATTTCATGAATGGCTTTCGCGAATTCATCCGTTGCAGGATTTACTCCGCCTTCACCTTGAATCATTTCAAGCATAATCGCAGCAGTATCTTCATCAACTGCAGCTTTCAATGCTTCGATATCATTAAATGGCAATGTTATAAACTCACTCACTAAAGGACCGAATCCTTTACGTACTTTATCTTGTCCAGTTGCGCTCATCGCACCAAATGTACGTCCATGAAAGCTCTGTTCAAACACAATGATTTTATGTTTCCCTGTATGCTTACGTGCTAATTTAATAGCCGCTTCGTTCGCCTCTGCACCACTATTACAGAAAAATGCATATGATAAATGCAAATCTTTCACTAATGATGCGGCAAGTTTTTCCTGTCCTGGACTTTCAAATAAGTTACTAATATGCCACAGTTTTTGACTTTGTTTTTGAATAGCTTCAACGATTGATGGATGTGCATGCCCTAAACTACAAACAGCAATGCCGCTCGTAAAATCTAAATATCTCTTCCCTGTCGTATCAAATACTTCTGTTCCTTTGCCTTCGACAATAGCAAAAGGTCTTCTTGCGTAATTTTGGAATAATGCACTCATTTCACTAGCTCCTCACTTAAAATAGTCGTCCCGGTTAAAGCTTCATTAACAATTTGTACAGAAGGTATACCTGCCTTCAAACAATTCAGGGCACCCTGTACTTTCGGAATCATCCCGCCGTAAATATGCCCTTCTTCAATCCATTGTTCGATCAGGCGTGGTGTTACTTCTGTCTGGTATTCATCCTGTATGCGAATACCGGCCACATCCGTCACAAGCAGGAGACATTCCGCCTCGACAGCCAATGCAATTTCACTTGCCACTGTATCGCCATTAATATTCAGCGCCTGCCCATCCTTCGTTGCACCGATACAGGCAATAACAGGTACAATTCCAGCTTCCGTCAAAGAGTTTAACATATTTATATTAACACGCTTCACTTCTCCAACATATGCGTAATTTTTATAATCTAAAAATTCACACTCCAGCAGTCCCCCGTCAAACCCATTCAGCCCAATAGCAGAAATATTTGCTGAATGGAGCTCATGTACAAGTGAAGGGTTTACTTTTCCGATTAAAGTTGACTGTACAATACCGATCATTTCTTCACTTGTTACACGCAGTCCGTTTACCGTTTGTGACACGATCCCGGCAGCGGCTAATTCATGGTTGATCGCAGGTCCACCTCCATGTGTAATAATAAGTTGGAACCCTTGATCCTGCAACGCTTTAAAATTGCGAAAGAAGGTCTCGTTAAGACCTTCTAATGTGCTGCCGCCAAGTTTGATGACCATTTTACGAGCGGTATGATGCGTTGATTTGAACGTAGTCATAAGTCAGGTCACACCCCCATGCAAATCCGTGCCCTTTCCCAACTTCAAGTGACACATATATTTTTACTTCATGCTGTTTTAAAATTTCGATAAGCTCTTCCTCGGAAAACTTAATTGGTTCGCCATTTTCCACCATTGTTGCCCCACCGATTTTGATTGTAATTTTATCGGGATCGATTACAGCACCTGAATAGCCAACTGCTGCAATAATACGTCCCCAGTTTGCATCACAGCCAAATACTGCTGTTTTTACAAGCGGTGAACCTACAACTGTTTTTGCAATTTTACGTGCCTCTTCATCTGAAACTGCTCCATCCACTTCTACTTCAATCAGCTTTGTTGCGCCTTCCCCGTCACGTGCAATTGACTTTGCTAAGTCTTCTGCCACAAGACGTAGTGCTGTGTAAAAGTTTTCCCAGTCAGGATGTAATGGAGATAGGGGTTCATTTCCCGCTAAGCCATTAGCCATTACAATAACCGTGTCGTTCGTAGATGTATCTCCATCCACAGTGATTGAATTAAATGTGCAATCCGTTACACTTGATAATGCTTTTTGCAGCTCATTTGATTCAATATTGGCATCTGTTGTAATAAACCCTAGCATTGTCGCCATATTTGGTTCAATCATTCCGGAACCTTTAGCTGTTCCTGATACAATGACTTCCTTGCCATCAATGATCGTGGCATAAGTTGTATTTTTCATGACAGTATCTGTTGTTAAAATTGCCTGAGAGAAATCAATACCGCTTTCTAACTTTGAATCGGGATTTAATTGTTCAACACCTTTTTTAACCGGCTCCATTTTCATAATTTCCCCGATGACACCCGTAGAGGCTACCCCTACCAAATTAGATGCGATGCCAAGCTTTTGTGCGGCAAGCAGTTGCATTTCATATGCATCCAATACGCCTTGTTTACCTGTACATGCATTGGCATTTCCTGAGTTGACGATCATTGCCTGCATTTTTTTCGTTTCATATACAACTTCTTTTGTTACTTTTAAAGGTGCTGCCTGAACTGCATTAGTTGTAAATACTCCGGCAACGCTTGCTGGTACTTCACTTACTAGAATCGCTAAATCTTTTTTCTTATGTTTAAGTCCGCAATGAACACCTGCTGCTGTAAACCCTTTTGGTGATACGATATTTTTGCTTGATAATTTCTTCATCTCTATTGTTGAAGTCATCTAATGACCCTCCCTTAATTGTCCTCGTCATAATCTGTTCGCTGATGAATGAGAAGGCACAATCGACTCGCCTTCCCCTCCAACCAATCAACTTGATAGTCATTTATTTCTCATCTTTATAAATCAAATAAAATACGGAACGAGTTGTAAGCCTGTTTGCTGTGGGAAGCCGAATTGGACATTCATGTTCTGAATAGCCTGGCCGGCAGCTCCTTTAACTAAATTATCGATCACACCGATAATCGTTGCCCGATTTGTCCTTTCATCGAGTTTCACATAAATATCACAATAGTTTGAACCTTTCACGCGATTTGTTCCCACTGCGGAAGCCTGTTGAATGACACGGACAAATGGATGATCTTTATATGTTTCTGTTAAACAGTCCACTAATTGTTTTTGAGTAACCCCTTCCGTTACTTGTGCATAGGAAGTTGCTAAAATACCTCGTGTCATCGGTACAAGATGCGTATTAAATGTTACTGTTGTTTCGATATCGGTAAACATTGAAATCGCTTGTTCGATTTCGGGAATGTGCTGATGTTCATTAATTTTATAAATCGAGAAGCTCTCATTTGCTTCACTGAAATGTGTTGCCTGTGACGGTTTGTTCCCTGCTCCTGAAATTCCGCTCTTCGCATCGATGACGAGGAAGCTCGGATCAATTAGACGATGTTTTATAAGAGGCAGGATGGATAATAAAACAGCCGTTGGATAGCAGCCCGGGTTGGCAATTAAATCTGCGTTTTCAATCGCCGACGCATTCCACTCCGTTAATCCGTAAACACTTCGATCCACAACTTCCTGTGGTGCCGGATTTTTTTTATACCATGTTTCATAGCTTGCTAAATTTTTCAGCCGGAAATCCCCGGATAAATCAATTAATTTTGGACCCCGTTCAACTAAAGACGGAAAAATCGTACTTGATACCCCGGATGGCGTACTTGCAAATATAACATCGTATTGCGCCAATGCCTCATCATCCAATTTAAGTAATGGTTGATTATAAATATCCGTTAAATGCGGAAATTTATCCGAAAACTGAGTTCCTTCATCAGAAGATGTGAATAATCCAATTTCTTCCACTTCTTTATGATTATGCAAAAAACGCAGCAGTTCTAGCCCGCCGTACCCTGTTGCACCAATAATACCTGCCTTCATGTTGTCACCTCGTCAATTTTATATAACCGAAAAAATCTTTTACGAATTCTAAATGATAAAAATAAGTATAAGTATGTATATTTATTTAGTCAACTGTATTTTTATATAATTCTAGATTATTCTAAATTATTGTTCAATAATAATACAAAAGGCACCTACATATGTAAGCGCCCCGATTTAAGAAGTACTGGCATATAAAATTAATCTTCCATTGTTGATAAGTCGCCTGCCGGTAAATCAAGTTCCCATGCCTTTAAAACACGGCGCATAATTTTACCGCTTCGGGTTTTCGGCAGCTTATCTCTGAATTCAATTTCGCGTGGTGCCGAATGGGCGGATAGACCGGTTTTTACAAAGTCTCTAATATTCGATTCAAGCGCTTCGCTAGGCTCTACCCCTTCACGCAATGAAATAAATGCTTTAATAATTTCACCGCGCACCGGGTCTGGTTTTCCGATGACGCCTGCTTCCACTACATCAGGATGTTCAAGCAGTTTACTTTCCACTTCAAATGGTCCTACACGTTCTCCTGACGTCATAATGACATCGTCTACTCGACCCTGGAACCAGAAGTAACCTTCTTCATCCTTAAATGCAGAATCACCTGAAACATACCATTCTCCTTTTAAGAAATAGGATTCATAGCGTTCAGGGTTCCCCCAAATTTGCCGCATCATTGCAGGCCATCCTTTTTTAATAGCCAAATTCCCCATTGTATATGGCGGGACTTCATTGCCTTGATCATCTACAATCGTTGCATAAATACCTGGCACAGGTTTCCCCATTGATCCCGGCTTAATATCCATTGATGGGTAATTGCAGATCATATGGCCACCCGTTTCCGTCATCCACCATGTATCGTGAATACGGTGATTTAATATTTCCATACCCCACTTTACGACTTCCGGATTTAATGGTTCACCGACCGATAAAACGTGACGAAGAGTTGAAAGATTATATTTACCGATAATATTCGGACCTGCACCCATCAACATTCGAAATGCAGTTGGCGCACTATACCATACTGTGACACCATATTCCTCAATTGCTCCATACCAAGCCTGCGGACTAAATCGTCCCCCGATAACGACATTCGTCACACCATTTAACCATGGACCGAAAATCCCATAGGCCGTACCTGTCACCCATCCAGGATCGGCTGTGCACCAGTAGATGTCATCCTCCTTTAAATCCAGTACCCATTGTGCTGTCTGATATTGCTGGATCATTGCATAATGGACCTGCAATACCCCTTTTGGAGCACCCGTTGAACCGGAAGTATAATGCAAAAGGGAGCCATCTTCCTTATCGACCCATTGAATGTCAAAATCCTGAGATGCCTCTGCAAAGTATTTATTAAAATCTAGTATCTTATCCGTTTCTTCAATATTTTCCCCGACAACAAAAACCGTTTTTAAAAGCGGCAGCTTCTCAAGCGGGACTCTGCTTAACAATGCTGGTGTTGTAATGATTGCGGTCGCTTCACTATCCATTAACCGGTCATATACGGCCCCTTCCATAAATGCTTCAAATAATGGCCCCACGATTGCGCCAATTTTCAATGCACCAATTAAGCTGAAATAAAGCTCCGGCGTGCGCGGCATAAAAATAAATATACGGTCCCCTTTTTTTAAGTCCGCCTTTTCCTTCAACACATTCGCAGCCTTATTTGTATGACGTTTCATATCATAAAAAGAATAGGCTTCTTTTCGATTCCCATCACTATAATAAAGAGCGACTTTGTTTTTGCGGTGTGTTGTTGCATGTCGGTCTATTGCTTCATATGCAATATTGACCTTCCCCGTTTCAAACCAAGAAAATGCTGTTTCACTATGTTGCCAAACATGATTCGCAGCTGTTTCCTCATAATTTTTTAAATTATGTTCCCCCGGAATAACTGCTAGCTTTTCCATTGTTTTCATCCCCATGAAAAATCCCCTTTCATTAAAAACTACAATCATTTTACAATAAAAATACTATAATAGGCAAAATATTTAAAACTTTCAATCAATTTAGTGACATCTCGCGAATTTAAGCGTATTTTCGCATGAAATAGAGTATAATAGATGTATTAAATGCAGGTGGTGTGATTATGATTCATGTGAAAAATTATTATCGTCTTGAATTCAAAACGAAGAATGGTAATGTTTTAGTAGAAGGACCTGTTTCTTCCGAAAAACTAGCTACCTACACATTACATGAAGATTTAAAAGCTTTCAGACCTTCCCATCAACAGCATGAAGCCCTTGTCGGGATTGCTAAGCTGGAAGAAGGGCGCATTATTGTCATTCGACAGGATAATATTATTGTCGGCTATGTCACGTATCTCTATCCAGATCCTTTGGAACGCTGGTCTGAGGATCGGATTCCGAATATGATTGAGCTTGGCGCCATTGAAGTCATTCCTTCTTTTAGAGGATCCGGCTCCGGCAAAAAATTATTGGAAGTATCATTTATGGATGATGCAATGGAAGATTATTTGGTCATTACAACTGAATATTACTGGCACTGGGATTTAAAAGGGACAGGTTTATCCGTGTGGGAATACCGGAATATGATGGAGAGAATGATGACATCCGTCAATTTCGAGTATTATGCAACAGATGATCCTGAAATCACTTCCCATCCTGCCAACTGTCTCATGGCGCGTGTGGGGGCACGTGTTGGAACTGAGACATTGGAGAGATTTGACAGACTTCGCTTTAGAAATCGTTTCATGTATTAATTCTTATCACAAAGGGGAATGAACTATGATTGTCGAAGAAATTATGCAAAGAGAGATACATACACTCCTGCCTGAAAACACAGTACGTGATGCTGTCGGGCTAATGCGGGATAAAAATATCCGTCATGTGCCGATTGTAAACAAAGAGAATCTTGTTGTAGGCATCATTACAGACCATGACTTGAAAAACGCTTTGCCTTCCCGGTTACGCGAAGAACCGGACTCTACGATTTATGATGCTCCAATCGAGAAAATCATGGTCAAAAATCCGATTGTCGGCCACCCGCTAGACTTCGTTGAAGAAGTAGCCATGACTTTTTATGATGCTAAAATCAGCTGTTTACCTATTGTTACTGCCGGAAAACTGATTGGTATCGTAACGACGACTGATTTACTATATACTTACATCGAATTAACAGGCGCACATAAACCCGGATCTAAAATTGACATTCGGGTAAATGACAAGCCGGGTATGCTGTTTGAAATAACAAAAGTATTCCATGATAACAAGGCAAATGTATTAAGTGTTCTCGTATATCCTGATGGTGAAAATAAGAAGTCCCGAATTGTAAGTGTCCGTCTGCAAGTAATCAATCCGCTGCATATTATTGAAGAGTTGCGTAAGCAAGGATACGATGTATTGTGGCCAAACTTGCCTGGCGTTACATTATGAAAAAAGCTGTATTTATTTATTCACCAGAACAACTCACTTACAAATTTTCGGACACACACCCGTTTAACCACAAACGGTTACACTTAACGATTGATTTATTGAAAAATATCGGTGCACTCAAGGATGAGGATATTGTCCCTGCCCGTATTGCGACAGATGAAGAAATTGCGCTGGCACACGACATGCAATATATCGAAATCGTAAAAAAAGCTGGTCATGGCGAGTTAACACCCCAGCAAGGGGAACCATATGGTATTGGAACAGAGGATACACCGATATTCAAAAATATGCATGAAGCAAGCGCACTGCTCGTTGGCGGTACATTGCAGGCAGTCGATCAAGTACTGCAAGGTAAATCTCAGCATGCTTTAAACTTGGGCGGCGGACTTCATCACGGTTTCCGTGGAAAAGCATCCGGTTTTTGCATTTATAATGACAGCAGCGTAGCGATTAAATATATTCAGGAAAAGTATGGGCTACGCGTTTTGTATGTAGATACTGATGCACATCATGGCGATGGTGTTCAATGGTCCTTTTATGATGATCCGAATGTATGTACATTATCGATTCATGAGACAGGCCGCTATTTATTCCCTGGTACAGGCAATATAACAGAGCGCGGGAACGGTGAAGGATACGGGACTTCTTTTAACTTCCCTATTGACGCATTTACAGAGGATGAGAGCTTCCTGGAAATATATGAACAGTCCATGCGTGAAGTATTTGAATTTTTCAAACCCGATGTCGTCTTGACGCAAAATGGTGCAGATGCCCATTATTTTGATCCGCTCACACATTTGTACGGGACAATGAACATTTACAAAGAAATACCAAAGCTTGCGCATAAATTGGCACATGAATATTGTGAAGGTCGCTGGATTGCAGTTGGCGGCGGTGGCTATGATATTTGGCGGGTCGTTCCGCGTGCTTGGTCACATATTTGGACTGAGATGACCGATCAGCCTGCCCCGACTGGACCGTTACCGCAGCAATGGCTCGATAAATGGCAGACGGAATCGCCTGTTCCTCTAATACCGACTTGGCATGATCCACAACCTTTATATGATCCGATTCCGCGTAAAGCTGAAATTGAGGAAAAAAATGCACGAATGCTTGAAAAAGCCCTACATATAATTCGTACAGAAAAAAACTGTTTATAATGTTGCTATAAATTCCGGGTGAAATTATAGATATATAATAAAGCAAAAGCGCCTGTCAGCTGTTGACAGGCGCTTTTATTATTTACTTGAACCGCGTTTTTCTATGCGGTGTGGTAAGATGACATGTTGCTGTTCAACTTCCTCTTTGTTCATATACTTCGTTAATAAGCGCATTGCAACTGCTCCGATATCGTATAAAGGCAATACAACACTTGTCAGTCTAGGTCGTACCATGCGCGCTAGTTTTGAATTTTCGAAGCTGATGATTTCCACATCATTCGGTACATTTTTCCCGCTATCTTGAATGCCATGGACTAATCCAATTGCCAACTCATCATTCCCGACAAAAATGGCAGTAGGCGGTTGCTGTAGTTCACTTAAATTCGCCCAGCTTTCCAATCCATCGTCATAAGAGCCATCTCCGGCATCAATTAAAGCATCATCTATTTCTATGTTTGCTTTTTTAAGGGCATCTTTATAGGCAGCAAGTTTATGCTGACCATTCACTGTATACTTTAACGGCCCTGATACAAATGCAATTCTCGTATGTCCATTATTAATAAGTGTTTCTACAGCTTCAAATGCCGCATTATAATAGTCAATATTTACAGAAGCTACTTTTTCAGTAGAACTGATAGACCCTGCCAATACAATCGGTACAGGGCAAGCCTCCACCGCCCGTTGAATAGTGTCTGTTACCTCTTCACTCATCATCACAATGCCATCAACTTGCTTCCCTAGCATCGTATCAAGTAACGTTAGTTCTTTTTCTTCATTTTGATCTGAATTCGCCAAAATAATGTTATAGCGGTACATTGTCGCAATATCTTCAATGCCTCGAGCAAGCTCGGCATTTAAATTATTCGAAATATCAGGGATGATGACTCCTACTGATGTTGTTTTTTTACTTGCTAAGCCACGTGCTACTGCATTTGGACGATATTCCAGACGCTCTATCACTTCCAACACTTTTTTTCTTGTTGCAGGCTTAACATTTTGATTTCCATTTACTACGCGAGATACGGTTGCCATTGATACATTCGCCTCACGTGCAACATCATAAATTGTGACAGTCAAAAGTTTCTCCCCCTTTTTTATCTTAGTGATACAAGTTTTTCAAATTGACTAGTAATACTAATTGTTATGTATAGCTTCATCATATAATATTTTCATTTCTCTTTTCAATCCAAAACCTAGTGAATACCTGGTTTTTTCATCAATTGTCTTAAAATATTCAAAAAATATGCCATCAACACGGAAGCACTTGCGAAAAATACAGAAAGGCCCATGTTGAAATGACTCAACATGGGCTTATTAATATTTATTTTGACACTTCGTATTGTTTCATGAATTTTAATAGTTCATCGTAGTATGCATTGAATGTCGGGATATCCATTTGCTGTTGCTGATCCGATAATGCGATTGATGGATCTGGATGCACTTCTGCCATGACACCGTCTGCTCCAATAGCGATTGCCGCTTTTGAACATGGCAACAATAAATCACGGCGACCTGTAGAATGCGTCACGTCTACCATTACCGGTAAATGAGTTTCTTGTTTTAAAATCGGAACTGCCGAAATATCCAATGTGTTACGAGTAGCTTTTTCATATGTGCGGATACCGCGTTCACATAAAATAATGTTTTCATTACCTTTTGACATGATGTATTCTGCTGCATGGATGAACTCATCAATTGTTGCTGCAAGACCGCGTTTTAATAATACAGGCTTATTCGTTGATCCAGCCGCTTTTAATAGTTCAAAGTTTTGCATATTACGAGCACCGATCTGAATGACATCAATGTAATCTAATGCATGATCTAAATCAGCTGGTGTTACGATTTCTGTGATAACACCTAAACCGTATTCTTTTGAAACATCTTTTAGAATTTTAAGCCCGTCCAGACCTAAACCTTGGAAATCATACGGTGATGTACGTGGTTTGTATGCACCACCACGGATCAGTTTTAATCCTTTTTCCTGGATTGTTGCAGCTACTGCGGCAACTTGTTCATATGATTCAACCGCACATGGTCCAAATACGAAAGAAGGAGCACCTGTACCGATTAATTCACCATTAACATTAATGACAGTATCTTCTGACTTTTCTTTACGTGAAACGAGTAATTCTTTTTTCTTTTCTGCTTCTAATTGTTTAAGCGCTGTTTTGAAGATTTGTTTAAAAATATAATCAACCGTCATTTGATTTAACGGACCGTTATTGTTTTCTTTAATTAAGTCAAGCATATGACGCTCGCGTAGCGGATCATAGCGATTCACACCTTGTTTTTCTTTAATCTTACCAATTTCTTCTACTACAGTTGCACGTTCATTTATTAAACGTAAAATTTCTAAGTTCAGGTTGTCAATCTGGCTACGTAAGCTTTCTAAATCTTGTTGATGCATATTCCTCTACCCCTCTTCTTTGCGTATCCGGCACTTTCAGTTAAATAAAAAGTATGATACATTTTTAAGTAATAATCTTATTATAATCAAACTATTGTAGAATGTCACGTATTTTTAATTTAGCGCTTCAACTCGCTAAAGTGTATTGTAATAATAATAGAAAGGAAGCGTTTTCATATGGCAAACAAATTGTTCGCACTTGATATTGGAACACGGTCCGTTGTCGGCATTATTTTAGAGCAGCATGCAGACACCTACCATGTTGCCGATATATTAGTAAAAGAACATAAAGAGCGTGCAATGGTTGATGGCCAAATACATAACGTCCTGTATGTAGCGGAGCTAATACAGGAGATCAAGACTGAATTGGAAGAAACGCATGGTCCTTTGGAGAAAGTGAGTGTAGCAGCAGCCGGGCGTGCATTAAAGACCGAACAGGCCAGTGTTTCCATTTCTATTAAAAACCGACCGATCTTTACGGAAGAAGATATTAACCGCCTGGAGCTGCAAGCCGTTCAGCAGGCGCAGCAACAATTATTGCTCCATAAGGAAGATACAAAAAATAACCATTATTATTGTGTCGGCTATTCCGTTTTATATTTCCGTTTGGATGGTGAAGAAATTGGAAGCCTCCTTGATCAGCAAGGTGATGAAGCATCCGTTGAAGTGATTGCCACTTTCCTGCCACGTGTTGTAGTGGAATCATTGCTTGCCGCATTAAAGCGAGCCGATTTGGAGATGGAGGCGCTCACGTTAGAACCGATTGCCGCAATCAATGTCCTTATTCCACCATCTATGCGCCGCTTAAATGTGGCACTTGTTGATATTGGTGCCGGAACTTCGGATATTGCCATCACAGACAAAAGTACGGTTGTCGCATACGGAATGGTGCCGACTGCCGGTGATGAGATTACCGAAAGTTTAAGTGACCATTATTTACTGGATTTCCCGGTCGCTGAAATGGCAAAGCGCCAATTGCATACGAGCGAGGAAATTCTCATCCAGGATATTTTAGGATTTGACGAACATTACCCACGGGAAGAAGTAATTAAAGCAATATACCCTGCAATTGAAAATTTGGCAAAGTCCATTGGCGAGGAAATTTTAAGGTTAAACAATAACATCCCACCAAAAGCGGTCATGTTAGTTGGCGGCGGGAGCTTAACACCCCGCTTGCCGGAAGAAATCGGCAAAACACTAAATTTGCCGGCTAACCGTGTGGCGGTACGTGATGTGAATGCCATACAGAATTTAACACGCGCACACAATATTGCTGCAACGCCTGAGCTTGTGACACCGATTGGAATTGCGATTGCTGCACAAAAAGCGCCGATTCATTACATGTCAATTCAAGTGAACGAACAAATCGTAAGACTATTTGAATTAAAGGAAATGACTGTCGGTGATGCATTTTTGGCTGCGAATATTAGAGCAAAACAATTATACGGCAAGCCAGGACATGGATTGTCGATAACAGTGAACGGTCAAAATGTTTTCGTGCCTGGTGAACATGGTCAGCCTGCACAAATTATACTCAATGGGGAAAATGCCTCGATTAAATCTCTTATTAAAAATGGAGATCAAATAAAACTGATTCCAGGAAAAGACGGGACAGCCGCAGCTGTTACTATTGGGGATATTATTGACCATGCTTCCGTCATGACTGTGACAATTCAAGAAAAGCCATATAATATTGAACCGAAAGTATTTGTAAACGGTAAAATCGTCAAACTCGATACACCTATACAGGACCGAGACGTAATTGTCGTCGAAACAATCGAAACGGTAGAAGATGCATTGAGGTCATTGAACCAATCTGTGCATATGCAGCAGTTCCAATCTTATTTTGTTCATATCGACGGGAAACCTGTATCATTCCCTGATTTTTCATCACAGCTTTTCATTAACGGAAAGCTAGGGAAACTGCATTACCCTATTCAAAATGGGGATATTATTACATTTGAACAACGCCATTTACCGACAGCTGAACAAATTGCAGCACATTTAAATTTATTGCTGGAAGAAAAAGCGATCGTATCGTTTCAGCATGAACAAGTCGAACTTGTAAAAGTAGCCCGTGAGTTTTTACTAAACGGTCAAGTAGTCCAACATGAAGCAATTGTGCCGAATGGGGCTACAATTAATATTATTGAGAAAGATACAAGCAAGTGGATTTATCAGGATGTCTTTCGATTTTCCAACTGGCAGCTACCTGCAACATTTAAAGGGTCATTTACGATTTTACGGAATGGACAGCCCTCTTCGTTTGATGCCGAAATATTCGGTGGTGACCAATTGGAAATTCAGCTAACGGATCAACCGGTTATTGAATAAAATAAAAAACGGCTCCCCACAATTTGGGAGCCGTTTTTCTTATTGTACATCTGTATGGCGTGTTGAGTTTGGTGCGATATCCGGGTCTGTATTTACACTATCCGGATCCGGAGATTCAGCAGCAAGTACTTCTTCATCGACCATTTTGTCTAATGGTAATGGTTCCTCACCTTCCGATGAAGCTGTTCCATCATCCATAACAGGTGGTTGTTTTGCTGTCTTTGCTTTTACTTTTTCAACAATTGAAGAAGACTGCTCTTTTAATTGCGTTGAAAGCTGTGCTGTCTTTTCCTTTGCAGTACCAGAAAGCTCAATACTCTTATCTTTTAATGTAACAGCTTGTACCGCCACATCATTACGCATTTCACTGCCTGTCTTCGGTGTCAGTAATAATGCTGTCGCTACACCGACAATACCGCCTACCAATGCTCCGATAACAAAATCCTTAACATGAATTTTTTCATCATCATAAATCGAATCATTTAATCGGTTATAATCATAGCGTGTTTCTTCCATTTTAAAAACTCCCCCTTGTTATTGAATGTCGTTTCCCTTATTACTTGCGTTTTAAGAAACCAAACTTTGACTTTTGGCCTAAATTTGGTGGTGTTTCATTTGTTTTAGTACTCGTATACACAATATCTTCTTCATTAATCGGCTTGCGCTGACGCCATTGATCTGCAATCCCCATTGCTACATTACTCCATTGAACGACTTGCGCAATCTTGTCTTCATTTTTATGCACTTCTGTTGAGATCGATGTTGTAATACGTTGAACGGATGAATTCAAGTTATTAACAGAATCACCAACACCTTTTACAGCATGCATTACTGAATTTAACTTCTCCGATTTATCTGAAATATCATCTGCCAGTGCATTTGTTTTTGTAAGCAGGCTTGTTGTCTCACGTGTAATGCCTTCCATTTGTCCTTCAATACCGGCAACTGTTCCTGCAATTGAATTTAATGTATTCTTCACAGAAAACAATGTCATACCAATACTTACACATAGGACTAAAAATCCGATTGCAGCCACTAATGCCGCAATATAAAGTAATACTTCCATCAAATATAACCTCCTCTATCTAGTTCCATTTATTACATTCGACAAAAATTGCGACAATCCTTTTCCTAGAAAAGCATTTTTTCCGCAAAACCCTCAAGAAATACAAGCTTTTCTTACGTGAATACCATTAATTTGTTATTTATTTATTCACTAAAGGCGAATGACCTTTTTGTCCATGCTTTCATATTCCCCAATCTGTTGATGAATAAAACCCTTTATGGAGAGAAGTTCTACATTTCCCCGCAATAACGGAAAGCCCAATTGGTTCATTCAAAACACATTGTTGGTCGTCACAAGTATTTCACGTTATGTATGGAAAAACAGCTTATCCTTTAGTTTGAGGTTAAGCTGTTTTTCAATTAGTTCAAAATTGCTTCAAAAGCATCTTGATATTTATGAACATCTCCCGCTCCCATGAACAGGAATACGGCATTTTCATGTTTTTTAAGTTGATCAATTGTTTCAAGTGTTAAAACAATACAGCCATCAATTAAGTTTGCTAAATCCTGAATTGAAAGCTCACCTTGTTTTTCACGTGCCGAACCAAAAATATCACATAAGTAGGTTGCGTCGGCACCGCTCAAACTATCCGCAAAGTTTTGTAAAAATGCTTTAGTTCGAGTAAAGGTATGCGGCTGGAATACCGCAACAACTTCACGATCCGGATACTTTTGGCGTGCTGATTGCAAAGTTGCCGCGATTTCTGTTGGATGATGTGCATAATCATCTACTAAAATCGCATTGCCCATTTTCGTTTCAGTAAAGCGACGTTTTACCCCGCCATATGTGTTAAGGCGTTCTTGTATCAGCTTTGCCGGAACCCCTTCATAATGACACAGTGAGATTACCGCCAACGAGTTTAAAATCGTATGATCACCGAATAACGGGATAAAGAACTTACTGTAAAACTCATTTCGAACATAAACATCAAACTCCGTACCTTCCGATGTTTTAACGATATTACGCGCTGAAAAATCATTAGCAGGATCAAAACCGTAGTAGACAACCGGTACATTGGCTTGAATTTTCTGAAGCTGTTCATCATCACCGCAAGCAATAATTGCTTTATTCACCTGTAAAGCAAGCTGTTGGAAAGCATCATATACATCATCAATGCTCGTGAAATAATCCGGGTGATCAAAATCAATATTTGTCATGATTGCATAATCCGGATGATACGCTAAAAAGTGGCGACGGTATTCGCATGCTTCCATAACAAAATATGAAGCATCTTCTTTACCTGAACCAGTACCATCACCGATTAAATACGATGTCGGCATATAACCGCCTATAACATGGCTCATTAAACCAGTCGTAGACGTCTTACCGTGTGCACCTGTAATGGCAATAGAAGTATAGCGATTGCTGTATTCGCCTAAAAACTTATGGTAGCGAATAACTTCAACACCCAACTCGCGTGCACGAACTAATTCTGGATGATCATCATTAAATGCATTCCCTGCAATAACGGTTAAACCTTCTTTAATATTATTTTCATCGAAATTTAAAATTTCTATTCCTCGATCACGTAATGGTTGTTCCGTAAAATAATATGTTTCATAGTCGGAACCTTGAACTTCCTCTCCTGCATCAAATAGAATTTGTGCCAGGGAACTCATGCCTGAACCTTTAATACCGGTAAAATGATAGCGTGTCATTATTTATAAAACCCTCCTAGGATACGAAGACCCCATTGAATTATCAATTTATTGTTTCAAAGTATGCCTACATTATAGCACTAAATACACGTTACGATAATTGAACGACAATTCTAATTTTTTATTGTTCAACTTGCTGGTGCATTAGCCTCCGAATTGCTCAAACAGCTCTTCCTCTGTAATATATACATCTCTTGGTTTGCTTCCTTTTGGTTCTGAAACATAACCATGTCGCTCTAACATATCGATTAATCTAGCTGCCCGATTATAGCCAATATGATAACGGCGTTGTAAAAGTGATGTCGATGCTGAGCCTTGTTCAAACACAAATCGGCATACCTCTTCAAACAACTCGTCTTGTTCCTCTATTGTTTCTGAGCGTTTTAATAGTTCTTCCTGTTTAAATATATATTGTGGCTCACCTTGTTCACGTACATACTCGATTATTTCTTCGATTTCATCATCTGTTACGAATGTACCTTGAATACGTGTTGGAGCCGACATTCCATTTCCTAAATATAGCATATCTCCTCGACCGAGCAATCGTTCTGCGCCCTGTGAATCCAAAATTGTGCGAGAGTCGATTTGCGATGATACAGAAAAGGCGATACGCGTTGGAATATTGGACTTGATCAGACCTGTTATAACATCTACAGATGGGCGCTGTGTAGCAACAATTAAGTGTATTCCTGCAGCACGGGCCTTTTGCGTAATTCGTACAATGCTGTCTTCCACATCTTGCGGGGACATCATCATTAAATCTGCCAACTCATCGATGACAATTAATAAGTATGGAAGTTTCTGTGCATACATACCATTTGCATCGCACATTTTATTATATGCTTCTATTTTACGTGCACCGCTATGCATAAATAACTCATAACGTCTTTCCATTTCCTCTACTGCCCATTTTAATGCTGCAGTCGCGGCTTTAACATCTGTAATTACAGGGCTGACTAAATGCGGAATATGGTTAAATGGCGCAAGTTCCACCATTTTCGGGTCAATCAGCATCAGCTTTAATTCATTCGGATTTGCTTTATACAGGAGGCTCACTAAAATCGAGTTAATACATACCGATTTACCTGAACCTGTCGCACCGGCAATCAGACCATGCGGCATTTTCCGTAAGTCGATTGTGACCGGCTTCCCTGTTAGATCCAAACCGAGTGCTGCCTCCAATGGTGAATCCGAATCTTTAAAAGAAGCTGATTCTGTCACTTCCGAAAGGCGAACCGAACGGGAAATCCTGTTTGGAATCTCAATACCGATTGATCGCTTCCCTGGAATTGGCGCATCGATTCGAATATCTTTTGCAGCTAATGCCAATTTAATATCATCCGTTAAATTGCGGACTTTGCTTACCTTTGTGCCGTGTCCTACGGTAATTTCAAATTGAGTAACGGCCGGTCCTTGGACTATCGATTCAATTTGAGCCTGGACTTGGAAATGAGACAGTGCTTCCACTAAATTTTCGCCTTGCTCATCCATCCAGTCGCGGTCTTCCACCATTTCCTCTGGCGGTACTAAGTATTCAAGCGGTGGTTTCACATAAGGAATTCTTTTTACTGGTGGTGCTTCTATTACGGTTTCAGCTTCCTCTTCCATCACTTCTTGCGTAGATAATTCTTTTCCATCTGCCGTTTCTTCAACAATTGGCTCTTCCTCTACTTTAACTGACGGTAGTTCTGTCACTTCTTGAATTTCCGGTACTTCCTGAACGTTCAATGTTTCCGGCACTTCTTCCACTACAGCTTCCGTAGTTGCTGCTACTTCTAATAGCTCTTCAACTTTTTCAGGTATATCGGATTCACGTTCCAGTAATCCTACAGATGTAGAAGTGGATGTGCGCATCGTTTCCTCTTCATACTGATTCGTCGGCTCATGCTTTATAACATGTTCGTTAAAATTGATTTCAGCATTTTCCTGTACTTGTCGTACTTCATTTTGCAATGGCTCTGTTGCAGGATTAACAGCTTTTGCTTCATCATTGTTTCCTTGCTGCACTGTATCCTCTAGTTCTGTATTAGCTTCATCTGTCTGTGCAGCCGGATGAATTATGTTCTCTTGCTTTACTTCATCTACTTTATTTTGTTTGCTTTGCATGCTAAGCTGCTGCTCGACAAATTGTTTCGTCATCAATTTTTGCTTGTCTGACTTCAGCATCACCACATTAAATGGAACACGGCTTCTCGTACTGATTGGCTGAACTTCATCCGTTTCTTCCTTCTTCTCTTCAATTACAACGGCTTCTTCAGATGATGGAGGCATTTGCTCCACATTCAAATGACCGATATGAATCGTTGAATTTTCAATCGTTACATGTTTCACTTGAACATCATTGATTGTTTCTGCAGCTGAAGGTTCGTCTACTACAGCCTCTTCCACTTCATTTTCTACCTCAATAACCGCTTCTGTCAGATGTTCAACTACCTCTTCTTCCATCGGTTGCTGCTCTTCTTCAACTGATTCGTCCGTTTCGCCTAAAATTAATTCTTCCGGTTCAGGTGCTGGATCTACCTCAGCTTCAGATGCAGGTTCTAGTTCAGGTTCTGATTGTGACTCTGCTTCAAGGTTTTCAGACTGTGAAATTTCTACTTCTTTACTAGACTCGTATATTCCTTGTTCAAGATTTGGCACAGCTTGTTGTTCTTCCTCATTATTTGGTATAACAACCTGCTCAATCGCTTGTTCTGCATTATCAGTATGTTCTTGTTCAGTTCGTAATTTAGGTTCCTGCTCTTCTTTTTTTAACTTTTCATCCTGCTGCTTTTCAATTAATTTTTCAATAGGTGACGGCTTTTTAAACCCATGGACAGGTGATGGAACGTCAGTAGGAATAAAACGTTTCCTAATTTCGATCGGTTTTAAAATTTGTTTATTTTCAGTTCTTTCACCACGTACAGGCTTATTGTGACGTATAGCTTCTCGTTCTTCTTTTAAATTTGGCAAACGGCGAACCGGGTCTCTTGTATGTGCTATATTTGTATGACCTTTCCCTTTACGGCGACGTTCCAGCAGATCCCGAATGCCGGAGACTTCAACATCATATACTTCCTTCGCTGAATGTTTTTGCAAGTAATTCGGTAATGTCAGTTCTTCCTTATCATCATCATAAAAGCGCGTCGTTTGTCGCTGCTCATTTTCCGGTTTTGCTGATTGCTCATAATTATCTTCTATTAGAGGAAAACGGAATGCTTTTTTTGGTGCATCAGGTTCTTCATAATAATCTTGCTGCGCTTGTGATTGGTTTGTCTGATTTATATCATCCGATTTTGGTGATTGTTCATACTCATCATATTCTTCATCTGAATCCATTTTAAATAGTTTATTAAATTTATTTTTAATCCAACTCATAAATACCACTTCTTTCCTTAAAAACATTGCCGTACAAATTCCACTATTTGCAACGGTCTTTATTCTTATTTAGATTGCTGTGCATAAATAATATACACCTCAAAAGCATATCATATTTGCCGGTTAAATGCGCTTTGTCGCTGATATTTTTAAGGATAAAAAAAAGTTAGTATGAGAGACTCAGCTCAACATACTAACTTATCGTACTTATTAACGAGTTGAAACTTCGAATGGGCTTCCTACTTCTGCAGAATCATCCAGTACTAAAATCCCTTTTACTTCTGGTGCACCTGGAATTGCCAGTTCACGTGCTGAGCAAAGCATACCGAATGAATCTTCACCACGCAGGTTACCTTCTTTGATCAGTAAACCTGAAGGCATTACAGCGCCAACTTTAGCTACAACTACTTTTTGGCCTGCATCAACATTCGGTGCTCCACATACGATCTGTAATGTTTCATCCCCGACATTTACTTTACAAACACTTAATTTATCTGCATTTGGATGCTTTTCTTTTGTTTCAACATAGCCAACTACAAATTTTGGTGAGAAGTCTACATCCAATGAGATTTCTGCGCCATTTGCTTTTAATGCCGCTTCTAGTTTTTCTACAAGCTCCGGTGTTACTTCCACATTTCCTGCAACATCCAGTTGTACGTACTTACTTGCATTAAAAAGGTTGAAAGCTTTCACTTCACCAGTTGTCTCTTCTTTTAAAATGGCTACATCGCCAGCGCGATCCATCGCTGTTTTTACGATTGACTCCATTGATAATTGAACTAATAGGACATCTCCTACGTGTGCTTTATTGTAAGCTACTTTCATTTTTCTTCTTGCTCCTTTTTTACTTTGTTTTTCGCTAAAATAAATATTGGTTCTAAATGACCGTTTTCATATACAAATGACAAGCTCGTAATCGGAACCGCGCCAACTGTAAAGAAATGCATCGTCATCTGCGCTAATACATCATACCCTACTTCATTGCGAATATCACCAATAATTAATACATCCTGGTGCGGGACAGATACCGTCATTTCGCCTTCAATTTGGCCTTCCATTTCCTTTAAAAAGCTTTCGTTTAAAATTCGGCTTGCATCATAACCGTCATTCTGATTTAAAAAGTAATATACATTTCCTGAAACTTCATCCCGTTTAACAGAAGTCGGCAATTTTTTTACAGAAAAACGGGCAGCTTCGCGTATATGCTCCTCTGTTACATTTAATTTCGATAACATGGACTCATCGATTAAACGATATGTTGTGCCTAGATCAAGCGCATAATAGATACGTGTTTCCGCCGTATGATCTGTCATAATAAACGCATGTCCTTCATTCGACTTTTTAGGGAAAGATGTTGAGCGGATGATCGGATAAACTGATGCCAGTCCAGCAAACCCCTGCTCTTTTTCCCGTTGCATCGCTAAAAAGGTTTGTTCGATTGTATAAATCACTTCATCGATTGCCTGCTGCTTTTTCTTTTCGTACTTCGTTAAAATTTCGGGTAAAGAAATATCCATACCCCGCCCGATTTTTTTATGTTCAAGACGTAATTTATCATGCTTTTCATCGAATGTGAATGTAAAGTTTGCCTCACCTAACTTAGCCTTCAGTTCAGCTACTAACTGTTTCGATTCCATTCAACCACTCCTTTATCTAATCAAAAACGGCTCACAAATGTGAACCGTTCCATTTACTTCATCTATTGTAACAAAAAAGCTATATGATTACTTTCCCTAACGCTCCAACTAGTTAACCACTTTCACTGATTTCACAATTTCCATCATTTCCTTGATTTTATCGTCCATTTTCTTATCCTCGGAAATAGTCGATAATTTCACTCCGCCAATATTTACAATCAGCTCATATTTCTCTTCAGGTAATTTCGTGACAGCAGAAAATCCGAAATGGCCATCCTCTTCGAAAGTTTTTTCTTCCACAATTTCATTTTTGTTTTCCTGCTTTAACAAGTCATACTGTAACCGACTGTCTTCCGGTTCATTTTGATTGACGAAAAGTATATAAGAATCTTTTCCGTTCAAAATTGTATAATTCAATTCATCGATTCCTTTTTCAATGCTATATCCTTTTGGTAAATATAGCTCTATATGTCCAATCGTTTTGTTTGCTTCGTTCGTTTCGCTGCTAAATATTGTTTCAGCATTTTCCATCCCAGCTTGTGCCTGTTCTTCGACTGTTTGACTGCATGCTGATAATATAACAACAATTGAAGTAAGCAAAAACAAATGTATCCATTTACGACCCATTGCTTTCCCTCTCTTTCAAACGTTCAATCGTATCATAATAATTTTTCGAGCCGTATTGCAACGAATGTGCTTTACATCTGATCCTTTTGCTCTTTATTCATTTTAAATAAAATTTGACCGACTAATAATTTCACAATATGTTCAAACATTTCCTGACGGTCAATTAAATTATTTGAGAAAATACCGACTGCTCCTTGATGATGGCGAATATTTTCGCTATTTGTATAGACGTCCATCACCGGCCCAAGTTCCTTGCCCATACGAAGCTCCTGAGCAATTTCTTCAGGTAAGGCAAATTGTGCCCCTGAACTGGCAATAACTGTTCCATCTTTTAAAACAGCCGCACCCCAGTTACAGCAATACATCGTTCCTTCGATTTCATCGACTCCACCTTCAAGTCCAAATGTCATATCTGCATTTGTCAGCATCATTGTATGGCGTGCACGATTGATCGCACCTTGTCTCGTTTCTTCATTTGAAAAAGGCTGAATCGATACATCTGAGGGTACTTCCATATTTTCGATTGTGGCTTCAGGGAAATACTGTTTGACAATTGCTTCAACGGCACCTAATTTCGCCTTATTTTTTGATCCGACTGCTACTTTCATTATTTCATCTCCAAGCTGTTCGTTTTTAAACGGTCTATACCTGTATAAAATGGTTTACCGATTTCCTATGTAAGTCACGTTCAACCTAGTATCCGCAACTAAAAAACAAGAATGCGATAAGTTCGCATCCTTGTATTATAATATAATATTGAATTTTTTTATACGTTTGCGCGAATAGTTTCGATTGTAGATCGGTCTGCTGTTTGAATTAATTTTACTAACAATTCTTTAGCCGCCGCATAGTCATCCACATGAATAATCGAAGCAGAAGTATGAATATAACGTGAGCAAACCCCGATTACTGCAGAAGGAATACCGTCATTTTGTGTATGCACACGTCCTGCGTCTGTACCGCCTTGAGAAACGAAATATTGGTATGGAATATTGTTTGATTCTGCTGTGTCCAGCACGAACTCACGCATACCTCGGTGTGTTACCATTGAACGGTCCAGGATTCGAAGTAATGTTCCTTTACCTAATTGTCCAAATTCATTTTTGTCGCCAGTTGTATCGTTCGCAGGTGATGCATCCAATGCAAAGAATAGATCAGGCTTGATCATATTCGATGAAACAGCCGCTCCGCGTAAGCCGACCTCTTCCATAACATTCGCTCCGGAATAAATATGGCTTTTCACTTCCTGACCTTGAATCTCTTTTAACAGTTCAATCGCTAAACCACAGCCGTATCGGTTATCCCAAGCTTTTGCCATAATTTTTTTCGGATTGGCCATCGGTGTGAATGGGCATACGGGAATAATGGATTGCCCTGGACGTACACCTAAATTCAACGCATCTTCTTTAGAATCTGCCCCGATATCAATCAGCATATTTTTAATATCCATTGGTTTTGAACGCTCAGCATCTGTTAATAAATGCGGCGGAATTGATGCAATAACACCCGGAATTTCACGATCTTTTGCATAGACCGTAACGCGTTGTGCCAGCATAACCTGATTCCACCAGCCGCCAAGTGTTTGGAAACGGATCATGCCGTTTTCAGTAATGGAAGTAACCATGAAAGCAACTTCATCCATATGGCCAGCGACTAATATTTTTGGCGCTTGTTCATCTTTTGCTTTACGCACGCCGAATACGCCACCTAAATTATCCTGGATAACTTCATCAGAATATTTTGCTAATTCAGAGCGCATAAAATTGCGGACCGCGCGCTCATTCCCTGGTGCACCAGGCAGTTCTGTTAATGTTTTAAAAAGAGCAAGTGTATCTTGATTCATTCTGCAACACCTCTAAATGTAGATTTGCATTCATTATACCACAAATTGCAAGCAATATTTCGACTTTCGAACCTTCTATTATTTTTACTCTATTTTCAGAATATGATAAAGTAAATGTAGTCACTATTTTGAGGAGGTATTTTGAGATGAATTTAAAAGACTTTACAATAGGGGTAGTAACAGGGATGGCAGCAGCTGTCATTGTTAAAGAAATGAGCAATCGTGTCGCACCATTTGCGAATCCAGATCAAATTTTAGCCAACATCAAAGATGAATTTAAAAAACACGCACCAATTGATGGTTCTTGGATTTACATGAAAACAGAAAACTTCAGTAATGGCTTTACAGAAACTCCGGTCTATCGTGGAGGTATTTCCCGTACAATCGATGGCGAGCTTGAAAACTACGAGTTCGCAGCAGATGCACGTTCCGGTGCCATTGTTGATATTAAACAAATATAATGTAGAGGATGCGATGACGTAATTTTAGTCATCGTATTTTTTCGGTCAATTATAAAAATATTTTAGTCATTATGACAAGAATACTTGTCAAACTGACTCAACTATTTTACAATCATATACAAGAGGTGAAGAAATGAAAACAAGACTAAAGGAGTTGCGGGCAAGGTATCAGTTAAATCAAACCGAATTAGCAAAACGCGCAAAAGTATCAAGACAGACGATTAGCCTGATTGAACGCGAAGAACTCGTCCCTTCACTATTAATAGCCGTAAGAATATCAAAAATTTTGAACGAACCGATTGATGAGATTTTTATTTTTGAAGAGGAGGAATTATAATGAAAAGAACGTTAAAACAGTTTTTATTTGGAGGTCTTATTGGGGGACTTATAGGATCCTTTATCGTAACAGGCGAATTTACTCTGCCTTTATACGAAATTGCCACAGAAATGACCATTGTATTTTTAGGCATTGCGCTTCTGTTAGCTGTTGGGGGCTACATCAAATTAGCCCAGTTAAAAAGACAATCATTGCAGCAGCTTAGTGGTGAAGACGAAGATTTGCACGAAGAGAATTTATATAAGCTATACAGTGATGCTTCATTGGCAATTAATATGTCATTAATTATCAGTATTGCAGGTGCTTGCGTTGGTATCATTACAGAACAGTCAATTGGTATTCAAATTCTTTCAGTTCCTATTATTTTAATAGCTATTATCGCTATACCATTAGTAGGAAATTATATAAAATATGTGTATCCGTACCGTGAAATCCCTTCTTATAATGATAAACACTATACCAAAAAGATGTTTGAAATGTCCGATGAAGGCGAACGCCATATCATGTTACAAGGTTTATATTCCGCATTTAATTTGACGAATATTTTATTACTTTGTTCATTGTTACTATGCATGTTCTATTCAGTCGCATCCGGTGAATCCCAGCTTTTTGCCATTCTGATCATTGCTTTAATTCTGATCACGGTGAATACAAAATATATACTGAAAGTACGAAACCGATAATAAAAAGCACCTGCATCGTAAATCATGCAGGTGCTTTCGTGTTACTTAATTAATGCCGGTTTCGAACGTTCCAGGCTGTCCGTTACTTCCTTGCCTGTTGTATCCCACTGAATCATGCGGTAATACGCATCATGATAAAAGATAAAGCGGTAGCCATTTGACAGCGCTTCTTTCATTAACTTTTCCTTCGCAAATACGCTCGTCATTGGGTAATCATCATATGCCAATACCCAAAGCGGATTTTGATGGGCATGTGTCGGCATAATATCCGCCATATGTAGCGCCACTTCACCATTTTGTTCAAGGCGGATAATCGCATGTCCTTCACTATGGCCGCCCGTATGAATCATTTTTAAGCCCGGAGCCACTTCAAGCTCCCCTTCATATGTTGAGACTAAATGCTGTACAGGCTCCCAGTTTTCTTTCCAATACGTATTTTTGGAACGGATATTCGGATTGCGCATCTCGTCCCATTCAATCTGTGTCGTGTGAATAACTGCATTCGGGAAAACCGGAACTAGCTTGTCCCCTTCCCACTTCGTTAAACCACCAGCATGATCAAAATGCAGATGTGTCATTAAAATCGCATCAATATCACTTGGCTGTAATCCAGCTTCAGCTAAGCTTTTTTCGATTGTTGATTCTTCGGAAACACCGAAATTGCGCAGCTGCTTTTCATTTAATTTACCGGCACCTACGCCAGAATCGATCAAGTAATTTTTCCCCTCGTATTGAATTAAAATCGGTTCACATGCTAATTCAATCTGGTTCAGTTCATTTACTGGATATTTACGCGACCACAGTGCTTTTGGCACTACCCCAAACATAGCCCCGCCATCCAGTGCTGTGACACCCCCATGCAGCCAAGTCAGTGTCATGTTGTGAAATTCAAATCGATCCATTTCTCCATCCCCCTAAATCGTTATTATTTCGTCTTGTATTGGCATTCTAGTCGATATATTGGCTGACCGAGTTTCGAGAATTTCTCCTCGTACTCTGTCATAATATTATCTTCCGGCATATTCGCATGTAAGTCTAGCGATACATAGTTTAATCCCATACCATACTCGTTCATACTTACGAGTGAATATTCAAAAAGACCACGGTTATCCGTTTTGAAATGGATTTCACCGTTATCAACTAAAATGTTCTCATAAATTTTCAGGAAACCTTCATGTGTCAGGCGACGTTTTGCATGTCGCGTTTTTGGCCATGGATCCGAGAAGTTCAGATAGACACGGTCCACATCCCCTTTTCCGAAAAACTCTTCCAGCTTCGCGCCATCTACTTTTAATAAACGCAAATTCGATGGTTTGTTAGCTGCTTCAATTTTTTCAAGGGCACAAACGATTACACTATCAAATAATTCAATACCGATATAGTTAATATCCGGATTTTGCAGCGCCATTCCTAAAACGAATTGCCCTTTACCCGTACCTACTTCAATATGAATCGGGTTGTCGTTGCCGAATGCTTCATTCCACTTGCCCTTATAATCTTCCGGGTTTGGAATAATGACATCAGGATGTTGTTGAATATATTCCGCTGCCCATGGTTTATGCTTTAATCTCACTCACTTATCCTCTTTTCTATTGTGTAGCTGCCTCATATTATAACGGAAAATAGCTTCGTTTGCTTTTATTTTGCTAAATTCCACGCATTTTTCTGAACGGAAATTTCAATTGTATTTTGACCAGGAGTTAACTTTTGAGTTTCCCCGTCTGCATGTACCAAGACCGGATCCTCAAAAATCAACTGTACATCCGTCGCTGCAAACTGCTCGACTTCCTTCAAAAGTGTGTGCTTCCCTAAAAAGACTGTTCCGAAAAGAAATAATAATTTCCATTTCGATAAATTGGAAACGACGGTCAGTTCGAACCGGCCGTCGGTTGTATTCGATTGTGGAGATAATTTCATTCCCCCACCAAAATAAGGCTGATTGCTCGCCGTAACAAACCACACATTTTCATAGCGCCTTATTCTCTCTTCCTGGAAAACCGTAAGCGTAAATGGTCGATATGAAAACAGGGCTTGAATGACATAATACGGATAACTCAGCTTTCCCAGTTTCCATTTATTAAGGGTACTTTTGAGTGGGGAGTTGTTTGCGGTATTCGCCACTAATGCATCAAACCCTACACCAAAATTATTAATGAAGTATTTGGTTATCCCATTGAGGTTCACTACCCCGCAATCGTGTGAAGTACTTTTTACTGTGTTTACAAATTGCTCTAGCTGTTCACCCGTTTCGAATGCTTTATATCCTCTCGCAAAATCATTGCCAGAACCTGCCGAAATTGCCCCTATATAAACATTGTCATAATGTATTGCGCCATTCAACACTTCATGGATTGTCCCATCGCCTCCGATAGCAATTAGACAGACCGGGTTTTCCTTTGTTGACCGTCCGGCTAATTCCTTTGCCAGCAGAAGCGAATGACCTTTGTATTCTGTCCAATGGATTTGATAAGGGATCGTCAACTGCTTTTGGAAATGGCGCCAACGATTAACCCCCTGGCCGTTACCTGCCTTAGGATTAATTATAAAATGCACTTCCATTATTTAATCTTCCTTATTTTCCGTATTCCAAATATCCCGATGAAAGGATGTTGTCTGAACAGTATTTAAGATGGATTGTGCCCCACGCATTTGCATATGCTTCATCGGTGAAACGGAACGCGCTAATTGGCCCATCCACTCTGGGAATTTTCGTTTATCCACAAATGAAACGCCATACATTGTTCCAGGATAATCAATATAGCCATTTCGTGTTAACAATACTTTTCGAATCGGCAATTCAATTTGATTCTGTTGAAAAATCTGTTCGATCACTTTTTCCATCCGGTTTAATTGAATTAAAGGGCTTAACACTTTTTTTTCATTTTTCCCGACCTTCTTTAACCAGAAACGTTCACTATTTGCTATATATACCGCCTGACTTTCCTGTTCCAAAACCGTAATGCATAGACATTCTGTCGGTGTCATAATGATAATATCCAATTCTATCGGCGCTTTTTTTACACGTAAAATCGGATAATAGAATACTAAGTAATTGTCCGGCAATGTTTGAAGCATGGAACGCAATAATGTATCACGCATAAATTTTGGATCTACATAAGATTTTTCACGTAATGTCGAGCTTGCCCATTTCATTTGAAAATGAAAAAACTGATCAATGAACATTTTCTTAAGTTCTTCCAAAGTTTTTGGCGTATAGACAAGATTCGGTTCAAAAATTAACGTCGTATCTTCTTCCTGATACGCATTTTCTTCTACAGCCCAATCGTTGGAAATGTTCACTTTTTCGATATCTTCTTGTTCTTCTTCAAATACTTCTACATCTTTTTTGAAAGGGAAAAGTTTTTGGAACAGTGATTTTTTCTTCTCTTCCTTTACTTCTTCCTCAATATGTTCCCAACGTTCGATTGTTTCACCCGTCTGCCATTGATACTTTATTCGCTCCCACTGATTTTGCTTTAAGCGAATAAACTGCGTTGGATAGCGTGCCAAGTCAATTTCGTATCGTGAAATATAATCTTGAAGTTTTATTAACTGAGCCATTTTATCTACTCCCTAAGTTCATTCCAAATCTTCATTACGTTATATTCTACAGGTTATCTGCAAAAAAAAATAGCGCCTTGCCGTTAAGCAACGCGCTATTTTATTAAATTGAGTAATTAAGCTTTAATCCCTTTTGGAATTTTTGTTTCAAATTGTGCTTGTAATTTACGTGTCCATTCGCCCGGTGTACCGTTGCCGATAACTTTACCGTCAATTTCAATAACTGGCGTTACTTCTGATGTTGTTGAAGAAACGATTACTTCATCCATAGCAAGCAGCTGTTCTTTCGTCATCGCCTGTTCGTTAACAGGAAGACCGATTTCCGCAGCACATTTAATGATTACTTGACGTGTAATTCCATTTAAAATCAGGTTATTGGCTGGGTGTGTATAGAGTACGCCTTCTTTAATTCCGTAAATATTTGAAGATGAACCTTCCGTAATGATTTCATCACGGTGTAAAATCGCTTCATAGCAGCCCTTTTCATATGCTTCCTGTTTTGCAAGAACCGCACCAAGCAAGTTTAATGATTTAATATCACAATGTAACCAGCGAATATCTTCCACAAATGTAGCTTTTACACCTTTTTCAAAGTTTTCTAATGGGCGTGGATTTTCTTTTGTATTCCCTGTAATTACCGGTTTCACATTATCACCAGGGAAAATGTGGTTACGAGGGCCGGCACCACGTGTAATTTGGAAGTAAACATGACCTGTGTCAATATTATTAGCTTCTACAAGTTCATGCAATAATTGGTGCAATTTATCTTTAGTATAAGGAACTGTAATGCGGATTTTTTCAGCACTGCTATAAAAACGGTCAATATGCTCAGTCGCTGTAAACAATTCTCCATTATATACTTTCACGACTTCATATACACCGTCGCCGAATTGGTAACCGCGGTCTTCCTTATCCACCAGTACTTCTTCATTTTTTACAATTTGATCATTCCATAAACTAAAGCTCATCTCAAATACCACCTTTTTATTAGTTAGTTGCTAAATTTACGATTGCTTCTGCATAAATCGCAGCCGCCTTTATCAAGTTTTCAATATCAACAAATTCGTCGGCCTGGTGGGCAACATCTTGTTCGCCTGGGAACAGCATTCCGAATGCGACCCCTTTTTCCATAACGCGCGCATAAGTTCCTCCGCCAGTTGAAAGTGGCTTCGAGTAGTCATTGCTGTATTTGCGGTAAACTTGCAGCAATGTTTGCACCAATTCATCTTCCTCGCTCACAAAATGCGGAATTGAATTGCTCACTACATCTAGCGTAAATGCTTCATTTTGCAGTAGTGCCTGTGCTTTCGTAATTTTTTCTTCGTATGGATATGTCACAGAATAGCGCATACTCACTTCAATTGATGCACCGCGCTCATCAAAGCTTATGATTCCAGGATTTAATGTTGTCGGTCCTGACAGTGCATCTTCAAATTGGAAGTCCAATGCTGCTCCAAAATGATCCTCAAAAACACGGACAATAAAATCAACAAATGCCTTACTTTGTTTTGTCTTCACAACATTTTGTAAAAATTTCGCTAAGTAAACTGCTGCATTTCTTCCCTTTTCCGGTTCCATTGCATGAGCTGATTTACCTTTCACCACAATTATAATCCCATTATCATTTTTAGTGAAAGTACCTTCAACACCATTTTCTTTTAAATATTTCAGAAAATTCTCATTTGTGCTTTCTTCGGCATATTTTAAAATAGCTGTCGCTTCATCCGGCACCATATTTGTACGGTTGCCTGCATAGAATGACAGTAATTGCTCATCGCCTGATTGTTTTTCTTTACTTGAGAACGTTAAATGGGCAATACCTTTTTCAGCGTTGATTAGCGGAAAATCTGCATCAGGTGCAAAACCAATTGTCGGCATTTCCTCTTTTTCGAAGTAGCGCGTTACGCATTGGAATCCACTTTCTTCATCTGTGCCAATAATCATACGTACACGTTTTTTCAAAGGAATTTTTGCATCATGAATCAGCTTCATCGCCAGCCATGCAGCCATTGTTGGACCTTTGTCATCGATTGCACCACGGCCAAATAATTTTCCATCGGCCACTTGTCCTTCAAACGGAGGATATGTCCAGCTTGCAGCATCTCCTGCAGGCACTACATCTACGTGGCAAAGTACCCCGACAAGTTCTTCACCTTGGCCCATTTCAATATGGCCGGCCATATGATCCACGTTTTTTGTAATCATCCCTTGCTCGATACCTTTTTGAAGCATGAATTCCAATGCTGCTTTAGGTCCAGCACCGAAAGGCATTATATCAGAAAAATTATTTTCATCTTTTACACTTTCTATTTGAATCAATTGCTGTAATTCCTGAATAAGCTCTTCTTTTCTTTCCTGAGCCAGTTGTAACCAATCCATCACGACACCTCATTTTTATAATATTGTTATTGTACTCCTTCTTCTTGAAATTACAATAATCATTTGACAAAATCATCATTTTCTCTATTTCTAGGAATATTAAATATATGAATTTTCTGTAAAAATAGTGTTTTTCGTCTTTCATTTCTGGAAATCTGTTTGGTTTTCCGCTATAATGTATGTGTCAGAACATCTATTCTGACCAAACTTTCAGAAAAGGGGATGTCTAAGGCAAACTATTAAAGCCTAAGTGCACTCCGCACATATTTTGTCGTCCGCTAGTCTTATGCCATGAGAAATTAAGATCGAAGGAGTGGTTTTTAGAAATGAAGCCAACTACTGATAGAATGCTTAATCGTATTAAAGACGTGTATATGTTTATCCTGAATAAAGGAGAAGTGACTACACAGGATTTAGTCGAAGAGTTTAACATCACTCCTCGCACCATTCAAAGAGATTTGAATGTGTTAGCCTTCAATGACTTGGTAATGAGTCCAAGTCGGGGTAAATGGACAACGACGAAGAAAAAAGTAAAAATGACATCTTAGAATTCTTGAAAGCGGCTGATTCTTTATTTTGTGAGAAAGGACTAATTGTCCCAACATAACGTAAGGTGTCGATCAGTTACAAATGAAATATTATGAACATTGCTGACTCAGCAAGCGTTCACTTAGTTCTTGACACAGAGAACTAAAAGAAGCGAATGCCTTTTCGTCGGGGCATTCGCTTTTCCTTTGTTTATTATTTTGTCGCTAAAAGTTCAAGTTCCTGTTCTGTCAGCTCGCGGTATTCCCCTAAAGCCAATTCTTCATCAAGCTCCAATGTTCCCATTGACAGACGCTTTAAATACGTCACTTTCTTGCCTACCGCCTCGAACATGCGCTTCACTTGATGGAACTTACCCTCTTGGATCATCAGTTCAATTTCCGATTCTTCGCCAGAAACTAATATTTTTAATTCCCCCGGCTTTGTATGATAGCCATCATCCAATGTTACACCTTGTGCGAAAGTTTCGATATCGGCTTCCGTAACTACTCCGTCTATTTTCGCGTAATACCATTTTGGGACATGCTTTTTAGGAGAAAGCAGATTATGTGCTAAATTGCCGTCATTTGTAATTAACAGCAATCCTTCCGTATCTTTATCCAACCGTCCAACAGGAAATGGCTTAAAGTGCTGATAAGACGGGTCAAGTAAATCAATGACCGTTTGATCATAACGGTCTTCTGTAGCTGAGATGACACCCGGTGGTTTATTCATCATTAAATAAACAAACTCCACATATTCCACACGCTCACCGAATACCGAAACATTTTGCTTTTCAGGATTTACATGCATTGCCGAATCTTTTACTGTAACTCCGTCCACTGTTACCGCTTTTTGCTTTAATAATAGTTTTACTTCTTTTCGTGAGCCGTAGCCCATATTGGCCAATAATTTATCTAAACGCATAAAGTCCTCCATGAAAAAAGGGGACGCCTTTTATTGTAGACGTCCTCATTTTTATTTTACTAATCTTAATTTACGTGCAATTTTCGTGAATTTTTCACCTAATAATAATTGGGCTAACCCTAGCCGATAAGAAATCGCGCCGTAAAGAATCGCACCGACTCCTGCACAAATAATTGCATACAGCAGTGCCAAGACTTTTGTATCCGCCGGGGCAATCGCTGTTAAAATCATATGTGTAATCCATACACCTAAAGCCATCACAACAGTGAGAATAATAATTAATAAAATACGTCGCAACACAACTGTCGCATTGTAATCTGTCACTTTTTTCAGGACAAAAATATTAATTGCGATTGTCACTCCATAGCCAAGTGCTGTTGCTAAAATTGCTCCATCTACCGACATGAGGTGAATAAGCGGTATCGTGAGTATCGTCTTTGTAAGCAAGCCGACAAGTAAACTGAAGATGACCCACTTTTGGTAATTGACCCCTTGTAACATAGCAGCTGTTACTGAAAATAAAGCAAAGAAAATCGCAAGTGGTGCATAGTGACTTAATACTTGTGTACCCATTTCGCTGAAGGAATAGAAGAAATGATACAAATCTTCCGCCAAAATCGAAATTCCGATCGCTGCCGGTACAGTAATAAACAGCAGTACTTGATACGTTTTATCCATCGCACTATGTACTTGACGCAAATTACCTTCCGTATAAAATTTCGTCACCGTTGGAATGATGGCCATTGAAAAGCCTGTCGCCAACACAACAGGAATCATGACGATTTTTTGTGTTAGCAAATTGAGCATTGTAAAATACGGTTCATAAATTTCCGCCGGTACTCCACTTGCGCTCATCGCACGGTTAAATGTCAGCAAATCGATAAGCTGGAATAACGATCCTCCCAACCCGACAAAAACAACAGGAATCGAATATTTGAAAATTTCTTTGTACATATCCGAATAAGGAAGCCTCTGTTCTTTTGGTGCAACAGTTTGAACAGCCTTAATTTCAGGGCGTAGCTTTTTCCAGAAATAAAACAATGTCAACAGTCCGCCAATCGCGCCGATAAATGCAGCAAACACTGAGAAATTAATTGCGGCAATCTCATCACCGCCCATCACTTTAACAACGAGGAATGCCCCACCAAGTAAAAAGACAATGCGCACGATCTGCTCGACTAACTGAGAAACAGATGTCGGTAAATAGTGGCCGTACCCTTGCAAGTAACCACGTACTAAACTCATAAACGGTACAACAATTAATGCATAGCTCACCCATTTGATCACGTTCGCTACTTGCTCAACAGTAAATGTCTGTTCTTCACTGTCAATCACTATATTTGCAAGCGGTGTTGCAAGCAGATTCATTAAAATAAACGCTACAATTCCTGTAAGCGTCATCAGTAATGCACCTGTTTTTACTAGTCTTCGGCCGGCATCATAATCTCCAAGTGCATTATATTTCGAGACGAATTTTGAAACTGCAATCGGCAGTCCCGCAATGGCAACACTTAACATAATGTTATAAGGAATGTAGGCGTAATTGTATAAAGCAATATTATCTTCACCTACAATGGCGTAAAACGGGAAAATATAAATTAACCCTAAAAGCTTTGATAGAAACAACCCGATTGTCAATATGGCTGTTCCTTTCATTAATGAAGACATGAAATAACCTACCGTTCTATATGAAATTCTCTTAGTATAACAATTCACTTACCTTACAAATCTGTAGAGCAAGTTATTTATTTACATTATTTAACTTCCTTCATGTGACGGTACTCTCCTCAAAAAGTTCCCGTACATTTCCTTTTACAAGTTTACATGTGAAAGACCATTTACTCAAATAGTTTCTTCACTTCGTGTATAATAAGTAAGAGAAAAATCCGTTGAACGAAAAAATTTTTGCAAAAGAAAGTGAGAAATTATCTATGTATGATGTAATTGTAATAGGAGGCGGCCCATCAGGATTGATGGCAGCAATCGCCGCAGCCGAGCAAAACAAAAAAGTGCTGCTCCTTGAAAAGGGCTCAAAAGTAGGAAAGAAATTGGCCATATCAGGTGGTGGACGTTGCAACGTAACAAATCGACTATCAGCGGAAGAAATCATAAAACATATACCCGGCAATGGACGTTTTTTATACAGTCCCTTTACCGTTTATAATAATGAAGATATCATTGCATTTTTCGAAGGGCTTGGCGTGGCATTAAAAGAAGAGGATCATGGACGTATGTTCCCTGTCTCCAACCGCGCACAAGATGTTGTAGATGCCCTTGTTAATGAAATGAAACGATTAAAAGTGGAAGTCCGTTTACACACGGCAGTAAATAAATTACTCATGGATGATGAAAAGATCTATGGTGTACGTTTGGAGAGCGGCGAAGAAATCCGTACTAATGCAGTTGTTGTCGCAGTCGGCGGTAAAGCTGTTCCTCAAACAGGCTCAACTGGAGACGGTTATCCGTGGGCAGAACGTGCTGGCCATACCGTTACTACGCTTTACCCTACAGAAGTTCCGGTAACTTCTAAAGAACCATTCATTCAATCACGTGAGCTGCAAGGGCTGGCATTACGTGATGCAGCTGTCTCTGTCCTGAATAAAAAAGGAAAAGTTCTTGTTACACATCAGATGGATATGCTGTTTACGCATTTCGGTTTAAGTGGTCCTGCCATTTTACGATGCAGCCAATTTATTGTAAAAGAGCAGCTGAAATCCGGCAGCGCGCCCGTACAAGTCCGAATTCAATCTTTACCGGAATACAACGAGGAAACATGCTTCCAAATGTTGAATAAAACAATTAAGGAAGAACCGAAAAAAGCGGTGAAAAACTTATGGAAATCACTTGTTCCGGAACGCTGGCTTCTATTTTTAATGGAGCGCGCAGGTATTGACGCACAGTTAACAGGCATAGAATTATCTCAGGAGAAGATTCGCAATTTTGCACGTGAACTTGTCGCATTTACGATGGACGTTCACGGTACCCAACCGATCGAAAAGGCATTTGTTACTGGGGGCGGTGTTTCGGTAAAAGAAATAGAACCAAAAACAATGGCTTCCAAGAAAAAACAGGGACTCTACTTCTGTGGTGAGATTTTGGATATTCACGGTTATACAGGGGGTTATAATATTACTTCCGCGCTCGTAACAGGTCGAATTGCAGGTATGAGTGCTGGTCAACAGTAATGTTATCTGATTTTAATCGTAAAAATACTAGAACTGCTCATCATTCCCTAGTATCATAAGAGGTATGTACACTCAGGAGGATACGGCACGATGAATAATTCTCAAAAAAACCAGACTATGCTTTATTTAGCATCAGATGAGCTAATGCAAACGCATTTATCTTGCACTAAAATAAGCAATCGTAATAAAGATGAATTTACCTTTTCCATTCGTGTTTTTTGCTATGTCGAAAAAAATAACTCCTATGCGAAAAGTGTTCCATTATATTTGATACTCGGCTTAAATAAACAAGGCGTCGGCATGACTTTGGCTGTCGATTTAGTCAATATCCCAAATGTTTGCCCGATGCAATTAAAAAAGATTGTTGAACATTTGCAAAAAAGTCCGGCACTATTGCTAGTCGTTTGTCAGCAGCTCGATAAAATTGCTTCTTCTTCATCAATTGAAGAGGCCGTGCAAGCAAAACTGGCAAAACATTTCTTCATTGAAAATGCGCCAAAAGGAATTACAAGCTTTACGACAAATCGGCAGGCAAATGAACTGTACTGGCTCATGCATAAAAACCAAATAATTTCAGATATGGATTCTTTTAAATTGGACAGTGAAGGCGGACATATCGCATTTACCGTTCAGGTTGGCTTTAAACATGATTTTATAATGCAATGCTATGAAGTAGATTGCATGATGCATATGTTCAATGAAGACGAAAAGCTCGGCTATTATTTTGAGCTATATTTGGATCAGGAAAATTACCATCATCAGCTACTATATGAAACGTTGCCTGATCAGTTTATGGACAACAAAACATTTTTAAATCAGGTTTTGGAAGAAATGAAAAAGCGCAATGAAGAACAATATGACGATTATTTGCAGGATCTTATCGAAAAGTTTACAGCGAGCATATAGAAAGAGTCAATCCCGGTATTGGGGATTGACTCTTTTGTTTATACATATAAGTAAATTGCGAAGAACATTGCGACACTGCCCCCCAAAACAAAAACATGCCAAATTGCATGGTTGTATGGAATGCGGTCATTTTTGTAAAAGTATGTGCCGATCGTATACGAGAGGCCACCGATTAATAATGTGGCAAAGCCTGCGATTCCGATATGCGCGAATAGCGGCTTGGCAACAAAAATAATAAGCCAACCCATTCCGATATAAACTAACAGCGACAGTAATTTGAAACGGTAAACAAAAAATTGTTTTAGTATAATACCGATTGTTGCTAAAATCCATTGAATCGCAAAAATCATCCAACCTAATTTGCCTCCAATTGCGACTAATACGATCGGTGTATATGTTCCTGCAATCATTAAAAATATTGAGCTATGGTCGAGCTTTTTCAGAAAGGTTTTATGGTTCGGCCATGAATGATACATCGTTGAAGCAAAATACAGGCAAAACATTGAAATACCAAAAATAATATAGCTTATAAGCTCTAAAGTTGTGCCTTGATGCTGGGCTTTATTTATTAACAGCAATGTTGCGGGAATCGTCAGCAATGCCGCAACTCCGTGTGTCAGCCCGTTCCAAAATTCTTCCTTTGCACTATATCCACTTTGTTCCATCATGATTTGTGTCATAAAGCCACCTCTTTCATTATTCAATTATAAAAAAGTGTATTCAGTTGTTATAGAAGAACATGTCATATTTTCCATATGATATTTATCATAGGTTTGCTGGAAATCTTTTATTATGACTAAATAATATATTCTGTTGACTAAAATCCTTAAAATATTGACTAAATTCTTCCTTATAGTGACTAAATCTTTCCTTATAGTGACTAAATCTTTCCGTTTATTGACTAGATTAATTATTTCCGATGAATTGTGCAGGAAAACAGACAATCTCCGTATGAAAGGTTTTTAAAAAAGGAAGTTTCGGCAATTCACTTCCATTCTAGAAATAGGCTATATAGAATTGATTTGGAGGTGTTTTTTTGAAAAAATCGAATCATTATTTATTCATTGAAGCAGCCGTCCAGCGAATTCTCCCAAATGATCCGGAAGCTGCCGCATTTCAAGAAGAATTTTACCGTATGAAAGCCGGATTTGCGGGTGAAAAAAAGCTGAAAAATACCTTAAAAGATTTCTCCTTTAAAAGCGATTATTCTATTTTTTATAACTTTGAATGTGTAAATGACCGTGGTTTTACCCATCAAATCGATGCCCTGCTCATTACTCCGTATTTCATCCTCATTTTCGAGGTAAAACAACTGTCAGGAAAGCTCTCTTATAAACCTGTTTTTCACGAATTTACCCGCATAACAGAAAATCAAACGCGCGACAACTTTCCAAATCCCTTTGATCAAGTGTACCGCCACAAACTTTTTATCAAACAATTTCTACAAAAATTAAATGTAACGATGCCCGTCCTTCAATTAGTTGTGATAGCCAATTACCGCGCAGAGCTTGACGTCTCATTGGAAGGTTTCCCGATTATCCATATAAGCGGATTGCCTCGTTATTTAGAAAAACTTTATGCGGAAAATAACCATAAAAAGGTCAATATAACGGATATATGCTCCAAACTGAAAATGTTAATACAGCCTTTGCCTGCCAGAAAAACCATTGCACGCTGCCGGTTAAAATCGGGCGTATTATGCCAAAAATGCGAGTATATGGGCCGGATGCATTACGAGCGCGGAATTTGGCAATGCGAAAAATGTCACTCAAAATCCCGGGTAGCTTTACATGAAGCACTGCATCATTACCGGGTGCTGATCAGTCCGCGTATTTCAAATAAAGAATTTCGTGAATTTACTGGGATTAAAAGTACTTTTGCAGCTTCCAAAATTTTGGCGAGGCTCAATTTTGAAAAGTATGGTGCAACAAAAGGCCGCTATTATCTAATTCCTGAAGATATTTATTATAAGGGCGATGACTAATATGAGAAGTATTGGCAAAATAACAACGTCCGTTGGCTAAATAAGAGTCCCCATTGACTAAATCATCACAGATATTGGCTAAATTCCCTCCACCTTTGGTAAAATTTCCGGTACCTTTGGCTAAATCTCCCCTCCCTTGCCTCCTATTTCGTTCCACTAAAAAACCCTACCGGATATATTTTTCCGGTAGGATTTTGGTAATTACGCTTGAATATGACGAGCGATTTTTTCTGTTAAGCGAGTCGTTACTTTCGGCAATAATACTTTAATAGCCGGATTTAATACTGCACCTGAAAGACCGCCAGCAGTTACTTCTACTGTACCTGTCATATATGTACCGCCATCTTTCGGCTCGGCTGTAAATTCACCGCCGCCTTTAATATTATCTGATAGCCCTGTAATTTCAAATTTAATTTTAGAAGGCTCATTCATTTCGATAATTTTAATTTCGATTTCAACTTTTTTCTTTAAACCTTTAAAGTTTCCTTCGAATGTCCAATGTGATGTTTGGGCATCCAGTTCTTTATGCTCTTTGTAAGCTGGAACTAATACTGCCCATTTTTCTATTTTACTTACGAAAGCCCATACTTTGTCCTGGCTAACCGGGATTTGTACTGAATGTGATGCTTGTGCCATGTTGTTACACTTCTTTCTTCATTTCATTAAATGTCACCATTTACTATTCTAGTATTACATAGAAATCGGTTACGCAACATAGTTATTTTTGCTTTTCATGCAAGATTTGTGCTATTTCCCTTAGTTTCTTATTCGTTGTACTTTTCGTCCGTACAAGCCTGGCTTCCCCATCAAAAGCTATTCTTCCAATATTTAATATCATCAATTGCTCATCCTCTAACATAAAGCGTAGATGTGTAAATGATTGCGGCGCCCCCTGCCATTCAACCTGTGTACCGATCACTCTTATACTCATGCCATAATACACGTTATCCTCTATTTCAATCCGTTCCCCAATTTTTAAATCTGCCTTAGGTAATACAAAATTCCCTTCTACTGTTTCATATGTTAAATACGGCTCATTCCTTGCTAAAAATGCAGCCTGTTCATATGTCGTCACAAAGGAAATTTCAAGTTCATTGCTTCTCGGATAGACTTTCAGCGTAACGTCATGCGGGACAGACTGTACGAGCTGTTCATCAAATGAATAATCTTTCTCCACAGGATACGGTTCCTTAGCGGTCATATCTGAGGTACAGCCACTAAGTAAAAATAATAACGTAATTAGTAATAACTTTTTCATCCGCGGTCCTCCTTATCCATAAAAGAATAGAATCCATAAGAATAATAAGATTGATGCTGACATAATCCAGTCATAAATTTGCTCATTTCTAGGCTTATCCTTATCTTCCATTAAAGGAATTACAATAATAAATCCTAATGCATATACAATGAATTGAAGATCCTGATAAACTACATATTCATGTTCCTGCAAATAATTATTGTAGTAATGCATTGAAACAAAGACTGTTATATAGACTAATGAACCTTTCCAGCTAACTGTTTTTGGTTGTTTTTGCCTGGACTTCGGCAAATTCAGAACAAGCTTTAAAATGTAGGAGATCATTAAAATTGCTCCGCCAACCATTGCTAATTCCCCAAAACTCAACCCAGCTTCCTCTACTTTTTGATTCCATCTTGAATAATTAACCGCCGATGTATCTTCAAGTTTATAAAATAATTTTGTTCGAACATCTTGGACCGCGAACCATCCACCACTTTTATAGATTTTCAGCTTCAGGTGTTCGCCATTCGCCATCACTATAAGCACATCTCTATTAAAACCATTATTAGAAGGCCTTTCAGCAAGCTTTAGATCATGTAAAAGCCGGTTCATAGCAAGGGCATCTTCTTCGTTCTTAAACGCATGCACATCCTTAAAACGACTCGAATCCCGCGCAAAAAATTGTTGTGCATCACTATATTTTGAGCTTATAAAAAATTCCTCGACCGTTGTTTCTTCAATGAGCTTTTCCAAAGGTGTTGCTGTTTGGACTGGTGGTTCCACTTGAATTGGTCCCATTAAAAAAAGTATGAATACAACGATACAAAATGAAACGACAGTCAGCCCATACCGCCAGTCAATCGAACGTTTGGATGCCTTCCGCAATATTTTTGCTCTCAATTCAGGGGTGAATTTTTGTTCCTCCCCGATATAGCGGTCAATTTCATCTTTCCATTTCGTCATATTGCTGCACCTCCCATTCAAAGTTCATTAGCAGTGGCTTCAGTTTTTCTCGCCCTCGAACAAGCCTCGTTTTTACAGTGTTTTCACTTACCTGTAAAAGTTCTGCAATTTCCCTGATTTTATAATCATCGTAATAATGAAGAATAAGGACTTCACGGTATTTAATCGATAGCTGTAACAAAGCTTCAACTAGCTCTGACTGCTGTTCTTCATGAATCTTCTTTTGTTCAATGGAAGGAGTGACAAGCTTTTTCGGTAAAATATGGGTCATTTTGCGTTTCCAGCTTCTTAAATAATCATGACTTTTATGTATCGTAATTTTCACTAAATACGTTTTTAAAGAAGATCGTCCTTCGAATCGCTCCTGTTGCCTGTAATAAGCTAAAAATGTGTCCTGCACAATTTCTTCTGCAGCTACCCAATCCTTTACATATAAATAGGCAACACGCATACAGTATTCACCATATGCCTCCATTACCTCTTCTAAATGTGCTGACACGGTCCCACCCCTTTCACTGTTTTCTTTATAGTCGCATATTTCCAAGAAATTGTTTCACCTTCTGGAAATTTCTTTTAAATTTTTCTTAAGCAAAAAAGCCATTTTTCTCAATGAGAAAAATGGCTTTTAAATATTGTTTCAATTATTTTACAACGATATTAACTAATTTACCTGGGATGACAATTACTTTCACAACTGTTTTTCCATCGATAAACTCTTGAACTTTGCTGTCTGCTAAAGCAACTTTTTCTAATTCTTCTTTAGTAATATCTTTAGCAACCGTTACTTTTGCACGTACTTTACCTAAAACTTGAACAACAACTTCGATTTCATCGTCAACTAGTTTCGACTCATCGAATGTTGGCCATGTTGCATACGTGATTGTATCTTCGTGCCCTAAAATTGACCAAAGCTCTTCAGCAATATGCGGTGCGATTGGTGATAAAAGTTTCACGAAGCCTTTTGCATATTCTGTCGGAATTACTTCCGCTTTGTAGCAATCATTAATGAAGACCATCATTTGTGAAATTGCAGTGTTGAAGCGAATGCCTTCATAGTCTTCCGTCACTTTTTTCACAGTTTGGTGATACACTTTTTCCAATGTTACATCAGATGAATCCTGAATTTTTGCAGCCAGCTTTCCTTCATCTGTTACGAATAAACGCCAAATACGATCTAGGAAACGACGTGCTCCGTCAAGACCGTTCGTGCTCCATGCAACAGAAGCTTCCAGCGGTCCCATGAACATTTCGTATAAACGTAAAGTATCTGCACCGTGTGAAGCGATAATGTCATCCGGGTTTACTACGTTACCTTTTGATTTAGACATTTTTTCGTTGCCTTCACCTAGAATCATCCCTTGGTTAAATAACTTTTGGAACGGTTCCTTCGTATGAACAAGTCCTAGATCATAAAGCACTTTATGCCAGAAGCGTGCGTATAGTAAGTGAAGTACTGCGTGTTCTGCACCACCGATATAAATATCGACTGGAAGCCAGTGTTTTAATAATTCCGGATCTGCAAGCGCCTGATCATTTTTCGGATCGATATAGCGCAGGAAGTACCATGATGAACCAGCCCATTGCGGCATTGTATTCGTTTCACGGCGTCCTTTTTTGCCTGTCACCGGATCTACTACATTTACCCATTCTTCAATATTGGCAAGTGGTGATTCACCTGTACCTGAAGGACGGATATTAGTTGTTTTCGGTAATTCCAATGGCAGCTCTTCTACAGGAATCGTTGTCATTGTGCCATCTTCCCAGTGAATGACTGGAATTGGTTCACCCCAATAACGTTGACGGCTGAATAACCAGTCGCGTAGACGGTAAGTGATTTTCTTTTCCCCTACACCATTTTCAACTAACCAATCGATTGCCTTCGCAATGCCGTCCGCTTTATTTAATCCGTTTAGGAAATCCGAGTTAATGTGCGCACCGTCACCAGTGAATGCTTCTTTCTCGATGTCTCCGCCTTCAAGAACCGGAATAATTTCTAAGTTGAACTCTTTTGCGAATTCATAGTCACGCTCATCATGTGCAGGAACAGCCATAATTGCACCAGTTCCGTATGTTGCCAATACATAATCAGCAATCCAGATTGGCACTTGTTTGCCGTTGATCGGGTTCACTGCATAAGCACCAGTGAATACACCTGTTTTTTCTTTAGCTAAGTCTGTACGCTCTAAATCAGATTTTAATGATACTTTTTCCAAGTATGCTTCTACCGCTTGTTTTTGCTCTGCAGTCGTAATGTCAGCTACTAATTTATGCTCTGGAGCTAATACACAGTATGTCGCGCCAAATAATGTATCCGGACGTGTTGTAAATACTTCGAAGTTTTTATCTGTATTAGCAACTGTGAATTTCACTTGTGCACCTTCAGAACGGCCAATCCAGTTACGTTGCATTTCCTTGATTGATTCCGGCCAGTCAACATCCACTAAATCATCGACTAAACGGTCTGCATATTTTGTAATACGCAATACCCATTGTCGCATCGGACGACGTACTACAGGGTGACCACCGCGCTCAGAAACGCCGTCGATTACTTCTTCGTTTGCAAGCACTGTACCTAATGCTTCACACCAGTTTACCGCGACTTCATCTACATACGCTAAATCCATTTCCACTAACTTCGTGAAAATCCATTGCGTCCATTTGTAGTATGAAGGGTCTGTTGTGTTAATTTCACGATCCCAGTCATAAGAGAAGCCTAGCTCGTTAATTTGACGTTTAAAAGTTGCGATGTTTTTTGCCGTAAATTCAGCCGGGTCATTTCCTGTATCAAGTGCATATTGTTCTGCAGGTAAACCGAATGCATCCCAACCCATTGGATGAAGAACATTATAGCCTTGCATACGTTTAAAACGAGATAAAATATCTGTCGCTGTGTAGCCTTCAGGGTGTCCTACGTGCAGACCCGCTCCTGATGGATACGGGAACATATCCAATGCATAAAACTTTGGCTTTTCCATTCCACTTTCAGTTTTGAATGTTTTATTGACATCCCAGAACGTTTGCCACTTTTTTTCAATTTGCTGATGATTAAAACTCACAATAATTCCTCCTTTAAATATATTCTTGCTGTGGTTTATGTATTTTAGGCGCATCATCAATGATTTAACAGAATATTTAAAAAATAAAAAAATCCCGTCCCATCTTATGATAAGAAGGGACGAGAGGTATTTTACTCCCGCGGTACCACCCAAATTAGTGACGCAGCACTCAGCTTCATTTCTTAACGCGAATACACGGCCATTAGCTACTATTACTTCACTATAGCAAACTCCGAGGCGAGTTCAATTTGACACTTACTAGCTTCCACCTGCCGCCAGCTCTCTATAAAGTGCGTCCATTTACTATTCCTCATCACAGTCAATATTATTATTTCATTCATTTTAACGAATTCAACACAAAAGTACAAGTAACTGTTTTATGTTTGTTCGTTTCGTAGCGTACGATCAAAGAACAGACACGGAATAATAGCGAGAATAATGAGTACCGATAGTATAAGCATCAAAATTTGCATGCCATATAAATCTACCATTAACCCGCCAAATACAGGACCTATCATCCGTCCAATTGTTGAAGCACTATTGACGAGTCCTTGATAGAAACCTTCTTGTCCATGAGGCGCCAATTTATTGGCAATCATCGGGATTACCGGTGTAAAGAATACTTCCCCGAATGTCAAAATGACCATAGCCGCAGCAAACATCTTAAAGTCCTGTGCAAAATAAACGACGATATAAGAAAACGACATCAATATGAGACCCAGCACCAGCTGATGTTTTATTTTGTTTTCCCAGCGTGTTATTAGTGGTCGGATAACCGGCTGAACTGCGACGATCATGAAGCCATTAATTGTCCATAGTAAACTATATTCGGACAGGCTCATTCCAAGCCCTTGTGTATAAGAAGAAATGGTCGCGCTCCATTGGGAATAGCTTAACCAGCAGACGATTAAAGAAATACTTAATATACTGATCGCCACAATCGGTCCTCTGTTTCTTCTTTTTGTCTCATTTCCTGAGAACGGTTTTGTTGTCAGTCCCCTCATATCAAAACGTCTATAGGTCGTAAGGACAAGCACAAAAAATACCACATAGAAAAATAGATTCGCACTAAATACATAGTCAAACTTAATATCGGCAACAATACCTGCCAATGCCGGGCCAATTGCGACCCCTACGTTGTTTGCCAAAAAGATCGAGTTGAACGCACGTCGCCCCCCTTCAGGCCAGGCACTCCCTGCTATTGCATAAATCGCCGGGTACACAATCCCTCCACTGAAGCCCAACATCGTTAAAAATACAATGTACTGCGGCCAGTCATGCCAGATGGTCAACAGAGTGATTGAGATTAAATTAAATACAACCCCAATTAAAATTGCTTTATAGCCACCTAATTTATCAAATAAATAACCACCTACTAGATTGCCGAATACACCTGCCAATGAATTTAGCATAAGGACAATCCCAGCGGTAGTTAAAGATTTACCTAAATGATCATGAATATAAATACTATTTAAAGGCCATAAAAATGAATTTCCGACCGTATTTACGAATGTGCCAATAATTAAAAACCATACTTGTTTCGGCACTCAACTTCCTCCTTCAATATTTGCTCAATTTACTAGTTTATTCTTTAAAAGGAATTTGTACAAGAAAAAGATTTCTAGTAGGACACGGTGTACTGTCCGTGTTAGAATAATACGTTAGAGGAGTGAGCAAGGAATGACTGAAACAAATTTCCCTTTCCCGTCAGACGGGAAACGTTATTATACATGGAATCGCTATTTACGAAATGAATTCGGAAAGAAAGTTTACAAGGTTGCTTTGGATGCAGGGTTTGATTGTCCAAACCGGGACGGTACGGTCGCTTTTGGCGGTTGTACTTTCTGTTCGGCAGCAGGATCAGGGGACTTCGCGGGCAGTAAAGTCGATCCGATTCCGGTACAGTTCGAAAAGATTAAAGCAAAAATGGAGAACAAATGGAAAGACGGTTTAACAATGGCCTACTTCCAAGCGTATACAAATACACATGCTCCACTTGAAGTATTAAAGGAAAAGTTCGAAGCAGCACTTGCCTGTGAAGGAGTTATGGGACTTTCAATTGCAACCCGTCCCGACTGTTTGCCGGATGATGTTGTAGAATATTTGGCAGAGTTAAATGAACGTACGTATTTATGGGTTGAACTGGGGCTTCAGACAGTTCATGAAAAAACAGCAAATTTAATTAACCGTGCACATGATTATGCGACATATGTAGAAGGTGTCAATAAACTACGCAAGCATGGGATTCGTGTTGTGACACATATTATTAACGGATTGCCTTTAGAGGATTACGATATGATGATGGAAACAGCCCGTGAAGTGGCGAAGCTTGATGTACAAGGCATCAAAATCCATCTTCTGCATCTTTTAAAAGGAACACCACTTGTGAAGCAATACGAAAAAGGCATGCTTGAGTTTATGGAAAAAGATGCTTATATCCAACTCGTAGCAGATCAGCTGGAAATTATCCCGTCCGAAATGATCGTCCACCGTATTACAGGTGATGGTCCAATCGATTTAATGATCGGTCCGATGTGGTCTGTCAACAAATGGGAAGTACTGAACGGAATTGATGCGGAGCTGGAACGTCGTGGCTCTTATCAAGGGAAGTTTTATAAGGCGGATGTGACAAAATGAAATTAGAACGTGTTCTTCAATATGCCCAAACCTTGTTGGAAATGTCCGTTTCCGAAGGTGATATTGCGGTCGATGCAACTGCAGGAAATGGATATGATACGCTTTTTCTGGCAAATCTCGTTGGAGATGACGGCTATGTATATGCATTTGACGTACAAAAGGAAGCGGTTGATGCCACACTGCACCGCCTGCTTGATCATGCACTTGAGCATCGGGCAATCGTTTTGAAAGACGGGCATGAAAATGTCGCAAACTATATTCACAAACCTGTTTCAGCCGCAATTTTCAATCTAGGTTATCTGCCAGGCAGCAATCATGAAATTGTGACAAAGCCGAACACTACAATCCAAGCGATTGAAAGTTTGTTAAAGCTGTTAAAGGTGGGGGGAATGATCGTTTTAGTCGTTTATCATGGTCATGAAGGCGGAAAAGACGAGCGTGATGAAGTGATTCGCTATGTAAGTGATTTACCGCAAAAACATGTACATGTGCTGCGCTATGAATTTATGAATCAGAAAAATGATCCCCCATTTATCATTGCATTAGAAAAAGTAAAAGAATTTCCGATAGAGGGCTAAGTTTTCTTAGCTCTTTTTCATATCTTTAATGAGGTGAACTGATGCGTTTATGGCATACCGAGCTAATCCCTTTTATCCCAAAAAGTCAGCTGCTTGCCCAGTGGCGTGAGCTGAACAGCATTTTTGCCAAAGAAGACAAACATGTACTGATCAATTATATTTACGAGTACCCGAAAGAGGATTTATATATTTATACACAAATTGTTCTGGAGGAGATGCGTGCGCGAGGCATTACGATACGGACAATCGATAAGATGGAACGTTATTTTGCCGATCTTCATATTCCTGAAAACTATCCGCCATACACTCATCATCACAACGATGAATATTTAACAATCTGTTACTATAATCTATACGAAAAATATATTCGCGGACAAAAAGATTTTACTAAGGAACAGTTCGAAGCATTACACCTGTATTATTCCACGAAAAAAGGAGCAGCTTTTTAAGAGCTGCCCCTTTTTTTCTATTCATCTTGCTTATATGTCTCCCAGAAATCTGCGTTTTTAATACCGAGTTTTTTCGGATCAAACACTGGGTCTTTGCCTTCTTTTTTCTGTTGCTCATAATCTTTCAGTGCAATGAGGGCTGGCTTCATGATGAACAATAGCATAATTACGTTAATCCATACCGTTAATCCTAACCCGACATCACCAAATGCCCAAGCTAAATCGGATGTTTTTACCGTACCGTAAAATGCCGAAGCCAATAATACGAACTTCATTAAGAATATTCCAACTCGTCTTGCACCACCATTAAACATATACGAAACATTCGTTTCAGCGATATAGTAGTATGCCATTAATGTAGTGAATGCGAATAGGAATAATGAAATTGCGACAAACCCTGAACCGAAGTTATTTAAAGCAGGGAACGCTTCATTTACAGCAGCTTGTGTAAAGCCTGAATACGTAATTGACTCATCCATTTTTGCTTCGATTAGAGCTCCGTCTTGACTACCCTCATGGACATTGTATGTACCCATGAATAAAATCATTAATGCTGTTGCAGAACATACTAAGATTGTATCAATATAAACTGAAGCCGCCTGTACCAATCCTTGCTTAGCAGGATGCGAAACTTCTGCAGCTGCTGCCGGATGCGGTCCAGTACCTTGACCTGCTTCATTTGAGTAGATGGCACGTTTTACGCCCCAGAAAATCGCACTACCGATCATGCCGCCAAATACAGCATCTGTAGCGAATGCACTACGGAAAATTAAAGCAAATACTTCAGGCACTGCTGTAATATTCATAATAATAATTATAAACGCTACTAACAAATAAGCTAATGCCATGAATGGAACTAAAATCTGGGCAGCATTCGCAATACGCTTAACACCACCAAAAATAATGACTGCTAATAAAAGAATTGTAATAAGACCTGTAATCCATGGTTCAATCCCGAATGCATTATCAACGGCACCTGCAATGGCATTTGCCTGAACACCTGGCATTAAAAATGCAACGGATGCAATCATCGCAATGGCAAAAATAACACCTAATGCGCGAATACCTGTTGTCTTTTCAATATAGAATGCCGGCCCACCACGATATTGCCCATCTTTTTTCTCTTTGTAAATCTGAGCTAATGTCGACTCCATATAAGCAGTTGATGCACCGATAAATGCTGTAACCCACATCCAGAACACTGCACCCGGTCCACCGAATGCAATTGCAGTTGCGGTACCGACAATATTACCTGTACCGACACGCCCCGACAATGCAATCGATAATGCCTGGAATGACGAAACACCTGCTTCTGATTTTTTCCCTGAGAACATTAACTTGAACATGTCTCCAATTAGCCTGACCTGGGCGAATTTTGTAAGGATAGAGAAAAACAAACCAACGATTAAAATACCATAAATCATTACCGGGCCCCATAAAATATTATTGGCCCACCCTACAAAATCATTCAAAAAATCCATATTATACCCCCTTGTTGAAATAATGTATTAATTTGAAATTTAGTATATTACAAATATTCGAAAATTTCGATATATTTTTTTATTTTTTAAAAAAACCTAACAAATTGCAAGTTTGTTAGGTTCTTCACTATTCAATAATATAGCCCAAATCTCTTAAAACATTGTTAATATAATCAATCGTAAATTTAAAGACATCTTCCCGCTCTAATTCAAAATACAGGCTATGAAGACAGCCTTTCCACTGCTTGTAATGAAACTCTGAAAGCGAATGCTCGGTAATCCATTTCTTTGATGTACTGATGTCTGTTACTCTATCATTTTCACCTGTCATTAATAATACAGGGATATCCGGAAACTTCAATTCGGGATTACGGATTGTCCGAGTCATCTGCTGCCAGTCCCGATACCATTTAACCGTCACCATGTTCGTTAACGGTAATTGTTCTTTCAATTCCATTAACACATCTGTATTCCGTGTAAGATGATGAGGCTCCAATTCATGTTTCAGCTTAACATTGGATGTAATAGCGCTGAAGCTTGATAAAGCATTCGACAATTTTCCAGGTGCCAGCTTTAAATTAAACCAAGGGGATGTTAATACAACACCCGCACATTCTATTTTATTGTTCTGAAGCACATACGTAGCGATTGCAGCTCCTAGCCCATTTCCGACGATAAAAAGCGGTAAATTATATTCCAGTGCCACTTTCAATAACACTTTTGTATACTTGTAATATTCTTTAAAATCCTCATCATGATACTTTGTATACTCCCCTTGTTCTCCATGTCCAGGCAAATCTCCCATTACAACATGAAAGTGGGAACTGCGGAACTTTTCGATTAACCATGCGTACCACCGATGATGTTCATATGCGCTATGAAGAATAACGACTACGGCTTTTGGTTGTTGCTCTGTTTCCCATTTCCACATGGCCATACTCCTTACATATAAATTATTTTAATGTCATAAACACGTGACCTTTAATAAGGGTCAGTATTGTTAACCTATATCATAAAAATACGATGTTACACCTTTTTTCACAAGGCCTCATTATATTACTATTTATTTGTTTAATTATAATACATTCCATTCTAAAAGAAATGTTAATTGAAAAATCTTCATGTTTTGTTACGATATCTATAGATTTATCTACAATTTTATAGAAGAAATGAGGAATTGAAAATGATTTACCCTTATAAGGATAAAGAACCGACGATCCATCCTTCCGCATTTATTGCCGACTATGCCACAGTTACCGGTGACGTAACAATCGGAGCCGAAACTTCAATCTGGTTTAACACGGTCATCCGCGGCGATGTCAACAAAACAATAATCGGAGAGCGTGTCAGTATACAGGATTTGAGCTGCCTTCACCAAAGCCCTGCTTATCCTCTCATTATTGAAGATGAAGTAACTATAGGTCATCAAGTTACATTACATAGCTGTACAATTAAGAAACGTGCTTTAGTTGGTATGGGTTCCATCATATTGGACGGTGCCGTTATTGGCGAAGGAGCATTTATCGGTGCCGGCAGTCTTGTTCCGCCGGGAAAAGTGATTCCTCCTAATTGTTTGGCGATGGGTCGTCCAGCAAAAGTCGTACGTGAAGTAACGGCAGAAGACCGCGCTGATATGGACCGGATTATTTCCGAATATGTGGCGAAGGGTCAATACTATAAATCACTTCAGAAATAATTTTACACTCATATATTATTTTTCGGAATCTCTACCTATTATATAGGAAATTTAAAAGAAATTATAAAAAAGGAGCACTCCACCTAACTGGATGCTCCTTTATATTTTATTAAATTCCTGCTTTTGCTTTCAGTTCAGCTGCTTTATCCGTATTTTCCCATGGCACATTTAAATCTGTACGACCGAAATGTCCGTAAGCTGCTGTTTGCTTATAGATCGGGCGACGTAAATCAAGCATTTTAATAATGCCTGCAGGACGTAAATCAAAGAGCTCACGAACCCAGTTTACGATTTCTGATTCCGCCACTTTACCTGTACCGAATGTGTCAACTGCGATTGACACTGGTTGTGCAACACCGATTGCATACGCCAATTGTACTTCAGCACGGTCAGCTAAGCCAGCCGCTACAATGTTTTTAGCAACATAGCGTGCTGCATATGCTGCAGAACGGTCAACTTTTGTTGCATCCTTACCTGAGAATGCACCGCCGCCGTGACGTGCATAACCGCCGTAAGTATCCACAATAATTTTACGACCTGTAAGACCTGCATCGCCTTTAGGTCCGCCGATTACGAAGCGACCTGTCGGGTTGATGAAGTATTTTGTAGCTTCATCCAATAAATGTGCAGGAACTACCGGTTTAATCACGTGTTCTTTAATGTCTGTTTGGATTTGTTCCAATGTTGCTTCTTCATCATGCTGTGTTGAAATAACGATCGTATCCACACGAACAGGTTCATTGTTTTCATCATATTCGATTGTCACTTGTGTTTTACCATCCGGACGTAAATATTCCAATTCCCCTGATTTACGCACTTCTGTTAAACGACGCGCTAATTTGTGAGCTAAAGAAATAGGCATCGGCATAAGTTCCGGTGTTTCGTTACATGCATAACCGAACATTAAACCTTGGTCACCTGCACCAATTGCTTCAAGTTCATCTTCCGTCATTGAACCTTCACGTGCTTCCAATGCCTGATCAACACCTTGTGCAATGTCAGGTGATTGCTCTCCTACTGCTACTAATACTGCAAGATTTTCAGCATCAAAGCCGTACTTACCGCGTGTATAGCCGATTTCTGCCACTGTATCGCGGATAATACCCTTCATATCTACATAAGTAGACGTTGTAATTTCACCAGATACTAATACTAAGCCTGTTGTTACCGTAGTTTCACAAGCTACACGTGCATTTGGATCTGCAGCTAAAATAGCGTCTAAAATGGCATCCGAAATTTGATCACAAATTTTGTCCGGATGTCCTTCCGTTACACTTTCTGATGTAAACAGTCGACGATTTGTCATGTCATTTCCTCCTAAATCACTTTGGCAATTGTTTTTTATTGATACGGTACTCATTACCCATGTCCGTTATATTAGAGCACTTACGCATATGCGTATCCGGCCTTTTTAACGTCAAGCTATATTTGCTTTAACACGAGGGTCTGAAAGGCTGTAACTATATAATTTTCGCTCAGTACGAAATTGTAAAACAGAATAAAAAAAATCCTTTCGCTCATAGCCGTGTTCATCACACGTGAGGAAAGGATATTACGTTTCGTTACCTTTCACTCTTATCGTTCAAGGGAAATTTTGCCCTTGCATCAGGTTGGCACCAACACGTATAAAATATACGCAGGTTGCCGGGTTTCATAGGGCCTGCCCCTCCACCAGCTCGGGATAAGAGTATCCGTTCAATTAAACATATTACGCAAAAAATCAATGACTGTCAACAAATTTTGACTTTTTTCGATATGTCAAAATTTACGAAAAAATAATTTGCAATTAGTATAGATTATTTCACTTAATGTGTTATACTATTTTTGAATTAGGAATCAACTCCCCTCTATAAGGGAATACTATAAAAAAGGATGGTATTTAATAGATGAATTCGGTAGAAATTGCTAACGAGCTGAAAGAACTTTTAAACGGGGAAAACATCAAAACTCAATTATCTGTTCCACAATTGATTGAAAAAGCGACATCACGCGGAGAAGCAACGCTAACTGTTGAGGGTGCTTTACGCGCTGAAACAGGCAAATATACTGGCCGCTCTCCTAAAGATAAATATATAGTAGAAGAAGAAATCTCAAAAGACAAAATCGATTGGGGTAAAGTCAACCGTCCGATCTCAGCAGAAGTATTTGATAAACTTTATGTAAAAGTTTTAAATTACTTAAAAGAACGCGACGAGTTATATGTATTCAACGGTTTTGCCGGTGCAGACAAAGATTCTCAATTATCTATTAAAGTAATTAATGAATATGCTTGGCATAACCTATTCTGTCATCAATTATTCATCCGCCCAACAGCAGACGAATTGGCTAAACACGTTGCCGAGTTTACAATCGTATCTGCGCCAAACTTCAAAGCAGATCCGGAAGTAGACGGTACTGGATCGGAAACATTTATTATAACATCTATCGAAAAGAAAATCATCTTAATCGGCGGAACTGAGTACGCAGGTGAAATGAAGAAGTCAATCTTCGGTATTATGAACTACTTATTACCTGAACAAGGTATTTTCCCAATGCACTGCTCTGCCAACGTTGGCGAAGAAGGCGATGTAGCATTATTCTTCGGTTTATCTGGTACAGGGAAAACTACGTTATCAGCTGACAAAGACCGCAAATTAATCGGTGATGATGAGCACGGCTGGTCTGACAACGGTGTATTCAACATTGAAGGTGGTTGCTACGCAAAAACAATCAACCTATCTGCTGAAAATGAGCCGGAAATCTACAATGCGATCCGCTTTGGTTCAGTATTGGAAAACGTGGCAGTAGACCCTGAATCACGCGAATGCGACTATGCAGACGGTTCTTTAACAGAAAACACACGTGTTGCTTACCCAATCGACTTTATCGACAATATTGTATTGCCATCAGTAGCAGGTCATCCGAATACAATCGTCTTCTTAACAGCCGATGCATTCGGTGTATTACCTCCTATCTCTAAATTAACGAAAGAGCAGGCAATGTATCACTTCCTAAGCGGTTTCACTTCTAAACTTGCCGGAACAGAGCGCGGTGTAACAGAGCCGGAACCAGTATTCTCTACATGCTTCGGTTCTCCATTCCTACCGCTTGCCGCTACAGTTTATGCTGAGCAATTAGGTAAGAAAATTGATGAGCACGGTTCACAAGTATTCTTAGTAAACACTGGTTGGACTGGTGGCGAATACGGTGTAGGTAGCCGTATGAAGCTTTCATATACACGTAAAATGGTTCGCGCTGCAATCGAAGGGAAATTAAACAATGTTGACACTACAAAAGATGCTGTCTTCGGATTAAACATCCCTGTAGAAATTGAAGGTGTACCAACAAACGTATTAAATCCTCGTGATGCATGGGCAGACAAAGTGGCATACGACAAAAAAGCTTCTGAACTTGCTGAACTGTTCAAAAACAACTTCAAGAAATTCGAGAATGTTGAAGAAGAAATCATTCAAAAAGGCGGCCCATTAGTATAATTTACTAATCAGCTACGTTTATTCAATCAAAAACAGCATTTTTCTCTAAGAGAAAAATGCTGTTTTTTTGTTGTGTATTTATTGGCGTTTCATCCAGTCACACAAGTTTTTCACAGTATCACGGTTCAGGTTTGGGGGATAGTGATGCTTTAATCCGGATGAGTACCATGTCTCAACAGATTTCCCTTCCCTTTTTAAATATTGCTCCAATTTATAGGCATGCTCGATATCAACATGCTGATCTTCTGTACCGTGAATAATGAGGACGGGGGTTTGAAGTTTTTCGATTTCAAATAATGGTGTACGGTCATCATAGTTTTCCGGTACTTTATTTGGCGTACCGCCAACGATTCTTTTCAATCCGCGCCGCATATCCACACGCTCCCAATATGTTGCGGTCGCATCTGATACTCCTGCCCATGTTACGAGCGATTTAATATCTTTACGTAAAATTGCTGTCCACAATACCATTAACCCGCCGCGGGAAAAACCATATAAATTCACTTTATCCACCTGAATAAATTGCTTCAGTACTTCTATGCCGTTTACCGTATCATAACGGTCATCCCCGGCAAATTCGTCCTTCCCTTCCCCTCCGCGATTTCCGCGGTAATACGGGGCAAACACGACGAAGCCTTGCATCGCAAACTGGGCAATACGTGCAGGTCTGACCATGCCAATCGATTGAAGTCCCCCGCGCAAATATAAAAGCGCTTCATATGTACCAGAGGCTTTAGGACGCGCCAGTAATCCTTTTACACGCAATCCTTGTGACCAATACGTGATTTCATCTAATCGGATATGAGGATTTGGTGACGGGTAATTGCGTATCGAAAAAATCTTACCATTGTCGTTCATGATTTTTCACTTCCTGCAACATCTTTTTCATTCCTGCATCCCGCATATAGAAACTCAATTTTGGCTGCTGCCAAAGCTCCTCTTCTGTCAGCCATAACATGCCTTCCGTTTCATGGTCTCCTGTAAAAGGTTCGATGGCCTTTACTTTAGCAGTAAAGACCGCTTTGCAAAACGGAACCTCATCATGCACAATGTAGTAGGCAAACCACTTTACATCTTCTATGACCACATTTGCTTCTTCGTAAACCTCTCGGACAGCCGCTTCGTATAACGTCTCGCCGGGTTCCTGCTTGCCGCCTGGAAACTCAACACCTCTACGGTGATGAATCGTGCATAACCATTTCCCCTTATATTGTACGAGTGCCAATACATGCTTCGGTTCAACTTCGAATGGACCTTCATCAAATCTTAAATCAACTTGTAAATTATTTTCATCGATAAATGTAAACATCTTTTCGCTCAACTCCTACTATATAGTGTAACGAACAGATGTCACCCGTTCAATCAAATCGCCTATTTAACGAGTAAAGTAAGGCAGTTGCTCAACGAATTTTTTCGTTTCCTCATCACCGAATTCATGTATCAGCGCATAGACTTTTTTCAGACGGTGGTCGATTTCATGATTTAATCTGTCCAAATGATATGGAATAAACGGCATATGGGCCCGGAATGCATTTGACGCCTCCAGCTCCTGCATCTGATTGAACAGCTTCATAAATACACGCGCTTTGTACGGCTCCATTTTCAGTACAAATTCATAGGATGACCCTGGATGCAGATTACATGTTAAATTGGCAATGGATACATAAACATTATTTTTTTCCATTATTCTCACCTCATAGTTAAGGTGGACGGCAATAATCGCATTTATACATCGTAAGGGAACGCACAGTCATTCCGTATCGTAAAGACCGCTGAATAAACAAAAAACGACTCCGAGTTTGGAGTCGTTTTAACCGATATTATTTGCCTAAATAAGCATTTAACATCCATGTATGTTTCTCAAGGCTTTGGAATTGAGCATTCAGTAAATCCTCTGTGCGGTCATCGCCTTCTTCTGAAGCTGTTTCCATTGCCTTATTTAAAGCATCCATAATTGTATTGAAGTCTTTAATTAGGATAGCTACCATTTCTTCTGTTTCTTCTTTGCCTGATGCTTCTTCAATTAAAGAAAGATCTAAATGTTCCTTTAATGTTGCAACAGGTTTACCGCCCTTTGTTAAAATACGTTCTGCGATTTCATCTAAGTTAAGTGTTACTTCGTTGTAAAGTTCTTCAAATTTTACGTGTAATGTAAAGAATGATGGTCCGTTTACATACCAGTGATAGTTATGTAACTTCGTATACATTACCGACCATGTTGCTACTAAATCATTTAATTGTGTGTTTAATTGTTTCTTTGCCATTGTCCTTCACCTCATAAATTATTTTTAAAATTTCTAATCGAAATTTTAATCCTGATATTTTACTATTTCTATTATTTTTAGAAATGTATCATGGTTGTATTATATCCGTTCTATCACTTCTTAAAACATTTAGTTCAACCAATATTCACACATACCCTGTTTTTTTCCTGTAAAATGGAAGAGAGCGAGGTGAATAACATGAGCTTACCTATTGTATTGATAGTGATCGTAACGATTATGGTAATATTCGCATTCTCTATTATTTTACTTGCCCGGAAAAACAGCGTATCATTAAAACAAACCGTTGATGCCAAACCAATCCGGACTTATAAAAATGGAGAGCACAAACAGCAATGAAAAAACTATTTATCGGATTCATTCGTCTTTATCAAAAATATATTTCGCCCATGTCGCCCCCTTCCTGCCGGTTCCATCCGACATGTTCACACTATGGGATTGAAGCAATTCAAAAGCATGGTGCAATAAAAGGATCGATCATGACCGTTATTCGAATACTAAAATGTCAGCCGCTTCATCCAGGTGGATTTGATCCAGTACCTGAAAAATGGCCTTCGAAAAAAAAGTAATTTTCGGAGGCTTTTTATATTGTTTTTTTTTATTGAATCCTGTATGATTGAAAATGTTCAAAAATACAAATCGTAATTATTACTATTTAAGGAGATTTATTTATAATGAAAAAATGGTTTTCAATCATTTCGATGTTTACGCTAATTTTATTTTTAGCTGCTTGTAATGCAGAGGATACTAAAAAAGATAAAAACGAATCACAGCAAAATGGAGATGCCCTTTCGGTTTATACTACCGTTTATCCATTACAGTATTTCACAGAGCAAATCGGTGGAGAGTACGTTGATGTCTCTTCTATTTATCCAGCAGGTGCAAATGAGCATTCATTTGAACCAACCCAAAAAGACATGATGGCTTTAGCAGATGCGGATTTGTTTTTCTACATCGGTCTTGGACTCGAAGGGTTTGTTGAAAATGCACAAAAAACTTTGGCCAATGAAGATGTAAAATTAGTAGCTACTGCTGCTGATGTAACGGAAGATCAGCTTCACATTTCAACAGGTCATACACATGCCGAGCATGAGGAACATGATGACCACGGACATGATGACGGAGAAGAGCATGCACATGAAGAACATGATGCCCATGTATGGTTATCGCCGGTCATTTCACAGCAGTTGGCATTAACGATTAAAGATGAACTTGTCGCTGCATTACCGGAACATGAAGCAACTTTCAATTCAAACTACGAGCAATTAGTAACAGATCTTGCAAAATTACATTCAGACTTTGAAGAAATGGCTGCCGCTACGACGAATAAAACATTCTTTGTATCGCATGCAGCATTCGGCTATATTGCTGGACATTACGGTTTCACTCAAGTTCCTGTCGCTGGTCTTAACTCACAAAGTGAACCTTCGCAAAAGGAATTAACGGCAATTGTTGATTTAGCAAATAAAGAAGATATCCAATATATTTTCTTCGAGCAAAATGTTTCATCTAAATTAACGGAAATTATTCAAAAAGAAGTAAATGCAGAAACATTAACATTGCATAATTTAAGTGTTTTAACAAAAGAAGATATCCAAAACAATGAAGACTACTTTACATTAATGCGTAAAAATATGGATGTCCTCAAACAAGCTTTAAGCAATTAATCATACAAAAGGTCCAAGCATTCAATGTTATGCTTGGACCTTTTCATTTCTTTATCACTCTTCCAACAGCTGCATCAGCTTTCTTCGCAAAAGCTTATTGGAGCCGCTTCGAGGTAAATGGGTAACAAAGTGAACTTGCTTCGGGATTTTATAATTTGCTAAATGCTCTGTACAGAAGTCGATGATTTCTTGTTCTGACATCTGTTTTTTTGAAACAATAAAAGCAACAGGTACTTGCCCCCATTTGTCATGCTCCATTCCACAAACACCCGCCTCTTTTACATTTGGATGTCCGAGGAGTATGTTTTCAATTTCAGCCGGATAAATATTTTCACCACCTGAAATAATCAAGTCACTGCGGCGATCGACGACATATAAATAACCTTGTTCGTCTAAATATCCGACATCCCCTGTATGGAGCCAGCCATTAGTAGTCGTCGGTTTGTCTTTAAAGCGGCCGATATATTTCGGTGTTACATGAGGTCCGCGGATTAAAATTTCACCTATGGATTCCCCGTCTTTTGCATCAATTTTTATTTCATTGAAGAACAGCGGCTTGCCGGCAGATCCGATATGTGTCATGGCATCCTCGTTTGCCAATGTTGCGGTTTGAGAAGATGTTTCCGTCATGCCGTAAGTTTGGGCAACACGTAACTCCAGTTTTTCTGCACGTTTTAAATAATCGACAGGAACCGGACCGCCTCCTGCCAAAGCGGTTGTAAATTGAGGGTGCGCTTTTTGTCCAGCCCGTTCCATTTCGGAAAGGATATTTTCAAGAATAACCGAAACGACCGACATTTTCGTAACGGTACCTTCGATAATTTCCTGTGCACATTTTTCAGCATCGAATTTTTCATATAAACGTATTTTCATCCCATATAGCAATGAGCGGACGACAATCGAAAAACCACTTATATGAAAAATCGGAACAGTACAAAGCCATGTATCGTTCTCTGAAATGCCTAAGTTCAATGCCGAGCTGACTGCGCTGGAACTATGGTTTGAAACCGTTTGGCAAACACCTTTCGGAAATCCTGTTGTTCCAGATGTATACATGATTGTCAGTGCAAAGTTCTCATCCCACTGTGCAGCAATCTCATATTTCGATTCTGTTGTCTCATAGAGCTTGGAAAATGGTATGATCCGGGCATCATCAGGAAGTTTGGCAAGCTCTTCATCGGCTACTAATATCGCATCCACTTCTCCATCTTCAACTTGATACGCAAGCTCCTGCTTAGCAAGTCTTCCATTTAACAGCACCATCTCGCATTGTGCCTGCATACATCCATAGAGCAGTTCGATTAAAGGCGGTGTAGACGGTGCTAAAATTGCTACCCGCTTTCCACTTGTTAAACGAAGTGTATTTAATTTATAGGCTAAGCTGACAGACTTTAAATAAAGCTCTTTAAACGTCCATTGCTCATCAAGAAAGCTCAGTGCAATTCGATTCGGTGTTAAATAGGCGCGTTGCTTTATCCAGTTTGGCTGCATCCCTTTTTCCTCCTATCGTAAAGAAAAGGGATGTCCAAAGTTTTCGGACATCCCTTTTGAAAAGTATAACGAACAAATCAAGGGAAACGTGGGAATTGACCGAAGTCTGGTTTACGTTTCTCTTTGAATGCATCGCGGCCTTCTTTTGCTTCATCAGTAGTGTAGTAAAGAAGTGTCGCATCACCAGCAAGCTGTTGGATACCAGCTAAACCGTCTGTGTCTGCGTTCATGGCAGCTTTTAAGAAACGTAATGCTGTTGGAGACATTTCAAGCATCTCTTCACACCATTTTACTGTTTCATCTTCTAACTGCTCATATGGTACAACTGTGTTTACTAAGCCCATTTCAAGTGCTTGCTGCGCATCGTACTGACGGCATAAGTACCAGATTTCACGAGCTTTTTTATGTCCTACGATACGTGCTAGGTAACCTGAACCGTAACCAGCATCGAATGAACCGACTTTAGGACCTGTTTGGCCGAAACGTGCATTTTCTGCAGCGATTGTTAAGTCACATACTACGTGCAGTACATGGCCGCCGCCGATTGCATAACCTGCTACCATCGCTACAACCGGTTTCGGAATTTTACGGATTAAAGTTTGTAAGTCTAAAACGTTTAGACGAGGAATCTGGTCATCGCCTACATAGCCGCCATGACCGCGTACTTTTTGGTCGCCGCCTGAGCAGAATGCATGCTCGCCTTCACCTGTTAAAATAATTACACCAACACGCTCATCATCACGAGCACGTGTGAAAGCATCGATCATTTCCGCTGTTGTTTTTGGACGGAATGCGTTGCGAACTTCTGGACGGTTAATCGTAATTTTTGCGATTCCGTTATAGTATTCATACTTAATATCTTCGTAAGTATGTAAAGATGTCCATAGACGTTGCTTTGTCATATATATTGCCTCCTAATTCGGTTATGAAATCGTTTCCTTTACTATTGTAGCAAACTTTGTCGGATTTTCCACATGAATTGCGTGGCCAACTGCTGGAATAGTAAGATGATTTGCTTTTTCGATATGCTTTTGCATTTCATTGTTTAATTGCACGAATTTTTCGTCAAGCTGACCGGTAACGAGTGTTACAGGCATTGTTAATGTATTAAGCTTACCCCAAAGTTCGGGCATTACACCTGTTCCCATGCCGCGCAGACTGTTTGCAAGCCCGATTTCTCTCTGCTGTATGCGCTCTGAACGGATTTCCTGCTGTACTTCTGCAGGAAGTTTTTTTTGAGAAGCAAACAGCGGGATATTCTCCCACTTGTTTACGAATGATTCAATCCCATTTGCAAGAATCTTTTCCGCAAGGGTATCATCCGCCTGTTTTCGTGTAGTACGTTGCTGTTCTTCCACTAGTCCTGGGGAAGCACTTTCCAAAAGCAAATGCTCAATTCTAGAGGGATAACGAACCGCATAGCTCAGCGCTACACGTCCTCCCATTGAATAGCCTACCAGCGTAAAAGTATCTAGCTTTAATTGTTGAAACAGTTCATGCAGCAGTTCCACTTGAAATGCCATCGAGTAAAATTCAACAGTAGTCGGTGCTGCTGTTTTACCATGTCCGATTAGATCAACTGCAATACATCGGATGTTTGAAGGCAGTAGCGAAACAATCTTTTTCCATGTATTTGTGCTCCCTGTAAAACCATGAAGAAATACAACCGTTTGAGTTGCCTGTTCATTCCACTGTTCAATATGCACATCCAACCCTTTTACAGTGAAGCGAGCCATTGTTCCATCACCTCATGAATCCGCGCCCACAGCTGTCGATGCTGCTTCACATTCTCTTCCCGATCTGTGAAAGCTTCGATCAGTTTAATCGATGTTTGTTTATCCTCAGACAATGCAGCCGTAAATTGTTCCAATGATGTTGCTTTTACGTAATCCAGCTCATACATTTTGGCCATTTGTTCGAATGTCAATGCAGTCGGTGTACCGAAAAGATCTTCATAATGCTCCTCTACCTTCGATTGCGGTAAATACGAGAAGATGCCGCCCCCGTCATTATTCATGACAAGTACCGTTAAATCGCACTCCTGATAACGGCTTGCTACAAATGCATTGGCATCATGCAAAAATGCCAAATCGCCAATCAATAAATACGTTTTGCGGTTTTTTCGGCCATTACTGAAGCCCAGTGCTGTAGATGTTACTCCATCGATCCCATTTGCTCCGCGATTTGCGAAAATTTGAACAGGACGATTTTGTGTAAGTAAAAATGTATCAATGTCACGTATCGGCATACTGCTGCTAACATAAATGTCGGCGTCCTCCTCAATACTTGTAAGGAATGCCTGTACCATTGCCCCTTCATCATCGGCAAATTCACTATACTTTTCAATGACATCAGCAGCTAGTAAATCTGCCATTTTCCAAAATTGAACGTATGCCATTTCTGCTCGAGAGTGCGCTAACTTCACATCCGACAGCCATTCTCCTGGCAAGGCGTGAATGAAATGTGTCGACATATGAGTAGAATCCCTATACATCGGATCTTCGTCGATGACAATATAGCTTTGCGGTTTTGCCTGTACGATAAACTGCATTAAAAATTTGGAAACAGGCTGTGCTCCGAAACGAATGACCGTTTGTGGTCGAACATTTCGCTTGAAGCGCTCATTTTTCATCAATGCATCATATGTAGTAATCGCATATATTTGGCAATCTTCCGGTATTTCTGTGCGCAGATTTGATAAGCTTTCAATCATTACCGGCCATTTCACTTCACGAATAAAATCCCATAAATGTTCCGTGTTCGTTCCTAGCGGCAATTCTCCTACGATCAGAATTCCGTTCGTTGTTTGTTCGATGATTTCTGTCAGTTCAGCTACCGCTTGCTTGGCAGGCTGAAGTTCATTTGTATAGCTTTTAATATAGCTTGATGCTGGCAACGTTTCCGCAAAATCGATAATCAACGGTTCACGGAACGGGATATTCAAATGGACCGGTCCAAATGGTGCTGTCGTTGCAATATTTACTGCACGGACAGTATGGCGTTCGATAAACGGAAGCGTTTGCGGTGCCTCATCCGGAATCGGAAATTCTGCCGACCATTTCACATTTTCCCCATATAAACGTACTTGATTGATCGTTTGAGGTGCTCCTACTTCACGTAATTCATGCGGACGGTCTGCTGTTAAAACGATTAGCGGCACTCGGGCATATTTTGCTTCGACAATGGCCGGATAGTAATTGGCCGCTGCTGTTCCAGAAGTACATACGAGTACGACCGGTTTTGCAGTCGATTTAGCTAGGCCTAGCGCGTAAAATGCTGCTGCCCTTTCATCGACTTGGCGATGCATTTTGATTTCCTTCGTTGACGCAAATGCATAGGCAAGCGGCGTAGAACGGGAGCCGGGACTTACGACAACCTGCTCTACACCAGATGCTACTAATGCTGATACTATTGTATATACATAATTGGATAATACTTCACGATCATTCATGTAACTGGCCCCCTAAAGCTCGAAGCATTGGTCGGAATTTCACGAGAGTCTCTTCATATTCCGATTGTGCTTCCGAATCTTCGACAATGCCTCCGCCTGCATATAAATACGCTTTATCCTGCACTAATGCAGCCGAACGAATTGCTACTGCAAACTCGCCATTTCCATCGGCATCCAGCCAGCCGATTGGAGCCGCATACAGACCTCGGTTCATCGGCTCATATGTCCGGATGATTTCCATTGCCTGTTCACGCGGAACACCGCCTAAAGCTGGTGTTGGATGCAAATGTTTCACAAGCTGCAAAATCGTTGCATCATCATTTAACTGTCCTTCAACCGGTGTATATAAATGCTGAATATCACGGATTTTCAATAGCTTCGGTCCATGCGGAACTTTTACTTCCGTACAATTTTTATTAAATGTATCCGTAATCATCTCCACAACATAATGATGCTCTCCAAGATTTTTCAGATCGCTCAGCAACGTTCTCCCTAATTCCTCGTCAGCTTCAGCTGTTGTACCGCGCTTAATCGAGCCCGCTACACATGAAGAATAGGCACGACCGTTATCCACCTTCACTAAACGTTCCGGTGAAGCACCGTAAAACAGTAAATCACCATGCTCCAAGCCAAACAAATAGCTCTCCGGCTGCTCATGTACGACATGCGACAAAATTTGCGGAGATGTAATCGTTTCCTCAAATTGCAATGCTAAAGACCGGGCAATAACAACCTTTTGCGCTTCGTTTGCTTTGATGAGGCTTGTCACTTTATTGATGGAATTTAAATATTCCTGCTTATAAGGTTCCATATAGCTTGTCATCTTCGGTTTCGGATAAGTTTTTACTTCCTTCACCTGTGCTGCATGGATGAGTTTATCACGTTCCTTACGAAGTGCTTCAAATGTTTTCGCACTATTTTCCTCATCCGTAATATAGTTAATTGTTACATACGCTTTATCATTACGAATAACTAACTGATGTGTTGCGACAGTAAAATAGCTTTGCGGGAAGTTTGTCCATTCTGCCGAAACTTCATTTTGCGGATCAAAAGTAAAACCGCCGAAAAGGATTGGCTGCAGATGCTGATCTTCCTCTATGATTTGACTCGTCAGTTTTTTCCATTCACGTTCTACTAAATCGAAACGGGCATCAGATGCATTGTTTTCGATTGTATAGGCATGACCTAAACCAACCAATGTGAAGGTTTTTTCACGATTTTGCCAGTAGTTGCGTTTTCCTTTATATTTCGATTCGCCCGCAGCAAAAAATGCCAATGCGGATAATCGGCTTACTTCGATTGTTTCCATATAAAAAATTTGCTTTGAATTTGAGCCTACTTCTATTTCAGTGGCGTTGTACCACTTGTGTTGCATGAAAATTCCCTCCGTCATGTTGCAAATTCACTAAGTATGATGCAAGTATAGCGTTATTTTAATACGTGCCTGAATTTTTATATAATTTGCTTATTTTTTTGCGTTCGCGCAGTAAATAATACGTTCCTATCATAACATTTTTCGAGCAAACGTTACATGTATTGTCCCTTCACTCTGTTCAATTTGTTTTATTTGCATTACAATAGTTTAGATAATTGTATTTAGTTAGGAGCGTTTTTTTATGACAAAAGTCGTTGAAGCGGACACGGGTTTTAAAGTTTGGTGGCATTTAACACGTCCCCACACATTAACAGCTTCATTTGTACCTGTATTATTAGGTACGTCTATGGCACTTTCTATAAATCATGAAACAATTCATTTTGGACTGTTTTTTGCAATGCTTATTGCCAGTATGCTCATACAGGCAGCAACCAATATGTTCAATGAATATTATGATTATAAACTTGGCCTGGATAATGAAAATTCAGTCGGTATTGGAGGCACAATCGTCCGACATGGTGTAGCACCAAAAACTATTATGGCTATTGCGCTAAGTTTTTACGGTATCGCAATGCTATTAGGCGTTTACATATGTGCCATGACATCCTGGTGGCTTGTTGCTGTCGGTCTTGTATGTATGCTGATCGGCTATCTGTATACTGGCGGACCGTATCCGATTGCTTATTCACCGTTCGGAGAGCTAGTTTCAGGGGCAGTAATGGGTATGGGGATTGTTCTGATTGCTTTCTTTATTCAAACAGGCGATGTAACAGCTGATGCTGTAATTATCTCTGTGCCGAGTATGATTTTAGTCGGAGCGATTATGCTTTCAAATAATATCCGGGATATTGTTGGAGATACAGAAGGCGGACGTAAAACGATGGCCATTTTAGTTGGCCGACATAACGCAGTAACTGTACTGGCCGGTTTCTTTATTGTTTCGTATATTTGGATCATTGTTCTTATCGTTCTAGGTCATTTGACACCATGGGCACTGCTTGTATTATTAAGCGTGAAAAAACCGATTGAAGCGATTAAATTATTCCGAGCAAAAGAAAAACCGCTGGAAGTAATGCCGGCAATGAAATATACAGCCCAAACAAACACGATTTTTGGTTTCTTGTTGGCTGTAGGTCTATTAATTTCATATTTCATTTAAAACTAAAAGAGGTATGTTGAACAGTCAACATACCTCTTTTATTATTCTGCCACTTCTTCTACATGGTCAATACATGTTATAGCTGTCGGAACCGCTTCTAAACGCTCAAAGGGAATCTCTTTTCCACATACGATACATTCCCCGTATGTGCCCTCATCCATAGCATTTAAAGCTGTTTGAATTCTCTCGATTTCGTCTTCCTTCAGTTCACTTAATGTTTTTTCCGTAACAATTGTCGTTAAATCAGTTGCTGCATCTGCCGGATGATTATCAACTGCCGTTATTTCTGTTTCATCTAAAGATGGTTCTTCATTAACATGTTCCTGCAATGTCGCAAGTTCCTCTTCTAAAACGCTACGTAATTGTTGTAATTGATTGATATCCATATTAAATCCCCCTTTTTCCATTAATAAAATATTACCTTTATGGGGATTTCTAAAACATCTTTTCTTATTTGTTCGCTGCATAAACAGTGATTACATCATGCAAAAATTGTGTAGCTCCAGGAGCGACACGCTCATCATAGTAAGCAGTGAACCGGTCATCGCTTACATACATCTGTGCTAGGCCTATATGTGCTTCAGGAGTATATTTTGCCCAGGAGAAGCTTAACCAGCGTTTATGAAGTTCCGCTGCTTCCATTGCTATGTCTGATGTTACATCCCCGGACACAAGCGCTTCTTTTAAACGTTCAAATAGTTGTTGTTCCAGTTGCTGCATCGCATTATATTGCTCTTCTGTCATATCCCTGAATTTTTTATTGCTCGCTTCCACTTCAGCTTCACCGTATTTATTACGTACTTCCTGCCCGTAGCTCTTTTCGTTTTCTTCAATCAATTTGTTTTTAAACACGTCAAACTTTTGTTCATTTGTCATCTTAAGTTCCCCTTCCATCGTTTGGATTGTTTGTTCTATCGTTATCAGCAAGTCATCGATATATCGTCTTTTCTTTTGTAAAAGCTCGGATTGTTTTTTTAGTGCTTCTTTTACTTCATAATCAGGATGATCGAGCAATTTTCTTATTTCCTCTAATTTAAAATCAAGCTCCCGGTAAAATAATATTTGCTGTAACCGGTCAATATCGTCTTGGCTGTATTGCCGGTAGCCATTTTCCGCAACTGCAGAAGGCCTCAGCAAGCCGATTTCATCGTAATAACGAAGTGTGCGTGCACTCACACCCGAAAGCTTGACCAGTTCATTAATTAGCACATGATCACCTCCTAATTAGTACTATAAAGGTTGACGCAACGTGAAGGTCAATGGTGAATTAACTTTTTTTGATCAAAAAGAAGCTAACCTAAATTTCAGGTTGCTTCAATTAACTTTTGTTTCATTCTCGGGATAAACTCAAGCAAATAACTTTCAGGCAGTGTAGACATTTGTTCCAGTCCGATTTGCTTCGTTTCATAATGACGTTTTTCATTTACGTATTTATAACCCGATACTTCAATTTTCTTTATTTTATTGGTCGCAAGCAATATAAATTGATTTAAGTCAACAGAGTATATGCCATCCAGTTCTTCTCGTTGAAGAGTGAACTGCTCAATTCCTCCCCTTAACTCATATATAAACACATTTGCAAACTCATAATCCTTAATTTTTTCATTGTCTATACTGTACGGAATGACCCCAAGAGATATTAATTGCGAAAACCTAACGTTAATCCCTACTTCTTCCTCTAATTCGCGTACACCATCTTCAACCGTCTCCGATGCGAGTAGATGACCGGCTGCTGTAATATCAAATTGATTTGGATAATCCTTTTTATTTTTACTTCTCAGCTGTAAATAAATGCGCCATTCACAATCTGTTTTCTCAATAATCCAGCAATGAAATACTTCATGCCAATAACCGTTTGCATGAATGAAATCACGTTGTTCAATACCAGTTTGCTTATAATATTGATCAAATACTTTTAAATATTCGTTCACTGGAACCTCTCCTTTTTATACAAAAAAACGCTAAGTACATGTAACAGTACTTAGCGTTTTCCGCTTTTCTATGTATGACCCGTACGGGATTCGAACCCGTGTTACCGCCGTGAAAGGGCGGTGTCTTAACCACTTGACCAACGGGCCGATGGCGGAGACAGAGGGATTTGAACCCTCGCGCCGCTTACGCGACCTACACCCTTAGCAGGGGCGCCTCTTCAGCCTCTTGAGTATGTCCCCAAAAATAGAAAAAATGGCTCCGAAGGCAGGACTCGAACCTGCGACCTGCCGGTTAACAGCCGGATGCTCTACCAACTGAGCTACTTCGGAATAATATGGTGGGCCTAAATGGACTCGAACCATCGACCTCACGCTTATCAGGCGTGCGCTCTAACCAGCTGAGCTATAGGCCCTATTTAAAAACTGGAGCGGGTGATCGGAATCGAACCGACAACATCAGCTTGGAAGGCTGAGGTTTTACCACTAAACTACACCCGCATATGGTGGGTTTGGACGGAATCGAACCGCCGACACTTAGAGCTTCAATCTAATGCTCTACCAACTGAGCTACAAACCCACAAATGGCGGTCCCGACCGGGATCGAACCGGCGATCTCCTGCGTGACAGGCAGGCATGTTAACCGCTACACCACGGGACCATTTGGTTGCGGGGGCAGGACTTGAACCTGCGACCTTCGGGTTATGAGCCCGACGAGCTACCACTGCTCCACCCCGCGATAATATGATGTTGAACCTGTTTTCAGTACCCAGTTTGTAAAAATGGAGGAGGTAGAGGGATTCGAACCCCCGCGCGGTGTTACCCGCCTGTCGGTTTTCAAGACCGATCCCTTCAGCCAGACTTGGGTATACCTCCATTATTATTAGTACGTTAACTGGTGGACCTTACAGGACTCGAACCTGTGACCGGACGGTTATGAGCCGTCTGCTCTAACCAACTGAGCTAAAGGTCCTTTAAGATGGCGGCAGAGGGAGTCGAACCCACGACCTTTCGGGTATGAACCGAGTGCTCTAGCCAACTGAGCTACACCGCCAGGATCTTTATTTTGGTTACAAAATTATGGTGGAGCCTAGCGGGATCGAACCGCTGACCTCCTGCGTGCAAGGCAGGCGCTCTCCCAGCTGAGCTAAGGCCCCATAAATGATGGTCGGAATGACAGGATTCGAACCTACGACCCCTTGGTCCCAAACCAAGTGCTCTACCAAGCTGAGCTACATTCCGAAATAATATGGCGCGCCCGGCAGGAGTCGAACCCACAACCTTCTGATCCGTAGTCAGACGCTCTATCCAATTGAGCTACGGGCGCATATTGTTTATTGTAAAGATGGTGCCGAGGGCCGGAATCGAACCGGCACGGTGATCACTCACCGCAGGATTTTAAGTCCTGTGCGTCTGCCAGTTCCGCCACCCCGGCATTTTTTGGAGCGGAAGACGAGGTTCGAACTCGCGACCCCCACCTTGGCAAGGTGGTGTTCTACCACTGAACTACTTCCGCAAAATGCTTTAGATATTTTTACTCTGACAGTAATATGAAATTAAAATGGTGCGGGTGAAGGGAGTCGAACCCCCACGCCTTGCGGCGCTAGATCCTAAGTCTAGTGCGTCTGCCAATTCCGCCACACCCGCTAAGCAGTATAAAATATAAACTGGTGAGCCATGAAGGACTCGAACCTTCGACCCTCTGATTAAAAGTCAGATGCTCTACCAACTGAGCTAATGGCTCTCTAAATGGTGCCGGCGAAAGGAGTCGAACCCTCGACCTACTGATTACAAGTCAGTTGCTCTACCAACTGAGCTACACCGGCATTTTAGAAATGGTGGAGGATGACGGGCTCGAACCGCCGACCCCCTGCTTGTAAGGCAGGTGCTCTCCCAGCTGAGCTAATCCTCCAATGGGTCTTTGCAAGTTACTTTTTTGTAACCGCATGTCCTTTCTCTTAAGGACAAGATTTATATTATCATTACTTTTTTTATAATGCAATACCTTTTTTGAAATTATTTTTATAAAATATATTTTTTTCTATTTTTTCCATAATTCCATTGAAGTTGCACATGAAAACGTTTACTTAGTATAACGAAATTCTAATATGTTTGACTAATTTTATCAAGACTTGTTTTTAATATTTATAAATCATTCTGATATAATTATTAATATTACTGATAAATATCAAGTGTTTTAGAATATACGACTTCTTATTTATACATTTTATCAACTAAAACTGTCAAGGAAACGTCCATACATTTCCCATTATTTTTTAGTCTATATCTTTTATTATTTCATCCTAATGTTTTTTCAATATATTCTCTATCTCTATAGTATTCTCCATTTTCTTCAATATCCTATGTTATTCTATAATAATATTATTCATAATTAAATGCTTTGAAACGGGTATATTCATTAGATGGATTTAATCATACGGCCGCTTTATTTGGGGTTCAACGACTCAGGTAGTAAATTCTTGTTATTCACCTTTTGATTTGCTTTTTACAATGGTATTGGGGATTTGATACCTTATTCATATATTATATGGAGAAGTAGGTTTATTCCCCCTCTAATTTGCTTTAACTGAACTATTTCTATGGTCACAACCAACTTTTCATTAATAACTGGAAAATCCCTTCTACATTTCCGCTCCTGCCTTCTAACTTATTCTCCCTTAATCCATGCATCCTTCAACATAGTGATCGAAAAAATATGCTTTTTTAGCTGCACTTATAAAATAATTCATTTAAAGAAGATAACTGTTGTGAGTTAATTGGAAAATTATATTTCAACTTAGTTTTTATAAATTTGAATAACATAATATTTTGTAAGAAATTATTAATTCTTTGAGTATTGCAGCATTGTTTATTATCTTTATAGAGCTTTTGACGCAACAAAAAAACGCTAAGTACATGTAACAGTACTTAGCGTTTTCCGCTTTTCTATGTATGACCCGTACGGGATTCGAACCCGTGTTACCGCCGTGAAAGGGCGGTGTCTTAACCACTTGACCAACGGGCCGATGGCGGAGACAGAGGGATTTGAACCCTCGCGCCGCTTACGCGACCTACACCCTTAGCAGGGGCGCCTCTTCAGCCTCTTGAGTATGTCCCCAAAAATAGAAAAAATGGCTCCGAAGGCAGGACTCGAACCTGCGACCTGCCGGTTAACAGCCGGATGCTCTACCAACTGAGCTACTTCGGAATAATATGGTGGGCCTAAATGGACTCGAACCATCGACCTCACGCTTATCAGGCGTGCGCTCTAACCAGCTGAGCTATAGGCCCTATTTAAAAACTGGAGCGGGTGATCGGAATCGAACCGACAACATCAGCTTGGAAGGCTGAGGTTTTACCACTAAACTACACCCGCATATGGTGGGTTTGGACGGAATCGAACCGCCGACACTTAGAGCTTCAATCTAATGCTCTACCAACTGAGCTACAAACCCACAAATGGCGGTCCCGACCGGGATCGAACCGGCGATCTCCTGCGTGACAGGCAGGCATGTTAACCGCTACACCACGGGACCATTTGGTTGCGGGGGCAGGACTTGAACCTGCGACCTTCGGGTTATGAGCCCGACGAGCTACCACTGCTCCACCCCGCGATAATATGATGTTCAACCTGTTTTCAGTACCCAGTTTGTAAAAATGGAGGAGGTAGAGGGATTCGAACCCCCGCGCGGTGTTACCCGCCTGTCGGTTTTCAAGACCGATCCCTTCAGCCAGACTTGGGTATACCTCCATTATTATTAGTACGTTAACTGGTGGACCTTACAGGACTCGAACCTGTGACCGGACGGTTATGAGCCGTCTGCTCTAACCAACTGAGCTAAAGGTCCTTTAAGATGGCGGCAGAGGGAGTCGAACCCACGACCTTTCGGGTATGAACCGAGTGCTCTAGCCAACTGAGCTACACCGCCAGGATCTTTATTTTGGTTACAAAATTATGGTGGAGCCTAGCGGGATCGAACCGCTGACCTCCTGCGTGCAAGGCAGGCGCTCTCCCAGCTGAGCTAAGGCCCCATAAATGATGGTCGGAATGACAGGATTCGAACCTACGACCCCTTGGTCCCAAACCAAGTGCTCTACCAAGCTGAGCTACATTCCGAAATAATATGGCGCGCCCGGCAGGAGTCGAACCCACAACCTTCTGATCCGTAGTCAGACGCTCTATCCAATTGAGCTACGGGCGCATATTGTTTATTGTAAAGATGGTGCCGAGGGCCGGAATCGAACCGGCACGGTGATCACTCACCGCAGGATTTTAAGTCCTGTGCGTCTGCCAGTTCCGCCACCCCGGCATTTTTTGGAGCGGAAGACGAGGTTCGAACTCGCGACCCCCACCTTGGCAAGGTGGTGTTCTACCACTGAACTACTTCCGCAAAATGCTTAAGATATTTTTACTCTGACAGTAATATGAAATTAAAATGGTGCGGGTGAAGGGAGTCGAACCCCCACGCCTTGCGGCGCTAGATCCTAAGTCTAGTGCGTCTGCCAATTCCGCCACACCCGCTAAGCAGTATAAAATATAAACTGGTGAGCCATGAAGGACTCGAACCTTCGACCCTCTGATTAAAAGTCAGATGCTCTACCAACTGAGCTAATGGCTCTCTAAATGGTGCCGGCGAAAGGAGTCGAACCCTCGACCTACTGATTACAAGTCAGTTGCTCTACCAACTGAGCTACACCGGCATTTAGAAATGGTGGAGGATGACGGGCTCGAACCGCCGACCCCCTGCTTGTAAGGCAGGTGCTCTCCCAGCTGAGCTAATCCTCCAATATTCTAGCGAAGCGACGTCCTACTCTCACAGGGGGAAGCCCCCAACTACCATCGGCGCTAAAGAGCTTAACTTCCGTGTTCGGTATGGGAACGGGTGTGACCTCTTTGCCATCATCACTTCACTATTACGGCTTCCAATACACGGCGCTATCCTTCGTCAACTTCCTTCGTTCTTTCAGTCACGTACTTGAGTACGCTCCTTCAATCACTCAGTCGTTTCCTCGACTAGCTTGTGTCTTGAAACCCTTAGAAAGATCATTCTTTCAAAACTGGATAAACGTTTCATTGAGTTTGTGCAATAAAATGTGGTTAAGTCCTCGACCGATTAGTATTCGTCAGCTGCATGCGTCACCGCACTTCCACCTCGAACCTATCTACCTGATCGTCTTTCAGGGGTCTTACTTACTTGCGTAATGGGAAATCTCATCTTGAGGGGGGCTTCATGCTTAGATGCTTTCAGCACTTATCCCGTCCATACATAGCTACCCAGCGATGCCTTTGGCAAGACAACTGGTACACCAGCGGTATGTCCATCCCGGTCCTCTCGTACTAAGGACAGCTCCTCTCAAATTTCCTACGCCCACGACGGATAGGGACCGAACTGTCTCACGACGTTCTGAACCCAGCTCGCGTACCGCTTTAATGGGCGAACAGCCCAACCCTTGGGACCGACTACAGCCCCAGGATGCGATGAGCCGACATCGAGGTGCCAAACCTCCCCGTCGATGTGGACTCTTGGGGGAGATAAGCCTGTTATCCCCGGGGTAGCTTTTATCCGTTGAGCGATGGCCCTTCCATGCGGAACCACCGGATCACTAAGCCCGTCTTTCGACCCTGCTCGACTTGTAGGTCTCGCAGTCAAGCTCCCTTATGCCTTTACACTCTACGAATGATTTCCAACCATTCTGAGGGAACCTTTGGGCGCCTCCGTTACTCTTTAGGAGGCGACCGCCCCAGTCAAACTGTCCGCCTGACACTGTCTCCTACCCCGCTAAGGGGCATGGGTTAGAAGTTCAATACAACCAGGGTAGTATCCCACCGACGCCTCCTTCGAAGCTGGCGCTCCGAGATCTCTGGCTCCTACCTATCCTGTACAAGTTGTACCAAAATTCAATATCAGGCTACAGTAAAGCTCCACGGGGTCTTTCCGTCCTGTCGCGGGTAACCTGCATCTTCACAGGTACTATAATTTCACCGAGTCTCTCGTTGAGACAGTGCCCAGATCGTTACGCCTTTCGTGCGGGTCGGAACTTACCCGACAAGGAATTTCGCTACCTTAGGACCGTTATAGTTACGGCCGCCGTTTACTGGGGCTTCAATTCACAGCTTCGCTTGCGCTAACCGCTCCTCTTAACCTTCCAGCACCGGGCAGGCGTCAGCCCCTATACGTCACCTTACGGTTTTGCAGAGACCTGTGTTTTTGCTAAACAGTCGCCTGGGCCTATTCACTGCGGCTTCTCTAGGCTATGCACCCAAAGAAGCACCCCTTCTCCCGAAGTTACGGGGTCATTTTGCCGAGTTCCTTAACGAGAGTTCTCTCGCACACCTTAGGATTCTCTCCTCGACTACCTGTGTCGGTTTGCGGTACGGGCACCTCTCACCTCGATAGAGGCTTTTCTTGGCAGTGTGAAATCAGGAACTTCGCTCATACGAGCTCGTCATCACAGCTCAACGTTATAGTATGCGGATTTGCCTACATACACGCCTTACTGCTTGAACACGCGCAACCAACGGCGTGCTTACCCTATCCTACTGCGTCCCCCCATTTCTCAAACGGTGAGGAGGTGGTACAGGAATATCAACCTGTTGTCCATCGCCTACGCCTATCGGCCTCGGCTTAGGTCCCGACTAACCCTGAGCGGACGAGCCTTCCTCAGGAAACCTTAGTCATACGGTGCATGGGATTCTCACCCATGTTTCGCTACTCATACCGGCATTCTCACTTCTAACCGCTCCACCAGTCCTTCCGGTCTGACTTCAACGCTGTTAGAACGCTCTCCTACCACGCATACTCAAAGTATGCATCCACAGCTTCGGTGAATCGTTTAGCCCCGATACATTTTCGGCGCAGCGTCACTCGACCAGTGAGCTATTACGCACTCTTTAAATGATGGCTGCTTCTAAGCCAACATCCTGGTTGTCTAAGCAACGCCACATCCTTTTCCACTTAACGATTACTTGGGGACCTTAGCTGGTGGTCTGGGCTGTTTCCCTCTTGACTACGGATCTTATCACTCGCAGTCTGACTCCCGTGTATAAATATCCGGCATTCGGAGTTTGTCTGAATTCGGTAAAGCGAGATGCCCCCCTAGTCCAAACAGTGCTCTACCTCCGGTATTCTCAATCACGAGGCTAGCCCTAAAGCTATTTCGGAGAGAACCAGCTATCTCCAGGTTCGATTGGAATTTCTCCGCTACCCACACCTCATCCCCGCACTTTTCAACGTGCGTGGGTTCGGGCCTCCAGTGAGTGTTACCTCACCTTCACCCTGGACATGGGTAGATCACCTGGTTTCGGGTCTACGACCACGTACTAATTCGCCCTATTCAGACTCGCTTTCGCTGCGGCTCCGTCTTCTCAACTTAACCTCGCACGTAATCGTAACTCGCCGGTTCATTCTACAAAAGGCACGCTATCACCCATTAACGGGCTCTAACTACTTGTAGGCACACGGTTTCAGGATCTATTTCACTCCCCTTCCGGGGTGCTTTTCACCTTTCCCTCACGGTACTGGTTCACTATCGGTCACTAGGTAGTATTTAGCCTTGGGAGATGGTCCTCCCGGATTCCGACGGAATTTCACGTGTTCCGCCGTACTCAGGATCCACTCTGGAGGGAATGAACTTTTGACTACAGGGCTTTTACCTCGTTTCGCGGACCTTTCCAAGTCGCTTCGTCTAGTTCATTCTTTTGTAACTCCGTATAGAGTGTCCTACAACCCCAAAGAGCAAGCTCTTTGGTTTGGGCTCTTCCCGTTTCGCTCGCCGCTACTCAGGGAATCGAATTTTCTTTCTGTTCCTGCAGGTACTTAGATGTTTCAGTTCTCTGCGTCTGTCTTCGACACGCTATGAATTCACGTGAAGATACTATCCGATTAAAGATAGTGGGTTCCCCCATTCGGAAATCCCCGGATCAAAGCTTACTTACAGCTCCCCGAGGCATATCGGTGTTAGTGCCGTCCTTCATCGACTCCTAGTGCCAAGGCATCCACCGTGCGCCCTTATTAACTTAACCAAAAGTTAATACTTGGAACGAGTCCAAGATTTAAGTTTACACGTCAATTGCTTGACTTGTTTAAATATCTATAAAATAGAAATTTGATTTATTGCTTCAATGTCGTTTTATCCAGTTTTCAAAGAACGAATGTTTTGAAGTGTTTCATTCATTTAAGTATGAACCTTCAAAACTGAACAGCAAACGTTAATGTTTCATTCCCCAAGGGAATGATTCCGAAAAATCCTTAGAAAGGAGGTGATCCAGCCGCACCTTCCGATACGGCTACCTTGTTACGACTTCACCCCAATCATCTATCCCACCTTCGGCGGCTGGCTCCAAAAGGTTACCTCACCGACTTCGGGTGTTACAAACTCTCGTGGTGTGACGGGCGGTGTGTACAAGGCCCGGGAACGTATTCACCGCGGCATGCTGATCCGCGATTACTAGCGATTCCGGCTTCATGTAGGCGAGTTGCAGCCTACAATCCGAACTGAGAACGGTTTTATCGGATTAGCTCCCCCTCGCGGGTTGGCAACCGTTTGTACCGTCCATTGTAGCACGTGTGTAGCCCAGGTCATAAGGGGCATGATGATTTGACGTCATCCCCACCTTCCTCCGGTTTATCACCGGCAGTCTCCTTAGAGTGCCCAACTGAATGATGGCAACTAAGAATAAGGGTTGCGCTCGTTGCGGGACTTAACCCAACATCTCACGACACGAGCTGACGACAACCATGCACCACCTGTCACCGTTGCCCCCGAAGGGGAAACTATGTCTCCATAGTGGTCACCGGGATGTCAAGACCTGGTAAGGTTCTTCGCGTTGCTTCGAATTAAACCACATGCTCCACCGCTTGTGCGGGCCCCCGTCAATTCCTTTGAGTTTCAGTCTTGCGACCGTACTCCCCAGGCGGAGTGCTTAATGCGTTAGCTGCAGCACTGAGGGGCGGAAACCCCCCAACACTTAGCACTCATCGTTTACGGCGTGGACTACCAGGGTATCTAATCCTGTTTGCTCCCCACGCTTTCGCGCCTCAGTGTCAGTTACAGACCAGACAGTCGCCTTCGCCACTGGTGTTCCTCCAAATCTCTACGCATTTCACCGCTACACTTGGAATTCCACTATCCTCTTCTGCACTCAAGTTCCCCAGTTTCCAATGACCCTCCCCGGTTGAGCCGGGGGCTTTCACATCAGACTTAAGGAACCACCTGCGCGCGCTTTACGCCCAATAATTCCGGACAACGCTTGCCACCTACGTATTACCGCGGCTGCTGGCACGTAGTTAGCCGTGGCTTTCTAACAAGGTACCGTCAAGGTAGCGCCAGTTACTACGCTACTTGTTCTTCCCTTGCAACAGAGTTTTACGAACCGAAATCCTTCTTCACTCACGCGGCGTTGCTCCATCAGACTTTCGTCCATTGTGGAAGATTCCCTACTGCTGCCTCCCGTAGGAGTCTGGGCCGTGTCTCAGTCCCAGTGTGGCCGATCACCCTCTCAGGTCGGCTACGCATCGTTGCCTTGGTGAGCCGTTACCTCACCAACTAGCTAATGCGCCGCGGGTCCATCTTATAGTGACAGCGAGATGCCGTCTTTCAACTTCAAAACATGTGTTAAAAAGTGTTATTCGGTATTAGCCCCGGTTTCCCGGAGTTATCCCAATCTATAAGGTAGGTTACCCACGTGTTACTCACCCGTCCGCCGCTAAAATTTTAAAGGTGCAAGCACCAATAAAATTTCCGCTCGACTTGCATGTATTAGGCACGCCGCCAGCGTTCGTCCTGAGCCAGGATCAAACTCTCCATAAAAGTAGTTTGAAAGCTCATTTGCTTTGCTAGCGATCCAACTTCGTTAGAAGTTGAAATCTATTGTTTGCTTCATTTAAGAAGCTTGTTTCATTAACGTTGCTTGTTCAGTTTTCAAGGTTCATTGTGCTCCCAAAAGGAACTTCTCAATGTTATCATTTCATAACTATTATGTCAATAACATTTTCTATCAACTTTTCACTTTAATAGCGACTCCAATTAGTATATTACAATGTTCTATTGAAGTCAATAATTATTGTAAAATATTTTTGAAGTAACCGTCCTCTTAAGGACAAGTAATAATATACCTCAAAAGGACAGTTGAAATCAAGCTTTTTTTCTAAAAAACTTTTTTATATCCACCACAAATAACATAATCCCCAAAATAACGACCAATCCGCCTACAATTTGTGAAACAGTCAAATACTCATTGAAGATAAAAATTGCAAGTAACGCTGCCCCAACCGGTTCAAATAAAATTGCTATTGAAATGACATTCGTACTCGTCCATTTCAATGCCCAGTTGAAAAGGTTATGCCCTAATAAGTTTGGGATAATCGCCAATAAAATAAACCACATCCAATCAATTGCCGGATATGGACCGAATGATTCTCCTTTTATAATAATATAAAAGAATAAAGTAATTGTACTTACGGAATACACGACCATCGTATAAGTAACAAGAGACAATCTTTTCCGTACATCTTGCCCGAACAATAAATAACCTGTTATTAAGGCACAAGCAATCAATGCTAATATATCTCCGTAAAGTGCCGTACCGCTAATTTGAAAATCTCCCCAGCTGATAAGGACGCTGCCTAATATCGCAATGCCTCCTGCAATGAATGTCTGAAGTGTTATCTTTTCTTTAAAGAATAAATACGTACCGATAAATGCAAATAGCGGCTGCATTGTTACGAGTACAGTAGAGCTCGCTACAGAAGTGTAATTTAATGATTCAAACCATAATATAAAATGAAATGATAAAAATACTCCTGCGATTGATGAAAATATCCAATCACGTTTTGACAGTACTTTGATTTCATTGCTATATTTCATTAAAAACCATGGGAGCATGATCAATATTGAAAACAGCATACGGTAAAATGCAATAACGCCAGAATCTGCACTTGCAAGTTTTACAAAAATCGCAGAAAGGGAAACAGAGATTACCCCAATAATAATAGGAATATACGGGTGGATTGGTGGTCTTTCCACTAAAACCCTTCTTTCTATATATATCATCTAATACGAAATATTTTGCGATACCTCATATTCACATTATCAAACTATACCTTATTAAAGATTTTTTTTCGAGAGGTTTTGAATTCCATTTTACATGAAGGAGATGTTTGGATATGGAATGGTTAGCGAATGATAAATTTACGGTAGAAATTTTATTAAAATTGCTAATTGCGGCTACACTAAGTTTAATTATTGGTATCGAAAGGGAATTGAAAAAGAAGCCAGTCGGTCTAAAGACAAGTTTAGTAATTGCGACATTCAGTTGTTTACTTACAATCATCTCGATTGAGACGGCCTATTCAACCCCTGCACGTGACGATATAAATATTACGATGGATCCGTTGCGTTTAGCCGCGCAAATTGTAAGCGGTATTGGTTTTTTAGGTGCCGGCGTTATTTTGCGTAAAGGGAATGACAGTATTACCGGACTTACGACAGCCGCCATGATTTGGGGAGCAGCCGGAATCGGTATAGCCGTTGGAGCAGGGTTTTATATTGAAGCTTTTATAACAGTCCTTATTGTCGTATTGGGCATAGAACTTCTGGCACCTTTTCTCTTTAGATTCGGTCCAAAACGTCTAAGAATGCGTGAAGTATCTTTAATAATCAATACCGACCAAGCAGACAATATAAAAAACCTTGTGGATTATTTGAGGGAGCATGATATGTATATTGATAACATTTCAATCAGGGATGTACCATTTTCTGATAAGCTGTTGCACGAAATCGATATACGTTTATCGACCGTCGAAACAAATCATACAATCGAACTTTACAACCGGCTGCGTAAATTGGATTATGTAAGAAATATTAAAATCGAATATTTAGATTAACGGAGGAAAACGCAATGGGAGAACTATTTAAATTACTCAAAGATGGCAATAAACCCTCATTACTCGCTGCATTCGTCAATACATTTTTAGGAACGATTAAAGGAGTTGCTTTCTTCTTTACAGGAAATGTTGCGATGTTCGCTGAAATGATGCACTCTTTCGGGGATGCCGCAAACCAATTTTTCGTATTCATAGGCTCCGCCTTGGCAAAAAAGGCTCCTACACCAAAATTCCCGAATGGATACGGACGGATTGTTAACTTAGTGTGTTTAGGCGCCGTTTTAATAGTAGCAATCCTTTCATACGAAACGATTAAAGAAGGATGGCACCATTTTATGCATCCTGCTACGGAATCATCCGGAATTTTGATTGCCCTTGGTGTATTGGCACTCGGTATTATTTTGGAAGCATTTGTTTTAAATAAAGCTGCTAAAGAAGTGCTTCATGAAGTTGGTGTAGAACCTAAAGGGATTACTATTCTCCAGTCCGCAAAATATTTAAAGCGGGCAAAACCGGCTACAAAGCTTGTCTGGATGGAAGACTTAGTGGCAACTTCAGGTAATGTCCTGGCGTTTTTAGCAATTGTTATTGCGTATTTTACAGACTTTTACCGATTGGAAGGATTTATTTCAATGGTAATCGGTTTAATGATGTTTTATGTAGTAGGTCGTGTCTTTTTAGATAATGCGCGTGGTGCAATCGGTGAAACGGATGAGGAAATGCTTGTGCATATCGGAAATCTTGTTATGGAAGATCCGCATGTAACGGATATCGCACGACTAGAAGTAATTAAAGAAGGCGAATTTTTACATGTTGAACTTATTGCGGAGACAGATCCGAATTTATCACTCGCCTATTTAGATGATGTACGTGACCATTTAACAACATTGCTGTTAAACCAAAAAGGTGTAACAAAAGTTACGATGGCGTTTGATGAAGATAATGGCGAACGCAGCTGGACACATATCGCTACAAAACCTGAATCAGAAAAAGGCATGATTTAATTGAATCTTAAAATAAAAAAGGAAGCTGGTCCTATTAATCGACCGCTTCCTTTTTTCTTTTTCTTATAAAGACATTTCTAGAATTTTACGTACATCTCCTGCTTCAAGTTTGTTGAAGTTACCGAATGGACCATATACCAGACAATGCTCAACCATTTCATCAAAGTATGTGGCATCAATTTCATAGTCTGCCAAGCGATTCGGGGCACCAAGAGATGTCCAAAATGCTGATAATGCGTCAATACCTTCCAATGCAACTTGTTCCTCCGACTTGTTTGTCGGATCAATATTGAATACATTTACAGCCAATTTTGCAAAACGTGACGGGTTCACATGTAAGTTATGCTTCATCCAGTTCGGGAATATAATAGCTAAGCCCCCTGCATGTGCAATATCGTAATATGCTGAAACTGCATGTTCAATATTGTGTGTTGCCCAGTCACCGCGTGAACCTAATGCCAGGAATCCATTTAAGCCGATTGTTCCTGCAAGCATTAGTGTTTCACGATGCTCATAGTTCGACGGGTCTTTCAATGCTTTCGGCGCAACATCAATCAGTGTACGTAAAATCCCCTCACTCATTTCATCTGTAATCGGTGTGTTTGTCGCATTGTTGAAATATTGCTCAAAAATATGCGACATTGTATCAACAACACCATTTACCGTTTGATTCGCCGGTACTGAATAAGTATAAGATGGATCTAAAATCGAGAATTTCGGGAAAGTTACCGGACTGCCCCAACCATATTTCTCTTTTGTTTCTAAATTCGTAATAACCGAACCTGAGTTCATTTCAGATGCTGTCGCAGCTAAGGTTAAAACAGTCGCCAATGGTAATGCTTCTGTTGCCATTACTTTTCTTGTTACGATATCCCAAGCATCCGCTTCCACCTTTGCACCTGCAACGATTAATTTAGAGCAGTCAATTACTGAACCGCCACCTACTGCTAATACGATATCAACCTGATTTTCTTTACAGATTTCAATCCCTTTACGCGCTGTTTCAACTCGAGGGTTTGGCTCGACACCAGATAATTCGAATACATTCATATTCAAATCATTTAGGATGGTCATAATGTCATCATATACACCATTCGATTTAATACTTCCGCCACCATATACAATTAAAATGTTCTGGCCATATTGCGGAAGTTCTTTTCGCAAATGTTCTATACTGCCTTTACCAAAATGAATCTTTACTGGATTATAAAATGAAAATTCGTTCATCAATGGTTCCCCCTATTTTTAAAAAAAGTCCCACTCCAATATTAGGAGTGAGACTTAATAATATAATGATTATACCCATCCACGGAAGCGAGAGGCCTCGGCAGTGCGGCGTACACCTACCATATAAGCAGCTAAACGCATGTTAATATTGCGGTTTTGTGCTGTTGTGTAGACATTTTCAAACGCAGCAGTCATTTTTGAATATAACTTTTCACGTACTTCTTCTTCCGTCCAATAATAACCCATATTGTTTTGAACCCATTCAAAGTAAGACACTGTTACACCACCAGCAGAAGCTAACACGTCCGGTACTAGAAGAATACCGCGCTCCGTTAAAATCTTTGTTGCTTCGGCAGTTGTCGGACCGTTTGCAGCTTCTACAACGATGTTTGCTTTAATTTGATATGCGTTGTCTGCTGTAATTTGATTTTCGATAGCAGCAGGCACTAAAATATCGCAATCCAGTTCTAAAAGCTCTTTGTTTGAAATTGTATTTTCAAACAATGTCGTAACTGTTCCAAACGAGTCACGGCGATCTAATAAGTAATCAATATCCAATCCGTTCGGATCATGCAACGCACCGTGTGCATCTGAAATACCAATAACTTTTGCACCTAAGTCACTCATAAACTTCGCTAAGAAACTACCAGCGTTACCGAAGCCCTGAATAACTACTCGTGCACCTTTAATATCGATATTACGTTTTTTTGCAGCTTCTTCGATGACAATTGTAACACCTTCAGCTGTTGCACGATCTCGGCCTTGTGAACCGCCAAGAACGATTGGTTTACCTGTAATGAATCCTGGCGAGTTAAATTCATCCATACGGCTGTACTCATCCATCATCCAAGCCATAATTTGAGCATTTGTAAATACGTCCGGTGCCGGGATATCTTTTGTTGGACCAACTACTTGACTGATTGCACGAACATAACCACGACTTAATCGTTCAATTTCGCCCATAGACATTTCGCGCGGGTCACAAATAACGCCACCTTTACCTCCACCATATGGAAGATCAACAATACCGCATTTTAACGTCATCCACATCGAAAGCGCTTTCACTTCCTCTTCCGATACCATCGGGTGGAAACGTACGCCACCTTTTGTTGGACCTACTGCATCATTATGCTGTGCACGGTATCCAGTAAATACTTTTGTTGTACCGTCATCCATTTTTACAGGAATACGCACTGTCAACATACGAACCGGTTCTTTCAATAATTCATACATTGCCTCATCATAGCCTAGTTTATTTAATGCCTCATGAATTACTTCTTGAGTTGATGTAAATAAGTTCAAATTTTCAGCCATTTTATAATTCGCCTCTTTAAATTTTGATGTATTTGGGTCTTTCCGCCAACATTGTAACATACTTTATTCGGAGTTTGTTAAATATTTAGCCACATTTTATACACTTTTAATTTTTCCGTTGATAATAAACGAAGAAAGCGCTTTTTTTACAAATTTTGCTCAAAACTGACCAGATTCATCCATAAAAAAACATGCTCAATTTATTTTAGAATTAATTGAGCATGTCCTGCCTAGTGTCCAGATTGTTCGATCCAATCTTTCAACTTTTCCTTCAAAATTTGAAAGCCGTCCGCATCCACTTCATCAACCCGATCTTGCAAAGTTCGCCGTGGCGGCATATCCCTTTTTCGGTGAAACGGTACTTCCTGCAATTCGCGTATTGATAAACTTATTTTTTTTTGATCCGTATCCACATCCAGAACTTTAACTTGTATTTCATCCCCGACGGATAAAAAATCACTTACATCCTTTACAAAACCGTATGTGATTTCAGAAATATGCACAAGTCCCTGCGTATATTCATCTAAAGCAACAAAAGCTCCGTATGGTTGAATTCCTGTCACTTTACCCGTTAGCACGTCACCCACTTCAATTTTTTTTGCCATACTTTGTTCCTACCTTCTTTTCGTATATACGTAAATGTCATGTTAAATTATAACATATGAGACGGGCTGTAACAAAGAATCGCTTTAATCTAGCATTTTCTAGGCATTAAATAAGAGTCCAGTTAAAAAAATGTGAAAATTTTCTCTCTTTCGATTTACACTTCCGATAAATTCACAAAACTTTTTGCTAAATACGGGATTCGTGCTGTAAAATGAGTACTTGCATATATATGAGGAGGTTTTGTTTTGTCATCTAGAGATCAATTTACATCTAAGATAGGATTCATACTTGCGGCAGCAGGAAGCGCAATCGGTCTTGGCGCGATTTGGAAGTTCCCCTATATGGCGGGTACGAATGGCGGTAGTGTATTTATTATTTTATTTGTTCTATGTACAGTTTTAATTGGCTTGCCGATTTTAATTGCAGAATTTATGATTGGACGACGCGGTCAAAAAGATCCGATTACATCATTTAAAGAGCAGGCTCCAAATAAACCGTGGTTTATGATCGGCTGGATTGGCCTAGTAGCATGCGGATTAATATTATCCTTCTATAGTGTTGTAGGTGGTTGGATATTGAGTTATATACTTCGGGCAATTAGTTTTTCACTTACGGGACAAGGTGTTAACTTCGGGACTTTGTTTTCTGATATTATTGCGAACCCTTGGGAAGTGTTAATCGCACAAGCTACTTTCATGCTTTTAACATTATTCATAGTTCAAGCGGGGATTAAAAACGGGATTGAAACTGCAAGTAAGTGGATGATGCCGATTTTATTCTTGTTTTTCATTTTATTGTTTATCCGTTCGATTACATTGGATGGTGCGATGGAAGGCGTTAAGTTCATGTTCATACCAGACTGGTCATACATGAACGGCGATACGTTAATGTTGGCGTTAGGCCAAGCATTCTTCTCTCTTAGTATTGGAGTTGCGGCGATGATTACATACGCCTCATATTTATCCAAAAAAGAGAAGATTGTAACTTCTGCAGTTAATGTAGCGAGTATGAATATCGCGATTTCTCTATTGGCGGGTCTTGTTATCTTCCCTGCCGTATTCGCATTAGGCTTCTCTCCTACAGAAGGGCCTGGCTTAGTATTTATAATGATTCCAGCTGTTTTTGAGCAATTGCCGTTTGGCGGATTTTTATTGCTCGTATTTTTCATCTTGCTGTTGTTTGCGACAGTTACTTCAGCGATTGCATTGCTGGAAGTGGTCGTTTCCATAGGGATTCGGGAAAAAACAGCGCAGCGTAAGAAAGCCTCTTGGTTATTGGCAGCAATGATTTTTATCATCGGTATTCCTAGTGCTTTATCGTTCGGGATTTTATCGGATATCACCATTTTTGAACGTTCCATTTTTGACTTTGTTGATTATGTAACGAGCGCGATTTTAATGCCGATCGGTGCCTTTTTAACATCTATTTTTGCGGGATATTATTATTCGAAGAAAATTTCTCGTGAAGAAATGCAGGCATCACCTGTTGTTTATAATTGTTGGCTGTTTATAGTACGCTATGTAGCACCACTTTCAATTGCAGCTATCTTTATTAATAAAGTTTTCTTTAGTTAATTAAAAAAACTTGTTCGATATGAAATTCGGGCAAGTTTTTTTATTTTTACAATTAAGGGACCTAATAAGCTATTGTTCATATGATAGTAAACATACGGGGAGGAGATGGGAAATGAAATTGCAGTTTCAGGAACAGTTAAAATCTTTACGTTCGGAAAAGAATTTATCAATAGAAGAGCTTTCATTACGAACACAAGTAAGTACGGAAAAACTGACAGCCTACGAAAACGGTGAGCAAATTCCTTCAACCCAAACCATTTTAATTTTATCGACTGTTCTGGAAGTACCGGTTTCTAACTTAATCGATGGATTACATTAAAATGCGGGCGACCTCAATCTACAGGTCGCCTGCATTTTTATATAATACACTTCGCTTCGAATTTTACGGCAATTAATTTATATGCGATGGCAACACATTGCTCAAAAGGTATCCATTGTTCAAAGGAGTATTCGTAAACTCTTTGAATGACTTTTGCCAATGTTGTTGGATCGTCAATATTTTGAAGCGCAGCGACAACATCTGCCGTTTCAGTTGCATAACTTTCGGAACCGTAGTTAAAAGGATCCCACTGCTCCAATAAATGTACACATTTTTGATTCATTTCAATATTATCCATTTGATTCACCTAACTACCTCTTATAATAGTTAGTATGATACCATAATCTGAAAGAAAGCATAAGAAAAGAGGGTTCAAATGTCTATTTTTAATAAAGTTCATGAGCGTCGCAGTTCCGCATCTGTAAAATGGGATATGATGAATGTCGTTTACAATTTGAAAGATACAACTGAATTACTGCCGATGTGGGTAGCAGATATGGACTTCCCTCCACCTGCTGCTTTATCAGACGCGTTAAAGGCTCGATTGGAGCATCCTATCTTCGGCTACACTTTTGCCGACAATGTTGTAAAAAATGCGATTGTTCACTGGTATGATACGCGCCATCGATGGTCGATCGATCCAAATTCGATTATTTTCCAGCCGGGTGTTGTGCCGGCAATCGCGACAATTATCGAAACTTTTACAGAGGTTGGCGATAAAATCGGAATGTCCACACCGGCATACCCGCCATTCACAAACGTACCGGCGGCTCAGAAACGTGAAGTCGTGACATGTGAATTAACCGAACAAAACGGTCATTATACGATGGATTTTGAGAAGCTTGAAGAAATATTCCGCGCCGGTATTAAACTGTTTGTTTTATGTAATCCGCATAATCCTATCGGTATTGTATGGAGTCCCGAAGAGCTGGAACAGTTAGTTGCATTATGCATCCAATATGACGTGTATCTTTTATCTGATGAAATCCACGCTGATATTTCAATTCAAAAATCGTATACACCTGTCTTAACATTAGCCAATGCTAACGAGGCAAAAATCATCACATGTATTGCGCCAACGAAAACATTCAATATTGCCGGAATTCATGCTGCTATGATCGTTGCACCGGACAAAAAATTATATACAGCAATCGAGAAAAATACACAGGCACACGGCAACTTAGGTTTAAATACTTTTGCTTCGACTGCTGTAAAAGCTGTCTATACAGAAGGGGCACCGTGGTTGGACGAGCTTCTTAGTTATTTGAAAAACAATATGGAATATGTCGTAAAAGAATTGAATGTTATTGAAGGCATTCATGTAGAAGTTCCTGATGCAACATACTTAATGTGGATAGACTACCGCAAAACAGGAATAGAAGAAAAGGAACTGATGGCACGCCTTCTTTCGGTAGGAAAAGTTGCGTTAGATCCGGGGACAAAATATGGTGAAGCAGGAAGAGGCTTCTTGCGCATCAATGTTGCTTGTCCATTTGAACTATTGCAAGATGGGGTTGAACGCATAAAACGAACGATGGCTACATTCGAATAATCAAACAAAAGGGGCAGCCGGAATAATCACTCCGGACTGCCCCTTCTTCTATAACATGTTTTTGATTATTGTTTTTATTCTTCCTTAATGGTTTCTTTAGCGATACGAGCATCACGTTCTTTTAATGCGCGTTCCTCTAAAATTTTAGCCTGTGCAGCCTGACGAGCAGCGATACGGCGGACGAACCGGAATGTAAAAAAAACAATAATCAGTAGTATTGCGAATTCAATTGCAGCGGGAAGATACAATGACTTGTCTTCCGGGAAATACAAAAAGCCACCAGAGAAATTCATTAAAAATTGGTTCACTTGCCCACACGTCCTTTAATAATTAGTCAATTACAGTGATTGACTCAATCTTAACATCTTCTTTAGGCTTATCGTGCATATTTCGGTCAACTTTAACAATATTGTCAACAACATCCATACCTTCAACTACTTGGCCAAATACTGTATGCTTTCCGTCTAACCATGGTGTACCGCCGTTTTGTTTGTAAAACTCCACTTCTTCTTTAGACCAGCCGCGCACTTCCATTTGTTTTAGCATAGATACTTCAACTTGAGGTGCTTGAACGATGAAGAACTGAGATCCATTAGTACCAGGACCCGCATTGGCCATTGATAATGCGCCACGAATGTTCATTAATTCAGGTACACACTCATCTTCGAATGTACCGCCCCAAATAGACTCGCCGCCCATACCAGTACCAGTTGGGTCGCCACCTTGTACCATGAAGTTTGGAATTACACGGTGGAAAATAATACCGTTATAATAACCTGATTTTGCATGCCCTAAAAAGTTTTCAACTGTTTTTGGTGCGTGCTCCGGGAATAATTTAATTTTGATTGAACCCATAGTTGTGTTCATTTCTACCATTACTTCACCTGGATTTAATTCTTTCGATAATTGTGGAAACATTTTTGTCTCTCCTTTAAATAAATTGTGGAATGGATGGGTATAGGTATAGAAACCAAACTTCCCCTTTAATACCAAGTCCAAGTTTACCATAACTCTAATATTTTAAGCCAATATCTTGTGAAGAACTTCCTTCGTATTCCGAAATAAGTTATACTAAATAATTAAAAAGGAAGAAAGTGATAAATTGAAGAAAAATATGAGACATAATTTCATCATCATTTTAATAGCAAACTTTATTGTTGCGGCTTCTGTTACGATGATCATGCCGTTTTTGTCTTTATATATTGATACGCTCGGCGACTTTACAGATAGCTATGTCCAGACATGGGCCGGAATCATCTTTGCTGCAACATTTATTACAGCATTTTTAATGTCACCGATTTGGGGGCGAATTGCCGACAAATATGGGTACAAGCCTATTATGATCATCAACTGCTTCGGGGTTGGGTTAAGTATCTTTTTAATGGGTTATGTTCAAAATGTCGAGCAATTCTTTGTACTCAGGCTTGCGATGGGTGTTGTAACCGGCTTTATCCCTACTTCCATTGCGTTCATAAGTAAGCATACTCCGAAAGAAGTAGCAGGAAAAACACTCGGGACATTGCAGATGGGCAGTGTTGGTGGGACATTATTCGGTCCAGTAATCGGCGGATTGATGGCGGATACTTTTGGTTTTCAGTACACGTTCCTCATCACAGCAGTCACAATTACAATTGCGGCGATTATTATTATTTTCGGTATTCATGAGCCGGCCATTATTCGGAAAGTTAAAAATGAGATTTATTCACGGAGAAATGTCATATGGGCTATTTTCCATCATCGCCTCATCTTAAATGTAATGTTCGTAACGTCACTCATTCAAATCGGGAACTTTAGTATTCAGCCACTGCTGTCCCTTTACGTATCTGAACTGACCCCTTCTCAGGAAGTTGCTATGCTCGCCGGTATTACCTTTAGTGCTGCCGGTCTAGGTAACATATGTTTCGCGAGATTTTGGGGGAAATTGGCCGACCATTATGGATATGAACGAATTTTATCGTACTTGTTAGTCCTTGCCGTCGTTTTCATCATTCCACAGGCTTTCGTTACAGATTTATGGCAGCTTATCATTTTACGATTCTTGTTCGGTATTATATCCGGCGGTCTCATTCCGATTACTTCGGCTCTTATTCGCCGTGAAGCACCGGTTGAAGTGCAAGGCGAAATTATGGGCTACAACCAGAGTTTCCGTTTCCTTGGCAATATCATCGGACCGGTATTAGGCGGAGTGGTAGCAAGCTTTGGCGGAATTCATTCCGTATTTTATACGACCGGCCTACTATTTTTAATCGGCTTTGTCATTATGTCCTTCTTGAAAAAGCTTCCGACGCAGTACATGGACGAGATGTTAAAAAAACATGCTTAAATGTTCAATGTATATATGGTATCCTTTAAAAAACAACAGATGATCACGCTTCTAACGTTTTCATTTTGTTGTTTTTTGTCTGGACAATTTTAATGAATATCCTATTTGGGGGCCAATTATCCATGAAACAACTTTTCGGCTACATTGTCATTTTATGTAGCATTCCTTTACTTCTACTAATCGGGAATGCGGCCTGGAAAGAACTTGCGAAAGCGGAGCAGCATGAACAATTAATCAAGCAGTCGATCAAGCTCCCTGAAGTAACTTCCACATCGCCCATTACGTTATACGATGCAAACAACAAAATCTTCAGTGAAGAATATACTGAATGGTCACAGCCACTTGCGCTGGATGAAGTCCCTGAAATTGCTAAGCAGCTGTTTATATTCAGTGAAGATGAAAGTTTTTATGAACATATAGGCTTTGATGTGAGTGCAATCGCCCGTGCCCTCATTGCAAATAAATCGGAGCAGTCCATTCAGCAAGGCGGTTCCACTATTACACAACAGCTTGTCCGAATGCGTTATTTAACAACGGACAAAACATATGAGCGGAAACTGATGGAGCTTTTTTACGCCTACGAAATTGAGAAAACTTATTCAAAAGACGAAATCTTTGAGATGTATTTAAATGAAATGTATTTCAGCAATCAAGTATATGGCATTGGAGCAGCGGCAACTTATTACTTCAATCGTCCTTTGTCAAAATTGTCCATACCCGAAATTGCTTTTATATCGGCGATTCCGAACAATCCCTCATTATACGACCCGTCTGTGCACTTTAACAATACAAAAAGCAGGCAGGAACGGTTACTCGATAAACTGACAGAGCATGGGGTTATTACAGCTGAGGAAGCAATAACGTATAAAAAAGAACCGATTCAATTGACGATTAAACAAAAAGCACAGCAGTATCCGAGCTACAGTACATACGTTTTAGAGGAACTGAAATGGCTCATTGCCGAACAAACAGGTTACCGCGAAAAAATCGACAACACTTCCGATAAGATGGAAAAGGAATTTCTACAGCTGGAGCTGAAGAAAAAAACGGACGCCATTTTACGTCAAGGTGTCCATGTATATACAGCACTGCAGCCTGAGAAACAACGACAGGATGAAACGGCTATTAACCGGATTTTACCGAAGACCGACTTACAGGCAAGTGCAACGATTATTGATAATGAAACACGTGAAGTGATCAGTATATTTGGTGGTAAAAATTATCGGAAGCATGATTTGCACCGTGCTTTTCAATCTCCGAGACAGCCGGGTTCTGCATTTAAGCCGATCAGTGTGTTTGCCCCTTACTTTGAAGAAACATCCGCTACACCTTATTCAATCGTAAATGGCGGGCCGTACTGTGTAGGAAATTTCTGTCCTGATAATTATGGACGTATCTGGTACAACAATATAACTGTGGAAACAGCTTTCAAAAACAGTGTTAATACAAGTGCTTTACGACTGTTTAATGCTGTAGGGGTTGAAACAGCATTCCGTTATATTAACCGGTTCGGTTTTGAATCGATCATAGAAAAAGACCGCACATTTGCCGCAGCTCTGGGCGGGTTAACATACGGGGTGACTTCACTGGAAATGGCCGATGCTTACTCCAGTTTTGTCGACGGCTATTATGTACCTGCTCATAGCATTCGTAAAGTAACTGATTTAAATGGAGAAACGATTTTTAGCTGGCCGCGCAAACGGGAGGAAATATGGTCTGCATCGACTACAAAAACGATGCGCAGCCTTTTGAATGAAACGGTGGCTACCGGAACAGGGAGAGGCCTTTATAGCGCATCCGGCTATATTGGGGCCAAGACCGGAACGACAAACGAATTCAAAGATTATTGGGTTGCCGGATTGACAAATGACTATACAGCAGCCGTTTGGATTGGCTATGATCAGCCCCGTTCAATGGAAGCGATCGAACGCGCAAAAATTCATTTTGCTATATTTAATGCGATAACAGAATAAAAAAAGCTTGTTAGTTTTAAATAGCGCACCTCCCCCGCTAAAATCCTAACAAGCTTTTTTTATACTATGCGAACGGCAAGCTCGCAAGAATTCCGTTGTACAGCTTAATAACTGCATAGATCACGAGAGCCAATAACAGGAACCAGGTAAGTACTTCATAAAAGATTAATCCGATCACACCTGGAATGGACATATACTGACTCTTTTTATAAACGTTGTAAATAAAATAACAAAAAATCGTAAAAATAAAAATGCCGACTAAGATCGGTAAGGATTGGCTCCCAATTATTGAAGCAAATGCTCCAAAAAAGAAGATGACATATCCACCGCGTGCAGCATGAATCGTTTGCCCTTCTTTATCTTTTGAGAAGAACAGCATTCCAAGCTCATGAATCGTCTCCCCGATCAGCTTTAATGCTGAAAAAATCATGAAAAATAGTAATACAAATACAATCAGTAATACAAAGCGCAGCTCCAGATCCGATAAAAATTCACGCATCCCATTATAGACACCGATTGCATGAAGCAGTTGTAGCGATTCTGATATGGCTAACATACTGAACGAAAAACTAAATAATATAATTGTAATGAATGGTAAGTAGCCATACAAATAAGGATTTTTCATCATCTTGTTCCCTCAAAACTCGTAATATTTCTTTTCCTCATCATAGCTAACAATGAGGAGACGAGCAAGCCTCTCCTTCACTACTTACCGCATTCTTACCAGTAGCGTCTCGGATAGCGCGGATAATAAGGTGGATAGTAGTAATTAGGCGGATACGGTTGATAATACGGCGGATATGGTCCGTATCGATTATTATTCAGTGACCCCCCTAAAAATCCTCCTAAAAAGCTCCCTAAAAAAGGAACCCCAAACGGATATCCGAATCCAAAACCTGGATTATAGTAACGATTGCGATTAACCATGTTCATGTCCTCCTCCCTTATGAATAGTGTATTCATAATTATGAGAGCCGCTAGTCACCCGCCTAAAAATGAAAAAGATGCCTTGCAAGTTTTTTCCTCGCAAAGCATCTCTTTAATAATTAGTTATCGCGTAATTCTACCAGTGTTGCTAAAGTACGAACCATGGCACCTGTACCGCCTTTTGGTCCCAATGCATGCGGTGCATCCGCATCAGAAGTCCCTGCAATATCAAGGTGAACCCAAGGAGTTCCTTCCGCAAATTCTCCAACGAAGCCACCGCCGAAAATCATATGGCCGTCACGACCCGGAGAGTTGTTTAAATCTGCCACTTCCGATTTACGGATACGCTTTTTATCGCTTTCTGTTAATGGTAAACGCCATACGAACTCACCTGTTTCAAGTGCCGCACCCATAAACTCTTCAAAGAATTCTTCGTTATTTGTTAAAGCGCCTGTTTTATCTTTGCCCAACGCAACGATTACTCCACCCGTTAATGTCGCTACATCGATTAAATAGTTTGCTCCTTGCTGCTTCGCATAAGTCATAGCATCCGCCAATACTAAACGGCCTTCCGCATCTGTATTTAATACTTCAACTGTTTTGCCATTGTACATTGTAATAACATCATCCGGCTTGAATGCTTCACCTGATACCATATTGTCTGTAGATCCGATTACGGCAACAACATTTTGTTTCGGGCGAGTTTCACCGATAATGCGCATCGCACCAAGAACAGCAGCTGCTCCGCCCATATCGCCTTTCATGCCGACCATGCCTTCACGCGGTTTTAATGAGTAACCGCCTGTATCGTACGTTACACCTTTTCCGACAAAGCCGATTACATCTTCCCATTCCGGTTTCCCTTTATACTTCAATGTAATTAAACGCGGCTCTTCTACAGAACCTTTATTGACAGATAAAATACCGCCCATACCCAGTTCTTCCATTTGTGCTTTGTTTAAAATTTCAACTTCTAATCCATAAATATTCGCAAGCTCTGTTGCGTAATCCGCCAAATCACTTGCTGTCAGTAAATTAGGAGGCAAGTTGATTAATGTACGCGCTTCGTTTACCGCATCCGCATAAATTTTCCCTACTTCGAAATTACCGATCACATCTTCCATATTCGCTTCTGTAACAAATTGAATTTGATCAAAATATATGTTCGGCTCATTTGAAGAAGTTTTATAATTTTGTACTGAATAATAGCCTAAATTTAAACCTTCACCAGCTAAGTAAGCCACTTCCGATTCTTCCAGCTGATCTGTTGTAAAAGATTCTACCCAAACTGCCACATCGCCTACTTTTGCCGCTTTCAGTTCTTTACCTACTGCTGCAAATACTTCACGTAATTCGTTCGCTGTTATATTTTTGCGTTCACCTAGGCCGACAAAGTATATACGTTTAAGTGAAGAGTGGTTGCCCGAATACGGTAATTTCGTAATCTTTTTTGTATCTGATGAAATTTCACCTGCATGAAGCCATGTGTCAATAACATCTCCATAAAATTCAGTAAACGCTGACCAGTTTTTCATTTGTTCACGATGTTTTTGTACTCCGATAATCAATGTTTCAGAAGTTTGTGATTCAAACGTTTTTGCTGTTGATTCAATATTCATAGTTAAAAACCTCCTAAAGTATAGTTTCATTATATACAAATTCTTTTAATTCGGGTATCGAAACATCCAATAATTTTTATTTTTCTGCAAGTTTAAATTCAAACGATTATAGGGAAAATGATATAATTATAGCAATGAGGAGAAAGTAGGTGTAATTATCGAACTTCTACAAAATACGCCGCTTTGGCTTGGGGTTTTTGCAATTGTTTTTGCACAGATCCTAAAAGTACCGATCCATTTTATTGTAACGAAAAAAGTGGATTGGAGCTTGCTGACATCTACCGGCGGAATGCCAAGTTCCCACTCTGCAGCTGTAACAAGTGTTGCTACTGCAGTCGGTATTGAGACAGGATTTGATTCACCGACTTTTGCTGTTGCAGCTATGTTGGCCGGAATTGTCATGTACGATGCAAGCCATGTACGCTTTCAGGCTGGACAACACGCGGCCGTTTTAAACGAACTGCGCCACGATCTCCGCTTGTTTTTTGATGAAATTAAACGCTGGCCGGAAATGAATGAACAAGAAAAAATCGAGGATTTAAAAACATTATTAGGTCACAAAAAAAGTGAAGTGTTCATCGGGGGATTGGCAGGAATTGTTTTTGCAGCTTTATGGTACACCATTCAAGTGTTATAAAAAAAGGGGATGTTAAAGGCTAAACCGGCTTTTAACATCCCCTTAATTCTGTTGCAGACACCTTGCAGAAGTAAACTAAAACATGCGATATCCTGCTTTTCGCAGTGCTATCATAACAAAGCCGGATACGATTGCCCCGGCAAAGCCACCAGCCAAGATAACGATATCCACAATCTGTAATGCCTGAATTTTGTCGCTTAAAGCCGGAAATGCTGTCCCTGCCTTAAAAAAATAATCCAAAAAGCTTACTTCATCGATGATAAAAATTACGACAACCGGATAGACAATAGCCATTAACCATGTCATCCGCAATAACATATTCAATAAAAAGCCGATCCCGAAAAACATGACAAAAAATAATACGACGGAAATAATTACTTGTACTAACGAAACATCATTCATGTTATGTATACCCCCATTAATCTATCATAATTTTACATGATATAACGGGTGCTTTCAATTCAACATCCAAAATAACGTATAGAATACTAATATTGTAAGAAATCCTTCATAACGTAAATCGCTTATTTTTTGAAAAATAGATGGTATTCGCTATAGCCGAACACGTCCCCCGGGTTCACCCCTTCAATAATCGGGTGAATATGTTGTGCTGCGTGCTGGTTAGCCATTTCTCTGAGCATAACCGATGACAGTTCATGGTGAATAATTTCACTCGGTGCCATCCAGCATGCTTCGCCGATTTCTCTTTCCTGCAATGTAAAAGGCTGATCATCATCTACCGGCTTACAATAAAAAATCGCCATATTATCACTAATATCATTCAGGATGACGCCGGAACGAAAACCGACAAGTCCCTTTACTTCACAGAGAATCCCCGTCTCTTCCAGCACTTCACGCACAGCAGCCGTTGTAACGGTTTCAGCTGGCTGAACAAATCCGGCCGGTAAAGACCATGCTCCTTTTAGTCCTCCATATGTTTTTTTCACGAGCAGCCATTCCCCTGCTGAATTTTCAACAATCGCGGCAACTCCAAGCCAAACTTTTCCTCGATCCTTTTTCATAAATAACATTCCCCCTTTGCTGTGATAGTAATTGACTTCATACTCCACTGATTAGAAACTACTTAATTGTTGCTTCCCGTTAATACGGTGTAAAAAAACTTGCAAAGGAAGCGTTACACATTCGTTTGCAAGTTTGAAGTTCGTTTATATAAATTTGAATTTGCCTTTTTTCAATGTTAAGCCGACACCGCCGACTAAATACAATGCGCGGTCATCAACGACTTTCTTTAATGCCGATGCTGGCTTGCCGGTAAATTTACGGCCGAATGCTGTTCCAATAGCATCTTCTTGACCTAATGAACAAACAGCACCTTTATCATCGTAAGCAAACACTTCCGTCGGCTCATCATTCATTAAATGCTTAATATTTTTGGCGATGATTTCACCTTGCTGCATCGCAATCTGAGCTGTTGGCGGATAAGGTCTGCCTGCTTCCGCATTCAGTAAAAATGCACAGTCCCCTACGACAAAGACATCGTCAAAGCCTGGTGCGCGCATATCTTCACGGACCGCAATACGTGCGCGGTTCGATTCAATACCGGAAGACTCGATTAATGCATTTCCTCGGACTCCCGCTGCCCATACAACAGTACCTGCTTTAATGAATTCCGTGTTTTCTTCATCTTTTTTAATGTTCACACCTTCTGCTGTCGCTTCCACAATCGGTGTGCCGATAGAAAATTCCACACCCTTTTTACGCAGCTGTTCCTGCGCATAATCGACCAACTCCGGATCAAAACCAGGTAATACAGTCGGTGCTGCTTCTACACAAAGAAGACGCACTTTTTCTTGAGGAATATCAAATTCTCTGCAAAGCTCAGGAATTCGGTTACCGAGCTCTCCTAAAAATTCTATGCCTGTAAAGCCGGCACCGCCTACGACAATCGTAAGTTTACTGTCGTCTTTCACTTCATCCAATGTCCAGGAAGCAAACTGATATTCAATATGCTCACGGACCTGACGTGCAGTATTAATATTCGTCAATGATAATGCGTGTTCCTTCAGACCAGGAATGCCGAATGTTTCCCCTTCGAAACCTAAGCCGATCACTAAATAATCGTACGAGAACTCACCAGCTGATGTTTCTACTTTCTTTGTATTGGCATCAATGTTTTCTACATTCGCAATGACGAACGTTACATTGTGATTAATAACTTTTGAAATCGGATAACGGGCTTTATCCGGAGAAATCGTACCAGCCCCTACTTCATGCAGCCATGTTGTTTCATAATGATAGTCGTTTTTGTTCACTAAAATAATTTCTGCTTCATTTGTATTGATTAATTTTTGGAGATTTACAATTGTTGTTAATCCTCCATACCCTGCGCCTAATACTAAAATAGTCGGTCTTTTCATTCAATCAAACCCCTTCATTTTAATGAACCGGCGCTATAAATCTATTTGCCATTTTTATAGAGCGCCAGCAAACGGTAATTTACTGAAATACTAACATAATAGTAGCGTTTTTCCTGCGTGATTTCAAACATATGGATATTAATCGTTTCGTCAATTTACAATGTTATGTTCATATAAATAATCGTATTTAATATCGATAAACAAAAACTCTTCGTTTGAAATAGCCATTGAATACGTACGTGTCAATTCGCCTGTTTCAATGTCACTGTAAACGGAAGACAACTCGCCTTTATTGTCTTTTGTCATTTTAATAATGTTCAACAGGAAGTATGGTCGCCAGCTCCAGTTTTTGCCGATGATCTCTTCTTGCTTTTCCCATTTCCCCTCGTTCCAGCGGATATTCGGGGATGTCTGGAAACCATTGCTGTCACAAATATAAATACGAAATGCACATTTTTCCAAAGCATTTGCCAGCTGCATCATTTTATCAATCTGTGAAGTGGATGGATTGATTTGCTCAACTGTTGAACAAATCGTCCGTTCAAGACGTTTCATTTCTTCATACTTTTGAAGAAGGAGTTTCTTTTCCGTTGCAATAAACTGTTCACAATCTTTGCGAAAGCGTTCTTTTAAAGCATCGCGTACTTGCAGCTCTTTATGCGGCAGTTGCAAATAAGGTCCTTTAAAATAACGGGTACCGTTTTTCCATCCGTGCTGTAATTGGTACACTGTTTCAATATTTTCGACTAATAATTGCGTCCCCATCTTTACGGCAAGTGTTCGAATTGTTGAAAACGCATGGTTTTGCGCTCCCCATAAATTATAGTTCAACTGGGCGACGTTGATTTTAAGGATAGCCGGTTCAAGCAGTAAAATATTTTCAAGCTGGGTTTGCGGACCGACATCTGCCAAAGCAATTTTGATGCCATATGTTTTAATATAGCGAATTAAATGCTGCAGCTGATTCAGCTCTCCTTCATAAAGATGTTCCGTCATGACAAGGGTAATGTTTGGGAGGTTCGATTCGGCAACTGTTTCTTTCAGCATCGTAAAATAACTTTCCCCAAAATCCAGTAAAAGCAGTTCGGGGTTGCATGGAATATACAAGCCAACATCGTCAATCAAATGAGCAACATTTTGCAATGATCGGGAAACAAAAATTTGCTCAATTTCTGCTCTAATATCTGCTGGTACGTCTTTTTCATATGTAAATTGCTCAATATTGATCGGTTCATTTTCATTTTCACTTTCCACTTGGCCTATCGCTTCATAAGCCACAATGCGATGACCATCTGCACTATAGATTGGCTCATATAAAATTTCGATTTGATCTAACTTATCCAGTAACTCTAAAACACTCATTTAAAAAGCCCCCTAGCAGTATGGTAATAAATCTATAATAATTCAATCCTTATAATAATACAAAACCAACCGATAAAACATAGTTATTTTATAGGAAATATAAGTTTTAAAATTAAGATAATTTATTTTTTCTATGAAAAGGTCGATTTTATATAAAAACCTTTAACGGCAGTACACCGCTAAAGGTTTCAACATTAGTTATATTTTATTCACAGTGCAGTCAAGCTGCCTAAATTAATTAAAGTTTAAACTCACCAACTAATGCATTGAGTTCTTCCGCCAAATCGGCAAGATGTTTCGAACTGCCTGCTACTTCCTCCATAATACTGCTCGTTTGTTGAACAGATGCTGCTGTTTGTTCGATGCCGGCAGCGGATTCCTCGGAGACCGATGCAACTTCTTCAACGGACCCATTCATCACTTGTGTACTGGCTGTAATTTCCGATAAGTTTTGGCCGATCGTTGTAATACTATTTACCATTTCTTTTACAGCACTACTAATCCCTTCGAAAGTTTCACCTGTTGATTCAATTTGGATTTTTCCTTGCTCGACTTCTTTATAGCCCGTTTGCAGTGAGTCAGAAACAAAAAAAGTTTCCTTTTGAATATTGTCCACAATCCCCGTAATATCTGTTACAGAATTAGATACTTGCTCAGCCAGCTTCCTTACCTCATCAGCAACTACAGCAAATCCTTTACCGTGTTCTCCAGCTCTTGCAGCTTCAATTGCAGCATTTAAAGCAAGGAGATTCGTCTGATCGGCTACATCTTTAATGACCGTCACTAAATTGGATATTTCCTGTGACTGCTTATCTAATCCGGCAACCTTTTTTACTGATTCATTTACAATGGCATGGATTTTTTCCATCTGCTGAATTGATTTTTTCATTAGTTCAGATCCGTCATTGGTCATACTTAATACGTCTTTTGAATTCTCCTCTATCCGTAACCCATTCTCATTCGCATCATGGACTCTTTCAACAAACGTATTCATCACCGATGCCAGTTCACTCGCATTATGAGCCTGTGTTTCCGAACCTGCAGCCAATTCTTGCATAGTAGATGCCACTTGCTCCGATCCCAACCTTACTTCATCGGCCGATTGTGATAGTTCTTCACTTTGGCTCGTTAATAACTCTGAAGTATCGGCAACTTTTTTCATCGAATTTTTAAGATTTTTATGTAATAGATTGATGGCATCCGCCAATTTGCCTATTTCGTCTTTTGATTTAACTAACAGCAGTTCTTTCGTTAAATCACCATTGGCCAAATACCCCATCTGTTCAGTAACTTTAATGATTGGCTTAGTAATTAAATTAGTGTAGAACCAAATAATGATTACCCCTAGAATAATTGAAATCCCCATAACAATAAGAATAATTGTCAACAACTCTGTAGCAGGCTGATTAAAATCCATCATATAGGTACTGGCAGTTACTACCCAGTCCCAGTTTGGATCTACTTTTGAATAGGAAACCTTCTCCTCAATTTGCTCTTTATTATTTGGCAATGCGGAATTATAAAAAGTAAACCCACCGCCGTTATTTGCTGTTTTAATCATCTCTTGAGCGAATTTCACACCGTTCTCATCCACATCATCCCATGCACTCGCACCCTCTTTAGATGGATGCGCTATACGGGTTCCATCTTGACTATAAACAATCATATAGCCGTTTTCCCCAAGATCGATTGAAGAGTTTATAGGTCGAACGCCATCCCCATTCTTTTCGCCTAAAATAATCTCCTTTACTTTCTCTTGAGCACTTTCAAGTGGAATATTCCCTTTTTCAACTTCCGTATTATAAGCATCTATTGTAGCAAGTGTAAATTCAACACTGTTTTGCAAGTTTGTTTTACCTAATTTCTCTAAGCTGGTAGAGCTTTTCTGGTAACTTGTCATTCCAATTACAATCATCGGCACAATCAAAAGTAAAATAGAAATAACAATTAACTTTGATTTAATGGAAGAGTTAGATTTAGACCTGGATTTAGATTGTTTTTTCATTATTATACACCCCTTGTATTCATATATTTGGTTACTGAAACTAATTAACCTATATAATTATAGAGTTAATGAACTATTACTCACGATAGAATAGAGTATAAATAACTTCCCCACAACTACAAAATATAGATAAAAGTACTAGTTTTAATTCCCGAATGTCATTTTACCCCAACTTTTTACTTAATCCAACATATTTTTACAGAATTTACTCTTTCAGTAGTTTATTTTGTTTTTTCACACACAAAAAAAGCCTCTTTGATTTGTCATGTTTATTAACATCACAAATCAAAGAGACTCGTTATTCACAATCCATTATTCACATGGTTGCTCTACTGCCGGACGTGCTGCTGCTTTAAAGCTTGTGCCGCATCCGCATGAAGCAAGTGCGTTCGGGTTGTCGATTGTGAAACCGCCGCCCATTAATGATTGTTTAAAATCAATTTTCGTTCCTTGTAAAATGCCCGCATCTTCTTCAGATACGATAATTTGAATGCCATGTTGGTTGTCAACAAAGTCATCGTCATTAATTGTTTGTTCAAATGCCATACCATATGAAAGACCACTGCAACCTCCGCCTTTTACTGCTACACGCAGGCTCGCATTTTCTTCTTCGTTATGAACCATCATTTCTTTGACTTGAAATGAGGCCGCTTCTGTTAAAATGATTACTTGTTTTTCACTTGCCATTCCAGTCACCTACTTTCTTTTATTAATCATAACAATTGTAAAAGCTATCTGACAACAAAACTGCTCTACCTGATTATATTCCTGTGTTGCCTAAAAAGGGATAAGGATAAAATACCTAAAAAATTCACACAAATTCAGTAAATTACTCACACTTATTTAAATTTCCTTGCTATAATAAGGGAACATATTTAAACGAAAGGTATGAAACTTTATGGAAATTTCCCCATATTACGAAAAGACAGTGAACTGTATTCATTGCAAGAAAAGTTTTTCAACACTTAAAGTTCGTACCAAATCCATAAAAATTGAACATACAGCATCCGATTTTCAGCCGGTCTATACAGACAATAACGTAAATGCATTATATTATAATGTTTTTGTCTGTCAGCATTGCGGGTTTTCATTTACTGAAGACTTCAGTAAAAATTTTGCTCCAGGTGTGCAAGAACAAATCAATGAAAAAATTTGCAGTCATTGGGTACCGCACAGTTTCAGTAAAGAGCGTACTGTTTTCGAAGCAATTCAAACCTATAAGCTCGCGTTGTTTTGTGCAACGATCAAAAAAGAAAAATTCGTCATTACTTCCGGCTTGGCATTGCGCCTGGCTTGGTTATATCGGTCAATAAAAAATGATATACAGGAACAGCGCTTTTTAAAGTTGGCCCGTGATCATTACATGGAAAGCTATTCTACGGAAGATTATGCAGGTACATCGATGTCGGATGTACGGATTGTATACATGGTTGCTGAACTGTCTCGTCGCATCGGAGATTATGAAAATGCAACACGTTTCTTTTCACGTGTAATTGAAAGCCAGCGTGTAGGCGGTGAAGCCAAACTTGTTAATATGGCTAAAGAACAATGGGAATTAGTTCGTGAAGCACGCGGTAAAATCGCCCTATAAAAGAGAGCTGCCAAGGAAGCAATACTTTCTTGGCAGCTCTTTTAATTTAAATTAGAAAACTTGTTCTACTTCAAGGATACCTGGCACTTCTTCTAAAAGTGCACGTTCGATACCTGCTTTTAATGTGATTGTAGAACTTGGGCAGCTACCGCATGCGCCTAGTAAACGCAATTTCACGATACCATCTTCAATATCTACCAATTCACAGTCCCCGCCGTCTCGTAATAAGAACGGACGTAATTTATCTAAAACTTCTTGTACTTGTGCATATTGTTCTGTTTCTGTCATTTTGCTCGACTCCCTTCATTAAAATCATTATAATGTGAAGGAGCAAAAAAATCCATTATTGAATAACGAAAGGTTGGAATTCCTATGTCACAATCTCATCCAGTTATAGAAGTATTCGGCGCTGACATCATCTGTGCCAGCTGTGTAAATGCACCATCTTCCAAAGATACATACGAATGGCTCCAAGCTGCAATTTCACGAAAATATCCGGAACAGCCGTTTACGATCCGCTATATCGATATTGAAGGTGTAATTGATAATGAACGTGATCAAGATTACGCAAACCGTATTCAAGAAGATGAATTTTTCTACCCTTTAGTGCTAGTCAATGATGAAGTAGTTGGTGAAGGCTATGTGCAGATTAAGCCTGTTTTTACAGCGCTTGAATCAGCGGGCTTCGTACCAACTGAAGAGTAAATTATAACATAAACAAAAAATTCAATTTTCTCCTCGAGGAAATTGAATTTTTTTGTTTAAAGTCAAATTGCTTCCATTGCTTGGACACCCAATTTTAGTTTTCGTTTTGCTTTTTATAGTACCAAAGCAGACCCGACTTCATAAGGCGTGCAATGCGTCCTGTTACCGTTGTATCAGCCAGATGAACGAAACCTTGCTTTTTACCAAGGGAGCCCATAAAGCCTTTCATTTTGATCTCTGAAAGCTTTTCTGGAAGTGGCTCGCCTTTCCAGCGCATTTTTAGAACTTTCACGATACGTTCGCCTTGTTCTTCTGCCAATTGCGCTGTTGGAGGTAGATGTGAAGAAGCACAGTCTCCAACTACAAATACGTTTTCATCCCCAACTACATGATAATGATCCGTAATGATCGGACGATTGAATTTATCCTTTTCAACATCCAGTTCACGAACGATTTTCACAGGCTGTACACCAGCTGTCCATACGATTACATCCGCTTCAATTACTTCATCGTGATTGTATAAACGACCTTCTTCAACGCGAGTAATATTCGATTCCGCAATTACATCTACGTTGTGTTTAATAAACCAAGACTTAATATACTCACTTAGCTTTTCCGGGAAATCACGTAAAATACGGTGTGAGCGGTCAAATAATTTAATTTTTAAATCCGAACGACTTTCACGCAATTCACTTGCAAGCTCGATTCCTGACAGACCTGCACCAATAATGGCAACAGTCGAACCTGGAGCCAATCCGCATACTTTTTCAAATGTTCTACGTGATTTGGCGATTGTTTGAATACTATATGTGAATTCATCGGCACCCGGCACTCCATGATACTTATCAATACAGCCTAAGCCAATAACAAGCTGATCATAAGAAAGCTCCCCGCCGTCACCCAGGTAAATTTTTTTATCTTCACGGTCGATGCGTACTACTTCTCCGTAAACGCATTTTAATCGTTCATGTTCCGGGAACGCAACACGAACTTCCTTATCTGTTGATGTACCCGCAGCAAGTGCATAAAATTCTGTTTTCAAACTATGGAATGGTGTACGGTCTACCAATGTAATCTCTACATCTGCTGGTAAGCTTGGTAATAGACGAAGTAAAATTCGCATATTTCCGTAGCCGCCACCCAATAATACTAACTTTTGCATAGCATATTCCCTCATATCTGTAAGTAATCAATTAAGAAGCTCCATACCTCAAAATTGTGTTCTCAAAGTTTCCATAAGTATTATAACTGTTTGTGATAAGTTTCACAATATATTAAACGATATTTTGTGAATTTATTCACATAAGTTTTTTATTACCCTATTTTATCTATTTTGGTTCAATTAAAGTATATTCAAACATGTTGTGAAAGATATTAAATCGGAGAAATTGACGTTCGCTGCAAAAAAAAGTAGGATTGCTAATAGTGAGGTGACAACATGTTAAATCCATTAGTCGAATTTTGCATCAGCAACTTAGCAAATGGTGCGCAACAAACATATGAACAACTGGAGCAAGATCCTGATATTGATGTATTAGAATATGGCTGCCTAAGCTACTGTACGAAATGTGCCGAAAACTTTTATGCCGTTGTGAACGGAGATATCGTTGAAGCGGACACTCCAGAAGAGCTGACAAAGTGCATTTATAAATATATAGAAGAAAATCCGATGTGGTAAATGACCCACATCGGATTTTTTCTTTATTTGATAAGTTCCATCAAATTTTCTACACAATATGTTGGCAGCTTTGCTTGCTGTTTTACGATTTCAGTAGAAGTAACGCCCGTATTGACATGAATCGTATCACAGCCGAAGTTTATACCACATAAAATATCGGTATCATAGTTGTCCCCGACCATGACCATTTCACTCTTTTCATAGTGATGCTCTTCAGCAATGATCTGCAGCATGACCGGTGACGGTTTCCCTACGAAGGTCGGTGTCACACCGGCTACAGTTGCTACTAACTGAACAAATGACCCATTGCCGGGAGTAAAACCGGTTTCATTCGGAAATTTAATATCTCCATTTGTTCCAATAAGCTTTGCGCCATTTTGAACATAGTTACATGCTTTTACAAGCTTCTCATAGGAGATCTGACGGTCAATCCCCATTACAAGAACATCGCTCTGCTCATCGGTAATCTCTAATCCTTGCTCGATTAAAGCCGTGCGAATGCCAAGTTCACCGACAACATTCACTTTATTATTTGCACTCATCTTAGCCACGTAAGCTGCAGTTGCAAGTGAGCTTGAATAAATATGATCAAGCGGTGCATCTACACCCATATCTTGTAAAACCTGCTGCAGTCTTTCGCGGGTTTTCGATGAATTGTTCGTTAAATAATAAGGCTCGATTCCGTTATCCTGCAGTAGGCGAACAAATTTCACGGCAGAGTCGATCGCTTCACTCCCCCGGTAGATTGTCCCATCCAAATCAAAGCAATACGCTTTATATGGAAACATTATGCCTGGTCCTCTGGTAAAAATGCTGAAACCGGTCCCAATTCATTCGTTAAGTAATCGTGAACTTTTGGTGAGAATTGCTTTAATATATTTAAGTTTGCTGTTAATACATTTAAAATTTCTTCACTATCTACAGCGATAAATTCACGAACGATCATTTTGCGTAAGCCGACAACCGCTTTTAATGGTGCATCCATCTCTTCTGTAATTACTTTTTCATCAACGAAAATATCGATAATGTCTTCGTAGCTTCCAGGATCACGCATAATAAAGCCGTCAATCACCAAGTTCCCTACATCCATCATCGCTTCCATTACATTATGGCCGATACGTTGTAATGCCAGCTTATGAATATCATCTGCCAACCAGTTCTCAGTCGATTCAAAAATCGCCAGTAACTCGTCCAAGTGTGCTAAGTTGTTTGTAATTTTATTTCTATCTACGAAGTACATAGATAAAGCCTCCATTCAATCAATAAAAGTTGATAGTGTTTTCCTATATATAGTACCATATTCTATAGAGATGGAAGGGGTACAAAACAAAATGGAACGATTTTTCTTATATGATGATGTAGAAGATACAAAAACGCGCTTCGTCAGCTTTGCAGGAAAGACTCAGCGTTATGATTTAGCCATATTGCAAAGTAGTCGCTTTTTCGGAAAAGTGCTTGTTCTTGATATCCAGTTCGGACGTTTTGCTATTATCGGAGCGGATGATGTGGAGGAGCCGGGTTACCTGGAGCATGTATATAACCGTACAGAAGAAGAGACGGTCGATTTACGTGAATATTTACGTGAACTATTAAGCTAAAAAAGAGGGGGCGCTATACGACGCCTCCTCTTTTGTACGTTATTCAGCTGATTCAACCGGCTCTTCTGCCTCAGTTTGTTGTGCAACTATTTGTTCTTTCTTTTGCTCTTGTGCACGGCCTGTTTTTCGCAGTATAAAATAGGCGCATCCAAAATTACAATATTCGTATAAATAGTCTTGAATCGTACTAATTTTTGTATCAAACGTAGATTTTTGATTTTTATCGTCAAAAAATCCTTTTAAACGTAGTTGACCGTATCCCCAGTCCCCTACAATATAATCATATTTCGATAAAATATCTGAGTATCGTGCGATAAAAGCATCTTCTTGAAAACCTTCCCGCACATTTTCGATCACTTCATAAGCATACCCATCTGCAATAATCAAACTAGACACCACCTATCTATTTCCATGTTAATGAATATTGAACATGAAAGCAATATTCACAACAAATTTTGTAGGTAAATATGGTGAAATTAGCTATAGTCCGTCTTTCGGCGAGTAGTATGATGCCCGCACAAATAAGTTAAACGTCTATTTTCTACAATGTAACACTTGATTGTTTTGCTGCATTCACTTGTTCATCTGCATGGTAACTACTGCGCACTAATGGACCTGCCTCACAATGGCTGAAGCCTTTTTCCATAGCGATTTTACGCAACTTTCCAAACTCGATTGGAGAGTAATATTTTTTTACCGGCAAATGTTTTTTTGTCGGCTGTAAATATTGGCCGATTGTCATAATATCTACATTGTTTGCACGCAGATCATCCATTACTTCATAGATTTCTTCTAATGTTTCTCCTAAACCAATCATTAAAGATGATTTGGTAGGAATATTCGGCTGCATTTCTTTTGCTCTGCGTAAAAATTCCAGTGAACGGTCGTATGTCGCTTTTGCCCGAACACGTGGAGTCAGACTGCGTACTGTTTCGATATTATGGTTTAAAATGTCCGGCTTAGCGTCCATTAATATGCGTAAACTTTCTTCACGGCCGCTTAAATCGGATGGTAGTACTTCAACAGAAGTTAACGGGCTTTTGCGTCGGATTGCACGTACTGTTTCTGCCAATACTTCCGCGCCCCCGTCTTTCAGGTCATCACGCGCTACCATTGTAATAACAACATGCTTTAAATTCATTAACGCAACAGAATCTGCTACGCGCTCTGGTTCAGCCAAGTCCAATTCATTAGGCAAACCTGTTTTAACTGCACAGAAACGACATGCACGCGTACATACAGAACCTAAAATCATCATCGTTGCTGTACGACGCTCACCCCAGCATTCGTGAATATTCGGGCAGCGAGCTTCCTCACATACCGTATGCAAATTATTGTCCCGCATTAATTTTTTCAGTGCTTTGTATTCGTCATTCGTATTTAGCTTAATTTTTAGCCACTCCGGTTTACGCAAGTGTTCTTCCCTAGGATTAGTTGGTTTACAAGATGTCATATCATTTACTCCCCTCACTCAAATGCTACGATGTTCTGATGTCAGAGTATCATATTAACCAATTTCCAACAACAGAGTATTCTTATAATTTGAATTTATCATAATTAAGTTACTATTCATAAGGGATTGGTACTTCGATAGACGGCTGTGCTCCTTCACCTGCACTATAAATATGCGGCACTGTTCCTCTTACTAAACCAATGGCTATCGGGATTTTCTGTTCTACTGCCGCTGATTTGCTGGCAAATGGCACGATAATTTGAACATTCACGCCAATGAGTAAATTCACTTCCACAATTGCATTGTTTATACCAAATTCACTTACTGTTGATTCCACATTGCTGCTTACATTCCCAATAATATGAAAGCGAATCGGTATTTTCGGCCCTAAATTCCCGATAATCGGAAGGTTTAAAGCCTGCCCTAACGGAACGAAAAACACGATTCCGTCCCCGGCTTCCATTTTTCCAACGTCATATTCTACATTTTCCAAATTCGGCAAATGCGATAAATCTCCATTTTCGGCCTGCTCTAAATATTCTTTTACTAATGCTGTTGTTTCTGCCCGTACTTGGTTAATGATTTCCGTATTGAATTTTGTCGTAATCATATCGTCTGATTGGGTCGGTAAATCAACGATGACATCATTTACATCTAACACACTTGATGTCCTTGAATTAATTGCTTTACTCACAACATATGAGGCTACTTTAAATGTTTGGACTTCAGCGTACTGTAAATAGGTTGGCATTAATCTATCGTTAATTACATATATACTAAAACAAACCATACCGATAATACTGACGATAACGACTGTTACGGCATTATGCATTTTGCCCCTTCTTCTGCCATAGGAATTCCACTTTCTTTTACGAAAACGCAAAAAAAATCCTCCTTCCCATAAAATATGAGCAGGAGGATTTTTCTATACTACATTTACTTCAAAATCTACATCGACTTTTTTTATGTCGACTGTCGGGTAATCACTTAAACATATTTCATATGTAGCGTCCAACATTTTGCCGTTCTCCTGGAAAATACGAATCCAAGGACGTGTCACATCAACAATATTTTGCTTTGATACAATTCCCCGTCGTTCATCTGACAGCAGTACAATTGATCCATTTGCGTAATGGACGACACTCCGTCGGAAAGCCTCCATTACCTTTGCATCAAACTGCTTCCCGTCACCCCTACTGATGATAGATATCGCTTCTGACGGCAACATTTTCTTTCGGTAAATCCGATTGGACGTCAACGCATCAAATACGTCCGCAACAGCGATAATTTTTGCAAACGGATGAATTTCATTGTTAACAAGACCCCGCGGATATCCGCTCCCATCAATACGTTCATGATGCTGGAACGCGCAATGAGCTACAAGCAATGATACTGAATGTAAATTGCGTAATAAATCAAACCCGTAACGGGCATGGTTTTTCATCTCTTCATACTCTTCATCCGTTAAGTTACTCGGTTTTAATAATATATCAGGCGAAATAAGCAGCTTTCCCACATCATGTAAAATTGCCCCAATTCCAATTAATCGTATGTCTTCGTATGAATAGCCCATTTCTTTAGCAATCGCGATTGAATACAAGGCTACTTGGAATGAATGCTGGTAAATATATTTGTCATACAAATAAGCATCCGTCAGCACCATTAATACTTCTTCGCTATTAATAATCGCATTCATAATATCATCGACAATTAAGCCAATTACTTTTGACTGTTGATCAAGTACATATGATGCCTGATCCCGTTTCGCATTCTTTACATTTTCGAACGATTTCGCCATGTTTTTAACGGCTTCCATTCTTTTTAACGGCTCAATCGTTTCTTCAATTTCAATTCCGGCTGATAGTTTATCATCAATGTATAAATAATGAATATTTAGTGCTCGCAGCCTTTCAATAATCCGGCTAGTTACAATGACATTTTTATGAAGCAGCGGATGTCCGGCTTCATTCCAGATCGTTCTGCCGACTGCCATACCTTCTTTCAAAACATTTATCGATATTAATCGCATCTATACTAATTTCTCCATTCTACTATTACGTTCATTATATAATTGGAAAGGGGCTTTTGGGAAATTTTATTGAAACTTTTTCATACAATAATTTTTAAACACATCCCGGATAAATTCCGGCAGCATATATTGTTTTTTTGCATACTTAAAACTTGGGAAAAAATAGCCGAATGTAAACAGATCCAGCGTTGCTAAACGGTAAATTCGATCCGGCACCATGAGTTCTCCGTTAATATTAAGTTCTCGCTGCTTCGTCATCTCAATACCGTAGTTCAAGATTTTCCCGAAAATAACACCTCTAAAGCCAAGGCCTTTTAATTCAAGACGCGGCCATTCTTCATTTTCCGATTGAGTGAAAATTTCTTTTAATTCATTACCTGTTATTTGAACAACACATATATTTATCGGATGGGGAAAAATTTTATGAAGATCATATGTAGAAATTAACCCTTTTCGCAATGGTTCAACAAAGATTCCTGCATTGAACATGACACAATCGGCTTCTGTATAATCATACATACATTCTGCAAATAAATCCGATAATTGAGAGCGGTGAAACCATTCTTTATTGTATGGTTTCGTTAAATTGAAAATAGGTTTTTCCATTATAGCCTTTGCTTCTTTTTGTAGATTGGACAACCATTGTTCTTCTTCTTCGACAGTCGGTAAAAGAGCATTTTCATATAATTGATCTGATTTTTCTACTAATTTACGAGACACGTGGTCAAATTCCATCGTTAACTGACCGGTATACTGTCCAAACTTTCCGCCTCCGGTTAAAAGGACATTGTTTTCCATTTTACCTTTTTCAAATACATGATGTGTGTGTGAACCGAAGATCACATCGATGATCGGGCATTCCTGTGCCAGCAATTCATCTTCGGTAATGCCTAAATGAGATAAACAAACAATTATATCCGCCTGTTTTTTTAATTCAAATGCCCGCTTCACAAGCTCTTTGCGCGGGTTTGTTACGTCCCAGCCAAGTTCCTTATAAAACAGATCAAACGGGGCAGTTGCAGCTATTACAGCGATTTTTGTGCCGTACTGGGTAGTTAATATTGTATAAGGTTTCATCCACTGGGGATTTTGTTCTGATTGTGAATATAGATTTGCAACAACTACCTCGAACTTTGCATCATCATATAGCTGATAAAGCAGATTATAGGAGAGCGTTATGCCTTCATTGTTTCCGATTGTCACTACATCATAATCAGCATCATTCAGCATTTTGATATTCCCTTTGCCTAGTGTTGCCTCTGTATATAAATTGGAACGGTCCAAATGATCTCCTAAATCAACCAAGAAGCTAGTTTCACCTTTTCCGGCCAGTATTTGACGTTGTATTTGAATAAACGACTGACTGCGCTTCCAGTACGTAAAATGACTATGCAAATCATTCGTATGGAATATATGAATTACTTCTCGCACTTTTGCATTGCCACCTCGCTCTACATTATTCTTCAAAAAGACCTAATTGCTTTGGCGCTAAACCATCAAATTCAAGATCAAGAATTTGCTGCATTCGCTTTGCATTTTTTGCTGCATGTCCTCCCGAATTATTATTAAATAAGACAAAAACATGTTTTGACTGGCGAGCCAAAAATGTTACTTCCTCTGCAAGTTTCTGCAATTCTTCTTCATTATAATCATATAAAAACCGAACTTTGCGCCAGTTCTCCCCATGCCCTATATTTCGCCAGCCATGTACATTGCGCCCGTGAATACGTACAAGTACCTTCCCACTGGTAGCAATCGGAACAAAAGGAACAGAGCCGTTTCCTGCCTGCGGTTCATCACAGACCGTATGAATCAGTTCATGATCCTTCAAAAACTGCAGTGTCTTCTCTTTCATTTGCGGGCTGTACCAAGTTTGGTTTCGAAACTCAATGGCAATTGGATAACCTTGTAATTGTTGCTTTATATATCGAATATATTGAACGTTTTTTCCTTGGCAGTCAAACCAAGGTGGAAATTGAACAAGGACCATTGCAAGCTTATTATGCTTTTTAAATGTATCGGCACAATTTCGGAATGCGTTGAACATATCATTTTTCGTCTCAAAAGGCAGTTCCTCGCGCAAATGACCTGTCATGCCCTGATAAGCCTTCACGACAAACTGGAAGCTATCCGGTGTTTCTTTGCACCATTTCTCAACGTTTGCCGGTGATGGTATTGCATAAAAGGACGTATCTAATTCTACGACAGGAAAATGCCCGCTATAATCAAATAATTTATCTTTTGCTGCTGTAACTTCACTATATACTTCCGGGTGATCTCCCCAACCAGTTAAGCCGATTGAAATCATCGTTCTTCACCTCTCTAGCATTGTATAATACCTTACCCTTTTCAATGGTCATTCATTGCAAAAAGCTACATTTCCTATCATAATAATAGAAAAAAGGAGGACAAGTTTATGCATATTTTACAATCAACAGAGGAATTTGAGCAATTTAAAAGCAGTTCAGCCGTTATTTTCGAATTTACAGCCGACTGGTGTGGAGATTGCCGTTTTATTGATCCGTTTATGCCGGAAGTCGTTGAAAAATTTCCCGAATATACATTCGTTAAAGTTGACCGTGATAAGTTTCTGGACTTATGTATTGATTTAGGCATTATTGGTATTCCGAGCTTTCTAGCCTATGAAAATGGCAAGGAACTTGGTCGTTTCGTCAGCAAAGACCGTAAAACACAACAGGAAATCGAAAACTTTGTTTCCAACTTAAAATAGAAAAAAGCTTCAAACGCATAAGCAGTCGTTTGAAGCCATTTTAATATTATTTAATAATACCTTCATGCTCTTCATTTTTCATCATCTTACCGTTCTTCTTTTCCCCTAAAGCCCAAAAAGTGAGTGCTACTGCAACTACAACTACAGCACCCGGAACCCCTAAAACTACTGGCCAAAATAAGTTTTCCATTTTGTCGCTCCTTTATGTATATATCTAAATCCATTATTCCATCTAATACAATTATTGTAAATGGATACTCTGCGCTTTCTTAAATCTTTCTAGTAAAGTTGTTTATTTCTTCACGAATTCAACACAATTTTGCTAAATTAACAGGTTTGCATTTGAGGTATGGGACGCCCGGCAAATAATTTTAGTCAAGTTATTTATCATTTTAGTCATCTTATTTAGCAATTTAGTCAACGCTACTTGCTATTTGGCCAACTTCGGCATTTTTTTAGTCATACTAAGAGAGATTTTAGTCAAAGTAAATATCCAAGAGACATCCAACAATAAAAAAAACCTGTCTCCGATAAATCGGAGACAGGTGCCTGGATAGAAATTATCCGATAGAACCTTCCATCTCGAATTTGATTAGACGGTTCATTTCTACTGCATATTCCATTGGTAATTCTTTTGTGAATGGCTCGATGAAGCCCATTACGATCATTTCTGTCGCTTCTTCTTCAGAAACACCACGGCTCATTAAGTAGAACAATTGCTCTTCAGATACTTTAGAAACTTTCGCTTCGTGCTCTAAAGAAACGTTATCATTTAAGATTTCGTTGTAAGGAATTGTATCAGAAGTAGATTCGTTATCCATGATTAATGTGTCACACTCGATGTTCGAACGTGCACCTTTAGCATTTTTACCGAATCTTACTTGACCAAGATACGTAACTTTACCACCTTGTTTAGCAATCGATTTTGAAACGATTGTTGAAGATGTGTTTGGTGCTAAGTGAATCATTTTCGCACCAGCGTGTTGGTGTTGACCTTTACCTGCAATGGCAATTGATAATGTCATACCACGTGCGCCTTCACCTTTAAGGATACAAGCAGGGTATTTCATTGTTAATTTTGAACCGATGTTACCGTCGATCCATTCCATTGTACCGTTTTCTTCAACAACTGTACGTTTTGTAACAAGGTTATAAACGTTGTTCGCCCAGTTTTGAATCGTTGTGTAACGGCAGTAAGCGTTCTTTTTAACGATGATTTCAACTACAGCCGAGTGTAGAGAGTTTGTTGTGTAAACTGGTGCTGTACAACCTTCTACGTAGTGTACTGATGCATCTTCGTCTACGATGATTAGCGTACGTTCGAATTGACCCATATTTTCAGAGTTAATACGGAAGTATGCTTGTAATGGTGTGTCTAATTTAACGCCTTTAGGCATATAAATAAATGAACCACCAGACCAAACTGCAGAGTTTAATGCTGCGAATTTGTTATCTGTATAAGGGATTACTGTACCCCAGTGTTTTTTGAAGATTTCTTCGTTTTCTTTTAATGCCGAGTCAGTATCTTTGAACACAATACCTAAGTCAGTAAGGTCTTGTTTCATGTTGTGGTAAACTACTTCAGATTCATACTGAGCAGATACACCTGCAAGATATTTTTGTTCAGCTTCAGGAATACCTAATTTATCGAATGTTGCTTTGATTTCTTCAGGTACTTCATCCCAAGAACGTTCTGTTGCTTCAGATGGTTTTACGTAATACGTAATTTCATCGAAGTTTAATGACGCTAGGTCACCGCCCCATTGAGGCATTGGCATTTCATAGAATTTTTCAAGAGCTTTTAAGCGGTAGTCAAGCATCCACTGAGGCTCTTCCTTCATACTTGAGATTTCACGAACGATATCTGCTGTAAGTCCACGTTCAGAACGGAAAATAGATACGTCCTTGTCATGGAAGCCATACTTGTAATCGCCGATTTCAGGCATTTTTTTAGCCATGTTGTCTCCTCCGTTCATCTATTGAGAAGTGCTAAAATGTGCATAAACACACTTTAGCCTTACTACTTTTTAGTTCTTTTCGTTGTTTACGCCTTTTTCCATCGCTTTCCAAGCTAATGTAGCGCATTTGATACGTGCCGGGAATTTAGCTACACCTTGCAGTGCTTCAACATCCCCAAGGTCGTACTTTTCATCGTCAAAATCTTCGCCCAGCATCATTTTCGAGAAAATATCTGCCAGTTCCAAAGCTTCGTCCAATTTTTTGCCTTTGACAATTTGAGTCATCATTGAGGCTGAAGACATGGAGATAGAACAGCCTTCTCCATCAAACTTCGCATCTTCTACGACCCCATCGTTTAACTTCAGTGTTAAATGGATACGGTCACCGCAAGTAGGGTTATTCATATCGATTGTCACACTGTTTTCTTCAAGAGCCCCTTTGTTACGAGGGTTTTTATAGTGGTCCATAATTACGGAACGATAAAGTTGATCTAAATTATTAAAAGACATCGCCAAAATACTCCTTCGCTGAGCGCAATCCTGCAACTAGACGATCCACATCTTCTTCATCATTGTACATGTAGAAGCTTGCTCGTGCTGTTGCTGTTACTTGAAGCCATTTCATTAAAGGTTGGGCGCAATGATGTCCTGCGCGAACTGCGATTCCACTCATATCCAATACTGTCGCCACATCATGTGGATGCACGTCATCTAGGTTGAATGTAACAAGTCCGCATCGTTTCATCGGGTCACGTGGACCGAAAATCTGAAGACCGTCAATCGTTTCCAATTGATCCATTGCATAACCAGCCAACTTATGTTCGTGGGCTGCAATATTGTCTAATCCGATTTCCTCTAAAAAGTCGATTGCGGCACCTAAGCCAATTGCACTTGCAATAATCGGCGTACCACCCTCGAATTTCCACGGTAACTCTTTCCATGTTGATTCATATAAACCTACGAAGTCAATCATTTCTCCGCCAAACTCTACTGGTTCCATTTCTTCAAGAAGCGCCTTTTTACCATATAGTACCCCAATTCCAGTTGGTGCACACATTTTATGTCCTGAAAATGCCGCAAAGTCTACATCCAGATCTTGAACGTCTACCTTCAAATGCGGTGCTGCCTGAGCTAAATCAGCAACAACTACCGCACCATTTTCATGGGCAATCTGTGCAACTTCTTTAATCGGGTTGATCGTACCTAATACGTTTGAAACATACATCATAGAAACAATTTTCGTTTGTGGCGTAATTGTTTCACGTACTTTTTCCAGTGAAATTGTACCGTCTGCTTCAAGGTCGATATATTTCAATACCGCGCCTTTTTCTTTTGCAAGCTGCTGCCATGGAATAATGTTTGAATGGTGTTCCATGTACGTAATGACAATTTCATCACCTTCTTGTACATTTTGGCGACCATAGCCTGCAGCAACTGTATTAAGTGCTGTCGTTGTACCACGAGTGAAAATTACTTCTTGTGTTGAACTAGCATTAATGAATTTACGAACTTTTTCACGAGCACCTTCATAGGAATCCGTAGCACGGTTACCAAGTGTATGAACACCACGGTGAACGTTTGAGTTATCTAAATTATAGTAATTTGAGATTGCTTCAATAACTTGAATTGGCTTTTGAGATGTAGCCGCACTATCCAAATAAACTAAAGGATGTCCATTGACTTCCTGATTTAGAATTGGAAAATAACTTTTAATATCGTTAGGTATCATTATCGAACTTTCCTTTCGATAACCTCCGTCAGCTGCTTTTTAACGCCTTCGATTGGCAATTTAGCAACAACTGGCGCAAGGAATCCATGAATTACAAGGCGCTCTGCTTCTGCTTTAGAAATACCACGACTCATTAAGTAGTACAGTTGAGTTGGGTCAACACGTCCAACAGATGCCGCGTGTCCTGCTGTTACATCATCTTCATCAATTAATAGAATCGGGTTAGCGTCACCGCGTGCACCTTCTGAAAGCATCAGTACACGAGACTCTTGTTCTGCATTTGCTTTTGTACCACCATGCATAATATGACCGATTCCGTTAAAGATTGATTGTGCAGAATCTTTCATTACACCGTGTTTTAAAATTTGACCGTCGGAATTTTTACCCCATTGACGGATTAATGTTGTGAAGTTAAGTTTTTGATCTCCACTACCTACAGTTACCATTTTGAAATCTGAAGTAGAGTTGTCGCCAACTAGGTTTGTAGTATTTTCATAAATTGTATCTGAGTTCGTCATTAAACCTAATGCCCAGTCAATTTTTGCATCGCGCTCAGCATGTCCACGGCGGTTTACATAAGAAGTATAGCCATGAGCCAAGTTGTCGACTGCACCGAATGTTACTTGTGCATTATCTTTTGCGATTACTTCTGTTACAACGTTTACTTGACCATGTGCTTCGTCAAATGTAGAAATATAAGTTTCAACATAAGTAACAGCCGAAGACTCTTCCGCTACTACTAACACGTGGTTAAATAATGAAGCTTCTGCATCGTCATTTAAAAATACAACTTGTAGAGGTGCTTCAATTACAACGTTGCGTGGTACGTATACGAAAATACCACCGTTTACTAGTGCTGCATGGTAAGCCGTTAATTTATGCTCATCCACTTTTACAGCTGTCGTCATAAAGTATTTTTCAACTAAATCTTTATGATCGCGAACCGCTGTTTGGATATCCGTGAAAATTACACCTTTGTTTTTCAGTTCTTCTGAAACTTTAATGAATGCCGGTGTATTGTTGCGTTGGATATACAGGTTTTCTTGTGTTTCAATATCAACTACTGATTTCACTTCTACAGGCAGCTCTTCCAATGAATTAAATGGAGCGCTTTCTACTGTGTGGTTAGGGAAATCAATGAAGTTCCACTTGCTAATGTTCGTTCTGTCTGGTTTTGGTAAGTCAAGCGCAGCAGCTTTTTCCATTGCGCTCACACGGAAATCAGCAAATGTTGCTGGTTCAGCATGTTTTTGCGAGAACGAGCGTACTTCTTCTGCTGATAACGCTAATTTTGTTTCAACCGTCATCTTCGTCGTCCTCCTTAATTATGCTTCTGTTACTTCTTCAGTATCTTCAATACCTAATTCAGCTTTAATCCACTCATAACCTTCTGCTTCCAAGCGTTGTGCTAATTCAGCACCACCTGATTTTACAACTTTACCTTGCATCATTACGTGAACATGGTCAGGAGTGATGTAGTTTAATAAACGTTGGTAGTGAGTGATCATTAAGCAGCCGAAACCTTCGCCGCGCATTTCGTTAATACCTTTTGAAACTACTTTTAATGCATCGATATCTAAACCAGAGTCGATTTCATCTAAAATACCGAATGTTGGTTTGATCATCATCATTTGTAGAATTTCGTTACGTTTTTTCTCACCGCCTGAGAAGCCTTCGTTTAAGTATCGTTGAGACATCTCTTCAGGCATTTCAAGGAATTCCATTGTTTTATCTAATTCACGGATGAATTTCATTAATGAAATTTCTTGTCCTTCTTCACGACGAGCATTGATTGCTGAACGTAAGAAGTCCGCGTTTGTTACACCAGGAATTTCTGATGGGTATTGCATAGCAAGGAATAAACCAGCTTGTGCACGCTCATCTACTTCCATTTCTAAAACATTTTCACCATCAAGGTAGATTTCACCTGAAGTTACTTCATATTTTGGGTGACCCATAATTGCAGAAGCTAATGTCGATTTACCAGTACCGTTAGGACCCATGATCGCATGTACTTCGTTTGTATTGATAGTTAGATTTACACCTTTTAAAATCTCTTTTCCGTCGATTTCAACGTGAAGATCTTTAATTTCTAATGTTGACATTAAATTACCTCCAAATATTCATTTGCATACTTTCTGTACGCCAAATTAAGTTCATTACCAATCTTAACCGAAATGATTGTGGGTTGCAAATAGTTTAGAATGATTTTAATTAAAAAATCCCTATCAATCTTAGAAAACGCTTTACTGCAGTTTATTTCTACTATTTAAATAGTAATAATTTAGCTTTTCATTTTTTCAATAGCAATCCTTTAATTGAGAATTAATTTCACTTATTAAAATGGTTGTTATTAAATTCCCCCAAAAATATTTAAAGTTTGAGCAAAACTAAAAAACGCCATTTTTCTATGGGAGAAAAATGACGTTTTTGCAGTGTGTAAAATTGATTTCCATTCCGGGACGCTTTCCGCGGGCACGGCGTGGGGCCAACACGATGTTGGTCACAAAAGCGTTGCCACAGGACGTGGCGCTCTTAGCTTTTGTCCCTAAGTCTCAGGCATCGGTGCTCCTGGCGCTTCGCTATCGTCGCAAAATAAATTTTGTTATTCCCGCTGGAAGGTTTGCTTGTAGCGAAAGGCATAGCCGTCAGCTAGTGTTTTAGCAGTGCGAAAGGTGAAACCGTCAGCACGAACACTCGCCCTCCATTCCAATCAATTTTGTAAAAATCCGTTTAAACGATTTTATTAATTTTTCACTAGCATTTCACTTAAATAATAATGAACACTTGCAGCTACTCCGCGGCCTTCTTTGATTGCCCATACGACCAGGCTTTGGCCTCGGCGTGCATCACCGGCAGCAAATACACCAGGAATACTTGTTTCGTAGTCTTTAATCGATGCACGGATGCGGTTGTTTGTTAATTCTACTCCGAAATGTTCCGGCGTTTCTTTTTCAGCACCTTCAAAGCCGATTGCGACAAATACATGCTGTGCCGGCCATACTTTCTCAGTACCCGGCAACTCTTTAAAGAAGTGGAAGCCATCTTCACCAAGAATTTTTTCCATTTGAATTGTGTGAAGTGCTTTTACATTACCATCGCTATCTTTATCAATTTTCGTAGTTTGAATGCAATATTCCCGTGGATCACGGCCAAATTTTGCGTCTGCTTCGGCATAAGCGTAATCCATTGTGTAAATGTTCGGGTCTTTTGGCCACATCGTTTCATCTGTACGAGCAGTGGCCTGTTGCGGATGTTTACCGAATTGGTAGACAGAACGGCATTTTTGACGAAGTGCTGTTGCTACACAGTCAGCCCCTGTATCACCGCCACCAATTACAATGACATCTTTTCCTTCAACATTTAATGCCTGATTATCTTCAAAATCAGAATCTAGCAGGCTTTTCGTAACATCTGTTAAATAATCCATCGCTAAATGAATATTGCCTGCATCACTTCCTTCTAGATGAAGAACCCGTTGTTTTTGAGCTCCTGTACATAAAATGACCGCATCGAAATCTGCTTGTAATTGCTCTTTTGTTATATCTTTACCGATTTCTGTATTTGCAACGAAATCGATGCCTTCCAATGATAATAAGTGAACACGACGTTCAATCACATCTTTTTCAAGCTTCATATTCGGGATACCATACATTAATAACCCGCCAAATCTGTCGGAACGTTCGAACACTGTTACAGAATGGCCAAGCTGGTTCAGTTGATCTGCAGCTGCTAAGCCGGCAGGACCTGAACCGACAATCGCCACTTTATAGCCAGTACGCGTTGCCGGGATGCGCGGTGTGATCCAGCCGTTTTCAAACCCTTTATCAATGATCGTACGTTCAATTGATTTAATCGCTACAGCCGGATCCGTAATAGCCAGTGTACAGGACCCTTCACATGGTGCAGGGCAGACACGGCCGGTGAATTCAGGGAAATTATTCGTCATATGCAAACGTTCCAACGCTTCCTGCCATTTCCCTTTATAGACTAAGTCATTCCATTCAGGGATGACATTTTGAATCGGACAGCCTGCTGCTGTACCGCGAATTTCAATCCCCATATGGCAAAATGGTGTTCCGCAATCCATGCAGCGCGCACCTTGTGTCTGTAATTTTTCATCAGATAGCCTGCTTGTATATTCACCCCAATTTGAAAGACGCTCTAGTGGTCGTTGTTCTTGAACTTTCTCTCGTTTGAATTCCATAAAACCCGTTGCTTTTCCCATGCTAGAAACCCCCTCTTATTTTGTGCTTACAAGCTTCTTCTGACTAGTCGTCACTTCCGTAAATGCCTGCATTGCTGCATCTTCTTTCGCTGAACCAGTTGCAGTGTATTGATTTATTTTATCTACCATTATCTTATAATCCGTTGGCACAACTTTTACGAACTTCGGAACAAATTGCTCCCACTTCGCTAATACATCCAATGCGTAAGAACTATCTGTTTCTTCCAAATGCTGAATAATTAACTGACGAACAGATTCGATCTCCGCTTTGTCTGTCATTTTTTCAAAATGGATCATTTCCATATTGCATTGTGCTTTGAACTTTTCCTCGTCACTCGGCAGAATATAGCCGATTCCTCCAGACATTCCGGCACCAAAGTTTTGACCGACATCACCTAATACAACGATCTTACCGCCAGTCATATACTCACAGCCGTGATCTCCAATCCCTTCAACAACGATTTCAGCACCTGAATTACGAACACCGAATCGATGTCCTGCACGCCCGTTAATAAAGGCTTTACCGCTTGTTGCCCCGTATAAACAAACATTTCCGGCAATGACGTTTTTCTCTTGTTCACCTTTAATCGGTGCAATGGCTGTCACTTTTCCTCCTGACAAACCTTTACCGAAGTAATCATTCACATCCCCGACTACGCGCATCGACATGCCTCTTGGGATAAATGCGCCGAAGCTTTGGCCGGCATGACCTGTAAACGTTAAGTTAATTGTGTTATCAGGTAAGCCTGCTTCCCCGTACTTGCGGGAAATTTCACTGCCGATAATCGTTCCCATTACACGGTCTGTATTTTTAATCGGATAATTTAATTCGATGCGTTCATTGCCCTCAATTGCCTTTGACACTTTCGGCAATAACTCGCGTAAATCAAAGCTTTCCTCTATATTATGGTTTTGCTGATGCTGCTTCGTGCGTGTTCCTTGGATTTGATGAAGCAATGCCGTTAAATCAAGCTGGCTTGCTTTCCAATGTTTTGCCGTACGATCAGCAATTTTCAGTACATCTGTACGACCGACCATCTCTTCCACAGTACGGAATCCTAAAATACTCATATATTCACGCATTTCCTCTGCAACAAAACGCATATAATTAACAACATGATCTGCTGACCCCATAAATTTAGCACGAAGTTCAGGATTTTGTGTTGCTACGCCTACTGGACAAGTATCCAAATGACAGGCACGCATCATAACACAGCCTAAAACGATTAACGGTGCTGTCGCAAAGCCAAATTCCTCTGCTCCTAATAGTGCTGCCATTACAACATCTTTGCCCGTCATGAGCTTACCGTCTGTTTCCAGTGTCACGCGGTCGCGCAGTCCATTGAGCATCAATGTTTGATGCGCTTCAGCTAAACCAAGCTCCCACGGTAAGCCAGTATGCTTGATCGATGTTTTCGGCGACGCCCCTGTACCACCGTCATAGCCTGAAATGACGATAACATCTGCTGCCCCTTTAGCAACACCGGCAGCAATTGTACCAACACCTGCTTTAGCCACGAGCTTTACAGAAATTCTTGCATGACGGTTTGCATTTTTTAAATCGTGAATTAATTGTGCCATATCCTCGATTGAGTAGATATCGTGATGCGGCGGCGGTGAAATTAACCCTACCCCAGGAGTTGAACCGCGTACATCCGCTACCCATGGATATACTTTATTGCCTGGCAGCTGACCGCCTTCGCCCGGTTTCGCTCCTTGCGCCATTTTAATCTGCAGCTCATCGGCATTTACTAAATAATGCGATTTCACCCCAAAACGTCCTGAAGCAATTTGTTTAATTGCACTGCGCTTGTTGTCACCATTCGGTTCGATTGTAAAACGAGCCGGATCTTCCCCACCCTCACCAGAGTTTGAGCGTGCGCCTAGGCGGTTCATCGCTACTGCTAACGTTTCGTGTGCTTCTTTCGATAACGAACCAAACGACATAGCCCCTGATTTGAAGCGTTTCACAATGGAATCCACTGACTCGATTTCTTCCATCGGGATTTTGCGTTCATTTTTTTTAAAGTCGAATAAATTACGTAAAAACCCGATTCGTTCCTCATTGGCCATTTCCGCATACATCCGGTATAAACCGAAATCATTTTTACGTGTAGCCCACTGAAGAGTATGGATTGTTTTCGGATTGAATGCGTGATGCTCCCCATCTGCACGCCATTGGAAATCTGAACCTGATTGCAGCTGTGCTGACATCGATTGCATTGCATCCTCATGGCGGCGTCTCGCTTCTTCACCGATTGTTTGTAAGTCAATGCCGTCAATTTGTGAAGCTGTACCTGTGAAGTATTCGTCAATCACTTCCTTTGAAATTCCGACTGCTTCAAATACTTGGGCACCGCGATAAGATTGGACTGTTGAAATCCCCATCTTCGACATTACTTTTACGACACCGTCCGCTGCACCTTTTCTGAATTTTTGAACCGCATTTTCAAACGGTACAGATAAATGACCTTTTTCAATTGCTTCATCAATCGTTGCATAGGCTAAGTATGGGTGAATCGCATCCACACCGAAGCCGATCAGTGCAACAAAATGATGAACTTCCCGAACTTCCGCACTGTTAACGATAATGCTTGCCTTCGTACGTAAACCGATTCGTACTAAATATTGATGGATTGTACTCGCTGCCAAAAGAACAGGCATTGTTAGCTGCTTAGCGTCATCCATATAATCAGACAGTACAATGATTGTCTTGCCGCCAAAGATCGCCGCTTCTGCTTCTGTTTTGATTCTGTTAAGTTCACTTTCTAAATTTTCCGTGAATTTTAGCGAGATTTCCGCCACTTCAAAATGTTCTTCGTTATTATTTACGATTTGCTCATATTCTGCAGTCGTTAAAACCGGCGTTTTCAGCAAGAGGCGACGTGCATTTTGTGCATTTGGCTGTAATAAATCGCCTTCTGCTCCAAGCAATGTCATTGTCGATGTCACGACATGTTCACGAATCGAATCAATCGGCGGGTTTGTTACTTGTGCAAATAGCTGCTTAAAGTAATTAAACAAGGATTGCGGTCTATCTGACAGAACAGCTAATGGTGTATCATTTCCCATTGAACCAAGCGGATCTTTTCCTTCATTTGCAAGAGGTACAATATATTTTTGTATGTCCTCAAATGTGTAACCGTGAATTTTCTGGCGTAAAGTAAGATCATTAATTTCCGGTAACTGCTCATCCTTCTCTTCAAGTTTGATCATATTTTCTTCCAGCCATGCTGCATACGGTTTTTCTGCCGCTGCTGCAGATTTCAGCTCGTCATCCGAAATGATTTTCCCTTGTTCCAAATCAATTAACAGCATGCGACTTGGGCTTAATCGGTCTTTATAAAGAATGTCTTCCTCAGCGTAATCGACAACCCCTGTCTCAGATGAGAAGATAACATGATCGTCTTTTGTCACATATAGTCTTCCCGGACGCAAGCCGTTACGGTCTAAAATTGCCCCGATCTGTTTACCATCCGTGAAACAAATAGCAGTCGGTCCATCCCAAGGCTCCATTAAGCTTGCATGATATTGATAAAACGCTTTTCGGTCTTCATCAATTCGCGGATTTTCTGTCCATGGCTCCGGAATCATCATCATTGCTGTTTCTGCAGGTGAACGTCCAGCCAATACAAAAAATTCAAATGCGTTATCAAGCATCGATGAATCAGAACCCGTTGTATCAATTATCGGTAACAGCTTTTCAAGGTCATCCCCAAACGCTTCAGACACGAATTGCTGCTCACGTGCACGCATCCAGTTAATATTGCCGCGCAATGTGTTAATCTCCCCATTATGGATGATATAGCGGTTCGGGTGGGCCCGTTTCCATGATGGGAATGTATTTGTCGAGTAACGTGAATGCACGAGTGCCAATGCGGATACAAAGCTTTCGTCCTGCAGATCCACATAAAATTCACTTACTTCTTCTGGTGAAAGCAAACCTTTAAAAACAATCGTCTGACTTGAAAGACTTGGAATATACAATTCGAATTGCTGCTGCGTTGCCCAATGTTCCAGCTGTTTGCGGATGACATACAGTTTTCGTTCGAACGCCTTATTATCGTTTTCGTTTGAACGGATAAATACTTGGCGAACAACCGGTGCAGTCGATTTAGCAATCTCACTTAAATTTTCCTTATTTGTCGGAGCAGTTCTCCAGCCGATCAGTTGCTGATTTTCCTGTTCAATTAATTCGTTCATCTTTTGTTCAATTTTCAGGCGTTCGTTTTCATTTTCCGTGAAAAATATTTGCCCAACACCATATTTACCTATTTCAGGTAAATTAAGTTCAGTACAGTTTTGTTGAAAGAACGCATGTGGGATTTGAACTAACAGCCCTGCCCCATCACCTGTCTTGCCGTCCCCGCCACGTCCTGCACGGTGTTCTAAGCGACATAACATTTCTAATCCTTTTTTTACAATCTGATGTGAAGGTATTCCTTTTATATTTGCATACATGCCGATACCGCATGCGTCATGTTCAAATTCAGGATTATATAACCCTTGTGCTTCTGGTAACTGATGAAAACTCATATTCATTCCCCCTCATTCTTTCAATCCCGTATTTACATTTTAAAGTTTTCGAAATAATATAAACAATATATAGTTTGGATATAAACAATCTACTTTTTAGATGAATGGGGTGGAAATGGTGGAATTAAGACAGTTACGTTACTTTGTAGAGGTGGCAGAACGAGAGCATATTTCGGAAGCAGCAGAGCATCTACACGTTGCCCAGTCTGCAATCAGCAGGCAAATTGCCAACTTGGAAGAAGAACTCGGCACACCGCTTTTTGAACGAATTGGGCGTAACGTAAAGTTGACGCCGGTTGGGAAGATTTTTTTAGAACATTGTATTACCGCACTCAAGGGAATTGATTTTGCTGCAAAGCAGGTGGAAGAATATTTAGATCCGGCAAAAGGGACAATTAAAATTGGTTTCCCTACAAGTTTAGCAAGCTATGTATTGCCGACTGTCATTTCCGCGTTTAAAAAAGAATATCCGGAAATTTCTTTCCATTTGCGTCAGGGCTCTTATAAGTATTTGATTGATGCAGTCAAAAATCGCGAGCTGAATTTAGCTTTGCTTGGACCATTGCCACCAAAGGACGAAGCAATCAATACAACCGTGCTGTTCAGCGAAAATATCCATGCTCTGTTGCCCGCAACACATTCACTCGCAAAAAAAGAGTCGATTAATCTTGTCGATTTGCGTAATGACCAATTTGTACTTTTTCCGGAAGGCTATATTTTAAATAAAGTGGCTGTTGATGCATGCCGCTCTGTAGGCTTCATGCCAAATATTACTTCCGAGGGAGAAGATATGGATGCTTTAAAAGGGCTTGTGGCAGCCGGAATCGGTGTGACACTTTTACCGGAAAGTTCACTTTACGATTCAACACCGCGCATGACTGTAAAAGTGCCCATCGCAACGCCCAATATAAGACGCACAGTTGGGATCATTGCACCAACATCAAGGGATCTTGCACCATCCGAAGAAGTATTCGTCAAATTTATATCCAATTTTTATTCACGGTTAACACGTTTCCAATAATAGACTGGGACAGATAGATAAGGAGAAATCCCTTATTCATTTTAAGTCCAGAAAAAAACCATTTTCTCCCCGAAAGAGAGAAAATGGTTTTTTTATTATTTCTATTTTATTCGCCTGAAACAGGTACTACAGAGCCGCCCCACTCTTCAACGATAAAGTCCTGAACTTCTTTAGAGCGTAGTGCTTCTACTAATGCTTTAATTTCTTTTGAATCTTCATCACCGGATTTCACTGCAATAATGTTCACATATGGTGATTCACTAGACTCGATTGCGATTGAATCTTCCAATGGGTTAATGCCGTTGTCGATTGCAAAGTTTGAGTTGATCAATACCGCATCGCCTTCTTCATTTTCGTACATTTGAACTAATAATTCAGCTGCAGTGTTTGCATCGAATACGAAGTTTTTCGGATTATCTACAATGTCTTTTACTTCTGCTTTTGTTTTATCGATACCTTCTGCTAATGTGATTAAACCTTGTGCTTCAAGTAATGAAAGCATACGACCGTGGTCTGCTACTGAATTAGAAAGTAAAATTGTTGCACCTTCAGGAAGCTCTTCTAAAGATGAATATTTTTTAGAGTAAACACCGATTGGTTCGATATGAATACCGCCAGCATTTGCAAAATCATAATCGAAATCTGCTTTTTGCGCTTCGAAGTATGGAATATGCTGGAAGTAGTTTGCATCCAGATCACCGTTATCTAAATCTTGGTTTGGAAGTACATAGTCTGTATATGTCTCGATTTCAAGCTCAATACCTTGCTCTTCTAAAATTGGTTTAACTTTTCCAAGGATAACTGCGTGTGGTGTATTTGAAGCACCAACAACTAATTTTTCATCTTCTCCTCCACATGCTGCTAAAGCAAGTACTGAAGCTCCTAAAATAACGCTTGATAATAACTTTTTCATCTGTTTTACCTACCCTTTTTTATTTTTTGTTCAGTTTATCGAAACCTTCTATATATTCTGATTTTTAACCTTACAGACGCGCACTTATTCAAAGTTTGCGCCTGTATTGTTTCGATGCACCAATATTTATAATTACGGCCTTAAAAGCCACTAACTATCGTTTGTCCACTCTTGCTGTAATGAAATCCCCAATATACTGGATGATGAATACGACAACTAAAATTAAAACTGTTGCCATTAAGGTTACATCTGTTCGGTTACGCTGGAAACCATCCAGGAATGCCAGGTTACCTAAACCACCGGCACCGATAATGCCGGCCATTGCTGTATACCCTACTAAAGCGACAGCAGTAACTGTAATACCTGAAATTAATGCCGGTAAACTTTCCGGAATCAATACTTTACAAATAATCGTAGAAGTTTTCGCTCCCATTGAGCGGGCTGCTTCAATAACACCCTTATCAATTTCTCGTAACGCTATTAATACCATGCGTGCATAAAACGGTGCTGCACCGATAATTAGCGCAGGTAATGCTGCATTGGCACCACGGATTGTTCCAAGTAAAAACTTTGTGAACGGAATTAATAAAATGATTAAGACGATAAATGGAATCGACCGGAAAATATTTACGAGTGATCCTGTTAAAAAGTGCACAATTTTATTAGCCCATAATTGATTGTCGCTCGTTAAAAATAGGACAATCCCAATCAGAATGCCGAGTATAAATGTAATGACTGTCGCAACAGCCGTCATATAAATGGTTTCATATGTTGCGTCGAGCATTTTACCCCAGTCGACGTTCGGAAATAATTGATTAAACATGCTCAATCACCTCCGTTTGAATTTCTTGCTTCGCTAAAAAGCTCAGTGCTTCCGCGACTGCATTTGGTTCGCCATTGATATGAATAAACAATGTACCAAACGAACCGCCCGTTGTATTCGAGATTTTACCATGCACAATATTTACAACTACGTCAAACTGCTTAATCATTTGCGAGATGACAGGCTGTTCTGTCGTAGCACCGGCAAATATTAATTTGGCGATTTTGCCTCCCGGATAGTTGGCAAAAATTTGTTCCAGTGATGCTTGTGTTTCCGGTGTTTCACCAGAAGCCTGTGATACGAAGTTTTTCGTAATGGGTGCTTGAGGATGCTGGAACACTTGCAATACATCGCCCTGTTCCACTACTTTTCCGGCTTCCATCACCGCTACTCTGTTACAGATTTTGCGGATAACATGCATTTCATGTGTAATGAGTACAATTGTAAGTCCGATGTTTTTATTAATATCGAGCAGTAGTTCCAAAATCGAATCCGTTGTTTCCGGATCAAGCGCTGATGTCGCTTCATCACATAAAAGCACTTCCGGATTGTTTGCCAACGCTCGGGCAATGCCGACACGCTGCTTTTGCCCTCCTGACAATTGAGAAGGATACGCTTTCCCTCTTCCTTTTAAACCAACGAGTTCAATCAGCTCTTCTACTCGCTTTTCACGATCAGCTTTTGAAACACCCGCAATTTCAAGTGGAAATGCGATGTTTTCTTCAACGGTACGTGACCAAAGCAGGTTGAAATGCTGGAAAATCATACTGATTTTTTGGCGTGCTTCTCGTAATTTTGCCCCGGAAGCTTTCGCGATATCCTGGCCACCTACAATGACAGAACCTGTTGTCGGCTTTTCCAAACCGTTCAGCAGGCGGATCATTGTACTTTTGCCGGCACCACTGTAGCCGATAATACCGTATATTTCTCCCTTGTTAATCGATAAGCTTACATTATCAACCGCTGTAAGTTTACCGTTTTTCGTGTTATACACTTTAGTAATATTTTGTATATCAATCATCGGTTGTACTCCTTCTAAATTGAAATAACCTTCCTGCTATTTCAAAATCATGTTCATTTTTCATCCAAAACATCCGTTGAATGAAAAAAACCTTTCTACCATGACAAGTAGAAAGGTTTCACATACATTTATACGGTAAACCGTTCTCTCATCTTTCAAAGTTTAAACTTTGTGTGAATTGGCACCTTTGCGTAAACGCTGGTTGCCGGGTTTCATAGGGCACTTCCCTCCACCTCTCTATATAAGAGTAACGTTATTAAGTTTTATTATTATGAATGTTACTTTATCACGATAAAGAGACTTCGTCAATTACTTTTTTAATATTTCATACAGAAACGGTACGGATTTAAATGCGTAAATTTTATTCGTTAGTTCTCCCTTATCCGAAACGATTAAACAAGGTACACTTTCAATTTTCAATTCATATGGTAAATCTCCTAAATAATTGATATTTGCCATACCAAGCGGGAGATCTGGGAGTAATTTCTCAATTACATCCAACATTTTTTCCGATACTTCACATGTGCCGCACATCGGCGTATATAAGAAAAACGCTGTCTGATCATGCTGTTGTACGTTCTGTTCCCACTGCTGTTTCGTCCATTGTTCCATTATACTGTCATCCTTCGTTTACTATAAATTTTGCTTGTAGTAACATATCCCTTAAGATTTTAGTAGGTGTTTTTTCTACTTCCACATATTCGTGAGGTATGATAAGCTGTGTCGCTTCGGGATATGCACGGTTCATCAGTTTACGTAACTTTTCACCGTTTTTATCTGCATCAAACATAGTCGTAATTTCATCTTGCTCATATTCATCCAATAAATCAATTAAATTGACTTCACTTATTGTGCCATTCGTGCAAAGTATCGTCACGTCTTCCGCTAATATCGGAAGTATTCTCAGTTTATCGGCACGTCCTTCAACAACGATGCATTTTCCCATAGTACACGCTTCCTTCCATCCATCACCTTTATATATAGAATAACAAAAAAACACTAAAACCTTTAATTAGAAGGCTTTAGTGTTTGGTCTTATTGTTTAATCTTATTGTTCGATTAATGCAGTGTAAGCGTCTGCGTCTAATAATTCTTCAACTTCTGCTTCACTTGTTAACTCAACAGTAACCATCCATGCATTACCGTATGGTGATTCATTTACATATTCAGGATTGTCCAGTAATTCTTCGTTGATTGCAACAACTTTACCAGAAAGTGGTGCATATAGTTCAGAAACTGTTTTTACAGATTCTACACTACCGAAAGGCTGATCCTTTGAAATTTCATCGCCTACTTCAGGTAACTCTACGAATACGATATCGCCTAATTCAGATTGTGCGAAATCCGTAATACCGATTGTCGCTTTACCGTCTTCAATTTTTACCCACTCATGCTCTTTTGAATAACGTAATTCTTTTGGTGTGCTCATTTGAAAACCTCCATGTTATATGTAGTACATTCAAGTTCATTTTGCCATATTTCGTTCGGAAATACAATGTGAATAACTGTTTATTTCCAAGTTTCTAAGAAGTCAGACTCCTTAAATCCTAAAGTTAATTTTTTTCCATCTGTAACGATCGGTCGCTTAATTAACATACCATCCGATGCTAATAGCTCTAATTGCTCATCTTCGGACATTGTCGGTAGTTTATCTTTTAGGCCTAACTCACGATATTTCATACCTGAAGTATTAAAGAATTTCTTCAACGGTACACCGCTTGCTTCGTAAATGGCTTTAAGTTCTTCTTTCGATGGTGTCTGTTCTACAATATGAATATTTTCATAGTCCACACCTTGCTCATCTAGCCATTTTTGCGCTTTTTTACAAGTTGTACATTTTGGATATTGGATGAATTTTATTGTCATGTAAGTACTCCTTTTTGCCCTGGATTTTCCTATATTGTAACGGATATAGAAGGACAAATCAAAAATGTGTTCGCATGATCGGAGCGGTTTTTATTAGAAGATGTATGAAAATATTAGAACATGCCGGACTTATATTAGAAGAACGGTTTCACTTATTTGAACCTTTGCGTGACATATTAGAAAATATAGTACTTATATTAGAAGTTCCAATATATATTAGAACTTCTGAAATTATATTGGAACATTTTACGATTTATTAGAAAACGATAGAAAAATCGGGTGCACTTTCATGCACCCGATGACAGTCTTTATTAAACTACATACTTTTCTGCTTCGATTAGTTTCGCTGCAGCTACACGTTTTTTCGGAATTAAGTTGTAAGGGTTGTTGCGCGTTAATTTACGTAATGCTGATAAAATCATACGTGCATCGTCACCTTCAACTGAAGCGATTAATGTTTCTTTTGCTTCTTTTTCGATTTCTGCGAATGCTTCCTGACAGAAAATTTGAGTGTAAAGAATTTTTTGTGCTGCTTTTTCTTCACCGTCACGCTCGATAGCTTTTTGTGTACGGATTACTGCAGATTCCATTGCGTATAATTGGTTTGCAATGTTTGCGATATTAACTAACAGCTCTTGCTCTGCATCCAGTTTTGCACCGTAGCGTTGTGCTGCTGCACCTGCTGCAAGTACTGCGATCTTCTTAGCATTTTTCACTAAGTATTTCTCTTGCTCTAATGCACCTTGACCGATTTCTTCAGGCATAAGCATTAATAGCTCGTTTTGAAGTTCTTGTGCTACTTGTAATAGTGGTAACTCACCTTTTAATGCTTTTTTCATGAATGTGCCTGGTACGATCATACGGTTAATTTCGTTTGTACCTTCAAAAATACGGTTAATACGAGAGTCGCGGTAGATGCGTTCTACTTCGTACTCAGCCATAAAGCCGTAACCACCGTGTAACTGAACCGCTTCATCCGCTACGAAATCCAATGTTTCAGAACCGAATACTTTTGCGATTGAGCACTCAATTGCATATTCAGCGATTGCTGCTGCAATTGATTTGCCGTCTTTTTGCTCTTCGTCAGATAACTGGCTTAAGCGGTCTTCGAAGTAACCAACTGTACGGTAGTTTAACGATTCAGATGCATAAATGTGAGAAGCCATTGATGCGATCTTTTCTTTTGTTAAGTTGAAGTCCGATAATTTTGTTTTGAATTGCTGACGTTGGTTTGTATAAGCAACTGCTAATTCAAATGCACGTTTAGATGCACCTACAGTACCTACTCCTAATTTATAACGTCCGATATTTAAAATGTTGAACGCGATAATATGACCGCGGCCTACTTCACCTAGTAAGTTTTCTACAGGTACTTCTGCGTCTTCCAAAATTAATGTACGAGTTGAAGATGATTTAATCCCCATTTTCTTCTCTTCAGGACCTACAGAAACACCTGGGAATGAACGCTCAACGATGAATGCTGTAAATTTATCGCCATCGATTTTCGCGTATACAACGAATACATCTGCAAAGCCTGCATTTGTAATCCATTGTTTTTCACCATTTAATACGTAATGTGTTCCTGCTTCATTTAACTTAGCAGTTGTTTTAGCACCTAATGCATCCGAACCTGAACCTGGCTCTGTTAATGCATATGCTGCGATTAAAGCGCCTGAAGCCAACTTCGGTAGGTACTTCGTTTTTTGCTCATGGTTACCGAATAATACGATTGGTAATGAACCGATCCCTACATGGGCACCGTGCGTGATTGAGAAACCGCCAGCCGGTGACATTTTTTCTGCGATTAATGCAGAAGAAATTTTATCTAAGCCTAAGCCTTCGTATTCTTCAGGAACGTCAGCTGCTAATAAACCTAAATCCCCTGCTGTTTTTAATAGACGTACAGAGTGATCGAACTCATGGTGCTCTAAGTTTTCAACTACTGGTAATACTTCGTTTGTTACGTATTCCTGTGTTGTTTGAGCAATCATTTTTTGCTCGTCTGTGAAATCTTCCGGTGTAATTACTCGGTTAATATCCACGTCCTCGATTAAAAAGCCGCCGCCCTTAATAATGCTGTTTGTTGTTTGTGCCATTATAAATTCCTCCCTAGTTTCCTTTGTGATTTTTATTGTATTTATTTCCCCAGACAATTAAAGAACTTCAAATACCCCTGCTGCGCCCATTCCGCCGCCGATACACATTGTTACGACACCGTATTTACCGCCGCGGCGTTTTAATTCATTGATCAGCTTCACTGTTAAAATTGCACCTGTTGCACCAAGTGGGTGACCTAATGCGATTGCCCCTCCGTTAACATTCACTTTCTCCATATCAATACCTAGTTCACGAACTACTTGAATGGATTGTGATGCAAATGCTTCGTTAATCTCCCATAGGTCTACCTGATCTTGTGTAATCCCTGCAATTTCAAGTGCTTTCGGTACTGCTACGATTGGTCCGATACCCATTACTTCCGGTGGAACTCCGCCGACAGCAAATCCTAGGAATTTCGCTAGTGGCTGCATGCCTTGTTTCTCTGCTTCTTCACGGTCCATTACTAGTACTGCTGCTGCACCGTCCGAAGTTTGAGAAGCATTCCCTGCTGTTACGGAACCTTTAACATTGAATGCTGGACGTAATTTTGCCAACGTTTCTACCGATGTACCTGGACGAACCCCTTCATCTGTATCAAAGATCGTCACTTTTTCTTTTAACTGGTTGTTTTCATCGACATAATATTCCGTCACTTCAACCGGAACGATTTCGTCTTTGAATTTGCCTTCTTTAATCGCTTTTTCAGCTAACTCGTGTGAACGTACTGCAAATGCATCCTGCTCTTCACGTGTTACATTGTAACGATTTGCTACCTCTTCAGCTGTGTGACCCATACCGATATAGTATTGTGGTGCATCTTCAGCAATTTTCGGGTTTAGACGAACTGTATTACCAGTCATCGGAATCATACTCATCGATTCTGTACCACCTGCAACGATTGCTTTTGCATGGCCAAGCATAATACGCTCTGCAGCATAGGCAATTGTTTGTAGCCCTGATGAACAGAAACGGTTCACTGTTAATGCCGGTGTTTCATCCGGTAACCCTGCCAATGCCCCAACTAAGCGGGCAACGTTCATCCCTTGTTCTGCTTCTGGCATTGCACATCCCATAATTAAATCATCAACCGGACCTTCATAGCCCGCGCGCTTTAATGCTTCTTTTACTACTACTGCACCAAAATCATCTGGACGAGTGTTCGCAAGTGATCCTTTTTTCGCACGTCCGATTGGTGTTCGTGCTCCTGCAACGATAACGGCTTCACGCATAATGATGTTTCCCCCTTGTGATTAGCCAGCAAGTAAACTCGTAAGCTAGTTGCCGGCAAAATATTCTAGACATACCCGTTGATTTCCATTTCGGCGAACGCTTTCCCCAGGAGTCGTCGCCTACATTCCAATCAACTAAATGTGTATTTAAAATGCCTTACTCATCAATCATTTTTAGTTACGTAATGGCTTTCCTTTTACAAGCATGTGCTGCATACGCATTTGTGATTTTTGGTCTGCAACCAGTTCTAAGAATGCTTGTTTTTCCAGGTTTAATAAGTACTCTTCAGAAACTTCTGTTCCGTATGGTACTTTACCGCCCGCGATTACATATGCAAGTTTCTTCGCGATTTTCAAATCATGCTCTGTAATATAACCTGAATCGAACATTCCTTGAGCACCTAACAATAATGTTGCATAACCTGGTGCGCCTACTACTTTCACCGGCTTTTTCACTGGTGGTGTATAGCCTGCTTCTGCAAGTGCAAGTGCTGCTTGTTTTGCATCATAGATTAAGTGATCCGGATTTACTGAAATACCGTCTGCAAAGTCCAGGAAGTTATTTTCACGCGCTTCTTCACCTGAAGTCGAAACTTTTGCCATTGCAATTGTTTCGAATACTTTGTTCGCGATTTGCTGGTAGTCTACATCTACGCCATTTGGCAAGCCTTTGATGAACTTTTGGTAAAGACCTAAGTTACCGCCGCCTCCTGGGATTAAGCCGACACCTACTTCTACAAGACCCATATATGTTTCAGCCGATGCTTGAATATGTGCAGCCGGTAAACATACTTCCGCTCCACCGCCTAACGCCATTTGGAATGGTGCCGCAACAACCGGTTTTGTTGAATATTTAATACGGCGCATTGCCTGCTGGAATGACTTAATAACAAAGTCCAGTTCGAAAATGTTATCATCTTGTGCTTCCATCAAAATCATGGCAAGGTTTGCACCGACACAGAAGTTTTTGCCTTGGTTCCCGATTACGAGACCTTTAAAGTTTTTCTCCACTTCATCAATCGCATAGTTGATCATTTGAACAATGTCTAAACCGATTGCATTTGATTTCGAGTGGAATTCAAGTAATGCGATTCCGTCACCTAAATCGATTAGGCTTGCACCTGAATTTGATTTGATCACACCGTGTTTCTTCTTGTAGCGTCTTAAGTCGATCGCTTTTTCGTTCACCGGTACTTTTACGTATTCTGAACCGTTGTAGTAAGCTAGATCGCCATCGATTTCCGAATAGAATGTTTTCAGACCCTTTTCTAATAAGCCAGTAACGAATTCGGGAATTTCACGGCCTTCTTCTTTCATTTTAGCGACTGATTTTTCTACGCCGATTGCATCCCACATTTCGAATGGACCTTGAGCCCAGCCGAAGCCCCATTTCATCGCATTGTCGATTGCAACGATATCGTCTGCAATTTCACCTATTAATTTTCCAGAGTAAATTAATGTCGGTGCGAATGAATTCCATAATAGTTCCCCTACGCGGTCATTAGCATAAATTAAAACTTTTAATTTACCTCCTGGACCTTTCGCTTGTTTTGCCATTTCTAGTGACGGAGCAACTAGTTTAGTAGTCGGTTCATATTCAAATGTCGATAAATTCAATTGCAGAATTTCTTTTCCTACTTTTTTGAAGAAACCTTGGCCCGATTTTGCACCGATCCAGCCATTTGAGATCATTTTCTTTAAAATAGGCGATTCTTCAAATACTGCCTGTTCTTCACCTGTTGTCTGGTCATATACATTTGTTGCAACATGTGCAAAAGTATCAAGACCAACAACGTCCAATGTACGGAATGTTGCAGATTTCGGACGGCCGATTAGTGGACCTGTTACTGAATCTACTTCACCTACTGTATAGTTACGTGCAATCATTTCGTTCATTGTTACGATCAAGCCGTATGTTCCGATTCGGTTCGCGATAAAGTTCGGTGTGTCTTTTGCGATAACAACACCTTTACCTAATACATCCTCGCCGAATGTTTGCATGAAACTTACAACTTCCGGTTTTGTCGTGTTAGCCGGAATGATCTCAAGTAATTTTAAATAGCGTGGCGGGTTGAAGAAATGTGTTCCAAGGAAATGAGCCTGGAAATCTTCTGAACGCCCTTCTGCCATTGCGTTAATACTCACCCCTGATGTATTTGATGAAATGATTGTGCCTGGTTTACGTACCGCATCAATCTTTTCAAATAAGCCTTTTTTAATATCTAATCTTTCTACAATTACTTCAATAATCCAGTCAACATCTTTCAATTTTTCTAAATCATCGTCAAAGTTACCTGGTGTAATTAATGCTAGATTTTTTTTCGATGAAAGTGGTGCTGGTTTTTGCTTTATTAATTTTTGCATTGCTGAAACTGCAAATCGATTTTTCACAGGTTTTGAATCAAGTGTTAACCCCTTAGCTTCTTCTTCCTTTGTCAGTTCGCTAGGAGCGATATCCAATAACAATGTAGGAATCCCGATATTCGCCAAATGTGCTGCAATCCCTGAACCCATTACCCCTGAACCTAAAACCGCTACTTTTTCAATTTTGTAAGACACGAGCACTTCCCCCTTCTCCCTTGAATGAACAGTCATTCATTTTGAAATCAAAAAAAAACTTCAAACAGCTTTTCTGTTCTTAGTGTAGATTATTTTGGCAATTTAAGCAATAATTTTCTCGCAATTTTAAATAAATTTATTATTCTTATATTTTTATTGCTAGAAGGTACATATATTAAGCTAAATTACTTTTCGTAAGCTGTTCTAATCGTGTACAATGGGCATAAGGAGCGTGATTAATATGCAAGAAATTACAACAATTGAACAATTCACAGAACTAACAAGCAATGAAAAACCAGTAATCGTAAAATTCTTCGCTGGCTGGTGCCCGGACTGCACACGTATGGATATGTTTATCGATCCAATTATTGAAGAGTACAATCAATATGACTGGTACTCAATCAACCGTGATAACTTCCCGGATTTAGCGGAAAAATATCAAGTAATGGGGATTCCATCATTACTAATCTTCAAAAATGGTGAGAAATTAGCACACTTACATAGTGCTAATGCAAAATCACCTGCACAAGTAGAAGAATTCTTAAACGCACAAGCATAATATGTAATTACGAATGAATCCAAAAGTTTACCGCTTTTGGATTTATTTTTTATTTTTCATAAGCTAAAGCGCTAGTCATAATGCGGTTTTTTAATTACAATTGATTACGTGAAATTTTATTGTAAGAAAGGAAAATTTATGACTTCAGATCAACGAAAAAAACTTGCTTTACTTATGCTTAACATGTTCATTGCAGTTGGGAGTTTCGGGATTATCATTCCAATTATCCCTGCCTATTTAAAAGAAATTGGGCAAGGCGGAACAGCTGCAGGATTAATCATTGCGATTTTTGCATTCGCACAATTTTTAGTATCACCTATCGGGGGGAAATGGACGGATAAGTATGGTCGTCGCCCGCTCATTAATATCGGACTACTTACGCTAGCTATTTCGATGTTTCTTTTCTACTTTGCTGATTCAATATGGCTGCTTTACTTATCACGTGCTATCGGCGGAATCGGCTGTGCATTCTTGATTCCTGCGATTTTCGCATATGTAGCAGATATTACAACAATGGAACAGCGTGCAAAAGGAAATAGTTTTATTTCAGCCTCGATGTCACTTGGTATTGTAATCGGACCAGGTATTGGAGGTTTTTTAGCGGATTTCGGACTTAAAACACCGCTACTTGTTTCGGCGGTAGTCGGACTTGTTGCGTTTGTCGTTTCTTACTTTACATTGGCGGAGAGCCAGGAAGAGAAAGTCGAAATTCCACAAGGCGAAAATACATCAATGGTAAAGGATATTATTTTATCCGTTAAAAAGCCGTTCTTTATTCCACTCATCATTACACTGATCATGAGCTTCGGTTTAATGTCTTATGAAACGGTTCTAGGGCTTTATGTAGATGATAAATTTGGCGCAACACCACAGGAAATTGCCTTCATGGTAACATCAACAGGATTAGTCGGTGTGATTATGCAGTTATTTGTAGTGGATCGCCTTGTAAAAGCAATCGGTGAAGTAAATGTATTAAAATTATTTTTAATCGTTACCGCTTCGGGCTTCTTCCTGTCGATTATCGCAGGAAGCTACACAATGTTCTTTGCGATTTCATTATTAATATTCCTAGCGACATCCATTTTACGTCCTGTCTTGACGACATTAATTTCAAAAATGGCGGGTAATGAGCAAGGATTTGCAATGGGTATGAACAATGCCTATATGAGCATCGGCAATATTATGGGCCCTCTTCTTGCAGGCGCATTATATGACATCGATATCCTATACCCGTTTATCGCAGGTTTAATCATATTAATTTTCACTATTCTCCTTACTTTTATGTGGAAAGGTATTAAAATACAAAAAACAGCACTAAAAGGAGGCCATTAATTATGAAAATTATTGTATTCGGGGCGACTGGTGGCGTTGGGCAGCATTTTGTTGAAATGGCTGTTGCAGCTGGTCATACAGTTACCGCATTTGTACGTACACCTGAAAAATTAAAAACAAAAAATGTAACGATTATTCAAGGCGATGCATTTAACGCGGACCAAGTAGCTGATGCGGTCTTCGGACATGATGCAGTCATTTCATGTTTAGGTTCTAGTACAGGGGTAAAAAAATCCAATGAACTTGAGACGATGGGTAAAAACATTGCAGACGGTATGGAAAAAGCAGGCGTAAAACGTCTAGTTTACTGTGCTTCAGCTGGTGTAGACGGAGAAATTCCAGGTGTGATGGGAAAATTGATGATGAAAATGCTCGCAAATCCATTAGCCGATCACCGTGCAGCGCTTAACTATTACAAAACAAAAGACATTACGTACACAATCGCACGTCCGATGGGCTTAAAAGATGAACCGTTAAAAACCGATTATAAAGAAGCAGTCGATACGGTTCCGAAAGGTTCAAGCTCGATTCCAAGAGCCAGCGTAGCTCACTTTATGGTGAAAGCATTGGATGATGCCCAATACGAAAACAAATCAGTTGGTTTATGCAGCTAAATTTAAACAGACGAAAACTACCCCAATAGCTTGAGGTAGTTTTTGTTTTTTTATTTATTATTTTCTATTCCGGGTAAATCATCTAAATCAATAGGGACGGTATATTCAATCCCTTTTTCATCTTTTAATATGCGTGGTGCCGTTCGGGTTAAAGTCCAGCTAAAGCCGTCATCACCGATGATGAAATATTGATTGTCCCTCGTTTCAATTTGGATGTTTGTGTAGGTTTTTTCGATTAATTCTCCTGATAGCGTATTGCCTCGATAATGAATCGTATTATCATTAAAAATATAAATGAGTTGGTCATTATAGCGATTGGCAATTGACATATCGTTAAAATGTTCCGGTTTTGCTTCGAGTAGGCCAATTTTACGCTGATCTGTATAAATCTCTTTCTCAGTAAATGAATAATAGGTCGATAATTGTTGCGAGTCATCACTATATTCGACAAGTATATGTGGTCCAATACTTTCTGTATGATAAAATGCTGACGGATGATCAAGGTTTGCCCTTTCGAAAATATTCGCGTATATCATTTGTCCATCTTCAATTGTAATAACTTTAGGTTCTTCTCCACCAATTATTAATACTGGCTCTTCATGGAAATCCGTTGCATACGTTGTCACACCTTGGTAACTAAGTTGACCTGTAACAATTTGATAATCCCCATCTTTATTTCTGTAAATATATGTTGTGTCATTTGCCAAAGTATCCATAATGAAAAACTGATCATTAGTACCGGTTATAACTAATGTCGGTTGATCACTTGCGACATTTAAATCGAGTAGTTTCCCTTCCGGTGTTTCTAATACTCGCCAAGTCCCCTCTTTCGTTGGGATTTGATACAAGATATGCTCATTTACCCGTTGAACTTTCGCTCCATCTAAATCTAATTCAAAATTCTCTAAAACCGGAGCGTAGGGTGCTTCTTTATATTCCAGCAAAAATTCTTTTGGCAGTTCAACATTCTCAGTGTAAAGCGTCATAGATTGGCTTACGTCCAACTCAATCATTCCGGCTTCCTTATTAATGACGAGTTTATCTAAATACTCGATATCATTCGCCTGTAGCTTCAGGAAAAGAGTAATCGATTTTTCAGTATCAATTGTTTTAATTACTTCAACAGGATTATTGAATTCAAATATAGAATATCGCTTATAAGCCTGTTCGCTGTTAACCGTAGATAACTTTGCCAATGTGTTATTGTCTTTTTCAATGATTGCTTCGTAAAAATCGGCTACTAACTGTTTATGATGCTCATCCAAGTATGAAGTTTCAATTTCAACTGCCTGTATTGTTTGATTCGGAGTGAAATACAGCACGGCACCAACCGCAAGCATTAGTAGAACAACGATGGCCGGCTGTAAAAATGGCAGAGGTTTTTTACGTTGCTTTTTTTGCATTACTTTTTGTACAAATGCTTCATCCATGAGCGGTTGTTTGCCGATTGTTTCATCAATTGCTTGCTTCACTTGAGAATTTGTCATGCCATTCACCACCTTTTAATTGTTCTTTTAATTTCTCGCGTCCACGCCTCAGCCTAGTTTTCACGGTATTGTCCGAAATTGATAGTAAGTGCGCGATTTCATCGATTTTCAGTTCCTTATAATAATAAAGAATGATAATTTCACGGTATTTAATCGGCAGCTCAAGAACTGCATTTCCAAGCAATAGATTTTCGCTCCGTTCCAGTACATGCTGTTCTGCAGATTTGGTGCCTTTAAAAATTTCCTGAATTTTATTCGTTAAAATGGTATTTTTGTAGCTCCAGCTGCGTAAATAATCATAACTACGATTGATCGTCATTCGGTATAAATACGTTCGGTAACTCGCATCGCCACGAAATTGCCCACGCTGCTCATAAGCTTTTAACAGTACGTCCTGTACAATATCTTCTGCCATTTCTTTGTTTTTCACATATGTATAGGAAAGTCGAAGCAATTCTTCGCCATGTGTTCTTATAAACACTTCAAGCTCCATTTTCTTCCCCCCTTTGTTTTAATTGCTAACCGTTAGACGGAGCTGTTTTATTTTTAGTTTCAACTTTCATGATTAAATTTTATAAATTTGGGTATTAAACTACTTTATAACAATTTGGAGGTTTTGAGTATGCGAGTATTATTAAATGTAAATGGCAGGTCACAATATAGTTCGGACATCCGGCCTGAATATCAAAACTCGGCATGCGGCCCTACGACTGCACACGTTATTTTGAATTACTTATGCGAAGATGAAACAATCCGCACAAAAGATGTAAATGAACTTTATCAATTTTTAGGCGGCACAAAAATCGGACTTTTTAAATGGCGGATGATCAGAAACTTGAGTCGATTACTCGGTGATGACTGGTGTATCGAGGAATGTACCTTAACTCAGGCGATTGAGCAATTACGCTTAGGTAATCCGGTTGCGATGAAGTTTGATGTCTATTTTACCGGACAATTTCTGACCAATTACAACCCTCTTTATAAATATCACTGGGTGCCTTTAATTGGCTACGAAATTAAAAATAACGAGCTTTATTTAACAATCCACGATAACGGCGGACGAAATCGGGAAAGTCATATCCGGACTTTTAAGTATGATGACAACCGCAAAGTATTAAGCTTTGTTAAAATCGAGCCGAAAGAGCATTAGCATTTGCTAGTGCTCTTTTTATTTACGGGAATTAATGTTGGTTCAATTGGTTATTACTGTATAAAAAATGCGAGGAAAAAATTATGAAATCAATTGGCTCAATCAGTCTTTTACATATTATTTTTTTGACAATGACATTTATCGGATTAAAGAACCACGTTACTATCATCCCTTCTTTAATTAATGGAGCAGGTAGAGATGCATGGATATCTGTTATTGTATCAACTCTGTTAATTATACCTTGGTTACTGCTTCCTTTTTTCACATTAAAGAAAATAAAGGATGAATCTGTTCGCGAATACTTACTAAAAAATCATCCTCGATTTGGTAATATACTCATTTATGTCACCGTCTTTTATTTAATTTTAATGGCTGTTATTACGATGCATGAAACATTACAGTGGGTATCTACAACTTTTTTACTCAATACACCGGTTTTGCTGCTGTTTTTCTTCTTTACAGTTGTTTGCTTTTTACTTGCCACTTCTTCCATATTAACGATAACAATGGTCAATGTTATTGTGTTATTCGTGGTCGTAGTTCTTGGTTTTTTTGTTGCCTTTGTGAACATTCAGGTAAAAGATTATTCATTGTTAAGACCCTTCCTTGAGCATGGGGTTTCACCTGTTTTTAAATCGATGTTATACCCTGCCTCAGGCTTTGTAGAAATCTATTTGTTGCTCTTCATTCAGCATCATTTTAAAACTAAACTGAAATATACCCACTTACTACTTATGCTATTTTTACTTCTTGGTTTAACAATGGGACCATTAATTGGGGCCATTGCGGAATTCGGACCGGTTGAAGCGGCCAAACAACTCTATCCGGCTTATGAAGAATGGCGTATTGCTTCAATTGGCAGCTACATTAACCATGTGGATTTCTTTTCTATTTACCAGTGGCTGACAGGGGCCTTTGTCCGAATCGGCTTTATATTGTTCATTGCGATCGAGCTGTTGGGGATTACAGGACAAAAGAAAAAAATATGGGAGTATATTGTGCCCATTTTTGTTTTTTTATCACTACCGCTTTTTTTACTCGATGACAGTATATTTAGTAAATGGAAGGGGCAGTATTTTTTAATAAGCACTACTATTTTCTTTTTAATACTATCAATTATTCTCTTTATAATTGTGAATCGAAATACAAAGCGAAAGGTGGAAAATGATGATTGAACAAACTACCTTAAAAGAGCAATTTGACAATTGTGCTGATATTCGCTTTCAGACATTCGACTTTCCTGCAAGTAATGTGATGCTCATAACTTGTGAGGCAATGACAGACAATCATTTATTCAATGAAGTAGTCGTACCGAGATTAAAGGTTGCATGCCAGCAAATAGATGAATTTGATGAAGCCATTTTAATGCAGAAGCTACATCTTCCGCAGCTACAGAAAATTGATGATTTACAAGAGGCCGTTACGAATGTATTTAGCGGGTTTATCCTTATTTATATTGAAAGTTTAAAGATTTTGTTATGTAGTAATATTGAAAACAAACCGAACCGAAGCCCGGAAGAGACTAATCTGGAAGTACTTATAAAGGGACCCCGGGATAATTTCATTGAAGATTTAGGTGTCAATATTGCACTTATTCGCAAACGACTGCCGACAAATTCATTATCCGTGGAGAAAATGACAATCGGAACGCGCTCCAAAACAAAGGTGGCGATTTTATATTTTAACGACATTGCAGATTTATCCATATTAAAACAAATTAAACAGCAGCTTTCAGCAATTGATACAGATGTCATTTTAAGTGGGGAATTATTGCTTGAACGTTTTAATAAGAGTTCATATCTTGTTCCGCTCAATGATACAACTGGCCGGCCCGACTTTGCAATGCAATCTCTTACAGCTGGCCGATATGTTATTTTGGTCGACGGGGTTGCATATGCAATTATCACACCGATCAATATTTTAGTATTACTCAAGTCCGGTGAGGATAATGATTATCCGCCTATCTACAGCTCATTGGAAAGGTTATTACGACTAGTGAGCATTTTAATCGCACTTTTGCTCCCTGCTTTTTGGCTTGCGTTAACAACCTTTCATCAAGAGCAGCTCCCCATTCAATTGCTTGCGACGGTTGTACAAGCAAACACCGGCTCACCGCTCCCTTCAGCTTTGGAAATGCTTGGTATGTTATTTATGTTTGAATTATTTCGAGAAGCTGGATTGCGTCTACCAAGTATATTAGGTGGAACGATTAGTGTTGTTGGAGGGTTAATTATTGGAGATGCAGCCATTCGGGCAGGGATTACGAGCCCGGCTATGATCGTGGTCATTGCGATTTCAACAATTGCCACTTTTACACTCGTCAATCAATCCTTCGTTACTACAATCAGTATGTTGCGTGTTGTATTTATAATTATTACATCGATATTTGGGCTGTTCGGATTTTTCCTCTCGATCTATATATGCCTTGTTTATATAGCAAATATTCGTGTTTTTGGTGTGCCTTATTTAAATGTTGCCGCTAATTTAAGCTGGAATAATTTAAAAATGTCCTTCTTCCGTCCACCACCAACTTCGAATAATAAACGTCCGGATCTATTGAATGTTAAAGATAAAACAAAGGAAAATAATACAAAATGAAAAAATACCTCTTATTTCCTTTGTTGTTGCTACTTACAGGATGCTGGGATACGAATCAAGCTGAACGTATGTACTATATTCACGGGCTAGGAATTGATTATAAAGATGAACAATATGAAATTTATGCACAAATCGTTGCCTTTACCAATATTGCCAAAAGCGAACAGCCAAATCCAGATGCAACACAGGCTGAAGTCGGGGTTGCTAGAGGGCGGACATTTGATGAAGCATTTTTTAATTTATATCAAACGATGGATGAGCGTGTTTTTTTAGGGCATCTAAAATATGTTATTTTTTCTGAAAATATTGCAAAGGAAAACAAAGTTGAACCAATCGTAAATTCATTTATTCGTTATCGGGAATTAAGGTATACAACTTTGGCTTATATGACGAATTCGCCCCTTGATAAAGTTTTGCTCATCACACCGATTATTAATAAATCTATTACACTTTCCAAGCTTTCAGATCCGTTAAGTTCCTATAACCAATCATCACGAATACGTCCAATTCAATTTCGTGAGCTCATGATCGAATTAAATGAGCCTAGTTATGAAGCAAAAATACCTTTGGTGGATCTTAGTGAAAACTGGTCGAAGGAAGATGGACCAGATCCGGTTTACACTTTTAAAGGCATCAGTATTCTGCATAGGGATACTGGCTTTAAGGGAAATTTATTAGGAGATGATCTGAACGGTGTGCAGTGGATGATTGACCAAACAAAGCGCTCAGATGTTACGGTTAAAAATGAGGAATCTGAAGAACATTATACAACGACAACCGTTGACGAGGTGCATACAGAAATTATCCCTGTTGTAAACGAAAATAAAATACAATTTGATATTAATGTTAAACTGGTCGTTCAAACAAATGAAATACTTAATCAGCAGAAAATGGATTCACTGAAAAAAGAGATTGAACAACAAGTAAAGAAAGAAATTGAACAAACATATAAAGCTTCATTAGAATTCGACACGGATATATACCGGTTATCGGAAGTACTGTACCGTAAAAATGTGAAGGCTTGGAAAGAATACGAGAAAGGTGGGAAAATCCCACTCGATGAATCAACAATCCGTAAATTGGATGTGGAGCTTGTAAAAGTTAAAGGTGAACGTATAACTTCAGATTAAAGAAAGAGCTGTGCTGAACGTCAAATTGACACTCGGCACAGCGCTTTTTCATTTTATCTGTAAATTGCCCTTGCATGCTTGGCAATTAGACGATAGCCTCTTTGCTCAATCAGTTCGAACAATTCCGGCTTATAGTCAGTCAAACGCAATGCTTCAAAATCACATTCAATCGATGCTGAACAATCAATTGTTGCCAATTGATGAGAAAGCCTTAACATCTGCTCATTCTCACTTATTTTAATACGTTGCCCCGGCTTTAAAGTCGGCAATGCAGCCAATACGCCATCGATGGAACCATGGTTTTGAATAAGCTGAAGTGCTGTTTTTGGCCCGATACCTTTAACGCCTGGGTAGCCGTCACTTGCATCTCCCATAAAAGCCTTTACTTCTGCAAATTGTTTCGGTGCAATACCATATTCCTCGATAAAACGGCCTTCTGTATACATATCGTACTCGGTGTACCCTTTTTTCGTAAATGCCATTGTAGTGGAGGGGTTTAATAATTGCAGTAAATCTTTATCTCCACTAATAACAGTAATCTGTGCTTCATCTTTCCACTTTTCAATCATGGAACCAATTAAATCATCTGCTTCAAGGCCGGCTGTACCAAAATTTTGCCACCCAATCATAGCCGAAACTTCTTTTGCCATATCAAACTGCGGCAACATTTCTTCTGGTGGTGCAGGGCGATTTGCTTTATACCCTTCATACAGGTCATTGCGGAACGTATGAGCACCCATATCCCAGCATACAGCTAAATGAGTAGGTTTCATTAAGTTTTGGGCGGTTAAAACATGACGGACAAATCCCTGTACCCCGTTGGAAGGTGTTCCATCATCAAGTCGTATAAATTGATTCATGGCGGCAGAGGCAAAGAACGAACGGAACAAGAGCGCCATGCCGTCAATAATTAGTAAATGTGGTTTTGTCATAGTAATCTCCTCTTTTGCTGATAGAAATATATTATAGCAAACTTCGGAAGGTAAATGCGTTCACAATAACTTACATATAAGGTTTTAAGTATTCAATAATACGGTTAATATCCCGACTGAAAATACGGTCTTCTGTCATGGCAGGCGCAATTCCCCTTATCGCCTTCCACTTTTCCCGCAGTTTTGGCGACATGTTCTCTACACCCCTGTACTCCACTGCCTGTGCTGCACAAAATGCCTCGATCGCCAGTACATTTCTTACATTGGCAATAATCATGCGCGCATGGCGAGATCCTGTCGTGCCCATCGATACATGATCTTCCTGATTCGCAGAAGACGGGATGGAGTCGACCGATGCAGGATGTGCCAAAGTTTTATTTTCGGATACTAAACTTGCTGCGCTATACTGCAATATCATCGCGCCTGATTCAAGTCCTGGATTTGCACTTAAAAATGCAGGCAGCCCTTCATTTAACTGCGGGTTTACTAATCGTTCAATCCGGCGCTCCGATACATTGGCCAACTCCGCCATCCCGATTTTCAGAAAGTCCATCGCAAACGCAATCGGCTGTCCATGGAAGTTTCCTCCCGAAATGACCAAACCGCCGTCATCAAAAATGAGCGGATTATCTGTTGCCGCATTCATTTCGATTTCGAGCTTTTCTTTGACGTAATTCAATACTTGCCAGCTCGCTCCGTGGATTTGCGGGATGCAGCGAAGCGAATACGGATCCTGCACCCGCTTTTCCCCTTGATGTGTAATGAGCTTACTGTCCTTTAACCAATCACGCATACGCTCTGCAACGGCCATTTGTTCTTGCATACCGCGCGCTTCATGAACAGCTGGATGGAAGGCATCGATTATCCCGTACAAACTTTCCATCGTCATGGAGGCAATCCATTCACTCGCATAAGCGAGCTTCTCCGCTTCCAAGTAATTGACGGCGCCTTGTGCAGTCATTGCCTGTGTTCCATTGATTAATGCAAGACCTTCTTTTGCCTGCAGTTCAATTTTCGGCAATCCCCGATGTTCAAATATTTCATGTGACGGTTGTTTACCACCATTTACAAATACTTCCCCTTCGCCGATAACCGCCAAAACTAAATGAGAAAGTGGTGCTAAATCTCCGGATGCTCCAAGTGAACCTTGCTGTGGAATTACAGGAATGACGTTCTCATTAACCATCCATAACAGCCGTTCCAGCACTTCCAAGCGAATACCCGATAACCCTTTTAATAATGCATTTAATCTAAGCACCATCATCGCTTTTGCAACGTGTTCCGAAAAAGGCTCCCCGAAACCGCATGCATGGGAACGTATTAAATTAACTTGCAGCTTGCTTACTTCGTGCTCTGCAATTTTCACATCGCTGAACTTTCCAAACCCTGTGTTAATCCCGTATACGGTTTTATCCTGCTGGACAATCCTTTCCACTGCGTCACGGCTTTTAACAACGCGTACTTTCGCATCTTCCGCGATCTCTATTTTTTCCCCACTATATAAAATACTCCCCAATTGTTCGATCGATAAATTTTGTCCGTTTAACTGAATCATTTACCGCACCCCTTTAAATATTCTTATCTCTTAAATTTATTATTGTTTAAATAGCAGTTAATTGCTACTAATATTTTACCTTTAAAACAAAAGTTAAGTTGAAAATACCTATTTTAAAGGCTTTGTACGTTTTATTTCTAAAAAGTTGTTCACCTGCTAATACGTTAATCTTCTAGTGATTTAGTATTTCATTATAGTGAAGTGCTAAAGCGAAGAAGGATAAAAAAATAGAGATCCTGTAATAGGACCTCTACTTTGTACGCTTCATATCTCGGATTGCTTGGATCGATAACCGCACGAGCAAAATCGCACATAAAAACAAACCTAAATAAGCAGCCGTATTTAAATAAATTGCATAGGCATTATGAATAAATTGCGAGATTCCCAGCAATGCAACCGATATAATCCCAAACGTAATTCCGACCATCAGCAACACAAACCGTGAAAACAGCTGTGTTACAAACATGGAATTGGCTTTATCCGAAAAAATATCGTGATGCAAAATGATTTTCCCGCTCTCCACTTTTCTGAACAACTGATCAAGGCGGCGCGGTATTTTCCGTATATTCGGCAACATCAGTGCCAGTTCTTCTTCGATTAAGTCTTTCGTCTCAACCGGATGTTTGAACGGTTTCAGGAAGCTTGATTTCAAATAATCATTGGAGAAGTCTTTTACTTCACTGAAAATCCTGAATCCTGGGCAAATAACAGACAATGTACCGTCCAATGTTACAATGGCACGTAATGCCACATTGACGGATGGATAGAAATGGAGTCCAAATTCACGCACAACAGAGAAAATGGAGTACATGAGCTCATCTGTCGGGATCGTCGACACATAGTTGATTTTCAGCAGAATCTGGCTGATCGCCTGTTCCATTTCATGCTGATTGATCTGCTCGGCATTTTCCACAAGCTGGGCAATTCCATCAACAACAAGCGCTGCATCGTTTTGATGGATTCCGACAAGGAAGTACTTTAATCCTTCCTGCTGCAATTCAGCTAAACGGCCGACAGCCCCATAATCGAGGATTGCGACACGACCTGTTGTTTCCTCAATATAAATATTCCCCGGGTGCGGATCAGCATGGAAAATTCCAGAAATAAGCGTTTGCTCCAAAAACGAATACAATAATGTTTTGGCAAACTGATGACGGTCAATGCCCAAATCCGTAAATACTTCATTTGCTACTGTAACGGACTTCCCTTTTATATATTCCATCACCACAACATTGGAATTGCTGCATTCCCGGTATACTTTCGGCACTTTCACATCGATACTGCCGCGTTCTACAATTTTGGCAACCTGCTCCATATTGCGTGCCTCGATATTAAAATCAATTTCTTCCTTCAATGCCATGCTGAAGCCTTTTGCCAAATCGTAAAATCCTAAGTTTTCAGCCCACTGCGATTTGCTCGTAATCCATCTGGCAAACTCCATTAAAATCGATAGATCATCCTGCATGATATTTTTCACGTCAGGCCGTAAAAACTTCACAACGACAGGTTCATCTGTTTCCTTTAACACCGCTTTATGTACTTGACCGATCGAAGCGGATGCTAACGGTGTTTTACTTATATAGGAAAAAATTTGATTCGTTCCTGCATTGAAGTTTTCGGCAATTAGTTGGTCAATTTGCTGTTCGGAAAGGGGTTTTACATGTTGCTGGAGCTTTTCAAGTTCATCAATAAATATCGGAGACAAGAGCTCTTTACGTGTTGACAGTACTTGTCCAAATTTAATAAATACCCCGCCGCACTGCTCAAGTGTATCCCGTAATGCTTTTGCCAGTTCACGTTCATCTTCGCGGGCACGGGCATATTTCATCGTCCGTGTGACTCCGTTTGTTACAGCAATCCTCACTACTTCACGTAAACGTTTTTGACGCTTCCAATACGTAATGAGTGTTTTAAAATAGGAACGTCTGCCGACAGGTGTGCCGTTTTCATTCAATTCTATCGAATCAAACAGCTCAAAGAACAGATATAGCAGCATCGAAATGAGAAGCATACTACCGAGCCAGATGATTGTTGTCATGTTGACGACATTTGAAACGATTCCTTGGTCATAATAGTCCGACCCGCGCAAATATGTATACCAAAAAACAAAGGTCGTTAAGGAAACACTAATGAGCACGGATAATATTCTTTTCATCAAACTTATTTGTGAGCCGATTAAACGGCCGCTAATAAAGAATATAAGTGCGGATGCAATGAGCAGTTGAATTATAGCTGAGAGAAAATCCATTCAAATCGCTCCTTTAGATCAAAGTTAAATGTGTATGCACTTCTACATTCCCTTTTAGCGCTTTACTAATCATACAAGTTTCTTCTGCCTTATATGCATAGCGCTCCGCTATTCGACGAGCACGTTCATCGTCTTTGTTCTTCAGGTCAATATCGACATAATGATGGATCGCTTTGTATGTAAAAACACCATTTGTCACATCTACAAGCCCTTCTGACTTCAGATCAAGCTTTGCTTCAATTTGGCTGCGCTCAAGCATTGCTGCCAATGTAATTAAATAGCATGTTGCTGCGGCACCAAGCAGCATTTCATCCGGATTTGTGCCAATACCAGGACCATCCATTTCAGGTGGAATCGAAATTTGCGTCTGCAATCGTTCAGTTTTCAAGTCCCCAACCGCATTTCTTCCCCCCGGCCAGTCAATTGTTAATGTAAAAGTATGTATCGCCATAAATATCACTCTTTTCAATTTTCTTTAACTATAACATTTTGCTATGAAATTTTCAGATAATGAAAACAGCCGGTTAACAGAAAGTTTCTGTTAACCGGCTGATACTTACCAAACGTTTTGTTTATATTTTTTATAGTAATTGACCTGTCGGATAAACATGTAGATTTTGCGTTTCAAATGCTTGTCCTGTTTGTAGAACAACGGATTTACAAGTTTCTTTTCCTTGATCAGACGTCGAATATCCTTTTTCACCGATTCATCGTAAACGAATTTCTTCAATACAATTTTCGGAACGACTGAAAACAGGACATCTCCTTTTAAATAGGAGCAAGGTTTCGGAATATCGTAAATCAGATCTTCCACAAAGTTGCGCGCCAAATTATGACCCATCGCATTAATATAATAACTTGAACGGCCTTGACGAATATTTACTTCGAACACTTTAAATTTCCCGTCACGCTCATCGTATTTCAAATCAAAGTTACCGTAGCCTCGATAGCCGACCGCTTCCAAAAAGCCCCGCAGTTTCGTCATCACTTCTTCGTTGTAGCGCGTTATAAGCGCTGTATAATTGCCGATCGCCGTTTTCGTATGTTCCTGAAGGACAACTTGTGCAAACGATACAAGCTGAGTTTCCCCTTTTGCATTCACATAGACAACCGAATCCCACATTGCTGTATCATCACCGGGAATATAATCCTGAATAATAAGCTCTTCCTTGTAGCCGCTATTTTTAATCATATCGATTACTTTCTGAACTTCTTCTTTGCTTTCCACTTTGAAAACTTTTGCCTGGCCTTCAAATGGATGACGGCTGTATTCAATCCCGTTACTCGGTTTAATAATAACCGGATACATCATCTCTGTTTCAAATGAGCCATCTGTTTTGCAATCATAAAATACAGTCGTTGGAATATCGATGCCGTACTGTTCACAAAGCTTATAGAAATTCGATTTAATCTGTAAGTCATTCATTAAATTTTCATCGATATAGTTGAACACGAAATAATCTCTTAAGATCGCACGGTTTTCAATAATTAAACGGACATATAAATCGTTTGTGCCGATTAAAATGAGCTTTTCCGCTTCTTTTTCATATTTCTTCGCAACGCTAATTAATATTTTGGCAAACTGATCCGGTTCACCTAGTTTTTTGTCATATTCAATGGCACGTGGAATATTGCTTAAGTTCGTAAAAGGCAAAACACCTTTTCCTACTAGAATCGGACGGATTTTATATTCTTCATGGAAAGAAATCGCCATGTTATATGCATTAATATCAGTACCGACAATAATCGGTAAAAATGGTTGTTGAGTCATTACTATACTACCTCTCAATCTGTTCAACGGTCTTTATATTTGATTTATCACTTATTTATCATACAATACTCTATCGATTTATGCTGTATTTTGTAAACGGTTTTTATTATTTCCCGAACATTTTAATGAAACTTCTCTTCGTTTAAAACGTACGTATTAAGTAAGAGGTGATCGGGATGAATGCTCAATTACAATTATTTTTTACAAACATTGATAAAATCGTTTTATATTTTGGGGCAGATGCAAAATATTTTTATATTGATCTTGCCTTAAAGCTGACAGTCCGCAATATCGTATTCAACTATGAAGATTATGAAAAGGCACGTCAGCAAATCAAAACCAATACAAAATGGTATAACTTTGCACGGGTTAATACTGAAATCATCAATACATACTATGTCCATTATGCAAAGGAACCTGAAAAAATCGGAGAAGCTTTAAATCTTCACAAATCTCTTTCAAAGCAGTTTACCCGCCATGATGACAGCTATATTGCGGCTGCCTATTTAAAATCGGAACAACATATCGAGCGAATCGATCAGTTAATTAAAGATTTAATGACCAAACAGAGCGTAAAATATGCGCCATTAAAGCTTTCCACTAGTGCGATGCTTGCCGGACGAACAGAAGATACAAAAGTACTGGCAAATAGTGTGGAACAGTATTATCAGGCACTTGTATCATTCGGTTATGAACGAACAAAGGATACGACTAATACAGCGGTCATTTTAACAATCGGTACAGGGGATTTTCATCAAGAATCCTTTGCCCGGTTAAAAGAACTGACAACTTATATTAAAAAAACTGAAAAAAAACTGAAACCGCACCATTACAATACGATTGCCCTGCTTTCACTCGCCAAGTTCGAAGTCCACCAGTTCCCGGCACTCCATGATATGCACGAAGAAATTTGCCGCTTTTTAAAATTAGATCGCAGACAATTTAATTCGCTGCTTGTAGCCACTCAAATTTATACATCGACTGAAGCAATCGGTGATTTACCCTCATATGATGTAGATTTCTCCACGATTATTTTCTCTGCTGCTGAGCATTCAAATACCGGAAGTTATGATAGTGATATTTCTGCCGGCAGTGCTGATTGAATATAAAAAACTGTGCTGAACAGATTCGATTCCGTTCAGCACAGTTTTTTTAGTTTTGTTTACGTTCTTTCGCATATTCAGCTGCAGCTGTAAATACGATATCTGTTGACGAATTCAATGCTGTTTCACAAGAATCCTGAATGACACCGATGATGAAACCAATTGCCACGACTTGCATCGCAATATCGTCTGAAATCCCGAATAAGCTACACGCTAAAGGAATCAGTAACAGCGAGCCGCCAGCAACTCCAGATGCACCCGCAGCTGACAGTGCAGCCATTACCATTAAGATGACCGCAGTGAAGAAATCTACCTCTATACCTAATGTATGTGCAGTTGCCATCGTCAGCACGGAAATTGTAATCGCTGCTCCGCCCATATTGATTGTTGCACCTAATGGTATCGATACAGCATATGTATCTTTATCTAATTTCAGCTTTTCTGCCAATGCCATATTGACTGGAATATTGGCCGCTGAACTACGTGTGAAGAAGGCTGTAATTCCACTCTCTTTAATAGATGTAAAAATTAGAGGATACGGATTTCTTCTTGCTACCGCATATACAATCAGCGGATTCACAACGAGTGCCACGAAGAACATTGTCCCTACAAGAATCAGAATTAGACGGGCATATTCCCCTAATGCTGAAAGTCCTGTTGTAGAAATCGCTTCAAATACTATTCCTAAAATACCGAATGGTGCTAAGTTAATAATCCATTGTACAACTTTCGTAATTGCATCCGAAAAATTCGCAATAACACCTTTTGTTGAATCATTCGCTGCTTTTAAAGCAATCCCTAAAACTACTGCCCAAGCTAAAATACCAAGATAATTTGCATTCATAATAGCAGTTACCGGATTTGTCACAATATTGAACAATAATGTTTCAAACACTTCAAGGATCCCGCTAGGCGGTGTCACATCCTGTGCTTCTGTTTTTAAAGTTAATACTGTCGGAAAAATATAGCTTGCAACGACTGCTACAAATCCCGCTGCTAATGTCGCTACCCCGTATAAAGCAAGAATCATCTTCATATTTGTTGCTTTGCCGCCAACATGTGAAGCAATCGCATTAATAACAAGTACAAACACTAAAACAGGTGCAACTGCTTTTAAAGCTGAAACGAATAGAGCCCCTAGAATGGTAATACCACTTACTGTGTCAGGAACCGTTAGTGCTAAAATAACGCCAATAATTATACCAACAATAATACGGTTTACTAAGTTGATGCTGTTCCATTTTTCGAACAATCTTTTCATAATTTCCCCCGCTATTCTAAGATGTTACATTGCTTCTGGATGTTTGAGACGAGTAAGTGAATGAAATTTTATACACTACAATCTTTCTCCTGCTGAAGCTTCATTTTTATATAACACTTCTAGATTTAATTATTTACTATAGAATAATCATACAATGTGCGACTAAACAATACAACTGTATTTTTCCACAGTACAATTTTACCAAGCCGCTTTATTCTACTGCCGAATTTTTTCGGATTATTTTATAAAATATCGAAGCTAATACTTGCTGGAATAACATCCCGAAAACGACCGGCATTGCTACTTTTGACGGGAAATATGTAGTAGCGATAACGACCCCTACCGCAATATTCCGCATTCCCCCATTAAAGACAAATGTCGCCTGATCGGCCTCTGATTTCCAAAACAGTCGGCCAAGCACAAGGGATAGTATATAGCCGGAAACTGCTAAAAATAAGACAACCGCAATTACTTTTGCAAGCTCCCAGTCTATCGTTTTTACATAGGGTGCAATTGCACTACTATTAATCATAATAATTGCGAACAAACAGAGCTTCGAGATTAAAGACATTGGTTTTCCATATTGTTCGAACAACTTTCCTTTTGTCCATTCATTGACAAGGATACCTAATATCGAAGGTAAAACAATCATCCAAATAAGATCAAAAATAAGCGCTGGCGTATTTAGCGATATGGACTCCCCGACAACTAAATGCAAGATTAACGGCATAAGAATCGGAGCAAGCAATGTATCAATTAAAATGATGGCGAGTGATAAAGGCAGGTTCCCTTTACTGATCGTCACCCAAATGACGCTCGTAACCCCTGTTGGCACGGCAACGGAAATGAGAAAACCGATTGTTAATAGGCGGTCATCGAATATAAGCTCCGCCAGAATGAATGCCCATAAAGGCATGAGTATATGTAGAAATGCGATCATAAATAAAATTGTTTTAGGATATTGTTTAAACACTTTTATATCGCGAAATTTTAGATTCAAACTGCTGATGAAAGTCATGACCGCAAATAATAACGGCACAAGAAAAAGAAAATGGGTACCGATTTTTTCGAGCAGAACACCGATGACTAAACTGAGCGGTGTTAATACTGGCATCCACCTTTGAATAAATTGATTGAGCGATTGAACCATGTACTGCGCCTCTTTTCTTGAATTAGTATTCCTTCCCGCATTGTAACATAAGCGGAATGAATTCTATGGAACCATTTAAATAGATAAGTCCACTAACAATATGGTATTTTTATGATATGTATTTAAGGAGGTTTTACCGTGTCTTTATCTAAAAAGGGCTATGTTGTATTATTTATCGGGCTAATTTTATTAATCAGTTCCATCTTTTTCACAACCAATTGGAGCATCACAGCTTGGCTAGTATTATTCATCTTTAGTCTTCTATTCTGTACAGTCGGAATCATTATGTTAATAGTACATTTAGTGAAACAAATAAAATTGGATAAGCAGAACAAGTAAAAAAGAGGCCGAGTCATAAGTAGATTTATTGCTAAATAAGAGGAAAGCCTTTATTAAGAAATGGATATATTGAAAAAATTGATTGGAATGTAGGGCGACTCCTGCGGGAATAGCGTGACGCCTGAGACTACAGGCTCAGGCCACGCCCGCGGAAAGCGTCCCGGAATGGAAATCAATTTTTAACACTTAGCAAAAAAACGCTATTTTTCTCTTAGAAAAATAGCGTTTTTGGGTTATGTCCCTGCCTCTTTATTTCTCTTCCTTTACGGACAGGATGTTAACAGCTTCTTCGTATTGAATGCGTACAGTTTTTCTGGCACGTACTGAAGATCTTGCTTTGACTTGAACTTGCTTTTTTTCGCCATTATGCTCAATTTCCACTAAAAAACATTTTGCTCCACATTGCATTTTCTTCAGCTCCTTATTCCACAATTATATCGACATTTGAATTAATAATCTATTTACTCAACTTTCTTTATGAAGTGCAAAAAAGGCCGCAAATAATGGATTAGGTGACCATCATTTACGACCTTTTATTATGTTGAGGGAACGATCATTTCCCCACCATCTTCATCTTCAATTTCTCCCACAATTTCGGACAGGATATCTTCCATCGTCACAAGACCGATTGTTTTCCCTTTTTCATCTGTTACAATCGCCATATGGTTGCGCGATTGCTGCATTTTCAAAAATACATCTTTAATCGCTACTGTTTCTTTATAGCGAGGAATCTCACGAATATACGTAGTGATTGAATTCGTACGTCCTGCAGCAATATCTGTCAGCATTTCCTTAGTGTTAACGAAACCGATGAAGGCTGCTGTATTTTTAGTACGATCAATAACCGGGTAGCGTGTAAATTCATACTCGTCGATTACCTCGAGAATTTGCTGTAATGTATAGTTTCTTTCGATTGTAATCATTTCACTGCGGGGAATCATTACTTCCCGTAACATTCGTGTATCAAAAGCGAAAATATTTTCTAAATAGGCAAGCTCCGTCCGGTTGATCTCTCCGCCTTCATAACTTTGTGTCACAATCAGTCTAAGTTCTTCTTCCGAGTAAACTGTATCGTGCCCAGCCGGTTTGACACCGAAGATTTTCAGCAGTCCGCGAGCCGAACCATTTAATACTGAGATAATCGGCCCTGTAACTTTCCCGAACCAATAAAGTGGCGGTGCCAAAATTAAAGTCATTTTTTCAGCATATTGGATGGCCAATGTCTTTGGCATCAGCTCGCCAAGTACTACGTGTAAAAAAGTAACAACCGATAACGCGATCACATAGGAAAGGGCTGTTGCAACCGCTGCCGGAATGCTGAAATAGTCAAAAACAGGCTCAAGCATTTTTTCTACGGTCGGTTCACCGAGTGCACCAAGAATTAATGCAGTAATCGTAATCCCCAGCTGACAGGCCGATAAATAATAATCCAGATCCTGTGTTACCTTTTTTGCTGTGACGGCTTTTTTATTGCCCTCTGCGATAAGCTGGTCGATTCGTGACATACGCACTTTTAAGATCGAGAATTCGGCCCCAACGAAAAAGGCTGTCAACAAAATAAATACCGCGACTAAAATTAAATTTATAATTATAATACTGTCCAATTAATTCCCCCGAAATATGAGGGATTCACCTCCAAGACATATAAGTATCGATCATTTACTGCTGAAGTTTATATTGTCTTAATACAACTTCTTTAATTTGATAATTGTCCATATCTGAAATGACCCAAGTATGGTCGTCGAATTTTATTTCGTCACCGATTTGAAGTTCTTCACCGTTTTTGATGGAATCGATATTCGTATGCTGAATCCAGCCGCCAATTGTATCAATCTCTTCACTGTCCTCAAACTCAAATCCGAAACGATCCTCCAGTTCATCGAGCAGTACACGGCCGTTAATCGTATATTCGTTTTCTCCTGACTTTCGGATATCATCCACTTCATCCTCGTCAAATTCATCCCTAATCTCACCAACAAGCTCTTCCAAAACATCTTCCATCGTTAATACACCGGCTGTCCCGCCATATTCATCGATAATAACCGTCATATGCGCTTTCGCCTTCTGCATTTTTAAAAGTGCATCCTGGATACTTGTCACACCTAAAACAAATGGCACTTTCGTTAAAAACTGCTCGAGCTGTACCGGGCGCTTAGAAACAATATGGCTAAGTAATTTGTTCGCATTGATGACGCCAAGAATGCGGTCTTTATCATTATTTTCAACGATCGGATAACGTGTATAGTTATGTTCGTCTAAGATTTGGATAATCTCTTCGGCACTCATATCTTTGTCGATTGTCACTAAGTCTGTTCGCGGCACCATAATGTCTTTTGCAACACGTTCATCAAAGGCAAATACATTTTCTAAATATTTCAGTTCCTGTTGGTCGATTTGGCCGCCTTGGAAACTTTGTGCCATAATGATTTTCAGTTCTTCTTCCGAATAGGCCTGCTCTTCACCCGCTGATTTCACACCGATTGCGCGTAACAATATACGAGAAGTTCCATTCAACGCCTGGATAAACGGATACATTACTTTACCGAACCAATAAAGCGGTCCTGCAAGCATTAATGTTACTTTCTCGGAAAACTGGATCGCTAACGTTTTTGGCGCCATTTCACCAATTACTACGTGCAAATAACTTACAATGGCAAGCGCAATGACATAAGAAGCAGCCGAAGCAACAACATCCGAAACATTTAACCAGTCGAATACAGGATACATCAGCTCTTTTACATACGGCTTTGTAAACGCACCCAAACCGATTGCTGTGATTGTTATTCCGAGCTGACAGGCAGATAAATAATAATCAAGGTCCCCTGCTACTTTTTTAGCTATGACTGCTTTTTTATTGCCTTCTAAAATCAATTGATCAATACGGGATTTACGGATTTTTACAACAGCAAATTCTGCTGCTACGAAAAATCCGGTTAAACCTAAAAAGATAATTAATAAAATGATGTTTAATATGGTGTTTACGTCCAATTATTTCCCTCAGCGCGAGGGATTCACCTCCAAAATAATGTAGTAATAATTTGGTCTTTCTCTTATGTACCCGACTATTCTATTGAACATGCAAACAATAATGGTAAGGTTACTAATTTCATTAACAGAATCGCAGCCCAAAACCATCACGTTATAGTTTAAGAAAATTATATAGTTTTTATTTTCAAATCACAATTAATTGTGCCCAAAATATATAAAATTACAAAAAAAAGCTTTCAACTTTGAATAACCAAAGCTGAAAACTTTTAATAAATTTATTCTACATCGACTGAAGATTTGATGATGTTGCCATTATATAATTGAACTTTTTCGTAATCGTCCTTCTCTACTTGGAGTACGAATGTATGGGGCATACCCTCGTCTTCACATTTTTGACCAACATTGTCGATCAGTTGAACCGCCAAGTAATCGCCATGTTTGTATACATTATCGACTGATGTACCACAGCTGCCCGAATAAGTGACAATAAATACTGCCATATACTCATCCATATCAATCGTGAAATTGTCTACATCAAAACGACCTTGCAGTGATTCAAATTGACCTTGTGTATTTGCATAGGCAATATGCGGAACGAGCGATTCATAAATCGGTGCAATTTTTTCATCATATTTCATTATTTCAAATGGTACCGCCTGTTTCTCGGTAAATTTGACATTTGTACTTTCTCCATTACTACAACCCGCCAACAACAATAGGATAATAGCAAACAAATATTTTTTCATAATAAATTCCCTTCTCTTTCACATCTTCATTGTGATTTTAGTCCAGTTCCATACATTTTTCAAATCATCTATCTTTCATTAGTTAACAATTCACCCTAATTCATTCCTGAACAAAACATACTAAAGGAAATTTGGTCGAAAATCATAATCACCCTGGTATTTCGTCTATTAATAGGCGAATTCCTATTGGCGTTTACCTCATTTACATACATTACAAAGAATACTTAAGAAAGAAGGTATGCTTGTTGTATCAAAATCCGTTTGAACGCTTTGATGAGAGCCCTGAAGGACAACCATTTCAACAACAGTTTTTCCCGGGATCACCAGGACCAGGCCCGGGAGGTTTCCCGGGAGCTCCAGGTGGTTTCCCTGGACCTGGACCGGGATTCTCGGGTGGAGGTCCTGGCGGTTTCCCTGGTGGGGGTCCCGGCGGCTTCCCTGGTAATCCCGGAGGTGGACCTCGTGGAGGTTCTGGTGGAGGACCTGGCGGCAATACCCAAATGCCGATGGGACCGCCTCCTAGCTTTACACCACAAATGCAGCAACTTTCCGCTAGCCATTCACAGCAAGGTTCCAGTGGGATAAGACGCTGTATGTTCCGTAATACGTTTATATGGCAACGAAACGGCAATAGTTTCTGGTTCTTCCCGACATTTGTTGCGCCAAATATCATTTTAGGTTTTAGATGGAGTCGTTTCGGCTGGGTATACAGTTCCGTAAATCGCAATTCAATTTTAACTTTCCAATGCTTCTAACCTAAATACAAAAGCTCTTATGCGACAGTACCCAGTACTACGCCATAAGAGCTTTTGTTTATTGACGTACTGATTTTTGCAGTACGACTTTTATTCTTACTATACTTAACTATTTTAAAGCTTCAATTCCTGTGGCTCACCATCGTTCATTAATTTGATTGTGATCGGATCGAATTGAAGTGTCACCATATCCCCGTCTTCTGATGTGAAAACGTCTTTAAAGAAGTTTGTGATTTTCAGCTTTAATGAATCATCTTTTACTTCACTTAGTTTTGCTGTAATTTCTAAATACGGGGCATCCATGTCTTCCTTTGTATAACCCAGTAAAATATGCGTGTAAGGATTTTCATTTAAATCGTACACTTTTTGAGAGTCTTCAGTTGTTGTCGCATAGAGCGTGAAGTCTTCGTTTGTAAACGTCATGTAACGAACATAAGGGTGACGTCCGTTTAATGTAGCCATTGTCCCGATTTTATGGTCTTTAATAATTGAAAGTACTTTTTCTTTTAATGTTTCCATTACACTACCTCCCTTAATATAGTTGAATCTCTTCCTGGTTTTTTCCGTCTTTATTCATAATTCGCATTCGTGTCGGCGTAACTTGAATTAGCACAAAATTGCCGTCAGCATGCTTTGGATATTTATCAAGCAGCATCTGTTTCACAGCATCGTTTAATGTTGTTGCTGCATTGCCTTCGATTTCCAAGAATGTTTCAAGCATTCCTTCGCCTTCATATCCTAATAAAATGTGGGTACCGCCGTATTCCGTAATTTCACGTACGACATCGGAATCTTCCAGTGCTACCGTATATAATTTCGATTCTACATAGTCAAATGTCATATAGCGTGAATTCGGTACACCGTTATTATTTGTAGCCATAACGCCTATACTGTTTTCGTTTAAAATTTGCAATGCAATTTCTTTATTACTTTTGCTCATATTTTCACTCCTCCGGTAAATTAAGTTCCATTATTCGTGAGATGAGAAGCACGTCCAACCGTATGTAATTCCAAATCAATGGGAAAAACCGCTGTTGTGCTGATACTTTTATAATTCCCTTAATAAATTTAAATAAAACAATTTTCTTCGCATTTAACTTGGCATTGCATCCCCTTAACTTTTATCAATTCTGTAGTTCCCGTGTAAATTTTTCTCTATATCAATTAAATGAACTGTAAAAATTTAAAAGTTATAGGGATATTTGTTTGAATATTAAAAAATTTGTAGATAAAATGAAATTGGAATAGATATCCTTTTATTCTGCATGAAAAAGAAAAACTATATGTAAGGAGGACATTGGATGAAAAGATTTACTTGGCTTTCTCTTATTCTCACAACTCTTTTATTAGTTTTGGCTGCGTGCGGCGACTCCGAAGAGACGACAAATGATTCAACTCAAGGCGATAGCGGCACGACAGAAGGTACAACAGAAGAAAATGCTTCCGGCAAGCTCGTAATTTACACGGGGCGTGACGAAAACATGGTACAGGGTGTTATCGAAAAGTTTAATGAGCGTTACCCGAATATCGAAGTGGAATATATGACAATGGGTGCACAGCAGATTTTAGAGCGTGTGCGTGGTGAAAAAGCCAACCCACAAGGCGATTTTTGGTGGGGCGGTACACAGTCAGCGATGATGGTTGCCGCAAATGAGGATTTGCTTTTACAATGGGATCCTTCATTTATCGATTCTGTTGACCCTCTTCATAAGGATGAGCAAAATCGCTGGGTTGGTGAGATGCTGTTACCTGAAGTCATTATGATTAACAGTGATGTGATGTCACCGGAAGAAGGACCACAGGATTGGGATGAATTACTTGATCCAAAGTGGAAAGATGAAATTTTAATTCGCGGTGTTCTTGCTTCAGGAACGATGCGGACAATTTATTCTTCTATGATTTTCCGCCAAGGTGCAGATGATCCATCAAAAGGCTATGACTGGCTGATGAAACTTGATGCGAATACGAAAGAATATACACAAGATCCTAACGCGCTGTATTTAAAACTGGCACGCCAGGAAGGTTCAATTTCGTTATGGAACTTGCAGGATATTTTACTGAAAAAACATACAACGGATTACACATTTGACTTTATTTATCCGGAAAGCGGTGCACCGATTTTAGTCGATGCAGTCGGTATTGTAAACAATGCTAAAAATGAAGAAAATGCGAAATTATTTATGGAATTCCTGTTCGATCAAGAAACGATGGTTGAACTTTCAAAAGAGTATTACCAAATTCCAACACGTACGGATATTGCGGAAGATGCTATGCCTGACTGGTATAAAGAGCTGGATTTAAAACCACTTGATATCGATTGGCAAGTAATGGCCGATAAAGAAGCGGAATGGATGGAGTATTGGGATACAAATATTAAAGGAAAAGGCAAATAGTAGTTATATGACAGACCTCTGAATCAAGAGGTCTTTCTTTTCCTAATTTGTCGGTATGAAGGGAGTTGGATTGGATGAAAGCTGTTCGTATTAACGACGTTTCAAAAAAATTCGGTGATGTCGTGAGCGTCAAAGATTTAGAGCTGGATATAAAATCGGGTGAATTTTTTACATTTCTAGGTCCGAGTGGGTGTGGCAAAACAACAACATTACGGATGATTGCCGGATTTTACTACCCTTCTCAAGGTAAAATTTACTTTGACAATCAGGATGTCACAACATTGCAGCCTAATAAACGGAATATTGGAATGGTGTTTCAAAACTATGCACTCTTCCCGCATATGACAGTCAATGAAAATATTGCATTCGGTCTGGAAATCCGGAAATATGATAGAAAAACGATCAAAGAAAAGGTTGACCGGATACGCGAGCTTGTTCATCTAGGTCCATATGGCTCACGCAAAATCAATGAATTATCGGGTGGTCAGCAGCAGCGTGTTGCTTTGGCACGTGCGCTTGTCATTGAACCTGACATTTTGCTTCTGGATGAGCCATTATCCAATTTGGATGCAAAATTACGTGAGGAAACGCGGATTGAAATCAAACGGATTCAGTCGGAACTGGGTGTGACGACAATTTACGTTACCCATGACCAGACTGAGGCGATGGCAATGTCCGACCGGATTATGGTAATGGAGCATGGCGTCGTCAAACAAATCGGTACGCCACAGGAAATTTACCATCGGCCAAACAACCGCTTTGTCGCTACTTTTATCGGAGAGACAAACTTGCTTACGATGAAAGTAAAATCGATTGAAGACAATATGATTACCGTTACAAATGATAAAGGACTTGAACTGCAAGGCCTGACAGAAAACTTGGCAGCGGGTCTTCAAGTAGCAATCGGAGACGAAATTTATGTATCCGTCCGTCCTGAAGCATTTGAAAGCGGTCCTGGTGAAAACACCGTTACAGGTATCGTCGAGCTGATCGAATTTACCGGAATCAGCGTAAATTACTTTATCAAATGGAATGATACTACATTAAAAGCAATGATTATTAGTCGGGGTACTGCAATACTGCAAGCTGGCGATATGATTGAACTACATATCCCGAAACAAAATATTTATTTCCTAGGAGAATAAGAGAGGAGGCACACAATGAGCAAAAAATCCGTTGACACATACGAAGCGAGTTGGTGGTCTCGTCTTACACAATCACGCTATTTTGTCTATATTCTTATCTCCCCGCTGTTTTTAATATTGTTTGCCTATGTTATTTATCCATTTTACTCAACGTTTATTCAGAGTTTTGCCGGAGACAATCAGCTGGCAAACTATCAGAAGTTTTTCAGTTTAGAAAGTACAGCCAATCTGGAGGCACTTTGGAACAGCTTTTATATATCGATTATTAGTGTCATCTGCTGTGCCGTTGTTGGGGTAATGATGGCCTTTTTACTGGAACGCTACGATTTTCCGGGTCGCCGTCTGCTCTCTATTTTAGTACTTGTCCCAATGGCATTGCCTCCATTGGTGGGGGTTTTATCCTTTTCATTTTTATATGGTGAAAGTGGTATCTTCCCGCGCTTATTTCAGCAGATGTTTCAATTGGAAGATGTTCCGTTTGCCTTAAAAGGGATTTGGGGTGTCATTGTTGTTCATACGTTTACGATGTATACGTACTTCTATTTGACGGCTTCAGCAGCTATTAAAGGGCTTGACCCTTCTTTGGAAGAAGCCGCAACCAGTCTGGGAGCAAGCAGGATACGGGTTTGGCGGAAGATTATTTTGCCGATGCTTACCCCATCATTAATCGCATCTTCCCTCCTCGTTTTCATGGTGTCGATGGCATCCTATACAGCGCCACTCATGTTCGGGGTTGAACGTACAATGACGATGCAAATTTATTTATCACGGACAAACGGCAATTTGGATATGGCGGCAACGCAGTCAACCATTTTATCATTCGTGTCCATCACCTTTTTGCTTATTATGCGCTGGTATCAAAACCGACGTAACTATCAGAATTTAAGTAAAGGAATCAGTGTTCACCGTTCGGAAGTGAGCTCGAAGCCTTTGAAGTATTTAGCGGTTGCACTATCCTTTATCGGGACGCTAATTTTGATCTTGCCGATTTTAGTGCTGATTTTAATTTCATTTTCAAAAGACGGTGCCTGGACAATTCAGATTTTGCCGACCGAATATACGCTTGACCATTATAAAGCGCTGTTTACGGATGAGCGGACATGGCGCCCAATTTGGAACTCGCTGCAAATGGGCTTCATCGCAACAGTCGGCAATATTATATTCGGTGTTGCTGCAGCCTATGCGATGGTCAGACTTAGCTTCAAAGGAAAAACAGCGCTCGATATTCTAATTACGATCCCGTGGGCATTGCCGGGTACAGTTGTAGCTGTTAACTTAATCGCGGCGTTTTCCACGGAAAGCGTATTTACATTCAATCAAGTATTGATCGGTTCATTCTGGATTTTACCGCTTGCGTATTTTATCCGGCATTTGCCGCTTGTCTTCAGGTCGACATCGGCTTCCCTTATGCAATTGGATCAATCCGTGGAGGAGGCTTCGCGAAGTTTAGGGGCATCGTGGTGGTATACATTCAGAAGAATTGTCATTCCGCTTACATTATCCGGTGTTCTTGCCGGTACATTGCTCGCTTTTGTCCAAAGTATCGGGGAATTCGTTGCTTCAATCTTGATTTATAATACGTCGACGATTCCATTGTCGGTTGCCATATTCCAGAAGCTGTATGCCTTCAAGTTTGGTACGGCATGCGCATATGGTGTGCTGCAGATTGTTTTAATCCTTATTGTTCTGATCATTTCAGAACGTTTATCAAAAGGCTCCGCAGGAAGTGCTATATAACGTAAAAAAAGCTAGCATATAATCCAAAAACAGCATTTTTCTCAATGAGAAAAATGCTGTTTTTTTGCTATGCGTATAAATTGATTTCCATTCCGGGACGCTTTCCGCGGGCATGAGGCCAACAGGATGTTGGTCACAAAAGCGTTGCCACAGGACGTGGCGTTCTTAGCTTTTGTTCCTAGTCTCAGGCGTCGTGCTTTTCCCGCTGGAGTCGCCCTTCATTCCAATCAATTTTTTAAATATCCGTTACTTATTAAGAGTTTTTCCCCTCTCTAAAAAACTTCAATATTATCTCATGTTTTAATTCTTAATAGCTATAGCTCTTTTAACATCCACACTTGATCATAATAGTTTCCGTCGACCTTTAGGGCACGCTCCTCTTTAGCAAATCGCTTAAATCCTAGCGATTCATAAAGAGAGATTGCCTGTTCATTTGTAGACTCAACAGTTAAATGAAGCTGTTCAAGACCTCCGTTTTCACGTAACAGGCGCAACAATTCTTCAATCATATCCCGTGCTACACCTTTTCCTCTTGAATCAGGCATAACATAGAGTCCGACAAGAACGCCTTTATGATTCAGTTTTGCACCTGTTTCTCTTTTAAACGTTGCAATTCCAATCAGCTCGTTGTCTTCAAATGCCCCAAGCGTAAAAATATCTGCTTGCGGACGAAGACGTTGTTCAATTTCCGGAACCGTATAATTGTTCTCATGTTCAAAAGACGAGCTAAATAATGTTGGAGAATGTAAAAGCCCGTGTAATCTAACCTTTTTATATTGTTCAGCATCTTTATAACCTAATATTCGAATGTTCATCTTCTCACCTCATAACATTGCGTTCTATAATCTATACCCCATTTCTTCATCTTTTACACTATTTATCTATTATCGCTGACTCTATTTCGCTACGTACCAGGGCTGGGGCGTCTAAGTACACTCCTATAAATTTTGCTCTTTTTTCAAATCCGCCTACCAGTTGGATTGTTTGCAGTTCCTTCAACTCCAGCACAAAGTCTGGCTTTTCCTCTGTATTTCCTAACACTTTAAAATGATAAATTTCTTCATCTTGTATAGATGTATGCAATTGAGAAATATTTTTCAAGTCAATTTTTGTTTGTTTCAATAAGCCGTTGGAAAGATATAAATTTCCGTTTTCGATACGGACCGGATTTAATATTAATGCGCGGAAATCGGCCAGCAAGAATAGTAGTCCATAAAGTGAGAGAATTGTATGCCCCCAAGCTAAAACCGGTATGCGGTCATGGAAAAACCAATGGAATGCAATTGCTTCAAATAATGCTGCATGAAAAATCATAAATAACATAGGAATATACATCGTATTTTTATGAACGGTATATCCGCCTGGCTGTTTTTTCTTCCAGCTGCAAAACGCATAATAAAATACAAGCAGCTCCTGGCAAAGAACTCTCATTAATACGTTATCTTTTACTTTCTCTCTAACAATTCGAGGAAATGAAAAGATAAGTTGCTCCTGCTCTAATTTGACCGCTCGAATAATACTTGGTAAATATTTTATGAAAACAAATAAAATGATTAACTCCATCAAAACCAATCCTGCTTCTACTGCGATTGCAGAAAAAGTTATATAGCGGAAAGGTTCCATCAATCCATTAGGGATGACAAGTCGGGCAAATAAAATACCCGCAGCAACAAAGACAACAAAATTTTTGACCGCCCATTTGCCCGTTTGCAGCAAGAGAAGTGCCGGTGCCACAACCGCACAGTCAATTAGTGAACCGATTACCATTCCTTGTACTTGCTCATCTGAAAGCGCAGAAACAAACGACAACTGATAAACAACAATATTGCCCAGTAAAATGACACAAGCGATCAAAAGCCATTTATAATTAACTACTCTTTGGAAAACCATAGCACTCCCCTTCCTTTCACACATGCATCAATTCCCATAATACTTCCATTATAATCGATTACTATCCTTCCAACATTAAAAAACGCAGAAGTTCACGTAAACTTCTGCGTTGTGATTATTTAATTTATTTATTCAGCATACTAGCCATTCACAAGCATGTCCTTCATCAGTTCACGGTTGCGTTTTTCGAATACTTCATTATGCGAAGAAACTTTTGCATACTGATCTGCTGTCGGTTCAAGGCTAATTTTGATAGCGTTGATCGCATTGACCGCATCCTGGAATGTACCGGTAATTAAATATACTTTGTTATCATATTTGGAAATATCGCCAACAGCATAAATCCCGTCAACCGATGTCAGCCCCTTACCGTCCGTCAAATAATAATAGTCGTAATCTTTATCTTTTTCCGGAGAGAGTGCCGTATCAAAAGTAAATGAAGAATCCCGGTCATAGCCGTGATTTACAAGGACATCATCTACTACAATTTTCGATGTTTCCTTTGTTACGACGTTTTCCAAAATGACTTCTTCAATTTTCGTCTTCGTTTCATTCGCTACAAGTGTTTTAATCTGTGTATTTGTAACGATCGGAACGCCATTATCCTGCAAATGGCGGATTTGTGCTTCGTGAGCAGATAGCTTTTCGCCTCTGTAAATGACGGTAATCTGCTTGGCAATACCGATCAGATCCTTCGCCCAGTCAATCGCCGAGTTACCGCCGCCTGAAATTAGCAGTGACTTGTCCTTAAAGCTTTGGATGCCTCGAATTGTATAGTGCAAGTTCGATACTTCATACTTTTCCGCACCTTCAATATGCAATTTAATCGGACTAATAATGCCGCCACCTACTGCAACGATCACTTTTTTCGAATAGTGTTTTTCGCCTGAACTTGTCTCAATCACAAACAAATCTTCTTTTTTTGTGATGAAATCGACTTTTGTATTTAGACATACGGTTGGCTTGAATGTCAGTCCCTGTTTAATGAGATTTTCAATGACTTGCTGTGCTGGTGTTGGAGGCATACCACCAATATCCCAAATAATCTTTTCAGGATAAACGTGGAGTTTCCCGCCGAGCGTCGGCTGGAATTCAATAATCTTTGTTTTTAAATCTCTCAACCCTGCATAGAACGCACTGTATAATCCGCTTGGACCACCGCCAATTATCGTTACATCATAAATATCGTTCATTCGAAACACTCCATTCTTTTCATTTGTCGGACAATTACGCTTTTCGCGCAGTCGCCTTCAGGTTCCATTGACTAAGTTGCAGCTAAACGAGCATTCCGGACTTCGAATGATGTCTTCCGATCGGGACAACGGAAGGTGAATCCGAAACAGGGTCTTGTGTAACAACACAGTTTAAATTAAATATATCTTTGATCAATTCACTCGTAATTACGTTTGCTGGTGTTCCCTCCGAAACGAGTAGACCTTTATGCAAAGCAAAAATATAGTCGGCATAGCGGGCGGATAAATTAATATCATGGAGCACCATCACAATTGTCGTACCATGCTTACGATTTAAATCCGTCAATAAGTCCAAAATTTCCACTTGGTATGTAATATCCAAGTATGTAGTCGGTTCGTCCAAAAACAAGATGTCGGTTTGCTGTGCAAGTGCCATGGCAATCCATACACGTTGTCTTTGCCCTCCTGACAGCTCATCGATATGACTGTCGGCAAGTTCCGTTATGTTCATCATTTCCATCGCTTCTGCTACCGCTTCATAATCCGCCGTTGACCAGCCTTTTAAAAAGCTCTGATGCGGAAACCGGCCCCGTCCAACTAAGTCAGCAACCGTAATGCCTTCGGGTACAACCGGTGATTGCGGAAGGAGTCCTAAAACACGTGCAAGCTGTTTCGGCGGGATTTTGTTAATCGATTTATCATCCAACAATACTTGGCCGGAGATTGGTTTGATTAATCGTGCCATCGTTTTTAAAAGCGTCGATTTCCCACAGCCATTCGAACCGATAATAATGCTGATTTTATTGCTTGGAATCGCTAGACTAACACCTTGTAAAATCGCTTTGTTGTCATAGCCTGCAACAAGATTTTCCGTTTGGAATGTATGTGTCGATTTCATCATAAATCTCCTTTCCGATTAATTCGGATTAATAAATAAATTAAGTAGGGTGCACCAATTATTCCTGTAATGACCCCTACCGGATAACGTGTCTCAAAAGCAAACTGTCCGATTAAATCTGCCGCCAATACTAAAATAACACCGATTAAACCTGCAGGAATGAGACCAGAAAATCCGACACCTACTAATTTCTTTGCAATCGGACCTGCCAAAAAGGAAATAAAGGCAATCGGACCGGTTGCAGCAGTCGCCAATGCAATCATGAGCACCGATGTAATAATAAGGATGACTCTTGTTTGATTTGTATTGACGCCTAGAGATGTTGCCGCCTGTTCACCAAGTTCCAGCATTTCCAGACGCTTCGCAAAATAAATTAAGATCGGTGTGCAAATACATACGATCAGGATTAGCGGATAAAGGTTCGCTAATTTCGCACCGTTTAAACTGCCGCTCAGCCATCTCATTGCAGCCGGAATATCATGTGTATCCCCAATGAGCATTAAATAGTTGATAAATGCCGTCAGCATTGCCTGTATCCCGATACCGATTAAAATAAGTCGGCCAATCGAAAAGGATGTGCCTTTTGCCAGCAGATAAATAAAGATTGCTGTTGCAAGCCCTCCCATTACAGCTGCAATGGACACGACTGCATTGCTTGCATTTAATACAATGATGCAAAATACAGCTGCAGCACTTGAACCTGTTGTAATTCCGATTACATTCGGATTTGCCAGCGGGTTGCGCAGCATCGTCTGAAAAATATAGCCCCCGGCACCAAATGCAAAGCCTGCAAACAAACCGGCAACCATTCTCGGGAAACGAATTGTATTTACCGCAAAGGTTGCTCCCTTCACTTGTTCACCTAGTAAAACCTTTATGACATCCTGTACCGGATAAATCGTGTTGCCGAGCATAAGCATCAAACCGCAAAGTACTAGCGAAATGATGGCCATCAAGAAAGTCATCATTATAAACCGGCGTTTTCTTTTTACTCTTGACGTCTTAATCATCTTCATCGTTTCATTCATCATATTGCACGCATTTTCGCTTTCATCGTAATTAAAATTAAAATCGGCGCACCTATAAAGGCGGTCACAATTCCAACTTCGAGCTCACTTGGACTGCCAAGGAGCCTTCCGATCACATCGGAAAAGGTTAAAATAATCGCTCCCGACAATGCTGACATCGGAATAATATAACGTAAATCAGGACCTATTACGAGACGTACGATATGTGTAGCTAATAACCCAATAAAGCCGATTGGACCCGCCAATGCTGTTGCAGCACCACATAATAATACGCCACCTAATGCCGCTACAATTCTTACAGTACCTGTACGTACACCCAGCCCTGTCGCAACATCATCACCCAATGCCATGGCATTCAATGCCGGCGCTGTAATTAAGGCAATTAATAATCCTACTACTATAAATGGAATAAATAATGTAATGGCATCCCAGCTGCCGGAACCGACACTTCCGACTTGCCAAAATCTGAATTGATCCATTACATTCGTTCTTGGTATCATGATCGCCACAACTAGGGAAGATAAAATCGCACTCGTAGCTGCACCTGCCAACACGAGCTTTAATGGTGTTGCGCCGCCTCTCCCCATGGAACCAATCCCAAATACAAAAATAGCGGTAATGAAAGCTCCCGCTATCGCAAGCCAAATATACTGGTTTGCCGAACTGATATTGAGAAAGGCAATGCCGCAAACGACAAAAAGCGATGCCCCTGTATTGACACCTAATATACTTGGATCTGCAATAGGGTTGCGGGTTACCGATTGCATCAGCGCTCCGGAAACACCTAATGCTGCACCGCATAGCAGGCAGAAAATTGTTCTTACTACACGCTGTCTTATCACGTTCGCTTCATGAGACTGAGCCTCTGAATGGAATAACCCATTCAGAAGATCTGTCCAGCCAATCATCCGAGAACCGAATACAAGTGATGCTAGTATACATAGTCCGAGTAAAATTATCAAAAGCAATGATACTTTAATAAAATTACGCGGCATCATATTTTGTTTCTTTTCTAAAACGGATGTACTATTCATATTACTTTAACTTTTTTGCAACTTCCGAAATTAAAGTTACATACTCGTCGATTGTATATTGTAGTGATAGCGGGTTCGGGTTTCCTGCAGCTGCAAGTGGTGTGTTGTCAGGAATAATTAAAACCGAACCATTTTGGATTGCAGGTACTTTTCCTAAAATCGGATCTGCCTGAAGTGCTTTTAATGTATTATCATCGCCATATGCAATCAAAATTTCTGCATCATTTAGAGCATCTGCATTTTCTGCACTTAACTCGATATAGAAGCTGCTTTCATCCTGAACTTGCGCTTTAATGCTTTCCGGATATTCCATACCTAACTCTTCCAGTAACTCACCACGTGGATCAGCCGGTGTATAAATATAGAACTTCGATAAATCCGTCGCGGTAAACATACCGAAAGCCGCTTTTTTACCTTTGATTTCAGGGAATTCATTTGCTTTATCTTGAATTAATTTTTCTGTGTCAGCGATTAATTGTTTACCTTCTTCTTCCATGCCCATACCTTTTGCATTGTATAGAATTTGGTCACGCCATGTAATAACCCATGGAGTTTCCGGATAGGCAACAACTGGTGCAATCTCGCTTAACGTATCATACTCTTCCTGTGTAAGTCCTGAATATGCTGCTAAAATAACATCCGGATTCGAATCCGAAACGGCTTCAAAGTCTATGCCATCTGTATCTTGGTAAATGTTTGGATTTTCTTCGCCCAGCTCTTTTAATTTTTCTGCTGTCCATGGAAGCATTCCGCTTTCATCCTGTACGCCGTAGTTTGCTGCTGAAAAACCAACAGGCACTACACCTAGAGCAAGTGCCACATCATGGTTTGCCCATGCAACCGTTGCAACACGCTCCGGCTTTTCTTCAATTACTGTTTCACCTAATGCATGTTTGATGACGATTGGATATTGTGTTGCTGAATCTTCTGAATTCGAAGAACCTGATGTTGCTTCATTGTTTTCATTTGAACTTGTTTCTTTATCCGAGCAACCCGCAACAACTAGTAAACCAATTGCCACGAAAAGCATTGCCATTAAAGAATAAAACTTTTTCGTTTTCATTTGAATAACGCTCCTTAAATTTAATTGATAACAATTATCATTTTCACTTTCTAAATGATAAATCTAAATGATAATGATTGTCAATGAGATTTGTAATTTAATTTTTTATAAAGAAGAATTTTAGATGGGCTATTCCATTCTCTCTTTTCCTATATCTCCCTATTTTCGTCTTTCACAAACATTTTTTCTCTTTTATTCTTTATTTATCTTTAAGTTGACGTTAACGTAAATGGTATAATTTTCCTAATGGGGGTGTCTTATGTGAAATCCATAAAAACAATCGCTAAAGAATATGCACTCACACCGAGAACATTGCGCTACTATGAAGAGCTCGGGATTTTGAAACCGACACGACCTCATAATAGAATGCGCCATTATTCCAAACGGGAGGAGGCAAAGATCAAACTAATTATCCGCGGAAAAAAGTATGGCTTTTCTATGGAAGAAATTAAGGAAATGATTTTGCTTTTTGACCTTGATCGTACAGGTATTAAGCAACTGGAGCGGACAATCGAATACGGTCAGCAAAAGTTAAAGGAAATTGACCACAAGATTCAAGAGTTGTATGAAATCCGTCAAGATATCGAAAAGACGGAAGCTATTTTTCAGGAAAAACTAATTCTATTATTGGAGGACCAATCATGAATATTTCTAATCTGTTAGCTCGTCATGCAAGAAAGTATCCGAATCAAGTTGCTGTCATTAGTCTCGGTCAGGAAACGACGTATCAACAGCTGGATGACCAAGTAAATAAAATCGCCGGCTCATTGCTTCGGCGCACCTGTTGCCTACCTTCTGACTGCCGGCTCACCGCGCATCGCAAATGCGGACCTGTCGTCAATGAAATGGTGGGTGTACGGAGGCGCGCCACTTTCTGAAAAAGAAGTTGTATATATTCAACAGCAGTTTAATACGGACAACTTAGTATGTGTGTACGGTTTAACGGAAGCCGGTCCGAGCGGTTCGATTTTACATGCTGCCGACCACCCTCACAAAGCAGGAAGCATCGGCAAACGAGCACCATTTGGAACAGAACTGCGTGTCATTAACGCATTAAATGAAGATGTGGCTCCTGGAGAAATTGGCGAAATCATCTTATATGGTGAAGGTAATATGAAAGAATACTATAAAAATCCGGAAGAAACGAAAAACATTTTCGTTGATGGCTGGGTACGTTCAGGCGATTTAGCCCGCATTGATGAGGAAGGCTATATATACATCGTTGACCGTAAAAAAGATGTGATTATTTCCGGCGGTGTCAATATTTATCCAAAAGAAATTGAAGATCAGCTGCTGCTGCATGACGCAATTTTTGAAGTAGCGGTGTTCGGCGTACCGCATCCTGAATGGGGCGAAACTGTAAAAGCGGTTTACTGTGCGAAAGTTCCTGTTTTCCGAGCAGGAAATTCGCAAGCATTTAGAAGGGAAACTTGCCGCATTTAAAATTCCGAAAATCTTCGAACAAGCTGAAGCACTTCCGCGCAATGCTTCCGGGAAAATATTAAAACAGCAGCTACGAGGTGAAGCAAATGCAAGTGTTAGCCAATAAACGTGAAAAGAGCCAGAACTTTTATGAATTTGACGAAACATTGCATCAGCTATTACAGCAGAAGCTTTCGCCGTCTTTTTACCATTATGCGGATGAAAAGCTGACGGCATTCGGTGCGCTTTGTGCCGGACCAATTGATGCCCGTGCCAAAGTGACGGACCGCGAAGGCGAACCAAGATTGCGCCGCTATAATGCATACGGTGATGAAGTGAGTGAAGTTATTGTAAACGAAGGCTATAAACAAACGGTTGCCGAAACTTATGGTACAGGGATTGTCGGCTATGTGCATAAAGACATTCCCGAATTAGGTCATAAAGGCAATTATGTATACAGCTTTGCGCAAGGTTATTTACTATCGCAAACTGAGCCCGGTTTTTACTGTCCTGTCACATTGACGATGGCGACGGCTTATTTATTGGAGCACTATGCATCTGAAGAGCTGAAGCAGAAGTTTATGCCGCATATTTGTGCAACAGGCGATACGGATTTATTTGAAGGGGCTACGTTTTTAACGGAGCGTCAAGGGGGATCCGATGTCGGAGCGAACGTCGTGGAAGCGCGACTTGAACAAGGTGAATGGCGTTTATACGGCGAAAAGTACTTTGCCTCAAATGCCGGGATGTGCGGTGTTGCGATGGTGCTCGCTCGCCAGACTACTAATTCCCAAAAGGGTTCGCGCGGCTTAACGTTGTTTGCTGTACCGTGGCGTGACGACGACGGTGAGCTTAATCATATTACGATCCGCCGATTGAAAGATAAGCTTGGTGTAAAAGCAGTTCCATCCGGAGAGGTCGAGTTTAACGGTGCAAAAGCATATGTTGTCGGGGATCCGTCCAAAGGCATCTACTATATGCTCGAAGCGCTTAACCTATCCCGGATCTGCAATGCCGCAGCTTCTGTCGGCATCATGAAACGCGCACTGGATGAAGCGGTCCATTATACAAACGGGCGTATTGCGTTTGGCCAGACAGTTGCCGAGTTTCCGATGGTGCAGCATTCGTTAGGGGGACTGCACGCTAAATGGCATGCATCACTGGTCGCGTTGTTCGATTTAGTGTCGCGCTATGATGAAGTGGTCCGCCGGAATGCTTCAGAGGAAGAACAGCAGCTCGTCCGCCTGTTAATTGCATTAGTGAAAAAGGAAACGGCCGAATGGGCGATCGAGTTTACGCATGAAGCGATTGAACTTCATGGAGGGAACGGCTATATTGAGGATTTCGTGCTCCCTCGCCTGCTTCGCGATGCGCAAGTATTGACTGTTTGGGAAGGAACTGCGAACATCTTGGCACACGAGCTCATTCGTCTCGTGCAAAAAAATGCGCATAATACGCTGCTGAATGAATTACAGCAGACGAATCATCCGTATTTACAGCAGCTGGCCTCTGTCGTGGAGCAGCGTTTTGCAGTGTTTGTCACTTTGGATCCGGCTATGCAAACACTTGAGGCGAAACCGCTTATGCATCAGCTTGCCTGTCTATATGAAGCGGTTGTCGCGGTAAAGCATGGCGAAACGGCCGGTGAACGTGAGCAGATGCTGGCGGAAATTTATATCGAGGAACAGTTCGACCAGAAGCCTTTTGGTGAAGTGCCGTTAGCGGTGAAAGGGTTTGAGCTGTTGAATAGCTAACGATAGTTGATTGTTTGAGTGTGGCGCCCGGGGGTTGTTACCGGGCGTTTTTTGGTGGGGTTTGGGGGGTGTGGGGCCGGATCTTCTAATATATTTGCAGAAGTTCTAATATAAATTTATTTGTTCTAATATATTGCCGATCTTCTAATATAAATGCGGTTTGTTCTAATAAGTGTCCCGGATGTTCAAATAAGTTATGTACTTCTTCTAATATCCTGTCTCAATCTTCAAATAACCCGCTCATATGTTCTAATAAAATTCAGACATAGCTTCTTCTCGCTGATTTTACCGGCAATAAAGATTCTCCTGCACCTCAAATTTACGGATTTTCTAATATCCATCCCAGTTCTTCTAATATCACTTGAATTTCTTCTAATAAACCACTCTATTGTTCTAATAAATCCCGAACACCAACTCAAAAAAAAGGATGCAGACGATCCTAAACCGTCCACACCCGCTACATTAACCCACCTTACTTCGCTTCTTCAATTGCTTCCATTAAAGCCGGGAATAGATTTGCATCGTCCGCATCTTCATCTGTTACTTCATTTAAAATTTCAAAATCATCTGCGTCGATGACAAACAGGCTCATGCCGTCTTTTAAAAATTCATCGGCTTCTACTTCCCCTTCGTAATATTGATACGTTGCTAACACGATGTTTGAACCTTCTTCTTCATCAAAGAAGTAATAAAGCTTTGCCGTGTTGCCATAAACTTCTTCCAACACATCTTCCAACGCTTCCGTACCTTTACTCCATTTCACTTCATTATTTACTGTCGCTGCCACTAGCGATTCTAATAATTCATCTACTGTATTTGTCATCATAAGCCTCCAACTCCGCTTTAGTTCGCGGTTAGTATTCCCACTGTATCACAAATTTAACGATAAACGTTAAAGGCAGATTATTAACTACTCAAGATTTGTTCATTTACCTCATAATGCGCCGCGAATAACTTTGCGATCGTCAAATCAAGGAGATCGACTAATGGTCCAAACGCAAAATCCGCATCCAGTCTTTCTGTCCATTTATGCGGGTCTCTCCCTACCGGACCGATGTTCAGCACCGGTACATTCAGCTTTTTCATATCATCGATCGGCAGCGAGTAGCCTTTATCCCACATCGGCATATTGTTTATAAGCGATTCAATCGAACTGTTTTCATTATTCAACCCTACATAGCTTAAATCCGATATTCCGGCAAAGTAGTTTTGAACTGTAAACTTCATATTATATGTTTCATGCGAGTATTCCTTCAATTCATTTACAAGATTGCTGATGAGTCTCGTTTTGCCGGAACTGATTGCAGGATAAAATGGCGGTGCAAAGAAAATGACAATCATCGGTGCCAGTTCATTACATAACGCAGCTAATTGGTCAACAAGATCAATCGTTCGTTCCCGATCGTCTTTTTCACTGTCACAGTTTGATAGAAGCTCTTCAACCCGCTCTTCGCCGTATTTCTCCAGCGCATAGTCGTAAATTTCCTCATACGTCATGACCTTCACTTTAAGCTGCTGCGGTGTAAACTCCGTATGCTGTGAATACTTTGTCGCTTTGCTCATATAGGACTGTTCGATTTCAGTTGCCGCATTGATCGCTTTTTGCTGAAGCATTGATACAACATCTGTCATGCTTCTTTCAAATAAAAATAAATTAAACAAGGTTACAGCCCGGTGCGAAATTTGAGTGGAATACTCCGTTTTCAAGTCACGGTAAATTAAATTCGTTGGTGGCGGTGTCGTTTCTACGCCCACCTTTTCGCAAAAGTCCATATTTAATTCCATTTCAGCTGTGATGACCGATGCCATATAATTCGCATTCAGTCCCCCGAACGGTTCCCCGACATGGGCTTCCTTCCCGTAGCATAAAAAGCCCGGCAATGCTTTTCCGATTGAGCCGGTATAGAAGTAATTATTTAGGTCCCCAGGAAAATTGCTGAACATCGGCTCTGAATTTAAAATCGTCGTATATTCAAGATTATATTTTTCCGCTAGCTGTACAAGTTGTGGAACCGCTGCCCGCATTCCTTCAGAGTTTACTTCTTCATCAGGAACGGTCAATAAAAGAATGTTGCCGTCATATTCTTCGTATGTCGCCTGTTCTACAATGGACATATGCAAAGCAAGCCCGCACTTCATATCCATCGTGCCTCTGCCGAATAACCAGTTTCCGTTGTCTAGATCAACTCGTACTGCTTCCGGCAAGTTATCTTTCACCGAGTAAAATTGTTCAGTCAGCTTCTCAGGATCGAAAGCATATTGTTTCCACTTCCCGTAATCCTGTACATCCACCACATCAAAGTGACTAACTAACACGACTGTCTTTTTCGTAACCGGAGTTTTTTTGACCAATGCGCTAATGAAACTGCGCCCATCACTCAAATATGTTCGATTTAAATGGTCAGGGTATTCTTTGAAATACGCCAGCTCCGACAGTTTACTCACTACAACTTCAGGAAAATCCTTTTCAGCCTGGGAACCCGATACACTTTGCACTTGTACAAGTTCACCTAATAATTGCCTTAACTGCTCTTTGCTCTTCCATTTAAACACAACATACCCTCTCCCTTTGTATAGTTCTAGCTGTCTCCCTATACCATCTCATTTTTCTCAGTGTAAATAAGCGAGAATATTCCGTCAATATTTATTTAAAACTATATTAATCTTTGATAATTGCAATTTATGTAAGGAATAACGAAAAAAATAAAGGTTTTCGGCAAACGAATATATCTGACATACGAACTGTAATATAAAAAAGACGCTTAATCATTGCTTGCCGGAAATTTCCCAACTTGCCTCAATTAAGCGTCTAACTATTATTTAGCTCCAAAATCAGTTGGCAGCCAAGTTCAATGAGCTTCTATTATTCGGTTAAATCATAAAAATTATCTGCCCAAATAGAATAATTTTGTTTTATATTATTATTAGAAAGCTTTCCTTCATATAATACTATCCCTTTTTCGACATCGAAAATTTGAAGTACGTAATTGTCATCCATTTCATTCATTACGTATAATTTCCCATTGATTGCTGACATACCATTTAGTTCAATATTCGAGTTCATCGGTTGCGGGAACTTCAACGGTTCAAGCCATCGCTGCTGTCCGATATTGTAGCGGTAGATTACCTTTTCTGTACTTTCTGTATATGCGATAACTAAGTAATTATCATCGACTGCAATCGATTGCAGCTTTTGTTCCAAACCTTCTGGTAACTGAATAGCTGTCACTTCATTCGTTTCTGTATTGAGTGCGTGGAATTCACGTGAAAGTATATGTTGTTCCGGATTTTTTTGATCATAAGAATTTACTGAATAAACATGGTATCTTTCATGCCCTAAGTTAAAATTCGTATTATAGGAATCGATACTGGCCCTAGTGTTTTCGTCACTTGCCACTTCCTCAATCAAAGTTTCGCTCAACAGCTGTTGCTTTTTCAGGTCAATCATGACTTGATACAACTGTTCCCTTCCATCATGATTTACTTGCTTTACAAGAAGTTTCAGCTCATTATCGACAACCGTTATATCAATGTAGAAAACCCAATTCAACCTGCTTTTCAATTGTGATTTGATTTCAAATGAACTTGTCGTGTCCTTCACTTTATCCAATACGTCAACCTTATAGCTGTATGTTTCGCCTTCTTTTACCTTCCAGGCTTCTTCTGGGTCTTTCACAAAAACTAGCTTCGTGTCGTCTTCAAAATAATTATTTGCAATGAGTGCTTTTCCGCGCATAAAGCTTTTATGCTCGTCAATTAGTTTCTGAAATACTAGCGGTCTTCTATTATAAGGGGAAGAATCCATTAATGTCGTTTCTTCTTCACTAATAAGAACTGAACCATATCCCGCCCCATAATCAACATTTGCTTCGATAACGACCGAATCTAAATAGTTATCGTCACCTGAAATTTTTTCAAATGTAAATTTATAATCCGTGTTTTTTGCATTTACTACTTGTATGTAGTGCACGCTTAACGTTACAACGATCACTCCTGCAATTAAAAGGAGTTGCCAATATTTTTTCATGCATTTCCCTCCTCTACACATTAATCTTTCGTCTTAATAAATAATCTGCCAAATAAACCGCAAGCGCAATTGCTAAAATACTGCTTCCAATGGTCATTAAAATAATTTCATTTATATAAAAGAAGTCGGTAATTTCCTGAATGATAACTGGAATGATTATAACAATCACTGAAATAACGATATAAATCAGTGCAAAGAAAATCCCTTTAAGTTGATAGCTTCGTTCAAATAAAACGGCAGTAAAAATGATTGCGATCAGTGCTGCCCCTAGTCCGTAATAGAAAATAAATTGTAACGGTGAATTCGGGTATAATATTTCCAGCACATCAGAAGAATAAATATAAATAATGCTCAGATCCAAATGCAGTTGTTCCGGGACAATCGAGCGAATGATTCGTTTCACGACTTCCAATATAATAATCTGCATCCCCAATAAACCAAAAACGAAGAGCAATATCGTTGTAAATTTGGCGAAATATACATTAAGACGTGCTGTAGGGAGCATGAGTAAACGATAAATAACCGATGATTTTCCTAACCAGTCACGATACCAAATGAAAAAGACATAAATCATAAGTAAAGCTGCTGCAAATACAATAGATAGAATGAAGTATTCCGAATATAAAAAGTTTTGCAGTGAGTAGGCTCCGTAGTTTTGAATATACTCGCTTACTGCCATTTGCTCACGCAGCATCGTTGTCTCCGCATTGTCTACATAATGTAAAGACGTAAGAATGGCGCCGATAATTTGGGCTGCTGCTACCGCAATTATTAAAGCTAGAAAGAATTTGCTAAATCGCTTCACTTCGAAATTGACGAGTTTTATATAGTGATTCATCCGACATACACCTCCCGCATTACATCGACTACGGATTTGCCTTCTGTTTCCCGCATCTGTTCTACATTCATTTCTCTTAATACTCGGCCGTCTCCAATGAGCACCGCCTTGTCGATTAAATGCTCAATATCATTAATTTCATGTGTTGTAATAATGACGCCGCGGTTTTCAATTAAATGACTCGTAAAGACGTTCGCAATTTGTTCTCTTGAAAAGATGTCGATTCCTGAAAACGGCTCATCCATCAGTATGTAGTCCACATCTAATGCCAAGCCAAGCAGTAAATTGACTTTTGCCGTGTTCCCTTTTGACAAGCTTGAAATTTTATCGCTCGGATCCAGTTGAAAAAAGGCAAGAAGTTCTGTTGCCCGCTGTTCATTCCATACTTTATAAAAATCGGCCATAAACTCGAAGCTTTGTGCAATTGTATAGTTTGGTGACATTGTGAGGCGGTCTGGAATATACGTAATTTTTTCGTATGCGTCTTTGCTGATTTTTTTGCCATCGATTAATATTTCGCCACGGTCAATCGGCGTGAGCGCCATAATTGATTTCATAATGGTCGTTTTTCCTGCACCGTTAATTCCGATCAGGCATGTAATTTGCCCTTTTTCTGCAGTAAAGCTCATATCTTTCAATACTTGCTTTCTTTTATATTTTTTAGAGACATTTTTTACTTCAATCACGCTGCTCCGCCTCCTCATACTGTTTCTGTACGAGCTCCATTATTTCGGGAAGTGGCGCATTGATTGATTTTATGGAACTGATAAATACTTGCACCGCTTCACTGATTAATTCTTCACGAACACTTTTTAGTACCGTTTCATCTTTCGTAATGCAACTTGGCATATTACCTTCTGTATAAATCAATTTCTGCTCCTCCATTTCCTTATAGGCGCGCTGCACTGTATTCGGGTTGATTTTGAGCTGATTGGCCAACTCCCGTCTTGATGGTATGACGTGGCCTGGCGCAAACGAACCTTTTGCAATTTGCTCTTTAAAATGACGGATAACCTGCACATACACAGGATCCCGGTTATTGAATTTCACATCCACCTTATTCAGCTCCTTTCGTGTATTACTCCCTTAGTACACTATCCGCAAAAAAATACCGCTACGAACTGTACTCTGTACTAACCTCTTAATACAGTATGCATAAAAAAATGTATTAAGCACTTCATACACCTAATAAGTGTATTATGTGGTTAATACATTTCTTTGTCAATATTATTTTTTACAGGTAATCATTTACAGCAGTTTTCGGATAATCCGATTTAATCCATTCATGGTCTTTTGAAAGTTTCTCATCGCTTATAAGGAAATACTGGTAATGGACTCGATCTCCCTGATCCGGAACCGGGTCATTCCATGTAATATCAAGGTGATACCACTGTCCATCCACTTTCACCAAATTCCAGGCATGTGGTCCCCCTGCATTTCCGACAACATATTTCGCCTCGATATCGAGTGCTTCAAACATTAATAAAGCGGCCAATGCATATCCTTCACAGACACCTTCGCCATTCATTAATACAGAATACGGTGTATGGGGATTCGCTTTACTGTTCACATTGTACGCTGTGTGCACGACTAAATAATCATTTACAAATTTCACTTTCTCCGATTCCGTTGCATTGTCCGGAATTGTATTGATAATTTGATCGATTTTCCCGAGAACAATGGCATTTTCCTCTGCAGTCAAATCATAGTTGACCGTTGCATTCCATTCCACTTTATTGCCATAGTATTTGGCACGTGTTGAGAACTCGCCCATGACCGCCCATAAATACGGTTCATTTTTTTCCAGCCATGCAAATACTTCATCGATTGTCGTTTCAAAATCGGAGACATCCCCCTCATAGTACACCGTAAACTGATGTTCAAACTGCGACATATGATGGGCGATTGCCTGGCCTAACTGCTCTACATTTGTTACTGCCTGCGGTAAATCTTTTACATCATAAACCGGAACGACTTTCTTATTCGCCAAATCCTGAAAGTTAAAGCTTTGCAGTTTATTTTCACCTTGCATAAAGCTTGTCACGATCTGATCGATTTTATCTTCCAAGTTAACATTCAGTTTCAGTTGAATGTTTTCGTCAACTGTCGGCAATGTCAATGAAGAGGCTTTTACTTCGTCTTTCAAAATTCCGCCTGAAAGAATTGTCGCGAGGAGAAAGAGACAGGTAAACAGCCCTTTCGAATACGTTAAGGCACTTGCATACAGTTTTGTAAAAGGATTTCTTGTCATACGATTTAATTCTGTATTTGCTTTCAGTTCGAACTTATCTCGGTCTCTGGAGGCAAATAATCGATTTGGTTTTGATGTCGCGTTATTATAAACACTTTTATATACGTCAAAAAGCTGTTGCTTATTTCCTTTTGCCAGTTTTATTTGTTTAATATGCTGTTTGATACCTTTTCGTATTCTACTGCGAATATATAATTGTGCGGTAAAGGAACGTAAAAGCTTTATAAAAATTACTAGGACGATTAGAAAAATGATGGAAAAAATAATTAAATTACTCATATTACCCCCTACTAATTTTCTTTATTTATTTCTATATTACTTAATTATAGTTTCAAATGATAAATAATATGCATGCCAATCTCATAAATCGTCGTTGTATTAGATTCCCCGTTCATTATTGATAGAATAGCTTTATAGTGCATGAATTTTCCGAAAACGATTTACTTCCACAATGTAAAAGTGTAAAATTACACTAATAGAGTATCATTACTTTTGTTGAAAGAGGTGATTGTGTGGAAAGAGATACAGAAATGCTGGAACGGATCGCGGCTTTGGAACAGGAAGTACGCTCCTTGAAAACAGAAGTACGGCATTTAAAGCAGCATGTGAAAATTGAACAAGTTGAAGTTGCACCTGTCAAAAAAGAACCAGTAAAACCATTTGTCCGGAAAAAACTACCCGTACCAGATACCGTTGCTGTTCCGAAAGAAGACCCGATTCCCAAAAAGGAAAAGCGGTCACTGGAAGAACTGTTTACTCGTGCATTGCCGCGCATCTTTACCGTCATTTTAGTGCTCGGTGTCCTTTGGGGCTTGAAACTCGTGAGTGATTACGGATTTTTATCAGACAGCATCAAAATTATTGCCGGCTTTGTATTATCGATCGGTCTTGGCGCATGTGCCTATTATATGGAGAAAAAGAAAAAAGGATCGCGGGTTGTTGCGTTATCGCTATACGGCGGTGCCTTCATTGTCGGGATTTTAACAACGGCTGCGGGAGCAATATTATATGACGTGCTCAGTTTATATGTCGCACTCGTTTTTGCACTGATCTACATTGTTTACGGAGTTTTCATCAGCTATGTTAAAGGAAATGAAGCATTGACGGCACTCGTTGTGTTTACGTCACTATTACTGCCGTATTTACTGGAATACATGCAGTTTAGCGGAGTGATTATCGGCATTTTCGTCGTGCTGCTGTTCGCCGTTGTGCAAATCGGGATTTTGAAGCATAAACAGCGCAGAGCCCTTTATATCGGGACCGCCTTTTCAGTTTTAGCACTGGCGGTTGTTTCGATCTTCCATGATGAACGTCTTATCTTTTTTGCATTTGCGATTATTGCGGTTTTCAGTCTGTTTCTAGTAAGTTTCTTGCGGTTGTATTCTAGCAATAATAAATTGCATGCTAGTTTACTATTCACCTTTACGGTCATCATCTTATCATTGATAAACGGAATTCTTCCTAGTGAAGAGACACCGTTACTTATCGCTCTTGTATTGTTCTTGGCGATTGTAGCTGGTGCTTTATATATCGTATTTAAACGTGCGGACCGACTGATGGTTGATATGTTCGGCACATTGTCGGCTATTGTGCTGCTGAATATTATTACCCAGCTTAATATTTCAAGTGAAATGTCACTGCTGCTGATGATTGTCGTGGCATTTGGCGGACTGGTCGTTGCGCTAAAGCATGCGATTGTCTTCATGAAATGGGTTAAGGGTATTACGTTTTCTTTACTCGCCTTTTTCGTTTTAATGTTTTATGAAGTGGAGCCGTTCTTCTCATTAAGGCATTTGAACATGGTTCTTGTCATTGCCATGCTTGTCGTTCTTTATAAAGTACTGCTTCAGTATAAAGCTGCACCGGCTGAAGAGAAAAAGAGACTTTTCAAACTGGAAGATATTTATCCTTGCCTGCTATATTTAGTTGCTCTGCTCTATGTTTGGAAGCTGGACTGGGCGTATATGCCGCAGCATTATACAACGTTTTTAGCATTTAGTGTCATCGCGTTTGCTTTTGCCGCAGTTTTAGTTATTAAACGTGGTATTGTCGGCAAATTTCTGCCTTGGCTTGCTACTGGGGTATACGGATTTGCGGGACTTGTTTTACTTTCCACTGTATGGGTTGACGACCAGGCAGTTCTTGTCGCAATTATCGTCCGCATTCTTTACTTTGCGATTCTGTGGGCAATTGTTGCAGATGCTTGGGAACAAGGATGGATTTATAAAAACTACAAAACGTTTTTCAGCCAAAATACAGAGAAATTGACGATTGCCAGTATGATTATTTCGATTATATGGATCTTCAGTATTACGAATTTCATGAATTTCCATGATCTCATCAATTGGAGCTCAGCGGTCATTCTAAATACGGTATTCATTTTCATCATCGCCTGCTTCTCGCTGTTCCTTGCAGCAAAACGCAGCTATTCGAATTTGAAAATGGTCGGTATTGGCTTACTGTTCTTCGGAATTATTAAAATGATTTTCTTCGATTTATCCGAGCTCGACATTCTGATTCGTTCGATTTCATTCATCATTATCGGGGCAATCGGACTTGTCATTTCAAACAAGCTTCTCGGAAAAGGAAAAGACGAATAGAATTGTTAGTTTAAATAGTCTGGGCGATTGTGCTCAGGCTATTTTTCATTTCAACCCGTCGAAATGAAAATGGCATTATGTTATATTTAGTGTATTATTACACGAGGTGATTCGATGGATCGAGATTTTATCATACAAATAACATCGGAAAGTTTGAAACTTATCCGTACTGAAAATAATTATACGCAAGATAAAATGGCCGAAATTTTGGGCATTTCTAAAAAGACACTCGTACAGATTGAAAAAGAACGCACATATGCTAACTGGACAACGACGATTGCAATCTGTGCCCTGTTCCGTCACAGTGAAACATTGCAAAACCGCATTGGCGGCGATCCGATGGAAGTCATCGAGCTTACCGCCCATAATGTCATCATTACCCCACGTGAAAAAACGATGGGTGGTTATATATGGTGGAAGAACATTGATGAATATAAAAATCACCGTCTTCAGCAAAATCTGTTAAGTAAGCATTACCGCATTTTGGACGATGAAAACTATCGAATCATCAGTACATTTGAGGAAGCTGTCGTAATGGAAAAATGGCAAGCGATAAAATCCATTATTTAACTAAAATATTTTGAGACTGTCCTGCTGATTGGAATTTCACTTGTCAGCAGGATTTTTTATTGTACCCGCTAATGATTTATTTCGGATGAACCCCCCTTAAAATAATTTCCTGTAAATAAACTCCCCCTCCCCTGTAAATAAACTTCGAATTTCGGGTATATTTGATTAAACGAATCTTTTAAGGATGTGTGTACTTTGTGGAAAGAAATTTATGCGGATTTACATATACATATTGGGCGTACTTATAAAGGACGGGCAGTCAAAATTACAGGAAGTAAAAACTTGACCCTGACAAATATATTGGAAACCGCTACATCTAGAAAAGGATTGGATTTAATCGGCATTATCGATTGTCATTCACCGGAAGTCATCGAAGAAGTTGAACAGCTTCTACAAGAACAAAAAGCGACAGAATTGGCGGAAGGCGGCATTTGTTATAAAAATACGACCCTCATTTTAGGAACGGAAATCGAGATTAATGATGTGAATTGTCATGGACCGATCCATGTTCTTTGTTATATCCCAACACTTACGAAGATGAAGGAGTTTTCCGGCTGGCTCCAGCTTCATCAGAAAAATATTCATTTGAGCACACAGCGGACACGTCTTGATGCCCGGACACTGCAGGAAAAGGTCCGTGAACTTGGCGGGCTGTTTATACCGGCCCATGTATTTACCCCGTTTAAAAGTCTTTTTGGGAAAGGTGTTAAAAGCAGCTTAACGGAAGTATTTGATCCGAATCTGATTGATGGAATCGAACTTGGTTTAAGTTCGGACACGATGATGGTTAAGGGAATCAGTGAATTGGCCCCGTATAGTTTTGTGACTAATTCGGATGCACATTCTTTAGGAAAGCTTGCCCGTGAATATCAGAAAATCCGGGTAATAGATGCTAATTTTGAAGAGCTGAGAAAAGCGCTCCATCAAATTGAAGGCAGACAAATCATCGCCAATTATGGACTCAATCCCCTTCTCGGCAAATATCATGAAACGGTATGTGCCAACTGCGGTGAACAATTAATAGAAGAAGGTCATAGCCGCTGCCCTCATTGCGGAAAAGAACAGCTGATCAAAGGCGTTGCAAAAAGAATTGTGGAATTAACGGATAACCCGCAGCTTGAAATTAGCAGACCTCCGTATATTCATCAAGTTCCACTCGACTTCATTCCGGGTATCGGATCGAAAACAATCGATAAGATGCTGGATGCGTTTGGAACCGAGATGAATATTTTGCATGAGGCTTCATTGGAAGAATTGAAAAACGTCATTCCCGAAAAACTCGCAGTGCTGATCGACTTATCGAGAAAAGGAAAAATTGCCATAACCGGGGGTGGTGGTGGAGTTTACGGGAAAATTGATACGAATTGATTTGATTAACGATTTAACATTAAAATTCTTTCTGCTTTTTAAATCATCATATTCGTACACTCTACTAAGTTATAGTATACTGAGTTGATAGTAATTTTATATAAAGGCAGGGTAGGAACATAATGAAGATTAAACGTAAATTGGGCATTGGCTTCAAAATTACGAGTGGATATATTATTTTAATAGTATGTTTAATCGTTGCGGTGCTTGTCTTAAATAACCAAATAACAAGTTTACAAAAAGAACGAAACGGAATCATTAAATATGATTCTCAAATGCGTATGATGTCAAATAATCTGGAACGCCAAATTCTTAATATGGAATCCTCCTTACATCGCTATTTAATAACAGTCGATGAAACGCATTTAAATAAATATAATGAAGAAATCGCAACATGGAAAGCATCCTATGATGAGTTAAACACCATTGTTAATAGCTTTTCAAGCGGTCAGCAACAGCTGGAAGTAGTTCATAGCGGTATCGAAGATTGGATTCAAAATATCGGACAACCTCTAATGAACGCAATAGTTGCTAATGATAATGAAGAAATCCTTTCCATGTTCAACGGTACACAAAGCAGCATGGCCATTAGTGAATTGCAGCAGGATTTCACCGCTTTCCGTACGTTTGAAACAGAAGCGATTCAAGCAAAAGTTACAGAGCTTAATGATCAAAACACGGCATTAACTTATAGTCTTTTTGCAATTTTAACGCTAATTGCGACAGTAACGATCGTTATTTTCACAATTATTTCACGTAATATTGCCGGGTCGATCAACGAAGTAACAGAAGCGATCCAGGATATGAATGCTTCTGACGGTAAAGTACGAAAACGTATTACTGCCAAAACGAACGATGAAGTGCAAGATCTCGTACTGGCAACGAATTCACTTCTTACGACAATGGAAAACCGTCAGTGGTACCAAACGAACTTGGCCGAAGTTGTAACAGCCTACCAAGGTGTCGATACACTTGATGAATTGGGCGACGTATTACTGAAATCGTTGACGACTCGTACCCATTCGGTATACGGTGCATTTTTCATTCAGGATATTCGCAACCGTAACAAGTTCAATAAAATTTCTGCCTTCGCGGAAACTGGCGATGATGTAGGTCGTGACAGCTTCGAGGTTGGACAAGGCTTCATCGGTCAGAGTGTAAAAGAAAAACGTGTATTAAGCTATGACAACAAAGATAACAGCTTCCACTACTTGGAAACATCACTTGGAAATATTCCGATATCGAACGGTATTATCGTTCCTGTACTTTTCGGAAAAGAAGTTGTCGCTGTTTTTGAATTAGCTTCACTTAAGCCTTATAGCCAACAGCATCGTGATCTTATTAAAGAAGTTGTTGTACATTTAGGTGTAACGATTAACAGTATTATTGGTCGTATGGAAGTTGTTCGTCTATTAAATGAGTCACAGGCAATGACAGAAGAATTGCAAGTTCAGTCAGAAGAGCTTCAAACACAATCTGAAGAACTGAAAATGCAAACTGAAGAATTGACTACGATTAATGAACGTTTAGAAGAACGTACACGTGATGCGGAACAGAAAACGCATGAACTGGAAAAAGTACAGGTTGAGTTAAGACAGAGTGCAGAACAGCTGCGTCAAAGCTCAAATTACAAATCCGAGTTCCTTGCGAATATGTCCCATGAATTGCGTACACCGCTGAACAGTATTTTAATCTTGTCTGAAATGTTGGCGGAAAACCATGAACATCATTTATCTGAAGATGAATTGGAATATGCAAAAGTAATCCATGATTCAGGTGAAGATTTGCTGAACCTGATTAATGACATTCTGGATCTATCAAAAGTTGAAGCCGGAAAAATGGATTTATGGTTCAGAGAGATGGATGTATATGAAATTCCACAGCATATTCAAAGTTTATTCCAGCCTGTAGCGAACCAAAAAGGCCTGGAATTATCTGTGGAAGTTGCAAACGATCTTGCTGAAATTTTCCATACGGATGTAAAACGATTCCATCAAGTATTAAATAATCTGCTTTCCAATGCACTGAAGTTTACTGAGGAAGGTTCGGTAACGGTGAAGGTGGATAAAGCACGTCTAACACCTGACATGAGACACCTTAGCGACACATGGATTGCAGTTAGTGTGACAGATACAGGTATCGGTATTCCGAAAAACAAACAAAGCCTTGTCTTTGAATCGTTCCAGCAAGCGGACGGCGCAACTGTTCGCAAATATGGCGGAACTGGCTTAGGTCTATCGATTTGCCGTGAAGTTACAAAACTTCTTGGTGGCTGGATTACATTATCAAGTACTGAAGGTAAAGGCAGTACGTTTACAGTTTACTTGCCAAGCTTACCTGAAGGGAATGCTGTACATTCGAGCATTGCTGAACAGGAAGCGGTTTATACAGAAGAGACTCCTGCGTTTCCAATGGGGGAACCTAAATCAATATTTGAAGATAAGCATATTTTGATTGTTGATGATGATTACCGTAATATTTATGCGCTTCGTCAAGCATTGGAGCATAAAGGTGTTCACATTATAGAAGCTTCTAATGGTGTGGAATGTCTGAACATTTTACAGACGGCGACACGCGTGGATGCTGTTCTGATGGATATTATGATGCCTGAAATGGACGGTTACGAAGCAATGGAGCGCATCCGTAAAGATTTACAATTACATGAGCTGCCGATTATTGCATTAACAGCAAAAGCGATGAAACAAGACCAAGATCGTGCATTTGAAGCAGGGGCTTCCGATTATATAAGCAAGCCTCTAAACTTGGAACAACTATTCTCCGTACTAACGGTATGGCTCACAAGTGGGGAACGTTTACGAAATGTATAGAAAGAAGTTAGAAATACGCTTGTTATTAGAAGCGATTTACTCATTATCTGGATATGATTTCCGAAAGTATAATCAACAATCAATACTACGACGCATTGAACATCGCATGCGGCTTAACAATTTTTCTTCAATCTCTCAATTAACCGAAGCGGTTATTTACGATAAAGAGTTATTGAAAGTGCTGCTTAATGACTTTTCGATTAATGTAACAGAAATGTTCCGGGACCCCTCGTTTTTCAGGGCGTTCCGGGAAGAGATTATTCCGCAACTGAAACAGCTTGATAAAATTCGGATATGGCATGCGGGCTGTGCAACAGGCGAAGAGGTTTATTCAATGGCTATCATGCTGCATGAAGAAGGTCTGCTGGATCGTACGATGATGTATGCGACCGATATGAACGAAGATGTGCTGAAAAAGGCACAGCATGGGGCCTTCCCTCTTCATAAAATGCAAGCCTATACGAAGAATTATATTTTAGCTGGCGGGACAGAAAGCTTTTCCCAATACTATAAAACAGATGACAGCTTTGCTTCTTTCCATCCTTGCTTAAGGGAAAATATCATGTTTGCCCAGCACAATCTGGCTACAGATAAATCGTTTCAGGAATTTGATGTGATCATCTGCCGTAATGTGCTCATTTATTTTACACCTGAGCTGCAGCATGAAGTGCATCATCTCTTTTACGATAGCTTAACAAGAAGCGGATATCTGGGATTAGGCGATAAAGAAACATTGCAGTTTACGCCGCTCGTATCCAAATACCGCACCGTTAACGCAACGGAACGCATCTATCAAAAAAGATTTTAGCATTGAATAAGCAAAAAAATGGTACATCTATTACGGATGTGCCATTTTTTATTTTGGATGAGATGAAACAGCAAAAAACTCAATCTTTCTACAAGAGAAAAATTGAGTTCTTATATTTAAATCCGTTTATTAACTATTGGCACGCAATAATAGAACACACATATCATCCGGCTGATTATGCTGCTGTTCGCCTTTCACTAAATAATCGATCGGTGAAATGTCCGTCGACCAGTGGGTACTCGCAATTTTACTCAACTCTTTATCAGACTCCAGCTCACACGGACCCATCGCTTCCAATACCCCATCTGTAAAGAGAACAATTTGAATAGACGAATCATATGGAATAATCGCCTTCTCAATTTTGATATCTTCAACAAATCCTACCGCATAGCTTGTCGACGTAATCGGTACCGTCTTTTCGCCATCAACTAAAGCATAGCCATTTGGATGACCGGCATTGACATATTCTACTGTCTTTTTCTTCGTGTCGATAATAAAATACACGCCGGTAAAATAATACAATATATTTTCTTTTTCATTTTGCAGTAAATTCATATATCGATTCAACTCAGCTATAACAAGCTTAGGGTCTGTCAGCTTTTTAATGGCCTCACGCAAAACAGAGGAAATATACATACAAACAAGCGATGCAGAGACACCATGCCCCATCATATCCAATAACATGACAGCATAGCGGTCTTCATCGAGCTTGTCCCAATAATATAAATCGCCTGCCAGATTCGACGATGGCAAATAAGAAGCGGTAATCGAAATATTCGGTTCATGAACAGGTGGGCTTAAAAGGCTTTGTTGGACACGGGCTGCCAGATCCAACTCTCTTTGGATAATCTTTTCCTGATTTGTATGCCAGTCCAGTTCTTTTTTCAGCCTTTTCCCGACACGGATACGGGCTAATAACTCTATTCGATTAATTGGTTTTGTTATGTAATCAATGCCGCCAACATCTAAAGCTTCCGACAACTTCACCTTGTCTTCAAGTGCAGTGACGAAAATCACCTGGATATCTTTCCATTGAGGATTTTGTTTTAAAATACGACAAGCTTCAATTCCGTCCATCTCTGGCATCATAACATCCAATAAAATAACATTAATGTCATAGCACTTAGGAGCATTGGATGGATCTAGGTAGTCAAACATTTCTTTTGCAGATTGTACGGAAACAAACTTCTCATAACCATCACTTTTCAATATTTTTTCAATAACGAAGAGGTTAACTTGGTTATCGTCTACAACAAGAATGGTCATTACATCAACTTCTCTCTATTTTTTTAGATAAAGCATTAAATTCATTGCCCGTTCTACATAATTATACAGAAAACAACAGGTAAAAGAAATGCGGAGGCTTTCATGTTACAATTTCAGTCTATTAGTCTTATACGCTTAGCATCATTCATATAAAAATAAAGGATTAATAGACTTGTTCCGGAAAAATGCTACACGATTTTTTCTGCCTGAGGGGCAATATTTAATTGCGAATAATTTATTAAAAATTATCCTCATATATGTTTCCCACAAAAGAGGGATGGGTAAACATATAAGTTATGTTTTTTTTGAGAAATTTTGCATAGACTCTACTTTATTGGGAAAAGTGGTAGTAAACAAGATAAATAATACGCGGGCATCACGCTACACTGTATAATCTTATCTATTGCATTTGTAAGAGTATACATATTATGATGAGCATATTATTTAATGAAAAGGATTCGATCTGATGAAAGAAATTTTGCTTATACTATTATTGCAGCTACTTTACGTTCCTTTATTCACACTGCGTACTATCTTTTTAGTTAAAAATATTACAACGCTCGCTTCCATAATCGGGATCGTTGAAATGCTCATCTATGTGTTTGGTCTGTCTCTCGTTTTCAGCGGAGACCAAGGTTTTCTTGCAATGGTCGTTTATGCGGTCGGTTTTGGTCTAGGGATTATTATCGGGACGCGCATCGAGCAAAAGCTTGCGATTGGCTATATTTATGTAACGATCAATACGCAAAACCGTAATGACGAGCTGATCCAGGTTATACGTAATGAAGGATTTGCGTTAACGACATACGTTGGTGAAGGCCGTGACAGCCAGCGCTATAAATATGAAATTTTAACAAAACGAAACCGTGAAAAGGAATTATTTATGCTTGTTCAGCATCATGAGCCATCCGCATTCATTATTTCCTATGAACCGAAATCTTTTAAAGGCGGCTTCTTAGTAAAACGAATGAAGCAGCATAAGAAATATAAATAAAAAAGTCCAATGAAGAATGTGCAGTACTTTGCGCCGCTTCATTGGACTTTTTCTATTATTTCACTTTTTGAGCCGTTACTTTTTCAAGTTCCTGACCTAAAAACTTCGCAAGCTGCAGCATCGCATACTTTTCTTCTTTTGCCTCTGCATCCGGATTGTAGTTCGTATTTGTGTTGACATCATACGTAAATACTTCGCCTTTTGCATTGCGGATAAATTCAATGCCCGCTACATCAATTCCACTGTCTTTCAGGAAATTTGCGTAGTTTTCAAGCAGCTTTGTTTCATTGTTTTCGACGATTTCAAATTTTGCCCGCTGTTCTTTCGGCTCTTCCCCTACCGGACAGAACAGATCGCCAATTTGGCATACATCTGCAGGACAAAGCTCGAAGCCTTCCGATGTATCGACTTGCACTGAGTAGAAATACTCGCCGCCGATAAATTCAACACGTGTAATATACGATTCAGGTGATTCGATATACTCCTGGATCAGCACAATCCCATCAACCGGCTCTTCGTAATCCGGTTTTGCCAAATGCTCTTCAAGCGCGGCGATTGAATAGAACAGCTGTACACCCAACCCTTTTCCTGCGCGATTATGCTTCGTAATAAACGGTACGATATTCAGCGCTTTTGCAGCTTCAACAATTTGCTGTTTTCCAACAGCCGCAATTGTTTTCGGTGTTTTGATTCCATGCTTTTCCAGCGCCGTGTATTGTTTTACTTTGCTTAACTCCAAGCGAAGTGCATTGCTGCCATTCAGTACTTTTCTTCCGTGGAATTCAAGCCAGTCCAGTACCGCGCCTGTCAGTTCAGGTGCATAACGGTGATCGCGCGTATGTGATGAAGCACTCATACGGTTGTAGAATACGCCTTCCGGTGGGGCCTCTGTTAAGTTGACGATTCCCTCATCCAAATGCCAAGTTTCATATGGTAAGTTTAATTCTTCTAATCGATTTACTAAGTGACGCGTCCAATCATCATTTTCATGGATTACGTAGATTTTTGCCATCTTTCATTCCTCCGATATTGTTACAAACTGTTAAACAGAATTTTTAAAGATTGTACTTCCATCATACATTAATCCATATGTAATTAGTATGATTTAGGTTTATTACTTAAAAATAATTGCTTTGCTACGCTAAAAGAAAACATCACCCATAATACCAAAATTCATATTCAAAAAATGATATTATACATTATATAGCCATAAATTTACTAATATTTCTATTATTAATGGCATTAAGGGGATGGACATTATGGAAATAAGAGATTTGAAAAACTTTATTAAAGTTGTCGATCATAGTAGTTTCACAAAAGCTGCCGAAGAAATGTATGTTACACAATCGTCTTTAAGTAAAAGTGTAAAACGATTAGAAACTCAATTTGAGAGCCAGCTAATTATTCGTATCAAAAATAAATTACATCTAACAGATATCGGGAAAATCGTTTATCAACAAGGCCGCGAGATCATTAACTCTGTAGATGATCTCCATTTATTGATTAATCAAACGAAAAATATTGAGAACGGAAGAATCTTGCTAGGCATTCCTCAGTTGATAGGAACCTTATTTTTCCCTAAAATCGCAAAAGAATATTATGAATCACATGCCAATATTAAAATTGAATTGTTCGAACGTGGTGCAAAAAAATTAGAACAAATTTTAAATGATGGAAAAGTTGATATTGCCCTTATTGTAAAAACTCACTTAACAAAAGATGATTACAACTTTTATCCCTTTATTGAGGATGAATTTTATGTTTTTTTAAACAAGAATCACCCTTTAGCAAATCGTTCAGAACTTGCGATTTCAGAATTAAAGAATGAAAAGTTCATAATTTTCTCCGAGGAATTTACATTACATGACTATATCATCAATGCATGTAAAACAAATGGTTTTTTCCCAAACATTTTATATAAAAGCTCTCAATGGGATTTGATTTTGGAACTTACAGCTTCCCATAATGCTGTTACATTATTACCAAAATCCATCTATTCCAAAAATGTGAATCCTGATATTAAATTAATTAAATTAAAAGGGAAACCACTCTTATGGTCATTAGTTTTCATTACTTTGAAAGACTCCTATAAATCCTTCGCTCTACAAAGTTTTATTAATAAAATAGATTCCTTTAAACCTTAGTATTCCATTTTGGAATACTAAGAAGTCTCTTTATTCATTTTACTATTTTTCATACATAATATAGAATTTTAATTAAATTTAGAGCAAAAAACGGAGGAATTACATATGGCTTTATTAGGTTTTTTAACTATCGGAATTTTTTTGATTCTAATTTTTTCTAAAAAAGTATCAGTTATAGTTGCGTTAGTTTTAGTACCAATAGTCTTCGGATTAATTGGCGGGTTCGGGTTAGACCTAGGGGAAATGATGCTAAACGGTTTAACTACCGTTGCTCCAACTGGAATAATGTTAGTATTTGCGATTTTATTCTTTAGTATTATGTTAGATGCTGGATTATTCGATCCTATGATTCGCTTTATTTTAAAAATAGTCAAAGGTGATCCTCTTAAAGTAGTAATGGGTACAGCTGTACTAGCAATGCTTGTTCACCTGGATGGAAATGGTTCTGCAACATTCATTATTACAATCTCAGCGATGCTGCCTATTTATAATCGTTTAGGAATCAGCAGGCTAGTATTGGCTGGTGTAGTTGCTCTTGGGGCTGGTGTTATGAACATTGTGCCATGGGGCGGTCCGACAGCCCGTGCCATGACAGTATTGGGCGGAGAAGCTAGTGACATATTTAACCCTGTTATCCCCGCAATGATAGCAGGAATTGCTTGGGTATTATTCGCTTCTTATTTAATAGGAAGAAAAGAACGTAAGCGTTTAGGTGTTTTAACACTTGAAGAAACAGAGCTGCAATTGAATTTATCTGAAGAAGAAATGAAATATCGTCGTCCAAAACTTGTACTGTTCAATCTTCTTTTAACAATTTCGTTGCTTGTATTACTAGTAGGTGCATGGTTGCCGATGCCTGTGGTATTTATCATTGCTTTTGTAATAGCACTTATGGTGAACTATCCAAACCAAAAAGATCAGCAATCCCGAATTGCTGCACATGCCAGCAGTGTTATTCTGGTCGCTACAATGATTTTCGCAGCGGGTATATTTACGGGGATTTTAAATGGTACTGGAATGATTGAAGAGATGGCTTTGGCATTTGTTAGTTTAATACCAGAATCTATGGGAAGATTTTTACCCGTTATAGTAGCCATTACATCGATGCCCCTTAGTTTAGTATTCACACCAGATGCATATTATTTTGGCGTGTTACCCGTTATTGCAGAAACTGCTGCAAATTTGGGCATTGATCCATTTGAAATCGGACGCGCTGCAATATTAGGTCAAATGACAGTAGGTTTCCCTTTAAGTCCATTGACGGCTTCAACTTTTATTTTAATAGGATTGGCGCAAGTTGATTTAGTAGATCATCAAAAGTTTATTTTTAAATGGGCATTCATGACAACGATTGTTATGACTGTTGTTGCATTATTAATCGGAGCAATTTCAATTTGAGGTGAAAAGCATGAGAATAGGTGTAGGAACAGGGTTTGCCGGAGACCGAATTGAACCGGCAGAAATACTATTGGAAAAAGGTAATTTAGATTATTTAGTATTGGAATGTTTGGCGGAAAGAACAATTGCCTTGGCTCAAAAAAGAAAGCTTGCAAACAACAATTTAGGCTATGATCCCTTGTTAGAAAAAAGAATGCGTTCTCTTTTACCAAAATTAGCAAACAAGAAAACGCGCATTATTTCAAATATGGGTGCTGCCAACCCCATTGCCGGGGCCGAAAAAATCATTTCCATTGCACAAGAACTAAATATCAATGTAAAAGTAGCCATCGTTACTGGTGATGATGTTTTAAGTAAACTGACTGACAACTATGATATTTGGGAGTCGGGGAAAAAGCTCGGGGATTATGAAGAGATTCTTTCAGCTAATGCCTATATTGGTGCTAAAGCTTTATTGGATGCCCTAAAGTCTGATGCCCAAATCATCATTACAGGACGCGTAGCAGATCCATCCCTATTCGTTGCACCAATGATTCATGAATTCGGATGGTCGCTGGACGAATTAGATAAAATTGCTCAAGGCACAGTCGTTGGTCATTTATTGGAATGTGCAGGACAGCTCACGGGCGGATACTTTGCAGATCCAGGTATTAAGGATATAGAAGGTATGGCAACACTCGGATTCCCGTTTGCTGATATAGATTCAGACGGGACAGCTATATTCAGTAAAGTTGAGGGAACAGGTGGCGAGCTTAGCCTTGCGACGATGAAGGAACAGCTGCTTTATGAGGTATTGAATCCACATGCCTACTATACTCCTGATATTATCGCTGATTTTTCAAAAGTAAAATTTGAGTATTTAAAAAAGGATCACATTAAAGTATCCGGGGTTTCTGCAGTAGGAAAACCCGAAACGCTCAAAGTCAGCATCGGATATAATGCAGGATTGATCGGTGAAGGCGAAATTACTTATGCAGGACCTAATGCTGTTCCTCGTGCAAAATTAGCCGGAGAAATAATTCGTACACGTATCGGGCATTTATACTCTGATTTCCGTGTAGATTTAATTGGACTCAATTCAGCACATCGTAAAGAATTTAGAGATACCGATCCATATGAAATCCGTCTTAGAATAGCCGGAAAAACAAATAATCCGAACTATGCGAGCCTTGTAGGAGAAGAAGTAGAGGCATTATATACGAATGGGCCTGCTGGAGGCGGCGGTGCACGTAAGAACGTAGTGGAATTAGTAGGTATCGTTTCAACATTTATTGATGAACAGGAAGTAGTGCTGAATACGTTGTTTAAGGAGTGTAATTCTAATGAAACTGTATAACTTAGCACATTGCAGAACCGGTGATAAAGGGAATTCTTTGACGATGTCAGTCATTGCCTATAAACAGGAGGATCTGCCACTTCTAGTAGAAAAACTTACAGTGGATGTGTTAAAACAACATCTCGAAGGAATCGTATTAGGCAAAATTGAGCGATATGTACTTGAATCTATTGGCGCTATTCAATTTATTTGCCACCAAGCACTTGATACAGGCGTTACTACCTCTTTAACAATGGATACACATGGTAAATCATTAAGTTACTCCCTTCTTGAATTAGAAGTGTAAGCATTAAAAGTTATAGCTATTTAGGAGGCTAGTTTATGAATAAGGTTTTTGAATCTTTTGATAAGGCTGTTGAAGATATTAAAGATAGCACAACATTATTAGTAGGTGGATTTGGCCTTTGCGGTATTCCTGAACACCTTATCAGTGCTGTTCAAAAAAAGAATATCAAAGATTTAACAGTTGTCAGCAACAATTGCGGGGTAGATGACTTTGGTCTTGGTATCCTTTTAAAAAACCGTCAAATTAAAAAGATGATTGCTTCTTATGTTGGTGAAAATAAAACATTCGAACAGCAATTTTTATCTGGTGAATTAGATGTAGAGCTAACTCCCCAAGGTACTTTAGCGGAAAGGATCCGAGCAGGCGGCGCAGGAATCCCCGGGTTTTATACAGCCACCGGTGTCGGTACCCCAGTTGCAGAAGGTAAAGAAGTGAAAGAATTTAACGGAAAACCGTATATATTGGAAAATGCAATTCAGGGAGACTTTGCTCTTGTAAAAGCTTGGAAAGCAGATAAATCCGGTAATTTACAATTTCGAAAAACATCTCGTAATTTCAACCCTCTTGTGGCGACTGCCGGTAAAATTACCATTGTCGAGGTAGAGGAACTTGTAGAAATTGGTGATTTAAATCCTGACGAAATCCACTTACCGGGTGTTTATGTTCAACGTATTATTCATAGCCCCCATTTTGAAAAACGTATTGAACGTATGATGCTAAGGGAGGAAAACTAATGGATTCACGTACGAAGATTATTAAAACTGCCGTCCAGGAAATTGAAGATGGGATGTATGTAAATTTAGGAATTGGAATGCCAACACTTATCGCCAATGAAATCCCTTCAGATTTCAATGTATTTTTACAATCTGAAAATGGCTTACTTGGAATAGGACCCTATCCAACCTTAGATGAAGTCGATGCAGATCTGATTAATGCCGGCAAAGAAACTGTTACAGCAAGACCAGGCGCAGCTTATTTTGATAGTGCCACCAGCTTTGGCATGATTCGCGGCGGGCATATTGATTTAGCAATTTTAGGTGGCATGGAAGTTTCACAATCAGGTGACCTTGCCAACTGGATGATACCCGGAAAAGTTGTAAAAGGTATGGGCGGTGCTATGGATTTAGTCGTAGGCGCTAAAAAGGTAATTGTCATTATGGAACATACTAACAAATACGGTGAATCTAAAGTAAAAAAAGAATGTTCTTTACCCCTGACAGGAAGAAGTGTTGTACATCGCTTGATTACTGATTTAGCCGTATTTGATTTTAAAGATGATCAAATGACTTTAGTTGGATTACAGGAAGGTGTTACAGTGGAAGAAGTCATCGAAAAAACTGAGGCATCTTTTATTAATGCACTATAAGAACCTATCCTCACATTGACCTTTTCGGATACACTATTACGCTTTATATTTTTCACTGAAAAAGTAATACGAATCGACAAATACTATAATGGAAAAATCCCTCAAGGAAAAAATCTTGAGGGATTTTTCTAACGTGAATACTCAGCAACTTTATTACGCCCTGCCTGTTTTGCTCCGATATAAAGGGCACGGTCGGCGTTGCGCAGAAGCCCTTTTGTTTCATTCGTGTCGTCCGGTACGTTTGAAACACCGATACTCACTGTTACAAATACCAGTTCTTTCTGACCTTCTTCGGCTAAATCGGATTCAATTAAAAATGGTGTTACTTCCACACATTGACGAATTTCTTCACCTAATTGCACTGCCTCTTCCTTCGTCATATGCGGCAACAGCATGACAAACTCCTCTCCCCCATACCTTGCCAAAACCGCTTCTTCCGGAACAAAGTTTTCCAGCAGCTTCGCGAAATTTTGAAGGATAATATTACCCGCATGATGGCCATACGTGTCATTAATTCGTTTGAAATAATCGATATCCATCATTAGCAATGAAAACTGCAGATGGGGGTTCGCTATGATGCGTTCCTGCTCCATCACTAGTCTTTTATCTAAAAAATGATAATTATAGAGACCAGTTAATGCACATGTCTCACTTTTCTCAACTGCCGCGCTGAAATACTTCGCTTTTTCAAGTGACACGGCAAAATACGTGGACAGTAAGTGAACGATATCCATCTGATACTTTTCAAATGCATTCTTTTTACGCGCTGTTAAGACGAGTGTTCCTTCTGTTTTCTGGTTACGGTGTATAGGAACAATCATGACACTGTTCATATCAAGAGGAATAAAATCAGGTGCATCTTTTTCCCATTCTTTTGCACTGGAGAACACTTTCTTGTCTTCCGTCTGGAAACAAATATGAATAAAAGAATCGCGGATTGAATCGGAATCAGCCTGAATTTCGATATCCTTTCCATCTACTCGTGCACGCAATATCACGTATTTTCCCTGAATATGGTCGACAAGATACATTGCATCATGTGCAAACAGCTGACTTACCCGGTGCATAAACAGTTCAATAATTTGCTGTGCGCTTAATCGATCTGCAAGCTCATGACCAAACTCGCTTGCTTTACTGAGCGAATGGTTGACCCGTTCCGAAATATTGTACATTTTTGCAATAAACGTTATCGCAAAAAACGGAATGCCGAGCAGGAAAATCGCTGGTGCCCCTATACTATTAATCAAGATAACTAGTGTAACTGCAAACGGGATCGTAATAGTCGCACTGCCATAATCCCATAATATATGTTCACTGAAAAACTTTTCGTTTTCTCCTGTAAAACGGTCACGCACATACAAAATCGTATGATTGATAAACAAATGCAAGCCGACAAATACTGTTCCGTAAAGCAGTAAATGCGTTAAATTCGAATTCCCTACTTCAAACCCTGCTAAATGTACAATGCCAGCAGCGAAAAACGACGTATAGGCAAACATCCACGAAGTAAAAATAATGCGGTAAAATGCATCTTTATGATTTCTCATCTGGTAAATAATCGGCAAAATACTTAACTGTACGATCAGCATTTCTGCCCCGACACCATACAGCAAAAAGGCTGCCAATGTCACCCATTGGGAAAGAATAATCGTCGTATTCCTAATTTGGAATGGTATCGCTGTTGTAATGAGCGCGAAAATAGACAAATAGACGAAAATTTCCCAGTCAATCGGCTGACTTGGAAACAGAAAATATAATCCGTAAATAAGGGGTAGCCCAGTAGCTAACCAAAGCAATAATACATTCTGTTTCGTTCTTCGATTAAATTCCATACCGGGCCCCCTCCCCTTTTAACTGAAATGTCTGACAACATTTAGTATAACATGACTACTAAGGAATGTAGCATGTTTTAGTTCCTAATTTTTTATTTCTATTATCCTAATAATTAGGGAATTGATAGGTTTTTAGCTTTATCGTACTGTAAAATAATAACATAATTTTACAATTATTCAATAATATTATTTGAAATAAGCCAAAAAATGTAAATATTTTATTTAGACTGCTGGATTACTTTTTCTACATTATTCCATACATAAATCTCTTCATTTAATATCTCACCTGCTATATTTAATTGAACGGTTTTAACATACTCAGCACTATAATATTGATAAAACTGTCTTGTTTTATTCTCTGCTAAAACTTCAACATAGATTTTTTGATAACCCTGCTCTAAAAAGACATTCATAATTTGATTCAGTAGTTTTTTCCCGACTCTTTTGCCTTGCCATTCTTCAAGTAAATAAATCGATGTTAAATCGCTTGCTCCTGCCTCTTCATTTGTATTACGTTTGCCCCCTGTGACAAAACCAATAATTTCTCCCTCATTTTCTGCAACAAATATCATACTAGGCTTATCTGAAATATTGTTCTCCCAAAGTTTTGTACGTTGCTCATAGCTTAGCCCATCCAGAAAGCTCTGGGGAATAATGCCTTTATATGTAGTTCGCCAACTATCAACATGGACTTTGGCAATCCCCGGTGCATCACTTATAGTTGCTCTGCGAATAATCATGACTTCTCTTCCCTTCCTAATTAAAGTATTTCAAATTGCTCAATTTCACCTGTTAGCATATCTTTCAACTCATATCGTCCGCTCTGAATTTCATTTTCTCCTAAAATAATTACTTTCCGGATTTTTTCACGATTTGCTTTTTCCATCGCTTTTCGCAATTTCTTTCCGCTTAATTCGACTTCTACACGATTTCCTTGCTGGCGTAATTGCCATGCTAAACGCATTGCTTCTTTTTCCGTATTTAATGGAATAATAAAAATATCTACTAACGCCTCGTTGGCATGAATTTCTCTTTGCTCCATCGCTGTATAAATAACATCCAAACCAAATGAAATGCCGACAGTCGAAATTTTTTCCTCTGAACCGATCAAGCCTCCAATGGCATTATCGTACCGACCGCCGCCTCCAATACTTGATTTAATGGCACCATCTTTTAGAAACAGCTCATAAATCGTTCCTGTATAAATTTCCAGACCACGGGCTAAAAAGGGGTTAAATACACAACTCTCTCCGACATTTAAAACTTGTAAATAATCTATCAGCTCCACTAATTCTTCAAAGCCTTGCTTAATTAATTCATTCTCCATACGGTACTTCTCGAAATATGCGAGTGTCGGATTAGCGTTCAAAAATTGCTTAATCAATTCAATTGTGGAAGGTAATAGGTTCTGTTCTTCCAGTTCTTTCAGTAAAGTGATTTGATCTATTTTCTCCATCTTATCGAGTATAAGAATGACGCTGTTTAATTTTGTTTGAGGAACTTCAAAAAATTGCAGTAATCCTGCCAATAGCTTGCGGTTATTGAATTGAATCACCATTTCAATATTCAACTTGTTAAATGCATCAATTGTCATCATCATCAGTTCAGCCTCTGCTGACTGGGACTCGATGCCAACAACATCCACATCGCATTGAGTAAACTCTCTAAACCTTCCTGCTTTTATCGGCCCATCCCGGAAGACTTTCCCGATTTCATAACGTTTAAAAGGCATTGATAATTGTGGGTTCATCGCAATCACTTTCGCAAAAGGTATCGTTAAATCATAACGGAGTGCTAAATCACGTTCCCCTCGATCTGTTAATGTGTACATTTCCTTTAAAATTTCCGCCCCACCTGCATATTTGGAAGCCATTAACTTTGTATAGTTTAATATCGGTGTCTCCAATGGCTTGCATCCATACAATATAAACGTATCTTCTAATGTGCGCCGAATGTTGCGTCTGATGACTTCCTGCGTTGGCAAATAATCCTGTGTTCCTCTTACGTTTTGATAGTCCATCTTTTTCATACGAATCCTCCTATTTTTGAGAAATAAAAAAATCGTATAATGATAAAGCTCCAAAGCGGCTTTATTATACGATTCAATGCGAAAAAGTCTTCCTATTCATTATTAAAAATTTAATAAAGATAGCAAGACTACTTAATATGAAGATGTAATTGTGCAAACTGCTGAGAATATATGATGCCTTTCATAAAGTTCTCTCCCTTTTTTTAATTACTACACTATACCGTATGCTTCCATAATGTGTCAACTCTGGTTTAAGAATTTTCTATTTATAACTGTGGGAAGTTCTAATATATTTTGAGATGTTCTAAAATATTTTTATTTCTTCTAATAAAGTTACGGTTTTCTAATATATTCGACTGGTGTTCTAAAAAGGGGGTGCGTTGTTCTAATATGACCGTCTGATTAGCTAATATCACTCGCACTTCTTCTAATATTCCGCAGGTTTCTTCTAATAAAAACCATCTTCAGAGAGAACTTCCTAATAATTGTTAATTATATGCAAAATTTTTTTATTTCATTTATTAAATGACAAGTATACGTTAAAATTGTAAATGTTGGAGGTCGAACTTCTACATAATGTATTTATTGTAAAGGACTGATGGAATGAAAAGAAGATGGTTGTTTTTTATAAGTCTTCTCGTTGTAGTCGTGCTCTCTGCCTGCTCACAGAAGTCAGAGGAAGAGACAAAGGAACGGGTGAAAATTGGTGTCATGCTGTCAGATGCAGGACTTGGCGATCAGTCGTTTTCAGATCTTGCTTTTGAAGGTCTTGAGAAAGCACGCGATGAACTAGATATTACGTTTGATTACCGTGAACTTGAATTTACCGGTACATATAAGCAAGGATTGGAAGAACTCGTTGCGGAAGGACAGGATCTGATTATTGGGATCGGGTTTACAGTCCAGGAGGATATGGAAGCAGTAGCTGCTGCTAATCCGGACGAGCAATTTATATTAATCGACGCAGTGTCTGACCTGCCGAATGTTCACAATATAACTTTTAAAGAAGATGAAGGTTCCTATCTGCTAGGGGCACTCGCTGCGATGAAAACAGATAGTAATACAATCGGATTTATCGGTGGTGTTAAAAATGAAGTAATCGAGCGTTTTGAAACCGGATTTAAAGCAGGTGCCAAACAAGTAAAACCTGACATAGAAGTGTTATCCGAATATGCAGGTGATTTCGGGGATGATCAGCTAGGTGCTTCGATTGCCCGCGATATGATTGAGCAAGGTGCGGATTATATTTATCCTGCTGCCGGTTTTACAGGGGTCGGCTCTATTTTGGCGGCACAGGAAGCCGGTGTACATGCATTCGGTGTGGACAGCGATCAGTTTTTCCTTGCTGAGGATACGATTGTTTCTTCGATGCTAAAACAGGTGGATACTGCTGTTTATGAGGCAATTAAAGAAATCGCGGAAACAGGGACACTTTCGGAAAAAGATAAAGTGCTTGGCATTAAAGAAAATGGTGTAAGTCTTGCACCAATCCGTGTTGTGAATTTAACTGCACAGGAACAAAAGCAAATTGAACAGTTACAGCAGGAGCTTGCGGACGGTCAAGTGACGATTAAGTAGAAGAAAGGATCGTACAACAGTGAAATTAAAACAGAAAATATTAACGTTGGCATTGGTACCGCTGCTACTGGCTGTCTGTATTATCGGCTATAATATTAGCCAGCTTATGAGCCTGAACGCATCAACGGAAGAAGTCGTGGATTCCTTAGTTGCCGTTGAGGAATTAAACAGCTCGGTTCAAAGCCTGCAAAAATCATTGAGCGTCTATTCGATCAATGTATCCGAGAACAACAAATATAATATCGAAACGGATTTAGCGAGAACTGAAGAAGTTTATAACAATCTGAAAGGCAGTTTTTCAACAGAACGCCAACGTCAAATTAGTGGACAGTTTGAAGAAAAGTTCGCAAAAATTTCCGAAGCGACTGCCGCTTCCCTACAGGAAACAAATGTCGCGGAAATTAAGCGTCAATCCCAGCGTACGCGAGGAATCGTCAATGATGTAATCGAGCTGAAACGCGATGTGAGTGCAAACTATACGGCGATGCAGCAAGAGCTTGGCAATAAAATAAATGCGATTACATGGATTTCCATTATTTCTGCTATCGTGCTTATTATCGTAAGTGTCGTGTCGGCACTGTATTTCACAAACAGAATTGTTGGCCGCATCGGTCGATTAACGACAGGCGCCAAAGAAATTGCTGCTGGGAATTTAAATGTGCAGTTTGAAGATCAGGAGGCTGATGATGAAGTTGGTGAACTGCAAACTTCATTCCGCCAAATGACAGGCAACTTAAAGGAAATCATTACGCATGTATCGGACAGTTCAGATCAGGTTGCAGCATCTGCCGAGGAGCTGATGGCCAGTGCCGATGAAACAATGCTTGGTACGGAACTGATTTCCACTTCCATTCAAAATGTATCGGACGCAGCGGACAAGCAAAAAGAAATGTCGAGCTCCTCTGCCGCCTTTGCACAGAAAGTACTGGAAGAAGCTGAAGAAATTGCGAATCAGGCAACTCAGGCGACCGCATTGTCTATTTCAACTAATGAAAAAATTGAGAAAGGTTCGGTGTATGTAGAAAACACCGTATCTCAAATGAACCTCATTCAGTCGACAGTAGAAGAAACAGCGGATTCGTTAACACTTCTTGCTAGCCGTACGACTGAAATCGTAAATATTTTAAAGCTTGTACAGGATATTTCCGATCAGACGAACCTGCTTGCACTGAATGCTGCAATTGAAGCAGCGCGTGCGGGTGAAGCTGGTAAAGGCTTTGCTGTTGTGGCGGATGAAGTGAAGAAATTATCCGAGCAGACGAAGCAGTCCGTATCCGATATTTCGCGTATTGCTGCTGAAATTGAAAATGATACGACGACAACCGTTTCATCGATCCAGCAAGTGAAAGAACGCGTCAATGCCGGGATTACAATTTCGCATGATACGAAGGCAACGTTTGACGAGATTCTTGCTATTATTGGGCAAGTACAAAATCAGGTAAATGAAATTACCGCTGTATCTGACAGCATCCATTCGAAAATGGAATCGGTGTCAGAGCAGTCACTGCAAATGGCTGCGGTTTCCGAAACTACTGCAGACAATGCTGTGTCGGTAGCATCCGCTTCTGAGGAGCAGCTTGCTTCGATGTCGGAAGTGAATACTGCAGCCGGTTCCCTTGCTCATCTAGCTGAAGAGCTGCAAGGTATTGTGGCGAAGTTTAGAACTTAATATTATGTTCCAACCGAAATCCTTTAATAGGGTTTCGGTTTTTTTATTGGGTTGGGGTGGATGGGCTGGGTTTATTAGAAGAATTGATACCGATATTGGAAGTCCGCGGAGGGTATTAGAACATCTGTTAAGTTTATTAGAAGAGTTATATAAACGGGCTTCGAGTATGGCGAAGTTTCTTTATTTTACGAGTTGCGGGATACGGTTTCATGTTTTATTAGAAGAGTTGAATCTGATATTAGAAGATCACGAGTGGTTATTAGAACATCTGTTAAGTTTATTAGAAGTTATCTTTAAACGTGTTTAAAGTATAGGGTTGTTTTGCTTATGTAGCGAGTTGCGGGGTACGGTTTCATGTTTTATTAGAAGAGTTGAACCTGATATTAGAAGATCACGAGTCGTTATTAGAACATACATCGCCTTTATTAGCACATCTCGGATACTTATTAGAACAACCGGCACTTATATTAGAACATCGGACTTTTATTAGAAAACTTTTCGATATATTAGAACATCCCCACAATTTATTAGAAAAACCAACCTCAGCAATTCGATTCCATAAACAGAAATGTTATATGACAAAATATCCTGCTTAAACCATAATAAATTTTACTTAACTCCCAAACTTCATTTTTAGTCTAAATTACTACATACTCCCCTAAAAATTAGCCTTAATTACTTTAAATTTAAACCGAAGTTATAGATATATTTTAACTATGACATTCGGAGGAAAATTAAATTATGAAAATTGGAAAGAAATTGTTCGGGAGCTTTGGTATCGTTGTTTTGATTCTTATTTTTCTCTCAGCTTTTTCTGTCATGAAAATGACTGAAATTGATGAGGATTATTCGTTCGTAATAGAAGATCGAGTATATAAAGTAACGGAACTTTCGGTAATTCAAAATGCAACATCATTACAAGGGCTGTATGTCCGCTCTTATGTTTTACGCCAGGACCCAGCTGATTTAGAAAGCCTTACTACTCAAAGAGAGACGATTTCAAATACAGTCAGCGCCATCGAAGGATTATTCAAAACCGCTGAAATGCAGGAACAAATCGCTACTCTAAAAGAAAATGAAGTTTTATATAATGATTATGTATCTCAAATTATTGACTATGTGGATAGCGATGAGATCGAAAAAGCCACTAATATGCTATTTGAGTTTGCTGTACCAACAAACCGCAATATCCTGCAAACTATCAACAATATGGTTGATTTTCAAAAGGAACAAATGAATACGACAAGTGATGAAACTACAGCAAGTGCAGGTATCAGTAAAACGATGATGATTACGATTTCCGTAATTGGTGTTTTACTTGCATCATGCTTAGGCTTTTTTATTACCATCAGCATTACCCGCCCGTTACGCAGATTAACAAATGCGGCAAATGTAATTGCAAACGGCGATTTACGCGAGGAAGATATTCATGTCAAATCAAAAGATGAGATTAAGGAGCTTGCGACTGCCTTTAATGCAATGAAAGCCAGCCTTTCCAACTTAATCAATAATGTATCGCTGAATGTTTCTAGTGCAACAGCAGCTTCCGAACAGCTGGCGAGCAGTACCGATGAAGTGTCGGTTACTTCCGCTGATATTGCTAAACGTGTGGAAACCGTTGCTGAAGGCGGTAGTCATGCTGCAGCAATCGGAAATGATTGTGCAATCGCAATGGATGAAACAGCTCAAGGTGTAAGCCGAATCGCTGAAGCCGCGCAAGTATTGAACTCACATGCAATGGATATGCAGACAATCGCAGGAGAAGGCGGTCACACGCTACACACAGCTGAACAGCAAATGTCAGTCATTCAGCAGTCTTCTTATGAAACAAAAGAAAAAATTAAGCAGCTGAGCAGACAATCTGCCGAAATCGAAAACATTACGAAAGTGATTACGGATATTACAGACCAGACAAACCTGCTTGCTCTTAATGCGGCAATTGAAGCGGCCCGTGCCGGAGAACATGGTAAAGGGTTTGCCGTTGTCGCTGACGAAGTGCGCAAACTGGCTGAGCAGTCGAAAAACTCGGCATCACAAATTGCCGGCTTAACATCGACGATTCAGGAAGATACGAGAGAAGTTGAAGAAAGCGTCAATGCAACGGTTCAAAATGTCGATCAAGGTGTTATTTACTTACAAAATGCGCAAGTTTCATTTAATCATATTGTCGGGTCGATTACAGAGATGACTGCTCAAATTCAGGAAGTATCTGCATCGTCCGAACAAATTTCCGCAAGTACTGAGGAAGTTGCGGCATCTGTTGCTGAGATGGCCCATGCAGCTAACAGTGCTGCAGGTGAAGTTGGTATTGTCCTATCGGCAGTTGAAGAACAAACTGCTACAATGCAGGAAATTAACGATGTCGCTCAATCATTGAGCGAAGGCGCTGTCGGTATTCAAGAACAAATCAATCAGTTTAAAGTGTAGAAAACGTGAAAAACGCAAAAGCTGGAACATCAGCTTTTGCGTTTATTTGTAGTGTTAGATACTGCTATCCTTCAATCCAACGAATTAATCTGCTTGTACCATTTTCACTAGCACACTAGCTAATGATTTCTTTTCGCTTTCATCTGCTACTTTCCATAATTCCTGTAGCACTTTCTCTTCACTGTTTCGAGGTTCTTCGTTTTTAGCTAAATGATCCGCTACAAACTTTGCACCTTTAGCCAACATATCATCGCTCAAACCAAGTCGTTCACCTTTAGCAAGCTGGTCGTTCAAATAACTTTTGAACGTTGAAAAGCTTTCTAAAATCTGATCCTTTTTTTCAGGAGATAATTCTTCAAGTTTCTTGTTGATGTTATTCATTTCACTCATTTTGTAATTCCTCCTAGATTGTGTTTTGGCGTTCCCCTAACAATTACCCGCCTCATACATAATTAAACTTTCTTTCAAAAAAGTCTTTGGACTACTTCTAGAAAAAAGGGCATTGCTTCACCTATACAATTCAGGTGAGCAGTGCCCGGTCTGTCATTTATTTTTTTAATTTAGTTTCGCTTTCAGTTTTTTCAATATGCTCCATAATCCGTTTATGACGACGGACATCCCGCTTCGTAATAGGAATAATTTCATGTCGGATCATTTTAAAGAAGGAGACAATGAGTAAGAGCATGACGACTGTAAAAGGAAGTGCTGATATAAGTGAAGCCGTTTGCAATGCTTCAAGTCCGCCTGAAAACAATAGTACACTTGCAATCGCAGCGATTAATACACCCCATATTACTTTTAATCTGTTATGAGGGTTCAATGTCCCTTTATCCGTCATACTTGCCATAATAAATGTGGCTGTGTCGCCTGAAGTAATAAGGAAAATGACAATTAACACAATCCCTAAAATAGAAGCGATCGTTGTTAACGGAAGCTGTTCCAACATCAGGAACAAGGCGACAGTCAAATCAGTATTAACGGCTTCGGCGATTGTTGTGCCTTTGTTCAGATCAAAGTAAAGTGCTGAACCGCCAAATACCGCGATCCAGAAACAAGAAATTACCGGTGGAATGATTAAAACCCCTACGATAAATTCACGGATGGTACGTCCTCTCGATACGCGCGCTACGAAAGACCCGACAAATGGTGACCAGGCAATCGCCCACGCCCAATAGAAAATTGTCCAGTCCTTTACCCACGTTCCCCCGGCATACGGCTGCAAACGTAAGCTGTACTGGACGAAATTCGTAATATAATCACTGATCGCTAAAACGAAAGTTTCCATGATGAAAACTGTAGGGCCTGTAACAAAAACAAATAACAGTAAGATTATGGCTAAGTACATATTTACATTACTTAATATACGAATCCCCTTTTGTAGGCCACTTATGGAAGATGCCATATATCCAATGAAAACTACAGCTATGATTGCTAACTGTACCCAAATTGAAATCGGTGTGTTAAAGACGGCATTTAGACCACCGTTCGTTTGCAAAACACCTAAGCCGATTGATGTGGCAACACCCATTACAGTAGCAATAACAGCCAAAATATCTACCGTATTTTTAATGCCGCGATTTGTTCCTGTGACAGGCTCTAACGCCGTAGATATTAATAAATCCCTTTTTTTGTTGAACTGCATATAGGCCATAACTAAACCGATAATCGCAAATACTGACCATTGGCTAATTCCCCAGTGGAAAAAAGCATAACCCATTGCGAGACGGGCAGCATCTGTTGTTTGCGCTTGAACATCGTTAAACGGTGTTTTAAAATAATGACTCATCGGTTCGGCAACACCCCAGAAAACTAATCCGATACCTAGACCTGCCGCAAACAGTAGCGCAATCCATGTATGGAACTTAAATTCCGGTCTTGCATCTTTTCCGCCTAGACGAATTTTCCCGAACTTGGAGATTGCCAGTACTAAAAGAAAGACAATAATAATAAATACGGACAGCAAGTAAAACCATCCAAAATAGTCGGTTGTTAAATTAAATAAATATGTAGCAATATTACTAAAGGCATCGGGTGCCACACTCCCAAAAATAACACAAATTAAAATAAATGCTGCTGATACTGTAAATACAGTATTCGAAAAATATTTCCCTTTCATATGTTCACCTCTTTAAGTACATTGAAGAGAAGATACCCATATTATTCTATTTTTAAACATCCTTACTATGAATGTTACTATCTCTCTATAACTATTTTGGCGGTATACGTTGGATTTACTACTAATTTTTATTATTTTCTAAAATACTATTGCAACGCATTCGAATATAATATTTTTCGCATGACCGTTCATCAGAGCTAAGGGGGGTTATTAGAACTTCCGAGTTTTATTAGAAGAATTTTTGTGATATTAGAACATCAGAGAGAACTTTAAAATAAGACTGCAAGGAATCCTCCCCACAGTCTCGTTCATTTTCTATTTCATATATAAATCGACCAATTCATAGCATCTCTCTTTTGTTAACTGTGCTTGTGTGCTTACGTACTGTAGCGTTTCCATCGATCCGCCTTTATATTGTAATGCGTCCTCTGTCGCCTTTTCATCGCGATATACCAGCCAGTCTCGCTGCTCTTCTCTTAGTTTACCCATATTAGTAGGCGGCAAGGTTTTTTTTAGATCTGCGTAGATTTCATTTAACAGCTTATCCCATGCCGAGAATATTTCTCCCTCCGCTGCAGTCATTTCTACCTGTATCCCTTGATCAAAAGTTTCATCAAACTCTTTCACACTTTTTTCTACCTCCGCTAATTTAGCGAGGTACTTTTCTTTCATGCTGACAGATAAATCTTCCGGTTCTCCAGGCGGGGGATTTCCTTCTTCGTCACCGTTCACGGAATTTTGTTCAAAGCTTTCTCTGATACTTTTATTAATTTCCGTTTCTGCTTCTACAATCATATCTTCCAGCTCTTTTTTCAAACTATTATCCAAGGCCGGGATTTCCAGCAGCGAGTATGCTTTTTCCAAAACATGGTCCCAATCAGCCTGGTCCTCTGCATTCTTCACTTCTTTAAATGCCTGAAGTTGAGCAGATAAAACTTTTGTCTCTTCATCGGTTTCGCTATTTTCATCGATTAGTGTAAGTGCTTTTTCATATTCTTCATTCTCCATCGCTACGATGATCTTGTCTTTTAGTTTCTCCTCACTTTCGGTACCACAGCCGGCCAGCAATAAGCAAGCAGTAAACATTCCTACTAATTTCTTCATGTTGGTTTCCTTCTCTCTCTTACAGGCTACTATTTAAGGGCAATTCAATATAAACTTCCGTACCTTTTCCGTAAGCACTATTCACTTTGATTGTCCCGCCATGCTTTAAAATAATTGTACGGGAAATTGCTAATCCAAGTCCGGCACCAACGGATTTCACATCGGCTTTATAAAAAGAATTCATAATATGCTGTAATTGTTCTTCCTTTATTCCAATTCCATCATCTCGAATCATACAAACCGCCTTCCCGTTCAATTCGTACTGCTTAATCACTATTTCACTATCGGGAGGTGAAAACTTAATCGCATTTTCGAGTATATTCAATAATACTTGCCTGATTTTATGTTCATCGGCGTAAATGTTAACTGGCGTACTAATAAGTTTCATGTGTATATTCTTTTCATTCGCCTTACTTTGCAGTTGTAATGTCACTTCTTCAACCAGTGTCTCATAGGCAAACTTTGTCGGATGCAGCTCCATTCGGTTTGACTCATACCTTGAGAAGTTCAGAAGATCCTCCACCAATTTTATGAGGCGATCGGATTCACCGTTGATCATCCGTAAACCAAAACTGATTTCTTTTTCCGTTAACCCTTCCGGTGACTCCAGCATTTCAGCCCACCCTTTTATTCCTGTCAACGGTGTCCGAAGTTCATGGGAAATCGAAGAGATAAAATCATTCTTTAACTGGTCCGTTTTGACAATCACATCCGCCATATAGTTCAGTGTTTTTGACATTTCGCCTAATTCATCCGGAAAATCTTCCTTGATTCTTTTTTCGAATTGGCCTTTCGCCATTGTCTCTGTAAATTGAATGATTTCATTAAATGGCTTCACAATCGAATGGGCAAGCTGAAGGGCTACAAGAAAGACTATTGCCGCAACTCCGAGACAAAGTAAAATGCCGTATCCCAACAGGCTTTGAATGAGAAGGTTGGTCTCTGTTAATGACGTCGTATAACGGAGTACGCCTATCACTTTCCCGTCAAGAATCAGCGGGATATATGTTGCCAAAACTTTCTCTTCTGTCTGTTCAAGCTCCTCCTTTTCATAATAAGGGCTATAGGAAGAAAAAAGATTCGGATTCACTGTATAGCTGATGTCTTCATAAAAACCTGTAGAAGACTGAATCATTTCACCATTGCTATTTAACAGCTGCAGTTCTGCACCGTCAAACTCAAAGCTTTTTACAACGAAGTCACTGAAATCTTTTATTCTGTCAGAAGTAAGCTCGATTTCATTTGCCCACCTTGGATGTAAAGCTTCAACATGTTGTTGAAACGTATTGGCGATTCCTTGGTGATAATACTTTGTCATTGCCCCCCAAAACACTGTCATCACAAGGGTTAATGTCAAAATAATGATAATCATGAAATATAGAATGACTTTCCGTTTCATTCGCCGACCTTCCAGTGGTAACCGCGTCCCCATTCTGTACATAAATACATTGGGGAGGAAGGATCCTTTTCTATTTTCTGGCGTATCCGTCTAATGTTGACATCCACTACTTTTAATTCACCTACATAATGTTCGCCCCACACAACATCCAATAACTCATTCCTTGTAAACAATTCATTTGGATGCGCCATTAGAAAATGCAGCAGGGAAAATTCAGTCGGTGTCAATTTTACTACTTCATCAGAACTGTAAAATTTATTGTTTCCTAAATCCATTTTAAAGTCCCCTGTAATCAGCAGATCGCTTTTTTTGAATGTTGCCCCGTCAGCGACATTCATTCTACGCAAGAGCGAAAAAATTCTTACTTCCAATTCCTCCAGACTAAACGGTTTACATAAATAATCATCAGCCCCTATTACAAGGCCCTCAATTTTATCCTTCTCTTGTGTTTTGGCCGTAATCATGATGATGCCTACCTTTTGATTCATTTTCCTGATCTTTTCGCACACTGCAAATCCATCGATTCCCGGCAACATTAAATCGAGCAAAACAACATCAAAACTCCTATTTTCAAATAATTGTAATGCCTGTTCGCCTGATTCGGCTTCCACCACTTCATAGCCTTTTTTTCTCAAACTTAATGAGACAAAACTGCGAATGGATAATTCATCTTCAACAACTAGGATGTTTGTCATATTTCTCCCCCCGCTTAAAACTCGAATTGTTCCAAATGAAATGTTTCAACAGGAAAATCCGGGTGTTCTTCTAACGTCGTATAATAAATCATATCTTTTGTTTCTTTTATTATTGTATGAGCGGAATTGGTTGTTTCTTTATTTGTCCATTTCACTTCAAAAAGCAGTTTATTGTTGACCAGGGATACAAGTTGGATGCCGTTTTCTATCGACTTAATGGTTACTTTTCCGTGCCATTTTTCCGGAATATCTATATAAAAAGTATGTTCCAGGTTGGTAGCCCGTTCTGCTGTTTTTTTAGAAGTACCATTGATGGAATAGGTGACGTAGCTCACGATGTACGGGGTTTCAGTTGGATCTTCTTCTATCCACCCTTGCGGCAAATATGTTTCACCGACTTCCACTATGTTATCTTCATTAATATCCGCGCTGTATAAAGGCAGCGATTTAAATGCGAGATCACCCTGTTCAGCACCTACCTTTATCAGTTTAGTACCGTCATATGCAACAATTTCGGTTAGCATAGCGTTCACACCAATTGCACTATCGATAAATAATGCGTGATTCCCGTCATTTAGTTTTCCGCTCTTTATCCGCTGATGAAATGCATAGCTGTTTAAAGAAACTGCAGATAGGGACACTAAATCGCCCAATTCATAGTGGAATAATTCGGCAGTATAGAATGCTCTTCTTTCACCGTCCACAAGTAGAAGTTCCAATCTTTCATCAGTATTATAATCTGAAATATCAAGCCCTTCATAACTGCGTTCGACCGTCTTTTTCAAGCTCCTGTCCTGCCATATATAAATCATCAGCTGTTTTTTCGTTTCAAACTCACTTTCTCCCAAACCCGCTACTACTTCCATGACCCCGTCTTCATCCAAGTCATGAAGTCCGAAGTAATCGATTGCCTGCCCATCTGGTTCAATATGCGTTGCTTCCTGCCATTCACTATCTTCTTCTTGTAAAACAACGATATGGACTTGCGATTTCTGTTGTGGATTTCTGTATAAGACAATGGCTTCTTGCTGTCCGTCGCCATCCAGATCCTCGATAAAAATGGACTGGTTTATGTCGCTTTGCACAGGTGTGACGAGTTCACTGGAAGGTGGCAACAATGCTCTCAGCTGTTGTTCCATATTTCTTTTTTGCTCGTCTTGCTGCTGTGGTGAAGTAATTAACTCATTCGGGGATTTTACAAGATCGCATCCCGCAAGCAATGTAATCAATAATATCGTTATCCATCCAATGCCTTTTCTCATGTGCATACGCACCCCTAACTTTTCAAAACACTATAAATTGGAATAAGTTTATTATATAGCCAACACCTATAGAAAGAGTTACAAAAAGGTTACAGTTCACTTTGCTTATGACACACTTCCCTAATTTTTAGGTAACTATCCGCCTGTATTTTACAGATCCCTCTTTAAGTCCATGATAATAAATAGAAAAAAGCCGAAAGAACCAGAGCGATTGGTCTAATTGAATCAAATTGTTCAGCAATTGTTGACGAGTAATCGTTAAAGGAGTAGCATAGCCGTTACAGTATATTGATAATGATTATCAATATCATTATCGGTATATTGATAATTGAAGATTTATTATAGGAGGTTTCAGCCCATGTTAGATGGTTTTACACCGTGGCCTGCTGAGCGAGCTGAGTTTTATCGGGAGTCTGGTTGCTGGGCAGGTTTAACTTTTGGCCAGATGCTTGAAGATCGAGCTCGGCAATATGCTGACAATGTGGCGGTTATGGATGAGAAACGATCACTTACATATGCACAGCTTAATGAGCGTGTGGACCAGTTGGCAGCCGGTCTTTTACTGCTTGGGATTCAGAAAGAGGATCGAGTCGTTGTACAGCTTCCGAATGTGGCGGGGTATGTAGAAATTGTATTTGCCCTATTTAAGATTGGTGCACTGCCTGTCTTTTCACTTCCCTCTCACCGTTCCAATGAGATTCGATACTTCTGCGAATTTGCAGAAGCGAAGGCTTATATCGTAATGGATCATTTTGGTGGATTTGACTACCGAGGTCTTGCGCGAGAAGTTCAGCAAGCAGTTCATTCGCTGGAGCATGTCATCGTTCTTGGCGAGGCGCAGGAGTTTGTATCATTTGATTCATTATTCAGTACACAATCTATCGATTTTCCTGAAGTTCGAGGGAGCGAAGTAGCCTTCCTGCAGCTATCTGGCGGAAGTACAGGACTTTCCAAGCTGATTCCGAGAACGCATGACGAGTATATGTACACGATTAAGTTGAGTGTTGAACAATGCCAGGTGACCGAAGAGACAGTATTTTTGGTTGTGCTACCGGTTTCTCATAATTATCCGATGAGTTCCCCGGGAATATTAGGAGTCCTTTATGCTGGAGGTAAAATCGTTTTAAGTCCTTCGCCTAGTCCGGATGTTGCTTTCCCGCTTATTGAAAAGCACCGTGTGACAATGGTACCGCTTGTTCCGTCCCTTGCCCTGCATTGGCTGGATGTGAAGCCGAATCATACGGATGATTTATCGAGCCTGGAAGTCATGCTTGTCGGCGGCTCGAAATTCAGTGCTGAAGCAGCGAAACGTGTGCGTCCTGTATTTGATTGTCAACTGCAGCAAGTATTCGGGATGGCGGAAGGTTTGGTCAATTATACTCGATTGGATGATCCTGATGAAATTGTCATTCATACGCAAGGTCGCCCGATGTCCCCATATGACGAGGTGAAAATCGTGGATGATGAAGACCAGGAATTGCCGGTTGGAGAAACAGGTCATCTGTTGACACGCGGACCTTATACGATCCAAGGATACTATAAAGCGCCTGAACATAATGAAAAGGCGTTCACAAAAGATGGCTTTTACCGGACTGGTGATATTGTCCGATGCACGGAAGATGGTTATTTGATCGTAGAAGGCCGGGCAAAAGATCAAATTAACCGCGGCGGGGAAAAAATTGCGGCGGAAGAAGTGGAAAATATGCTGCTTGCCCACCCAGCAGTCCATGATGCTGCAATTGTCGGAATGCCCGATTACTATATGGGTGAAAAAAGCTGTGCCTTCATTATTCTAAGGAATACGGATGTAACAAAACGCCAGCTGAAGTCATTCTTGCGTGAGCGCGGACTGGCTACTTATAAAATTCCGGATGAAATTTTATTTGTAGAGAAATTCCCATTGACCCATCTAGGCAAAGTTTCGAAAAAGGATTTACGCCTTTTACTTGAACAGCAATTACAACGCTAAAGTACAGAATATTAAGAAAAGAAGGTTGATAATATGACATCTCAAACTGATTTTACAATGGAACAGCTGCGCAAACTTGTTGCTCAATATGTGACAGAACCGATTGATACGATTTCTGATGAAGATTATTTACTGGATGTCGGAATCGATTCCATCACGATGATGACGATCGTTGAAGAACTTCGCCAAAAAGGCTTTGTACTTACATTCATACAGCTTGCCGATGAGCCAACAATCTACGGGTGGCATCGTCTGATCAAACAATCTTCGGCAGATTACGGAGGTTGAGTCGAATGGCTGAATTACGTTTCCCTTTAACGGAAGCTGCTGCAGGGATTTGGTATGCCCACCATTTAACGGAAAGCCCTTTATACAATACAGCCGAATACTTACATATTCAGGCTCCGGTGGACTCTACCCTGCTTTTACAGGCAGTCAATGCCACAATTGAAAGTGCGGTTGGACTACATATCCAATGTTCGGAGGAAAAAGGCTCACTTTTCCAGACGATTCCTTCTTCGGTTCAATTTCATTCTGAACAGGTTAGTTGTCCAATGGCTGAAGCGTTTCAACATATGCAGGAAGATGTCGGAACATTGCTTGATTTAACAAAGGATAAATTTGTACGTGCTATTTTATTTTCGGTGTCTGCCGAGGAACACTTCCTTTATTTGCGCATTCACCATCTTGTCAGTGATGCGTATAGTTTCCGGTTACTGTTCCAGCAAATTTCCGAGCGCTATTCGGCTTTGCTTCATCATGAATCATACACAAAGCAGTTTGGTGACTATGTTCAGATGGTAGAGCAGGAAGTGAAGTACAGAACTTCCGATAAGGCAACGGCTGATGCTGCCTACTGGTTATCCAAAATGCAAGGAACCGAAGTCATTTCGCTCAGCAAAAAAAAGAGTGGCCGAATGGGTCAGATTATTTTACACCCCTCTTCCCTTGCTGCCACTACATGGACGAAATTGGAAACATACAGTAAGCAGCTGCACGTCAACATACAGGAAGTCGTTACCGCCGCAGTTATTGCCTATACAAAACGGTTGTCACAGGCAGAGGATGTGATTGTCGGCATTCCGTTGATGAACCGTTTTGGTCATAAGTCACTGTCCGTACCAAGTACACGGGTAAATGTTTTGCCTTTGCGTGCAACGTTCACGACTGAAGAAACTTTTGAACAGCTATGTATAAATGTGAAAAGCTTCATGACAGAGATGAAGCAGCATCAGTTGTACCGTCAAGAACAGCTGCGCCGTGATTTGCGGCTGACAACCGATGACCAGCTGTATGGTCCGGAAATTAATTTCATGCCTTTTTATGAAAACTATCTGTTCGGAAATGTCGAGGTAGAGCACAAGAAAGTTGTGACAGGGCCTGTGGAAGATATTTCTTTCAATTTCTATAGCACGCCAAACGGAATGCAGTTTGATCTTGTAGCCAACTCGGAGCTTTATGAACAGGCAGAAGTGGAACGTCATGCCGCGCGTTTCCTGCAGTTGCTTGAGTTATTGGTAGATCAAGCTGACTCTCCACTATTTAACTTGCCATTGCTAGTGCAAGAAGAAAATGCAATGTTTGAGGCAAAACAAGGTCCTGTCAGTGAGCTGAAAAATGCCACTGTGTATGAACTGTTCAAAAAACAGATGGAAAATATGCCTGGTGCGACCGCTGTCCAGATGAATGATACATCGATTTCCTATGCAGAACTGGATCTGCTTGTCGGCCGGATTGCCCATCAGCTGAAAGCGCATGACATTGGGCTCGAAGACTTTGTCGGAATTTGCATGGACCGTTCGAGTGAAATGGTCGCAGCGATGCTTGCCTGCTTCAAGGTAGGTGCTGCCTACATTCCAATGGATCCTGCTTATCCGGCAGAACGGCTACTTTATATGATTGAGGATGCTCGTCCTAAAATTGTGCTCGTAAATGGTGAGGCTTCATTTATTGCTGAAGGAACACCGATTGTGCCGTTACACCCTTCGAAGCAAATTTACGAACTGATTGCCACTTGTATTGGACAAACGGCTTATATGATTTATACGTCCGGATCTACCGGAAATCCAAAAGGTGTCGTTGTTGAAATGACGAGCCTGGTTAACTTTTTACAGGCGATGCAGCATCGATTTACATTATCTGAAAAAGACAATTTACTGGCGATTACAACGATTTCTTTTGATATTTCGGCCTTGGAGCTTTATTTACCGCTGCTGTACGGGGCATCTATTCATCTGGCGACAAAAGAACAGGTACAGGATCCGGTTGTGATGCAGTCGCTGATCAAGCAGCAAAACATTTCCATCATGCAGGCAACACCGACTGTTTGGCAGATGATGGTACAGTACGCAAAAGACGCGCTGAAAGGACTTACTGTACTTGTCGGTGGTGAAGCGCTTTCGAAAAGCCTTGCGCAGGCACTACTGGAAGCAGGAGCAACCGTTCACAATCTGTATGGACCTACCGAAACAACAATCTGGTCAACTTGCACGGAAATTCGCCCGCAAGATACTCCTTCATTAGGTAATGCAATCGACCGGACTGATATGTATGTGCTCGATAGCATGCTGCAGCCCGTTCCGGTTGGTGTCGTTGGAGAATTGTATATTGCTGGTGACGGACTGGCGCGCTGTTATCATAACCGTTCAACCTTAACGGCAGAACGTTTTGTTGCACATCCATTTGCGTCGGGAAAACGTATGTACCGGACTGGCGATTTAGTTGTGTGGCAGGAGGATGGAAGCCTTCATTATGTTAGCCGGGCCGACCACCAAGTCAAAATTCGCGGCTTCCGTATTGAATTAGGTGAAATCGAAAATGCGCTTGAAGAAATCACTTCAATTGAACAAAGCGTTGTGATGATTCGTGAAGATCAGCCGGGTCAAAAACAAATCGTTGCCTATGTAGTTGGGAATGAAACAGAGGAACAATGCAGACTACAGCTAGGAGAACGTTTGCCGGATTATATGGTACCTGCTCATTTTGTTTTCATGGAAACCTTCCCATTAACGAATAACGGAAAAGTCGACCGGAAAGAGCTGCCGCAACCTCATGTTTCGATTATTGCAAAAGTGAAACCGACTACGCGTACCGAAGAAACGATTTGTACACTCTTTGAAAATATTTTGAATCTCAAATCAGTGGGAACCGATGAAAACTTCTTCCAGCTAGGAGGGCATTCCCTGCTAGCAACCGAGCTGCTATTGGCAATACGGAAAACATTTGCTATCGATTTATCGATCTCTGTCATTTTCAATCAGCCTACTGTAAAAGAGCTGGCACAAGCAGTGGATAAAGCAAAGAAAAAGACGCTCGCTGGAATCGACAGACAGCAAGTTGAAAAAATCCCATTATCGCATGCACAGCGCAGTTTATGGTTTATCCAGCAGCTGGAGGAATCAAGTGCTTCTTATAATATTCCGCTTGTTTATACATTTGATCAGCCGATTGATGTATTAAAACTGATTAAAGCCATTGGTAAAGTTGTAGAAAAACACGCTATTTTACGTACGGTTTATCCTGCAGTGGATGGGGTGCCCTATCAGAAAATCATTGAGGATACGCCGAAAGTGCTGATTGAGGAAGTAAGCCTGGAAGAGGTGCCGGCGCAAATTAATGCGTGCACTCGCTATGCTTTTGATTTGAAACAGGAACCCGGCTTCCGTGTGACGCTCATCAATTTGAACACATTGGTCGTTGTTTTCCACCATATTAGTGCGGATGGCTGGTCACTTGCAACATTCACCGAAGATCTGCAGCTTGCCTATGAAGGCCATGAGCTGGAGCCGTTAACGATTCAATACCATGACTTTGCGGTTTGGCAGCAAACGCACGGTGTTTATACAGATGACAACATGAATTATTGGAAGGAAAAACTGAAGCATATTCCGGATGAAATTGAGCTTGTCCGGGATGGAAAGTGTCAATTGCAGGGGAAACCGACTAGCGAAACTTTGACGTTTACAATCGATTCCGCGCTTCACGGACAATTGCTGCAGCTTGCGAAAGATGAACAGGCAACTCTTTATATGGTGCTACAAAGCGGATTCTTGGCCCTCATGACAAAGCTCGGTGCAGGGGAAGATCTGATTCTCGGTAGTCCAATGGCCGGCCGTGATCAGGAAGAACTGCTGGCAAATGTCGGTATGTTCATCAATACGGTGGCGATACGGACGGATACTTCCGGGGATCCTCGTTTCACAAAATTAATGGAACGCGTAAAACAAACCTCGATTGAGGCGATGGAGCACCAATATGTTCCTTTTGACCATATTGTCGAAACATTAAAACCGACTCGTGTCCCTTCACAGCATCCGATTTTCCAGATTATGTTCACCTTACAGAACACGCCTCAGCCATCACTTGTAATGGAAGGCCAAAATGCCGACATTCAGCTGCATACGGTTGGGCAGCCGAAATTCGATTTGAATATCGAGATGCGGGAGCTATATCTAGCCGAGCAGCCTAATGGAATTGAAGTACAGGTGGAATTCCGAACAGATTTATATGAAGCGAAAACAGTTACCGATCTTATGGAACGCTATGTAAACGTCCTGCAGCAGGCGTTGCATAATCTGGCCATTTCAGAATTGAATGTGCTGTTGGAACAGGAACAGGAAAAAATTCTGCTTGACTGGAATCCGAAAGGCCATGTAAGCAAGCAAAAAACTATTGCCGAACAATTCGAAGCGATTGTGGAAATGCATGGCGAACGAATTGCTGTCAGTGACGGAAACGAAGAGCTTACTTATACCGAATTGAACCGTAAAGCGAACCAGTTGGCACATCTTTTACTGGAAAAAGGCGTTACATCCGAAACATTTGTCGCACTGTTAATGCCGCGTTCAACCGATATGATTGTCAGCATTTTAGCCGTTTTAAAAGCCGGCGCTGCCTATGTGCCGATTGATCCGGTTTATCCGCAGGACCGTATTGACTATATTTTAAATGATGCAAACCCGAGCTGTTTAATTACAACCGAAGATTTAAATCTGTCAGCAGAAACGACGGGAGCGATGGAAGTACTTGTCATGGAGAAGCTTTTACTTACTGCATTCCCTTCTGAGAACATGGAACGAAACACTCATTCAATGAATCCGGCCTATGTTATCTATACTTCCGGTTCAACTGGCCGCCCAAAAGGTGTGGTTATTCCGAACCAGAACGTCATCCGCTTACTTGATGCAACAGATGAATGGTTTCATTTTAACGAAGAAGATCGCTGGTCGCTGTTCCATTCCTATGCCTTTGACTTTTCCGTATGGGAAATATGGGGTGCCCTGTTATATGGCGGTGAGCTCGTAATCATACCGTACAATGTCAGCCGCTCGCCTATCGACTTTTTGGCATTGCTTGCAGACAAGAAAATTACGGTACTGAACCAGACACCATCTGCCTTCTATCAGCTCATGACCGTTGATAAAGAGCATCCCGAACTGTCCGGACAACTGGTACTACGCTACATTGTATTTGGCGGGGAGGCACTTAACCTGACGCGTTTACAGGAATGGTATGACCGACACCCGGAAGATGCACCTACCCTTGTGAATATGTACGGCATTACCGAAACAACTGTCCATGTCAGCTACTTAAGTGTAAATGAAGAACTGAGCCAGTCACAGGCGAATAGTCTGATCGGCACGGCGATTCCTGATTTAAATATTTATGTCCTTGATGGGCAGTTAAAACCTGTTCCTCCCGGTGTTGTCGGCGAAATGTATGTTTCTGGCGAAGGCTTGGCACAAGGTTATTTAAACCGTGCTTCCTTAACGGCAGAACGTTTTATCGCCAACCCGTATGGACCTCCGGGAAGCCGGATGTACCGTACAGGCGATCTGGCTCGCTTGACGAAAAACGGCGATCTGGACTATATCGGACGCATTGACCACCAAGTGAAAATACGTGGTTTCCGCATTGAGCTTGGCGAGATTGAACAAGTGCTTCTGAAACATCCGCAAATCGCACAGGCAGCTGTCATTGCGAGAGAAGATCGAAAAGATGATGTCCGCCTGGCTGCCTACTATGTTCCGGAGCAAGGTACGGATGTAACCGAGCAAATGTTGAAAGAATTCATCTCCCGTTCACTGCCGGCCTATATGGTTCCATCAAGCTGCACTTCCCTGGAGCAGATGCCGCTTACAGCAAACGGAAAACTGGATACGAAGCAGCTCCCTGCACCTGTCATTACATTGCAGGAGCTTGTATTGCCGAAAACACCGCAGGAAACATTGCTTTGTGAACTGTTCTGCGAAGTACTCAATCTGCCACAGGTCGGCACAGAGGACAGCTTTTTCGAACTTGGCGGCCACTCGTTATTAGCCGTACAGCTGATCGGACGCATTCGCGAGGCATTCGGGAAAGAGCTGGCAATCGGGCATTTATTTGAAGCACCTACTGTATCCGGACTCGCTCATATTCTGCAAAAAGGAAAAGAATCACAGGCATTGAACACCGTACTGCCGTTACGCAGCGGGGAGCAACCGATTTTTGCTGTTCATCCTGCAGGAGGGTTAAGCTGGTGCTATGCAGGACTGCTAAAAAATCTGCCGCCGGAGTTTGCCCTATACGGCATTCAAGCAAAAGGGATTGCCGAAGATTGTGAACTACCGGGTTCTTTAACCGAAATGGCGCTCGGCTATATTGAAGCCATCAAAGAAATTCAACCAAAAGGACCATATCGTCTACTCGGATGGTCACTTGGCGGAAATGTCGTACAGGAAATGGCTGTCCAGCTGGAACGCCAGGGAGAAGAACTGTCGCTTCTATGCATTATGGATGCCTACCCGTTCACATTCACCCCGCCAGTGGAGCTGACGGAAGAACAGGAGGCACTTGTGGCACTTCTTGCCCTAGCCGGGTATGAACCTGACATAGAAGATGAAGTGACACAGGAATATGTAATGGATGCTCTAAAAGCAGAGGGCAGCGCAATTGCAACATTAGATGAATCGACGTTTCTGCGCTTAAAAGAAGTGTATAAAAACTCGATTCAGTTACTGAAAAATCATCAGCAAGAAACGTATAATGGCGATGCTTTATTTTATAAATCTACACTTGTGCCAGATTGGATCCCGGACGTTGATGCTACTTCGTGGAATCCGTATATCAAAGGAGAGCTTACACAGATTGATATTGCCTGTCGCCATAAAGATATGTGTCAGTCCATCCCATTGAATGAAATCGGCCAAACATTAATCAAGTACTTAGTAAAGGAGAAAAAAATGTATGTCTAACCCTTTTGAACAAGAAGATCGTGAATATTACGTTTTGCGAAATGCGGAAGATCAGCACTCAGTATGGCCAGCAGTCATTCCTGTCCCTGCCGGATGGGAGGTCGTATATGGCCCTGCTTTAAAACCATTATGCCAACTCTATATAGAAGAAAATTGGATGGATATGAGACCTAAAAGTCTCCGTAGTGTTCTGGGATGAAAGCACAGCGAGCAGTCATCATCGCCCTGTATGTTGTGGCGATGTTCATGGTTTCAATCGACGGAACGATTGTCAATGTGCTTCTTCCTACGATAGCTGTTGAATTCGGTGTACCACCGGGGGCAACGAACGGCATTAATATCGGCTACCTTGTCAGCATCGCTGTTGCATTGCCTGCTGCCGGCTATTTAAGCAATCGGTTCGGCGTGAAAAGAATGTATGTACTCTCTGTCAGTCTATTTACACTCGCCTCTCTTCTTTGCGGATTGGCGGGAAGCTTGCAGGCCCTTATTTTAGCGCGCGTGCTGCAGGGACTGGCAGGAGGAATCATTACACCTGTCAGCATGACACTGCTGTTTCGGACATTTCCTCCACCGGAAAGACAAAATCTGTCGCGTTCATTAGTATTGCCAATCGCCTTTGCACCGGCGATTGGCCCCCTAGTGGGCGGACTGTTTTCGGAGTATTTATCATGGAACTGGGCGTTCTTCATTAATATTCCGTTTGGTATCGTCATTGTCCTGATCGGACTTTTTGCCTTAACGGAATTTGAGATTTTTGAAGCACCATTTGATACGTTGGGCTATATGCTCATTGCACTCGGGTTGCCGCTGTTAATGCTCACTCTGAGCCTTATTGCATCAGACGGTGTTTCCATTACGGTCGTCTTTTGTGCGATTGTTGGTATATTTTTATTAAGTAGTTTTTACGTATATGAACGAAAAATAAAAGAGCCGCTGCTGGATGTGCGTCTGTATGAACAACCGCTTTTCCTTTCATCGAGTCTCGTCGCGATGTGTTCCATGGGCGCCCTGATGGGGATGCTGTATCTGTTCCCGCTCATGTATCAGTACGCGTACTCGGCTTCTGCTCTGGAAAGCTCACTTATTACGTTTACCGAAGCACTTGGGCTGATGGTCGCATCCAAATTACTGCCTCGAACTTCCAAGCGTTTCGGAATGCTGCTTACAGTACGTCTCGGTTTGATCGGTACGGTAATGATTTTCTGCTGTATCGCCATTCTTGGTCCTTCAGCAAATCCTTGGCTGTTACGCGCATTGATGTTTGCTGTCGGAATATGTTTAGGGCATAGTGTAATCGGTTCGCAACTTTCCGCCTTTCATCATGTAGCGAAAAGTCAGATGAGCAAGGCGACAACGCTTTACAATATGCTTAACCGCGTTGGAGCTGCAGTAGGAATTGCACTTGTGGCGACGACATTAACCGTGTCTGGTCGCTACTTTTCAGAGATTCTTTCTTATCAGTACGCCCTCGTTGCTACGGTTGTTCTGCTTTTGGCAGGACTCGGCTGTTCTTTAATTGCGAAAGAACAGGCAACTATTCTAAAGGGAGAAAAAGCATGACAACCATCGCCTATTGCAAGATCAACGAGATGCCTGCTGATTGGCAACGTTATCTTCCCTTTTTGGAAAACGACGTGGTAGAGCGTGTTGGACGCATGCGGAAAACGGAAGATCAGTTGCGGACGGTTTGCGCCCATTTACTGACGAAGATGATGTTGATGACGACTTACGAAAAGGAATTATCGGAAGTTCGCTTTACTAAAGATTCAAACGGTAAATACCAACTAGGACAAGACCTTCACTTCAATCTCTCCCATTCCGGAAGTTATGTGGCATGTGCCATTAGTGATTTTCCGGTTGGAATTGATGTGGAGCAGCAGGTAACAAGGGATTTCTCCCTCTTTCAAGCATTGTGGAGCGAAGAGGAGAATCATCTCTATAAGCTTCTTGAACAGGAAGCTTTCTATTCCCTCTGGACTGCTAAGGAAAGTTACGGGAAATATAAAGGGTTTGGTTTACACGTTTCTTTAATGGAGGCAACGATCCGGCAAGATGGATCGATTCATCACCCCGCCTCACGTGTAAAAGCCCGTACCATTCCTTTTTTCCTTGCACCTGGTTACAGTGCAGCTGTCTGTTTGGAGGATTCTCTGGAGTCCGTAACACACGTTCAATGGGCACAAATTGAAACGTTTTTCAGGAAAAGGTTGGAGAAATTGATTTAGCGAATTAGCATTTAAAAAGCCTGTAGCCAAGTAAAAGGTTACAGGCTTTTTCTCTTATACTCGCTGGACATTCTTAATCATCACTTTGCTTTTAGGCAAGCTTGGGATGCTTACTTTGCTGTAGCTTAAATCCTGTTCCGGAACATCGTATGACATTTGGTTAACTAGGAAATCAAGACTCACTTTCATCATCTCAATCGTCACCCATTCCCCCGCACAGCGATGGCCTAAATAGTAATCGCCGCCCCCTTGCGGAATAAAGCTGAACGGACTGCCATCCCAGTTTTCAAAACGGCTCGGCTGAAACACTTCGGGATTCCCCCAAATATTCGTATCATGATTCGTTCCGTATAAATCCAATAAAGTTAATGTACCCTTTTCAAACGTATAATCCTTCCATGTAAAATCTGCCTTCACTTCCGCGGCGGCAAAAGGGAAGAATGGATAAAAGCGGCGCACCTCCTGCACAAACATCTGTGTATTTTTTTCGTTGCCGGTTTGAAGCTTCTTCCGCTCTTCCGGATAATGGTGGGCAGCCAATGCTGAAAAAGTAATATAGACCGCAATCGCTACAATCGGCCTTAATATATTGATTACTTCTACAGAAGCGACCTCCTGATCAAGAAGATTCCCTTCCAAATCACGATGCCATGAAAATGTATACAGTGCTGTGCCTTCTTCAGGATTCAGTTTCCCCTCGCGCACTTGGTCGATGAGGTTCCCCATCCACTTTTCCACCCGGTTTCGTGCATGTCTGCCAGCCCAGTGCGATGGTCCGATTGCCGTTGCCGATTCAAACATCGCTCTAAAATCGTCGGCAAGCTTTTTCATGTCCTTCTCTTCGACCGGTACCCCCGCCCACTCACAGGCAGTACGGCACATGATTTCCAGCGCTTCCTCGTAAAGAACAACGTCGTCCATCCCCTGCCATTTAGTTAAAGCCGTGTCCCACTGCTTCGCGGCAATTTCATTCAGTTTTCTAAGTCGGTCCTGGGACATTATGGACATAAACATCTTTTTCCGGTGCTTATGGGCATCTCCATCCAGTGTCTGTACACCCTTTTTGCCGAATAATGTTTCGGCAACACGGTTTGGTGCAACACCTGCCCTTTTAAACTTACTGTTATCGTAAAAAAGATCGGCCGCTTCCTTTCCGCCCATACAGACCGCCTTTTTTCCAAGCAATCGTGTTTCGAACAGATCGGAATGAAAGCTTTGTCTTCTATTTAAAATATACAAATAGCCTTCTCTCATAAGATTCAGGCTGTGGTCAATTCCTTCTTCCTTTGGCACCGAATTTGTCATCTACTTCATCTCCTTTTGTCTAAAACATTGTCGGTAACCAATTCCCTGTTTATTCTTCAAAAAAACTTGCTTCTATCATAAATGCAAAAAACAGGCAGTGAAAATTTCCACCACCTGTTCATTGTTATACGAGCTCTGTTTCTGCAGACGCCTCACGCTTGAGCTGGTCCATAATTTGGGCTGTAGAATAAACTGCCCCACAGCGGCCTGCCACATAGTTGATCGCCATTTCGTGCTCAGCTTGTGTAAAATCAGCTACTGCATCGGCAATGAAAAACGGCTTAATGTCCGACATGAAAGCCTCTCCAGCAGTCATAAGGCAACCGATATGGGCGTAAACCCCGCAAATGATTAACTGATCTCGGCCTTGTTCATTCATCATTTCCAGTAAATTAGATTTCTTAAATGCACTGTAGCGCCATTTTTTCAAAACGATATCGGCCTTGCCCGGCGCCAATTCATCGATCACTTTTGTAATGTTCGGATCGTCTTTTAGTCCTGTTCCCCAAAAATCAGTCAGTAATGCGCGGTCTTCTGGTTTTTGATTTCCCGATTGTGCCGTATAGACAACTGGAATGCCAAGTTTATCGCATTGTTTTCGGATTGCTTTTATGTTGGCGATCATTTCACGAACTAATGATGAATCCTTCTCATAGTAATCGATAAAGTATTGCTGCATATCATGAATGAGTAGGACAGACTTGTTCGGATCGACTTCCCAACCTACTTTATTTTTTGGAAGATTGCTTTCTTTTGGCATTTTATATGATGAGATCGCTGGAATAGCCATCTAAATCACTCCTTTTTCTTTGTTGATGAAACCTTGTTGTATTTCATGTAATTAAACGTTTAAATATCCTTCAGTTGCTCTGTATCGATGCCCATTGCGCGAAGCATTGTCTGGAATTTCGCACCTGTCTCAGCCAATTCTTCTTCAGGCTTCGATTCGCCCATAACGCCTGCTCCCGCAAATAACCGCAATGAATCGCCATTTGCCTCTGCACAGCGAATCGTCACAACCCATTCCCCATCGCCTTCAGCATCACACCAACCGACTGTGCCTGTAAAGAAGCCTCGGTCAAACGGTTCAATTTCTGTGATTGCCTGTCTTGCCTTTTCCGTTGGTGCGCCACAAACAGCTGGTGTAGGCTGCAGGGCAATAGCTAAATCCAACGATGAGATATCCGCTTTCAGGAGCTCACCTTTAATGACAGTCGAAAGATGCATCATCGTTTCCGTATACACGACTGACGGTTTTTCCGGGACTTCCATCGTTTTTAGTAATGGACGCAATCCCTTGACGACCGCTTCCACTACGACCGCATGCTCATGTAAATCCTTTGGTGACGAAAGCAGTTCCGCTTCACGTCTTTGGTTCTCTACCGGATCTTCACTTCTAGGTCTTGAGCCGGCTAATGGATTCGCAATGGCGTACATCCCTTGTCTTGAAACAAGCAGCTCCGGACTAGCCCCGATGAGCGAAGCTTTTTGATTTCCGGTTTCAATCGGCGCTGCAAACGTATATCCATGTTTGTTTTGATACGCAAGATTTCGTAACAGCTGCGGAAGGTCGATCGGCTCATTGAGACTTACTTCCAGTGAACGTGCCAGCACAATTTTATCGAGTTCGCCGCATTTTATTCTTTCAATGCCTTGCATGACACCCTGCTTATAGTGCTCTGGTGATGGATTGGATACGAGCCGATTCACAGTAACAGATGCTGAAGTGGTCACTGCCCTTTCCTCCTGCTGCAATGATGGTGCGATTTGGATAGATTCCGGAACAAGTAAACATGCCTTTTTATAGTAATCAAATGGCACCGCGCCCGTTACAACAGGTCGTGGATGTCCTTGTTCTTTCGCCTTCTTCAACGCGCTCGCCACCCTATAGGACAATCCTTCCATCTGGTTTTGACGTGCTTCACCCGCTGGCACGTGCATGAATGAACCTTTGCCTAATATCGTTCTTTTTGGTGTTTCAATGAAAAAGTCACCAACTTCATACTCATCTAAAAGTTCTTGTTCGATTAGTGCCTTTTGTTTGCTAACCATATTACCGCTCCTTTTCGTTTCACTGCTCTGAATTTGAAAGACATACTTAACTCGCTCCCAATGTCGCGCCGCCATCCACGACAAGGTTGCTCATCGTAATATGGCTTGAGTACTCGGACAGGAAAAACAGAATCGCGCCGACAATATTGTCCGGTTGTGCAATTTTTTTCAGCGGAATCCCTACTTTATACGTTTCAGGCATTCCTTTAATCATAACTTCAGCTCCATCATCATCGGACCACATCGAACGTTGCATGTCCGTATCCGTCGAGCCCGGTGAAACGATATTGCAGCGTATATTATGCTCTGCCAGCTCTAGACCAAGACATTTTGTAAACATGACCGTTGCCGCTTTTGATGCTGCATAGGCCGCCATCGAAATTCTCGGTACACTAGCGGCATTGGATCCGACTGTTACAATTGAACCTGCATTTCTTTGAATCATATAACGGCTTACCGCTCTTGAAACATAAAACACACCTGTCGTATTAATTGAAAAAACCCTTGCCCAGTCACAGTCAGTACATGATCCAACCGGTCCTGTAGTCAACGTACCTGCTACATTGACGAGCATTTCGATTGGTCCGATTTCGTTTTCCACTTTCTCGACAACTGCATCAATGGCGTTACTATCCCCGACATCTGCAGGATAGGCGAAAACTTCGTGGCCCTGCTCTATTAAACCATTCACATGGCTTCTCAATTTCTCCTCGTTATAATCTATTGCAGCAACTTTTACTCCTAATGTAGCCAAGCTTTTGACAAGGCTTGCGCCAATTCCCTGGGCCCCACCTGTCACAAGTGCAACTTTCCCTCTTAACTCCTGAAAGTTCACTTCAACACTTCCTTTCACGTATACAGTTATGTAAAGACAGCTTGATTTCTTATTAGAATTAACAATCAATAATGATAATCATTATCAATTGATTCTATTAGCAATGATAGGCCTAACATTTTACAACGTCAAGAGACATTCAAACATTCCAACAGAAAGACCTAAGTTTTGGTTTAGCGCTGATTTAGAGAAGTAATATTCAGTATTTTTGAACAATTTATAAGGAAAACTGCGTTAATTAAATCCAAATAAAGGAATAAATATGAACTTCCTCTCCTCTATATGTAGTCTTATTAATTCATTACTGACCTGTAGTGAGATATCATTGTGTAAATATTTTGCCAGAATTACTTTCTTGGATAAGAGAACGATAGGAATATGGTAATACCGACAGTAGGCGAACACAATCTCTTTAACGGTTCAAGAATCATTCAATGTTCCCTGCTTGTAACAGTCCGAGCGCGTCTGCAGCCAGTACCAAATCCGTTTTCTGAATAGTGACAGGCTGACCATTGCTGAATTTTCGGGTTATGGTCAGCTTTTTTATTTATTATTCCCTTCATATATGGTTCAATTATAGAACAAACGTTCCAATAAGAGGTGAAGTTTATGGACATCGAACGGCTGCATATCCGCATCATGATTACATGCTCGATTGTGGGCTTTGCCAAACATGAAGCATTGGCCGCGAGCTATCCGGCAGAAGCAATTGATGAACTGGAACAGCACGGCTATATTGCCCGAACGCGCTATGGCCATTATTACAATACGAAGCTCGCCGTACAGTATTTAAGAAAGTTTATTACAACGTACAGTCCACGGTTAAAGGTTGCGGAGATGGTGGATCTGTTGGAGCATGCGCCTGAATATGTCGTCGTTGATATTGAAACGACGGGAGGTTCAGCTGCCAGAGGTGATAAAATCGTGGAGATCGCTGCGCTAAAAATACGTAATGGAGAAGCGGTGGATCTTTTTCACCGGTTTGTGAATCCGGAAAAACCAATCAAAAATTCTCATATTCATGGGATTACAAATGAACGTGTGAAAAAAGAGCAAACGATCTCCCCTGTCATTCGCTCCTTTAAAGATTTTTTAGCGGATTTGCCGATTGTCAGTCACCATATCGGGTTTGACTGGTACAGCTTTCTCGCACTCGAGTTTTTCCGAAATGGCATTCGCCCAACGAATCCGGCTGCCTGTACGGTACTGCTTGCACGCAAATATTTGGACAGCCCGAAGAATAATTTAAATGTCATTGCCGAAACATATCACATCCCGCTTCTTAACCACCATACTGCTGATGCGGATGCGATTTGTGCCAATGAAATACTGCAACTGATTTTGAAAAAAGCGACTGCACAGTAAGAGTTGACGTTTCTATTTGTGCGATCGCTTTTTGTTTTGGGGTTTTATTAGAAGAGTTGGGGCGGTTATTAGAAAATGTTGGCCGGGTATTAAAATATTGGGGTGCATTATTTGAAGATGTCTGCTGTTTATTAGAACAACTCATTGGTATATTAGAAAGTCGCTCTTTTATTAGAACATTTTTTTGTTTATTAGAACAATGCAGGTCGTAATTAGAACTCTGTTTAAAACTATTTCCAGTCGTCGTCGTAGAATATAACAAATGGAGGTGGAGAAATGAGGAACTTCTCTTTATATATGATGTTTATCGGGATATTGACCACTGCTATAAGCGGGAACTGGATCATCCTTAATTATGAAAATGTCATAGATTATCCGAAAGCTTCCTATGTTGTTTTCGGAATCGGGTTAGCGGTTGTAGGAGGCACATTTGTCATGAGTCGTCTCTTCAGTTACCTGCAGCCGGAAAAAGTACATCTGAAAGATAAACGGGATGCTTTGAACGAATGGCTCATGACGAATCTGCCCTTTAATAAATGGGTGATCGGCCTCGTTATTCTCCCGCTTGTAATCGCACCATTTTATAGCTGGCTGCTGCTTTTTACGATGCTGGAATGGTATTTGTTTTCGGGGCTTGTAGTAGCCGGTATCATTTACATGCTGAAAGGTGAAAGAACCGAAGACGATGCGGACTGGGAGTATCACGGGAAGACAAAAGTGATGCTTGACCTGATCGACTACCGCAAACATCCGTTTAATATTTCGCTTATTCTCTACATTCTGGTCATTGTCAGTTTTGTGTTGAGCAAGGGATTGGATATTCCGCTCTATATGGAAACAGGCGGCAACCCGCGCTACGTTACTTCTTTGCCTTCGATTTCATTTTTAATGTCTTCCTTAATGGTCGTGAGTACGTTTATTTATATTATCAGTCACGGGGACTTCTTTGGTTTTCATAAAGCTGAATTAAGTGATGAAAGAGTTATGCTCGTCCACTTTGCAGAAATTATTGTATGTGGTGCTACTCTGTTTATTTTAATTTTTACATTAATCAATGCGCTATATGCATATTTTTAAGTGGCGTGCTACTATCGGCAATAGGCACACCCCGTTAAATTATCGCATACTTTAACTACAATAAAAAAGAGGTGAACGATTGAATCCGAATCATGTTTCAGCGCAACCGCAGTTTACATTCGATCTTAATAAAAACCCGTTGTTCATTAAAGACCAGCATAATTTTATTAATGTAATGGGTGTCAACCAGTTGAATACGCTGGATAATATATCGCTGCTTGATATTTATTTGAGTGCCAATAATGTCATTGAGCCGCACTACCATCAAAATGCGGCGGAACTTGTTTACTGTATCACGGGAAGGGCGATTGTTTCGATTTTGAATCCTTTTACGAAACAGCTGATGCATTTTCCGATTAGCCCCGGTCAAGTGGCGAACGTTCCTCAAGGGTGGTGGCATTACGAAGTTGCTACGCAAAACAACACGCATCTGCTTGCCATTTTTAATGCTCCGACACCTGAAGTGATTTTAGGTTCCGACCTGCTTAAGCTGACACCGGCAAATATTATGGCCCATACTTATGGCATGAATGAAAATCTGTGGCAGCAGGCAGTTGCACCTGTCCGACCTAATACTTTCATCGGTCCGCCAAACCCTTGGCAGCACGCCCAGCCCGCTAATTATGGCGGCGGATATGAGCAGTGATTGCACTCGGTCAAAGGGAGTAAGTTTCAAAAAAGTGCTTGCATTGTGAAGTGGTCATGTTATGATTATTGTGAAATTAACCTAATATTGGAAGCAGATAATCTGCTCGTCAAACTACTAGGGGCGCCTTTTGGCTGAGAAGTACCCTTTGCACCTGATCTAGGTAATACTAGCGTAGGAAAGTAGTGTCGATTCCCTATTTTTATTTTTTTTATAGGCTACGATACCACTTTCTTCATTGAAAGTGGTTTTTTTGTTGCAAAAATTAATGTAAAGGATGGATGGTTGAAATGAATAAAACGAGAAAGCTTACATACTCCGCGATTATAGCAGCGATTACAACGATTCTCAGCAGTATGGTGTATATCCCATTAGGATTCGCGAAAATTTTTCCGATACAGCATTTTGCCAATGTCGTCTCGGCCGTACTTCTCGGTCCATGGTATGCGGTATTGCAGGCGTTTCTTACATCAACGTTAAGAAACTTGATGGGGACAGGCAGTCTATTTGCTTACCCTGGAAGCATGATTGGTGCCCTTCTCGCGGCATTGTTGTTTGCGAAAACGAAGAAGCTGGCGTTTGCCGCTTTGGGTGAAGTGGTCGGGACAGGGTTACTTGGTGCAATGGCTACTTATCCGATTGCGATATTATTTTTAGGTCAGGAAGCGGCGCTGTTCGGTTTTGTCCCGGCCTTTATGATGAGTTCGTTTGCGGGTGCAATTTTAGGCTATGGCTTGCTGAAAGTGATGGTGAAAAACCGGGCGTTTGGCGGGATGCTTAATGCGGGGTGAGTCGCTGAGGTTGGGGCGGTTTTATTAGAAGATTTTCGGTGGTTATTAGAACATTTGGGTGGGTTATTAGAACAATTTTTTGCTAGAGAATTTTTTGTATTATTGTATCGATTTTATTAGAAGAATTGGTGCGGTTATTAGAACTTTTGCGGGTTATATTAGAACAATTTATTTATAGAGATCTGTTTTCACCGGCTTACCGATTTTATTAGAAGATTTGAGCGTTTATTAGAACTTCCGGGCGGGATATTTGAAGATCTGCGGACGATATTAGAACATATGACAGACTTATTAGAACAACCGATACTTATATTAGAACATCTCACTTTTATTAGAAGATTATAAAATATATTAGAACAACTCAGACCTTTATTAGAAAATGAAGAGCCGGGTATCAATCAACGCATGACACCCGGCTCATTTCATTAAGCTAAATTAATCTGCCACGACACGCCGTAACGGTCATTGAGCCAGCCGAACTTCTTACTGAAACCGTAATCCCCGATTGGCATTAGCGGATGGCCGCCTTCAAGCAGTTTTTCATACAGATAGTCGGTTTCCTCTTCTGTATCACATGTAATAAAAATAGAAAACGACGGGGTGAAGTCAAATTCATGTTTCAAATTGCTGTCAATGCACATAAATTCCTGACCTTTTATTGAAAAAGTCGCTTGCATGACTGTTCCTTCGTCTCCGCCTTCGTTTGCTCCATAGCGGACAATGCTCGTAATTTCCGCGTCCTCGATTACGGATGTGTAGAAGTTCATTGCTTCTTCTGCAACACCGCCTTGAAACATTAAAAATGGTTTTGCGCTTTTCATTGTACCCTTCCCCTTCTTAATTCAAATTTGCACCACTTCAATTTAGCCTATTTTAACCTTGTTTACGAACTTTTCCCCCTATAATTTAAATGGAATCTCCTAACTAGAAGATGCCTTTCGTTTAATATTTAAATTTTGCATTAACGGTGGGGGGTGGGGTGCCGAAAATGTTATATTTCACATAAAAAAGCCTCCTGCGAGATAGCCCTCACAGGAGACTTGCTTCATCAATTATTCACCGAACACGATATGCCACTCAGCGCGGCCGGCTAAAAATTCTTCAGCCAATGCTTTTGCGCCTTCCAAGCTATGGCTTGCCGCCCAGCCGCATTGGACTTCATTGCATGCCGGAACAGAATCTGCCTTCAGCACATCCTGCAGGGTATTTTCGATAATCGTTAATACACCGTCATAGTCATTGTAGTTCAGTAATGCCAGGTAGAAGCCTGTTTGGCAGCCCATTGGCGATAAATCAACGACATCTTCACTATGGTTGCGGATACGGTCGGCCATTAAATGCTCCAAAGAGTGCAGTGACGGCATTTCCATATGTGCTTTGTTCGGCTGTTTGAAGCGGATATCGTATTTTGTTACGACATCGCCTTTCGCTCCTGTTTTCGTACCGGCAAGTCGTACGTATGGTGCCACTACTTTCGTATGGTCTAAATCAAAGCTCTCTACATTCGTTTTCTCTGTTGTCATGTTGAATCCCCCTAGTTAGATAAATTGCATAGATTTTATAAATTGCTGAATCCGTTCATTGTTATTCGCTGTAAAGAAGTTTTCGGTTATGCCGTCATAGCCGATCTCACCGTTTTCCAGAAATAAAATCCGGTCGGCCACTTCGCGCGCAAAATTCAGGTTATGTGTCACGATAATCATCGACTTGCCTTCTTCCGCTAAATCTTTCAGCACCTTCAGTACTTCTCCCTCAAGCTCGGGATCCAGTGCACTCGTCGGCTCATCGAACAGCAAAAACTGCGGCTCCATTGCCAATGCTCTTGCGATGGCGACACGCTGCTGCTGCCCGCCGGATAATTGCGATGGATACTGGTCTGTTTTATGACTCAGGCCAACCTTCTCCAATAATTGCTGTGCCTTTTGTTTTGCAGCCGCTTTGTCTTTCCTTAAAACGGTAACCGGCCCTTCCATCACATTTTCAAGCACTTTCATATGCGGGAACAGATTGAAGCTTTGGAATACCATCGCCGTATTTTGGCGAATTGAAAGCAGGTTCTTCTGAGAAATCGGTTTGTTCAGTTCAACTGTCTGGTAGCCGACTGTCAAAACTCCCTTCTCAGGTCGCTCCAATAAATTGATGCAGCGTAACAGCGTTGATTTCCCTGAACCGGATGGACCTAAAATAACCGTTGTTTCGCCTTCATGAAATGTTAAATTAATATTTTTCAATGCCTCGTTCTCGCCAAAGAACTTCGACATTTGCTGAAATTGTACGATAATAAGCCCTCCCTTCTAGCGCTACACCTGACAATCTTATACATACTTCGATGCGTATTTTTCCAGGCGGCTTTGAATGACCATCAGTATACTAATGAAGATTAAATAGATGACCGCACAAAGTGAATAAATCATAAGCGGCTCATATGTACGTGCGGTAATTTGCTGCCCGACCATGAATAGATCCGCCAGTGTGATACTCGCAACTAAAGATGTTCCTTTTACCAGATCGATAAAATCATTGGCTACTGACGGCAATGAAATTCGGACGGTCTGTGGTGCGATAACTCTGCGCATCATTTGCCAATATGTCATACCGAGGGATTCTGCAGCTTCCCATTGTCCTTTTGGAATGGCTAGAATCGAAGCCCGGATCGATTCGGATGCATAGGCACCTGTATTCAGTGAGAAAGTAATAATCGCCGCTGTCCATGCATCAAGGGTAATCCCCACTTTCGGAAGACCGAAGAATACAATAAACAAAGTCACCAATAATGGTGTTCCACGAAATACCCAGACGTACGTACCGAAAATCCAGCGTAATACTTTGTAGTTCGAGATTCGAGCCAGTGCCGTCACGACTGCGATGACTAAAGCTATGACAAAGGCAATGAGCGATAGCGGAATGGTAACAAGAAGTCCTGCTTTTAAAATCGGCCAGATCGAGTTCAGTAATATATCCATTTCTCTACTCATCCACTAACACTCCTTTCTATAGTTAAATCCACGTAAAAAAGGCCGTCGAAACGACCTTTCCATTAGTTGTTTGAAATAACATTTTCACCAAAATATTTTTCCGAAATTGCTTCGAATGTACCGTCTTCTGTACGTTCTTTAATAATTTCATTTAACTTCTCACGGAACTCATCGTTTTCTTTATTTAATATTAATGCGATATCAGTTGAATTGATCGCACCGTCCAGCACTTTCAATTTCGTATCCGGCTGTTCCTGCAAGTATGTCAGGAATGTTACACGGTCATGGATTGTTCCATCTGCGCGGCCTTGTACAACAAGCTCGATTGAACTCATTAAATCATTTGTAGCAACTACTTCTGCACCAAGCGCTTCTGCATCGCGGGCAAAGTTACTTGTAATTGTTTGTGAAGATTTTTTGCCGTCCATGTCAGCCGGCTCTTTAATTTCTGTGTTATCTGTATGGACTGCAACTACCGCTTCTGATTTCATATATGGCGTTGAGAAGTCGTACTTTTCTTTACGCTCATCTGTAATCGATACGTTGTTAATAACGAAATCGTATTTATCTGTATCTAAACCTGCAATTAAAGAATCCCATTTTGTTTCAACATATTCTGCTTCAACACCAAGGTCTTTTGCGATCTGATCGGCAATTTCATATTCAAAGCCAGTTAGTGCACCTGATTCATCATGGAAGCTGAATGGAGGAAATGTTCCTTCAAGACCGATTTGAATTTTGCCGTCTGCCTGGATTTCCTCTAATTTATTTTTTGCCTCGCTTGCGTTTTCCTCTGTTTTATCGCCACCGCATGCTGCCAAAACAAGTGCTGATAATGTAACGATTGATAATAATTTTTTCATGCTAATTGCCTCCACTATTAATCCCTAGTTATTTAATACGTTTTATATTATAACAGGGTAATTATAAAAACAATCTTTATTTTCTGAACTATTTTTAAATTTAGAACTATTAGTTAATAATTGCTAGGAATCGTGTTAAATACAGAAAAAAATTGTCAATTTCCTTAAATGGAAATTGACACTGACTTTATAAATGCATGCCTGTCCATTGCCAAATAGTAAAGTAGAACAGCATGATGATGAATATATAAAGGGGCATTAAAATGGCGCTAAGCTTTATGAGGTTCCGCGCATCATAGGAAATATCCCCTTCCTCATAAAACAGCAGCAATGCTTTCGAGCTGACCGGCACCGTTACACAGTAGTTCATCCCGATCAGACTTAAAAACACGACAGTTGACGGGTTGACCCCGATTAACTCACTGAATAAAATCAGTCCTGGAATGAAGACAATGGCACGAGTCGTATGGGAAGTAATATATAGATGACTTGTCACGGTAATCGTTAGGATCATTAGTACAATCAGCCAGTCCGGTGCACCGACAAACAGATGCAGGACGCTGATCATTTCACTTTCCATCCATTCCACAATCCCCGTATCAACCAATACTTTACCGAGCGCCGTCGCTGCAGCAACGAACATTACAAGATTCCACGAAACGGCATTCATTCCTTGTTTCCAACTGATAATCCCGAAGTTCGGCATCATAAAAAGAATGGCACCGATTACTGTAATCAGTTCAATATCCAACCCGTGAAGGCTTTCCGTCATCCAGCCGATGATTAAGAATAATATGAGTATCATTGTCTTTTTTTCATCTTTTTCTAAAGGTTTTATTAAAGGTGTTGTTTCAACACTTTCCAATTCCTCAGCACTATCCCGCGGCCACAATGTCCATTTGATGACGATTAATGAAAGCAATGTTACAACAAGTGCAAACGGAACTCCCCATATTAACCACTGGATGTAGGAAATCGATTTACCGGCCGTACTTTCGAGAAAACCGACGCCGATTAAATGGGAACCTGCTCCGATTAAGGTCGCCGATGTACTCATTAAAATAATGACCGGTGCGATAATCGCCAAAACACTTTGTTCTTTGGAAGTAAATTTTTCGCTTATTTGCTTTATGATCGGCATCGATAATGCTGCCCGCCCTGATGTTGAAGGAATAAAGAAGGCCGATGCAAACAATACCGAACTTAGCCCGAGCACGACATTCTCTTTTTTATTTGATTTACTTAAGATGAACATTGTTAGTCGTTCGGCCAGCCCGGATTTTTTAACGGCTTCCCCGATAATGAACGCACCGATCATGAGCCACACGACTTTTTCGGATAATGAGCTGTACAATAAATCAGGCTCTGCTGCATTCATTAAAATTATAAATGCAATAAGTGCCATCGCCACCCAGCCTGCTGAAAATTTCGTTGTCACCCATAATGTCATCGCGCATAAGAATGCAAATAGAGCAACTTTTGCACTGTAATCCAAATCTTGTATGAAAATAACCGTAATCAGAATCAGAATGTGTATGGAAATAATGATCGCTGTCTTTCTCGGCATCGATTGAATCTTTGTTTTCAGGCGATTTTGCTTTTTTTTATTTCTTTCTACTCTGCTAGGCATGTTAAATCGCTCTTTCTTTTCTATTCTCTTTATTGGCTATTTCCATGCCAATTGAAACTTTCCGTAAAACCGATTCCGTACTTTCCTCAATCCATTTCGGTGCTTTTTTAATCGCCTTTTCCAAAGATATCGGTTTTTGAATGATGCTGCTGTAGGCATCAATCCCGGCATGATAGTTCAGATTGGCGCCTTTTCCGATTGTTCCTGTAATCGCAATGACCGGGATATGATTCTTTTTCGCAATGCGTGCCACTTCAGCAGGAATTTTCCCGTTCGGTGTCTGAAAATCAAGACTGCCTTCCGCTGTTAATACGATATCCGCCGTCAGAATTTTTTCTTCTATATTGATATATTTCATGATGATATTGAACCGTTGATGCAATGTGGCACCCGCAAATGCAATTAGCCCCGCACCTAACCCGCCGGATGCCCCGCTGCCCGGTAATGAACGGACATCCATTTTTGTTGCCTGTTCAATTAGATCCGCATAATGATCAAGCGCTGATGCTAATTGTTCCACCTGTTTTGGTGTAGCTCCTTTTTGCGGTCCAAATATATGCGCCACCCCTTTTTCGCCGCATAAAATATTGTTCCAGTTACATGCCACATTGATTGAAACGTTCTTTACCCTTGGATCTGCATTTTGCATATCAATAGATTCTACTTCCATTAAGTCTTCCCCGCCGTTCACATGGATGATTTGCTTATTTTCGTCCAAAAACCGAATGCCCAATGCTTGCGCCATTCCCGCACCCCCGTCCGACGTACCCGAATCACCGCAGCCAATCAGAATATTATCAATGCCCATATCAATTGCCGCAACAATCAATTCCCCTACACCATAAGTAGTCGTTTTCAACGGATTTCTTTGATGACGCGGAACAAGCTTCAAACCGGCCACCGCCGCCATCTCAATAACCGCATTCCGTTTCCCGTTTTCTGTGTAAATACCAAAATAGCTTTTAATCTTTTTGCCGACCGGTCCGGTTACTTTTTTATATACGATTTCTCCATTTTTTAAACGAACAATCGTCTTCACAAACCCTTCCCCGCCATCAATCATTGGTATTACTTCCAAATCAACGGTCGGGTCAAATCGTCTTACCCCACGTTCCATTGCTAATGCGACATCCTCTGCGTCCAAACATTCTTTAAACCCTGATGGTACAATTACAATTTTCATTAGGCATCCCTCCAAAATTTATTAATTGTAAATGTACCATCCCAAAATTAGAAAATACTGAGAACTCTATTAGATTACGATGATAGAACGAGAAGTGCGATTTATAATGGAAAATGGCGCTGTTCCTTCTTGCAGGAAAGCGCCATTCATTCTACTATTCTTCGTAAATCATTTTCTTCGTCATTCCGCCATCGATTGTCAGATCCGTCCCGGTAATAAAATCATTTTCCGGGTTCGCTAAATACAGACAGGCGCGGGCAATATCATCCGGTTTGCCGACACGGTTTGAAAAATGCTGTTTGTGGTCGGAGGGTCTTAGGGCATCGTAATCCCCTGTTTCAATCCATCCCGGTGAAATGCTGTTTACTGTTATGTTCAGCTCACTGAATGAGCTTGCCAATGCATGAGTCAAGGCCAGGATTCCGCCTTTTGATGCGGCATAGCCTTCTGAATTCGGTTCGGACATGACCGCACGCGTTGACGCAAGATTGATGATCGCCCCGCCGCTGTTCATCCGTTTTGCCGCTTCACGCGAACATAAAAAGACACTGCGCAAATTCGTATTGATGATGTCATCCCAGTCTTCGAGCGATAATTCCAGCGGTGAAATCCATTTCCCTTTCCCCGCATTATTGATCAAAATATGAATTTCTCCAAAACGGGCTGCGGCCATTTCCATCAATTGACGGACGCTCTCTTCACTGCGCACATCGGTCTCTGCAAAAATAGCGGAGTAGCCTTCCTTTTGGAGTTCGCCTGCCAGCTGGACACCTAAGTCATGTTCGATATCTGCGATGATCACATTGGCACCGGCTTTTGCAAAATGAGTTGCTACGGAGCGCCCGATTCCTTGCGCTGCCCCTGTGATGATTACGGTTTTGTTTTGAAACATTGGTCGAATTCCTCCTTTGTCAATTGCTTAGTAAGAGTGTAACTGAAATGAGTTGAGATTTCGTGTTTGAGGTTGTGCTTTTTTAGAGTGTGTGCGCGGGATTTTTTAGGCTGTGCGGCAGCGGGGCGGGATTTTATTAGAAAATCTAAGTTAGTCGGGCGCTTTTTTGAGGGCAAGCGTTGATCTTCACGTTGGCCGGTTGCCGGGGTAGGATTTTATTAGAAAAGTTCGGGTACTTATTAGAAGAATTGCGTCGGTTATTAGAATATTGGCGGGGTTAATTAGAAGATTTCGTTTAGTCGGGCTTTTTTTGGGGTGAAAGCATTGTTTTTCACGTTGTTCGGCAGCGCGGCGGGATTTTATTAGAAAAGTTCGGGTACTTATTAGAAGAGTTGCGCCGGTTATTAGAACATTGGCTGGGTTTATTAGAAGATCTCGTTTAGTCGGGCTTTTTTTTGGGGTGAAAGCATTGTTTTTCACATTGTGCGGCAGCGGACCGGGATTTTATTAGAAAAGTTCGGGTACTTATTAGAAGAGTTGAATGGGATATTAGAACATTTGCGTGTTTTATTTGAATAGTTGGGGCACTTATTAGAAAAAATAGGATTTATATTAGAATATCTCACTTTTATTAGAACATTTTTCGGGATATTAGAACAATGCAACGTTTTATTAGAAAATCTTCCTTACTGCAATCGTATCCGCGCATCCACTAGAACGAGTAATTGCCTCGCTTTCATGCTATAATGGATGGAGCGGATCATTGCTAGTAAGGCAATGACAAAGGAGACAAAATAATGAGTCAACAAAATCAAGAAACAGCACCACAATTACCTGAAAATTTCAGTGAATTAAAGAAGGCCATAAATCGTACAGCAGACTGGGAAGCACGTTTAGATGCAGTACAGGAATTAGCGAAAATTAAAGCGGATGAATCGATCAAAATTTTGGAATATGTTGCGAAAGCGGATTTAGTAACGAAAGTTCGTGATGCTGCGGCGAAACAGTTAAAGAAAATGGGTCAGCAAGTTGAACCGTCGGAAGCACCTAAAGGCGAATTGTTCAAAGACCTGCGCAAAATTTTCAAACGCATTAAGAAAAGCTTGCCTGCGGACCATACGTATGAAGACTTCAAAGTAAAATTAGAAAAAATGCGTATCGATATTTACAACACATATGAAGGTGAAAAAGGCGCACAGTTTGACGCTTGGCTGAAGGATATGTGGGAAACAACGACAACTCGAAAATAATTACATTGAACACGGATTAATTTCCGTGTTCTTTTTTTGAATTAAATTAAAATCGTACACTCTATCAATTGAAGAGCATCAATTTTTTCCAAATTGATGTTCTCATTGGCACTTATCTTGGTGCGTTTCGATCTAAAATTGCGGACGTGTTATCTTCGTGCAAATTATTCAATGTTGTTGTCGTGCTGTCGACTTTGGCATATGCATTCAGCTCATCCATTGGAATCACATCCGTCGTTTGAACTTCCGCTGCATGGGCCAGTAACGCATTGCTGTCATTCGGCGAAAAACAAAACACTTCTTCTACTTGCCGGATTTTCATTTCTTCCTCTTGATTTTTTTTCGGATTGTCCTTCATTTTTTACACCTCCTTTTTTAGGATGTGTGATGCTTAGTTCATTATGTAAAAAACATCTAGTACAAAAATAGCTCTCTCCTTATTGGAAAGCGCCATTACGAAACTATTAATAATCTCTTTGAGCATCTGTTTCATGGGGACTATCGAATACTTGTCTATCAATATATTTGTGGAAGAACCATTCCCCTAAACCGATGACTACAGCCGAAACAATGGTAGCTGCTACAATATTATCGTTGTTTTCAGAATAGCTTTGTGCCATAAAGTAAATAACAATCGCTGCTAGAAGTACATCCGATAACGTTGCGACGATATTTCTTTTATCCTGATCTGCGCGGGCACCGGCATTTTGGAAAATTCCTAAATCCCCTACAACATAAGCCAAAAGTGTTAACACTAAACTGATTACTAAAGTATCGCTAAATGCGAAATCAAAAATCCCTGCAAGAATAATACCTAAAACCGCCGCAATCATCACAAATTTAATAACCAAAGCTTTCAAGTGATTCATATAGAATACCTCCTTTAAATTTGGTATACAGCATTAATACCCAACTCACATATTTTTACTCATTTTAATAGAAAATTGTCAAAATTAATATTTTGGTATAAACTCAATCGTTTTTAAGTATATCTTTTAACGCAATGGTAAAAATATTGGAGATAAACAGATGAGGTGATTAGAGTGGGTATTTTTGATGGGTTGATGGGCAATGCAAGTGAATTGAAGCCAGAAGATGTTCAAAAAGAGGTAGCCGAAATTATTACGAGTAATGAAGTGGTCCAGCACGCTTTTAGAGTAATTCGCGATACGTTTATTTTTACAAACAAACGCTTGATCCTCGTTGATAAGCAAGGGATGACCGGCAAGAAAACGGAGTACATGTCCATTCCGTATAAAAGCATTACGAATTTTTCGATTGAAACAGCCGGAACATTCGATTTGGATGCAGAGCTGAAAATTTGGATTTCGGGCAATAGTGTTCCTCTGCAAAAGAAGTTTAACAAAGCGACAAATATTTATGCGGTGCAGCGCGTTTTGGCTGAAAATATTTTGTCTTCATAAAGCCTAAAACGAACGAGTGCGAATCGTTCGTTTTTTGTTTCTTTTATATTTTGGGATTTATGATATGGTGGATATTAGAAGATTTTGAATATGTATATATAATTGTGTAAAAGTGAAAAGTCATATCAATTCCTGGGTAAATGTATTGTGCGACCAAAACATTAGGAGGAATTAATATGACTCAAATTAATCTTAACCTAAACTTAGAAGAAATTGAAGCAGCGATACTTGAATCGAATATGGTGGATATTAGAAGATTTTTCGCTATATTAGAACATCACTGAGGTTTATTAGAACATCCGCCGCACATATTTGAACATCGGGAACACTTATTAGAAGATCGTACATATATATTAGAAGATCGCAGTTTTATTAGAACATTTTAAGTTTATTAGAACATTGAGCCGTGATATTAGAACTTTTCTACGAAAGCGAGGAACCTTTCATGCAAATCGAACTCGATGCAAATACGAAAAAATGGATGCAGACTAAAGGCAAGCCTGTTTCCGTAAAAACCATTTCGGTGAACGCTTGCTGTGCCCCGCCCATCCAGGAATTGATGACGCATTTAGGGAAGCCGAAAGACGTACACAACTATAATGAATTCCAAATCGACAACCTGTCTGTTTACGTTGAGAAGAGCTTGTCTCATAATGAAAAAATGACATTGAAGCTTACAGGCATCGGTATTTTCAAAATGATTTCAGCCAAATTAGGTTAGTACGCAATCCCTACACGTGCTTTTATAAAGTCGCCGCTTTGCAATAAACTATAGGCAAAGTGTGCAGTATCCGGGACTGAAATTTGACTTCCATCTACCGGAAGAAAATCGCGTTCTGTCCGGTAGTTCCCGATCCGTTCCCCATCAGGCAAATAGGTAGGACAGACAATTGTCCAGTCAAGTCCCGACTGCTCCAGCAACTCGTATACTTTATGATGTTCTTCTGCAGCGCGAGTGATTTTTCGCTTTGATTCACTAGACTGGTAGCGCAACAATTCAGGACTTACGCGACTTTGCAAAATGCCGGCAGTTCCGATTGAGATAATCCGTTTATTGCCTCCCTTTTTCATCGCATCGATAATTAGCGGCATGCTTTCTGTCAGCGTCGTTCCCCCATCAGTATTTAGTGCACTCATCACTATATCTGCCCCATGTATCGCCTGCTCAATATCACTTTTATTAAGCACATTCCCTTGGACAACCGTTAAATTGTTATACTTGATTTGAATTTTCTCCGGTGTACGAACGAGGACCGTTACATGATGATCGTCCTGAAGTGCAGTCTTAACTATGTGACTTCCAACCCGGCCAGTTCCGCCTAAAATTAATAAATTCATTTATAAAACCTTCTTTCCAAAAATAAAATAAACAGTCGGCCCCGTATTACCGGTCCCAACTGTCTGAATAGAAATTACCCTTCAATATAATTCGCTTCCAAACCACGCGCTACTTCCTTCGTTTTATCCATAACTGCCCGGTGTGCCGCCGCAACATACAGCTCGTTTTCGTAAAAACGGAATGGTATTTCCTGGCCTTCATATTGCCACATGAAGAAGTGGCCGTTAATTTTCATATTGACACCGTCTTGTGTGACACTATAGAAATCTCGGTATACGAAATCCGATTTTGTCGCAAAGAAGTTTTGGCATTCCTGCAGGCTAAGCGTTGGATTGCCTTCTTCGTCATGACGTGTAATTTTATATCTTGTATTCATTCGTGTATTCATTAAAAAATCTCCTTTAAAAACCATCTATCGTTTCATTATAGTTGGTTGGCATCGTTAAGGCAAAAGACTGGATTTCAAACCGTTCCTAATCTCTCCCTTTACCTTGTATCATAATTTATGTTCACTTTAAGTTCATTTAAGTCCTTATCAATTTTAGAAATTAATATATGTAATTCTTCATTTTCAGAAGGGGTAAAGGTTTCGCCACTGCGTTCCCTTAAAATCACCGCTTGATTAATGAGTCTTAAACACGTTTTAATCAACGCCAAATCCTTTTCGATCGCTTCTTTACTTATGTCTATTTCGCCCATTTATAACACTCCCTTCCATAAATTATATAACAGGAAGCATAAAAATACTCCCCTTTACTTTATATATGCTTAAAGAGGAGTATTTCTTGTTATTTTATTCCCAAATAGCCGATGCCCACTCTGGGTGATCGATAAATGGATTGCGGTTGTGCTGGTAATCTGTATAAATAATTTCATTTCTGTTCCGTTCGAAATTGTCGACCGGGTCTTGTTTATGCCATTGAAGCAGTACCGAAAGTTTCCCGTGGTAAGGTGCCGTGCCGTTGTTCACTTTATTATTTAGTTCCAAATCCACTTCTCCGCTGTCCCCTTCATAGCGAACCGCCATATAAAACAGCATACGTGCAACATCGCCTTTTACGCTGTCTCTCGGCTCCCATGAATCCGAGTCATAGTAGTTTCCGGCTGCTTCTGAATGCTCGTTCCCGCCGTTGTCAAAATCAAGATTGCTTCTCGTACCATTAACGCTCACATCAGTTGGACGCAAATGATGCAAGTCTGTTCCTGCACCCATTGACGTACCAAACCCGCCGTGGGATTTTGCCCAAACATGCTCGCGGTTCCAGTCATTCACATTCCCGCCGTTTGTAGTTTTACTTTGAGAACGGCCTGTATAAAGAAGAATGACATTGTTCGGATTGTTCGGGTCTTCATCTGTTTCGCGAAGAGCTGTCCATACATTCGCATACGAAATTTCTGTATGATCATCAATAATATTATGCAAAGCGCTTTTTAAAGCGGCACCAGTTTTTCCAATAGCCGCATCATAATAGCCGCCAGTTGATGGATTCGGTTCCGGTGTTGGATCAGGAGTTGTTGGATTTCCTTCCTGTAACGTAAATGCTGTACCATTTTTTAATCCGGGATGAGAAAAGTAAGCTGACAATGTCCCCGTTATTTTAATGCTTTTCCCCATTAACGAAGGATTGGATCTCAAGCCGTAAGAAGAGCGGAAAGAAGTTGGTATTTGTACATAGATCATGTTTGCGGTATTCGTTTCGTTCGCACTGTCTGCTATAGCCAATGCATAGTCATTTGGAAAATTGCTAGTAAGGACGGTCGTTGTTGCTGTAGGCTGTCCTACGATATAACCTTGAACAGTTTTTACGGAGTTATTTTGATTGCTGATTGCCTGAGATACCGAGTAAGGTGCCGACGATGATCCGTCCCCGGAAGCTGCATTCGTGACAGTAGATTGAAGAGGCTGAATTAAAATGAAAACAATAAGCACCCAAGAAAACAGTAGACGTACATTTCGATTTTTAACCATTTTTCTCCTCCTAGACATTCGATTTATGGTCAATCAGCAAAGGCTAACCAACTCCCTTTTATATTATCATAAAGTTGTTAATATTCTGTAAAATTTTGACGCAAAATGGTTAAATTAATAATTTACTTGTTAAGAATGTGATTGAATGACCTTGCTTCATAGAATAAAAAAATGAACCTTCCAGTCAAGTTTGAGATGGAAGGTTCATTTTTCATTTATATTTCGTTAATAACGATTCAGGAATATGGCAATAATCATCCGGACATCTTGTTAACCGGTCCTGATGCTCTTCTGCGCTTCTCACATAGTTTGTGAGCGGCAGAACTTCGACTACAATCCGGTCAGCATCGGGTCTCGCTGTAATGAATGCTTTTGCTTCAATCAGGTGCGCTTCGTTTTCGCTGTAAACACCCGTTCGGTATTTCTCGCCAACATCTTCGCCTTGTTTGTTCACACTGTAAGGATCGATAATTTCAAAGAAGTACCCCATCAGTTCTTGCATCGATACAACATTCGGATCAAATTCGGTTTTGACACACTCGGCATACCCGTCATAATCGCCGTCCAGAGTGTTTGTCATTCCGTTCGCTCTTCCCGCTTCTGTAAACGTCACACCCGGCAATGTTTTTATAAACGCCTGTACACCCCATAAACAGCCCCCTGCAAAATATACGGTTTCCATCTCGGTCACTCCCCTATGTAAACTTCTGTGAAATGTATGTCGTTCATTACTCTCTACTATTAGTATATCATTTTAACGTGCCTATTTTTAGACTACTCTTTTTCTATTTCCATACTATACTGAAATATACAAAACGAAAGGGGTGTGTCCTATGAATGATCAAACAGATGTGTTAGATCGAGGTCCTTTTTTTCATGGTACGAAAGCAGAACTGCAAATTGGGGATTTATTAGAGCCTCAACATTTATCGAACTACCAAGATAAGAAATCTAATTATATTTATTTCACGGCAACATTGGAAGCTGCAAAATGGGGTGCTGAGTTGGCAAAATCATCAGCAAAAGAGCGTATTTATATTGTCGAACCATTAGGTGAATTCGAAAATGACCCGAACGTTACCGACAAAAGATTCCCCGGAAACCCAACACGCTCTTATCGTTCGAAATCTCCTTTGAAAATAGTCGCGGAGTTAGGTTCATGGGAGCGACATTCCGATGAAGTCATCGATCATATGCTTGCGTCTTTAAAGAAGTTAAGTGATGAAGGGAAAAATGTTATTTACGATTAAAATGGTAAAAAGCCAGGTACATGAGGAATCTTATGTGTACCTGGCTATGATTTACCTATTGTCCCGATTTTGACCGGCCAACAACTTATTTCGTAATGCATCATCACTAGCGTAAATGTAGAGCCCTTTAATGCCGCGCTTCATTAAAATATTAAGCGAGTTCAGTACAATCTTTTCCTTCGCCTCGTTCACATCGGCAATGCCTTCTGTACCTGAGTAGGCCCCTTTATCCATATACTTGCTCGGGTCGATGACAATTTCGTCTCGTACCGCATCATATTGAACAGACGGTCCGAGCACAACACCGACGTAATTTAAATCAAACCCTTGAATCGTATAAATCGAGCCTGCTTCATGCACCGTTTCCGGTTTTTCCGCCCATGTATATTTCGTACTTGTCGTATTCCAAGGCATCTTGTATTCGCCATTGGATTCGTTCACATAATACGTCCCGCCATCTTTTTTATGCAAGTAATCAAATGTTGAAACAACCCGGCTCAAGCCGAATTCGCTATTGCGCATTTTTATTGTGTCATGCATTTCCTTCATTGTCTCGAACACTTTGAATTCATAGTTCTCATCATGAGGAAGCGGCAGCAGCTGTTTGTTTTTGAATGCATTGATCCAATTGATGACCTCATCATTTGCCTGCATCCGGAACTGGTTCGTTAACTGATATTCTTCGGTGTACGTGCTTCGTTTCTTTAATTGTTCAAGTGTTGCTGCACCCCAAAGGCTTTTCAGTTTCAGCACCTGATTTTGGTCGTAAATAATGACGACGACTTTTGCTAACTTTAATAGCTCCTCCAAGTGATTGTTGCCGTGGAAGTTATTATACGTATCCGGCTTTGTAAGCAATAAATGCGCTTCATCCACAAAAATGATGTCTGCCTTTTTATTATCTTTTTGGAGCGAGTTCACTAAAGGAGTCGGCTTCGCAAAGTTTTTCGCCTTTAAATGCTTCACCTGTTTCGCAATCCCTTTATATGTTTTGAACATTTCTTCGTGATTGACGACTAAGTAATTTTCCGTTTGATAAAGCGGTGACGACGCTTCTTCCGCCCGTTCCTGAATCGTGTTGAAAATCGAGCTTAACACAACACTTTTCCCTACGCCTGCTTCGCCTTCAATGACCAATAAACTGCCGTATTCTTCAGGATTGGCACTTACTTGTTTCTCACAAAATTCGAGCACTTTTTCTTTCAGTTCAAGCTGCTCGATCGATAGTTCCTTAAACGGCGACAATTTAAAAATGTCTTTGTTTTCGATAACATGCAGTTCATGATCGACCAGCTTTAGCTCGTGCAGCCTCTGCCAGATTTCTTTAAACAACTGCTGATCATAATACGGCTTGTCGTAATAATTGTGCGTAAAATCGCTCGCCGTTTTACTTTTGTTTTGCAGTGTATATTTTTCATCACCAAGAAAATAATTGATCAGCTTCGTTTCTAAATGAAAGGTTGCGGAACGGTTGAACTTTTCATGCTTGATGAGGTTAATCTGACTGACGTTTTTTCGGGCACTTAAATGAGCTTTCATCCGGCTTTTAAAATACACCGTCTCCCCTATGTAAGCTTCCTTATTGCCATTTAATACATAGATGACGGGGTAGTTCAGATAGTGTTCATTGTTATTAATTTTGTTGATGCTTTCTTGCTTGAACGGCCAGGATAGTATTTCGATTGCTGACAAAATGCCACCTTCTTTGTTTTAGATCGTTGCTCATTGTTAGTTACATGTTAGCATAAACCTGAAAAACATAAAAAAATGAAGCTCCTAATAAAAGAAGCTTCATTTTCATTTTTATTCTATTTAAATCTGTACAACACCCATTAAAATCGCGATGAATAATAGTACAATACTCAATCCCCACATCCAGAAGAATGAGAACTTCAAGTGTTTACCCATTTCCAGGCCTGATAGACCAAGTGCCAGCCATACTGCTGGTGCAAGTGGTGATACGAATGTACCGACGATGTTACCGATGATCATCGCATATGCAGTCGATAATGAATCGATGCCGTATGTTAAACCGATCTGGTCAACAACCGGGAACAATGCGAAGTAATACGCATCCGTACTTAACAGCAAGTCAAACGGTACACCCAGTACCCCAATGATAATATGTAAGTACTGTGCTAAGAAGCTTGGTAAAATATTTACGGCATTATTCGCGATAGCCGTTAACATGCCTGTCCCGTTTAAAATTCCTAAAAACAGACCTGCAGCAATAATGATCGAAGCCATCGTCAATGCGTTCGATGCGTGTGCCTGAATACGTCCCATCTGCTCTTTTGGTGTACGGTAGTTCAATGGTAAAGCAATCGCGACACCGATTAGGAATGCCAAGCCCGCCGGTAAAAGTCCCGACATTAATACCGCAAGAACAACAATGGCCAAAATCGCATTCGCCCAAATAAGTTTTGGACGTTTTAATGTATCATCTGTTTCAGCATTTAAAATACTGTTGCTTAAATCAAATTTTAACGTTTCCCCTGTTTGCGCTCGTTTCGCTATAAGGCGTTTTTCACGGAAGCCCATAAAGACTGCAAGTAACAGCATCAGCACAACACCGATGACCTGAATTTTAATTAACGGATGCCATAGCTCTGTTACATCTGTTTCAAGAACAGAAGCGACACGCCCTAATGGACCGCCCCATGGAATCATATTGATAATCGCCGCAGAACCGCCGACTAATAGTAAAAGTAAATACGGGTTCATTCCTAGACGAACATATAATGGCAATAAAGCCGTAATCGAAATTAAGAATGTAGAAGCACCTGAACCGTCAAGCTGTGCAATGACCGCGACAATAACCGTAACAATCGCGACAAGCACGACATTCCCTTTTGAGAGCGCTACCATTTTATTGATAATTGGTTCAAATAAACCGACATCCTGCATAATTCCGAAGAAGATAATTGCAAAAATAAACATGATGGCAACACTGATTACAGAACTAATTCCATCATTGAAGAATACCCCTAAATCATCAAACGAATAACCTGCAACAAACATCGCCACGATCGGCGGAAGAACCATTGCAACAATTGGCGATACACGCCCGCTGATTAATAGCGCGACGATAACTAGAATCGTAATAATCCCAATAATACTTAACATTCAACAACCCCCATTGCTTAGAATTCTTATAATCTTATGACAATTCTATGGGAGGTGGAAGAATGTGCTCATTTATTTAATAAAAACAATAAAGCTAATTTTGTTCATAAGTTTCACGGAGCACATAATTACGTTCCGGACGGCCGACTGTACCGTAAAGTAGCTTCGTCTCCAGAATGTTCATTTCCACTAAATATTCCAAATAGCGTCGTGCTGTGGAGCGGCTAGTCCCGATGACTTCGCTTAACTGTGAAGCCGTTAATTTTGTGTACTCTTGCTCATTAAATAAGTGAATGACCTTTTCAAGCGTAAACGTATCGATTCCTTTCGGCAGTACTTTTTCAGTAGCCGTTGAATGATTTTGCCTGTAAAACAGCGCATCCAAATCTTGCTGCGAGAAGTGTGTTTTCTTATGAAATGCAGATTGCATGTGATGATAGCGCTGAAATGATTTTTGCAGTCGCGCTTCCTCAAACGGTTTTACAATATAGTCGAACACCCCATATGCATACAATGCTTCCACATGACTACGTTCGGCCGCTGCCGTCACCATAATGATACGGATATTCGGGAAGTGTGTCCGCACATAGGCAACCAGTTCATAGCCTTTAACATCCGGAATATATAAATCCATCAACAGAATGGCTGGTGGTGTTTGCTGTTGGAGTGCTTCCTTTAAAGAAGCACCCGTAAGAAATTGCTGTACTTGTGCATTCGGCAAAAGCGTTTTAATATAGTCTGCATGAATCGCCGCAATGCGGAAATCATCTTCCAGTAACCAAATATCCATTGAATCACTTCCTTTGTAAAATAATTAAAAAGCAGGCCCCGCCTAAATCGCTTTCTTCTATCAACAGGGAACCTCCGACTTTTTCAAGTGCCTGTTCACTAATTGCCAGGCCGTAACCCCGATCATACCCATCCTTTGTTGTATACCCGAGGGTAAATATATGATTTGCCGTTTCTTCATCGATTCCTGGTCCATTGTCATGCACTTCAATGATCAGTTCATGGCGGTATTGATGAATAAACAGCTTAATTTGCTTGTCTTGTGTATTTGTTTGATCCAATGCATCCATCGCATTTTGCAGGACATTCCCTAATGCGGTCAGCAGTGCATCCACTTCTTCATCATTATAATCGATTAAGACGTCCTCTGTTTCAATCATAATCGTAATGCCGCGCTCTTTCGCTTCGGATATTTTCCCTTCGAGTAACGCCTGCAGCAATATTGAAGGCTGTGTGGCCAGTGCCTGCTGCTGTTTTGATGAATCTTGCTGCTCCTGCCTAATGAAAGCAATGGCCTCATCAATATGGGATTGCTTTAACAAGCCTAGAATCACGTGCAATTTATTGGCAAACTCATGTGTTTTTGCCCGCTGCATCCGTGCCTGCTGCTTCACCAGTGTCAGCTCATTAATCACCGTTTCGTACTCAAGCTTAGCCCGTAAAATATATAAATAACCGAGCTGCTTCTCGAGCTTCAAAGGTGTTTTGGAAATAATCATTTCCTGCTGCTGTAACGGAATTTCCAGTGCCTGGATGACCTCTTCTTTAAAGAGCCGTTCCGGTAACAGCTTATGTAATGAGATACCTTCTGCCAGTGGTGAAAGGAGTTCGTTTGCACGTGAATTGGAGATTACCACTTCATTATTCAATGTCGTCAAGATGACCCCATCTGTCGTTTCCTCGAGGATTGTATGATACGCCGAATAAAGTTTGGCGATTTGTGCCGGCTGCATACCGAGCAGCTGATCTTTTACATAAAGCGATAACAGCACCGCACAGACAATCCCGAAAACCGCGAGCAGGAGCGTGATTTGAAGCCAGCCGAAAAAGGCGGTATCAATTGTTCTTTGTATATCTTTTGTTAAAAATCCGACCGAAACTACCCCGACTACATTGCCGTCAACGAGGACCGGAACTTTCCCGCGGATCGATTCCCCAAGTGAACCGGTCGTAACAGAAACAATGGACTCTTTGTTTATAAGCGCCGAATCATTATCCCCGCCGACCATCGACAGACCAATCTTTTCAGGGTTCGGATGGGTGTAGCGAATCCCTTGCTCATTCCCTATGACGATGAAACTCGCACCGGTCTGCTTTCGTATATCCTCTGCAATCGGCTGAAGGATAGAAGACGGATCTTCCGTAGAAAAGGCAGCAACGACATCCGGCCGCTCAGCAATCAAGTATGCGCTCGTTAACGCCTTTTCTCCCATCTCCTCCAGTACCGATTCATCCAAATAATGATTGATCAACAACAAAAACAGCACACAAATCGTAAATACGATCCCGCTGATTGTTATAAGAAGACGGAAAGTAAGTGATTGTTTTAGGCGGGTTAGCATCGGAGGACCTCCTTTTGGATGTGGTTTTTTATTAGTTTAACATGGGAGTTTGGCGGAGAGCTTTGAAAATTAAAGGTTTTTCAATCCAATCTTAAGCCTCCCCATCTAAATTTCAAAACATCCCCCACAATTTCCCCGAAAACAAGTACCATTTTTCAATTGTTTCATATGATTTATATGAAAGGGGGAGAAGGTTATCGTCTATACGGAAACGATTGATCTTCAAGGTCATTTATTTACTGCAGTAACGGTTAATTTGCCTAAAACAACATTGCTGACTATTTCGAATGAGCGTGGGTATATTATGTGTGGTGCACTCGATGTCGGACTGTTGAATGAAAAATTGGCTGATCGGAAAATCATTGCCGGGCGTGCAGTTGGGGTTCGAACGATCGATGACTTACTTAAAGCTCCACTGGAATCCATCACATACGAGGCAAGAGCATGCGGCATTGAAGAAGGTATGATTGGTGAAGAGGCATTACTTAAAATGATTTAGTTCCATATGTGAGTTTCAATTAAGGAGCTCCATGCAAAAAACCGCTCTTTCAATTTCTTGAAAAAGCGGTCTATATTTTTATTGTCCATACTTAGGTACAAATTAAATGGCTTTATTGTAATAAGACGCTTTGGAACCTTTACTTCTTTTCACGGCTAGAAGCTCTTCCAATTTCTGAATATATTCACGATCTGCTGATATTCTTGTAAGGCTTGTTAATAAATATGGTCTTAACCCGGAATTAATTTTTTGGCATCGCGCAAGATTGATCAAATACTTGGCCATCTTAAATGACTTCAAGTGCGTATGTCCATTTTTAAATTCCTTCTTCGTATTGACGACCATATACTCCTGCTTTCGCCCTTTATAAAAAGGAATAATAATAAACTCATCTTTTTTAAAAATTTGATTCATATTATCTTCATCCTTTTCTCGAATATATTCAAAAACGACCTTTCACATACGGAGAAATAGTGATCACCCCGTTCCCTTTAATGCCCCTCCCGCCTCTCCTCTTTATTGGTCTTACCCTTCCTTACCCTATTTACCGGTTACTTTATTCCAAGACCGATTAAATAAGCACTTTTTTAGCGATTATTAACAGTTCGGAGATGTTTTTACATTTAGTTAATATAGGATATTACAGAGTAAAGGGTTTTGACAGGACAATCGCTTGAATTTAACTGAATTTTCTGTAAAATTAAATCAGCTTCATTCACTGCCTGTAATGTTTTCGTTGCACATTACATTTACGCGTTGTGTTCAGGGCTTTTCTTTATCATTACTGTCCTTACCAGAAGAAACGATAAAGTTCCGCTTATTGGTATTTTACTGGTAAATCAAATGGAATAGACTGAAAAAATATACTTATTTTATGGCAGAACCTTATTCATAGAAAAAAGCTACATCAAAAGTAGTTGTTACTTTTAATGTAGCCCGATTCTTAAAAATTATTTTATAAATTTACTTTATAAATCCTTTCTATTTAGCTATTAAAAGTGCCGCTGCTTCTTCCAACGTGACCATATTCGTAATCATCGAACAAGCCGCGTCAAGAATCGGAAATGCCAGTGCAGCACCTGAGCCTTCACCAAGTCGCATATTCATATGCAACATCGGTTCCAGTCCTAAAAGCTCGGCCGCAATTTTTGCACCTGGCTCTTCCGATAAATGCGAAGGAATCAAATACGCTTTTACATTTGGATTCAGTTTATAGGCGATCAATGCCGAAACGGTTGAAATATACCCATCGACTACGACCGGCACACGGTTTGCGGCAGCTGCCAGGAAGATTCCCGCCATCCCGCAGATTTCCAGTCCCCCTACTTTTGCTACAACATCAATCGGATCCTCCGCATTCGGCTCATTCATCGCAATCGCTTTTCGAATAACTTCGGCTTTATACTCGATACCGCCAGTTCCAACACCAGCTCCGAAGCCTGTTACCTCCAGCGGGTCACAGCCATGTAGTACCGAAAGTACCGCAGCGCTCGGCGTCGTATTGCCGATACCCATTTCACCGGTACCGATGAGATTGACCCCGCTTTGAATAGCTTCTGTCGCGACTTCAATTCCGACTTCAATTGCCCGAATCGCTTCTTCACGCGTCATTGCAGGACCTTTTGCCATATTGTCTGTTCCGTATTTCACCTTTTTAATGATGACTCCCGCGTCTTGAGGCAAGTCTTCTTTTACCCCGATATCTACCGGGATTACTTTCGCGTTCGTTATTTTCGCAATCGTACACATCCCTGTCGTCCCTTTCGGAAAGGATAGTGTTTGGAATACCGTTGTACTTTGCGGATTTGGTGTTACCCCTTCCTCATATACACCATGGTCTGCTGCCATGACGATCATCGCTTTGTTATCAATTTTCGGCGCAAGTTCACCGGTAATTGTAGCGATTTGCATTGCTAATGATTCAAGCTTTCCTAAACTTTGAGGCGGCTTCGCTAAAGAGTCTAGGTACTTGCGTGCTTTGTCTTCCATTTCTCGGTCGATTTCTTGAATTTGTTCAATTGTTTGCTGTAGTAATTTCATGTTTCGTTTCCCCCATTAATATGAATTTTGACAATAAATAAAAACCACCAGTTGAACTGGTGGTTTTCTCTGCGCGTGAAACGCTGGGTTACTGGCCCACGTCTAAAGACGCTCTGAAAGGTCTGCCAACCGCACTACGTTTCCGACTACCGCTAAAGCGGTGTACTTATTTTTTTCTTCGATTTAGTTCTTCTCCTGTGAATGGGTCAATGAATTCTTTCATCGTCATTTGATCCTCTAGGAGATCTTCCTGCAATTGATTTTTTATATATTCCTGAATGACTTTTCGGTTTCGCCCTACTGTATCCACATAATATCCTCGACACCAAAATTTTCGGTTGCCATATTTATATTTCAAATTTGCATGCCGATCGAATATCATCAAACTGCTTTTCCCTTTAAGATAACCCACAAACGCAGATACACTAAGCTTCGGTGGGATACTGACTAACATATGTATATGATCAGGACACGCTGTGGCTTCAATAATCTCTACGCCTTTTCTTTCACACAGTTGACGTAGTATTTTACCGATATCTGCTTTTATTTTCCCATAGATCATTCTTCTTCTGTATTTTGGCGCAAACACAATGTGATACTTACAATTCCATGTTGTATGTGCTAAACTTTTATTATCCAATATTGGAACTCCTTTCGTACGTAATCGGTTGACCAGACCTGATTTTATTGTACGACTGGAGTATTTTTTTTGTCCATAGCTAAAAGCTTTTTAGAACCCCCCGCATAGCAGGGGGTTTTCGTTTTCATAAAAATAGCCTGCAGTTTATTCGATAACAAATAAACTACAGACATATCCAGTGTCTATAAACAGTAAGCGTATTAGGCAGGTCTCCTGGCTCAGATTCACAGTTCCATAGCCCCTTCCCAGATTGACATCCAGTGGGTTTTGCTATGAAACTCCTCCATACAGTGTTGGGATTACGCTAAAGCTTTTCACTTTATTCCCTATTCTCCCGTAACGGGCACCTAATGCTTGATGAATTTAACATTACTTTACTTTGAACCTATTTTTTCGTCAAGGGGTCTTTCATTCAGCTTTTAAACGTCTCCCCAATCGCCAACGTTTTCAGCTCCACATTTTTCAATTCCGCCTGCTGCCAATGTACATGCAGCCGGTCAATCGCTTCTTTCGGTGTATCATCTGCGAGCATGTACGCACCGTAATGCATCGGGATAAACACTTTTGCCCCGACATCACAGAATGCCTGGATCGCTTCTTCAGGTGTCACATGAGAGGCATGCATAAACCATTCCGGCTCATAGGCACCTATCGGCATTAAAGCTGTATGAATATTGAAGCGTTCGCCGATTTCTTGGAACCCTCTAAAATAGCCGCTGTCTCCGGCGTAATAAATACTTTGCGTATCCGATTCCTTTTGCAGCACAAAGCCGCCCCAATGCGATGTGTTCGTATCCCAAAGCATACGCCTTGTCCAGTGCTGGGCAGGAACGAAATGAATTTCAAGCGTGTTCGCTTCATGCTTGTCATACCATGAAAGCTCTTTAAAGTTGTGCAGTCTATGACGCTTCATCAAATAACCGAGTCCTTCCGGAATGAGGAATAATACATTGGGGTTTCGTTTTTTCAGCTTTTTTAACGTCGGAAGGTGCAGGTGATCGTAATGCGCATGCGATATGAGGATGAGATCAATATCCGGTAACTCCTCTAACCGCAGTCCCGGTTCGGTCAACCGTTTCGCTACACCCATCCAATTTGCCCAAACTGGGTCCGTTAACATATTGAGCCCTTCTTTTTGAATCAGAAAAGTCGAGTGGCCAATCCATGTAATCGACTGCTCGGTACGATTACTTTGCAAAAACGCAATTTTCTTTTTTTCACATTGCGGCACTTCGTAATCGACGACTTTCTTTTGCTTTGATCGCTGCCATTTCAGGACATCTTTAAATGTCCCGAGTGAAGTAACTTCGTCTAAATTTGAAAAACGTTGTCTCATCGCATCACTCTCCTATTTATAAAGGCTTAAATTCCTACGCTGATTCACCAGCTCCGGTTTCATGACTATCCTTGCAAAAAAGTAAACTAGAAAACTCAACCAAGTCCCCTGTACAGTCAAGCTGTTTGATACCGGGATAGATGAGGAGATAACACTCAAGATATTTAATGTGTAAAATACTAAAATTCCAAGCAACGCTATAGTCATCACGATATTTTTTCTAGCCATTTGTTTCCGCAACGCACTGCCCACGCCGCTAAAGCTTTGCTTAGTCTCTTTAACTTGTTTAATTAAAGCATAAATTAACACTGCAATAATCATCCCAACTACTGCAAACCCAATCATTTCATCCAATTTAATTTTCCCCGTTTCACTAATTCTCCAAATAAAACGCCTTTATTTTCTTCGGCACGAATTTACTCATAATGATTCCTGCCAAAGCCAAGCCAATCAAAATCACTCCAATTTCCAAAAGGCTTTTTAACCATGTGATTTCAATCTTATCCGTTATATTGGAGCCACCTATAATGATGAATACAGCTCCAGCCCAGGCCGTTAAAAAACTGACGCCAAATTGAAGCCATTCCTTCTTTGAAAGCTGTTTAAAAACCGCTCTATGCTTATAAAATTTCCGTATCGCAAAGATTAATAATAACCCTGTTAGAATATATCCAATCATCATAATCCCCCTGCTTTACATTGTTTATGTATGACGCTCCAACGCATCTTTATCTTTAAATAATTTAATTGTCGCCCATAACGAGACGATGAACAGAAACAAAAATATGAAAAAAGAACTTCCCGCAAGACATTTCGCAACGATTGACGGCTGATGAATCAATAGCTGTACATTTTTAATCAAAAATCCAATAAACACGGTTTGAGCAAGAATTAAGCTAATACTAATAGAAGTCGTCTTTGAATTCTGTGTCATAATCGCTCTCCTCTTTTAGTGATTATTTCACTATCCTAACATATTCTCCCAACTCAAGGTAGTAAGGAATCCTACTTATAAACATTGCCCTGCCTTCACTAAATAAAAAAACCGGCACGAATTTCTCCATGCTGGTTTTCCGCTATCAACTAATTACACGATCACTTGCCGCATATACTTTCACGCGGTTACGTCCTTGTTCTTTCGCCGCATATAAAGCGGTATCTGCTTTATGCAGCAGCTGGTACAGTGTTTCCTCTGTCCAGTCCACTACTTCGGCGACACCAATACTTAACGTAGCCGTCAGACTGCCTGCTTCGGTCATAAGCGGTGTCTGCTCCACGGCAGTTCGAAGCTGGTTGGCTAGTATATCACCTTCCGCTTCAGTGAATCCCTTCAGCGCAATGACGAATTCCTCCCCGCCGTACCGCGCGAAGAAATGGCTTTCCAAAAGTCGTGTTTGGCAAGCATTTACGACGTGCACGAGCAACTGGTCGCCAATATGATGCCCGTACGTATCATTCACTCGTTTAAAGTGATCGATATCCATTAATAGAGCCGTAAAAGGTAAACCTGTTTCCTTCGCTTCCTGAAAATCCCGCTCACTTTGCTGTAAAAATGCGCGGCGATTGTAAATCTTTGTAAGCTCATCATAATACGCCTGCTGCTCCAGTTTTTCCTGCAATCTTTTAATCTCCGTAATGTCCGTAAAAACCAGCAACAGACCTTTACTGTTTCTCGCCTGTTCCAATGAAGTAATACGAACTTGATAAACCCGGTCCGCATGTTCGGAACAGAGCTTTACTTCTTGAACGTCCGAAAGTTCGGTCGTTAATTTGAATGGCAGTTCCTCTCCTGTCTGTTCATTCCAAAACTTCACGAAGTTTTGACCGAACATCGATTTGTTCAGATTCGGCAGCATTGCTTTCGATGCCTGATTGAATTCGATAAGTCGGTAGGATGCATCCAACACAATGGCCCCGTCCGTAATACTATTGTAGATCGTATCTTTCGCAATCGGCATAATCCGGAACAGCCGTGATGTGCTGATCGCCCACAAGTATAATAATGAAGAAACCCATAAAATCATCGGTACCGGATCCACCCCAGCAGGAGTCAATCCGTTCAAATAAAGAAACGCCGTCACTATCGGAACAAGCTGGCCGAACATTAACGCGATCAATTGCGGACGGTATACCTTCGCCGTTTCCTTCCACTGGGAAATCAACAGCAAGAAGGCGATAAACATACTGGCAAAAGTGTAGACACCGTGTACCATATACCAAAGGCCAATCTCCTGATAAACGAATGGCGCCCCTAAATTCGGATCCAGTTCAAATACTCGATAATGAAGATGATGCCAATGATTTGTCGCTACCATGAAAATCGTAATAAACGGAATAAGAAGGATGAACATGCTTCTTCTGACCGTCAGCTTAAAGCCTAAATAGCTCATGACATAAAGTAACCCCAATGTGGCAGATGTAGGCATTCCGATGTAGAGAATGGTATTCCAGAAGCTGATCTGTTCGAGCGTCGTCGATATTAAAGTCATAGCCGTTGCAAAACAGTAGATGCTGATGGCTGCAGTATAGAAAATAAAATAATTTGCGATATTCGTATATTTATGACGTTTGCTAAAGGCATAGAGACATAAGTACAAATTCAGTACTCCCGACGTACAAACAAGCGTTATATACATGGTCAATTGCGAACCCATTATTGGTTTACCCTCTCTTAATTAACACTTTTTTCTTATAATGTAGCACATTCTAAAAAAGAAATGGATATTTTATTCAAATAATAAGTATTAATACGTGAATGAAATGAAAGGAATTTTATCATTTTACGTATAAAAAGTATCATAAACCTATGATAATAAACCTTATCCCTTTACTTCTCTTCTTATATCATCCAGAATTACTAGTTAATAGAATGAAAATATTTTTTTCGAAATAGAAGAAGGGAGTGTTGTTCATGATCCAAAAAACGGTAAAACGGAATAACGTACATATTCGTGGAAAAGGTAAAAAATCATTAATATTTGCTGCTGGATTCGGGTGTGACCAAACAGTTTGGAATGATGTTTACCCTGCTTTTGAAGAGGATTATCAAGTAATTTTATTTGATTATGTCGGGTTTGGAAACTCGGATATTTCAGCTTTTGACCTTGAGAAATATGGTGAACTGTCCGGTTACGTACAGGATCTATTAGATGTTTGTGAGGCTCTCGATTTAAAGGATGCTGTTTTTGTCGGCCATTCGGTGAGCAGTATGATCGGTCTATTGGCTTCTCTATCGAAACCAGAATATTTTTCACAAATGATTATGATCGCTCCATCACCAAGTTATTTAAATGATCCTCCATACTTCGGTGGTTTTGATAAGAAAGATTTACTCAATTTAATGGATTTAATGGAAAAAAACTATATCGGTTGGGCGAATGCTTTCTCGATTACTTTATTGAATAATACTGCAAAAGCAAGTGTATCAAAAGATTTGGAGGATCGTTTCTGTTCAACAGATCCTTTATTTGCGAATACATTTGCAAAGGCTTGTTTCTTTACTGATAATCGTAAAGACATTTTGAAAGCAACTGTTCCGTCCCTAATTTTACAATGTACTGAAGACGTTATTGCGCCAAGGGTAGTTGGCGAGTACTTGCATGAGCATATGCCAAACAGTTCGATTGCCTTTATGAATGCGATTGGTCACTGTCCACATATGAGCGACCCAGAGGAAACAATTCAATTAATTAAAAATTATTTATTGGAGCAATCTGTGCCCCTTATCGGTGAGGGCGTGGGCAATATAAATGGATGAACTCATAGAAAACGCTCCATGCGGGTTTATCACTTTATCTTCAGAAGGTAAAATTCTTACTATCAACAAGACATTGCTAAATTTGCTGCACTATCATACATCTGAGCATCTTATTGGAAAGCATTTTAATGTGCTGTTATCTCCTTCTTCTCAGATTTTTTGTCAACTTTATTTAGTGCCGCTGATTAAAGTGAAGCACGCTGTAGAGGAAATGTTCCTGACATTACTAACCGTAATGAAAGAAGAAGTTCCTATCTTATTAAACGCATCGGTCCAGGGTAATGGTCAGATCATCGGCGTCATTTTTCCAATCCGTAATCGCAGTGCATTGGAAGACGCGCTTATAAACGCCAGAAAAATGATGGAAGATGCTTATTTGGAAAAAGAGCAGGCCCTTTTGGAATTAGAAACAAAGCAACAGGATCTCGAACAGGCCAATCAAATCAATACGAAAATCATGCGAGAAACGGAACGCGATTTACAGATTGCCAAAAAAATTCAGGAAACTGCATTAACGAAAGACATCATTAATGATAATATCCAGATCCTGTCCTATTATCATGCATCCAAATCTTTATCCGGAGATATATTTGGATTTTATCAAATAACACCGCAAAAATACGGGATTATTTTATTGGATGTGATGGGTCACGGTGTTTCATCTGCGCTCATCACGATGTCGCTACAATCGATGTTCCAGAAACTGATTTCCAAAGGTGTGGCACCGGATATGGTGTTAAAAGAATTGGACCAATTTCTGCACAACTTATTTCAAAATAATGAAGACGCTTGGCATTACTGTACAGCGATCTACTTAAATATCGATATTAGTGAACAGACGATTGAATATATTAATGCAGGTCACCCCCCTGCCATTGCGCAAGGAAAAAACGGGGTGCAGCATGAACTAAAGACAACAAATCCGCCATTAGGAACATTCGATAACATTCAATTTACGTCAAGAACATTGCGCTATAAACCCGGGACAAGAATTCTTATGTATACGGACGGTGTTTCAGAAGCATTTGAGCTAAACACATTAAATCATTTGCTGAATGACACCATCTCGAACCCATTAGCAAAAACAAAAGAAACCATTCAACATGCACTTGAAAACAAAGAAAATATATATAGTAAATACAATCACGATGACCAATGTTTTATATTGGTAGAATTATAAAAAACAGCGGGAGCAGTTTCCCGCTGTTTTTTTATTTCCTACTATGCTGTGACTACCTGTCCATAACGTTTCCTTTTCATTACAAAATGAAGGATAATAAAAATACTTATCTGAGTGTATGGAGGTGCTAATTGAAGAATTTAATTTTAATAGTCAGTTTCCTTCTTTTAACGGCTTGTTCCAATGAATCCTCTCTTTTCGGAGAAATCCGTTCTATTGGAGAAAATCGCATCAATGTTGGGTGTTCAGATTTTGTGAAAAAAGCGAATAACACTCATAGTAAAGATGACATCGGGTATTCTTGCGTTATAAAAATAACCGATGAAACGATTATTAAAACACAGGTTGGCGAAATAGTAACATTGGATGAATTAAATATTAATGATATCGTTTCAGTATATTTTGATGAGCCAACAGCAAGTGTGGAGTCTGAAAAGCTGACATTTACAGCAATGGAAATAACGGTGTTTGAAAATGAGGAGTAGAAGGGATATCGTACACCTACTTAAAGCAAAAGAGGAAGCCCTTTCGACTCCCTCTTTTATAATTTCTTCACATTGTTATTAATGAGATTTTGAACGAATTGAAACAGTTTTGAATCGCTTTCTACAATATACTGTTCCATAGTTTTCTGACCTTCGATGAGTCCGATTATATTTCTTTCGTAATCAAATTTTATACTAAAAGTAGTTTCCGGCTCTTTAGCATATATAACGATATATGAATCAGCATTAAACGCCTGTACGTTAGGGATTAATTTCTTCCTCACTTCCAGGCTATTCAATAGTACACTCAGTTGCTCAAGTTCGTCTGCAGTAAGGTTATGCCAATTCAATCCTTCCGGGTATGAAGTTTGAGCACTCTCAATAGTCGTTGTATTTAATTCAGTGACGTCAATAAAAGCAATTTGGCGCTTACTGTATAAAACGATTAAGACTACCGCAATTACTACTATTAATAGCAACCATATTTTCTTCTTCGAAATCGCTATCCCTCCCCATTAAAATATCCTTTATTTTCCTTATTATATCAAAAATAAAGACCTAACAAAAAAGCAACAAACATCATGACGTTTGTTGCTTTCTACTATTAATAAGTCGTTACTTTGATTGCTTTTTGAGCGGCGTAAATCCAGCGCTGCCACCAGGATAAGGTATCCTGAAATTCTTGCACATCCAAAGTGTAGAGCGCATCTTCATTTTTCCATAGTCGTTCGAAGTATTGTTCCATATCCAAGACGAGCGCACTATCATTCGGAGCGAGTATGCGGACGTTATTTTCCAGATTGTAATCATCCAATGTTCGTTCCGTATAGTTGGAAGAACCGTTTGAAATGATCGTTTGTTCCGCTGTTTGAATCCAGATGACTTTTGTATGGTACTGGCCAACGACAGTATTGTACCAGCGAATATTGATTTGTTCATCTGTATCTTCAAGCAGCTCGTTGACAACCGGTCGATTCGGCAAACCGGACTTTTTCTGACCAAAGGAGTTTTCATTTGGATCCAGAATCATATTTACCTGCACGCCCCGGTTTACTGCATCTGTTAAAGCGTTGACAATGCCGCGCTCAGCAACAAAGAACATGCCAATCCAGATTTTATCCCCTTCTTTTGTCGCCTCCAAATCTTCAAGTAAGGCATCTAAAATTTTCCTCTCGGTCAAATATTGCACAGTATACTGACCGTCCTCTTGCTCGGGAATCTCAGCTCTCGGCAATTTCGGACCACCCGACATGAGCGTTACCGCTTCTTCTGCCTCCAAAATATCGTTTATAACGGATCCCGTCACTTTCAATGCAAGATTTCCGTGGAAACCACTTGCATCATGCGGGTTTGATGATGTGATAATCGCTTCCTTTTCCGAAACGGCCGCTTTGCGGTGATTGGCTTTCACATTGAGCAGTTCCAAATAGGAGGATGCAGTCATATTTGGGGCTTTGCTCGACATGGCGTTCGCAATCCATCCTTCGCCGTCGCGGTTAAACCATTGGAAAAAAATTCGGTATAAGCCCGAATAAATCGGTGTGGAATCTCGCAGTGGTTCTAAATCGGAGTAGATGATTTCCACCCCTGCTTCACGCATCTTCTTGAACCACGGTGTTTCATAGGAACCGTAACCTTTATTTAGCGGATCGGTAATGAAAACAACCGGCATATCCGGATTGTTTTTCTTTTTCTCGGCAAGCTTATCAGAGAGGCTATCGGCGATTGGGGGGAAATCTTCTTCTTCATCAAAATAACCATCCATCAAAAAGAAATCCACCACAACAAACTGTTCGGCATCATCAATCAATCGATACACTTCATCAAATATATGATTCTCATGTTTCCGATCCGTACCATCCATATCCTGCGCATAAGTTAAATCCGTAATCATTTCAATATTGTCCGTCCTATGCAAGTCTCCTGCATAGGAAATACCTTTTGGCAACGGTTTATATGTATGCCATAACATGACCCCTATATATAGCAAAATGAAAAGAAGTATAAGAACGTATATAACCTTTTTCCTTCTACTCCAGCTGTCCCATTTCTTCTGAACTTTTTTCATTGAAATTCCCCCAATACTCTTGTACTTCAATTTCCCGCGAACAGGCAAAGTTAAACAGCGCTTGCTTGCGTGGAGGCTGGGAATTTCAAGAAATTGAGGTTGCTACTATCTATGCTTTCCTTTAGTGAGGGAAGTTCCTTTGCTATAAAAATGCTCATTATTAAAAGTGTTTTAAATAGAAAATTATGTTATTATAATGAATATTTTGGATAGGGGATAAAAGACATGGATCGTACCGTAAGACACCAAATTACCGGTGAACAAATTACATTTTTAGAAACAACGGAGGAAACACAGGGGAAGTACCTCTCTATTGAAGTTACTTTGCCACCACAAGGGGATGGTCCCCCATTACATAGCCACGATGAATTTGAAGAGGAGTTTGAAGTTGTTTCAGGTCAGTTAACGGTGACATTAGGAAAAGAACAATATGTATTACAGCCGGGCGATAAAAAGTTCGTCACATTAAAGACCGTACATACATTTACAAATAATCATGAGAAGCCGGTTGTGTTTCGAGTACGTTTAACACCACCAAGTCAATTTGAGCAGTCCGTACGCATTCATTACGGTTTAATTGATGATGGGCTTTGTGATGCGAAAGGTAATCCGAAAAATATCGCACATACTGCTTTAATTTTATCGATGCAAAATACATTAGTTGCAGGTATTCCATTTTGGTTGCAGCGCAAGTTGTTTGCATGGCTCGTAAAGCGTGGCCACAAAAAGAATGCTTATAAAGGCTTTGAAAAATATATTGGCAAATTGCTTTAATCATAATGCAAATCCAACGTTTCATTTAGAGCTATTACGGTGAAGCGTATCATAAATAAGTGCATCTATAAAAAGAACGAAGGAACCATGTTAGATTCCTTCGTTTTCTAGTTTTCTATATATTTTGCAGTTTTTGCTTCAGGATTCAAGTTGTAACACTACCTTTGTGAAATCTTTGAAATCATTAATATGCTTTTCTAAAATTGCTTCTAAAATTTCAAGCTCTAGTGCTTGGTAGTCATGAACGGCAATATTGCGAAAACCTACCATATTCATAAGTGTTTTCGCTAATTGTCCCTCTATTAAACCTGCTTCTTGCAGTAATTTAAACCCTTCACGACTAGCTTTTGGGACACCAAGTTTTCTTTCACTTACGACATGCATGGCTAAATCTATACTTGCTTCACATGCGCGTTGGATATTTAAAATAATACTGTCTTGCTTTGTAAAATCTTTTAGATTCTCAGCATTCCCCTCATATACTTCATGAATACGATGGACACAACGCTCAATTGTAGCTGTTTTATTTAAAATGATATCATTCATCGCCAAAAACACTTCCTCGTTCTTTAATACTTTCAATTACGGCCGCACGCTGCTCATTTAACGTTGCGTACATACTATATGCGCGCATTTTTTGACGTGTAAATTCATTTTCATCTTGAATATATATAGGTATTCCTTGTGAAAATATCTGTATAGTAAACACTGTATCAAGTTGCTTGATATCAACTAGATCTACTTCACGTCCAGCCATCTCGGCCAGCTCGCCTGCAAGTAAAAAACGTTCGTAAGATGATAACTGCTCTTTGCTGAAATATGCTAAGTCGATATCACTATCATCACGATTTGTTCCCTTAGCAAATGAACCAAACAATATAATGAAATCCGGATTTATTTTAGTTTGGATTAAATTAATTAGCTGTTTTTCAATGTTTTTTTCAAGCATGTTATCACCACCTTTCTTTTATTATAAACGTAGACGAAAAAAACCGCACTTATACTTATTACGGAGAACCCTTTCATAGCTCTTCATTCCATATAAAATTAATTATCTTGAACTTGACAGAGATTTAACGAAGTATTAATATTTTTATATATTATAAGTAAATTTTTATCCTTAGTTTGGTAGTCAATATTTTGGACATTGGTTATCCATTCAAAAAGGAATTAGAATAATAAACAGTAGGTAGACATTTTAAAAGACCTTAAAGAGGTTAGTTAAAAGTAAACCGACAATTCTTAAAGTAAATGGTTTGATATTTGAAACCATTATTTTAGATTGTCGGTTTTTTTGTTTTTTAGAGAAATGAATGCTTTGGACTTGTTAGAAATGGTGCAGAGAAATAAAATTTATATATACCTTATGGAAAAAACTAGAGGAAATACAAACTATAAATTAAACGTATCGCGATTACTCATTGAAGGGATGGAAGTCATGATGGATAAAACAAAAGGTGCTCTTGAAGCTGAAATCAGTAAAGTATTAACGAATTGGGAGAAAAGTTATTTAGGGCGCGGTTCCGTATCGGTTAAATCGGATATTTTGCGAGATATGGTAGTTGTGGTGTTAGGCGGGGTTCTAACACCTGCTGAATATGCCGTATGCCAAGATAAAGAGGGCCTATTGTCAGTCAAAAAAATGCGAAATAGCTTGGTGGAATCAGGTGTGGAAGAAATAAAAGAAGCCATTCTAAGCATCACAGGAATAGAAGTGGTCAGTTTTTATAGTGATTTGAGCACAATAACCGGAGAACGCATTATGGTCTTTAAGCTTTCAGAGGATTTGCAAAGTAAATTATGATGGAACAGGGAATCAGTAGTCTCTAAAGAAAAGATTTATATCCCTATAAAAGGAGGTTTAAATTGATATGGAAAAGAATAAGACTTCAGTACCTCACTTAGATACAAAACTAAAAAACCACCTTGATATTTACGATAATGAAATTCATTTAACTATAAAGGAAACGATCGCTAAAAATAAAGAAATCATAGAGGAAAATCGCGAAATTCTATCGTATAGATTTGCTAACGGTAATAAAAAATAATGGAGTGAGGGCATAACCCAATGTCCATAACAAAGCACGAACGTTGATTGAATAACGTTCGTACTTCTTGAATGTATACCTAAACTTTCATTCTGGAGGTTATGTTAGTATGTCTCCTCATAATTTTTATAAGCATTGACATTAATAATAGAGCCAATCTGTCCGACTTTTACTCCAACGTCTATAAAATTGGTCTTTTTATGATCCGGAAACTTAATAGAAAAGTGTCCATATTTCTTTCCTTCAATGCGGAGTAAGTTGGTTTCCCCTTCTCGTGTGACCGTGGCAATCTTATCTGAATCTGCTGGTAGGACATGCTTCCCCATATAGTCTTCTGTTCCAAAATCAATTGTAGCAGTTGGCTTTTCTTCTAGTGTTCGAACACTATAACGGAAAGATGGTGTAAGACTTACCGCTTCAATCCCGTACCGAACTTCTTCTCCATCAACGAAGCGGAGAGTGGCAATATATTGACCTGGCTTATCAATTCCGATTTGAACAGTATTATATTCATTTGTACTTTCGCTCTTATAACAATCGGATGAACCGTATGTCGGACATTTTTCGAACGCTATACTATCAGATAGCTTTTCTCCATCCATTGTGGAAAGGGAAATGTTTTGGACATCTTTTTTACCTTTTACATCTATTATAGCTGGCGTAGTGAGAAAATCTTGCGTCTCCTCTAGGGTCAACTTTAGTTTGCCATTCACTTCTTTGACATGGACATAAAATTTCCGATAGTATTTCTTATCTGGATTCCCTGAATACACTAAAGCGGCCTGCAATGTTCCCGTCCCTTCTTTGACCGGAACTAAGTGAATTTTATCTGCTTTTTTGCCATTTAGTTCATTGCTCCCTGCAACCGAATGGAAAAGATTCGTATCCTCCTGATAGGAATCATACATTTTAAACTCCTCCCATTTGTAGTCGCTTGCCCGCAATGTCACAATCTGTGATTTCGCTTCCTCTGTAGCTTTCATCATTTTGGCCGCTTGACCCCTTGTTATGGAAACATTCGGACTGAATTTATCCGCAGATGTTCCTCCCGTTATGCCAAGTCGGTAGATGCTCAAAATATTTGGATCATGACCTGTTCCCCTTTTCACATCTTGGAATGGACTTTTATTCGATGAGAAGTCATAGCGTGGCAGATCGAACGCTTTTACAAGAATCGAAGCCATTTGTCCACGGGTAATAGGATCGTTCGGACCGAAACGTCCATCCTCGTAGCCTCTAATGATCCCTTTTTCTGCCATTGCTGCAATGGCTTTGTAATAACCGTTCCCCTTCGTTACATCCTTAAATGCCGAACTCTTCACATTGTCCGTATCCAATTTAATCAGTTTGGCAATTATTGCAGCTGCCTGTCCTCTCGTGATGGAGTTTCCTGGTTTGAATGTACCATCCGGATAGCCTCCAATAATATTCCGTTCTGCCAAATCATAAACTGCTTCGGCAAAGTACTTTGATGATGGTACATCTGAAAATTGTTTTCCGCTTACTGCAAACGTATTAGTCATGGGCAAGGTACATGCCAGCACTAGTACACTCAATCCTGCAAATAGTCTCTTTTTCATTCTCAAGCTTCCTCTCTTTTTCCGTAGTGTGCTGTACTGACGGAAAAAATGGAAATTAGTTTCAGATTTAATTAACTTTTTTTGAAAACCATTTCCTTATATTACTTAATAGCACCCACATCATTATTAGAATCATTGGGATTTACAACAAATTCTATAAACGAAACAACGAATTAAAATTATAGACAGTTTACGTAGATTTAATTTACTCGTTAATTTATTAAAGAGACAAACGCTTTTAAAAATGTTTGACTCTTTTTTAGCTCCAAAATAATCCCTAAATTGAAATTTTAATTTTAACTTGTTTAGGTTTAGTATTCACCTACAAAATAAAACATCTGAGCATAAATCGCGTAGAATAATGGACATTGAATGGTTGCTAGCTCCTCTATTACTAACTCGCTCTTTTGTTTGTTTAAAAAATTGAGTTGGATTTTGGCTATAACTATTCCGTTTTCATAAAATTGAACGTATTGGTTAAAGTCTATTTTAACTTTCAATTGAACACCTGAACCCGCTATATTGTAAGTTGGAGTAATCATATCCCCATGTTCTATTTGTGCGCGGAATACATCGGATCCCATTACTAAAATTGACTCAGATCGCTTAATCAAGGCATGCTTAATTCCCGATTTTACAATTAAATCTCCATTTTGATTTCTACCTTCATATTCACAGATTAATTTATATTCACCAATCCACGAATCAAATAGTTGATGTAAAATTGTTTTATATGTTCTTTTCATTGTATAAATCGGATCATTTTTGTCATTTAAAATTTGAATCGTTATCGTACTTGATTTTGTTAAAGGCAGTTTATATGTATATGTATTCATTAAAAATATCCTCTCCAAATGCTTAACTAAAGTTCTAGTTCTAATACGTTTTATTGCAGTGATAGTTTCAAAAAAATATAGCCTTCTCTACTTCTCTCCCCTGTATAGTGTTAAAATCGAACGAAAGACTTTCTCGTAAAAGGAGTAGAGATGTGAAAAAAAGATGGCTTATTCCTATTAGTTTAATACTACTATTTATGATATTTACGATATATCAACAAAATCAATTAATTAAAGATTATCGCGGTTTACTTTATTTTGAAATGAGTAGAATAAATATTCCGGTAGAACGTATACTTGCTTTTCATGAAGAAGCCGATCGCTATGATGAAGAAGAACGTATGGAAAAACTAGAGCGTTTAGATGAGACGTTTGGAGATTTTTTCAATTTCACTGGAATAGGTTTGCAATTAGAACCTCAAATACGTGCAGAGTATTTTGTCCCTTATAATGATGCGGTACTAGCTTATTCTCATCTTATTAAAAATTATATAGCTGCATCCACTACTCAAGATCGTGAACAAGCCTACATAAATTTAAAGAGACGATATGAACAATATAATGAATTCCTTAAAATTTCTGAAGAGAAATTAGTGGAGCCTTTTGAGTGAAATTCTCCAATATCCCCATAAAAAAACGGTAAACGCTGCCCAACAACGTTTACCGATTTTTTATCGCCAACCTTTAATCTGGGTACACTTTGATCTGTAATAACTCCACAAATAAAACGTTATTTTGAGGGGGGTGTTTCTTTAGACCGTTTAAGCAAATACAAAATTAGGTTGTAAAAAACTAATGTAAATAAGAAGAGAAAAAGATTATCTCCCCATTGAATCCCGTTACCATTATACATATCCAATATAGTCATATTTATAAACAAAAGACTTGGAAATACAAGAGCCCGTATATATTTATTTGTAAAAATAACCTTCCCCCCTTTTTGGATGGGTTATTTATTAAGAGTTTTGCTAAAACCTGTACTCTTTCCTAAATACCCTAATTTTTTATAAAAATTATGCGCTGCGATTCGTTCTTCTCGATTCCCGCTGTTCAATGTGATTGCTATACAATCGTTCTTTATTGCCCAATCTTCCACTGCTGACATAAGCTTCTGTCCAATATTTTTTCTTCGATAATCTTCATGAACTACTAGTGCCAACACTCTTACATATGGCTCATCAAATTCATATGCAGTTTGCTTACACATTCCTACAAAACCGACTAGTTCACCATTCATCTCCGCAACAAACGTTTCGTAATTCGGTAAATCCAAAATTTTACCCAATCTTTCCTGGATTTTTTGATTGGTAGAAGGATAGCCTAGTTGATTCATTAAAATATCCATATTAGTAATATCATTTCGGGTCATTGAACGAATTTGCATAGTATTTTCACCTTTCCGCTATAAACTTTAATAATATAATTATGCGTTAAACGTCTTTCTGATATTTTTTATTCTGAACAGCAAAGAACATCCAAATCAAAACTAAAGTACTGGCAGGTCCATCTACTTGGGCGAAATTCAGATTAAATATCCATTTAATCAAGCCTTGTGTAATGATCGACATGATTGTCAAAATGATAATTAATAGCAGCGCGTGGACTATTAATTTGGGAAAACGTATTTGAGAAAGTCTTGGTAATTTCATAATTTCACACCTTCTTACAAAACTTTATAATTTATTATTCAATCATAGAAATTAAAGCAATACTACAAACAATTACCGTAAAAGATGCCGTCAGCCAAAATGTATGAGTAGAGTGGACTGATTTTATTATTTTTAAAAGGTTGGTACAAAAAATTACGCTTAAACTTATTAATACTACGAATATCAAAGTTGGCATTCCTTCCAAAAATAGTATAACAAATATTTGCTAGATAATTTCTACATTAATATACGGGGTTGTGAGGCGTTTCGTTTTTAAACACTAAAAAAGATGACTCCAGCAACTTATTGGAGTCATCTTGTAATTTTATTTCGTTGTAAAATTTCGGTTACCAATCGTTTCAAACCATGTACGAATTTGCTGTGTATCATCAGAGAATGTTAAGCCTAATAAAAGCAATAAACGTGCTTTTTGTGCTAGTAAATCTCCTGCAGCAATAATATTACCTGATCCACCGTACACTTCACCCGAACCTACACGGCTTGTAGAAGCAAAAACGACGCCTTTTTCTGCTGCCGCTTTACGTGCTTCAGATTGTAAAGAAGAAGTTCCACCTGCACCTGTTCCAGCTGTTACGATTCCTTTCACACCAGCATTAGCAAATGCTTCGATTACTTCGCCACCAGCCATTTGGTACGTATAGGCGATTTCAACACGTGGTAATTCTTTATCTTTTACTTCTGCTAAGTCAAAAGGAGTTGCCCACGCTTCAGTATTACATGCTTTTACACGAGCTGGAGCACGTTCTACGTTAATGTTGTCCCCGTCAATATAGCCTAAAATACCATATTCACCGCTTTGGAATGTATCTGTACGGTATGTGTTTGTCTTTGTTACTTCACGTGCTGCATGAATTTCATCATTTAACATTAATACCGTTCCGTAACAATATGTGTTTTGACTAGCTGCTAATTTAATCGCATTTAATAAATTGATTGGGCCATCGCCACCAATTGTTACATCGCCATTTGCATTCCCCCAAGGACGCATCGCCCCTGTTAAAACAACTGGTTTTTGATTTTGTACTGTTAGATCGAACCAATAAGCGAACTCTTCCATTGTGTCTGTACCTGTCGTTACAACAACACCATCAGAAGTTTTTAATGTTTCATCAATTAATAATGATAATTCACGGAATTCATCGATTGTGTAAGAGCCTGATCCTCTGTTTCCAAATTGAATTGTTTTTACGTCTGCATATTCTAAAACTTCCGGAGAAATATATTTAACCATATCTTCAATGGCAATACGAGATTGGCCATAACTTAAATAACTTACTCGAGATGTGCCTAACGAGCCAATTGTACCACCCGTTGCAATAACTGTTACTACTGGTTTTTTCTCGACTAATTCTTCTGCACGTGCAAATGATGATGGAGTAAACATTGAAATAAATAATAATGCGGCTAAAATCGGTGCTAACAATTGATTCATACGTTTTTGACCTTTTTTCATTTGACCAGCCTCCACTTTATGTTAGATTATCTAACACAGAAAAATATGATTTTTTTATTAATTCATTAATTATAGATGATTTTTAATGAATTTTTATAGTTATGTTATGAAACCTCCTTTCTTAAGGACAAATATAAATGATATTTTTTTCCAAGTCAATCATTTTATTGAAATAATGTAAGAAAACCTAACATATTATTTTTCTTTTGTTTAATTTGCCATGAACTTTTCCTTTGAAAAAACAACAAAATAAAAAAGGTGCTTTTGCCGGCACCTTTTGAGTATCTTCATTAGATGTATTGCTTATCTTTTAGAGCTTCTTTTTTATCATTTAATTTCCTCATTAATCTTCTGGAATAACTTTTGAAAATAGCTGTTCACTACGTCCCCTTTAAATTTCACTTCACAGCTTCTTCAAAATGAAGGTGATTTTAATACATAAGCATTTACTTATATTCAATGTTGATGTATATTATATAAGCAATTACTTATGTATTTATTGGAGGGTTTCCTTTGGATTTATTAGAACAACAACTAAAAGCTTTGGCTGATAAAAATCGACTTACGCTTTTAGCTTGTATGAAAAATGGTGAAGTATGTGTTTGTGATTTTGTTGAAGTTCTTGGTATTTCACAGCCTGCTGTGAGCCAACAGTTAAAAAAATTAAAAGATGCGGGCATTATTTTGGAAAGAAAAAAAGGTACGTGGAAATATTACCGAATTGCAGAACAACTTTCCCCTGTTGTCGAAGCTGTGATTAACGAATTACAAGCTGATGATGGATGTCGCTGTGGAGGAAGTTCATGTTCGTATTAGCAAGTATTCTCTTTATCATCACATTAATTTTCGTTATTTGGCAGCCTAGAGGACTGAATATTGGATGGTCTGCCATGGCTGGTGCTGTCATTGCATTACTTGTAGGCATTGTGGACTTCTCTGATGTTGGGTCAGTAATCAACATTACATGGAATGCTACCCTCTCGTTTATAGCCATTATTTTAATCTCATTGATTTTAGATGAGATCGGTTTATTTGAATGGGCCGCCTTACATATGGCACGTGCCGCAAAAGGCAGTGGTATCAAAATGTTTGTATACGTTAGTTTACTTGGTGCTGTTGTCGCTGCATTGTTTGCCAATGATGGAGCAGCACTGATTTTGACACCGATCGTATTGGCGATGGTGCGTAACTTACAATTCAGTGAAAAAATGATTTTCCCATTTATTATGGCAAGTGGCTTTATCGCTGACACGACAAGCTTACCATTTGTCGTCAGCAATTTAGTGAACATTGTTTCTGCAGACTTCTTTAACATCGGTTTTGTTGAATATGCTTCACGAATGTTTATTCCTAACTTATTCTCACTTGTGGCAACTATTGTTGTGCTGCTCCTTTATTTCAATAAATCGATTCCACGGGTATATGACGAAGCAATGTTAAAGGAACCGCGCCTTGCCATTAATGACATGAAATTATTTAAGTTATCTTGGTTCATCCTCGCATTATTAGTAATTGGTTATTTTTCAAGCGAATGGATTGGCATCCCCGTTTCACTCGTTGCAGGGGTAATTGCAATCTTCTTTTTAGTAATGGCACGCCGAAGTAGAGCTGTCGATACAAAAGCAGTTGTTAAAGGTGCGCCTTGGAATATTGTGTTCTTCTCAATCGGTATGTATGTTGTCGTTTACGGCTTGGGGAATGCAGGTTTGACATCTGTACTCGCTCGCCTTATTGAATGGACAGCAGAACAAGGTTTATTTGTCGCAACGGTTGGTATGGGCTTTATTGCAGCTCTTCTATCATCTGTTATGAACAATATGCCGACTGTGATGGTCAATGCATTAGCAATTGCGGAAACAACTACCAATGGTACATTACGAGAAGCACTTATTTATGCAAATGTTATCGGTTCTGACCTAGGACCAAAAATTACGCCTATCGGATCTCTTGCAACTCTTGTGTGGCTTTATGTGCTTTCAGGGAAAGGCATTAAAATCTCATGGGGAACGTATTTCAGGACAGGGATATTATTAACGATTCCTATTTTACTGTTTACTTTAGTCGGTCTTTATATCACGCTATCTATCTTTTGAGGAATGGAGCAAAATTTTATATGAAAAACACATTATATTTCTTATGTACTGGCAACTCTTGTCGATCACAAATGGCTGAAGGTTTTGCCAAAAAGTATTTACCTGATTGGAACATCAAAAGTGCCGGGATTGAAGCACATGGATTAAATCCAAATGCTGTCAAAGCAATGGCAGAAAAAGGCATCGATATTTCAGAGCAAACTTCGGATATCATCGACCAAGAAATTTTAAATAACGCAACACTTGTTGTGACTCTGTGCGGTGATGCAGCTGACAAATGCCCAGTAACACCACCGCATGTAAAACGTGAACATTGGGGATTTGATGATCCTGCAAAGGCGAGTGGAACTGAAAAAGAAAAATGGCTAGTATTTCAAACAGTGCGCGATGCGATTGAAACAAGAATCCAGTTGTTTGCTAGTGACCAAAACTGATGCGTATACACAAATCGGGCGATAAATCAGTCGAATTTTTCACGGCTTATATGCAACTCGTTTTACAAGCTAACATCAGTTCCGTTGACCATCTTGAAAAATATATGGTCCAACATTTTTTTCAAAATGATATATCTTCACTCGGTACAATTACGCTTGCTAATTTTAAACAAGCGCTTCAAATTATTTATAGGAAATGAGGGGGGAAATGAAAATTACCTATAATGCAACCTCTAGCAGATTAATTCTCATTGATCAGCAATTCGAGTAATGCCCGTTTGCAATTAATATGCCAGATTAAGCCTTTAGTTAGATGCTTTTTAACGTTCATATTCGTAGTTTTAGCGATTAATATTTGTAATTTCTTAGTGCGTACTTTATGGAGCCGTATACCGTCCAAGCATTTCTTTTTCGCAAGCATATCCAAGTAAGCACCTCATTTATATTTGTTCAACTTTACCATAATAAAGATACATGAGCACTATTAATTATCATTTTGCTTACAGAAAAATAGGAATATTTTAACAACATTAGTAAAATGATAAAGATGTATCCTTAGTCAACAGGAAATTAAGACAGTATATGTAAAAAGGGCATTCCATATTATTCATTTAATATGGAATGCCCTTATTTAAGAAAATCGTTCACTTGTAGAAATAATGATGGGATTTCAAACAGTTTATTTATAAATCAGATAGATACCCTGATAACACTAATGCTTCTAGATATTCTTGAAACCAGGCATCATTAATATCTATATCCTCTTCAGTAACTTTTGCTCCTACTACAAACAACTCTGCCGCAATTTTTTTGCACTCACCTTGTTGGGTAAATCCCGACAAATTGTGCCCATCTGTGCTTTCTAGTGCAATTCGAATTAACTTCCCTTCCATAATTTTCACGGATAATAATTCACTTTCCGTTTCTGCTATAAATTCTTCGTTTGCCAATACGTTTTGTGTTTGACGCTCTTCTTCAGTATATAGCCCCTCTAATATATTCGGTTCTGATATTGAATACATTTTTACAATGTTATTTACGTTAACCATTGGGTCATTCATTAACCCCATATATGTAGGATCGTTTTCTATTTCTTTCGCTAAGTACTTACGTTCAAAAATTCCTTCTATTTCATTCAAGGTAAACTCTTTATTGATAAGGCTCAACACTTCAAATCGCTTTAATAATTTCTTAGCTCGTTCAAGGTTCTTCTCTGCTTCCTCATATCGTCTGAAATACACAATTTGCCTCCTTATGCGGGTGATTCTTAAGGTTTCCTCATTTTCATGAGGTCACGCCAAGTATGCTTCGTTCCCTTACTCAACTACTTTTTCTTATAACCAGTCTTGGCTACTTTAGATACATAGTAGGCCCCAATTGTGACAAATACGATTCCCATAAGTTTATATCCTATCGTTTGAACCATTTCGCCTTCTACCGTAATACTAAAGAAAAACATACCGACAATGAGAATGAAGAATCCTATAACTGAATGTACTATTTTAATAACTTTCCCTCCCTCTATAAATGTTGATGTATCAATGGCTTGCGCCATTTTTCAGCGTCAAAAAATATTTTTTTCGACTCGTACATCTATCGTTATTTTGTAATTCTTGATTTTTCTTACATATTGACTGTAAGCTTCGCTAAAGGAGAAACCATTAACTGGTAATAATTCTCCTGATCCTGTGCGATATATCGATGCACTTTTGGATCTCTGCGTTGCTTATGATGACGGACCCTCCCATATCTCTAGGCGTCTGGTGCGCGTACATTCCTTCGTTCGGTCTATTCATAAGGCAGAGGCTGGCGATGCTCCTCAGGGGACTCATTTGACTATGACTCAACGGTCGAATGGGATAAATAATGCCGGCTTCTCCGTGTCATCCTCTTGTCTTGACTTCCGGTGGTGACGCTTAGGCAGCCGTTTGAAGACTGGCGAAATCGGTTATCATTTGATGTTCGTTAAACATGGTTTTCTTTTTGCACAAGGCATGTAAAACTTTTAGTAACTTCCCACAAAGCAGAACGATGGATTGCTTCTTGCGGAGTGGGTTTTTAGTACGTGTTGTGTAATATTCATGAAGTTGCTTAAAGGCTGGATTATGCAAGATGACCGGCATCATCACTCGGAATAGGAGGGCGCGAAGTTTGCGTCTTCCTCGTTTGGAAATCCGTTTTTGTCCCTTTTGCTGACCAGAAGAGTTTTCACGCAATGTGAGTCCCGCTAGTTTGATTAATTGGCGTGGATGCGCATATTGTGTGAGAGAACCAACCTCTGACAGTAAATCGACAATTGTGACGTCCCCGATTCCCGGTACCGATGCCAAATACTCATAATCCGTCATTTGTTTCGCAAGCTCGATTAATTGAGCCGTTAATTCGTCGAGCTGAGCTTGCATTAATTTCATTTGAGAAAGGAGTGTGGCGATTTCAAGTTTGGCCATCACTAAACCTTCTGTCAGTCCGATTGAATTCTGCGAAACCTCGACTAATTGCTTTGCCTTTGGTAGCTGGGGACTTTTCATCCCTTCTACCTGGCGGTATAAGAATAGTAGCTCTTCGGGTGCTTTCCCTTTGATATCCGATGGTAGTGGTGTCATTTCGAGCACCGCATACGCCATTTTCCCGAAGCTTTTAAATACTTGTGTAAACTCCGGGAAGAAGCGATCTAACCAACGAATCAAGCGATTTTGTAGGGCATTTAAATCTTCTTGGATTTTCGTTCGTAATGTCGCACCATTTCGTAACTCGGCTTCGATTCCTTCGAGAAATCGAGGATAGCTGAAGCGACCGTCGCGCATAAGGCGAGCGATGACAAGTGCGTCTTTTTGGTCATTCTTCGTTTGAAGGTTGTCATCCAACTCCTTGGAACGATTGACGTGCATCGGGTTGACCATTACGAATGGAATTCCGTAGCTTGTCAGAAAGGCCGCCAAGTTCATCCAGTAGTGTCCTGTTGGCTCAAAACCAACTAGAATTTCCTGTTTTTCATGGGTATCTTTTAACGTAAGCAGTCGCTCATAAAAGCTTTCAAATCCAATGCGTGACTGCGCAATAGGAAATGATTTTTGGAGCACTCGGCCTCGATCATCAATAGCACAGGCAAAATGTTTGTGCTTCGCAATGTCAATGCCGATTACGAGTGTATTTTCAGAAACTTGATTAATTTTATGGTTCGTATTAGAATTCATTAAGATAGTCCTCTCGTAGATGAATGAGTCAATTTAGTCGTTGATACTCAAGCATCATACAGGAGGGCTTTTTTGTTTTCAAGTCCCTGAAAATCCTTCTAACAGGAATGCTCCTCATCTATACTTTCATCCCAACAACTTAAATCCGTATAATTTTTATTCCAGATGCAAAAATTCACTATTGGGATCTGATGTAGAAAATCCTTGTATCGTAATATCGTATTTATTGCGAGCTAAATAGCTATATACCACCTGTGGTTCATTCTCAAATACGACCCCTATAAGATACGGATTCGATGATTCATAGCCTGCTTCACGATGAGGCACAATTTGAAATTCCCACGTTTCATCAGGATATTTATTCTCCAAGTGCAACTGGATATAACTCATTTTCTTTTCAATCTGCATATCGATCCAAAATGGACGCACGAAATAAATGACGCTAAATGACACGATAAGAAAAAGAGCCAACCACTGAATATTTTTCCTTCGCTTCCCCTTGAAAAAAAAGAAATGAAAAAAGCAAGAACTACAATGCTACTAGCTATCAATATTTGAATGATTTCTATTGGATGCAAGGAATCTCCCCCTTTTTTTCAAATCAGTGAGTTCGTTTAAAAGGATGTACAATATGAAGGATTTAATAATTTCTATTACGTGGCTAAATAAAAATAAAGAAAATTTTATATAAAAAACAATTTTCACCAATATGGCGGAAATCCTAATACACACTATTTTACCTTTTTTTAGTAAATAAAGAAGTCTTATGATAATATTTGTGTAGCATAAATTTTAAGGATATAAAAGAATGAGGTTGAGAATATGGATAGTAGTCAGAAGTTAGGCATACTCGTAGCTATTTTAGGCGGTTTGTCTCTTATGTTTTTAGGTGTACTTTACAATATTGGGGTAAGTGGTTTAATTATGGGGATTTTTACCATCACTATGTTTATAGTCTTGTCTACATTAGTTAGTAAAATGATTGTGCAATTAAAGGAGAAGAAGATTACTCGGGAAGAAAAATTCTAAATTCCCTTATTCAGCTACAAAAAAACCGGTAAACACTGTTACTACAGCATTTACCGGTTTTTATTTTCTCTGTAAATATTTTTTATAACCTCAAATATTTAAATAGCTAAAAATGAACGGTAACGAAAGTAAAATTGCTGAAAGAGTTATAAGGGTTAATGAGATACCTATTGATAACTTTTCTTTCCGTTTCCGCTCATCCCATCCATTAAATTGATATTTGTTTCGATACAATACATACATAAATATAAAAATTGCAATCAAACTGATCCAACTATACTTTTCAGCACCAATATCTATATATGTATAGATATTCTTAAAAACAGCCCCTACGATTATCATCGGAACTACAAAAATGAAGAAAATTCTAAAAAGTTTTAATAAGAATCCCATTTACCTCACCTGTTTTTTAGTTAATATTACCATAAATAAATGAACCCTAACATTTAAAAAAGACACGAAAGTTGGTGTTTACACAGCATTCATGTCTTTTAATTTAATTATGAACACCTGCTATTAAGTAAGGTAACAACTGCTAGGCACTAACTTCATTGCTGAAAATTACAGTGTATTCATTCAGTAACTTATCTAATTTTTGACTTAAACTAACAGTCGTAGGATGGTTTAAACCATTTTCCATACCAGACTTAATCATAGCATTTCTAAGGACCTCTACATTTTTACGGATATTTACTTTTTCAAATATATTATTCATTGGGAATCTCTCCTCATTATTATTAATTTTTTATATCAACCAAATACAATAATTTACAAAGTGCTTATATTATGTAAATACACAATAAAACGAACTATTAAACCTATCTAAACCAAAAATATGGAAAAAATTTTAATTTGTAGTTTAGAAGCACAATAAAAATACGTAAATATTCTCAAATTAATGATTTACGCATTTTTATTGGAATTCTATTTATCCATTTTTTATGTATATCCTGAAACTTTATGGAAAGCGCGATGGTAGGTTTCTGAAAAAGAATCTGAATATAAGAGGATTTTTCGATGGATTATTAAAGCAATGACTCCTATCCGTTTAATTTTTTATGTCCTTCTTAGACTTTAAATTTAGTACTAACTCGTATCCAAAGGCTACTAAAATTCCAGACCAAAAAATTATTCCTGAAGTCAGGGGCTCACTTTCCGATATTAAACCACAAATATAATTGATAAAAAGCAGCAACATATAAGTATAAAAGCCAAGCATGGCCCCACTTCCCCAATTACTTTGCTCAAATTTAGACATCTTTTTGAAGAATTTCATGGTTCCCCTCCACTCTGTAGTCTTTCAGCTCTCATAAATGGGCTTTAGCCATCCTACAACACTTAAATATAATACAATAACTTTATCGCAATAAACTAGGATAACTTGCCATAAATTACAGTTATGGAAAAATTGCATCAAAAGCTGTAGATCGAAAGCTTTTTAATTGTTACTTAAGATGGAATTAAAGGGATATGGGTGCTGGCTGAAATTTCTTTTCAATGTCTCTCTGTGGTCTTTTAATACAGGTGGATAAAAAATGTAGGGAATGAATTTAGGTTTTCACTTATTCAACAAACGGGCCATATTGTTGAATAAGATTTTTTTAGGGAGAGTGTTATAAAAGAATACCTTCATGTTCAAAAGAAAAGGCACGAATGTTGATACAACAACAATCGTGTCTTTCGGAAACGTTAAGTTTTTTATGTATGCTTAATTCAATTGTTCGGCTAAAAAATTCTCTCCTAAAGGTGTTAATTTGGCTTTGCTTAGATCAACAGAGTGTACTCTTTCGTCATAATATTCATCATTGCCAAACCAGTAGATAGTAATATTTGTAATGTACTTTAAATCATCTAAGTATTCAATAAATTCTGCCCACATATCTAAACTTAAATTGTATGATGTATAAACAGGTGTTGTACCATTCTTGATTTCTTTTAAAATACTAAGTATTATTTCTTTGTTTTCCAAATTAAATACCACCTCCGCTATCTAACTCATCAAATGTTCTTTATTAAACGAATAATCATTTTAGGAATAAACATTAAAATGTTCCAAGCCACTTCAAATAAGATTGAACTCGTAAGATCCCCTAGCAACTCTTTAAAAAGGCCGTCATGCCTCTCCTTCTTTGTTTTTTTATTTTTCATTTTCTGACTCCAACTAACTCAAGATTTATTTGAATTATAATCCATTTTTATTTTTAAAACCAATTGATGAAAGTAATATAATCAAAACCGTCGTTTGGTAACAATAATAAGGTGTCACCCCTTATTCCACAATCTGGGCGCGATTGTTGAGCAAAACAATTAGAAAATGAACAAACCTTCTTTCTAATAGATATTTCTTTTTTGAAAGAAGGTTTGTGAGGCATTTTTAATTGAACTTTATTACAAAGCAACATTCGGTGTGCTTTTTCATTTGCCTTAAAGTTTTTCCCCCGTCGTTCGAGATAAGTGAAAATAAAACTTCTGCTTAATCGGTTTTTGGGAAATTTTATCCCTATTTCTCATTTCAATAAAGCTATTTGTTATTTTTAGGGAAAAATTTAATACAGCAATTTTCATTTTCATTTAAGAATCTTAAATCTTCAATCGTTATTTGTTGTGGGTTAATTCGATGTATATTCCTAGAAGGCACTTTTTCACTGTGCCATATTGACCAAAATTCTACTCGGTTTTGTTCTTCAACATTGTCCTTAATATAGTCAACAAGTTGGTTTAAAAACGTTTCATTTTTATTACCTCTAACTTTGTAGATATTAGGCTTTTGAATTTGCCCTCCTGCCGCGATAGGAGGATTTTGTCTGCAAGGAAGAACTTCGAACTGTTCTCCAAAATGGTTTTCTTCTAAAGCTATAACAGTCGGTAAGGGTTTTTTTGAAGCAAAATAACGATAAAGGCTCATTATATACCTCTTTCTACATAATTTTTATTGTTTTAAATGATATACCAAATAATTTCACTTTGCATAAAAACTTATTCCGCAATATGGCCCTAAAACGGAAAGACGCGATCTTCTTATTGAAGAATCGCGCCCAGATTATTGAATAAGTAAATCCTAGTTGAACGTCATGTTAATAAGAACTTTACTCCATGTGAGATAGTTCATAGAAAACTTTACTAATAAAAACTGCCCTTCAATTATTAGACATAATCTAGCAATTGAAGGGCAGTTCGTATAAGGACTTTATTTTTTTTCCTGTTCAATAAATTCCACGTTATATTGTTTAGCTACCCTATAAATTTCACTTTTATCTTCTTGCAAGAACTGATCGTTTAAAGGAATTCGAATAGAATCTCCTCCAACTGAAGTAAAAATATATTCTTCATGCGTACCTATATCATCGACATAATATTCGAGAACTACTTCTTGCATTTCAGACCATTGAAATTTTTTTTCGTCGAATAATTTATTTGAGACCACTTCTTCTTTTCCTATATATGTATAACTTAAAATCGATAAATAGAAAACAAAGAGTCCCCCTGCAATAATAACACTTGATAGGCTAAAAGTGAGTTTGTTCTGTTTAATTACCGGAATCATTAATCCGATAAATAAAATAAAACATGCAGCCATTACTAGTCTAAAATTGATTTCTTCCGGATAGAGTATGATTGCCAATCTATCAAATACAAATGTTTGAACATAGAACACAGGAAATATTGCTCCTAAAACAGGTATGCTGATAAGAGCTACTATGGCGAGCACTAAAAAGATTAGACGAGGCGAGTATTGAGTTCGCATTTTAATTCCCCCTTTGAATTAAATAAGAATAGGTATTGTCCCTAACTAGTTATACGGATAAGGTAACACAAAGTTTCAATTTTCTGAATTAATTAACAAAATTTTCTAAACTTATCTTTTTTACCAAAAAGTTAATCCTCCTTTAATAAAAATTTTATTCCACAATATGGCCCTATAACGGAAAAACGCGATCTTCTTATTGAAGAATCGCGCCCGATTGTTGAATAACGTTCAGCAAAATATGTTATATCGGAAAAGAAGATTTTGTTTTATATTGAGGAAGAAAAATAATTATAAAATTACCACCACTTTTCTCCGTGCTCATTTTCATTGTTTAATTTTTGGTAGCAGAAATATCGCCACTATTAGTTTCTAATTGGATTAGTATAGCTCCTTTTCCTGTCTTAGCGTTGTTTTGATACTTATTAAATAAATTCACATCACCTGATGATGTATTCACTTCAAATTCAACGTCTGTCGGCTCCTTCTTTGATCTAATATTAATGTCGCCACTACCCGTTTTAGCATTTATTGAATCTAGAATTTCGTTATTTGTTATTAAAACATCACCACTATCTGTTATAGTTTTAATTCTTCCTTGTAAATTTTCTATGGTAACATCACCAGATACTGTTCTTAAATTTACATCCTCAGAATTGATCTTCTTAACATTTATATCGCCACTGTCAGTTGAAATTCCAATTGATTCAGCTTTAAGACTTTGCCAAAATACATCAGACGAAGATCCATTTACATTCACATTGCTATACGTTTTTTCTGGAATATAAATTTTCAATTTTATAGTTGGAACATAAAGGTTAAAGTTAAACCACTTACTATTATCGGGCAGCAAGGATATAGCAAGTGTTTCTCCTTCGTCTTTCACTGAAAATTCATTCAATATGCTATCTACACCTTTACCAACTAATTCGACTCTAGCTTCATCGGAACTAGGTATGCTGATGAATTCCACATCTGTATTATCTACATCAATTTCTATGGAAGTAATATGCTCATTTTTGATTAACCTTTTTTCATCTATGGTAATTTTATTATTCATTAAACTATAAGTTACAACAATTCCTATTACGCCTATAATAATTACAAGGACAGCAATTAAAGATAACTTTTTAATCATATTGATTACCACCTTTCACTATTGACAAATTAAATTTTAAGTAACGAAGGAATCCCCTTTTTATGTTAACTGTTCCATAATAAATACCAACCGAGATGAATAAACCAACTCCACATAATATCATTGAAAAGAAAACATCAAACCATTCAAAAGTACCGGTATTCACAATAGCGCTAGAAAATACTAATAACGGACTGACAATCCCGGCTAAACCAGTTACCCACCCTGCTAATAAAAGTGCAACAAGCCCAAGAAATGGACCGAGCACAAGCAATAGATTGACAAAACTAAGACCAATTACTGCCCAAATTGCTTGGAATACATTTCTAGTGGATGAGGTTTCTTCTCCTTTTGTAATAAAATAATCTGCTAGTAATTCTTTAGATAGTTGTTTTGGTGACCCCAGTGATTTTACAATCTGACCTTCTGTCTTTCCTTCCATTACATCCATTGAAAAATATTCTTCATAATCTTGCAATATTTCCTCTTTCTCATTTTTTTGGAAGACTTTGTAAATTTACACCTAAGACTAATAAAAATTTACTTTTATTCATGAGAAATTCCCTCCTTAATTAATTGATTGACTCCTTTAGAGAATTCATTCCATTCCTCAACTAGTTGATATAGGTATGTACGACCTTTATCTGTGAGCTTATAATACTTTCTCGGTGGACCTTCAAGAGATTCCTGTAAATAGTTTGTAAAATACTCTTCTTTCGTTAACCTTCTTAATAATGGATAAACAGATCCTTCGGAGATTTCAATTTGGTTTGAAATCTCTTGAACGAGTTCATAACCATAACGATCCTTCTTATCCAGCAATACAAGCACACATAGTTCTAAAACACCCTTTTTAAACTGAACGTTCAATGTTTTTCACCTCGTCTCTAATAAAATCAGCTACCTTATATTATATAGTTCCTAATTTCGATTAGCCTTGTTAGCTATAGCATAACACTATGTACTATTCATTGCAAGGTACCTAATTACATTTGCTAATATTATTTTTCATTCAAGCTCTCGCTAATTGGAAAACGCGATCTTCTTATTGAAGAATCGCGCCGGATTGTTGAATTTCATTTTTCAATTAAAGCATCTGTGGTGAAATTAATTCGTATAAAAAGTAACTTTTACAATTGGAATGGACCGTAACAAGACGATCCATTTTATATTAATGAATTTGTATAGAATAAATACATCAACTATTCAATCTTATCCGGGGTTGACGCCATGATAAGTTCTTTTCCATAAGTAGATGGATCTACTAATGCTTTAAGCATCACATGTGCGACATCCGCTCTATTTGTTCGAGGCGCTCTAGGCATTTTATAACCAGTTGCTGCATCACGAACAAGAGGATTTTCCATTTTCACTCCATTAAACAATGGACCAGGATGAACTGTTGTCCAATCTAATCCGGAATCTCTAAATTTGATTTCGCCTGCCAAATGATCTGCAAAATTTCCTTTTAAGAAGGTGCGTGTACCAAGTCGATAAGGATAGCGTGTATTATTAAATGTATTTCCAACACCTAAAGCAGACAAACTTACGATTCGTTTTACATTTGCAACCCTCATTGCTGTAATTACATTTGGTACCACCCATTCAAATAATCTATCATTGCGATTTGAAATGGAATTACCAAGCGCCATAAATACAGCATCAACTTCTTTTATTGCTTTAGTCAACAATTCAATATTATCTAAATTACCAGTGAAAACTGTTAAATTCTTTTGTGTTTGCATAGATTCAGGACGTCTGACGAAAGCGATTACCTCATAACCTTTTTCTAAACTTTGTTTCACTAATGCTTGACCTGTGCGACCAGTTGCACCAATAATTAATAGTTTCATCACTATTTCACTCCCTTATCCATTTCTAATTTAAATGATGACATTTTAATCCAAAATAATTTCTACAATTTCGTTATTCGTTCCTACTCGCATGGGCATTCCCCACGTACCAACACCAGAAGTAACGATTACATGTGGACTATTAGGATTTTTTTGATAATGTCCATAATCGACTTCAAATACATGTTTTGTTATAAGGTTCCCCGGGAAAATCTGACCTTTATGCGTATGTCCCGATAAAATTAAATCCACATGGTTATTGTATTGATCTAAATTACTCGGCGTATGATCCATTACAATTAGTGGCAGTTCCGGATCAATTTCATCCAATATTTCTTGGATATCTTTTCTTATTAAGTCTCCGTACCCACCAATTGGTGAAGGATCTAAGCGTCCAACTAATGCAAAGCGCTCATCAATAATCAAATACTCATCTTTTAATAACGTAATGTTACTACTTTCAATTAGCTCTACCATTCTAGTAAATGTTTTACCACCATCATGGTTACCAAGCGTTGCAAATACACCATACGTTGCTTCCAGCTGTTTGAATAACTCCCTTACTCGTTCAGGATTTTTAATTGTATTATAATCATCATTAAAAATATCTCCTGGAATCGCAATTATATCTGGTTTCATTGCATTAATCCTCTCAACTATTTCCTCAAGTCGACTTTCTGAATGCACTGCTCCTAAATGTAAATCGCTGATTAAAACAATTTTCAAATGCGGAGAAACAACTGAATCCTTCGTTTCAATCTTATATTGTACTTCTTTAATCTGCATCGCATTACATGTACCGTATCCTACAAAGCCAATTGTACATAAAATAGCAAAAAGCCAAGTCCATACGAGAACATTTGAAGGAATTGGTGAAGAAATCAACTGAAATATAGTCCCGATAAATAAAACAAAATCTGCCACAACGAATGCTAACAATAAATAGATGAAAATTCCCATCCAGTAAGAACCAAACCAAGTTGCAAACTCATCAATAGCTCCGGGTACAGGTAAAAATACGAGGATAAAGGTAAGCGCAATAACACCATACATACATGCAAATATCCAAGTATTGATTGTCGGAAAAATAAGTACAAGCCCCCTATAAAGTCGGTGGCCAATATATAGATTGGCACCGCCATATAGGAGGAGTACAAGTGATATTCCAAAAAACATGGTCAATTTACTCATACACTCCTCCTATGCTTCTACTTGCTCAGCTACAATTTCTTCTTGTTTATCTTTTGATTTCTTCCATACACTTAATATAATAACAACACAACTTACACCGATCATCCATACTTGTGTAGCAACTAAGTCCCAAGATAATTCGGCATTAAAGAAGAATAGTTCACGTAATCCTTCTACCATGAAGCGCATTGGTAACAAAGGATATAGCCAGTCACGATAAAATACTGACATCATTTCTGGTGCTAACCCAAATAACGGTGCGCCAAAGAATAATAGTAAGACGAAAATTGGCATCGCTCTAAAACCAATCCATGAGAATAACGCTAAAATCAATAGAATAAAGCTAATTGAAGTAATGCTTAAAAATAATGCCGTATCCATAAACGATGGAATGTTTAATCCTACAATATCGCCTGCAATCCACGTAAAGCCAAATCCTATAAATATTGCGGCAATGAACGCCATCAGTAATTGTAAGCCTTTTGTTGCAAAGCTTTCTTTACGAGACACATGCTTTAATTTACTTGCTGTAAAGAATAAAATCGCAGCCCCTACTAAACTTGCTAACCACATTGGCTGTAGCATTAAAAATGGTGCATTGCCGTTTGCTGTATTTTTAGATACTTCATTGACGTTAATTACGTTTTTTTGAATAGGTGTTACAAGGTTTCCAGCAAGCTGTGCTGATACAAGCTCACCATTTTTTTCAGCACTTTCGATCAACTGTGTACGTACAGCATTGTTCATATTATCAACAACACCATTTAAGACTTGCCCTGCAATTGTTGATACTTGCATGTGCATCCCTTGGTTAATATAAATTTGCACCGCAGGATTCGTCGGTGCTGGTGTTTGAAGAGATACTTGCTTTTCACTAAAATTATTTGGGATTACAAGTGCGCCGTAATACTTCTGCGCATCTAACCCTTTTTGTACAGCTTCATCACTCTCTACAAATACCCATTTAATCATTTCAGATGCTTCTAAATCACTCGACCCGTTTTCAATCATGTCAACGATTGTTTGCCCCATATTCATTGTCGTTCCGTTCGGTAACGTTACTCCCTCGTCCTCATTGACAATTGCAATTGGTAAATCCCTTACCTTTGGCTGAACGTTCGGATAGAGCGTTAACGAAAAGATGAAAATAATCGCGAGTGTAATGAACGGTAACGCTAACACTAATTTATTCTTTAACATTCTTCTTCCTCCTTAAACAACGACATGTTGTTTTACTACTTTGATTTGATTATAATGAGCGTATAAACGATGAACAACAAGCAAAATAAAGCGATGTGTTGCGTATACAACACTAAGTTCAATTGTGTTGTGAAAAGTTAAAGGAGGTAATAATGAATGAATCCACTACACCCAGATTTACGCGTTGTTCGAACACGACAAGCGATACGGAATGCATTTTTTGAACTATTAGAGGAAAAAGGCTTTGAAGCCATTACAGTGAAAGATATTACAACAAGAGCAACGATTAACAGGGCAACCTTTTACGCACATTATGATGATAAATTTGCGCTCATGAACGCATTAGAGGAAGAAATGATGCAAGAACTGAATAACATTACTACGGAAAATATCCCCGCGCTGATCAAACTGATAGAAGAAGGTAATAATAAAATGAAGACAAGCCCCATTGCTGTTGCCACACTTACATACATTGGGCAAAATCGGACATTTATGAAAGCAATGCTTGGTCCACATGGTAATATTGCTTTCCAATTACGGTTAAAGGACTTCATTTGGAAATCAATCTTCTCAAATGATGCCCATCCCTTCATTAAAAAGGACAAACTGCTTGTACCAGGGCAATATTTGGCTTCATACATCGCTTCTGCACATATTGGTGTAATTCAACAATGGTTAATGGATGGAACGAAAGAAACACCTGAAGAAATGGCGAACATCCTTTCAACAATGACGGTGAACGGCATTGTTTATGCGGCAGGGTTAAAGCATCCATAGAAAAAGCCAGCAATCCAGATAAATGGACTGCTAGCTTTTTTCTGTTATTTCTTTTCTTTTTCTACCATTTTTAAGACGGCTTCGCCTTCCATATCGACGTTCGGCAAGATACGGTCTAACCATTTCGGCATATACCAAGCTGATTTACCAAGTAACATCATAACAGCTGGTACCATCATCATACGGACAACAAACGCATCGAAAATAACACCGAACGTTAATGTTAAGCCGATAATTTTAGTCATTGGATCTGTTGAGAACATAAAGCCACCAAATACAGCGACCATAATAAGGGCAGCAGCTACGACAACACCGCCACTATCACGTACTCCCGCCATAACCGCTTTACGTGCGTTACCTGAATGGGCAAATTCTTCACGCATACGGCTTACTAAGAATACTTCATAGTCCATCGCTAAACCGAATAAAATACCTGTTGCGATAATTGGTAAGAAACTTAAAACTGGACTCGTTGTCACGAAACCAAATAGTTCATAGAAGTTTCCGTCTTGAACAACCCATGTGACAAACCCTAATGTGGCACCTAATGATAAGACGAAGCCAAGTACTGCTTTAAGTGGTACTAAGATTGAACGGAATGCAACCATGAAAATAATGAACGCTAATACAACAATGATCGATGCGAATACTGGTAAAGCCTCTGATAAACGTTCAGAAATGTCGATATACATCGCTGTATTACCTGTCACATTTAATTTCACGCCGTCAAATTTTGTATCACGTAGCTCATGTACAAGCTCTATTGTTTTTTCATCACTTGGACCATTCATTGGATTTAATGTCAGTACAGCCATTTCACCTGATTCTTTTGGAATCACATTTGTAATGACATCGACTTGATCCATTGCTAAAATATCAGCTTGTAGTTGGTCAAGTTTCGATAATACTTCCCCATCTTTTTCTGTTGCCTCTACTACAACCACAAGTGACGCGTGAACTCCTTCACCATAACCCTCTTTTAATAAATCATACGCATCACGCTGAGGTGTGCCTTCTTCATACACGCCATCATCCGGTAATCCTAGTTCCATATGGAAAATCGGAATCGCTGTAATAGCTAAAAACGCAATCGTAATTGTAGCAATTAAAACAGGGATTTTGTTTAAAACCTTCGCCCAGCCTTGTAATAACTTACCTGAGAATTTCACTCGATCTGTTACTCTTTCAGCTATCGTCTTTTTACGATCAACTGCAGGTGTGATTTTTTCACCAAATAACATTAATACGGCAGGTGTAACAATCACTGCAATTAATATCGCAATGAATACTGTTAACGCTGCTGAAATCCCCATCATTGTTAAGAATGGAATTTGTGGAACAGCTAATGCTAATAACGCAATAATTACCGTAATCCCAGCAAACACAACTGCTGTACCAGCTGTACCATTTGCAATGGCAATCGACTGTTGAATCGAATACCCTTTTGCAAACTCTTGACGGAAACGAGAAATAATAAATAATCCGTAATCAATGCCTACTGCAATTCCAAGCATTGCAGCTAACGTGATTGCTACAAATGCAACTGTAGCGTAATTTGAAATAATCATGACACCGCATAAACCGATAATTAAGCCAATGATCGCTGTAATTACAGGCATACCCGCTAAAAGAAGTGAGCCGAACGTAAAGAATAAAATTACAACCGCCACAATGACACCAATTACCTCTGAAGACATATCGCTAGGTCCTTGATTATATATCTCAGTTTCTGAAGAATACAATTCGGTCTGAATACCTGCATCTTCTGTGATTGCAAACGTTTCACGCAGTTCATCTGCTTGTGACAATTTAAATTCTGAAGAAGTTACATCATAAATGGCCATTAAGAAGCCGATTGTTTGCTCTTCATTATAATTTTGTAGCATATCTGGTGTGACAACTGTTTCAACACCATCAATTGCTGCAACTTCCTCTGCTAATGAAGCTAATGAAGTTTTTACATCCTCATCGACTAACGTTTTGCCTTCAGGTGCTTTCACTATGATTTGCATTTGAGCACCGGCGTCCCCAACTTCAGGGAATTCCTCTTTTAACATATCAATCGTATCCTGAGCTGGCGTGCCAGGGATTGTCATATCATCTTTTAATTGTGGGCCTAACACACCTGCCATGACACCAACTGCAATTAAAATCGCTAGTAAACCTGCAATAATTGACTTCGGATGGCGTGTTGAAAATAACCCTAATTTGTACAATAACTTTGCCACAATATTTACTCCTCTCATGTTGAATACATTGTTATCGTACGATAGAAAAATGCCCGAACGTAGTGACGTTTGGGCATGTTTTCATTAGATTAAATTTTTCTCAATGGCGACTGAAAGAGCCTGGGTACGTGATTTCACATCAAGTTTTTCGTAGATTACGGTTAAATAATTTTTTAGCGTACGTTCGGAAATAAAAAGCTTATCCGCAATTTCACTGTTTTTTAAACCTTTTGAGAGGTAATTTAAAATAATAAGCTCCTTTTGTGTTAAAAATAATTTATTTGCCTGACTGTCTTTCGCTACCGTAATCGCTTCTTCAATATCAGGTGGAAACCACGTTTCATCATTTGCCACTTTATTGATCGTTTCATAAATGACGCTACGTTTTGCATCTTTCAGTAGGTAGCTCTTTACACCGAGCTCTACGGCTTCAAGAAGCATATACTTTTCTTTATAGGTTGTCAAAACAATAACAGGAATATGTCGTCCTGACTTTTTTAATGCACGCAGCACACCAATGCCGTCTAGTACGGGCATATTTAAATCAAGTAAAATGAGCTCAGGCTCTAGTGTTTCGAGCATTTTAAGTGCTTCCTGTCCATTTTCTGCTTCTCCGATGACCTCGTTCTGTTGCTTTAGTTCAAGTACAAGTCGCAGACCTTCTCGTACAATATCATGGTCATCAATAATGAATATTTTCATTCTTTCACCTACTTATAATGGAATTTTCACGATTATTTTTGTCCCTTTGTCTATCTTACGAAAAATGTTAAATTGACCGTTTAGTAGTTCTGTTCGTTCTCTCATCCCAATAATGCCGTAATGACTCGTCCCACTCGCGCGTGTATAACCTACACCATCATCTTCAATTTCAAAGATTAGAAAATTATGTTCAATCGTTGCTTTGACTTGAATAACCTTTGCCCTCGCATGCTTAAACGTATTTGTTACGGCTTCTTTTAAAATCGCAATGATATGATTTGCGATTTCTTCATCTACCACAATGTTATCCTCTAACTTCATCTCAATTGGAATCGAAAATAATGTTTTTAAATTCGCAACTTCTTTTACAAGACGATGATTGAGCATTATTTCTTCCGATAAACGTAAATCATCGACGACTTCTCTCGCCTCGACAATCGATTGTTCCACTTGCGTTTTGGCTAGTTTCAAGAGCTCCCCAGCTTCTTTCACATCTCCGTCTTCTAAATACTCATCCATGACTTCCATCTTTAAATTGACACCAATTAGTCGCTGAATCAGTGAATCATGTAAGTCACGTGCCATTCGTTGCCGCTCATTTTGTTTGGTTAATGCTTCGATCCTTTTATTCGCAAGGAGTAATTCTCTATTTTCCACTTCTTTTTGATTAAAGGTCGCAAACCCTAAAAGGATGAATAGGAGTGAAATTAAAAAGATAAATATGGCGTAATCCAATTTATATTGCTCATACATAATCGATAGCATAAAAAAACCATATACAATGTAGAAAACTAAAAATGCCACGAATTTTTTCGCCTTATTATACAAATAAAAAGACTGCGTAATTAATGTACCGCCAAACACAATTAATACAATAATCGCAAAATCATGAACGAATAAGGATGACAGCAATACTATGAGCGATTGGATGAGTAAATAAAATGTCCCTAACCGTATATAGATTTTATTCCCATACCAGTGCAACACGCTTAATAAGATACAGCCTACTATAAAGAGAAGTGTTTCAATTACTGTTGCACCATTTACTGAAATTAATATTGCAATAATCAGCGTCACCAAAATATGGGCGATCGTAAAAGGGGTTCTCAAAATGGACGTATTATAATTGAGGAGCTCAAAATGCTCTTGTACTTTCATTGAATCACTCTTTCATTCTGCATTTTCTTCTATATTTAATTTTTACCCTGATAACAATTTCATCCTAATATATATAACGTATCTTATCCACAACCCCCGAAGCAACTGACTTTCGGGCATTTAATTAGCAGAAGAAAAAATGTGTTCCTCCAATATTTGTTCCATTAACAAAAAACACTTTCCTTATTCAAGGAAAGCGCAGATTGTTAATGTACCCCTGGGGTCGTTTGGTATCTTTCATAAAAGAAGGTTATTCAATAATATGGCCCGATTGTGGAATAAGAAAATAACTTGCCTATCTACACAGGAATTTAAATAAACTTTTTTACAAATTATCATCTTTATTAAAAATGATCAGTCTCTATTATAAATTATCGAACTTTATTTCAAAGCCACATGAATTCCCGTACTCGAAAAACCAGATTTGAAAGGCTTTTCCCATTGGATAGTGTAATGCAATGCCTTCTGGGATGAGGTTGTAACGTAGGCTGGAATCTGTCCCGAGTAGTCCTCTATTAAACCCAAAAATTAACATTTAATCAATCAACAGTACCAGAATACTTATTAAGCAATTTATCCAATTCTTGACTGTGATTTACTACTTCGGGGTGTGTGAACCCTAAATCCTTCGCTTTTTTATACATTTGTTTTCTTTTTAATTCAATTCTTATTTTTAATATTGATTTTAATATTAAAATTTTCATCCGTTTTTTTCCTTATTTAGTTTTTGATTTACTAATTTATTTTTTTAATTTAATATTCTAAAACATTAAAGCACAGAATTGAATAGAAAATTGAAAATTTAAATTATTCGTAATATTAATAGTTAAATGTAGATAATATTACTATAAAATATAGTTTTCTTAATTAAACAATAATCTGTCAGGTTATTAATTAGGACGAGTTTAATAAAAAGTAGCAACTGAGTGAATTCAGTTGCTATTTTTAAAATAATTCATAAAATCAATGCGAATTCCCATATGATTTGTTGTTTTTTCCTTCTTAAACGAACTTGTATTATACACTTCTTTTATCCTCAAATAAATGCCGGCTTAGAACATCGACATCATACAATGGAAAGCCGACCCTTTACCGCATTATTTTAGCTAAAGGGTCAAATAAATAACGAAGAACAGTAATGGGTCCGGACATATTTTCAAGATTAATAAAGGAAAGAATAATTGACAACATTAAGATTACTGAAACTGTAATTTTATCCGTTTTAGGTGCTTTCTTTAGCCGCTTCCAATCATATAAGACAATGGACCAAATACAAACTTGTATGATAAATATCGTCATCCAATCTAATTGCATTATTCTTCCACCTCATTTCTTGGAAGTGCAGCAGGCGGACCAATATAACCCGGTCCTTTTATTTTTGCCTTAACCTGAATTTTTATCTCGATTTCAGAGTATTTTTCATCCCAATTGTCTTTAACTTTATTCCATTCGTTTGGATATTTTTGATGAAACCGTCTCCCGAAATTTGCCGCATCTGCATGGAACTCTTTTTGGAGCTGTTCAATCGTCTTGGATATTCGTTCCCTTAAACCTGTTTCATACTCTTTTTCGATGGTTTTGATGACATCTTTGTTCATAAGATTTAAATGAGTTTCATTTTGAACAATGTCTCCGCTAATTCCAATATGGAGATTCATTATCCAGTTGCCATCTGCAATTTCGGGACTGAATTTAACCTTACCTGATGTTGGTGTCATTGCAATTTCCCCGTCTTCCCCTTCAAGCTTAATTGAAATTGTACTTCTCTTTACTTCGTCTTTTAACCACAGTAAGCTGCGGGCCTCCTCTTTATTCAACGTTCCTGCCATTTGATCTTCCTTAAAAATGGCTGTCCCATGAATAATTGGTATTGTTTCATTAGGTTTTTTTGCTTGTTCTGTTAATTCAAGCTTTTTAATATAGGGCATTGAAACACTTTCACTAGTTCCCATTAAAGCCATATCGACATCTCTTAACGTTGTTTTGATACCGGATTCTTCCTCTACCAATTTTCTAAGCGCCTCTCCCGAGTATCTTTCTAAAGGAGGAACTAACGTCAGCATCTCCATTGCTTCGCCTTCACTTACAAATAGCAAAGAATTTCCACGAGGACTAGGATGACGAACCAGAAAGTCTATTTCATTGCGAATCCCTTTCTTGGCAAGTTCCTCACCCAAAATATAGATTTTACATTGCCCCCAGAAGAGTCTTCTCGGGACATGTTCTTGTAGATTGGCAATGGCAGTGGCAAGATTATCTCCTGTCCCTTCTCGAACAAATGTGGAGCCTGCACTAGGATCCTCGCCACCTTGACCCGTTGTGATTGTACGAGGGATAAATATTTGAACTGACACTCTAGTTTCTCCATCATCTAAGTAATCTATTGCAGTAGCAGTAATAATTCCTAGGTCCTGCAATTCCACTCTACTCCAACAACCGGAGAGAAGGGGAAGGATAAATAAAAGCATTAAAATAAGATAGTTTTTCTTCAACCGCTTTCACTTCTTTTTCTTCGTGCATAAGCAATCAGCAGTAAAATCAGCGGCAGAATAGTCTGAACAAGCACAAAATAAAAAGGCATAATAGTGGACATATAGTCTACCAAAACTACTAAATTTGGAATGTCCCAATAACTGAAGAAAATTATAAATACGCTTAGAGGAAACACAATCAGCCGATAATCTGAAAGTCGAAATAACTGCGCAAGCCCTAAGCTGGATACATATAAAAATATGGCTATTTTAACAAAGCTTCCCAGAATCCAGGAAGCCATGATAATTACTTCAAAGTTCTCGAAAAATCCTAATACGTTAATGGCACGGACAATTGAGTATACTGGATAAAATTGATTGGCAGATGACACCCCTAAAAAAGTGAGAACAAAAAAGTTAACGTATAACAGCATTAGCATAACGTAGAAGGAAGCCCTCATCCCGGATTTCAAACTCTCTTTTGAGTTCTTAATGAAAGGGAAAATAAAGGCTAAAATAAAAAACTCACTAAACCATGCTTGATGTATAAAGCCGCCCTTCAGGACAGGGAGTAATCCATTTTCTAAAATCGGAAGCATATTAGAGACGTCAATATCCTTAATCAGAAAAAGTAGGGATACCGCTGTGCTTAGATAAAGTGTCGTGCAAATAACAGCAGCCCTTGCAATCACTTCAATTCCACCACGCACGGCCATTGCACTGACTAAAACAATTGTGACGGAAATTAAGATGGTAGGTGTTTCTAGCAGTACATTATTAGTAATGAAGTCGGAATACTGTCTGACTATGATTCCCGTATTATGAATATAAAAGGAGATTAGAACAAAGCCGAATATCTTTCCTAACAGCTTTCCCAAAATCTCTTCACTATATTGAACAGGGGTCATCTTCGGAAATAGTTGATGAAGCTTCCAAGCTATAAACACCGTTAGAAAACCTAAGAAAGAACCTGCGATTGGAGTCATCCACATATCATGCTGGGCAAATTTGGCGGCTGCGGATGGAATTGATAATATACCGGTCGCGATTATAGTCGGAACGATTAAAATTTCCATCTGAAGGCTTGAGATTCTTCCTTTTTCCAACAAAATACTTCACCTCCATCTTATTGTAGTGTTTATCATTAAGGACCTGGTTTTAAATTCGTTCCTTGTCTCGTTTCATTAAAATCACCCGTTAAGTGCGGACGCTTGTTCATTTTCCATAAAGGAGAACGTAGAATTGTATCTCTCAGCGGATGTTTTTGCAGTGTGTTGACCGGGCTTAAATACGGAATGCCAAATGATCTTAATGTGGATAAATGTATAATGAGCATAATAAATGCAAGCATCACTCCAACTAATCCTAATACGCCTGCTAAAAGTATGATAGGGAACCTTAAGAGGCGAATGGCAAGCCCAACCGAATAACGAGGGACCATAAAAGAGGCGATTCCGGTGATACTGACCACAATAATCATAGGGGCAGAAACAATCCCTGCTTGAACCGCTGCCTGTCCAATCACAAGTGCACCAACAATACTAACAGCAGAACCAACCTGTTTAGGAAGACGTATTCCAGCTTCACGTAATGCTTCAAAGGCGATCTCCATGATAATTACTTCTACAAGGGCAGGAAAAGGGACACTTTCTCTGGAAGATGCAATACTTAGCAGTAAGTCCGTTGGAACCATTTCCTGATGAAACGTCGTAATAGCGACATAAACAGAAGGGAGAAATAAGGCGATTATTAAAAAAAGAAACCGGAGAGTTCTGATAAATGACCCAATCCAAAATCGTTCATAATAGTCTTCCTGAGATTGAAAAAGACTAAAGAAACTCACAGGTACAATCAATGCAAAAGGTGTCCCTTCAATCATTAAAACGGCTCGGCCTTCCAGTAAGTTAGCGCAAACTACATCTGGCCGTTCCGTATACAATACTTGCGGAAAAGGAGAATAGGTACTTTCTTCAATAAATTGTTCGATATACCCGCTTTCCAGCACCCCATCAATATCAATGCGGTTAAGCCGATTTTCTATTTCCTCAAGTAAGGTTTTATCTGCTAACCCCTCAATATAAGCAATCGCGACCTTTGTTTTCGTATATTTTCCGACAGTGACGCTTCTCATTTTCAGTGCCGGGTCTTTAATGATGCGTCGTACTAAAGAAGTATTGGTTCCAAGTGATTCAGTGAAACCTTCTCTTGACCCTCGAATGGCAGTTTCGGCTTGGGGTTCCTCAATCGAACGTTTTTCAAATTTTACTAGCCCCAAGGCTAAAGCTTCCTCTGACCCGTTCAAAAGCAGAAGGGGGTTTCCGCCTGCAATTGCCTCGACACAGGCTACATACGTGGAAACTTTATCTATATTTGCAATCGGCAATCGGTGTTTAATAGAAAGGAGCATGTTTGTTTCATCGAACTCTTTTTCATTCAGTAATGTTTCAAGTACCTGATCTTCAAGCTTTTGGGTATCGCTTAATCCTTCTATATAAATAACGGCTACCTCGTTCTTACCGGCAATAAAAGAACAAAAAACTACATCCGGACTATCCTTGTATAGAGCGGAGAAAAAATTTAAGTTATCTTCAAGCTTCTTTGATAATGGGATGTCCTGGGATACGGAATCCTTTTCCTCTTTCTTTAAAGAACGCGATCTAATATAAATCACCTCAATTTCCGTCGAAACATTACTTTAAATCTAACCTAGATAAAACAAAAATATACATACCGGCAATAAGGAAGGAGAATCAAAGATCAAATAAAAATACTGTGTTGTGTTGTAGTGATTTTATTAATTAAAAAAAATGAGGAGTTAACTATTTATATGTAATGATTAAATAAGGATTGGTTAATGATTTTCAATCATCGGGCGTTGTTGGGGAACAACGCTCTTAGGAAACCCTCAATTAGAAAAAAAGTTGCTCCACAATATGGCCCGATTATTGAATAAGTAAAAACCTGCATTCCCATACAGGTTTCTTATCAAACTTTATTATAAATGATCAAACTTAAATATAACTCAATCTTTATTAAAAGACCACAACTAAGAGATTACATTTTGTCCTTTCCTTAGTAGCTTGTTTGTTTAACCATAGTGAAAACCAAAAACACATTTATGTTTTATACCATCTATTAGTACACTCATGAATAATATTCTTTTAGGCATAAAATATACTTCATACTAGAATATTTGTTAATATTTGGTTGTAAGTTCTAGTAACTTTCAAACTAATGGTTTGCATAGGAGAAATATAGAGTGTCGTTGTTCTTACCTGGAAGTCGTAGGTACATAAAATGAAGGAGATAGTTTATAGACATTATAAGGTAAATATGAGCATTGAGGGGATTGACCTAACCTCTGATGCTTCCACCAGGAGTTGAGAATATCGTTTCTATATGGTACCTAAGCTATTAGTGATGTTCAAAATTATGTATTTACTCAAATGGATGGGGGATTTTCACATGAAAAAAGGTTATATATCTTCACTTGTAGCTGCATTAGTACTTTCAGTTTCTTTACCTGTTGGCGCTGCAAATGTATCTATTGAAAATGTTAATAATACTCTTGTTGAAAAAGGATTAGATAAGTCTATTGTAGAGTTAATGCCTATTTCTGAAAAAGATGAAATTTATAAAGCATTAATTGAGAATCCAGATAATGTTCAAATTACACATTCTTTTATGAATGTTGATAATTTAGCTCAAATTGAATATTTTACTAATACGGATGACCAAGAACTATTAAAGACAGGGATAACTAATGAAGACATTAAAAGTATTAGGAAGTCGTTAAAAAAATTAGAAGACTTTACTTTTGATGAATTAAACAAAAAAAAGGAAATTAGTAATTTCGAATATAAATTACTTCAAAAAGCATTGACAAAGAACCCTAATTATAAAAATCAAAAAGTACCTAAAAACAATGAGGTTACTTCATCAGGTCAAATCTCAAGTTCAAAACTCGCTTTTGATATGGTAGTAACTAATAAAACTGCTTCATACCCTTTGTACTCGGTATATATGTATTACAATTGGTCTAGTCCATACTTTACCGATATTTTCAATGACAAAATAGGAGTGGTCTGGAGTGGGGATTTTAATACTCAAAAAATAACTACTAATGCTGATTACTATAAGGCAAGCTATGAATTAAGTAAATACTATGATAAGCATGGGTCTTATAATTTAGAAGTATCTCAGACTCCAAACACAGGTATAGTATTTTCTACTCCACAATCTAAATCTGTAGGAACTGCTCAAAATAAGTTTGGGACAATGAATTTTGAAATTTATAAAAATAGTAAAAGTAATGAGTCTAAAAAAATTGTGTCTCAGTATGCCCATGCTATAACAGCTATCGGTGGAGTATCACTTAGCATTCCGCCCTCAGTTGATATTGGTGTAGGTTATGATAGTAGTCCACAAAGAGCTGCAAACATAACAAATTAAATTTATATCTCCAGGTTTAATTAAATCTGGAGATATTTTTATAAAGGGAGTCTAAAATGAAAAGCATACCCAAATTTTCTATTATACTTATTTTAACTTTATTGTTTTTATCCTATATTTTTATTTTCAATAATGCACCAAAAGAAGCAATTTTAGTACCTGAAACACAATGGGCACTTAATAATAATGGACAACTCATCAAGGAGGTAAATGGAAAAAAAGATGTTGATATAAATGCTGTTGAGGCTTGGGAAATAACTAAAGGGAATTCTGACGTAGTAATTGGTGTAATTGATACGGGTATTGAGGTTTCCAACAAGAATTTAGAATCATCTATATACATAAATGATCAAGAAATCCCAAATAATGGTATAGATGATGATAAAAATGGTTACATAGATGATATAAACGGATGGGATTTCTATAATAATGATAATACGTTATATGATGATTTACTTTGGGACCATCATGGTACATTTATTACTTCCCTTATAGTAAGTAATCATTCAGATGATAATAAAATTTGGGGTATTGCTCCAAATGTAAAAGTTCTACCTATGAAATTTTTACAGGGCTCGTCGGGGAATATTAATGATGCAATAAGAGCTATTGACTATGCTTACTCAATGGGAGTAAGAATAATAAATTGCAGTTGGGATATGTTAGAATTTAATGATACCTTATATAAAAAGATGAAAGAATATAAGGACGTGTTGTTTATAACGTCAGCAGGTAAGGAGGATTTTAATTTAATTGATGATAAAATCTATCCTTGTGCGTTTGATCTTAAAAACGTTATTTGTGTTAAAGCAATAGATAACAAGGGAGATAAATATGTTTATTCTGGGTATGGATTAGATAATATAGTTGCTGCTCCAGGTGTTGAACTTACAGGACTTATGCCTGAGAATGAAAATTTTTCTTATTCAGGTACTTCCTTTGCCACTGCCTATGTCAGTGGAATTGCTGCACTTATAAAAAGTAATAATCCAAACTTAAATAGCATTGAAATAGCTGAAATATTAATTAAAAGTAGAAAAGGTTCTGACAAGGGATATATTATAGATGCAGAAAAAGCCCTAAAATCCAAATAGTCGACATTACAGCTTTTTATTTATACTTACTATTATAAGGGCAACGAGAAAGAAATTTAATATATAGATTAAAGGAGGCAATTAAATGTTAAAATATTCTTTAGGAATAATGGTTTTGGTAATACTGTTCCAAGTTTTTTCAAAATCAAAAAATATGAATCTGTTTCTCCCTATATTTTTCACCTTGCTAACCATAGTTCCTATATTATTAAAAACAGATTTTGGATTATTAACAATACCCTATATTATATTTTTATTGATACTATGGATAGTATTTATGTATAAGAGAGTGAGGATTTTTGCCCGTTCAAAGAGTGACATATATTAATAATAAATAATATGTCTTTAAATGCTTTAGAATCCTATTTGAGAACGCATCCATAAAGAACGGCACTATTCCTTTTAATAGTGAATAGTGCCAATTATTTTTCAAATTTATAGCATTTCTACATATATTCAAATTCATTAATTATATGTAATAAACCCGATGTGATTAATAAAGTATACAAAAGTTAACCTTATCAATAAAAAATTTGGCTCGTACATATCAAATGTATGAGCCACTTTTTGTTCATATAAGTAATGATTAGGGACAAATTTGAACATTGCTATTCCTCTGGTTCTGGAAATATTATCATTCCATCATGGCTTGTTCTACCATCTATGAAAGGATTTACATTATAGTATTCATCTAATTCATGTAACACTTCATGCAGTTCATCTAAAATTGGGTCCCACCTGCTTACCTCTTGTTCAAGTGCTTGTTCAGCTATTTGCTTAGCTTTTTTAAATTCTAGTAATTTATCTTCACCAGGTTTAATGTTATCTAAAAATAAAATAATGCTTTCTAAATACTCTATAAAAGTAGGATGGTCTACTTCTCCATGTATTCCACCTGCCATATAGATTGAATTCTGTGTAATTACTGCTGCTTTAAGGTGTGCCGCAAACAGATTATAATTTGGATCTGAATAATCATAGTAAATAACTTTATCAGTGTCAGGGTCACGTTTACTTAAAGTCTCTGCGTCCCATAAGGAGTATTTCCCCCCGACTACTAATTCTTTCTTTTCCTGTTCCTTATCATTGTCGGGGACGGCTATCGAACCTTCATCATTTTGATTATTGCCTAACTGATTTTCTGATTGATTTGTTTCGGAGGCATTTTCTAAAACAACATCATTATTACTGATAAAAGTAATGCCCAAAAATAATACTGCTCCAGTTAATACAACTGCAAGTGCGTTTTGAAAGTAATGTGGCTTCGTTTTTCGATTTTGTTCTACTTTATGAATCTTATCTAATACCATTCTTTTATTTTCTTTTGTAAATGAAGTCTTTAAATTCTTCTCATAATTTAGTTCTTTAAGATGTTTATCCAATTATTATACCTCCTTTAACTAACAGGTCTCGTAATTTTTTTCTTGCTCTTAGCATCCGCGTTTGAAGTGTGCTTTCCTTTTCTTTTAAGATGAAGCTGATTTCTTTTATAGACAATTCTTTGTAATAATAAAGAATTATAACTTCTCGGTATTTAATTGGTAGTTCCATAATTTTTTCAAAGAGTCCATCTTTTGCTGTCTTTTGAATGTACTCTTCTGCTATATCAATTGTTCGAGATTTATTAGATTCTTGCTGGGTTAGTCGCTGAATTAAGTTTACAGGGCGTAAACGATGCCTTCTTATGTAATCTTTACACTTGTTTGCAGCAATCGAATAGATCCAGCTTTTAAGAGATGAATCCCCCTTAAATGAATCAATCTTCAAATATACGGTCACAAATACTTCTTGTGTTACATCATCAGCATCTGCTTCATTATTCATATATGTATATACGAATTTTTTTACGTCATCACCATAGGTATCCATAATGTCTTCAATTGCTTCAATTGGGTTTGATTTTATATGTTCAAATGAATCAGTTCTAATATCTATGAGAAATCCCTCCTTACTTGCCAAAATTACCCCTCCCTATCATTAGTTCTATATATAAGACGTTACAAACAAAAAAAATATTGCATTTATTTACTAAAAAAAGCTCAATTTGTTAAAAAACAAATTGAGCTTTTATCAAATTAGCGAGGTTATTCATTTTCTTGCAATGAACTTGGTGCCATACAAACTCCTTCGCATCTAACATAACCGCCATATTTTATATATAACTTTTTTGGATTTCTAGAATCCGCTTCATGTGATATATATGTTAAAGTTCCTGAGTAACCGCCTTTATTATATTCAACAGAGTATGGAACGGGTGGTTGTCCCCAAAAAGTTGAATTAACCTCTACATATCTAGTAGTATAAGTGGATTGTTGAGAAAGTGTATCTTCTTCTACGAAACCTATACTTTCCTTATATGTATTAGCAGATGCGAAATTTGTATTAGTAAATAAACATAGTGAAATTATTAAAAAAGCCCCCAACATCTTAAATGCTTTTGTCATTTTCATATTAATGGAGCATCTCCTTTTTATAAAAAATAATATTTACTATTTTTCATCAGCAATACTATTTGCTATTGCACAATTCTTATAGCAAGAAACATACCCCTCATACCATCCACCAAGTGCTTCATTAGGGTATTCATCTGAAGGGTCATGATCATCATAATATGCTCCTACAAGTTTCAGTGTCCCTCTAAACATTCCATCATCGTAGATATAGGTTGTGGGCATATTAAATTTCCATGGGATTCGTACAAATTTGCTCACGACTGGAGTTGAAGAACTTTGAACAGTTTCAACTGACTTTTCACTATAATTATTCAATGGAGCAGCGGATGTAGTTGAGGCAGTCGTAAATAGCCCCGTTACTAGAACACTGGTAACTACTAATCCTCCTAGTATTTTTTTCATTTTCTTCCTCCCTCTATAAATGTTGATGTATCAATGGCTTGCGCCATTTTTCAGCGTCAAAAAATATTTTTTTCGACTCGTACATCTATCGTTATTTTGTAATTCTTGATTTTTCTTACATATTGACTGTAAGCTTCGCTAAAGGAGAAACCATTAACTGGTAATAATTCTCCTGATCCTGTGCGATATATCGATGCACTTTTGGATCTCTGCGTTGCTTATGATGACGGACCCTCCCATATCTCTAGGCGTCTGGTGCGCGTACATTCCTTCGTTCGGTCTATTCATAAGGCAGAGGCTGGCGATGCTCCTCAGGGGACTCATTTGACTATGACTCAACGGTCGAATGGGATAAATAATGCCGGCTTCTCCGTGTCATCCTCTTGTCTTGACTTCCGGTGGTGACGCTTAGGCAGCCGTTTGAAGACTGGCGAAATCGGTTATCATTTGATGTTCGTTAAACATGGTTTTCTTTTTGCACAAGGCATGTAAAACTTTTAGTAACTTCCCACAAAGCAGAACGATGGATTGCTTCTTGCGGAGTGGGTTTTTAGTACGTGTTGTGTAATATTCATGAAGTTGCTTAAAGGCTGGATTATGCAAGATGACCGGCATCATCACTCGGAATAGGAGGGCGCGAAGTTTGCGTCTTCCTCGTTTGGAAATCCGTTTTTGTCCCTTTTGCTGACCAGAAGAGTTTTCACGCAATGTGAGTCCCGCTAGTTTGATTAATTGGCGTGGATGCGCATATTGTGTGAGAGAACCAACCTCTGACAGTAAATCGACAATTGTGACGTCCCCGATTCCCGGTACCGATGCCAAATACTCATAATCCGTCATTTGTTTCGCAAGCTCGATTAATTGAGCCGTTAATTCGTCGAGCTGAGCTTGCATTAATTTCATTTGAGAAAGGAGTGTGGCGATTTCAAGTTTGGCCATCACTAAACCTTCTGTCAGTCCGATTGAATTCTGCGAAACCTCGACTAATTGCTTTGCCTTTGGTAGCTGGGGACTTTTCATCCCTTCTACCTGGCGGTATAAGAATAGTAGCTCTTCGGGTGCTTTCCCTTTGATATCCGATGGTAGTGGTGTCATTTCGAGCACCGCATACGCCATTTTCCCGAAGCTTTTAAATACTTGTGTAAACTCCGGGAAGAAGCGATCTAACCAACGAATCAAGCGATTTTGTAGGGCATTTAAATCTTCTTGGATTTTCGTTCGTAATGTCGCACCATTTCGTAACTCGGCTTCGATTCCTTCGAGAAATCGAGGATAGCTGAAGCGACCGTCGCGCATAAGGCGAGCGATGACAAGTGCGTCTTTTTGGTCATTCTTCGTTTGAAGGTTGTCATCCAACTCCTTGGAACGATTGACGTGCATCGGGTTGACCATTACGAATGGAATTCCGTAGCTTGTCAGAAAGGCCGCCAAGTTCATCCAGTAGTGTCCTGTTGGCTCAAAACCAACTAGAATTTCCTGTTTTTCATGGGTATCTTTTAACGTAAGCAGTCGCTCATAAAAGCTTTCAAATCCAATGCGTGACTGCGCAATAGGAAATGATTTTTGGAGCACTCGGCCTCGATCATCAATAGCACAGGCAAAATGTTTGTGCTTCGCAATGTCAATGCCGATTACGAGTGTATTTTCAGAAACTTGATTAATTTTATGGTTCGTATTAGAATTCATTAAGATAGTCCTCTCGTAGATGAATGAGTCAATTTAGTCGTTGATACTCAAGCATCATACAGGAGGGCTTTTTTGTTTTCAAGTCCCTGAAAATCCTTCTAACAGGAATGCTCCTTATTATGATATCTTAATAACTATGCTTGGAAGAGTTTCTGGCCAGAACCTTCATAAGTAGCATAACAAAAAATTCCACTTAGATTATTTTTTATGCCTAAAAGAATATGTGTTATATAAATTCAAATTATATGACATGATTTAAATAGATTACTTTATACTCATAAAAAATACACATTTACATTTTTTCTTGTTAACTCAGTGCTCAATGTTGTTTTGAATAAAAGTTAACCCGTATTTTTATCACAAGGTAATGTGCTACATCTCGGACGAATGGGAAATATTCTAGGAGACACTAATGGGCTTACAATCTTACGACAATCTATATCTTCACTCCAAATGAATGCTGTTTCTAACGTTCTTCTAATAGGGCTTATAAAAATAATATCTTTATTGTTTAAATAAATTTGATTTTTAAAAGTTTTGCTTGTTCAATTCCTTTAGCAGTTAATGAAGGATTTTCTATATGTAGGCTGTTAGGTATATCTAATGTATGTTCTCCTTCACCGTGACGAATAAACACTAACTCCATTTAAACACTCCTTTTAGTTTATTATCAGTAATTTTGAGTTATTATTCAATCTCCTCATGGTTTATTTTAAAAAAAGCGACCACAGCGAAGTTTGGAAATGTTTAAAGGAATGCTTGTTAAAAATGTATGTTTAGTTAAATTTGGAAATACGGAAAGAGTGGGCTTCAAAATAACATAGTAATTTTTATTCTAAATGTAATAAATTACTTTTTGAATCAGATTTAATAAACCCTTGTTGGGTAATATCATATTTATTACGAGCGAAATATTGATATTCCACTTGTGGTTCATTATCAAATATGACACCAATAAAATATGGATTCGAAGATTCATAACCATCTTCACGATGAGGCACTGTTCGAAATTCCCACGTTTCTCCAGGATACTTTTTCTCCAAATGCAACTGTATATAACTTACTTTCTTTTCAATTTGTATATCTGTCCAATATGGACGTACAAAATAAATGATGCCAAAAGACACTAAAAATAAAAGAGCCAACCCCTGAATCCTTTTTCTCCTTTTTCCTTTAAAAATAAAAGAAATGAACAAAATAAAAACTAAAATTCCACTGGCAATCAACAATTGAATAATTTCTATTGGGTGCAATGAATCCTCCCCTTTATCAATTAGTTCGTTAATTAAATTATAACGTCCCCAAACCGCTGTTTGGGGATATTTTAAACGCTTATTCTCCAGGCATAATTCCAATTACATTTAATGTTTCTGGGTCTACAAATATAAGGGGTGCAGAAAGTGCATCTACTATCGTAACTACAAAAATTTCTTTACCAATATATGAATTATCTATATTTTTGTAGCTATCATCAGTCTTGATTTTTTCCACCGACGCATTTCTCCATTCATTTATCTTATAAAATTCAGTATTCCAACTCTCTTGTTCAATATAATCCAATACGGCATTTCTAACCTTGGTATCGATTTCATTTTCTTCTAATTCATTGTTTGTACAACCCGTACTAAAAAATGACGCTAAGATAAGAATAAAAAAACAGATATGCTTCACTTTCAAAAACACCCCCCCGTTTTATTAAGTAATTTCGACATCATCTTTGTTACTCCTTCTATCAACAAAACTGTATGTTAGTCAGAACAAAGAAGTCCAAACCGACGTTTGGGAGTATTACTAAACATAACCTTATAATAGCATTCGTTATTCCACAATCGGGCCATATTGTGGAGCAACATTTTTTTGGGGGAGTGTAAAAAAAAGATGCAGATTTATAACGATAAAAGAATGGCTATACAAGTTTTTATGCAAATTAAAGATCATACCCAGTAAGCAAAAAGCCCTTATATCAAGGGTTTAGGAGACTTGCATAAAATAGCGTATAAACAATGTTCCATAAAAAAACAGACAAACGTTGCTACAGTTAATAACGTTTGTCTGTTTTTTTTGCGTCCCCAAACTTGCGTTTGGGAACGTTATTAAGTTAATTTATGTATATGTTATTAATCCCAATAATTAAATACTAAATCTCCAACTGTACGTGACCAAAAATAATTTACATAGTGAAGTTCAACATCATTTAGCTCATTTTCATTCAAAAGAATATAATTATCACAATAATGCTCTCTATTAACCATTTCATTAGCGTCATCGGTATTTAAAATGATTTTTCCGCTATCTTTAGCCTGACGCACCAATGGCTCTTCTAGCTGATACACTGTTAGTACCTCATAGTGCTTTTCAAACAAGGATTGTAAAGAAGGATAATCCATAAAATATAAGTTACTCGTTCGACGTTCACCTATAAAATAACCAAATGCTATATAGTCATACATATGGTTATAAAAAATATAAAAGGTTTCTTCATCAACTTCTACATAAGCGTGAGCATAATGTACATCAATGTCTGGCTCATACCACGCCAAAACGCGACCGCTTATTTGCTGAACATACGAATAGCAGCATTTTTTAAATTCAGTGCTATACGCTTCCAAATCTCGTTCAAGTGATAAATCTCCACCAGTAAAACCTGTTACACCCCTTTTTAAAATCATATGTGTAATCTCCTTACTGTAATTTCATTAAGTATATCTTATTTGATAATATTCCCTAAGTGGCATTTGGGAACGTTATTTAGACTTATTTTGCATATTTTTAATAATCCTAACTAAATAAAATTTAGCTTTATAACGTTTCAACCATTTGAAAAATCTCTTTGTAAAGGTCATCTAACTCTTTTTCATCTTTTAAATAGAAATACCAAACATCTTCTCTATCTGCATCTATATCGGATAGATAAATTGTCGTATGAGAGCCATTATTTAAAGATTCCCAACGAGCCGTTTCATAGGTAGCCCCTGCTCTTATGAATGGAAAATGCCTTTTTGGTGAATCAAAAAAAATAATCGGCATTTCAGAATCACTATAAACATCAACAAATCTATCATCAGATGCTTCTTCAAATATCACTGGTGTTATCATAACAGCATCAAAATTTGTTGAAATCTGTGTTGCATCTTCGCTAAATTTATCTAGTGAAATTGACTCAAAATGAATGTTTTTGTTATTTAATTCTGGAATATCACCAATTACAGCAATTTTTAAAGGTTCTCCATCATATTTAACTTCATTACTTGAACAAGCACTTAGAGTTAGTAAGAAAAAAATAGATATAATACTTAAAATCATACTTAATCTCATACTTAATCTCATCGTGACACCTCCTAAATAACATATCCCCTTATATTACCATTTAGGAGTGATTTTAAATAGTTGCTGCTGTTTGAGTGAATTACTATGATAGTTGAAAATAAAAACCTTCCCAAAGCGACGTTTGGTAACATAATTTTCTAGTCCTGTACTCAAAATCGTATTTGTGCTTCTTTTTTATGTAAGGTAGTAGACCACACGAATATGACGAACCCTTATTCCACAATCTGGGCGCTTTAATTGAATATTCTCATCCCGAAATAAGTAAACATTTTTATAAAAAACAAACTCGATAAACAAAGAACAAACTGTTTTGATCAAACTTTGTTTCAAAACAGTTTGTTTCTTTCTGTATAAATCAGCGTTTGCAATTCACTTTTAATTAAACTTTATTAAAATGCTTCAACACACTAATAAAAAATTTACTATTATTAGGTAAAGAATTTTATATTAAAACCTAAATGTCTGACAATTTCAGTTTGAGCTTCATTAAATACTTTAATCTCTATAAATAGAGAACGCTCAAGATCTCCTAGATGGTTATAACCTATAACATTTTGTTTTAATTCATTTTTTTTGATAAGGATTGACGGAACTTCTAATGACTCAAGTGTTTCACCATCTTCATTTTCGTCTCTTCCAAATTTAATGAGAATATTGTGTTCAAATTTATTTTTTATATCAAACAAAACATATAATTTTTTCTCAACTTCTTCAAAGTATATTCTTACAAATTGAATAAACAAGGCATCGTCATTTAATACATTGAAATAAAAACTTACATCATCTTCACTAACTGTAGTACCATTTGTAAAATCAAAATTAATTATTTTTTTCATTACTTCCCTCCCGATTGGATAACCTATAAACATTATACTCAATTTCTTTGGGGAATCTCTGTATGAAAAACTCTCACTCTGTACATACTAGAATTTAGATTACTAGTTTTAACCTATGTGGGAGAGTGAAAGAAATGTTATTATCCGAAGCGTGGAAAAATTATCAACAAGATAAAAAAATCGAGGGGTATTCAACACTTACATTAAAAACATATTCTTTTCAATACAATCTTTTATTGCGGTTTTTTGGTGATATTGATATGAATGGATTTAGTACAGAAAAATTAAAAGAATACTTACTACATACAGGAAAACACTTGAAGCCTTCTAGTTTAGGGCATAGGATTCGATTTGTGAAATCACTATTTAGATGGTCACATGAAGAGGGATATATTCCAAAAAATCCTGCCGCTAAATTGAAAGAGCCGAAATTAGGAAAAAGAATTCCTAAGTTTCTATCAGAATTAGAGATTGAACATTTAAGGGAAGCTTGCCAAACAACGATGGAAAATGCGCTATTTGAGTTTATGTATTCGACCGGCTGCCGTATTGGGGAAGTCGTAAAAATAGATCGACATGATATTGATTTCCGAACAAATTCGGTCATTGTACAAGGGAAAGGTGATAAAGAAAGAGAAGTATACTTTAATACTCGCTGCGCTATTTGGTTAAAAAGATATTTAGACGAACGAGATGATGAAGATCCTTGTTTATTTATTACGAACAGGAAACCTAAAAGGCGGATGAGCATTGATAACTTGAGATATATTATTAAGCGCGTATCAAATCGGGCTGGAATAAAAAAGTGTATACATCCGCATCAGTTACGACACAGCTATGCAACACATATGATTAATAACGGTGCGCCAATCGATGTCATCCAAAGTCTACTTGGGCACGAAAAGAGTGAGACGACAAAGATTTATGCACAGCTAAGCGGTAAAATAAGACAGGATTACTATAGTAAATACTTTTGAAATTAAAATTTAAGCAATCCTAGAAGTGCAGTATATAAAATTTCGCTTCTTTCCGTCATAGGGCCATTTTATATAACACTCAGATGACATTCATTTTAATTCAAAAAAGCATGTGGAGGGAGAATTTTTGAAAACGAGATATCATTCTTGGAAAAGCTATGTTTATTTAACCGTTAGTGTGATCGTTACGGTTCTTATGATTTTATTAGAGCCAATTGGAATAGCCACAAAAGAAAAGCTGACAGGGAGTATAATTTTTCTTATATTGGCAGGGAATCTCGTGTCTGTCTTACTCGGTGTTTTAACACTTACATCTAAGGACGAACGGAAATTGATTCCTAGTATAGCTGCCGTATTTACTTTCTTAAATGTAGGTGTGGTGATTTTCTTTTTCTGGTTTGGTGCAAACTTTGCGTGAGTAAAAGATATTTTTCAATCAGACAAATTTAGTCCAAACTTTGAATGGAGCGTTCCCATTTTAACTTATATCTAATATAGAAGAATCCATTTTGATCAATCTTTCAAAATGGATTCTTTTTTTAAAGCTATACCTTCACTTTACCTAAGTATCAACATCAACAGTTTTATTCGTAGCTAGGTGGAATCCTTCTCCAACCATAAAGCTGCATACCTTCTCTTACTCATATAAATCATTCCAATTCCACCTTTCACTGTTTTTAAATAACTAAATTAGTAATGACGATGACGTGTGTAATCTTCTACTTTTCGCTTGTTCTCTTCAAAAATACGTTTTACTTTTTCTTCATGTAGTGCTTGCTCACGAGAGATTTCACGCTCCCGCTTTGAAATAGCGATTGAAAGTGTAAAAAAGTTTAGTACCATGGATTATCACCTCCTTAAAGTGCCCTGAAAATGGAAAAAACCGCAGAGAGACTTCCCCTGCGGTTAAAAAAAGGCATAAAAATACCGCAGGGGCACACTTCTCCCTGCGGTATGGGCATACTTAATCAATTAAAGAGTTTAAGCAATCCATTCCAGTCTGGTCGAATGTGTGATTTTTGTTTTCATTGAAGTTGTAATATCTAGTGACATTAATTTATTGATAACGATCATGTTCTTCGACCTCCTTAGAATTTTTTTTGATTACTGTGTAAGTATATTCCCTCACACTTTGTTTGTAAACATCTTTTTGCAAATTTTCAAAATTAAGTAAAAACTTATTAAAAAAAGTATATAAATGTTGAATTAACAACATTCTTTCCACTCTATTGATGCCCCTATTGTTGCATCCCTAAACGTGTAAGACGCAAAGTACCAGCACACTTTTTTAGTATATGAAGTAGCTACGAATTTGTTCCTACTTATTGTTAAGCCTCAAAAAAGGACATAACACAGAACTATGTTATGTCCCTTCATTGCCTTATATAACGCTACTTACCGAATGTTTCTTTAAATACTCCAATGTCGCCTTCGCAAGTGTGTTTGCAGCTACGAGAAGCGCACGTTCGTCGATATCGAACTTCGGATGGTGGTGCGGGTACGCTTCTTCTTTTTCAGGATCGCGTGCACCTGTGAAGTAAAATGTGCCCGGTACTTTTTCTAAATAATAGGCAAAGTCCTCTCCGCCCATTTCCGGCTCACAAATGACTACTTCTTCAACACCTGGTGTTTCTTTCGCCTGCTCGATGAAGAACTTTGTTGTCTCACGGTCATTAATAACAGCCGAATAGCCACGCACATAATCGTAATCATAATCAGCCTTCATCACTAAACATGCCGCCTTCAGCACATCTTCCAGCTCACGCTCAATTTGGTCACGTGTTTCTTCATCAAACACTCGAACTGTCCCTTTAATTTTTACCGAATCGGCAATTACGTTGAATGGATTTAATGCTTCAAAGTGACAAACCGAAACAACAGCCGGTTTTACTGGACTAATACGGCGCCCTAAAATTTGCTGAGCATTTACAACAAACTGGGAACCGATATAAATCGAATCTTTCGTTTCCTGTGGTTTTGCCCCGTGTCCGCCCTTGCCTTTAATCGTAATGTAGAAAGCATCTGCTGCAGCCATTAATGGCCCTTCACAAACAGCGATTTTCCCCTGCTCGACCGGTGCCCATAAATGCTGACCGAAAATTACATCCACCCCGTCCAGGCAGCCATCTTCAATCATCGCAGTCGCTCCACCCGGTGCAATTTCTTCACCGAATTGATGGATGAACACGACATTCCCCTCAATCTCATCTTGGATCTTGTTCAGCGCTTTAGCCAATACAAGCAGTGATGCCGTATGTCCGTCATGACCACATGCATGCATTCGGCCATCTACCTTCGATTTATAAGGAACATCATTTTGCTCCTGGATTGCCAGTGCATCGAAATCCGCACGTAACGCAACCGTTTTACCAGGTTTCCCACCTCGTAATGTAGCAACTACCCCGCGTCCCCCTACACCTTCACGTACTTCATGTCCAAGTGCACGATGGTATTCTGCAATATATTTTGGTGTTTCCACTTCTTCATGTGAAAGCTCCGGATTTTCGTGCAGGTAACGGCGAATCGCTACCATTTCATCATAATGCTGTTCTAGTATGTCAAATACATTTGTCATGTTTTCCATCCCCAATTTCTAAGTTGTCTGTTGTTTGAATAACTCGTTATTCCCTCAAACCCGGGAATCTTATTTTAAGAAAATGCCATCGCCAGGTCCTAATGGCAGGCCAAGTAAGAACCATACTGCGAATAAAATAATCCACATAATCGCGAAGAATACTGAGTAAGGCAGTAACGCCGAGATTAATGTACCGATTCCGATATTTTTATCGTAGCGTCGAGCAAATGCTAGTAAAATCGCAAAATATGCAAGCATTGGTGTGATTGGGTTCGTAATTGAATCCCCTACACGGTACGCCATTTGTGTTACAGCCGGTGAGTAGTTTAAGTACATGAACATCGGTACAAAAATCGGAGCAAGTAATGCCCATTTAGCCGATGCACTTGCAATCAGTAAGTTGATGAATGCACAAATAATGATGAACCCGATAAACATCGGTGCGCCTGTGAAGTTCATATTTTGTAAAAACTCTGCGCCTTTAATCGCTAAGATCGGTCCGATATTACTCCATCCGAAGTAAGCAATCATTTGTGCTGCAACGAATGCCAATACGATGAATGAAGAAAGGTCACCGATTGATTTAAACATTTGTTCCGCTACATCGCGGTCCGATTTTACTTTCTTCGTCACGATACCGTATGTTAAGCCCGGTAGTAAGAAGAAGAATAGCATAATCGGTACGATCCCCGTCATAAACGGTGAATTTAAAAAGCCGTTATCTTCCGGATTACGCAGTAGACCTGATTCCGGTACAACTAAAATCGCCATTAAGATGATGTACGCTAACGTTACAACCCCTGCCCAGCGAAGACCTTTGTTTTCTAAGGCTGTAAGTGGTTCAGCAACTTCAATTTTCCCGCTGTATTTTCCAAAGCGAGGTTCTACGAATTTACCTGTTACCCAAGTTGCGACAACAACTAATATAAATGTCGAAACGATCAGGAAGTAGTAGTTCATCGTTGCAAGTCCAGTATATGTAGGATCAACCAATTGGGCTGATGTTTGTGTAATGCCCAGTAATAATACGTCTAATGACGAAATAATAAGGTTTGCACTAAACCCTCCGGCAATTGCGGCATAGGTGGCGATTAATCCGACTAACGGATTTCTTCCAACACTCATGAAAATCATTGCGGCAATTGGAGGTAAAATAATGAAGGCTGCGTCTGCTGCAACATTCCCGACAAGACCTGTCAGTAAAATAACAGGTAAGATGATTTTTTTCGGAGCACTTAACACGGTCTTTTTCATTAATGCCGATATTAATCCACTGTTTTCAGCTACCCCAATACCGATCATCGTCACGACCACGATTCCTAGTGGCGCAAAGCTCGTAAAGTTACTTACCATGTTTGTCACGATTTGAATAAGTCCTTCACGATTCAATAGATTGATTACTTCAATCGTTTCATCCGTTCCCGGCTTTACAGCAGAAACCCCAAGTTTTGATAGAACAAGTGATAGCGCCAGTACAAAGAACGCTAAAATGACGAATAATGTGACCGGATCGGGAAGCTTATTCCCCGCTCGTTCAATTCCGTCTAGAAACCTATCAACCATTTTTTTCTTACCAACTTTACTTTCCATAAAGTATCCCCCTAGAAGTTAATGTTTTATACAATAACAAATTAAATAGGAGATAGCAATAAATTATGCAAATTTTTAGATTTTTCTTTATATTTATATAGTAATTTTGTATATTTTAGGAGTAATTTGGGTTTTAAGCTTTTTCCTGGATGAGTATTTTTCCCCAAATAAAAAAAGCCTGGCGATACCATGGCACATCCGGTGTGCCATGTTCCCATGCTTTCCACTTCATATTTTGTAGTGCTGTTCCTATGTAAAAGCGAATACTCTTTTAATAGGCTCACACTAGTAAGTTAGTTTTTAGAAAGTGCACGTTTTTTCTGAACGTACATGTTTTTCAATTTCGCGTAGTAGGCCGCTGCATGTACTGCCCCAGGATCTTTTTTGCGCATAGCAAATTCGAATGCCTCGACTAAATGTTCCGTATTAACCGATTCACTTCGGATGTTAATTAAATCGTAATGCTTATAGTTGTCAGGTACTTTTGCTAAAATATCCTGATCCCCCGTAATTGAAATTAAATGATTGTCGTTAAAAAATAGTTGTAGCATAGTCCATATCCCCTTTTCTGTTTAGTATCGTGATGTCACCCTTTGATCGCTTGCTTCAGCTGTTTTTAACCAACTGTATTTATACGTCTTCTAACCATTACCCCATTTATGTAAAATGAATCATGAATCAGTAAAAAAAATCTCTATTAATATAATTATTCAGAAAAATGAAATCCAAAACCGGTAATTTCGGTATAATATATGTGTAAAGACTGATTTACGGTTATGACGAAGTACTTAGAGAGGATAGTCATCTATGAAAATAACACGCGTCATCAAATATAATTTAATCCGGCTCTTTCGGCTTAAATCTGGTCCACATCAAGTGGCGTCAGGGGTAACGATTGGCTTTATCCCTAGCTGGCTCCCGACATTCGGACTCGGCCCCGTTCTTTCCGTCGGGATGGCAAGACTCATGAAGGCAAATACCGTTTCCGCACTTGTCGGGGGTGTCCTCGGTACTTTCATTTGGCCGCTGCTATTCTTTTTAAATTACAAGGTCGGCAGCTTACTCCTCGACCGAACACCAAAAGTAGATGAAGTCGATGAAGTAGAATACATAGATGCAATCGAACATACGTATACCGGAATAGTGAATTCCCATTCGAGCGGATACACCTTTTTAGCAGGGGCTATGTGCAATATCGTCATCTCCTCGATTCTCCTATACATCATGATCTATATCATGTTCAAGACGTACCGGGTAAGGATTTTAAATAAAATTCGGTAATTCTCGCTTACTTGGCAGAATTTCGGGAATATTATAAAATTACTTTTTACAATAATGAGATAAGCAAGGTGATCAAATGCCCTACAGGGGAAGAATATTAGCAACAGGAATCGGTCTCTTATTTAATATATTGCGTTATTTCTACTATCATCAGTATTTAGGCTTGCCCTTCTATTGGACATTTTTCGTTTTAACAGCCATTTTCCTCAGTATCGCCTGGTGGGCCGGCAAGCAATTTGATAAGGTCAAATACCTGTCAGAAAGAGATCCGCTAACCGGTACGTATAACCGACGGACTGTCGAAGAATACTTTCACAAGGCTACGAAGATAAGTGATTTAAAGAAACAATCATTAGGGGTCATCATGCTCGATTTAAATAAATTTAAAGAAGTAAACGATGAGTTCGGTCATCAAAAAGGCGATGAACTGCTTATACAAGTGGCTACCGCACTAACGACATTTGTCGGGAAACATGATTTAGTGGCAAGATGGGGCGGCGATGAATTCGTCGTGCTCGTAGACAATATGCAAGAAAATACAGCCGACGACTATGTCAAAGAACTCCAGCAAGCCATCACATTGAGAAATGCCGAGAACTTTCCAAATGTCGAGGCATCTGTCGGCTATTCCCTTTACCCTCAGCACGGAAAGAGCTTTCAGAAGCTTGTGCAAGAGGCGGATGCTTATATGTATAAAGATAAGAAGGAGCATTGATGCTGCTTAGACAAGGAATGTTGTCACCTTCTTGAAATCTGACCCTTTTTTAAGGGTCTTTTTTTATCGCTAGATTTTGAGAGAATTTTCCTTTGTTTGAGGCATTATTTTCAAGTTTTTTGTATTTCTCTAAAAATTAAAGTTCCTGACACTATAATGTTAAAAACAAGGAATAAATCACTACTAATTTGCGAGGGATATACGGAGCATGATTCAATATATACTTTTAGGTTTTATAATTGCTTTACCTATCGGGGCGATCTCAATCGAAATGACTAAACAGGGACTGCAAAATGGCTTTTGGTATGCATGGATGGTCGGCATTGGGGCAATCACTGTTGATATATGTATGTTATTCGCATTAAATTTAGGACTGATCGATGTGCTTAACCGATTTAAAACTTATTTATGGCTGCTAGGCGCTATTTTCCTCACACAGCTAGGCTGGCAATCCATAAAATGCCGCGCATCATTATCAAAGGAATGCGAGGCAAAGACAGAATCGCTATTTAAAATTTTCAGAAGTGGCCTAATGATCGGGTTAAATCCCGGCAATATTGTATTTTGGCTTTCTGTATTAGGAACGTCTATTGCTGGAGCTAGTAATAATACCGAAATGAGCCTTGTCTTCGTTTCCCTTTCCATTTTGCTAGGCATCGCATTACACGATGTTCTTTTGGCGGGTATTACAAGCTTCTTTCGCCGCTTTATGACGCCAAAAGCAGAGTACATCGTATCCATCGCGGCAGGCATCGCATTGTTTGGCTTTGCTGCTTATTTCGCAAAAGAATGGGCAGTCAGTGTAGATGTAGTGAATTCTGTTCGGTTTTTAGTAGTGGAAGTGTTAGGTAATACATAAGCGTACGTTGGTTGATTTACATAATAGAAGAGAAACGTGGAGAAGAAAGCTACTAATTTACGAGGGATACTCATTTTGTTACCGGTTTAACGCTTAAAAAAACTCACTCAACAAACGTTAAAGTGAGTTCAAAAATTATAGTTAGTATATTCCTCTACCAAATGCTGGCTGCCAAATTCCTTGATCATTCTTCTCCATTTTTAATTCTGTTGGGCCTTCATAAGAAATATATTTAATAACCCCTTGTGTATCTGTTAACTGCTCAAATTCTGCGTTTTCTAAACCATCGAACAATCGTGCAATTATAAGTCTGTTCACTTCCTCTGTTAACAACTTCTGACGTACTATTTTTGTTTTCTCATAATATCTTCGGACACTGTCTGTTTCAGTATTAACATTTGTTGTGAACAATGCTTCATATGTTCGATAATCTTTTTCAATATCACTTAATAAAAACATTTTAGTAATCGCTTGAGGTGTTACATCTTTTAACCGGTTCACATCGTAATCTGTTTTAAAGCCATCAAAAACTCGTTGCTCTTGTTCAGTTAGTTCAAAAGATAACTCAAAGTTTTGGAAGCCACTAATCTTTCCTACTAAATTTCCTTTATTAATTTTTAAAATGGAGTGCCCATCATTATGTTGATAAACAACAACTTCATCTTCTTTCGTAGAAATTGATTTATTGATAAACGGTTCTTGTTTTGTTCCTTTATTATGGAATAAATATGGATTGTTAAATGGATCTTCCTCATTAGTTACTTCTTTATTTAAACCATGTATTTTTAATGCCTGATTATCCACTAGTACCTGACCGTGATTCATTGTTACGGTATCATTTTCTAAACCTAAAACAGTTGAAACTATTAGCCCTTCAGATCCATAAAAGGCAACATAATCTCCATAAGTAATTGATGCTTTCTTATCGATAACCATTGGCAAAAAGTGTAGCATCCATTGTTCCCCTAGTAATTCCGCGTATTGTGGGTTAATTACCTCCAAAGATGAAATATCATCGATAATGGGAAGCAATTCATTATTTTCACTAGCTGTTTGTAAATTACTTTCTTGAAAAGGCTCCATAGAAAATAGCAAAACAATCATCAAACAAGCAGCAATTGTTACTGTTAGGACTTGCCAGTTACTCTTTTTTCTTGTTTTAGGTTGCGCGATTCTCCGTTGTATCTCTTTAGTAAAGGGTGCATCTCTTCGTAATTCATCCTGTAACCTGTCTTTAAAGTCCTTCATAAAATATCTCCCCCAAGTCCTGATTGGTTCTTAATAACTCTCTTGCTCGGCGAATCCTAGTACGAACGGTATTTTGTGATATTTTTAAGAAACTTGATATTTCAGGAACACTAAATTCCTCATAATAAAACAGGATAATCACCTCTCGATAATGAAGTGGTAAGGAAAAAACAATTTGTTTTAATGTGGACTGTTCTTCAGTGGAAATATACCTTTGCTCCACGGAAAGCTCGTCTTTACGGATAGGCCAAAACTTTGAAATAATAGCGTTTCTCTTTTTCCTCCTAAGCTCATCATGGCAACAATTAATAGCAATTCGAGTTAGATATGTTTTCAAGGAAGCGTCTTTCCGGTAGTTGTCTTTATGTAATAAAAACTTCATTATTACGTCTTGTGTAACTTCTTCTGCAAGCTGATAATCTTTCATATATAAATAATTAAGATGATATAAATATTCACCATATCGTTCTATGATTTGTTCAACATTCAGATCCAACGAACATGCACCTCCTTTATCCTTTACTACTTAGACGCTTACTTTTTATAAAATTGTTCAATTTATTGGAAATATTTTAACCTATTCATCAAAAAAGCATGTTTTGAAGGATTATCAAAACATGCTTTGCATAATAATTATATGTTAAAATACTTTATTCTATCTTCATCCTTCTTCTAAAGTCTTCCATTTCAAACGATTCATTCTTTCATTTAATTCGGCTGAATTCAATTGGTAATTCTTCCTGTTTCGCCTGGATTTTTCTTAACTCTGCCACTTGTTGTTATTGCTCACATTCTCTCGTATATTCAATCGCACAATCCTTTAATGTATCTGCAAGATTGTTTAGTACATAACTTTCAAATTTGTCCAGAACGGTTGGATTTAAATAATTCGGACCTATATTGAGTGTTTTTAAATTATGGTTGAGTTCCGTTGCTATCTGATTCAATTCATTGATTTGGTGTTTATTGTTTTCCAACTTTCGAATTGTTAACTTTTCACTTGTACGAAATAAGTAAATAAACGTCGAGATGATGACCACAGAACTTATATAAAATATTATGTCATCTTCAAAACCAGCTACTACTAATAAAATTATCGTTAAGGTGCTTACTAATAATAATTTCATGAATGAAATTGGGACTGGCTTTCTAAGTTCGTTTAAGTTATTTTCAATACTTGCTTTATCAGACAATAGTTGTTGCGCTTGCTTAATTTCATCTAAAACCAACTGCTTATTACTCATACATTTCCCCCCCAAAAATTCCAAGTCTTTTAAATTCATTGGTCGGAACAACAAATTCTAAATATGATCTTAAATTAACTAAGCGTTACAAGCTTTATCTTGTCCAAAAGTTGAATACTTATATATTATGTAGGAAGATTAAATCAATAATGTAGCCCGGGTGCATAAATGATTTATTAAAATTGTTTGTACACCCGGTTCGTTATTATCTATTTTATTTTTTTGGAACTTATCAGATTAAATTAAATTGTCAAAATATTTATTCCAGTCACTGTACCTATTCTCTAAAAGTTTCAATTTCTACGTAAATACTTTATCTTCTTCATAATTCCCTATATTTTGTTAAAATCATTTATTACTCTATGTGAGTTTTTTCAAAATTAATTATATAATGAGTTTAGACAATATTACAAAATGCAATGTTTGATTTTATTGATTTACGTACGTATAATCATGCATTAACTGATAGATTAGTAACATGGTAACAAAAGAAATATTTAAAATATTGGAGTGAATTAAATGGTTCGTGGAAAAACAGTAAATGGGCTAATGAGACATTTGAGAGATACTCATAGCATTGAAATAAATGGTAGCAAGAATAAAAAAGACTTGCTTAATATGGGCTATTATCACGGTTTTAAAGGTTACCGCTTTATCGGTCAATCAGAAAATAAAATTTCTTATACTAAGTTTGATGAAGTTGTAGCGGTCTATCAATTTGATTCTAATTTAAAAACAATTTTTTACCCAAATATTATGTTTATAGAAACTGCCATTAAAAACTATACTTTAAATACATTGATTAATTTAGGTCCTGTTGACTTTGAACATGTTTTCACTAATCTCTTAAATGATTATAAAAGTGAAAATACAGGCAATAGCAAATATCGTGATAAAATGAAAAAGCGCTTAGAACTTAGAAATAAAATTAACGAAGCCATCAGCTATAATTATTCCGATAAAGTCCCGGTTATTCAACATTTCTTTCACACGAATCAACAAATGCCTCTGTGGGCTATATTTGAAGTAATTAACTTAGGTGTATTCGGATTCTTCTTACAATGCTTAAATATAGATACTCGAATTAAAATTACTGAAGACTTAAATCTTCATACTACCTCACATAATCAAAACGGCAGAATTGTTGAAGATATTATCTTCTTAATTAAAGAATTGCGCAATGCCGTAGCGCATAATTCGGTTGTATTTGATTGTAGATTTAAGAAAACTAACCCACCCTCAAGACTAAAGGAATATTTACAGAGTGAAACCAATATTGATAATATTAATTTTGATAATATTATAGATTACTTCATCTTGGTTATTTTCTTGTTAAAAAAATTAGGTGTTACTAAAACAGAACTCAAGAAAATCATTAAAAATTTCCATAATGAATCTGAACAATTACGTGATGGAATCCCTGTCCCTATACACACTTCTATTATGGGTTCAGACTTCAAGAAAAAAATCAATAAATTATCTAATTATATCTGAGTAAATACTTTACGTATAATATTACTTGTAGTATCATAAAATACAACTAATTGCGGTGTATAGCTTCGGCTTGCACTTAAGGGAGCTGGATGCGTCTGGCTCTCTTTTAATTATGATTTTATATTTTCTTTTTAATTTACTTCTCCTCCTATAAATCCGTTCTCGTTAATTCTTTCCTTTTTCATGGTTTCTGATAAACGTATCTACAATACGAGTAACTCAACGTAACTGCCTCCACGCTTCAACAGTTCATCCACTACTTCTTTTACCATTGATTCATGTCCATACAAATAAGATGTATTGTAATTCTAACTGCCCTATTTCCTTCATTTATATCTACTTTAACCCCTCTACAAATTCATTCAAGTATTCGCTCATTTCCTTATAATGCGTCCAATGTAAATAATGCTGCCCTTCCAGCACGACTAATTTATTAGTTTTTATATTGTATTGTCTCCTTGGCCCTTTGTATAAACGTGCATCTTTTTACCGTCTACTTCGACGAATTCCCCGATTGCCGGGTATTTTCTTTGTTCATACGCGGTCATTATCTTACTGTAAATGACCCAAAGAACCGCCACTGCTACTGCAGCTAATAAAATTGTTTTAATAATCGTCCACAATCTGAACTTCTTTTTGCCTTTAATTACGTTCACAACTCCCTATGATTTCAATGTTCCCTTGATACAGAGAACTTGTTTGCTGTACCAAGGGTTTATATCGAGCTAATTTACTCCACTATTCCGTATATGCAATCGCGCTAATTTCGATTAATTGCTCAGGTGACGCCAAATGGTTTACTCCGATTAGGCTGCCGGCTGGGCGATGCTCCCCCATATATTCCTTGAAAATTTCGATCGCCGGCCCTGTATCCTCTAGCGCATTCGTTAAATAAATTTCTAAATAAGCAAGGTTCGATCTCGTAATATTAAACCCTTCTAATACACGGTCTAGATTGGCCAGCGTTTGCCGAGTTTGCGCTTCAATATCTCCGTCACCGACAAAGGCCCCTTCCGAATCATGTGAAAACTGCCCGGAAATATAGACGGTTCCATCTACACTGAACCCTTGAGAAATACCATGATCCCAAAGATCGTGGTTGACGGTTTTAATTTTTTTCATTTTTACCATTCCTTTACTTGAGAATAGGTTAAATATAAAATAGTCGTATATAAAAAAATAGTACGCACTTTTTTGAAAGGTACTATCAGAAAGGATAGTGTAAATATGGGGATGTCTGACTATGTAGAGAAAGGCAACGTTCGGGAGACACCTTTTGGCTATACATTATCAATTATTGGCGGCAAGTGGAAAATGCTCATTATTTATATATTGGCTGAAAACGAAACCGTACGTTTTAATGAATTGCAAAGAAAATTAGGGACGATTACCTTCAAAATATTAAGTTCACAGCTTAAAGAATTGGAAGCAGACGGAATAATTGTACGAAAAGAATATCCGCAAATTCCCCCTAAAGTAGAGTACAGCCTTACCCCTAAAGCCCAAACCCTTTTACCGGCTTTGGAGCAGTTATGTGATTGGGGATTAAAAAATCAAAAAAATAGTTAGAATTTTTATGCGTTTCATACTATAGTTTTTAAAGGACAGAACGAATTTCTAGTAATGAAATTCGTTCTTTTATTTGCTGTTGAAATTGTAGATGAACAAAAAGAAAGGACATTTTATGAAACAAGTAAATTTACGTAAACTCACAATGGTGCTGTTAGCAATCTATACAGCGCTGATCCTCTATTTTTTATACCTTGGTTTTAATAGAGGGCTACTCGGAACTGACTCCAGCTTACGTTACAACCTCATCCCAGAAGGCATTGCATTGCACTATCCAATGGGAAAAGCCTTTCAAATCTGGTTTTTCGAGTACGGGAATTTTTTAGCATTCATCCCTTTTGGCGTGGTCATTCCCCTCCTGTTTCGTTGTAGTTTTAAACGCTTTATCATCGGTTTTGTTGTGTCGATCACATTGCTTGAAACGATTCAAATGCTGACACATTTAGGCTCTTTTGATATTAATGACATTATCATCAATACAATTGGTGCTGCTGTAGGTTATGCCGCACAGCGACTCGTCAAGGATAACCGAGATAACCTTAGAGGAATTATCAAAATCGTACTGGTTTCCATTGTGCTAGCGCTTGGAACAATAATCATCGTCGGTGGGATGAATCAATATTTAGAAAAAGGCGAAGGAGAAACGGTGGCCCTCAATAATCTGAAGCAAGAAGATGGATCGATTCAGTGGATTGAAAACTTGTCCCCGTTTACAGTTGGTCAAAATGAAGTAGCTCCCCAGATTAATTTAATGGATCGGGAGACTACGAAAGACAGTGAATTCGTGTATCGTTTGGATGGTCAGTATAAATATATGACAGGTTATGTGGCACTCCCTGACGATGTATTAAACACTACAAGCACAAAGAATATTGAAGTTGAATTCATCAGCGGTGGAGAAGTAATTTATTCAGTCGGGTTATCCGCTACAAGTGGCGAAAATGGCGTAGAGACATTTGAAGTCCCTCTTCATGAAGTGGATGATTTAACAATCAAGGTAAACAGTGAATATGCGAATCCGATTACACATGCTTTGATATGGGATGTCATACTTACAGAGGAAAATGCGGGGCAGAAGGTGATTAATAGTTTAAAAGAAAAGATTAAATCGTTATTTTAACATATTCTAGCCATAGAAAAACTGCACCTCCTTGTTAAATGGGTCTAACCAAGGGGGTGCAGATTAAAATTTTCTATCAGCCTTTATTTTTCTGCAAACTACTCGTTTCAATATTAGCGGTGAAAATGGATACTACCCCTACCTCATTCGTTGATGCTCGTTTCACGAATTGTATCGCTGAACACTTCATAAGGCTCCATACCGGAAACATAAAACGTATAAGTAGTTTCAACTGCCAGGGAGTCCTTTCTCACCACTTCAAACTCATACGTGACATCCGTCCAACCGTATCCTACCTGTTTAATCTCATAGTCCATCTCTGGATAAGTTTCTTGCAAAAATGTTTCCAGGCTTTCTTTTGCTCTTTGTTTATGCACTGTATTTCCGCTTATTTGCATGTAAGCGTACACTAGCACACCAATTAACAAAACAGCAATTACACTATATAGTATTTTCTTTTTCATATTAATTTTCCTCTCTTACTTTAAGAATGCAAAAGCCGATAACAATTCCGATAAACGTTATGATTAAATGGACAATCACGGCTGTGAGTACGATCGAAATAGCCTCTAAAAAGTTTCCCCCATAAAATTCTCCAAACCAATCCGTCATATACAACAGACAGTTCCATATAAAATTCGGTATCCCCGCAAGCAGAACGGCGATAAGAATTGAACGGTAAAATAAATAGGTAACCGCGCCCAGTAAGGCATAGGTCAGAATAAATCCACTCTTGTTATTCATCACGGTCGTCCCCATCGCCAAGATAAAGGCAACCGCAACAAAGAAAATCTGGATTGTTGTCAGCTTCAGTGTAATTTTCCGAATCATTTTTTTAGTGCCACCGCCATGTTCTACCTCAACAGGCAGCGGAATTTGAGATTGTTCAGCCATCTGGCGGCACTCTTGGCAACTTTTCAAGTGTTCCTCGACAAATTGTTTTGTCTCCAGCTGAAGCAGATCTTCCTCATATAAAGGGAAAAGATCTTGAATAATCGGACATTCCTTGGTCATAAAGTCACCTCCATTAATTTTTGTATCTTTAATTTCAGCCGGTGAAACGTCACCCGCGCATAGTTTTCTGATTTACCAATTAAATCACCAATTTCTGCAAAGCTCAGTTCTCCATATATGCGCAGCAATACAATTTCCCTTGAGGCATCATCCAGTTTTGAAATATGATGTAAAAGTATTCTTGTATCTTCATTAACTTCTGCTAATTCTTCCAGTGATAGCATTTCAGTCTCTGGAAGAGTTGCGAGTTTTTGCATTAAGCTTTGCTGATACTTGTTTTTCCGGTAATATTTTTTCAGTAAATTCCCCGCAATCGAGAATATCCATGTCGACAAAGTGGAATGTCCATTAAAGGAACCAATGCTTTTACAGGCCTCATAAAAGGTATCGTGGCAAAGATCTTGAGCAGTCATCCGATTTCCTGTCTTGGATAAAAAAAACGCATAGAGTTTTGGATGAATTTGTTCATATTGTTCCTCTAGCTTGTTCATAACTGCCCTCACTTTCTTGTTGTTCGTAGTATTAATACCACGACTCTCTATTTCGTTACAAATTATTTTAAAATATTTTGTAACCAGTTTTCCGTAGATTTCTTTATCCATGTGTAGATATTGTGATTCCTGTTAGTGTCAGAGTAAAAATCCCATGAACAGCAAAAATAAGAGGAATCCGGTTCGGTACCGAAATCCTCAACTTCTTATGTAACGGGACTAGCCCGTGATGATACTTACTAATCCCAATAATTAAATACTAAATCTCCTACTGTCTGTGACCGGAAATGCTTCATCAAACGCAGTTCCACATCATTAAGTTCATTAGCATTCATTAAAATAATCCCTTTGCCATTCGTTTGATATACTAAGGGCTCTGCTAATTGTGAGGCAGTTAATACTGTATAGTGATGTTCAAACAAGGAGCCTAATATTTGATGGTCAATAAATTTTAAGCTCCCAATATCACAATTGCTGGTGAAGGCGATATAATTATACATATTATTATAGAAAATATAGAACTCTTCCCCATCGATTTTCACATGAGCATGGGCATACCCAATATCATGATCCGGCTCATAAAAGGCCATAATGCGCCCATTTAATTGCTGAACATACGCGTAGCAATATTTTTTAAATTCAGCAGTATGGGCAGACCAATCACGCTCAAGTGATAAATCCTCTGCAGTAAAGCCTGTTACGCCTCTTTTCAAAATCATGGATAAAGCCCTCTCTTTCACTGTCATACTTTCATCAGCTCTCTCTAGTCAATCTTACATTAGCCAAGGTATTTCCCAGCTCTCCACTAATAACTGATAAGCTGCCATCGTTTTCAAGTACGATGGCTTGAACTTCTTTTAAGTCTCCGATTCCATCACTCCGCACTGACTGGAGTATATCTCCCTCGCTAATTCTTTCCTTTTTCATCGTTTCTCTCAGAAATGAGCCATTTATATAGAGTAAGCTTGGCTCGGATTTAATGAGTTTATTGAATTTTTTCCAACGTACAGATGTGAACGTCAATACGAATTGCAATAGTATCAACAGGACAAATGCCAACAGTCCCTCTAGCAAGCTCACATTTTTATCCAGTAAAATTGTAGAGAGGACAGAACCAATCGCTACTGTCACCACTAAATCGAAAGCATTTAATTGGGTTAATGACCGTTTCCCGGAAGTCAGCAGAAATAAGATTAAGCCGACATAAGCAAGAATGCCGACAGTGATAATTCGAATAAAACTGTCCAATGTTATTGAGAACATGCTACCAGCTCCTTTCTGTAATCGTTAGCTGCTCAAGTAAGCAATCCTAAAAGTAGGTTAAAGATTTTTATCTAAAATATTCTCAAAACCACTTAAATTGCTGAAACTACTCTTCCCTATACCCCATTCACCATACTTTTTAGTTAAAAACCCAAAATTGTCCGCTAAACGGGACCGGGTTATATTGGTCCGCCTGCTGCCCTTCCAATAGATGAGGTGAAAGAATAATGCAATCAGATTGGATTACGGTATTGATTCTCCAAGTCTGTATTTGTTCCATTGTCTTATATGACTGGAAGCAGCTGAAGAAAGCACCGAAGACGGATAAAATTGCCGCTTCAGTAATCCTGATTCTGCTTTTCCTGTCCTTTGTTAATCTTGAAAATCTGCCGGGACCTATAACTCTTCTCCGCTATCTAATTGAACCGTTAGGGAGAACAATACAGTAAAGATTTAAAAAGGAAAAGAACCGCCTTCATCTGCTGAAAGGCGGTTTAATCTATTGGTACGCTGTACTGGATAATAATTTTATCCTCTACTATCCATGCTCTAGATGAGTTGGACGATTTTCCGGAGTCATCTTAATCCACTCAAATTTAATTAATCGACACATTGCGTATAAAAAGTGGCATAGAAACATACTACAAATTCCCTATTTTTTTCACTGAAATATTTTGAGATTTTCTTTTAGTGTCCGCGTTTAATCGACTCAAATACATAGGATGCCGAATAACCATACTTTTTACCCTTTCCCTTACAATAGCAACAAATAATAAAATTAGTATGATAAGGTGTATTTTCCAAAATATATTTGGAAAATACATAATATTAAGGGAAGTGTTAATATGAAAAAATTACTCTCAATCACTTTAGCTATGTTTCTGTTTATATCCTATGGCGGAGTAGGTAATGCTGCTGAAATTTTTAACAATGAAGATACCAGTAGTCTTACTAACAATTTAAGCAAGGAGTATATCCTTGATGAAGATAATTTAAATAATGACGAGCCAGTAATCCAGCCTTATGCTTTGCCGGCTATACTTGCTCCAGCTGCATCCATCCTTGTTAGTTATATTGCAAAACATGGACTTAAAAAAGCAATTGGAAATTGGTCAAAATCTATAGTTTCAACAATGATCCGTTCTATACCTGCTGTAACTAAAGCTGCTGCTAAGGATTTAGGTTATACTGAAGTGGAAGGTCAGTATTCTCATGGGGCCAAAATATTTAAAGCTGGTAAAAAAGCTAAAGGACCTAAATATATTTCTGTTGATAAAGACGGTCATAATGGAGGGACTTGGAAAGGTGCTTCTTCAATTAAAAATTTAGGCAGCAAGAAAACACGATCTGGTACTTATGATGAAGAATTGAATAGAATAGGTGATTAAAATGGTTAAATTAGATTGGTTTAATATTGATTTTGATTATAATAAAAGTACTCCTTTTTTTCAGTCAGCACCAAATTATCGAATTCGTTTCGATATCGATAAACTAGAGAACGCTACATTACAAAATCTTCTTGATATGATATATGATCAAAATGAAGAAATTGAACTGATATTTATATCCGAATATATAATAAACGGAAAACGAATATCCTCTAAATCAAATATAAATAAAATTATTACGATCAAAAATTGGAGAGAAATACCTGAAATTGACAAAGAAACAAATGAAGGTGCAGTTTACGCAAATATTAAACGTTTAAAACAATCCGACGTTTTCAACTATTGTATGGCGATTAAAAGAGGTTTTAAAGAAATATATCTTTCCTTTTTTTCAGACACTTATATGGTATATATTAGTAGTGATGTTATTGATATTATTTCAAATGATGAAAGTAAAATCGATAAACTAAAAGACAGCTATAGTGAATTGTATGATACGCATTATAATAAGTAGGCATCTTAATAACGAACCTGTTTATTAAGGATTTCTGAATAAAATTTTATATAACCCTAATAGTGACCCGGGTGCATAAACAATTCTGCAATTGTTCGTGTAGCCGGGTCGTTGTAATTTAATGATGTTAGTGCAGCAAACAACTAATAAATGATTAATTTACCAATCAATGAAAAGGATTAACTTGAGCATACATAATAAAAGCATATAATGAAGACATAAAGGGGGTATCTTTGATGAGGTTTAATCGAATTTTTCAACAGTTTGCAGGAATAACCGATGCAATCAAAGCATTTCCACTCGTTACTGGGCTCTTACTTGTTTTATTCATCTTGAATGTAGCAGAAATTAGCGGTACTGTGACAAACTATGATCAATGGTTGGCAACGCTTGTCGTTGCTGTATTCGCTGCATCTGTAGCAGACTTATTTGCTAAACGCGTCCTAACGTATAGCATCGCCATTATTTTTACAGGTCTTTTCTTTTTGATCAGCAACGCCAATGATCTTATATTAGCGATCCAAACAGGCATTGTTGTAAGTACGCTCATGATGGGCTTTATATGGCTCGGCAAAGATAATTTCAGTGCACGTTTTTTCCAGATTTTTAAAAGCATTCTCATCACAGCCTTCTTCTCCATCGTCATCTTTGTTGGATTAATGCTTGTTTATGCAGCGATCAATTATTTACTGTTTCCAGTTAATTCAACTATCATCGGGTATATCGCAGCTACTGTATTTGGATTGTTTACTCCATTATTCTTCCTGTCCCTGACGATGAAGAAAGCAGAGTCAGCCCATATTCTTGAGGTGTTAATATCGTATGTCATTGTACCGCTGACAATGGTGTATGCGGTGATTTTAGTGATATATATTGCACTGCATTTCACCGACTGGTCGGAAAATTTACTCGAGCCATTATTAGTGTCTTTCGTGACAACTGTACTCATCGTGTACTTTTTAAGCTACCAGATTAATAATGTGTTAACGAAATGGTTCCGACTTATTTTCCCGAAAGTGTTACTTGTCATTGTGCTTTACCAGCTCGTTGTCTCCATCATGAAAATCGGAGAGACTGGCATTACACATGGCCGTTATTTTGTTATTTTATTCGGCTTATTTGCCATCATCATCGCACTGATCCTGACATTCATGCAAAAAAAGCAATGGCTTGTTGCACCGATTTTTATCGGGTTTAGTTTACTTTCTGTCATCCCGCCTGTTGATGCCTTTACGATTAGTAAAAACAATCAGGAAAATCTGCTGCAGGAGCGTTTGCAATCGCTCAATATGTATGATGGAGAAGTCCAGCCGAATCCGGATATTTCTAATGAGGATAAACAATTCATTACGGAGAAATTCGATTATTTAAAGCGCATGGGTTATGACATTGCGTGGCTGCCAGATCAACCGTTCGATAAAATCTTTGGGTTCTCGCAGCAATATAAAGATTATACGAACGAAGTGTATTATACGACGAACTTAGATTGGGATGAACCGGTTATTACCGACATTGATCAATACGATTATTTTGTGCAAGTATCCGCTTCACAAAATTCAATGCACCGACGATTTGAATTAGCCAACAATATGCAGCTCCGTTTACAAAAGGATCAGCTCGTGCTAGAGAAAGACGAGCAGGAGCTTCTAGCATGGCCGTTGGAGGAACTAGACACCCTCTTTACAAGTGATTACAGCGAGTTAACTTTAGAAGAAGCTACGCTCATCGCGGAAAACGACCGCGCGAAGCTAAAAATCATCGTTCAAAACGCTCAATCCTATGGCAATCAACGCTACGCGGAATTGTATGTTTTTGTGCAGGTGAAGGAATAAGGAATGAAAGAAACAACCCCAAATTGTTGAACGTAACAATCTGGGGCTGTTTACCTGATTTTTAAAGATACGGAGAGATGCCTAATGACTATCACATCTTCTTTTTGCATTTGAATTGGCTCATAGTTTTCATTTTCAGAAAGAAGTAACACTGAATCACCCATGCCCCCGGTGCATGAAATTATTTTGTAAAAGTAACAGGCACTTACACTATTGATAATTGGCACAGATATTGTAGCTATCCTGCTTTTTGATTTATACTTTAAGTACTACACATAATCGGCAATCGCTGTGATTGGAAGGAGAAACCCATGATTATTCAATGTACAAAGAAAGTACTGGATACGCTAGACATTGACGATTCAAAAATAGTATCACCAGATGGCTTTGACCAGTATCCTGAAAGTTTACTAGGATGGCATGCCAACATCGTCACAATTTATAGAAGAAAAGTTTTAGTTTTGATGAATAATGAAACGCGATTTCCCGTCATTATCAATCGGCTTTTAAAGAAAGATCTTGCCAATCTTCATAGCTTAATTTATGAAGGTATTCGAGTTGCCCTTCGAATGGAAGGTGTTAGCGAATCGGTTATCGAAAAGTACTTTGCTTTATCAAAGGACCTAAGTTTTTCAAAAACCGCCAATCGAAGCATGGTGGCTAAATTGAACAAAACCGTAAATGAGGTTGAATTTTGGGCAGAATTTCTCGATAAGGACGTGACAATCCAGCGCTTTATTAGCCCGCTTGTTAGTAAAATGATTCAATCCGATGCTCAAAATAAAGGCTATTATCCGAAAGTAAAAATGCTTGAGCGTTTAGCACAAATAACTGATGCTAAGGACGTTTCACAAATAATGGATGTCGAGCTTTATCAACTGAACATTCAGCTTGACTTAGATGGCCATGAAATTTGGCGACGCGTGCAGATCCCAGCTAATTATTCATTCAGAAGCCTTCACAACCTTATCCAAATCGTTTTCGACTGGCAAAACTATCACTTGCATGAATTTTCCGTCGAGCGAAAAGATAACAGGGACCTTAAAATTGTCATGGATGACGACCCTGAAACACTTGAATTTGCCGATTCCTCTGGGGACGAAATTGTACAAGAACGATTCGTTTCGTTGGCTGAAATCTTCTCGCAACATCCAGAAGTTATTTACGAATATGATTTTGGCGACTCCTGGAAGCACATTATTACACTAGAAAAATCAATAACTGCAACGTCACAGCATGCAAAACTTATAGAAGGCAAAGGCGAACGCCCACCAGAAGATGTTGGCGGCTTACATGGGTTCAACGAATATTTAGCAATGATCAATGAACCCACTTCCCCTGAATATGAAAATATTATGGCTTGGGCTGCATCTCAAAAGGAACGAACTTTCTCCCTAGATTATACGAATCATCGCCTCAAGAGCATTTTGCACAACTATCGCTATTATGAGAATGAACAAATTTTAGCTAACAATAATTTTCTAGCAAGGTTAAAATAGGTGTTGTAGTGCTAATTTTCCCGGAGCAGGCACTCATACACTTATATTGTAAGACGGTTCCAACAATCGTTTGTTGTTTAAGGTGATAGCTTCGAGGATGGGATCTACCGCTGAGAGGGCGGTTAATTTTTATCGGTACAAATAATGGATATGCTATTTAAAAAGTGAACCGCCCATCTCAAACTTAATTGGGCGGTTCATTTATTTGTTTGTGCACCCGGTGCATGAATTTAATGGAGTCTGCCCTGCATCCGGCCATCTACCTTCGATTTATAAAGAACACCATTTTGGTCCTGTTAGAAAAACCGGGTGCATAAACAATTCAACAATTGTTCGTGCACCCGGTTCGTTGTGATTTATTTAATTTACAATTTTAATGGAGCATAATCGAGCCGCCATCAACCATTAACGTTTGACCTGTAATATATTTAGAGTCTTCTGAAGCTAAAAAGACCGCAGCACGTCCGATATCCTGTTCCGGATCACCGAATTTGCCCATCGGAATACCTGCAAGTACCTGTTCATGATATTCCGGCTGTGCTTTTGCCCATGCCTGTACACCCTCGGAATTGGCGATTGGTGAAATCAGGTTTGCTGTAATACCGTCCGCACCGAATTCATTTGCCACGACACGCGTAATTCCGCGAATCGCTTCTTTCGCTGCAGCATACGCAGCTTGTGTTTTATGCCCTTTTAACCCGGCACCTGAAGCAAAGTTAATAATATTGCCGCGCGTTTTCTTTAAATGCGGAATAGCCGCATGCATTAAATACCATGTAGGATAGAAGCCTGTATCCATTGACAATGCTAAATGTTCTGGTGTTGTTTCAAGGAATGGCGTTTGTTTGGAAGCATGTGCATTGTTCACGAGCACATCTAAACGTCCATACTTCTCGACAACTTGTTCCACGACATTTTTCAGTTGATCATGCTTAGTCAAATCAAATTCAATAAAGCTCGAGTTCGGTGAATATTGCTGTAAATCCGCCAATACGTTTGCGCCGGCTTCCGGATTGAGATCAACTGCCACAACAATTGCCCCCTCTTTTGCCATTGCACGCCCCATACCAGCGCCAATACCGCCAGCACCACCTGTAATGATCACTACTTTGTCTTTTAATTTCAATACAATTTCTCCTTCTCAGAAAAACCACAAATCTAACGTGATTGTTCCCAGTATCGTTAATAACTTTTTTGTTACTAACAAATTAAATATACAACTACATCATTTTAGAGGCAAATGATTAACCGCACCTGTTATCCTTTCATTCTGTATCCTTGCTAGATTAAGTTCACTTCCCGCAGCACTTCTTAAACTTCTTTCCGCTGCCACATGGATCATTTCGACCAAGGCGCTATTACATTTACTTATATTAATTTGTAGAGCTTCATACAAATGTGAGCTACTTTTCATTAGCTTTAGTTAAACTTACATTAGCCAAAGTATTTCCTATTTCTCCATTAATAACTGATAAGCTGCCATCGTTTTCAAGAACGATGGCTTGAACTTCCTTTAAGTCCCCAATTCCATCATTTCGTACAGACTGCAGGATATCGCCCTCGCTAATTCTTTCCTTTTTCATCGTTTCTCTAAGAATTGAACCATTTAAATAAAATAAGCTCGGCTCTGACTTGATGAGTTTATTGAATTTTTTCCACCGTACAGATGTGAAGGTCAGCAAGAATTGCAATAAAATCAACAGAACAAATGCTAACAGTCCCTCTAGCAAGCTCACATTTTTATACAATAAAATTGTAGAGAGCACAGAACCAATGGCTACTGTTACCACCAAATCGAAAGCATTTAATTGGGTTAACGACCGTTTCCCGGAAGTCAGCAGGAAGAAGATTAGACCAATATAAGCAAGAATGCCAACAGTGATAATTCTAATAAAACTTTCCAATGTTATTGAGAACATGCTACCAGCTCCTATCTGTAATATTTAGCTTCTCAAGTAGGCAATCATAAAAAAAGCTTAAAGATTCTTATCTAAAACATTCTCATAACCACTTAAGTAATCTACTTTTTTTGTATACCCCATTCATAATCTTCCAAATACTCATCGTTTTAATTTAAAGCTTGTTACGACTCTTTTTAAAAGAATTGAACACTCATTTATAAAACCCAAAATATTGATAAAATTTCAGAGGGCGCTTTAGATAGTTTTATATTAATTCGTATGTAATTTCCGCATTCTTATATTTCTCCTGAAAGCGATGAAGCTCGTCCTTATCAAAGAAAAATGCAATTTCACGGTTATTGTAGACTGCTTTCGCAACTTTCTCGAACGGCTCTTGATTGCCTTCAAAATAAGTAGGCGTTATTGTTGATATACGCTCATAGCAAACCTTTCCTAACTCCAGCGATCGTTCTGGATTAACTTTGTACCATCCTTTAAAGACATATTCAAACCCGCCAAACTCACTTCGGACATGGGCGAATAATGCAATTTCTTGTCTCAGCTCATACAATCGTTTCTTCATATACGCTGCATTAAATTCCGAGTCTGTATGATACTCTGTGAAGAATTGCTCGTCCGCGTTTAGTTCATTATCCCAACTGGCATTCGGATAAAATTTTAACGCTTTAATGTCGATTGCCTCCTGAAATTTATGTTTGGCCCCACTTCCTTGTAATCCTTTATACCCTGCCCCAAAACAGTTGCAGCAATCTTTTACAGTTTTGAAGGCAATGTGCTCCGTTGCATCCAAATACCCTCTATGTACGTAAGTCATTGGATTATATCCTTGTTCAACATCCCACACTTTATAATCCATGGATTCAAACCTTTGACGAATATGTAATACGACTGAGTCGATTCTTTCATTCATTTCCTGCAAATCATTAATCACTTTTATACGAATGACCTCACATTCAATCGCTTGTACGATATCATGTTGACGCATAGAATCACTAAGTATCATTTCTTCTGATAAATGATAGGGCTCATCAATTTCAATAATCATATTGATTTGTGGAAAATAGATATCTGCTAGCGCGTAGGTTTTTGTTTCTATATCCCGGACGATATATTGCTGAGTAATCATTTTTATATCCGGGTTATTCAGTAGATGCCAAATCCGTGATACCACGTAGTTTTCGTCATTTTTCTTATTTGTTTTGGATAGTTGTTTTTTAATAAAGTTGTATTTTTTCATTTATTACTCCTATACGAAGAAAGGTTTTTTGCATCACTAAAAAAGTGCCAGGCACAGTTACACTAGGAACATAGGAGCTTTTCAGCTAGCTCCTCTTATGATAGTCGATCTGAAATTGTCTGGACGGCATCCATAAATACTTTAACAAATGCTTCGCGATATACATCATGCAGTATATGTACGTTTGGTTTATTGCCTGTTGAATTGTGTAAATCTACGACTGTTGCACCTGCTGTAATACCCTCTGTCGACATTTCTACATAGTAGTCTGTTCCTTTGAAAAACTCAGGATGTAGTAAATACATGAAGGCAGAAACGTCATGGAAGCGGAGCACCTCGGCGTAATGCGGCTCACTAAAAGGTGTTGGTTTCGCTACGTCCAAATAATACGTCACAAGATCATAAGCCTTTTGGGCAAACTCAGTACCAATGTCTAGAATTTTTTCCGCCTCAGTTTGCGTGACGAATGCTTTGTGGGTCACATCTAACCCGCACATGCTCATCGGTACGCCTGATTGCATCACAATTTGAGCGGCATGCGGATCTACAAAGGCGTTAAATTCGGCAACGGCTGTTTTATTGCCACCTTGAGCTGCGCCACCCATCCATGAAATAGTTTCAATGTTATCCTTTACTTCTGGGTGAGCGAGTAATAACGCTCCGACATTTGTTAAAGGACCTGTCGCAACAATCGTTACCTTCTCCTCACTCGCTAAAATCGTTTCACGCATAGCTGCAACTGCCGGACGGACATTTGTCGGTACTCCCACTTTCGGAAACTCTACTTTTCCAAACCCAAATGCACCATGAATTTCCTCTGCAACTTCAAGCTTTCGGAACATCGGCTGCTCAAGCCCTCGTGCAATCGTCACGTCTTCTTTAATGTAATTTAAAAACGCATGTGCATTGTAATTCGCCTTACTTTGCGAAATATTTCCAGATGCAGTCGTTACTAAACGAATATCAAAAATATCCTTATTGGCAAATGCTACTGTTAGCATCATTGCATCATCAATACCTGGATCTGTGTCAATAATTAGCGGTCGTCTTATCATGCTGTATTCACCTAATTCTTTCATTTATAGTCTCAGTATTAGATTGCCATAACCACTGTGGTAATTAAAGCAAAAAAGTATATCCTGATAAAATTAAGATTTACTCAGGTTTAATTTTCTATATCCTTATGTCGAGAAAACTCGATGAGCATTAAGTCTTCTGTATCCTTCTCGATTTTTTCTATATCTGGACGATCCCAGTCCCCTCCGAAATACTTTTCTTTATCCAGTATATAATGAAGCTTCGTATACTCCGCCTTTTGTATTAATTGAAGAATATACCCTACCCGATCCATCATGTACTTATTTAAAGCCATCATATCTTTATTAGACAGTTGGCTAATGACTTCTAATGGTCTATTTTGAGGAATCTTTGAGTACTCATCATAACCATATTTACCAGTATGCATATTCCATATCTACTAACTCATCCATGAATTGTCGATCAAGCTTTTTAATACAAATTCGACATATTCTTGTCTTTATTTTTAATTTTGTCTAATATATCATCTTTCCCTCTACTCTAGTACTACAACTGTTCAATTCACACTCAAAAATTAATGGTGAGTGATCACTAACGCTCAGATATTCTCCAATTTCACCAATACTAAAATTCCTAATGTACGGTACAAATTCTTTAGAAACTAAACAGTAATCTATATGGAAAGGTTTTTCTAAATTTTGATGATGATAGTAAGTATATTCGCTCTCCATACCATACTCCTCTTGATTAATATGGTGATAGCAACTAGTTAAATTATAGCTATTAAATAAGTCAATAATTTTATTATATCCACTCTTACCACCTAAACCTGAATAACTTGAAGTTACTCTCTTTTCAAGATTAAAATCACCCATAATAATTACTGGGCTATTCTTAATAAGATTTTCATATTCAATAAATGCATTATATAAAACTTTTCCATAAGAAGCTGAAGGCATTCTCTTAGTCCAAACGGCAATAAGTGTAAAATTTTCTCTTCCACTCACTTTAATAGGTATAATCCATTCATACTTTATATCTTCTACTAACAATTCCAGTTTATAGTCTTTTGAAAAGGTAAACACACCTACTCCTAATCCTCTTACCTTCCCTTCCCCTATCCATAAACAATCTTCAAATTGAAAATCTTTTTCTGATTTTTGTGGATTTTGTACTTCTTGAAGTATGGCAATATCAGGTGCTAAATTAGATATTCTTCTAATTTTTTCAATATTATTTAAGCCATTCTTAACATTCCATGAAATAATTTTCATTGTTTTTCCCCTTGTTCTAAATAGTGTAATATCCCATCACATTATTGCCAAATTTAACCACATTAAATTGTACTCATAAATAGATAAAAACGCAATATCAAATGATATTGCGTTTATTAATCTTACTATTATATATAAATCAAAACGGTACATCTTTTAATGTTGCTAAAATATAACTCATTAAATCAACTTGGTAATTTTTGTATTTCACATCAAGCCTATTGCCGTCCCATTTTTCACGAAATACTTCTTCAATTAGTATTTCCATTCCACCCTCAGCATAGTTTTCTAGAACTTTACGAGCTTCGGCATGGAATTCAGAATCATTGAAACGCTCTAAGTCTTTACCCTTATTTTCATCATTTAAAATCAGTGTATATATTAAATTACGCTCATCTAATGAGAAATAATTTGAACGGAATTCACGGCTTCTTTCAACTACTGGCGATAGTTTACCAGACTTTGCGCCAATTGCTGCGCAAATCAAAAATAAGGAATGATACTTCATATCATATGTGTTCGAGAAAAATGTATAAATATGTTCATATTTTTTACTCGTGTACATTATAATTTGCTTATCACCTAAAAAGTCCATTACTTATAGCCCCCTTGTAGTTAGAGCTGCGTGTAACTCTACTTGTTCAATTTCTGCATCCATCACATCTCGTTGTACAATTCGATAAAATTTACCCAACTTATTATTGTCTTTAAATACGCGTTCTTCATTCACCGTTAACTCAGTATCAGTTAATAATAGAACCCATTGTGATGCTAATGTTGGAATATTAATAATAAGCTGATCGCGGTTATTTGCACTTAAGCGGTTAAATGGTGAGTCCATAAATAGCGGGAAGTTAATTAATATATTATCGCCACTTGCAATTTGCGCGAGTGCCGTAATGAACGCTAACGCTACAATTTGGCGCTGACCTTGTGAAATATCTTGTGTAATATCAATATCATCGTGTCCGATAATCTCAATCTCAAACTTATCATTAATGTTAATTTTTTGAATTAAATTAATATCTTTACGATCAATTAAGCGTTTGAAAATATCAGTTGTTAAGTCACTTAAATTGTATCGCATTGTCGAACTGAATTCTTCCGTAATTTCTTTCACATTTTTACGAATTCTTTCGATATAGTCTAAAACCTTGGAATCAAAAGCAAGTGTTTGATTGTTTTTAAACATATCGGAAAGCTCGACTTCAAGTCGCTCTAATTGTTTTTCAGCTTCATCAATAGCATCTTTGACACGAGCAATTTGAATACGAGTTAGACTTTCTTTTTCGCGTTGTGTTTCTAGTGCATTTTTAATTTCTTCTAAATGTACTTCAGCACCTGCTCTTGAACCAATTTCTTTTTCAACCATCTCAATATCTCGAGCAATCTCTTTACGCTCTATATCTTTTTCACGTATTTTACGGAGTAACTTAACCATCTCTTGCTCGGAAGTGTCATAAGTATTCTGCTTTTCCGTAATTAAGTTTTTAATAGAACTTGAAATTGTGACAAGCTCGGAACGACGATAGTTTTCACGTAGTGATTGTACATATAACATATTTTCCTTATGTACGCTTAGATCATTATCACAGCAAGCACAACGACTTTGTTTTAATGAAAGATCTAATACATCTGATGGAACTATACTACCTTGATCAATTGTCAACTGCTCTAAGTAATTTGTGACATTTGGGAATGTAGCGTTAAGTAATAGAAACGATGCTTCATTACGAAGCTTGCCAACTACTTGTCCTTTTAAGTCATCTAAATATTCTACTTTAGAAGCCAGATTTTCACGTAATCCTTTTAACTGATCTTGTATACGGCGGATATCTTCATTTTGTGATAACTGAAGCTCATAATGGGTAATTAATTTCTTACATTCATTTTGTTCAATTAATAACTGTTGTTGAATCACTTTTTGTTGATCGATTTCAGACTTTTTCACTTCAATTTCTTTTTCTTTACTTTCGATATCTGTGTTTCCAGCGTTATCTATAATTTGCTTTTTTTCAGAGCGGTGTAAAGTTTCAATTATATTATGAGCTTCTTCTAAGTTGTTAATTTGTAAGAGCTTCGAAATAGCTGTCCGTACCTCTTTTTTTACTTCATCAGTCGTTTTCGCCAACGTGTCAATTTTTTCAGCGTCAAATAAGAAGAAGTCTTTAATTTCTTCATCTAAAATTTCATTCATTTTTGCACGAACTGTAACTTCATTATCAAAAGTTTGGGCACCGTAATTTCCATTTTCATCAAACATAACTAACTTTACGTAATCAAAACGTTCTTCGATACGGTCACCACGTTTAATTCCTTTTAAAGCTCGCGTAATTTCGAATTTACGTCCTAAATGTTCAAACGTAACTGTTACAGAGGTTTCAACTGGTCGCTTTGAATCCTCTAATAAGCGGAAACTAGCTAAGTGTACAGGCTCTTTCGGGTTATCTTGCTGAATATGTGTACTTCCATATAATGCATACATTAACGCTCTAAAAAGACCGGTCTTCCCTTTACCATTCTCTCCGAAAACAATCGTAATATTTTTTTCACCTAATGCAAATTCAATTGTTTGCTTGCCCATGTATTGACGAAAGTTTTGGAGTTCCATTTTTAAAAGTATCATCGTTTCATTTCATCTCCTTTGCTACATGCTCTCGTATGTTAGTACGCAGCGCATTACGAACCTCATCCTTTTGTGTCACTTGCTCCACATCTTGTAATAATTTCATAAGAAATGAACGATTCGGTTCCTCTAAATCATTAATACGTTTCAATAACTCCGAATTAATCATAATTTTCGTATTCCTCCTTCATTGCGTAATACACATCCCACGGTTTCATATCCATCAAATGGTTTAGGTTATATGGTGAAATGTACGGTAATATCGTATTTTTTGCATGTGATGGCGTGATGGAGCTATTCGCAAATTCCGCAAAGCGAGGTAACTCTTTACGTGCCACAGATGTGAATGATGAATCATCAGTATCTTTTGGCAATACAATAAAATCGTAAATTTCTGCAAGCACTTTACCATCGTATGTTCGTAAAATTCTTCCTCGACGTTGAACGAATTCTCGAGGATTTGAGGTGCTAGATAAAAAATAAGCTGTCTTCGTACTCGGTACATCTACACCTTCATCTAAACATTTGATTGCTACTAAAATTTGAATATCACCTGCAGCAAAACAATTTAAAATTTCTTTACGTTGCTTATTTGGTACTGTTGAATCAAACTTGTGAACCTTTAACCCAAGACTAGCTAACATACGTGTTATTTCATTTACTTGTCCATCTGCACAATATACAATCGAATGTGAGATGGTTTCAATACCCTTTTTTTCTAACAATTCTATTAAACGTGGAATTTTTTGTTCTGCTTTACTTAAAATTTTGGCACGGCGTCGATTCAATACGCTTAAATGCTCCTCGTCCTTATTCTTACTATTAAAATATTGAATAATTTGGCGAGTAAGTTTCATGTACTTTTGCATTTCTGTATCAGTCAAATCAATCACTTGAGGATGATATTTATAAGGCGTTAACTTATTTGCCAAAATTGCTTGGTCTAACGTGTATTCATAAACGACACCATTGAAATAATCTTTCAAAAAGTGAGTACCTGTTTCATCCCACCAGCGATCTGGGGTTGCAGAAAGGCCTAATCTCGCTTCAATGCTAGTATATGGTAAGTTTCTAAATCCAGAAGCCCCCATGTAGTGGCACTCATCCGCAATTAAAAAGCTATTTGATTGAAGCTTAGCTACTTGTTCATAAAACAACGGATTCATCGCTGTATCATACGTCGTAATTACAACCTCAAAATCACTTATTCCAATATTAAAATTGCGTACAACATACGCTAGTTCATCTTTCCATTTAGCTGTGGATTCATAACATAACAATGGAAACTCAATATTAAATTTCGAACTTTCTTCCTTCCATTGATCTACCAAATGCTTAAATGGTGCAAATATAACACAAAAGACTCGTCCATTTTTTTCACGATAAGATTGCATCGCTAGCAAGCTTGTAATCGTTTTGCCAGTACCAGTAGCCATTTCTAAAATGCCATTCCAGTTGTTTTCGGTAAATTTTTTGATAGCTTTTTTTTGATAATCGTGTGGTTGTGGTCCTTTTAGCTTTACATCACGAATGGGTGGTAGCGTTGACTTGCGATAAGTTAAAATATAATCTTTTAACCTTTCGTTCATTTCTTTTATGATAAGTCCGTTAGTTTGATCATTCCATAATTTTTCAAAATCCTCAACAGCTGCATCTATACGATGTGTATCATGCGGTGGTAGAAAAACATCTATTTTTTCAAAGTTTTCTGAAATACCACCAACTGTTTCGTTAGCAGAGCCGGAAAATAAAACCACGTTATCTTCTATGTCTTTAAAAAGTCCAAATTTTTCGTGATACAATGCATTATTTTCAGTAAATGCTATTTTAATTTCCAGCTTCTCCTCGTAAATAAGCCAAGCTAAAATATTAAGCGTATCGTCTTCAATATTTTTAGCTGTTATTTCTAACTCCTTTAAAAGCTTTCTTTCAATAATATCTTTCTTCGCTTGATAACCGTTTGCAATCGCATCTATATCTTGCTTTGTTAAATGAGGGTTAGCAATAATACGCACCCTACCTCCGTTATACAAGAAAAACTCGAGACCTTGAGCAATGAGCTTTAAGCTTTCGCTCGTAAAATAACCCGCTGCACGATCGTATTTTACACTTTCCCTTAAGCATTTTTCATAAAAATCTTTATATAGCTTTTCATTATCTGAACGGTATTTATATTTCAATGATAGATCCAACAAGCTCAAAAGCTACACCTCCAGTAGTTTTATAAAGCCATATTCATTAAATTCAAACAGTGGACTCGTTTTAATCGCATACGGCATACTTGGAGCATGCGTAAGCTTTTTTAACTTTAAAAACCTTGAAACATCTGCTTCATGATAATTCCCATCATATTCTTCTCGGATTAGTTTATAAGCTAATTCATCAATTGACGTAATTGATAAGTTTGGATTGATAATTAAAAGCTTGTTATAGCGATAATCCCTTGTAGTATCAATAACTATATAACCAATTTTTTTCGCTAAAGCTGCTAATAAATTCGGTTGCCACTGATATTCTGAGATTTCCGTTAAGCTACTAAAACCGATTAGATCGTAAACTGAAATATAATCCTGTTCAGTTAACACCTTTTTAAAATACTCTTTTACTTCCTGTAAAATATCTTCAGTAATATTTAACATATTACTATTAATGTATTTCACCGAAGTATATGGGTAAAAATATTTTTTTTCCTGTAAATCACTAATTACGGATGTATAACTACTTTCTGAATAACCTTTTTCTTTTAAAAAGCTCACTAAGTCACGACGTGTTAGTATCTCAGGAAACTCTTTGAAAATCGCTTCCTCAATTACAGTAATTTCAGATTCTAATGTATATATAAATTGATGGAATCCGCGGAATTCTGGCATTAAGACCTTTAAAATTGAAGCAAAATCATACAGTTTAATAATATTTTTTTCCGCTAATATCGCACTCATATCACTATCAAATTCCATTTCATACATTAAATCTTGTGTATATATATATTCCTCAGTGATAAAGTTTCGAGTAAATGTACGCATTTGATCAAGCTCTGTATGAGTAAAGTTGTATGAACTAAATAACCTTACACCATAATTATTATTTTCTAATTCAACTAATATAAATTCTGGGTCACGGCCAACTAACTGTTCAAGCTTATATGAAGGCCAATGTAATAGTTTTAAAATATCACTTTTAAGCAACACATTATTATTTTTCCTTAAAAGATTGGTTAACACTTCAGATGCATTTTCCACCTTTACATCTAACTTTGTAATACTTAGCGTGTTCCCTCGTCCTATCTGATATTGACCACTAAAATGATGTTGAATGATACTATACAAAAATAACGGTGAAGTGATAGCATAACTATTCCATGTTTCACAGTGCTTTTTATATAGTGTACTTGCTGTCGTAGTATTCATTGTACTTAATAAATCATTTAATTTTGATTCTATGTCTACAATAATATGTTGTTGTAATAAGTCTAAATCTTTATAGACAAAAGTATTCGGATCAACTAATACAATATTTTCTGTATCTCTTATACGTGCAATCGCTGCACGTTTACCATTTTCAAAAATAATGCCGAACGTTTTTTCCATCAAAATATTTAGCCTTGTAAAATTTTCATCTGTCAGCTCATATGGTTGCTCGTTTAATTTGTATTTAAAAAGATATTTAATAAGATGAGGCAGTTTTACATTTTTATAAATATAAATATCATTTTGTCGTCTATATGAGATATTTTTTAGAGTAAAGTCTAGTTTTCCTAACGTTACTTCAAATAGCTTATTTTCATTTATTTTTTTTAAAAGTTTATCAGCAAAAACAATTACTTTATCGTCACCTTCATACGTATTTACTATTTGTATAATGTAATTATTTAACTCAACATCAACCATAATATTGTTGCGAACTTCAAACGATTTAGAATTATTAATATAATAACGAATGATTATTTCAGAATTTTCATTCTCAGTTAAATTAGAAATAATTCTATCAAGCAATACTAATTCCTCTTGAAGTAAATATACTCGTATATATTCGTCAATCTTTAAAAGTTGTAATCGATTAAAAATTTTGTTTACTGCTCTTTTCTCAATTTGACGCACTCGTTCTCGTGTTACATTAAATTCTGTACCAACTTGCTCTAATGTATTGTTTAGACTACGTAATTTTAGTATTGAAATTTCTCTATCTATTAAACTTTCTGCAATCGCTGCAATAGCTTGCTTAACGGGTTTATGTACTTCCATTCGAGCAAATAATTCACTCAATAAAAAATCCCATTCTTCATCTTGGACTATTTCATATAAATGACTTTCTCCATCCATTTCTTCCTGATGATTTAATTTAATTCCTAAAATTTCAACTAATACATTCCATTTAAAATACATTAGTTCTTCGTAAACAGGGAGTGCCAAAATTTGCTCACGTAATTTCGCAGCTTTTATTTTAGCAATCTTATATTGCGCATTTTCTTTAAGCTCAGGTAGCTTTAAATGAAAATCTTCTATTTTTTCATTAATGTAATAATAGTTTTGTTTAGCATAAATATCATTTATAAATGATAAATAAGAAATATTATTTGCTTCTAAAATCATCTTTAAATCATTTTCACAGAAATATTCAATTCTACTTTCAAGTGTATTTAAATGAACTGTATTATTTAAAGTTTTCGTAATTCCTACTTTTACTGCACGTTGTTGAAGATCGTAATAGCGTGAAGTTACATATGAAGCTTTCATTCTCCCTACACCTAATTGCATACTATACGTTTGAATAATGTCAAGATTTATATCAGAAATTTTTGTAATATTATTTTGTGCACAATACTTAACAAACAACTTAAATTTACCACCGAAAAATAGTTCCTGAATCGGAACATCATTTAAAGATCCATAATCATATTGTTCTTCAGGTATTTGTTTTTCAACAATATTAAATTGATCAATAGGTTTTTGATCTTCTACACTTTTTTGAGCCAATGCATCTGTTACTCCACTTGTTATTTTATTCAACTTCCCTTGCATATGAACAATTTCGAATTGAGAATCCTTTAAATATTGTGTAATTAACTCTGAATTTTTCTTTACTAAATGTGCAATACCTTCAATTGTTATATAATTAAAAAACAAATCTGATTGAACATTATAGCGCCGTATTAGATGGTTGATGCCAATCACATCAGTATTTAGTTGAATAAAATTTTGATTGTCATTATATACTCTTACATAATGCATAGGCTCAAATACTTTTGCTGGAAAAAAGTTGTTCTGAATCGACTTTTCAAATGAAAATCCTCGTAGAATTAGTTCATCACGAATATCAAAAAAAAGATTTAGATCTTCCTTATATACTTTACGTAATTCATTTAACCAATCTTCTGTATGTAAAACTTTAGTCAATGTGCTCCCTTTAATATCTTCTAATTTAAAATATTCTGGCACGATTAAATGTTCATAATTCATTTCTTTACTCCCATCCACTCATTATAGGGAAATATGCCCCTCCCAGTAAAAATAAAGTTTTTAGAATGTCCTTTAAAATTTAATCTCATACATCTTTGTAATAACCGATGGAAGAAGACAGATACTAATTTATAATATCATATTTATTTTTACACTAGTCTTTATTTATCAATAAAAAGTTAAATAACATATAATTTTACACAAATAATCATTTAGAATAACACTACTTTTGAAGCATTTCTTATTAAATTATTATAGTAATTAGATTTCCACTATAGGAGGATATCTTTCCATAAAAATCTTTCTCAAAATATCGAGAAAGCCCTAATTTATACTAGGGAATGGACTAAAAAAAGGAAGCGATCCTGCTCTTGCAGTTATTTCAGCTGCTGCATTTATAATTAAAAATGGACGGAAATAAAGTTGAAGTGCATGACGTAGCATGCACCTCTTTAGTTCAATATTAGGAATAACTAAACCACTTCCGCCAAAACGAATTATTACTACTTTCATTAATAAACGCCATAAAAATTTCCTTATTTAAGATTAATACAGTGTTATCCTCCAATATACTCTCTGGCGGCAAGTAGTTGATAATTTCCTCACGCTCTCGCTTCGTACGTTTTCCCAGCACTTCGCTACGGACATACACTGTATTATCATTTCGGACATCAAAAGCCTCTTTGTTGCTTATAAATAGTTCACGCCAAATCTTCTTTCCACGTTCATTATAATCATCAAACTTTTGAGTAGAGAACCATTTCGGTAATTCCAACTCGCATTCTTCATGATATTCCTTAAATATTTCACGTGCGATAAATAAGTAGTCTTCAGACGTATAAAACACGTCATGATGCTTAATCCGGTCCGCTAATCGGTCTGTAAAATCCTGATATAGCGTAGAATTTACTTCACTCATAATATCACCTAAAAACTTGCTTGATTCGGCTTGTTTCTGTTTATCAAATGTATTATCAATTTGAAGATAGTATATACGCGAAATTACTTGGGCAGTCGCATCAAAGTTTGTCGTATTCGTCGTACAAATGAATACAGGATGTTTGCTGTCTAAGTTGTTCGTCATATCTTTAATTAAACGTTCGCCTTTATCCGCTGCTGTACTTGTAAAAAATTTTGAATCTACTTCGTCTACAAGAATCGGATTTACGTTGGAAGTATAAAACAAATCAACAATCATATTTTTCTTATTAATTTGTTCATAGGATAAATAGGATTGGGTGTTCCCAAGTAATAAATTAATAAACTCTAATGCAGAAGTTTTTCCTGAGCTTGTTCTACCCGCTAATACTAAAAATAATGGGATATTGCGACGTACACTTTCTCTCCCTTCTTCTAATACATAATGATCGCGTATTTTCCAAATGTGTGCGGACATAAAAGCATACAAAATCGCCTCAAAAATACGGGTTTGCGTATCAGTCGAACTTTGCACCGTGTAAGTTTTATAAGCCTCTATAAACGCATGAATGAGTTTTAACTGTTCACTTAGTGCCTCTTTAGTCGTACGCTTTGAAAATAAAAACATATTTTCCCCTTCAGCCTTTTTGTATAGAAGGTGATTGCTGTCTTTATATTCAATAAAACCGCGTGTATCCACTTCTTCCGTACGTTTATTTAATCTAGAAAGTTTGCTTTTAATTGTTATACTTTTCTTATCTAATTGAGCTGGCGGTAAAATAATATGATTCCCTGTTTTGCGGTCTTTTTTCGTAATAACCTCAATGAGTTGCTTTACACTTTCTATTTGTTCTGTATTTAAATTGGCATGCAGTGATGCTTCCGCCAATTCTTCAATTTGTACTTCTGTAAATTCCGTATATACTTTGCCGCTCGTTACCTCTTCTAATAGCGCTTCAAACAATTGATCTGAATCTGCTACATTTATCGGCTCACCAATAAAGTTATGCTTGTATTTCTCAGGTACAAAGTCAACCGTTTCCTCATAAATTTCATTGAAACGTCGATCATATAGCTCAAACAGTGGCGAGTTATCGAATACTAATAACTCTTCATATTGCTTTCGTTGGCTAAATGCTTGTTCTGTAAAATTCGCTGAACCTAGCATGACACGTTTATCTTCCTTGCCATCTAACAAATAAATTTTGGAGTGAATCGGATCATTTTTCTTTGAATAGCGCACTTGATATCGTTCAGCCCGGATACGCTCCTGCACTTCTTCCGGTAAGCTTTGAAACAAATTAATCCGTTCATCAATCGCGAGTAAAGCTTGAAGCCCTGTAATGAATGACCCAGCTACATGACCATCCTCAATCCCAAGTATTAGTTGAATTTCTTCAAAATCCTTCGTCATCTTAAAGAAAAATTTTGGAGATGCCACAAATGAAACAGCACGAATTCTCGTAAATTTTGATACATCAAATAATTCATCTAACGCCATGTCTTTCGCTTCATTATCCTTTACAACATACAAGAAACGATTCGTTTTTACTTCTTCTATTGCAAATAAACTAAACTGTTCATTTGATTTCATTTAAGCACCTCTTCTAAATTTTCGCGAATACTAACTCTGTATATTTAAATGGGTTAACTAATGTATCATTACAGCTCCCGTAAATATAAAAACCTACTTTATTCAAGGATTTAATTTCCTCATCAAACTTATCGATTAAAAACTGACGATCATCTTGTTCTACAAAATCGAATACTTCCATCATTTCCATAATCGTTTGCATAAACTCTTCAATTATCCAGACTTCACGTTCAGACAATTGACCAGCTGGGTCAGGATTATACTCGAGATGATTACAATGAATTAAAAGATGAGCCAAGTCTCTCCCTGTATTCACATTAGGTTTATTAATACTACGATGCTCACTTAAAATTTCATCTGGATTGGCTTCCGTGAAACTTATATTAAGTACTTGGCATATGTGTTTTAAGTACGGGCTATGTCTCACCTCGTTGTTTTCAATTCTCCTAACTGTTCGTACATCAACATGTGCTCGCTCGGCTAATTGTTCTTGGGATAAATTTGCTTCAAGTCTTCTTTGTTTTAACATATCACTTATGAATTTCTCCATATCGGAACACCCCCTACTTCAACTATATTTATTTCATTATTTCTTGAACAGGACACATGGCGGACAAGTTGATATTTTATTATCAAGTCAATTATTAAAATTTTAGGATATAAAGTTAAAGAAGGTAAAGAAACCCTTATGGCTTCACTACCTTCTAAAGATGCTTGATAAATATTATTCTGGCATATACATCTTCTGTAATGGTAACAATGCTCTAGTATCATTTGGCATCAATTCATACCACTCAATGATTAACTGTACTAATTCCTCTAAATCGATTAGCTTAACAGAATTTTGCCTTGCTACAATCATGGCTTGTGAAGTAAATCCACCGGTAGAGACAAATAGACAATTTGCTTTTAATGGATTTGCACCTAATAATTGTTGAATTTCAGGTGACCCAGCTGTGGATTTACGAAGCTTTACTTGTACTTTAATAATAGGTTGCTCAAAACCAAAAGCATCTTTATACGCTAGAATGTCCACGCCTCCATCTGGACCTTTAGGACTTATCCTGACATTATATTTCAACGCTTGTAGTAATCCACCGATCTAATCTTGCATTTGCCATGGGTCAAGTTTATCTACTTTATCTTCAATCATAAGTCGAGCTTTACTCTTTAAATCTTCAATGACTACAGCTTCATCATCTGGAATCTCATCAGGTACATCATTCGATGACGGGTTATGTAACAATCCTTCAATTTCAGCCCCCCATTGGTCTACTCTAAAAACAGTCAATACAGATCCTAAACTATTCTTAGCAGCTTGTGACAATTTATCTCGATCAATCGCATTACTTTCCCAATTAACATTCAATGTATTCGGGTATGGATTGTCATTAGCCCCATCATAATAATGTGCTTCAATAACACTTCCGATAATATATTCACGTTTTTCCTTCGAATAGGATATAATTCTATCACCTCTTTTAATTTCACTACTAAATCGCCAAACTTGGCTCACCCAACTTTATCTCGTTTGAGGCTTTTCTTCTGAATAAACTAAATCTGCATTAGACAGAAGTTGTTCTTTAGTTGAATAAATTTTTGGATTACCTAAATCGGGCCACCCGATTGATACAATCTGTTGCCGTAACCAAAGAGGGATTAATTCATTGTTGTCCCCTGCTCTTACCATCCACCACTTAGTCAAAATACATCTCCCTTTCTAATTTGAAAAGTCTTTAATAGGTAAATATTTACAATTAAATATTACCATTTTAACAAGCTTTATTACAGTACTAGTGATTCCAACATACTTATCCATTTATTTGAGTTAAGAAATCGCCCCAGGTTTCTTTGGTTAAAATGAAGCACATACTTCCTAGTTTTCTTTTACAACTTATTATTTCAAAATAGAATTATTGTCATCTCCCATCAATAAAATCCAGTGCTATTTCTTGTGTATTTCTCTGCCACATAATTCTTCTCTCATCTGCTGCTCATATCTCTTCTCGTAAGTCACTTCCATCTCATCCCCCTGTCCAAAAAAATATCCTCAATAAAAGATCTTTAAGATCTTAAAATCTTTTAAAAGAATTTAAAAAGATATATATTGTTGCGTTAAAACGCAACCGTATGATTTTTTTCTTTATGTTCCTTAGCATTATTCCAACCAAAAATATTATTTTACATAACTAGTCCCCTTTTTTGATTTCGAAGGACATATATAGGGCAAGACAGTAAAACAAAAATTGGAGGTTAGAACATGAAATTATTAGTGAACGAACAGCACTTACTTGTATCACCGAGCTTGTCAGCTCGAATCGGTATTCAGGAAGCGTTATTGCTTCAGCACCTTAGTTATCGATTAGAAACCGAAGGGGTTAGTAAAGAGGGATACATTTGGTATTGCCAAACTTACGAGGATTGGTCGAAGCAATGCTTCTTTTGGAACGTTCCGAAAGTCAGAAGACTGTTAAGAAAGTTGGAAAACTATCATATTATTGTTTCATCCAACAGATTTAATCGTTTCTATACAGACCGCACGAAATGGTACCGGATTAATTACGAAAAACTCAACGAACTGCTTCAAACAGAAATTTATAACCAAGGTGAGCTGTTTCCTGAAGAGCCAAAATTACCCGGGAAGAAAATAAAGAAACCAAATAACGAACACAACATGGAGATTGCAAACATCATTTACTACTTAAATGAAAAGGCCAAAAAGAATTTTAATGGTAGTTCTAAAACAAATATCCGACTTATCCAGGCTATTTTAAAAGAAGGCTACACAGTAGAAGATTGCTACTTAGTCATTGATGAACAAGTGAGAAACTGGAAAAATGATCCGCAGATGAATAAATATTTAAGACCGATCACGTTATTCAGACCAGGGAATTTTGAAAGCTATTTAAACGATGCCCTAACAAGACAGCAGGAAAATAATCTTGATTTTGAACCTGTCATACTCGATTTTGATGAAGGTGAATGCTATTGATTAAAAAGGAATTTTTGGAGCAGAGCATTTTAGCTACAATGCTTGAGGAAAACTACTTAATTATGGATAGCCAGTTGAAGCCGGAAATGTTCTACGGACAACACCACCGACAGCTTTTTATGCTGATGCAGCAGCTCGTAGTAGAAGGACACCCGGTCGATTACCTGACACTGAGCGCACGATTTGAACAGATGGAAACAATCGGCCTGTCCTATGTCACGGAGCTCATGATGTTTGCTGATGCGGAAAAATTTGATGATTATGCCCGACTATTACGAGAAATCTGGCGTGAACGACAAAAAGCCCAAATATTATTTCAGGCTGCTGAAGGAGATTGGGCGATTCCTCAAATTATCGAGCGGCTTGATCACACACAACTAGAAGGCAATCAAGTTGATACATCCATCACACAAGATTTGGTCGCGCTGCATAATCGCCCTTGGGAAGATGTCGAGACTCCCGGACTCATCGTCCCCCACATTCAGAGTCTTGCTTCCATAATCGATGGATTTCGACCAGGCGAATTGACGATTATAGCAGCGAGACCTTCAATGGGGAAAACCGATGTCATGAACAATATCGCCCTACAAGCTGGCTGGCAAGGACATTTACCGATTATCTTTTCGTTGGAGATGAGTAAAACCATTTTACTGAATCGACTTATTGCAACGACAGGTTACTATTCCAGACTTAAGATGCGCAACCCGAAACAGTATTTTTCAGAAGACCAGAAAAATAATTGGTTACATGTACTTGATAAGGTCAATAAGTCTTATATCCATTTAGATGACCGCAGTAGTTTAACAATGCCACAAATCAGAAGCCAGGCTCGTCGCATCATCCGCCAAAACCCAAACAAGACACCTGTAATATTAATCGATTACTTACAAATTATTCAGACGGATGGCGACCATGATTATCCGGCGATGGCAATGAGTAAAATCAGCCGTGCCCTAAAGCAAATGGCTAAAGAGTTCAACTGTCCGGTCATCTGCCTTTCACAGCTCAACCGCAATGTTGAAACGCGGAGTAATAAGCGACCTGTAATGAGTGACTTACGTGATTCCGGTTCTATTGAACAAGATGCAGACGTCATTATTTTACTGTATCGCAACTCGTATTACGAAACAGAAAAGACCGATTCCCCTGATTTACTGGAATTCATCGTTGCGAAAAACCGTAATGGTCCAACTGATACAGCAAAAGCAATCTATAACAAAAAAACAGGACATATTTGGACAAGGAGCGAAGTGAATGCCTAAAGTAAGCGTCTATAATCTATTATTAGAGATGATAAAACACGAAGAAAACTTCGGTGCCTACTGGATTTACCTTGCTTTAATGAAAGGCTATTTGCAAAAGGAAGATGACCCAAAGCGTATTTACGATGTACCTTTTACTGATGAAGAAATTGCTGAAATTAACGCAATGAATGAGCGAGATGTGCTCGGCATCAATCGGATTAAACTCTATGCAACAAATATTTCAGATAGTAAGTACGCCCTATATTTTGCAAGAACACCCTACGATGCTCAAATGCTGCATTCTAATATTTATGGCACCAAACCGACAAAATGGCACAGCATTTATAATCAGCATAAATACACGAGTATCCTCCATAACGAAACAAATGAGGAAATCTATCTGTTTATGTTGAAGGAGCGGGTAAAAAAATTCCCTTATTATATTGGGGAGGTTGTAGTAGAAAACAGTGCGAGCAGCGTTACAGTATGAATTAGAAAAATATAATAAGATTCCTCTGCAAATAGCCTGAAAATGTATTTTTGACGCATAAATTATCAAAATCGGATGATAGGATTGCTTAAAGTTTCTTCGTATAATTAAATATAATACAAATGAATGGAGGCATTAACTTGATTGGGTTAGAAAAATCAATTATTTATGAATTAGGTACATTTGAAGCCGAAGTCTATAGTGTTGAAGTTTTTAATTATGAGGAATTAATGATTTCCATTACTCTAAAAAAATTTATGGATCAGCAATATTCTGCAGAATATACTATTGAGATTGAAGATCGAATAATTAATGGAGCAACCGGAATCTTCTCTACTAAAGAACAAGCTTTATTTACTGCAGAGAAATTTATATTGGAGACTTTGCATAAATAAAAAATTAAAAATACTCTCACCAATTTCTTAATAATAGTGAGAGTATTTTTTAAAGTAGGAATTTACTATGAGTAATAAGATACTTAATATTCTTCTTATCGATTAAAGTTAACAGTTTATAATTTTCTATCTGTTGTATGCGATTTACCTGAACTAATAAAGTTTTTTACAGGAATTGATCTATCTTAAAACGTTGATTAAAAATCAATATGATCTAAGGCAAGTTGTGTTGCAATTAAATAGTCTAATAATTTAATGTCTTTTGCTTTTAGGTTTGTCACTACGTCTTTCACAGAAGTAATTTGGCAACGTCTATTAACATCAATTTGCCACCTGGTGCCATAACTGCCTTAACTTTGGTAGCATCTCCTTATCCTACCTCATTAAGATACATTCTTACTGCTTGTTATTAGCACTTACTGTTATAAGGGAAACCCAAAACGTGTGGAGTAATTTCACTCTGCCAGATCCCAAACGGAAAATTTATACTTCATTTCACCACATTCATTGAGTCTCAATAAAATCTTATTATGGAGACGGTGGGAGTCGAACCCACCATCTCGGAATGTTGTAAAATCAATACTTGCGGGGGCAATTGATTTTTTTGACTACGTTTTTGACTATTTTTAATTTATTCCTTCATCAAAAATTCACTTAAAAGCAGAAAAACCTTTTTAAAATTAGAACTCCTTCAATAAATATTTAGTTGATGAATAATAAATTTCATCGTTTGTTTAATCTTGGACTATTTGTCCATTTATAATCATAGGAAGTAACCAATCTCTTAATTGAACAAGCATTTGATTTTGCTGAACATTTTTTACTATAGTATCTTTTAGTGGTATTACACTGAATTTTTTTACGAGTTCACTAGAATAAGCAACTTTATATGAAAGTAATACATCATTGCTTACAACAGGCATTTTACTACCCGTTGAAACATTTAATGCAAAATCAAAAAACATTTTCCGTGTAATAGTAGCTAAAATAAAATTATAAAATTTCTCATCTTTTACTTTATAAGAATGTATCGTGCCAGCAACTACACCATCACAAGGAGCAATACCAGCCTTATGAAGATACGGTCGAATACTACCAAATAAAATGTCCCCACAGTTCATTTTATATAGATTTGTAGTAAAATTTGAACTTTTATTTAATTGATTAAGCGAAATTGAATCCGAAGGCATAACACTCAAATCAACAGCTGGTAACTCTTTTAAATAGTCAAAAGCTATTGTATTTTTGATTAACAAATCTTTTAAAGGGGCAACTTGCCAACCTTCAGGGATTTCACGTTTTAGTTCATTATTCCAAATCATTTTCCCACCTGATGAACGATACGGTTTCCCAGTTTCATTTGGAAAATCAAATTGTGTAAACCAATAATCATATATCATCTTTATTTGTTTCTCTAGATTATCATTTATTTTATTATTAATGGTAATTTTGTTATCTATTTTCTCTAAAATATTAACAACCTTTTTCTGTTCCTCCACTTCTTTTATAAATGGAACCTTCATAGAGTGAAGTACATTTCTATCAACACCTGGAACAGTACTTTTATCTTTACCATCAATTTTTAGTACATGTTTTAATAAGTAGTATATATATCGTACATAATTCCCTTTAAAATCCTTAACAAATAAAGCTGTATTCAAAGGCCAACACTTACCATTATAATAATATATTTCTCCTATAGTACCATAACGACCTGTAATGATATTCTCCCCATCACATTTATATTCATTATGATTTCCCGTAAAACCAGAAGAACTAATAATAGGATATTCTCCATCTACTCTTTTAGAAGAGGGCAAATCAAAACCCCTTTGAAAGGTTAATATTTTACCTAAATCTGTTATATAAATCATAATTATTTCCTTTCATCGGATATATTTCTTTAAAGATCCCACCATACAAATTAATTATATTTCAACAGTTTGAGCTGCTCAATTATTTCATTCTGTAGTTCATTTCCTTCACTAAATAAAGATTGTATATTATTCGAGTAATTTTCCATTTGAGTATTAAATTCTTCTTGATTTAATTCGGTGTACTCTATTTTTACATTAAAATACTGACCGGCTGATAAAGAATAATTTTTTTCTTTGATTTCATCATAAGAAACTTGGACTGAAAAATTATCGATTACTTCTGTATTTCTAAAACTTGATACAATTTGTTCAATTTCAGTGGTACGTAAGCGACGTTTTTTATTATTACCATCTTGATATTCTTCCCCCATTTTAGAAGCATCTATTAAGGTAACCTTTTCAGTTTGATTTGATTTGTCAAAGAAAAGTACAGAAACATTTGTTCCAGTCGTTGCAAAAACATTTGCAGGCATATTAATACATCCATAAACTATTTTTTCATCAACTATATATTTTAGAATTTTTCTTTCAACACCACTTTTCGAAGTTACAAATCCAGTAGGAACAACTATTGCACCACGTCCAGTACCTTCTTTCAAAGAATTTATAACATGCTGTATGAAAGAAGTGTAAATAGCCATACTTTCTTTCTTTTTAGTTGGTATATTAGGAATACCAGCCCAGAAGCGTGCTGGCATTGCAGTCAATTTCTCGTGAATGTCAGAAAAATCCATTTTAAATGGAGGATTTGATACTACAAAATCAAATTGACGCAGTGATTTTCCATCATCTGATTTGTGATAAGGCGAAACTAACGTATCTCCTTGAATTGCATGATCTAGAGAAGAAACAAGACCATTTAAAATTAAATTCAGTTTCAACATTTTGTTGCTTCGTTGAGAAATATCTTGTGCAAAAATAGTACAACGATCTTCTTTGACTTGGTGAGCAAGAGCCATTAATAACGTCCCAGTTCCAGCTGATGGATCGTAACACTCAATATTGTGTAAATCAGCATTGTCTCCAACAAGTAATCTTGCCATAATTGTGGCAATAGCGTGTGGAGTATAGTATTCTGCATACTTTCCACCACCTGCAGTATTGTAATCTTTAATTAGATATTCAAAAATAGCTGCAAAGAAATCGTAATTTTGTGCAAATGCATCTTCAAATGAGAAATTAACCAATTTATCAACTAAAGCACGAGCGAAAGATGCTCGTTCTGCTGTATCAGTAACAAAAGTAGTAATTGACTCAAATAAAGGAATCTTAGTCTTTTGTGCTGTTTGTGTAGCAAAAATAGCAATATTTTTATCTGCAATATCAATCATCGTACTATCAAAAATCAAGTCAAAATCGCCTTTTTGCTGTTGATTCCACAAAAAGGAGATCAAGTGTTCAGGATTAAGACGAGGAACATCTGGAGAAAGTGCATCCAAAATATCCAGACGATTATCCTCGGGCATATTTGCATATTCTATTTCCCATTTCTCAGCTTTAGCAAGAATAGGACTAATTTTTTTCACTTCATAGCCAAACTTGTCATTGATGTATTTATATAAGAAAACTTGCGTAATGATTTTATATTCATTACCATCGTTCCCCATCCCATAAGTTTGGCAAGTAGATTTTAGTTCATCAATAAGTGATATTGTGTGGTCTTTAATATTCATATGACTCTCCTAAGTTAATCTATGCAGTCGGATAAATTCCACTGTATTGATCTAAATATTGTTTTGTGACGCGAACTTGGATGAATAAGCGGTCTTCTCTTGAATTATCAAAGTTGAGCTTATTCATACCTTTTATAATTTCCTTCATAACTGTTTGTTCAAAATATGCGTCTTTTTTCAGAATATCATTTCTGTCATAAACTTGCTGGTCAATATCACTTTTAATATAAAGTAATGCATTCATGACTGATTCATCATACTCTGAAACAATTGGCTTTTTATGTTCAATATTACGTTTTGCGTTTTCTTCACGAATTCTTTTATGAACACGAACAAATTTTACATCACCTTTGTATTTCTTTAAAAGTACATTGTTTCGTTTTTTCAAGTCTTCCATTTTTTTTAGAATTTCATCTATTGCTTTTGAGTGTTCTTTGAATTCACTAATACTATCTATCACAAAACCATATTCTTTAAATCTTAAAATAAAGGCTTCACGTAACGTAATAAATTCTGGGTCGTCAGGATCTATATTTTCTGTAAATTCATGAATGGCGCGGTTCCATTTTTCTTGTAACTCCATGCCACCTGAAATAATTTGCATTTCTTCTTCATCAATTTTACTGAAATTAAATGTAATATCTTTCATAGTTTCGTTAATAAGCATCTTTGTTGAATCATCTTGATTAAATGCTTCTTTTTGATTGATATTGTTAATATGATTTTGAACTTCAGAAATCATTGTTGGTAGCTTAAATATTTCAAGATGAGAAAATGCTTTTTTTAAATCATCATCTCCAAAAGTACGGACAATATTACAACAATCACGGGCAGAAACTAATACCTTCTTCAATTGCAGGAGTTCTTTTTTATCCTCAATGGTTGATATCTCAGAGCTGAATTCTTCAAGATTATCTGTCGTGTAATTAAACAATGTTTGACGTGCCTCTTGCATCTGAGCGATTAATGCTGCTTTATCTTCGATGACTTGCTGGAAGGTATCTGTAGCATTTCCTTCGCCTGTTTCGTCAATATCATTAAAGCGATTCAGTTCTTTAAAATATGCTTCATTCGTTTCCTCGAAATTTTTTTTTATATCTGCAAAGTCAATAACGTATCCATAGCGATTGTCTTTATAAGGACGATTAATACGTGTTAGAGCTTGAAGTAAATTATGATCTTTTAGTTTTCTACCAAAGTAAAGACGTTTTAAACGAGGTGCATCAAATCCAGTTAATAGCATATTAAAAACTATCAAAATATCAACTGTCATATTCTTTTTGAAGTCCTTAACAATTTGTTTTCGCGTTTCTTTATCTTCGCTATCGTGAAGAATTAACCCAACTTTTAAATTAATCTTTTCTGATGACTGGGAATTAATTTCATATTGAACATCGTTAAAAAAGGCATAAAGATTTCGGGCTTGTTCACTCGATTCACATATTACCATACCTCCAAGAGTTTCATCTCCATGTATTAATCTAAATCTCTTTAGGTCTTTAATTATAAAGCGAAGCAGCTCTTTAACATAACTCTCATGTTCGATAATCTGGTTTTTCGTGATACTTTTCTTCTCAACAAGCTTTTCTAATTTTTCATGAATTGCTGAAAGATTTTCGCGGTAGGACGTTTCAATATCTTCGCGAATGATTTTAAGTGTATAGCCATCCTGAATAGACTTGTCATAGTAATACGTATGAATGTAATCCCCAAATACTTTCCAAGAAGCGCGTTCTTGTTTAAGAAGAGGAGTACCAGTTAAAGCGATTTTAATGGAGTATTTATCTGATTCAAATAGATTAGCTAAAAAACTGCCTGTTGGATTATATCCACGATGAGCTTCATCAATAATAAATATTCGTTGAAGGTTAGTAGCATAAGGTGGAATGTCAATTTTTTCCTTATCCTCTGCAAAGCGTTGGATATTTACAACTGTAATTTCACTTTTACCACTATTGCCCTCAAGTGCCTGATGGGTTTTAAATTGATTCATTAATTCAGCACGAGAATTAGCAGTTTTTACTTCTAGACCACGAGCTTCAAATTCTTGAGATGCTTGTTCTAGTAAATCTAACCTATCAACGATGAAATAGAATTTCGCAACTTTATTTTGTGCAGCAAAATAATTTGCCAATACTTTATTTAAATAATAAGAAAGTGCTGTTTTACCACTCCCTTGAGTATGCCAAATGACACCAGACTTAATGCCTTCATCCAATTTATTACATATTGCCATTGATGCGAACATTTGTTGATAACGCATAATATGCTTCTGATCTATACTCTCAATTACACCATCGACTTCACGTTCCATCTTCACATATACAATTCCGTATTTAAGGATATATAGTAAGCGTTCAGGACTACACATCGAAGTAATGATACGATTTGTGGGCGTATTGAAATTTAAATTAGTTTGATATTCTGGTGAAGTACGAATGACCTGACAATTATAATCAAATAATATCCTTTTCTCCATATCAGAATTGAAAGCATTATAACCATAATTTTGTATAAAAGGTGCTATCTCTTGATTTGCCGGATTTTCTTCTCTAAAACAATTGAAAGGAGCAAAATCACGAGCTGCTGTGCAATAAAAAGCGCCTTGAATAGGCACAATACCTCCAACAGAGTCATACTCCATATTATTGGAAAATATCATTAACTGTGTAATATTGATGAATCTACGAAATTTTTTATTTGGGAAACGCCGAAGATTCATACGATTACTTTCAGCTACCATTCCACCTTGATTATTTGGTTTTTTCACTTCAATTAACACAAGTGGAAGCCCATTTACAAAAAGTGTGATATCAGGACGAAACTCATCTTGATCACGTTTACATGTGAATTCTGCTGTAAAATGAAAAACATTATTTTTTGGATTATCAAAATCGATTAACCTTATAGGCGAAATAGTAGTTAGACGATTATAAAAGCTGCGTCCTAAATCATCATTATCCAATTCTTGCCGGATTTCACGTAAGGCTTGTTCTACATCTCCGCTACTTTCTGGGTTTAATTTTTCAAATTGTCTTTTAAATACTTCCAAGAGGATATTAGTATCCGGATCATAGATTTGGCCAGCGGTTTCTTCTGATATTTTACCAAAGTATTCATAACCTAATCTTGTGAGATGTACCATGGCTGGAATTTGTACACGAGTTGCTTCGTTAAATAAATTTCGCTGAATCATTGTATCCTCCAATATTATTATTTACTCTTTTAATAGGTGTGCCTACTCGTTTTTCTGATATATTCTATTTATACCATTGTAGGTCTATTATAACTTTGAATTTACATATAATACCATTCATTGAAAATGACAACTTAAGTAAGTAAAAAGGTAGTGGAATCAATCAGCCACTACCTCTAAATTTCTCTATATCAAAGGATATCATAATATCGAATTTAACCTATCAAATTTGTTCAAGAATTTATTTTTCTCTCAAGCACTTCTAAAAAAGCATTTAATTTATCCATATTTTGTGTCTCCCATAAAATTGTTAAAACATCTACAATAATAGTAAAACTATTATGCGTTTCTTTACTAAGTTCTATCAACCAATCATGAGATTCTTTCCCCTGGATTCTGCCTAGAATAATTCTTAATTCACTTTCTTCAATACCTATCGCATTTGATAGATAATTTAAATTGGATCTAGTTAGTGCTTGAAACTCTTCCTCTAGACTTTTTTCACCAGGTAGAAATTCATAATTCCAATTTAATGATTCTATTGGAATTTTATCGCTACCTCTCATATCACCGTCATAAATTCCTAGAATCATATAATTCATTCTCTGTAATTTCGGTATACTCAAAATTTTTGTTATATCCGAAAACCCATTTACTAATTCTAACTCAAATTCTATTAGAATTTTTTTCGCATATCGTCTACAAAAACTCACAAAAAATTCCTTTGCAAGTATATCTTCGAATACAATTATACCTTTCTTCCCTAGAATCAACCCTAACTTAGATAAAGTATCTTCTTTTGTTTGTGGTTTATACACATCAAAAGAATTTAAATAATTATTCATAATTAACATATTTTCTGTACTTATATTTTGAAGTATAAATGGCGAATGTGTTACCAACATAACAGAGAATTTATGTTCATTCATCTTCTCAACTATAAAGTTCATTAAGTTCACTTGAGAGGTTACACTAATAAACACTTCTGGTTCTTCAATCAAAAGTATTCCATATGTATTTATTCTTTTAAAAGTCCAATATACATAAAATAAAAAATGTTCCCCCATCCCCATTGCTAAACTATCATAATTCAATCCATTACATTCAACCTGAAAATACGGGATTACATAATCATCTTCTATTTCAATTTCCCTTAGAACTACTGAATCATAAGTTTTTCCAATTAAATAATTTAAAGCAGTAATATCATTATCATCAAATACATTGTCATCAGACTGATCTATAAAATCATTAAAATTAGGTTGATTTATTAAATCATTAATTTTTACTAACTTATGAAAATCAATGTATTCTAATAGAATATCCCCTTGAACGACGTTAACTAATCTTTGTCCATCAGAATTTTTGATTTCGATTAGTTTATTTCCATCTTTTAAAGTTCCTTTAATTTCAATATCATGGAGTTTATTTTTTTCACTGCTACTAACCTCAATACCTAAAACGTCTTTTATAGCGGTAAATACAGTTGATTTACCTACGCCGTTTAAACCACAAATTGCAAAAATTCCTTTTTGAAATCTTAAGGGGTCTTGTATACCTAAAACACCATTTAATTCAATACTATCTAAATGATACCTATAACTATTTTTTTCAACTTTACGCCAAATATCAGGGACTCTAGCTAATCTAAACATTTTATAGTTCCCCCCAATTTAGTTCATACGTAATTGATTCTAAAAATTGTCCAACATTATATTTATCTAGGTCATTTATATATTCTTTTAATGGGGTTCTCATACTCGACTCTTCAAAATATTTGCATAAATATATTTCTAAAATTAAATCCCTGTATATTATTGATGTTGCATCTGTACTTCCCATACTAGCCCTTTGATTAAAAATTAAAAGTAACTGATTTAAATAATTATTTTCATTTAATAACCCTGCTACTTTCTCATATCCAAAAGGAATATCTTTTATTTTTCCTTTTATCACTTCTCTTGCATACTCAAATGAATATATCAATTCTGCCATTTGATATTTATTTAAATGATCTTTATTTTTATAAGAAAAAATCAGCCAACTAAAGAGAGTAGCTTTATTAATATTTAATTTCGTAATAATAAATTTTTGATGCCCCATTTGAGAACTTTTTATAAAGAAATCTAAAGTTTCCTTAGCAGAAATGATTATTTCTTCACTAAAAGGTTCATTATTTCTATATTTTTCTGAGATATTATTAGAAGTAATTTTCTTTTTAATACTCCCTTTTTCTAACATGTAGCAAAATTTAGATATTATATCATCGTATGCCATTCTAGAGTTTGAAAAACCAATAGTACTTTTATCAGCGCCAATACTTTCAAAGTATTCAACTAAATTTTTTATTTGATTTCTTGTATCTCCTATATATGAATTTCTTTGTTCTGCAGAAGTTAGCGTAGCCGGCTGATTTAACCTAAAAAACAATTCTGCCGGTTCTTCAGGAGAAAAATCAGTTAGTCTAATTACAGTTAAACTATATTTCATAAATTTTCTTTGCATTTGTGGTTCTAAATCACTAAATTTCAATCCATCTAAGTTAACAATCTTTTCATCTTCCGGTTTAATAGTTCCATCAATTGTAAAATTGTCTGAAACGAAATCTCTAATCGCTGCCAATCTCTGCTGTCCATCTAATACTTCATCTATGTAATCTTCTGTTTCAATAAGATGAATGGGTGGTATTCTCCATCCTCTTAAAATTGAATCAATTAATTTCTTCTTTTTTGCTACACTCCATACCTCACCACGTTGAAAATTTGGACTCAAGTTTAAATCTTGTTTACGTATTCTCCCGTGAATTGTTTCTATTTCTAATTCAGTTACGACACATTTCATAATTATACCTCCAATTATTTGCTAAGCCATTTAACCGCTATTATTTAATAGCAATTTCGAAATATTATCTAACGTACTTTCTAATACACCTTATTTCATTCAGCCGTTTAATTTAAATATCTACAGCAGTTTTTTGTACATCACGTGGATAACCTTAATTCTTGTTTATATCCTGCATTTTCCTTTAATAACATATCACTTACAAAAATCAGATATATTTACACAATATGTATTTATATTATACTTAGTATTATAGATAAAAAGTAGCGTATATCAAATATTATTTGAAATGTGAGGGTTAAATATGAATATTAATCAATTTGAAAGATTATTACTGTTAGATGAAGGAGATACATTAGATTTCAAATCTAATTTTTATCCTTCAAATGATTTCAAAAACTTGCTAAAAGATGTTATCTCATTTGCTAATAGTCATTCCAAAGGCTCAAAATATATAATTTGTGGTGTTAAAGAAGAAAATGGTACTAAAAACTTAATCGGCCTCGAATCATACGTAGATCAATCCAATATTGAACAATTGGTTTTCGAAAATATTGAACCATTATTAAATATTAAATTGCACTCAGTTTACTATCAGGAGAAGAAATTTCATGTACTAGAGATTATCCCAAGCAATAGGCCATATATTTTAAGAAAGAAATATAAAAATGATTTTGAAAAGGGTTTTATGAAAATTCGTAGAGGCGCTACAAATGATTTTATTACTCGAGCCGATTTAGATAAAATGTATAACGCTGGATTAGTAGAACTAAAAATTTTGGATGGAGAACTTTATGCTACTAACCCTTCCACTGGATGTGCTCAAATTAGGTGTAAACTAAGTAATTATTCAAATAAACCACTTACAATTACATGGGGATGTTTAGACATTTTTGAAGATGAACAACTACTTACTTCGCATCGTCTATTTGGAACAGAAGGAAATATTGTAGGTGCCGATTATCAATTAAAGATTCCAGCTAATGATGAAATAATAACTTACTTCGAATTCGGATTCACATCTTCTCAGTGCTTTCCTTTAGGTGTCGATGAAGATGGTATAACAGAAAAGAAACTTATATATAAACTTACCTTTTCCGATGCTAATGATAAAGAATACAACGCATCATATAAAAATGGATTTTTACTTGTACAAGGTGATTATCTTTGGAAGGTAAAGCTTAAAAAGTAAAAAACAGCCCTATGAACTGGGCTGTTAATTTATTTCTTATGATAAATCTTTTAGTGTTCTACCTTTTCTATCCTTCCACTCCGTCATCCCATTCGCACTTCTCCCCATTACAATTGCAGCTGCTAATGATGGACTAGAAAATAACAAATCTGCCATTACCTCATACTCTCCATCTATTACTTGAACTTTCAATGAATTTATTAAATCTTCCCGTTTTGCAGTTAATCGATCAGAAAAAGAGTCTACAGTGCTATTGGCAATTTTTGAACCTTTTAGAACTACAAACCCTTCTTGTGTTTGAATTCCTTTCGCTTTTGCACCCCGAGCTGCATTTATATACCAAACCTCACTATTAATTGAATCCAAGTTATCTTTAATCTCTTCAAATAACTTATGACCTAAGGTATTTACCATCATTACAAGGTTACTAATAAATTCATCCATTTCTGCACGATCTGCTTCTGATATAGAAGGCATCGGTGGGATGTTGCAGTTCAATAGGTCATAACGGTTTGCAGCTTTAGCTTTTTCATATAATTTGTTTTCAATATACTTTATATGAGCTTTATTTAAGTTCTCATCCTTACTAATAAACACAATAACTTCATTCCAAAAATCCTTTTCACGCAAATGACTTTGTAACCGAGTATATACTTCCTCTGCTTCCCCAATATATACAGCTTCTTTATCATCTTCATTTCTGCCGAATAACATATAGACACCCGTAGAATTTAAATTAGGACGATCACCGCATTTTTTCACTTCAGTTCTAGGAATTCTATATGCTAATCCTGTCCAGTTAGACAATTCACATGTTAGTCTACCGCTTGGATCTCCATCGATTAGAAACATCTTAATTGTTTTTCCGAAAGTCATTTTCTTTCTCCTTTTACATTACTCATCTAGTCTCTTATGTATCTTCCGCCAATGCCGCTTAGTCTGCTTTTTTATATTAGATTTACAAGGCAACTTACCCATCATGTTATGTGCGTTTTTTGCATATGTGTAAAAATTTCCATAGCCCATATATTTATGACCTAAGTGCGTATATAAATCATAAAGTTTTCTTTTAGGTCCAGGACGTTTTGTAGCATAAGCTACTCGATTACTTGTCTTCACCTTTTTATATGCACGAGAATAGTATTTAAATAAACTTTTTTCTCGTAATTTAATTACATTTTTATATACAACAAACCCTAAATAATCTAGTGCGCTAATCTCCATGTTTTCATTAAAAATTATTTGATCTTTATACAAGCGTAATTCCGTCTTCTTATTCTGAATAATTAGGCCATCTGCTTTATAACGATCAATCCGGTTCATTAATTCATTCTTTAATTCCTCTAATAACTCTACAGTAGCGTTAGCTGTTGGAATGACAATAATAAGATCATCACAATATCTTCTATATAAAGCATCTCGATGTTTATTTTTTGTCCATTCTAGTACCTCTTTATCAAAATCAATTAAATGTACATTTGAACAAACTGCACTCATTCCAGATCCTTGAGGTATACCATACGATTTCTCATTCACTTTAATTTTTCCTTGTTTAAATTGCCTAAATTCAGCCGGTTCCATAATTTGAGGTAATCGAGATTGGATTTTTTTCAATTTCTTTTTACCGTACTTATCAAGTAAAAATTCTTCAATATCCTCTTTCTCTACATATGAATAACGAGTGATATTTTTATAAATTTTGTACCAATCTTTCGGCAATTCTTCTATATTTAATACTCGCTTAATTTTTTGCTTGAGTGATTTATGGTCGATATTATCAAAAAAGCTGGTAAAGTCTAAAGCTATAACTATTGCTTGTTCTTGCTGCAAAAGAAAATCAAATACCTCATAAGCGAAATCAATATTATTTTTACCATGCTTATTATTTCGATAAGCAACGGCTATTTCATCAATGCCATTTTCAGATGCAAAATCGTTATACGCATTGTTCAATAAGTCTCCGTAATATTTGTAAATGTGACTATCTTTGTGAGCAGCATAATAAATTTCACGTACTTTATTCGCTTTTTCTTTAACTTTTTTCCCATCTGGTGTTTTAACCGTTACGTATTTTTTAAATTCGATTAGAAAATGAATAGACGGCAAAAAAGCATATGAAGCAATCCAAGTCGGATCTTGGATTTTAGCTTGCATATGCTCATTATTTGTAATATCTACACGTTTATCAAAATGTAGGTATTTCTTTTTCTTATATTTTGACCAATTAATTTCAGAAGAGCTAGAGAGGTCATGTAATCCTCGTGGTCCATTACTTCCATTCATAACAGATCAACCTCCTAGCATAATTTTTTCGGGGTTCATCCAGATGGATAAAGTGCCCTTTGACCACTAGTCCCTTTATAGGACTTCTTAAACATTTGGTATAATTACCATAAGGAGGCAATTCTAACCGTGATTAGTTTATTCAATGTGGAAGGTCAAGCATTAGTAGCATTGATCCTCGACATCTGGTGGTTTAGCCAGTTTATGAACGATCAGAAACTTGCTAAACATCGAAACTAATTGCTCTCACAACCAATTTTGGAGACAAGTTAATTGTAATTAAAACCTCAGGTAAATGCAAATATAAGGAATTTAAATGGGTATATTATTACATTCACTTCAGATTAAAGCTATAGCTTAAATGGAAAAACTATTATTTTAATTTTTGGTAATGCTCCTTCATATAACCTAATTGATTTTCATTTAGCTTTACTCGCAACCCATCATGAATATTCAAAAACATCCGAGCTGTTTCATCTAATGTTTTAGATATCACAATCTTTCCTTGTAAATCAAATGAAATTAAATGTTTATCAAACAATGCATCATGGTTTGGACAAAGTAATAATCCATTATTCACATCAAGACGTTCCTCATTTGTAGAAGTGCTCCATGGTTTAATATGGCTACCTATCAAAACTCGTGGATCGGTTACACCACACAGTGCACATTTACATTCACGATCTATAAGTAATTTTTTAAATTTCCCTTGACCAATACGGCCTTTAATTAGGCGTTCTTTTTCAGTTTGCAGGATTGGTAGATTTTCAAATTGCTGAATTTCATTAAATTCTTCTTCTAGTTCTTGCTTATCATTCCTTGCAGATGGTAATTTTGTAAACTTTGCTTTACTATCCTTTAAGCGCAGTGGGAAAATCCATACAAGACGCTTCCTTCCATCTTGATCCTTTTGCTGCCCCTGATAAGGCTCGCCCGCTAGCTCTACCTGTCCTCGATATGTATATTCTCTTGGCTTCATCACCTCAAAAAAATGAACTTCCACCCCATTAATGTCTGACTCAGCTAATGTTAAATTTTGCCCGCTCATTTTCTGATCACCAGTCTGCCCCATACCCGTGTAGTGATAAATATCCCCCACAACCTTATCATCATAAAGCTTTGTCTTATCCGAAATAAGCGTTAACGTATTCGTACGATTTGATTTACGCATTCCCCCCTGTGGCGCACATAAAAACACTTCACAAAGTTGCTGATTATTTACAACTTCATTGATTACTAACTGACGTGTCATTGTCATAGAATTACCTCCCTAAATATTATTCATCCTTATTATTAAATTCATTGTACTATATGATGGCAAACATTGACTTTCCATTTTAGATGAAGGGGCTTGCTAATTGTGTAGTTAATAATCTCGCACATGAAACTTTGATTGCACCCTATATTAAAAAACAAGTCTATTTCAAGTATAATTAGTCAAACAGGAAATTAAATTCCATTAACTTACGTTCATTATGTGTGTAAGTAAATCATTTATTGTTATCAAAATTTCATTAATTTCTATAATAATTATTCTATTAAAAGGATGGTGATTACATTGAACTATGGCTGGAAAGGATCAATCCGAGATTTTCTACAACTTCCATTGAACGACTTCATTCAAACATTAACGTCTTATGTATATAGTTCGCTCACTTCACAACAATGGCACGATGAACAAGAAAAAATTCAATCACAGCAAAGAGCATGGAAAGACTGCTTCGAAAAGCTGCAAGGAATTTTCAAAAACTACAACGATCTTGATGGCTGGTTTATTTTTGAGTACTCAATATTGCGTGGTAGCGGTCGTCGTCCAGATGTACTTTTATTACTTCCTGGCCACGTTCTTGTTATTGAGTGTAAAAGCTATAACACAGTTAATGCTGCGGAATTTTTACAAACTTCTCTTTATGTACGTGATATCGAGCACTATCATTCAACTGTTTTACAACATGCATTGAAAGTGACCGGCGTTTTATGGCTAACAAATGGAGATAATCCGGCACTTTTCGCCCGACAAGAATATCAAATCTATGAAGCTTCCATACATAGCTTCCCGAAACTCATTAATGGACTACTAAAGCACGGCAATGGAAATACCATAACAGCTGAAGAATTTTTAGCTGGAACGTACGAACCGTCTCCGTCTATGTTAGAAGCTGCGCGTGCTATTTTAAACAATGAAGATTTGCCGCGCATCAAAGCTGTTGATAGCAGTAATTTTGATGATGTCTATAACACCATTCAATCTGTTATTGAAGAAGCGCGGCAAACAAATTCACACCATCTCATATTAGTTTCAGGTGAGCCTGGCGCAGGTAAAACCTTTTTAGGACTAAAAATCGCACACGCTACTCAAAATTCAGTTTATTTATCAGGAAATGGCCCATTAGTCGAGGTCTTACAAGACACCCTCAACAATAAAACGTTTGTTCAATCGCTATACGGGTATAAGCGTGATTATTTACAGCATGGTAAAACACCTCAAGAACAAATTATTATTTTCGATGAAGCTCAACGTGCCTGGGATGCACAAAAAATGAATAGCCATTTAAGCGAGCCAGATGTCATTATTCAAATTGCGAAAGCGAACAAACCTTGGAGTGTTGTGATTGGGTTAATTGGTGATGGTCAAGAAATCCATTTAGGAGAAGAAAGTGGATTAAGTTTGTGGAATACGGCGATTCAAAATCAAGGAATTACCGTTCATGCTAAACATGAAAACCGTTTATTCAGTAATGCTGAACGTTATGAACAACATGAACATCTTCATTTAAACTGTTCATTACGTTCACATGCCGCGCTCCAATATTATTCATTCGTAAACACTATGCTTGATGGCGATATTCAGTCTGCCATTAACTATAAACAACCTTTGGTACAGCAGCGTTATCCTGTTTTAATTACGGATAATTTAGAAAAAGCGAAAACTAATATACAAGGTCTTTATAATGGTGATCAGAAAACTTTCGGGGTCATTTGTTCATCCGGTGCTGATAAATTGAAAGCTATACCGGTTGTTCCTTTTGGTGAACGAAATATTTTACCTAAACCAGCAACAGCTTATTTTAACTATTCAACGAGTCCGTACTACTGCAAAAACTTACGTTACGCAGCTACTGAGTTCCAAACACAGGGGTTAGAGCTAGATTGTGCTATCGTACATTGGGATGAAGACCTTTGCTGGAATGGTTCAAACTGGGATTGCTTCTACACAAAAAAAGATGCAAAAAATCCAGAACAAATGAAATTGAATGCATACCGTGTTTTATTAACGCGCGGCCGGGATGCAACGATTATTTATGTCCCTCCAAAGCAAAAATTAGCTAAAACTTGGACATTGCTAACCGAAACATTACAATTTCCGATTCTATAATTGGAGGATCGTGCACGGTTTATTCTCTTGAAACAATTACAAAGGGATACTAGCTTCAGTAAGGCTGTGGAATAAAATATGAATTACACCAACAATAGCTAAAACGTAAACTGCTTAGCCTTGTTAGAAATAACGACTAAGCAGTTAACTTTAACTTTTTTGAATTAGAATTTTTTAACTAATTTAAGAAAAATGCTTCCAAATCAGATTCATTTTCCAAAATCTTACTTCCATCGACTCCTACTTCTCTTGCTAATTTTATTGAAGCCGCAGCCAAAGTAGCTTTATTAGCATTTACATCAAAAGCAGCATCTATTAGTGTGTTGAACCCAGCATAAGTCATATCAATTTTACTAATAATTTCATGATATGCACCTTCAACTTTATCTAATAGTTCTGACATATACTTATCCATATATTTTTTTAATTCTGCTTCTTTTTGGCCTAATTTTCCTTTTGCAATACCCCACACAAAATTTGTAGTGACTGTACCTATAATTGCACCGAGTACTGGTACAGGGATAAGAGTTTGTCCAATAGCACCGCCAACAGCAGCTATACCAGCTTCCAAACAAAGTATTTGTCCTTGTGTTACTACTTCATCTAAATCGATTTGTCCTTTTTGGTGATCTACTAAAAGTGAGGTCACACCCATCGCAGCGCTAGTTACAGCTCCTGCTAATGGTGCTGATAATGACGTTAAATTAGTCAAAGCATAAATAGAGCCTGCTGTAATACCCGCCTTTGCTCCAGATTTACCTGATTCAAGTCCTATGTCTTTCCAATCACTGGCTGTAAAATCAGCAAGTTTTGTACCTGATTTTATCTTTGAATAAATGGAAGTACATGCACTAACTGTTGTAGCAATAGCCGCAGCTGTTCCTGCAACTTTAACACCCTCTTTTAATGACGGACCCGCATTCGCTTGGACAGCTTCTTTTTTTCGATCTGATTCATTATCGATTTCGTCCATTTTCCTCTGGTTTTCATCCACTATCTGTTCTTGATTATTCTGAATTGTTTCATGAGCTTTCCCTATTTGTACTTCATCATAATTTGAAATAGATTGCTTTACTACGCTATTAAAAGTACGTCCTGTTTGTCGTTCAATTTCATCTACCTTTTCTAAAATTGATCTAATCGATTTTTCACTTAAACCTGTTGGATTCTGACCATTACGTAAAGCTTGTATAATATCGAATTGGTCTTTAGGTATTACGTAATCCATTGTGACATCATGATACTTATTAAAGTGGTCTAATACACTTGATAATGAGTTGTTAGTTCCATTTATAAATTTCGACTGAGCTTTCATGCCGTTTAATATAAAATCTTCTGGCGCTGTTCTTCCTACACCATCAAATGTTGCAACATCGACTTGACCACTTAAAGCCGCTTTCGCATTCCGAATATGCACTTCAAAGTTTTCTGCTATCTCACCATGCTTTGTTTTTTGAGAACCTAAAATATTTTCTGGTGAATTTAAAAATTCACGCATTTTTGCCATGTGCTGTAATGCCTTTTCGAAATTTTGGTTTTGGATATTTTTATCGTTTAAAGTGTCACTAACTATCGAATCTAATCGTTTAGCTATCGATTGATGTTTCCATACATTAAATCCGTCAACACCAGCTGCAATGAATTGATCTTTCCAAACTGTCATATTATTTTCCAATTTCCTTCATAAATAATTGGGATAATGCAGAGGTATTATTAATAATTGCTATTAATTCATGGCGTTGATCAGGCGTATATTGGCTGAATGTCGTAATACCTCGAGCAGAATAAATAAATTCATTAATCGCAGTAAATAATCCGTTCGTTAATTTTTTTGTTGTAGAAGTTAATTCAACAATTTCGTATTGAACTGCATCAATTTTTTTACGCTCTTTTAAAATGTCTAGACGCTCTTTATCTGCCTTAATTGCGGCATCTTTATTTTTTTTACTTGCAAATACGCCACCTGCAACTAAACTAGCTGCACCAATGCCCCATCCTATCGGCCCAGCTAATGCTAAAAGTGCATTACCTGCTGCCATTCCACCGCCACCTGCTGCTAATGCTCCCCCACCAAGCCAAGCTAATGCTGCGTTTGTTGCTGCTACACCCGATAAGCCTGAAATTGCTGCTCCCGTAGAAGCTGTTCCAAAAGTTGTTGCAATTGCTATAGCTGCTGTTGGTGCAAATGCAGCTGTAGCCACTCCAGCCGCTACACCTGCCGCTGTTCCTCCACCTGCAATTTTAATCATTAATTTCTCATCATAGGTAATTTCACTTAATGCTTTAAAACTGGCTGTGTTATATCGAATCGTTTCAAATTCCTTTGCAAATTCTTTTGGTGTATTAGCAATTGAATTAATATACTTCTCAACATTATCAACTACGCCTAATGCTGAAGTACGTGAATTGTGTAAATTCAAGGCAGATTGTTGTATGTTTTTTTGCGCTTTCTCATAATTTGCTACTTCTTTTTTTAATTTTTCAATAGCATCTTTTTTTAATGAACTGTTTAACATCCAATCACCTCGATTTATATTTAAACTACATTTTACCATCTTTATAGGTAAAATATAATAAAATAAACAAGACAAATGTACCACTTCATTATTTTCGAATTAAATAACTTAAACTATCTTCAATCCGGTGATAGTCAACAAAAAATACTTCCACATTCACTCTATCGTCACTGACACATAAATTTTTTTATTATATCGAATAATTTTACCTACGTCTTTAACTACGTCTGAATCCTATTAGATGAATTTCAATGACATAATAAAAAAGCCAAAACCCTTTTGTATCAAGGATTTTGACTTTCATAGATTTCTGTTGAAATCGTAAGTATGGAGACGGTGGGAGTCGAACCCACGTCCAGAAGCTCCAATACGCCGGCTTCTACGCGTGTAGTTTGTCTACTTGCAATTCGCGAGTTCTTATGCCGACAAACAGGCGTCCGAATCGCTAACCTGGAAATCTCTTACCGTTGACTCAGGTGGTGCCAACGATCGTATCCCACTTAAGTTGAACCCAGCGTAGTCTACATGGGCGATAGACAGGCTGAGTGCTACGCGCTATTAAGCTGCGAAAGCGAAGTTTTGTTGTTTGCCAGTTATTATATAACTTCCGTTGTTGACGAAGACGAGACCTCCGACGCGCGACCAGAGCTTGAACCACCCCTGTCGAATCCGTAACGTCCCCGAGTAGTAGTAAACCCGAGTTAAGTTCGGAAAAGAGCTTTATTAACTCTTTAAAACGTGTACCGTATGAGTAGATACACACTGGCTAGTACAGTAAATTATATGACAAAACGGCTAAGCTTGCAAGTAATTCTGCTTCTCTCGTACACTGCCAATATTTTCTTAGCCTTGTTTATATAATTGGTTGCGGTAGTCTACAGGTGTGACACCGTGAAATCGCTTGAACAGCTGCGTAAATTCAAAGTAACCGTTCAACCCGATCATTTTTGATATTTCCTTGAAGTCCATTTGCGTATCTTCCAGTAATCCTTCTGCTTTGTGTAAGCGAACTTTCGTAATATATTCATTGACCGGCATCCCGACTTGTTGCTCGAAAATATTATTATAGTCCGGATACTCATCAGCAATTATATCCTCAACCAATGCCAAACAATCGGCATGTACACTATACTTTTCAACTAAAATGACAATCTTATCGACCAATTCTGCGTTGCGTAATCCATTCACCTCTGGAAGTCCCCCTACGTATGCTAATGCCATTGACCAAAACACCTCAAATTTTATAGTTTCAACCTTACTTTTACGCCACCTTAGATTTGTACCCACATTTTTCAGATTGAAAACCAACTTTTTGGCCGAAAAAAAGAGATGTGTAAAAAATAACTCAATTTGTTTCACACATCTCTTTTTGGTCAATCTATAAATGCTGTTTAAATACGTGGGTTTCCGCTTACTGCTGGCGTTCCTTGAAAGCACGTTCCATATCACGCTTCGCTTCTTTTTTCTTCATATCATGACGTTTATCGTAATCTTTCTTACCTTTTGCAAGACCGATTAGTAACTTCGCATAGCCGTCTTTAATATACATTTTCAGCGGAACAATTGTGTAGCCGTCACGCTTCACGGCACCGACTAATTCACTGATTTGTTTTTTATGTAAGAGCAGCTTGCGTTCGCGTAATGGGTCATGGTTGTAGCGGTTCCCTTGGTCGAATGGCGAAATATGCATATTTTTTACCCATGCTTCCCCACCCGTCACACTAATATACGCTTCCTTCAGCTGGACACGGGCACCACGTACGGATTTGATCTCCGTTCCTGTCAGTACCATCCCTGCTTCAATTGTTTCTTCTATGAAGTAATCATGGCTCGCTTTTTTGTTTTGAGCTAAAACTTTACCTGCGCCTTTTGCCATTCGTTTTACACCTCTATTTTAAAGGTAGATAGCTATGGTGCCGAAAATGCACCATAGCTTCACACCTTACTATTTCTTTTTACTTTTTTTCTTTTTCCCTTTTGCGATGCCTTCGTAAAACTTCGGCTTATCGCCTGATTTACCTTCTTTACGGCGACCGCGTGGATCACGGTCAGATGAGCCTGAACGTTTTGCTTTTTCAGGACGTGCCTTACTGCCACCGCGCGATTTGCGGTCACGTTTTTCGCCTGTACGCTCATCACCTTTTTTGCGGCCTTCTCTGCGACCTGCATGGATGACTTTCGATGTTTGGCGACGAGACGGACGTGGGCTGCTCACCATATCGACGATTTCAAAGTCGACAGAAGATTCCTCGATTACGACATTCGCCACACGGATCTTCACTTCATCCCCGATACGGAACTGGCGGCCTGTACGCTCACCGATCATCATCATATGACGGTCTTCAAAACGGTAGTAATCGTCCGTCATATTCGAAATATGCACAAGACCTTCCACCGTATTTTCAAGCTCTACGAAAATACCGAAGTTCGTAATCGAAGAAACAATCCCTTCGAACTCTTCCCCAATTTTATCGGACATAAACTGCGCTTTTTTCAGTGCATCCGTATCACGTTCTGCTTCAACGGCACGACGCTCACGACCAGATGTATGGTCCGCAATTTCATCCATTACCGCGCTCCATTGCACAACCGTTTCCTTCGATGTATCGCCATTAATCAAATACGTACGGATTAAACGATGGACGATTAAATCCGGGTAACGACGAATCGGTGATGTGAAATGCGTATAGAACTCTGTCGATAAACCGAAGTGGCCTAATGACTCGGCATAATATTTTGCCTGCTGCATCGAACGCAGCAGCATCGTTGAAATTACCGGCTCTTCCGGCAAGCCTTCAATTGAACGAATGACTTCCTGTAATGCTTTCGGGTGTACCGAGTTCCCCGTACCTTTTATCATAATACCAAAATTTGTCACAAACTCAAAGAAACGTTGCAGTTTTTCCGGCTTCGGATCTTCGTGAATACGGTATAAGAACGGAAGCTCCATCCAGTGGAAATGCTCGGCAATCGTTTCGTTCGCTGCAAGCATGAACTCCTCGATCAGACGCTCTGCAACAGTACGTTCGCGTAACACGATATCAGTCGGCCAGCCGTCTTCATTCACAAGTACTTTTGATTCTTTGAAATCAAAGTCAATCGCACCGCGCGACATACGTTTATTGCGCAGAATTTGCGCTAAATCGGCCATGTCTCTGAACATCGGCACTAAACTTTCATAGCGCTCCATTAATTCCGGGTTTTCATCCGGATTTTCTAAAATGTTATAAACGTCCGAATACGTCATACGCTCCGTCGTTTTAATGACACTTTGGAAAATTTCATGCTTCACCACTTGGCCGGCTTGGTCGATTGTCATTTCGCATGACAATGTTAAACGGTCAACTTGTGGGTTCAATGAACAGATACCGTTCGATAAACGGTGCGGAATCATCGGAATTACACGGTCTGTTAAGTAAACAGATGTCGCGCGTTCATATGCTTCCTGATCGAGTACAGAGCCTTGTGTCACATAATAACTAACATCGGCAATGTGTACACCAAGCTTGTATGTGCCATTGTCATTTTTCACAACCGTTACGGCATCATCCAAGTCTTTCGCGTCCGCACCATCGATTGTGACGATCACTTCATTACGTAGGTCACGGCGTCCGACTAAATCCTGTTCGTTAATCTCATCCGGTACATCGACTGCTGCTTGCACAACTTCTTGTGGGAACTCTGGCGGAATATCATATTTATAAAGAATCGATAAAATGTCCACACCCGGATCATTTTTATGACCTAAAATTTTTGTGATCATCCCTGTCGCAGATTTCGTCGCATCTGGCCAGTGCGTTACTTCTACAACGACTTTATGTCCGTCGACCGCACCCATTGCGTCCTCTTTTGCGATAAAGATATCCATATTTAACTTCTTATCATCTGTAACAACAAAACCAAAACCGCGATTTGCCTGGTATGTACCTACAAATGATGTTTTGCTGCGTTCAACGATTTTGACGATCGTTCCTTCACGGCGGTCACCTGATTGTTCCTTTAATACACGTACGAGCACGGTATCTTCATTCAGTGCACCATTCACTTCATGTGCGGGGATGAAAATATCGTCCATGCCTTGTTCTTCCGGTGCGACGAAACCGAATCCTTTCGCGTTCCCGATAAAACGGCCGCGCAGTAAATTCATGCGTTCCGGTAAACCGTAGCGATTTGAACGGGAGCGAACGATTTGTCCTTGCGCTTCCATTTTCACGAGTGTTTTCACTAACTCACGGAACTCATCCGCTTCTTCTAATTCAAGTACATCTTCAATTTCCGATACAGTCATCGGTTTATAGCCATCGTCCTTCATCATATCAAGAACGCGCTGTTGTAATTCATTTTGTTGTGTCATGTATTATTTCCCTCCTTTGAACAGAAAATAAAGTTTCTTACGATGTTGTGCTTTTGGAATGAACTTTGCGTTTAGCACCCGTGGATTTCCGTTTCGGCGGCAATTTATTGCGGTCACCGCAGAAGCAGCCTTCCAATCAGTAGAAAGTCGACGCCTACACTCCAATCCACTAGAAAAATTCCAAACCACAAACATTCGTAAAAAACAAAAATTTATTCACACCATTAGACTATCCAATCTAACGAATTTAAAAACGTGAGAACTTCTTCATGAAGCTGGTCTTTTTCTTTGTCGAGTGTGATGACATGGCCCGAATGCTCATACCAGCTGATTTTTTTGTCGATCGATTCGACGGTGTCATAAATAATGTTGGCTGAATCGGGGTTGATAACTTTGTCGTTGCGCGACTGGATCACCAAAATCGGCGCATACAATAAGTCGATTGTCTCTCGTACATCGTAAATCAATTGCTGCAGTTCAGGCAGTGATGCCATTCCTTGCTGCTTAATCGCTTCAATCTCTAATTCAATTTCCTGTTCACTTTTACCTTGTTGTTTTTTATATTGTTTTGCATATTCAAGTACGCCTTCAAACATAATGTCTGTCGTACGCATCGTCATCGGCGAGCACATCGTCACAACGCCTTTCACCGGATGACTAGTCGCAAGCTTGAGTGAAAATACGCCACCGAGCGATAACCCCGCAACGGCGATTTCTTCATAGCCTGCCTCTTTTAATTGTGTATACCCGTTTTTAACATCTTGCCACCATTCTTCGGGATTTGAGACAATCAGTTCTTCTGGCGGAACACCATGTCCTTTATAATGTGGGGCAAGCGATGTGTAGCCATGCTTTTCCAAAAAGCGTCCAAGCATCCGCACATCGGCCGAACTACCAGTAAATCCATGTAATAATAAAACCGCTCTCGGTCCTGCCTGAAAGAAGAACGGTGAAGACAAAGCTGATTTCATACACGTGGCTCCCGTCTTGTTGAATAATATGAAGAATACGATTCGAACACACCTTCGAACCGTGGAAAACTTTCCATTTCTTTCTTCTATTATACTGTGTTTAAGCCCACACTAAAAGAAAAAGCCCAACCTAGCATTAAATGCTTGGTTAGGCGTTTAATTTCAATCGAATGGAATTTCGTTATAGCGAGCGGTACCATGCAGAAAACAACAAAAAAGAGCTATTCTTTTCACATTTAAGGTTACCGTCTTTAAAAAGCGGAAAAGCCACTAAGGTAAATCATATCACCCCTTAGCAGCTTTTCAAAATTTAATTATATAAGTTATTGGACAAGTCTCATCTTTCTATAATAAATGATGATGACCGTGAAGATTCCGCCTACTACAAGAGCCCCACAGAGTAAAATATAATACATTAGGTTTGTCGCACCGTCAGGCAAACCAGGACCTCCCGACATTGGGCTTCCTAAGCTGGATATCTGCCCTATAATTTCTTCCTGAACCGGCTCACTTTCATCCCCTTCTGCTGTAAAAGTGATGGCAAATGAAGATTGAAGTGCTTGAAATTCATTTCCGAGATGTTCCGGAAAACGAATTGTCAGATCCAGATTTTCCTCGTTGCCAGTTGACAGTTTTCTTATTGGCAATGATTTAAAGTTAGCTAATTTGTCTTGAAACAGTTCTTCGTCACCAGCTTTGATCTCCAACAGCAGCTCGTTAAACAGCTTTTCATCCCCACTATTTTCTAACTGCATTAGATAGTCGAAATCTTTAGTCCCGACATTCTTTACTGTAATGGTTCTTGGCGCCCAGTCACCCGGCTTCATATTACTAACTTCAAATAATGTATCTGTCGGTGTGAGACTGATGTCTATTTCCTTTTCTTCCGTATCCCCCTCACCCTCCGCAGACACAGAAGTTACGGGAGACAACGATACCCAACTAAACAGTAAAAGTAGTGGTAAAATTTGAAACAGTTTTTTCATATAATGCCTCCATATCCTTGCAATCGATTCAAGATGTACTTTTTCCAGTATCTTCTGCAATTACTTCAGCTTGTTTTCTTTGAGGGATTTCAATTAAAGAGATAGCTTTCCAAAGTGTAAATGCTGAGTATAAAAGTAAAAGTAAGCCCGGAATGATCAATAAAAATGCACCGTTTTTCGAAGAAGCAAAGTTATTGAAGTACCCTACGTACGGCAATGTAAAGCCAGTGTACTGTGCGACCACATTTTCAGCCATAACGGGATTCATATCTTCCGCATTGTTGTTATCACCTTTTGTACGGTAAAGGACAGAATCGCCACTTTTAACTACTTCCGTAATACGGTGAGTAATTAACATATCTTCTGCTTCCTGGAAAGTGATGACATCGCCTTCTTTATAGTTCGTTTTATCTTCCGCAATTTTAACCGCGATAATAGAACCTGTTTGAATTCCTGGTTCCATGGATCCCGAAAGTACTGTTTTTAATTGGTACCCGAAAAATTGAGGTTCTCCGCCAGATGCTTTTGAAACAACGACGATGAAAGCCAAGCAAACTAGTAACGTCATTAAAATAGCAGTAATAATATTATTTACCCATTTCATGATTTTGCTATTTCCTGATTTTTTCTTTTTACTTCTCACTTCTACCACCCTTTTCATGATTTTTTTATTTAAGTTTTGCTATCGCTATTTTAAATTTCTACAATTTCTGTATTTGGGAACTCTCCTCGGATTTGCTCTCATCGTTACTTTTCGGTGGAGTTGGACTTTCAGTATTCGATTTCGATACTTCACTCTCTTTGCTCTCATCCGCACCTGTCTTAACCTCGTCTTCTTTAATCGTTTCTTTTTCTTCAGCGATTGATTCGGTTTGCGGTTTGGCTTCCTTTTCTTTTTCAGTAGCCGGTGTTTCTGTATTTTCCGGTGTAGTTGCTTTTTCTTCTTTTTCAGCGACCGGTGCTTTTACTTCTTCTGCAGCTTCTTCTTTTTCTGCCTTTTCTTCATCAACAGCTGGTACTTCCATATCCTCTGCTGCCTTTTCTTCTTCTTTCTCTTTTTCAATTGCTGGTACTTCCGCATCTTCTGTAGCTTCTTCTTGCTCTTCCTCTTTACAATCGATTGTCACCTTCTCAGTTGATTCAGTTGCCTCAGGTTTCTTACAATCCACTTCTTTAGATTTACCTGTTTCAACTTCGCCATCAGTTGCATCACTTAAATCTCCGCAATCAATCACTACTTCTTCACCGGTTACCGGATCTATCACAGTAACTACTGTAACTTCGGTAGCTTTAACTTCAGGAGTTGGTAATGATCCATTGCCCGGTGCTTTATCAGTCGAATCTTCCATACCACATGCAATCGCCGGAACTTCGGGAATTTCCCATATCCCGGCGGTAATGGCTCCTGTAAGTACAGACTGGCTACTGAAATTCGCGGAGGTGTCGGACGACATATAAGCGACACCAAAAATAGCTAAATAACAAATGAGTGTAATTTTTAAATAGAGGATAAGATCACGCTTTTTTCTCTTGTATCTGCCTCTAGGTCTAGGATTCAAACCGATACCGCCTTTCTGATTTCTAAGATTGGAATTTCCTTAAATATATTCCTCAAAACACAAAAACTTTTTATACGTTGAGAAATATATATAAGGAAAAGCTCCGACGGATGTTACATAAAATAAGGGAGGAGAAGGGTCTCCTCCCTGCATACTAATAATATTATTTTGCTGTTCCAGCTGTTTGTTTTGCATCAAATTTCCAGTTAAGCTGTAAAGAATCGCCCTGGAAGACATTTTGATCTGCGCCATTGTCGACAAATTCAAATTGGACAGTAAGCGTATCACTTGTACGTGCTTTTAGGCCGTCATTTTCTCCACCAAGAACCCAACCTAAAATATCTCTATCAACAACGTCTGTTGAAGATAATGCTTTTAAAGTCGTTTCATGAATTACTTCTGTTCTTTTATCATTATTGATTAAGAACTTTACTTTAATAAACTCGCCTAGGTCTGCTCCTGCATTATTTAGATTTGTATCATTAACCGTATAACTTGATGTTAATAACACTTTCGAAACATCTAAGCTACCAGTGTTATTAAGTTTAAATGTACGTAGCATTGTATCACCAGGTTTAATATTAGTTACATCGATGATAGCGTTTGCTGCATCATTACCTGCCACATTAATATCTAACGTACCTGCAGCAAAATTACTAACATTTGTTTCTACATCATTGAAATACGCATAAGTTCCTCCACCAATCATGCTTACAGCTAGTGCTCCAGTTGCGATACCCATTGCTAATTTTGCTTTAATACTCATTTTAAATTCCTCCAATTAGTTTTAGTTTTTTTTTGCTCTTCCCTGTCTCTTTTAAGAAATTATTTTTCTTCCGCGACGCGGGTGTGAGTTTTCTTACACTTGATACATTTGTGCCAATTTCATAGTGTTGCAGCTTTTTAAGGCTCCCCCATTTTTCAACCTTTGTCTGAAAAAGCATTCATTCCATACATAGAAGCTTTGACCCATCGCTCTTAGCAAATTTCCTGTTCAACCTGCTGGTGAGCGATATAAGAAGTAGAATGTAACCATCATTATTAGAGATTTCACTTCTCAGATTAAAGTGCATTAAATGCTAATGTTATCCTCCTTTGTATTTCACTTTTTCGACTATGAAAGTGGAACTAAACTCAGTATAGACCGTTCCAAAAATTTCCTCTCCCCTCCATCGGGTGATTTTTGGCAAATGCAAATTCTACTTTCGAACTTACCCAAAGGTATACTTTGGTGTTAGTCCATCTACTACCAAGTGGTTATGTATCGCTTACAAACTTTGATATACCAAAGTTTCTTTATGGCCCTATGTAGAAATCATTGCTTTCAACCTCTTCCATCCACTGCTAATTTAACGAATTGTTCTTTTATTTTTTTATTGGATTTCCTCATAGTTCATATGACTTGCTCGCCCCTGCAACTTTTGCTGGTCAATTCCTACACGAATAGATAGTAAACGACGAAATAAACCGTATGATTCCAAAAAAAGTTGTTTAGCTTTAATATAGAATGACAAAAAATGCCAATATATCTGCGTATAATAAGAAATAGTTTTTTACATTTTTTATTTTGAATTCAGAGTAACTTTGAACAAATTAATTTCAAATATTTTATATACTGTAAATTCCGCAGCCATAATTCTGAAAATTCCTTCTTTTTTCCTTCTAATAGATATACTACTTAATTACAGTAAAACCGTTTTACAATGGGAGACTTTGAAGTACATCCTTTAATTGGGCACCTTGGATGTATGGAGTCAGTGGTGCAACCGGCCTCACAACATTTGAAAACATTTGTTAAGAGCACTCTTTTTATTTGAGTGAGGAGGCAGTTTATTGATGAAAATTTTATTAGTAGATGATCAAGCAATCATCCGTAGAGGATTAATTTCCATTTTGTCGTCGGATGATAAATCGGAAATTATCGGAGAAGCCAGCGATACACAAGAAGCTCTTGAATTGCTTCAAAAAGAAACACCGGATTTGGCTATTATTGATTTTCAAATAGGAGACGAATGTGGATTAACATTGATCAATGAAGCACGGAAATTAGGCTGCACTTGCAAATTCGCGATTCTAACCTTCTCAAAGGACTATGAATCGTTTCAACGTGCAATGGCAATGGACGTAGTTGGATACATTTCACTTAATTCACATCCAGAAGAACTTATTTATGCCATGCAAATTATTAAAAAGGGACGGAAATATTATGATCCCGACTTAATTGATAAGCTTATACAAACACAAAAGGAGTCTTCAATAGATGATAGCCGTCTTGCGCTCCTCACGACTAAGGAAAAAGAAGTAATGCAAAAACTAGGGATGGGCTATTCCAATAAACAAATAGCCCACAGTCTTTATATAACGGAAAACACGGTGAAAAAGCATGTAAGCCAAGTATTATCAAAATTGGAGCTTGGTGATCGTACTCAAGTTGCGCTCTTTGCGAACGAAACAGGATTGGTTCAATTTAAACAGGATGTAGTCGCTTTTTAATATGATTAATCAAGTAATTCTTATTTGAAGTGCGTTTGAAAATTCAAACGCTCTGCAATTCATTTTTGTAAAAAACTAAACAAAAGAAAAAAGCCTAACCGAGCAACTAAGCTTGGTTAGGCATTTAATTTCAATCTGATTAGAATTTCGTAATCGCTAATGCTAATACGAAGAAAGCAACAGAAAGAACGATTGTTGTGCGGTGTAGGACTAGATCCATTCCACGAGCTTTCTGTTTACCGAATAGTTGTTCAGCTCCACCAGAGATGGCACCTGATAAACCTGCGCTTTTACCTGATTGTAATAATACTACTACGATTAAGGCTATCGCTACGATAATAAGTAATACTGTAAATAACGTATGCATTTGCTCCACCTCCCAGACATGGACGTCACAATACAAAATAGTATATCAAAAGGAGGCCGCCATTACAATATTTCTTGGAAATGAACATCATATTTTATCCAACAATATCCATTCTTATTCAAAATTGTTGAAACGGCATTCGCTTATATTTCGCTTCGCCGCCAATGCGAGCGGCACCATCGTTTCAAACAGCAGATCCGCTTCTTCAAAAATCAGTTTGCGCAGTTCAATATTGAAGTACTCCTTCATCCGCGATTCGGTCATCACTTCATGAACAGCACCGATCACCGCCTTTTTCTCTTTTGCGATCATCAATACTTGGTCTGCCAAGTAAAAAGCGTGGTTCGGATAGTGCGTGTTTATAATGCATGAAATATTATGCTCTTTCGATAAACGTTTTAATGTTTCCAAAATGACAACCTGCTTTTGCACATCCAGATGCGATTCCGGTTCATCCAAAATTAAAATTTCCGGATTTGATACGAGTGTCCGTGCGATTAACGCCAGCTGCAGTTCCCCGCCGCTCACTTCATTGCATGACTTTTTCGCCAAATGCACAATGCCAACTTCATTCAATGCCTCATGTGCTTTTTCGTAATCTTCCTTGCGTGGCTTAGACAATGAACCGATATATGGAGCACGCCCCATTACTACTAAGTCCTCAATCGTAAAGCCGAACACCATTTTATGTGCCTGCGGAACGTATCCGATTTTCTTCCATAATTCTTTTTGCGAAACTTTCTGAAGCGGCACATCATCTATAAATGTTTCACCAACCCGCCAGTCGTGCAACCCGGTAATACATTTTAACAGTGTTGTTTTCCCAGCACCGTTCGGACCGAGTATTGCCATAATCTTGCCCGGCTCCAGCGTAAAGCTAATGTTCGATTCATATATGAACGGCTTCACTTCCTTCTTTTTCGCATAGCAGAAGTTGCCTTCACGTACTTCTATTTTCATGACCAGCTACCTCCTGTACGACGTAAAAGATAAGCAAAGAACGGTGCCCCGACAATCGCCGTTAAAATCGACAACGGAATTTCCGCCGCTGTTACCGAGCGGGCCAATGTATCGATAATGAGTAAATACGCCCCGCCCAGTGCAATCGACATCGGCAGTACGCGTTCATTATTACTACCGACAAACATCCTTGCAATATGCGGGATAATTAAACCGACCCAGCCGACAATCCCTGCAACAGCAACGGCTGCCGCTGTACAAAGTGTCGCCCCTGCAATAACGAGCCACTTCATGCGTACAACATTGATCCCTAACGACTTCGCCTCATCATCCGGCAATGTCAGTAAGTTAATGCGCCAGCGCAGTGCAAGTAAAATGAACATCCCGACTAAAATAATCGGTCCTGCTGTCCATAAATCGCGGTACGAAGCTGTTCCCAAACTTCCCATTAGCCAATACGTAATTGCAGGCAGCTTTTCTTCCGGGTCTGCCACAAATTTCGTTAACGAAATCAATGCATTAAACAACGCACTTGTCACAACCCCTGCCAGTACGAGCATAAAAATCGGCATATTGCGCCCAGACCCGCCAATCATATACGTAAATACGATAGCTGCTAAACCAAAGACGAGCGCAAAACCTTGTGTTACATAACCATTGCCAAACAGTAAAATCCCGATAGAAGCACCAAAACCGGCACCCGCGGCGACACCTAAAATATCCGCGCTCACTAATGGATTGGCGAACATCCCCTGGAATGCGGCTCCTGAAATGGAAAGCCCCGCACCGATTAATAGTGCGAGGATAATACGCGGGAGCCGAACAGTCATGACTACGTTATATTCCATTTGTGTCCAAGTTTCTTCTACCGGAAAAATATGCGAACTAAGGATTTTCACCACCGTTACAAAATCGACTTCAAACCGGCCGATGCCAAGTGAAACAATCGCAAGAACAAGCGGCAATACCCACAGTAAAATACTTTTCCACTTTTTCATAACAGTCCCTCGTTCTAATACTTCGCAGCGTCAGAAGATGGGTGCAGAATTTGCTCTACTTCTTCGTCCGTTACGTCATATCCGTAAAAGTCTTTATAGTAACTCTTAATTTCAGCGTTCATATCATAGTCGAATAGTTCAGGCTGGTTATTGTTTGCCAACCATTTCAGCATTAACGGTGCATCACCACTTGGCGGGAACCAGCGATAAATCCCCAGCGGAATTTTATACACCTGCTTGTTTTTCACCGCTTCCACTTCACTCCAGTCCTGACCTGGAATTGTGTTGTTATATAAATCTTCCGGCTGGATTTCTGTGAAGTTCGTTATGTAGATGATTTCCGGATTCCAGTTGTAGATTTGCTCCATATTCACATCTTTTCGTCCTGTTACATCATTTTCCGCAACGTCATTCGCCCCTGTTGCGTTCAGCCATTGATTCCCGAAGAAGTTTTTACCGCCAACTGTAATCGCCTGTTCGGATAATTGATACAACATAAGCGCATTCGGTTTCTCTTCTGCTTTTAAGCTATCGATCTTTTCATAAATTTCGTTTTGTACATCTGTACCGATTTCGATAAAATTGTCCGCGCGTTCTGTTGTGCTCGCAATTTCACCCGTCAGTTTTAACCAGCTGTTGAATGTTGCAAGTGGCTCTGCTGCCGCTGCATCAATCGCTTTAATCGCTACCGTGTTGATGCCTGCAGTACGTGCCTGCTCGATTGATTTTTCATCTGTTGCAATTTCAAAGAACACATCCGGGTTAATTTTCATTAATTCCTCAACGTTCATTTCACCGTTTTGTACGAATGATGTATCCGCATTCAAAATTTCCGGAGCCATTTTCGATAAGATCGAGTTTTCAGCTGCATTGTATGAATTCGGGTGCATTCCGACGATTTCTTTTGCCGAATTTGTTGCGACATACCATGTATGGAAGTACGGTAAAATCCCGCCTGATACGATCGAGTTCACTTCAGCAGGAATCGTTACTTCTGTCCCCGCCTGATCAATGACGATTTTCTCTTCTGCCGTCGTTTCATCCTCTCCACCTGAAGCTGATGATGTTGCCTCATTATCTGAACATGCTGCTAGCGCCATTGAAGCGAGTGCAAGCGTTGTCAAAATTGCTTTACGTCCTACCATTGTTTCCTCTCCTTAATCTTTCGTTTTCACGAAATTTATTATTTTAATAAAATATTATTTGATTTCCATTCGAGATTGAGTATAATTGATAATGATTTTCATTGTCAATGATAATTCAGTTTACAAATGAGAATTTGTATCAATTAATTAAATTTACAGGATTAAAGGAGATTTTTATGTCTGAATATAAAATTGTAAAACTGGATGGCGGTCATGCATTCAGCTTAGAGGGACGTGCTATGAACGTTTCTAATGAACCAATGGACCATGTCACATTCATCGACCAGTATGAAATTTCGACTGCCGACCTTTCCGGGTTCAATGTGATGGTCGTAACGGACTTTATCGATCAGGAACATCTTAATGAGCACAAACAAGTGATTGAAAACTTCTTAAATGAAGGGAAAATTATTATTGCCAATACACATATTTTCCGTCCTTGGCTGCCAGGTGCCGGGCTGTTCATGCCAAAGGAAATTAAGTCACACGCGGATTATGTAATGGAGCCTGCAGCTGAAGGTACATTTTATGAAGGTGTTGACATGATGGAACTTACATACCGTAAAGGCGTTTCCGGATTTTATGCGCGCGGCTCGCATCCGGTAGTCAACAAGGAGTCGGAAATCGTGCTGCAGTTTACGGACGGCACACCGATTGTTTTCATTGATCGCACGGCAACAAAAGGAACGGTTGTTGCAGCATCATGCCGTGATTTCCTGACTTATGCAACTGGTGAAAACTCGACTCAGCTGATCGCACCACAATTTTTAGCTTGGCTTGATCAAGAATTACTACGTTTGAAAGAAGGATCTGAAGCATGAGAAAAATAGCCGTATTATATAGTGGGCACGCGCCTCATTACGTGACATTCAATACACCAAAATTCAAGCAGTACTTCGAGAAAATCATCTATTTACCGCGCTTTGTCGAAGAAGATTTGGAAGGAATGGATGTACTGATTGTGCCTTCTCAATTGCACAATAAATTATTGTTGGAAGCAGCACCTGCAATCCGACGCTTTGCGGATAATGGCGGTGTTGTCGTAGCATTTGGACCTCAGCCGTGGCAATGGATTCCTGGCCAAAACTGGGAAACGCGCCCGACGAACTTCTGGTGGTGGCTTGAAAAAGATGCCGACAGCGGTTTACGTATGGTCGCACCGGGTTACCCATTATTCCGTGACGGTTTCTTGGATGAAGCTGGCTGCACATGGCATCAGCATGGTGTATTCCACTTACAGGAAGGCATGCAGTCACTGATTGATATGAAGGACGGCGGTTCATTATTGTATGTCGATAAAGTAAGTTCAAAAGGCACTTGGATCGTGACAACACTTGATCCGGACTTCCACTTCGGTTCGTATTTCATGCCGGCAACGGAGAAATTCATGGACGGATTCTTCCCTTGGTTAGCGTTCGGGGAAATTTAATTGAAAAAAGCATGGTACCCGCAATTTATTACGGGTGCCATGCTTTTTATTCGTTTTAATTAGTCGTTGCTGTTGTCATCTTTATTGTCATCAACAGCGCCGTCAACTTCTGTATCGTCATCTAAAGTATCTTCTACGTTGTCATCGTTGTTGTCGATGTTGTCATCAACATCTAATTCAACATTCGTATCATCATTGTTGTCATCTACTAGACCGTCATTAGTACCGTCGTCGACATTGTTGTCGATGTTCGTATCGTCCTCATCATTACATGCCGCAAGCGATAATGATAGTAACAATGTCATCATCAGAGTAGGTGTCTTTTTTAGTTTCATAATGAAATAGCCTCCTTTGGTGTATGCTTTATGTTTCCCCGATTTATAAAAGAAAAACATCTTTTGTAATTTTCACCGCAAAAAGTTATTTTCAGGCATTGTATTTTCTTCTCGATTTATATTCGCTATAGTGAAAGGAGGAGGTGAAAATCTTGCAGCAATCAAGGCATTATTTATTTGTCAAAACATTGTTGAACCGCATGAAAATGGATGATTTGGACGCACCGGCAATCGAGCAGGAATTTTACCGGTTGGAGGCCGGCTTATCGGGCGAACAGAAGTTGAAAAGGTTACTCTCGGACTATCATTTCAAATCCGCTTCCCATATTTTTTATAATTTCGAATGCATCAATTCAAAAGGTTTTACCCATCAAATGGACGCTTTGCTCATTACGTCGCACTTTGTTGTCGTCATGGAAGTGAAACAAATGTCCGGCACCCTATTTTACAAACCCGCTCTCCATGAATTTTCCCGCGTCCATGAAAATGTCACTGAAAACTTCCCGAACCCGTTTGATCAGGCATACCGCCACCAGCTTTTTTTGGAGCATCAATTGAAAGCGTGGCAAATTTCCATCCCCGTTTACCACATCGTCGTGCTTGCCAATCACCGCGCAACACTCGACCATTCCCTTTCCAATTTTCCGATTATGCATATAAGCGGCATCCCGAGATTTATCGAAAAACTGTATCGGCAGCATCCGAACCCTCGTGCAAATATTACTTTTCTGCAAAACCAATTAGAGCAGCTTTACGAACAGCTCCCCCCTCGCCGGACAATTGAAAGGCACCGGCTACGTAATGGTGTTCTTTGTAAGGAGTGCGATTATGCGAATGAAATGCATTACAGGCAAGGCTACTTTACTTGTCCTGTTTGCGGAGTGAAAAGTAAAGACGCGTTGTTCGAAACTTTTCTGCAATACCGAATTTTAGTCGGCCCTCGTATAACAAATAAAGAGTTCCGTGAGTTTTTTAATATTTCGTGTATCCACACCGCTTCGAAACTGTTGGGGAAAGCCGGTTTGGAAAAGCATGGGGTAAATAAAGGAACGTATTATATGATTCCGGAGAAGTTTGAGTAAATGTACAATATTGAAAAGGACGTGGAGAATATGAAGGAAAAACAAAGCAAGCGCATTATGAAATCCGTTGCAGAAGAAGATACACAGGTTGCAGATATTGCCGGGCGTTATGATGTCGGTCCTTCAACGGTAAATGAACACCGCGACTCGCTGGTCCCCGCAAGCGAAGCAGAAAAAATTAAGTCTGCGTACGAAAAGAAAATACGTGCACTGGAAGTAGAAAATGAGATTTTGAGAAAAGCGATTCGAGGAATTTCGGACATTGAGCGGTAGTTTGAGAGGCAAAAGGTGCAGACCCCCTTCATTTAGTAAGCGGGGTCTTTTCATTTTCTAATAAATCCTGAAAAGTTCTAATATAAATTTATTTGTTCTAATAAAATGCCGATCTTCTAATATAATTGCGGTTTATTCTAATAAGTGTTCCAGATGTTCAAATAAAGCATCTACTTCTTCTAATATCGTGTCGCCATCTTCTAATAAACCACTCGATTGTTCTAATAAAATCCTAGCACGCCCTCTCCATGCGCTTTTCACCGGGAAAATAAGCTTTCCCCCACCTCATATTCACGGAACTTCTAATATCTATTCTAGTTCTTCTAATATGTCCTCCATTTCTTCTAATAACTGACTCAATTGTTCTAATAAAATCCCGTCATCCTACTCGCCCCCAAATTCTCGGACCTTCTAATGACCCCCGCAGTTCTTCTATTCTAATAAAACCTCCCCCCCACAAAAAAACAGCACCGGAATCCCCTCCCGATGCTGTAATCTAAATCTATTCATTCAATTCCCAACCGGCTTGCTGTTCTTAACGAAGAACGAACCAACCAACCCCAATACCGAAACGACTGTCACGACGATGAACGCTAAGTGAACACCGTGCGCTAAAAACTCAGCTGGCAAAGCGTTACTGAATTTATCGATATAGTTTTGCTGACCGATTGTGTACATTGTAATCGCAATCGCTGTACCTGAAGCACCGGCGATTTGCGTTAACGTGTTTAGTGCGGCTGACCCGTCAGCAAATTTCTGTGGCGCCAGCGAGTTCATCGCATTTGTCTGTGCCGGCATGATTGTCATCGATACCCCGACGAAGAATACACATAAGTTTACAATGATAATCCACGTTGCAGTAGTTGCTGAAATCGTTGTCAGAAATACAATCATTGAAACTAAAATCATTGTAAAGCCGATACGTGTGAAGATTTTCGCTCCGACTTTATCAAAGTTTGTCCCAACGATTGGTGACATGATGATATTCAGGAGGTTTGCCGGCAACATGCATAAACCGGCAGTTAATGCTGCGAAACCTAAAACTGTTTTCAGGAACATTGGCACAAGAATTGCCACTGAAAGAATCATAAACATCGTCGCAACCATTAATGCGACCCCTAATGAGAACATCGGTGATTTAAATACCGACAAGTCAATCATCGGCTCATCCATTTTTGTTTGACGAACGCCGAATACGACTAATAAAACTAACCCAACGAGAAGGGGTACCCAAACGATTGGTTCAGTAATCGATTGTTCTGCCAGTGTTGCCAAGGCGAATACAACGCCACCGAACCCGAATGTAGAACAAACTAGTGACAATAAATCAATTTTCGGACGCGTTACATTTGATACGTTGTCCACTTTTGATAACGCTAAAATGATGACAAGGATATAAACGACCGCCATAATCCAGAAAATATAGCGCCAGCTTAATGACGTTACGATTAATCCTGCGATTGATGGACCTAATGCCGGACCTGCCGTTAAGACGACCCCTACTATCCCCATTACCGCACCGCGCTTTTGTACCGGAAAAATCATCATGATGACACTGAACATTAGCGGTAAAATAATCCCTGTTGCAAATGCCTGCACGAAACGACCTACCAGTAAAATTGCAAAGTTTGGTGCCAATGCTGCTAATAATGACCCGATTACAGCCAACAAAATTGCCGTCACGACTAATTGGCGTGTAGTAAACCAGCGTACTAAATATGATGATAGTGGAACTAATACGGCCAATACTAATAAGTAGCCGGTTGTTAACCATGCGGCGGATGGTGCCGTTACATCGAAGTCATCCATAATATTTGTTAAGGCCATGTTTAATGCCGTTTCACCAAATAAACCGACAAATGTGCTGATCATCATAACAGCCGCCATACCTTTTGGGCTTTTCACATCGAAAAAAGGTGCTGCCATTTTTTATTTCCTCCTATATTATAAAATCCATTTCGTCTCGGCTAAATTACTTCCAAGACCCGTCTCTAATTGCTTCACTTCCAATTTTCCTTAAAGCACGTTTTAAAATATATCAAATTTTTTCCTGGAAATTCAATTGTTTATGTAATAACTTTTAGACCGACTCTTATAATTGTGAACAATGGAATTCCATTATTACCCTTTTATGGAGCTATGTTTTGTAGACATTATTTTACATATTTTTGTGAAACCGATTCCATTCTTCTTTAAAAAATATTGACTACGATTAGAGAAACCGCGCCATATCAGTGTTAACTATTCATTTCATTGTCATTGCTAGGAAAAAGAACTATTTTGCAATAGATTTTCACATATTTAATCACTAAAAAAGGCTAATTGTGAACACTTTTACAGCTTCCACTGTTTGAACCTCTTCTGGATTTTCTAATATATCCTGAAAAGTTCTAATATAAATTTATTTGTTCTAATAAAATGCCGATCTTCTAATATAAATGCGGTTTGTTCTAATAAGTGTTTCAGATGTTCAAATAAAGTGTCTGCTTCTTCTAATATCGTGCCGCCATCTTCTAATAAACCTCTCCAATGTTCTAATAAAACCCCGGCACGCCCTCTCTACACGCTTTTCACCAGGAAAATAAGCTTTCTCCCACCTCAAATTCACAGAACTTCTAATATCTCATCCGGTTCTTCTAATATCCCCCACACTTCTTCTAATAAACGCTCCATTTCTTCTAATAAACCGCCCACCCCACCCCAAAAAAAGACACCCGCCAAAAGCGAGTGCCCTCCTACCACAAACAATTATTTAATATTATAGAAAGAATTTAACCCTTCAAAACGGCTTGTTGCGCCTAGTTGGTCTTCGATGCGTAGTAATTGGTTGTACTTCGCAACGCGGTCCGTACGTGATGGTGCACCAGTTTTGATTTGGCCAGCGTTTGTTGCAACAGCGATGTCAGCGATTGTGTTGTCTTCTGATTCGCCTGAACGGTGAGAGATAACAGCTGTGTAGCCAGCGCGTTTCGCCATTTCGATTGCTTCAAATGTTTCTGTTAATGTACCGATTTGGTTTACTTTGATCAAGATTGAGTTGCCAACGCCTTCTTCGATACCGCGAGATAATTTCGTCGTGTTTGTAACGAACAGGTCGTCACCAACTAATTGTACGCGGTCGCCAATACGCTCTGTTAATAGCTTGTGGCCAGCCCAGTCGTTTTCATCTAAACCGTCTTCGATTGAGATGATTGGGTATTTAGAAGTTAACTCTTCATACCAAGCAACCATTTCTTCAGAAGTTTTTTCTACGCCTTCACCAGCTAAAACGTATTTGCCTGTTTCTTTGTTGTAAAGCTCAGAAGACGCAACGTCCATCGCTAAACGGATTTCTTCGCCCATTTTGTAGCCGGCTTTTTCAACTGCTTCGATGATTACTGTGATTGCTTCTTCGTTTGAACCTAAGTTTGGAGCGAATCCGCCTTCGTCACCTACAGCTGTGTTGTGGCCTTTTTCTTTTAATACTGTTTTTAAGTTATGGAAGATTTCTGTACCCATACGTAATGCTTCTTTGAATGACTTAGCACCTACTGGCATTACCATGAATTCTTGGATGTCCACGTTGTTGTCCGCGTGTGCACCACCGTTTAAGATGTTCATCATTGGTACTGGTAGTTGCTTCGAGTTGAAGCCACCTAAGTATTGGTATAAAGGAATGTCCAGGTAGTCAGCTGCTGCATGCGCTACTGCCATTGACACACCTAAAATTGCGTTTGCACCTAATTTACCTTTGTTTTCTGTTCCATCAAGTTCGATTAACGCTTGGTCGATTACCACTTGGTCCAATACAGAATATTGGCCTTCAAGCTCATCCGCGATAATTGTATTGACGTTTTCTACTGCTTTTTCAACACCTTTACCTAAGTAACGGTTTACGTCCCCATCGCGTAATTCCACTGCTTCATATTCACCAGTTGAAGCACCAGATGGCACGATAGCACGGCCGAATGCGCCTGATTCTGTGAATACTTCTACTTCTACTGTTGGGTTACCGCGAGAATCTAATACTTCACGAGCATATACTTGAGTAATGAATGGCATAATAAAAAACTCCTCTATTGATAAATTTAGTAGGTGCTTGCACAAGGACAAGCTATATAATTAACCGCGCGATCAATTCTGTTCGCTTGGCATAACTAACGATTTTCCTGTCATCTCTGCAGGTTGGGCAATATTAAGTAATTCAAGCATTGTCGGTGCCAGATCGGCTAAAATGCCGTCTTCATAAAGCATGACACCAGACTTCGTCACAATCACCGGTACCGGGTTTGTCGTATGTGCCGTCATCGGCTTGTCATCAAGTGTCACGACTTCATCTGAATTCCCGTGGTCCGCTGTAATGATTGCATAGCCGCCTTTAGCCGTAATCGCATCAACGACTTTCCCTAAACATTCGTCCACTGCTTCGATCGCTTTGATCGTCGGTTCAAGCATTCCTGAATGTCCGACCATGTCCGGGTTCGCAAAGTTTAAAATGATCGCATCGAACTTATCTGCTGCAATAGCTTCCAGTAAAGAATCCGTCACTTCATACGCACTCATCTCCGGCTTCAGGTCGTAAGTTGCCACTTTTGGCGATGCGATTAAAATACGCTCCTCGCCGGCAAATGTCTCTTCACGGCCACCACTCATAAAGAACGTAACATGCGGATATTTTTCCGTTTCCGCGATACGAAGCTGCGTTTTGCCTGCTTTGGAAATAACCTCACCGACTGTATTGACTAAATCGTACTTTTCGTACGCCACATCCGCAATGACATCATCACTGTAATGTGTAAACGTTACAAATTTCAGATTTGATGGATGATTTTCAGAGCGTGGCATCGCGTCAAATTTTTCATTCGTCATTAAAGACGATAACTGAATCGCACGGTCCGGACGGAAATTGAAGAAGATGACCGCATCGTTTGAGCTGATTGTTGCGGCTGGTCGGCCTTCTTCTGTTACGACAAACGGCACGACGAATTCATCATGCAGTTCACGTTCATACGAAGACTCGACACCAGCTGTTGCAGTAGATGCCGTTTGACCGATCCCGTCAACTAACGCATTGTACGTTAAGCCGACACGTTCCCAGCGGCGGTCACGGTCCATTGCATAATAGCGACCGTGAATCGATGCGAACTTCCCGATCCCGATTTCTTTCATTTGTTTTTCAGTTTCACGGATATAATCAAGTGCTGTCGTTGGACCGACATCGCGTCCATCAAGGAAACCGTGGACATATACTTTCTCAAGACCATTTGCTTTCGCCAATTTCAACAATGCAAACAAATGCTCATAATGGCTATGAACACCGCCATCAGAAAGCAGGCCCATCAAATGAAGCTTTGAACCATGTGCTTTTGCATGTTCAACAGCCGTCAGTAACGATTCGTTACGGAAGAAATCGCCGTCACTAATGGATTTATGAATACGTGTCAAAGACTGGTACACAATACGTCCAGCTCCGATATTTAAGTGTCCAACTTCAGAGTTCCCCATTTGGCCATCTGGTAGACCTACTGCTTCACCACTTGCTGTTAAAGTCGCATGTGGATAGGCATGCCAGTAACGGTCAAAGTTCGGTTTATTTGCTTGTGCTACGGCATTACCTTTCACTTCATCGCGAAAGGCAAAGCCATCTAGAATAATTAATGCAACGGGTTGTTTAGGCATTTGCTGCCGCCTCCAATAACTTCATGAATGATGCTGGCTGTAGGCTTGCTCCTCCTACCAATGCGCCATCGATATGCTCTTGTGCTAAAAGCTCTTCAATGTTTTCAGGCTTCACACTGCCGCCGTATTGAATGCGCACTTTTTCAGCTGTATCTTTTCCGTATAATGTTTCAATCGCCAGACGGATTGCACAGCACACTGTGTTCGCATCTTCTGCAGTAGCTGTTTTCCCTGTTCCGATTGCCCAGATTGGCTCATAGGCAATGACCATATGCTCTACTTCAATTGGAGCAAAGCCTTCTAATGCTTTTGTAATTTGGCGTGCCACTTTTGCTTCAGTTTGCTCCGCTTCACGCTCTTCCAATGTTTCACCACAGCAAATAATCGGTACAATTCCGTAATTAAGTGCAGCACGGACTTTTAAGTTGATCGCTTCGTCCGTTTCATTGAATAGCTCACGACGCTCCGAATGACCTAAAATAACATAGTCGACATTGACATTCGAAAGCATTTTCGGGCTGATCTCCCCTGTGAATGCGCCTTCATCTTCGTAGTGCATGTTTTGTGCACCAATTGCCAGGCTTGAATCTTCTGCCCCTACGACAAGTGATGGTAAATATAATGCAGGTGCACAGATGACCGCATCGACTTTATCCGGAGAAGGAACCTGTTGTTGGATTTCTTCGATAAAATCAACTGCCTCATCAAATGACTTATACATTTTCCAGTTTCCTGCTATAATCGGTTTTCTCATTCAAAACCCTCCGTTTTTAAAAGATTCTGTCCGGTTGATATCCACTAGGCAAAGCTTTTCGTGCACCCAACCCCGCTTCAACCAACCTTTAACAGATAGTTCAGCCTCGAAACGATTTATTTATCGTTTAACGCTACAATTCCCGGTAATTCTTTACCCTCCATTAACTCTAATGAAGCACCGCCGCCTGTTGAAATATGGTCCATTTTTGAAGCGACTTCGAATTTTTCTACCGCTGCAGCCGAGTCACCGCCGCCGATAATTGTGTAGCCGTCTGTTGTTGCCATTGCATCCGCAACTGTTTTCGTACCGTTTGCGAATTTTTCCATTTCGAATACACCCATTGGTCCGTTCCAAATAATCAATTTCGATTGTTTAATAACTTCTGCATAGTTTTCAGCAGTTTTCGGTCCGATATCAAGTCCCATCCAGTCAGATGGAATAGCATCGATTGCCACTACTTGCGTTTCAGCATCTTTCGAAAACTCGTTTGCTACGACAGCATCAACCGGCATGTGCAGTTGAACGCCTTTTGCTTTTGCTTGCTCGATAAAGCCTTTTGCCAGCTCGATCTTATCTTCTTCCAAAAGTGACTTCCCGATATCGTGACCCATCGCTTTGACGAATGTAAATACTAAACCGCCACCGATAATCAGGTGATCCACTTTATCTAATAAGTTTTCAATCACACCGATTTTATCTTTAACTTTCGCTCCACCAATAATTGCTGTGAACGGGCGCTCTGGATTTGATAATGCTTTTCCTAGTACGTCCAGCTCTTTTTCCATTAATAAGCCTGAAACAGCCGGTACATGTTTTGCGATACCTTCTGTTGAAGCATGTGCACGGTGAGCTGCGCCGAATGCATCATTTACGTAAAGGTCTGCTAATTTTGCAAACTCTTTTGCCAATGCTTCGTCGTTTTTCTCTTCGCCTTTATGGAAACGAACATTTTCAAGCAGGATAATTTCGCCTTCTTGCATATTGTTAACCGCTGCTTCTACATCTGAACCAATTGATTCATCCAATTTTTTAACCGGCTTGTCCATTAATTCCGCAAGACGCTCGCCGACTGCTGTTAAGCGCATGTCCTCGTTTACTTCGCCTTTTGGACGGCCAAGATGTGAAGCTAAAATAACTTTTGCTCCAGCGTTTACTAGTTGTTCAATTGTTGGAATAGCTGCACGAATACGCGTTTCGTCGGTAATGCGGCCCTCATCCATCGGCACATTAAAATCGACACGCACAAATACGCGTTTTCCTTTTACATCTACATCGTTCATTGATTTCTTTAAAAACATACTGAAAATCCTCCTTCATACTCGTTCGTCAATTATTATGGATCGTATACTCGCTAGTTAAAATAGTAACAAAATTCGATAAGACTGTCTTGATATCGCCTCTGTTTTGTATATTTATCCTTATATCCGAAAAAAGAGCGGTCCGGGTGAGTCCCTGCCGCTCTTTTACCCTTATTTATTATAAGGTTTACATGTATTAAAGGCTATACTTTTTATGCCCGTTTCCTTTTAATATGACACACTTTTCCTTTAATTCCGAAAAAGTATGTCACATTTAGGTGAATTATTATTCTTTAATACCTTGTTTTGCGATATATAAAGCTAAATCCATTAAACGAGTAGAGTAGCCGATTTCGTTATCATACCAAGAAACGACTTTCGCCATACGACCTTCCATTACCATTGTTGATAAACCATCAATAGTAGATGACGCCGGGTTACCATTGTAGTCGATTGATACTAATGGTAATTCGTTGTAAGCAAGAATGCCTTTTAAATCGCCTTCAGAAGCTTCTTTTAATGCAGCATTGATTGAATCTGTTGTTACATCTTTATCCAATTCAACAACTAAGTCAACACATGATACGTTTGGTGTTGGAACACGCATTGAGAAACCGTCCAATTTACCTTTTAATTGTGGTAATACTTTTGATACGGCGATTGCAGCACCAGTAGTTGTCGGAATCATTGATACCGCGCCTGCACGTGCACGACGTGGGTCAGAGTGCGGGAAGTCAAGGATACGTTGGTCATTTGTATACGAGTGAATAGTTGTCATCATACCGCGTTTGATGCCGAATTTTTCATCCAATACTTTTGCAAGTGGTGCTAAACAGTTTGTTGTACAAGAAGCATTTGAAATAACATCTTGTGATGGGTCGTAATCTTCGTGGTTAACACCCATTACATATGTTGGCATATCGCCTTTTGCTGGTGCAGAAAGGATTGCTTTTTTCGCGCCGGCTTCGATATGTTTTGATACTTCTTCCATTGAACGCCATCTACCAGTACATTCTAAAACTACGTCTACGCCAAGTTCACCCCATGGTAATTTCGCAGGATCTTTTTCTGAAAGCACTTGAATGCGTTTGCCGTTTACGATAAATGCATCTTCTTCTGCTTGAACGTCTGCATCATACACTCCATGTACTGAGTCGTATTTTAATAAGTGTGCAAGCTGTCCAGCGTCAGTTAAATCATTTACTGCAACTACTTCAAATTCCTCGTGCTTCATTGCTTCACGGAATACTAAACGTCCGATTCGTCCAAATCCATTGATTGCTAATTGTAATGCCATGTGTAATTCCTCCAATAACTTTATTATTAAAATAGTATGTGTAAAAACATACTTTTAAAAACATGTTTAATTCTTAAGGATCGTACTTGCGGTTTGTTCATCTGTAATCAAAATCGTTTGCGATGCGGCATTTTTAAAATACGCCTGAATCGCAGCCGCCTTATTTCTGCCTGCCGCAATGGCAAGAACATGCTTCGCTTTGTTTACTTGATCACGCTGGATTCCAATTGTCCTCAGATGATGAACCGTGTCACCATTTGCATTGAAATAGTAGCCGAACGCTTCGGCAACCGCGCCCTTTTCTTCAAGTAACTGCTGCTCATGCTGTGAACTTTTACGACGAAGCGCCATTTCCTGTGCTGCCCCGATTCCGTGAATCACGATGTCCACCTGTTCATAAAGTGTGATCATCTCGCGAATAATCGGTTCATCCTTCATCGCTTCATACGCCTGCTCACTTAAATGCTCCGGCAAAAACAATGTGCGGTATGTTGCCCCGCATCTTTTTGAAAACTTCGAAACAATGGTATTCGCCTGGAATGTCATCTCATCCCCCATACCACCGCGTGCCGCAATAAATTTCGCGTCACTCAGCACCGGGACGTCCGATAAATATTCCTTCATCGATGCAACACTGCTGCCGCCTGTTACCGCAATATTGGCTTTCGCAGGTGCGATTTGCTGTAATACTTGTGCCGCAACTTTACCGAGCTGCTGCTTTACCGTTTCATCCTGTTCGGCATCACCTGGCACAATGATGACTCGTGCGATGCCAAAGATGTTTGTAAGCTGCTGTTCCATCGCCACAATACCGGAAAGCTCACGATACAGTTCGTAAAGCTGCTCTATTACTTCATACCCTTTTGGCGTGCAAATCATGCCTTTTTTTTGAATCAAGATCAATTGCTGTTCGCTCAGGACCGTTGTTTCGTTCCGGATATCACGCTCTGTCATCTGTAGCTGTTCACCTAAAGCACGTCTGCCAATCGGGCTAAATGTCGCAATTGCTTGTAAAACTCGAAATCTCTTTTGAAAAAGAGCATCAATTTCAGGTATTAGTTTACGCTCAGCTGCAAAAAATGAAATATCCGTCAAAAAACCACCTACCTGATTAGTTACTTTGGACAATATATGTCCCACATAAATATTTTATGTCCCACATAGGGTAAAAAAAGAATTTCTGTCTTTATTATAGATCGGCTCGGAGGGATTTGCAACTTATCTGACCGAATTTATTACAAAAAATAGCGAACAGGCACCGATGACTAGTCCACCAGCGCCTCGTACAACGTCGCATAATCAAGCTGCCCATATTGAATAACGTCCCCGTTATACTCCACAACCGGAATCATCAGCATATATTTTTCATGCGCTTCATCGTCTTCTTCTATATTATAGTGCTCAATCGTAAAGTCGATATCTTCCTGTACGATTTTTAATGTATGGAGCCCTTCGATGCAAAGTCCGCAGTCCGGTTTCGAATAATATTTGATGATCATTGGCAGTTCCTCCCTTTTTTTATTATTATAGCGGAGTTTGGGTGGAGTGGGTGGTGTGCGCCGGGATTTTATTAGAAGATTTTTTGGTTTATTAGAAGGTTCGGTTGCGGTATTAGAAGTTTGCGGTTGTTTATTAGAACAATCCGACAACTTATTAGAAAATCGGCACCTCGTTCTCATCTTCAGAACATCTCTCCACCTTATTAGAAAATCCCCACAACAAAGAAAAGCACCCCACCCAAAGAGTGAGATGCTTCCCTTTCCCCAACCTCAATCTAAAACTTCCTGCCCGCGCCGCCGCCGAATGAGCCGCCGCCACCGAAGCCGCCAAAGCCGCCCGATGAACCGCCACCTCCGCCGAAGCCGCCGCCTCCGAATCCACCGAAACCACCGCTGCGGTATACTCGGCGTGCTGTGCGTCGGCGTCCGCCTGGGCCACCGCCACCGCCAAACTTCGTAATGATGAAGTAAATAATAATGATGAAAATTATAAAGCCGATTGAAATCCCATCATCTTCATTTGACGCAACAGGCTGTACTAGATCCGCGCCGCCTGCTTCACCACCCATTTCTTCATAAAAAACGGAGAAGATGCTAGCGAACGCATTTGTATAATCATCATTCGCTAAATACGGCAACATATACGTATCGATCATGCTGCCAAGCTTCCCGTCCGGATAATCTCCTTCAAGGCCGCCGCCGACCGTAATCCAGACATCATTTTCACCTTCACCTTGCTCGGTTGTCGCAAAGATCAGCATCCCGTTATCGAGTGCTTCATCACCGATACCCCAGCTGCGCATTGTCTCCGTACCGAACTCAAACGCGTCCATTCCATCGATCGTATCTATCGTCATCATGACAATGACATTTCCCGTTGACCCTTCTAGCGCTTTTGCCGACTGGATCAAATTCTGCTCCACATCATCGGACAGCACATTCGCATAATCGTACACGTAAGAATTGTAGGCCGGTTTTTCCGGTATGGCTGCCATCGCTTGGAGCGGTACGAGCATTAACCATATAAGAAGTGATACCACTAATCTCACATACAGTCCCCCTTTTCAGAAGCTCCGGTCATATTGCCGACAAGCTTCATTATTCCCAATCATTAATCGCCAAAATCAACAGCCGGTGCTTCTTCCACACCTTCTTTAATTTCAAAGTAGTCTTTTTGTTCAAAGCTGAACATGCCTGCGATTAAGTTTCCTGGGAAGCGGCGAACATCATTATTAAACTGCTGAACCGTGTCATTGTAATCTTTACGCGCTACCGTTAAACGATTTTCCGTTCCTGCCAGTTCATCCATTAAACGAGTAAATTGTACATCCGCTTTTAAATTCGGATAGTTTTCCACTACAACAAGTAAACGGGATAATGCAGAAGACAGCTCATTGTTTGCGTCCGCCGTTTCTTCTACTGTATTGGCATTCCCGTATTGTGTACGGGCTTCTGCAATCTGTGTGAAAATTTCTTCCTCATGTTCGGCATAGCCTTTCACCGTATTTACCAAGTTCGGCACTAGATCAAATCGGCGCTGCAGCTGGTTTTCGACTTGTGCCCAAGCTGCGTCCACTGTCTCTTCGCCTGTAACAAGTTTGTTGTATTTTGGCACGACAAGCATCGCCGCAATGACGATTAATGCAACAATTGCAATAAGGGCGACTAATACAGCACTGCCTCGTTCATTTTTTTTAAACATTTGCCCCATCCTCTCTTTTTTAAAAATGCGTATAAAATTACTGTTCGTTTCCACAATAAGAGTATTCGAAATATCTTACTATGGAGGTTACTAATTCATGTTTACCCAATCATCCCAATCTCAAGACAATCAAATGCCTTTTTCAACAAATCATGGTGCCCATGAAATACTGGATGTTCATGAAGTACTAAGCGCGATGATCGGCGGATTAAACCAATTCGTCCTGCTCCGTGATCAAGTTCAAGACAGCGAGCTTTTATCTATTTTGGATCGTCAGTACGCATTTATGCTTGATGAGTACAACATTACAATGGAAGCCTTTAAAACAGGTCATGATCCAAAACATCCTACACGCAGCTATAATATGAACATGGGGAACGATACAATTTACGGCATCAAACCTGGTGAAGCGAAAAAACCGATCACTTCAGCAAACGAAATTAATGATGCGATTATTTCAGGCTTCTTGCTAAGTGTCCATAAAATGGGTGCTTCAGGGAAAACAGTTGCTGCTTTAGAAAGCACAAACCCTGTTGTTCGTCGTGTACTGCAAGATTCAGTACCAAACTGTATCGAAATGGCCTATGAACTTTCACTGTATCAAAACAAAAAAGGCTATTACCAAGTACCACAACTGTCACCACAGGATATGAGCACAATGCTCAATATGTACGGCCAAGCAGAACAAGCAAAAAATATGCCTAACTAGTATGCCCAATAAACTATACGAACAAATCATTGTATAGTTTCAAAATTGCTAAATAATTTATCCAATATTTACAATAAATACTTCACACAGAAGTACAAACAATAGGAACGGTGCTCGTTTCACCTACTACGATGAAGGAGGGGCTTTTATGAAAAATATTCGTGAAGGTTTAATTCCGACTGTACTTGGATCAGCTGTCACTGCAACGGGGTATGCGATGAAACAAAAAATCGGTACGAACAAAATGATTGCCAATACCATTTTCGGTTTCGGCCTTGCCCATATTGTATTAGGGGCAATTGACCTTGTAGAACATCGTAAGTAATCAGGAAAAAGCGGATGTAAAGAAATCTGCTTTCTCCACAAAGAAACGCCCAACTTTCTAAAGTGTAAAGAAAGTTGGGCGTTCTATATTTTGGTCTTCCTCCTTTTAACTTTGTTTTACTCAGCTTATCGCAAATTTCAACGATAAGCGCTAATCCATGTTATATCCACACTCCTCGCAAAACTTTTTCGGTTCATCGTACACTTCATTACAGTTGGCGCAATTGTATATATAGGACGCCGTAATATCGTCGATCGTTTGCTTTGCTTTCAGGTCGGGTTTGATTTCCTCCTCTTCGACACCCGCTAATTTGCTGAGCTCATTCAATTCTTCAATATCTCTTTCCAGCTGCGCAATCGTGTTTTCTTTCGCCTCAATTTGCGCGAGCTGATAATTCACCATGCTGACTGAAAACAGGCTGTTGCGGTTCAAGTTGACGATTTCCCCGATTTGCTGTTTCAGCACTCTGATCTCTTCTTCGATTCCATTGATTTGTTTTCGCAGTTTGGACCGGTCGACCGCAAAAGACGTTTTGCTGCTAAGCGTTGTCACCTTCTTGTTGACTTTCTTCCTCCATTTCTGAAATGTGCCTTTACCTCCACCCATAATAACCCTCCACTTCGATCAGAAATTTTTCTGGATTCAACTGGTGCATCCACTTGTTCTTCTTCACAATATGTATTTCCATGTCGAAATATGCCCTCGTTAAAAATTTTTCAGCGCCATTTAAATAAAAAGGCGCATCCCGTAAGGAAATGCGCCTGGCCCTCTAATTTTCAACTGCTTAATTGTTCCATTAATTTACTGGAGAAGTATTTTCTTGTGTCTGCCATTTTAATATGCAGTAAACGCTCATCATGAGTTGCCGGATTGATAAACGTAACGAAAGCTCCTTCCAGATTCTCATCGATCGTTTTTATAATATAGTTTTCAGCAAGCAGTTCATCAATTTGCTGAATTTCTTTTTCTACAAACTGAAATTCTGACATGACCGCACCTCGTTTACATTTAATCTGTTGAAGCTGTTTGCTCTACACCAATCGGTTCTGGAACAGCATCAATTTCCCAGCTGCGTCCTGCTGTAATACCTAAATATTCGTCATCGCTCGGATTGACAATTTCCGCTTGCGGATACTTCTTGAACCACCAGAATTTCGCCAGCACATAATAAAGCGCTGCCCCTACAAAGAAACCGATTAGCGAAGAGAATGATGGCCAAATATTCGCGATCAGCCCGCCGATTACCCAAGCGATAATACCCGCTACATTGACACCTTTTAAATAGCGGAATTGCCCTTCCGCTTCATAAAGGTCTTTTACATTTACTCGTCGCTTACGAAGCAAGTAATAGTCAGCAAATAATATACCGACAATCGAAGAAAGGATACCTCCTACAACAAGAAGGACGCTATTTAAAACATCAAACAAGCTCCAAGGCTGTACAACCGTCCCGACAATACCGGCAACGACTACACCTACCCAGAACGGTATTTTCGGTCCGCCGATATTCGAGAAAATCGTCGCGGCCGGAATAACGTTCGCGGAAGTATTTGTCGACCATTGTGCCAGTACGATCATCGATAACAGCATCACAAGGACAAAACCGCCCGCCGCTTGCTGAAGTGCGTTGATTGGGTCACCTGAACCAGTCGCCATATAACATACCGCACCGATGACGATCATCAGTGTATTGAAAATCGGCTGAACTACTAAAGAGCCAAGTAACTGTGTTTTATTTCGTTTGAACCAGTTACGCTCATTTTTCGGTGCTTTGAAGTGACGAGAAAGTGTCGGCATATCTGCAGCCAATGTCGCCCAGAAGCCCATGATCGCCGTAGCGACTACCATGAATGCCGTAAACTGTTCGAAACCTGTTTGCGGTGCTTCCACCCATGACCATACCGCTTTGCCTTGCTCTTTCGCTTCAGCAGATAATTGCAAATACATCCAAATCGAAATAAAGATAATGACCGGTGCAGCGAAATCCGCGAAACGTTCAATTGATTTAATTCCCAGCGATACGTTGAACAACTGCAACGTCGCGAATACCAGGAAACAGATAAACCAGTTGTCAAAGCCGACCAAAATGTTCAGAATACCATTGATCGCCAGTGCCCCGAAATATGTGTTGATCCCGAACCAGCATGATGCTGTAAATGCACGGGCAAATGACGGGAAGTGCGTGCCGATTGTTCCGAATGGCGCACGCATATAAACAGGAAACGATAAACCGTGTTCAACACCGATATCCCCGATGACGACCATGAAGATCCCGATTAGAATCGAGCCGACCAGTGTCGCCAGGATGAGCATCGGCATACTAAGATTGATAATTCCTCCCGCACCGATTGCGAATGCGGCGAGTACGATGGCCATCCCTACCCAGATAACCCCAAAGCCCATCATACTAATACTTCGGTTTTCGTGTGTGACAGGAAGTAAATCTGGTGATTTTAAATAGTTGCTATTTGCGTCTTTTCTGTCTGACATCGCTACACCTCTCTTTATTCAATTTTTTGGTCTACAGAGGATTCTGCCAGTCACCCGTTGCCGCACATGCGACGCGGGTAGACTGACAGCATCCTTTTAAAAATTTGCGCCAACTACCTTGCAACACTTGAACTGCTTGGAGCAAATCCTGCAATTAGCTTTTGTCTTTCGTTCCACGTCATCGGCGGTTGTGTCGGAACAAGTTCCTTCATCGTAATCGCACCTTCTGCCGGACACACGATCGAACATAAGTTACAGCCTACGCAGTCTTCCTCACGCACTTTCAGCATTGGACGGCCATCTTCTGTATACAGATCGATACATTGATGAGACGTATCTTCACAGGCAATATGGCATTTATTACAGTTGATGCAAACATCATTATTGATCTCCGCAACAACTTTATAATTTAAGTCTAAATCTCCCCAGTCCGAATATTTCGGTACTGTTTTGCCGACTAAATCCATCACCGATGTTAAGCCTTTATCATCTAAATAATTGCTTAAACCATCGATCATATCTTCAACAATGCTGAAGCCATGGTGCATTGCCGCTGTACAAACTTGCACACTCGTCGAACCCATCAGGATGAACTCAGCAGCGTCCTGCCAGTTCGAAATCCCGCCAATTCCGGAGATCGGTAAATTGATATACGGACTTCTCGCACACTCGCCCACCATGTTCAGTGCAATTGGCTTCACGGCCGGTCCACAATAACCTCCGTGTGCCCCTTTATTGCCAACATGCGGAATCGTGTTCCAAGAATTCAGATCAACGCCCGCCAAACTATTGATCGTGTTGATCATACTTATCGCATCCGCACCGCCGCGCACTGCTGCTTCCGCCGTTACAGTAATATCCGTAATGTTCGGAGTCAGTTTGACGATAACCGGTACTTCCGCATATTCTTTCGCCCAATATGTCTGTTTTTCTACCAGATCAGGTACTTGACCCGAAGCGGCTCCCATGCCACGTTCCGCCATACCATGTGGGCAGCCGAAGTTTAATTCGAAGCCATCTACCCCAACATCCTGGACTCTTTTCACGATTTCATGCCACTTTTCGGCTTTCGGCTCGACCATCAATGAAGCGATGATCGTATGATCCGGGAAGCGTTTTTTCGTTTCATAAATTTCCTTTAAGTTCACTTCAAGCGGTCGGTCTGTAATGAGCTCAATATTATTGAAACCCGCTACCTTCTGACCATTGAAACTAACCGCAGCAAAGCGAGAGGAAACATTTAAAATAGGGTCGCCCAACGTTTTCCATACAGCGCCGCCCCACCCCGCTTCAAATGCACGCTGCACTTGATAGCCAGAGTTTGTCGGTGGTGCCGATGCCAACCAAAAAGGATTAGGTGACTTAATACCAGCAAAATCTATTCGTAAATCTGCCATTTCAATTCCCCCTATGCAATTTCTGAATTTGCGTTTAGTTCATAATGAATCGCGTAAGCCGAATCTTTGCCTTGCTGCGCCGCCGATACAACTGTCGCCTCACCGTATCCGTTGCCGTAAATCACATCACCGCAAGCATAAATTTTCGGATTGGATGTCTTCAGGCTGTTGTGATCCACATCAATCACACCGCGAGTATTCGCCAAGCCTAAATGCTCGATCAGTTCATACTGCTTCGTTTGGCCGATCGCCCGAATTACCGCATCCGCCTCAATCACAAATTCAGAACCAGGAATTTCCGTTAATGTCCCTTTTCCACCTTCGATATCTGTCAGCTTCATTTTGATGCATTCCATTCCGATCACTTTACCGTTTTCGTCGCCGATAATGCGCTTCGGTAATGTCAGCCATCTGAATTCAACACCGTCCTGCTTCGCAAAATCAAATTCAAAATCATATGCCGTCATTTCTTTCGATGTACGACGGTAAACGATTTGCACCTGCTCAGCACCAAGTCTTACAGAACATGTCGCTGCATCAATCGCCGTATTACCTGCACCGATAACGAGCACTTTTTTGCCCAGTACGCGATCAGTAAATGAAGATTTCGATTCCTTTACGAAATCTATCGCATCATACACACCGTCCAACTCTTCGCCTTCAATGCCAAGCATCGGCACTTTGCCCATACCTACCGCTACAATGATACGGTCATAGTTTTCAAGCAGTTCATCAACCAATACATCCTCGCCGATCTTCGTGCTTGTTCTAATTTCAACGCCAAGGTTTTGTACTTGCTGCACTTCCCACTCCACCACATCTTGCGGCAGACGGAATGACACGATGCCGTAGTAATTCAGGCCACCCGCTTTTTCATCCGCTTCGAAAATCGTCACACCGTATCCTAGCAATGCCAGTTCACGTGCAGCTGACAACCCTGCAGGACCGCTTCCGATAATCGCGATTTTCTTGCCGTTTGTCGGTTGTGGTGTAAACAGATTGACGTTCGATTCACGCAGCCAATCCGTTGCATAGCGCTGAAGATGACCAATCTGAATCGGTTTTTCCTCACTGTTCAACACACAAGCCCCCTCACAAAGCTCGATTGTTGGACAAACGCGCGCACAGCTAGCGCCTACCGGATTTGATTCCATAATGACACGAGCAGAACCTTTCATATTATTCGAAGCAATTTTCTTGATAAAGCTCGGAATATTAATGCTCGTTGGACACGCCTTTACACATGGCGGATCATAGCAATACAAACAACGATTCGCTTCAACAGTTGCCGCGTATGTTGTTAACCCATCAAATATCTCTTCAAAGTTCTTCGCTAAACTATTGCTCATTTCATAACAACCCTCTCCAGTTTGATTTGTTATTACTTTTAGCTGTTGTATCTTTATCCAGCCGATACCCAACTACCTGCTGGATAAAAATAAGCCCCGGCAGATGTCACAGATTTTTTAGTGAAATGGATGCCAGCCTTTAAATGTTGCGTCGTGCAACAAAGGCTGGCTGATCCACGAATCTGGACGCAATTACGAGAACGTAATTGACCTTGTTATGAAGTTACTTTAGTGGATCCTTTTACTTCACGACGGATATACTTGCCGCTTCCAAGCTGTCCGACGAATTTTTTATCTTGAATGACAAATTCACCGCGCACTAGCACACTTTGTGGCTCACCCGTCACTTCCAGCCCTTCAAATGCGTTGTAGTCCACATTCATATGATGTGTTTCCGCAGAAATCGTACGTTTCACTGTCGGATCGAATAATACGATATCGGCATCCGAACCAACCGCGATTGTCCCTTTTTTAGGGAACAGCCCGAAAATCTTCGCAGACTGTGTTGAAATCATATCGACAAACTCGTTTTCCGTAATGCGTCCTTTTGCAACCCCTTCTGAATACAGGACAGAGAAACGGTCTTCGATAAACGGTCCACCGTTCGGGATTTTCGAGAAGTCGTTTTTCCCTAATGTTTTCTTGCCGTTGAAGCTGAATGAACATTGGTCCGAACCAATCGTCTGCAGCTGCTTCGCCTTCAATGCATTCCACAATACTTCCTGATGCTCTACAGGACGTAACGGCGGAGACCATACATATTTCGCACCTTCAAAGTTCGGCTTTTCCAATGCTGTCTGGTCAAGCACTAAATACGGTGGGCATGTTTCACCTAACACGTTGTAGCCTTTATTACGTGCCGAAATGATTTCATCGACCGCTTCTTTACACGTGACATGCACGATATATAATTGCGCTCCAGCCAAGTTCGCCAGCTCAATCGCACGCTTCGTCGCTTCCCCTTCTACTTCAGGCGGACGAGTAAGCGCATGATAAATCGGCTCCGTCTGACCATTCGCTTTCGCTTCTTCTACTAGCTCATCGATAACCGATCCGTTCTCGCAGTGGACCATTACCGTTGCGCCAAGCTTCTTCCCGACTTTAAACGCCTGGAATAATGTCCGGTCCGTCGCCTGGAATTCTTTTGCATAGGCAAGGAACACTTTGATCGAGCTGATTCCGCCTCTTTCCAACGCTTCCGGTAATTCCTGCAAGCGCTGTTCGTTTAAATCACCGATCATTAAGTGGAAGCCATAGTCGATTACGGCTTTATCTTTCGCTTTGCCATGCCATGTATCGATCGCATCCATCAATGTAGGCGAGCCCGCACTAATACAGAAATCGATAATTGTCGTTGTTCCCCCGTATGCCGCAGCAATTGTTCCAGATTGCCAGTCATCATCTGTTACCGTGTTGTTGAACGGCATATCGAGATGGGTATGAGGGTCAATACCACCCGGGAATAAAAGCTTTCCTGTTGCATCAATAATTTCCGCATCTGCATCATCTATTTTCGCTGCAATTTGAGTGATGATCCCATCCTCGATCAGCACATCCCCTTTAAATGTATCCGCAGCAGTAACAATTGTTCCCCCAGTAATAATCTTTTTCATATGAACCCTCCTAGTTTTCTAGTAACTTCTATTGAAAAAATGAAAAACCAAAGTGCATCCTAGTATTTGAGAATATTTACTAGTTTTTTAGCATATAATTTAATATATAGTATTATATGTAACAATTAGTAACATAATATCTAATTAACAGAAAAAATTTCAAAAATATTTTCTGTTGGCGAAAATCCTTGCGAATCCTTCATATACATAACTTTACTGAATATTTTGACTAAATTTAATATACAAAAGGTAATTTTTTCCGTAAATATTTTAGACAAAAGGTTAAAAGTTGTTAGGAAATATACTGTTTTTGCGTAAACTTTTCTAACATAATGTATTGGTTTTGGTTTGGGCTTCTACTAGAAGTGAGGTTCGTGGGTGAAGTTTTCTAATATATTAGGAGGATGTTCTAATATATTTTTATTTGTTCTAATAAACTTTGGATGTTCTAATATAATCGTCTATTGTTCTAATATGTGTGTGCAATGTGCTAATATCCCCTCCCGATCTTCAAATATCCACGGCGTTTCTTCTAATATCCGCCCGCAATGTTCTAATAAAACCGCGAACCCGCATCCGCCCACCCCAAAAACAGGGTCCGCTAACCTTATTACTACTCAATCTTCTACTAAATTCGAGAACTGTTCTAATAACCGGCCAACTTCTTCTAATATCCGCCGCAAATGTTCTAATAAAATATAAACCTGCCCATACCTGAACTTAAATTTATGTCCACCAACCCCAATCTTCTACTAAAACCTCCCTCCCGCTGCAAGCACACCACCCCTAAACAAAAAAACAGCCTAACCCCACATCCTGGAATTAAGCTGTTTCTGCACGTATTTTAGTTATTGCTAGGGAAAGCGAATGTCGATGCTGTTGTTTCTGTTGTGTCTGGCCAGCGTTCCGATACTGTTTTCGTTTTCGTAAAGAATCGGGCCTGATCCGGACCAAACATATGCCCTTCACCAAAGCGCGAACCTTTGAAGCCGGCAAAGTTATGATAGCCGACAGGGATTGGAATCGGTACATTGACGCCGACCATGCCGACATCGATCTCCATTGTAAACTTGCGCGCTGCCGCACCATCGTTCGTGAAAATCGTAACCCCATTCGCCAGATCCTGACCATTAATGAAATCAATCGCTTCCGCCAGCGAGTTTACGCGCACGACATTACGAGCCGGACCGAAAACTTCCTCATCGAAAATTTCCATCTCCTTCGTAATATTGTCCAGCAATGTCGGACCAACGAAGAAGCCTTCCGAGTTTTTCACGATATCCAGTTCACGGCCATCCACTACAACCGTCGCCCCTTGACGTTCAGCTAGATCAATTGCTTTCAAAATATTCTCTTTCGACTCTTTTGAAATGACCGGACCAAAATCCGTGCCTTCTTCTTTATAGCTGCCCACTTTTAAGTTGCTGATTTTCTCTTTCAAAATCGCAACAAGTCGGTCAGCCGTCTCTTCACCAACCGGCATAATTGTCGAAATTGCCATGCAGCGTTGAGAAGCCGCGCCGTATGCCGCACCGATAAACGCGTTTGCTACTTGCTCTAAATCCGCATCGGGCATAACGATCATATTGTTTTTCCCGCCGCCTAAAGCCGTTACGCGCTTGCCGTATTTTGAGCCTGTTTCATAAATATATTTTGCAACAGGTGTTGAACCGACAAATGAAATCGCCTGAACAGTCGGGTTTTCCAATAGCTCATTTACCGCCTCTTTACTGCCGTTCACTACTGTCCAAATCCCATCCGGCAGTCCTGCTTTTTTCCATAGCTCACTGACAAACAGTGAAGTCATCGGTACCTTTTCAGATGCCTTTAAAATAACCGCATTCCCAACAGCAACCGCCATCGAAGTTTGCGCTAACGGCACCATGATCGGGAAGTTGAATGGCGAGATTGCCGCCACGACACCTAAAGGATATTTCGCAGAGTAGGCATTAATTTGACCACCTACATTTACCGAATATTCCCCTTTTACTAAATGAGGCGCACCGATTGCCAAGTCAACCGATTCCAGTGCGCGAGTCACCTCACCGCGCGCATCCTCCAACGTTTTCCCGCTCTCCGTACAAATAATATCCAACAGCTGATCCATATTTTCTGTCAGTAAAAATCGGAAACGCATCAATACTTCCGCACGCTTCGCAACAGATAAATCACGCCATGCAGGGAAAGCCGCTTTTGCTGCTGCAATGGCTTCACGTGTTTCTTCAGCTGTCGCAATCGGAACTTCGGCAATTACTTCGCCTGTCGTCGGGTTATAAACTTTCGAATAGTTGTTGCTCTTCCCTTCGACCAATTCCCCATTGATAAAATGTGTTAATTTTTTTACCGAAACTGCTTCTGTCATTATGAAGATCCCCCTTATTTAATACTGTTCACTGCTTCAATCACTGTATTGGCAATCAGGTCCTTTTCCTCCAAAGAAATTGAAAGCGGCGGTGACAGTGTTAATACGTTATTGAAGTTTGCAACCGTTACACCGTTTTTCCCGATAATGACGCCTTTTTTCTTGCAGTAGGCAATCACTGCATTGACGCGCTCAACATCGAGCGGTGCTTTCGTTTCCTTATTTTCAACAAGCTCAATCCCGATCAGTAACCCTTTACCGCGGATATCGCCTACATAAGGATGATCCTCGAGATTTTCTTTCAATGTGCGCTTCAGCGATTCTCCGAGTACAACGGATTGCTCGAATAAATTTTCGCGCTCCATAATTTCAATGTTTTTCAGTGCGACCGCACAAGCGACGGGTGAACCGCCAAATGTATTAATATGACGGAAAAATTCATATTCCCCATTTGCGACAAACTGCTCGTAAATTTCACGGCGGATCGCAGTTGCTGATAACGGCATGTAAGCACTTGTTAACCCTTTAGCCATCGTCACAACATCCGGCTTAATGCCGTAGTTCTGGAATCCGAACGCTTTACCTGTACGTCCGAAACCATTGATTACTTCGTCAACAATCAGCAGCGCTCCGTGTTTTTCGCACACTTCCTTTACGCCTTTCAAGTAATCTTCATTCGGCATGATGACACCGCCACCTGTAATGATCGGCTCCATAATGACCGCGGCGATCGTTTCAGACATTTCCCAAGTCATTACTTGGTCGATATTTTTCACACTAGGCAATGTCATAGCATCACCATTTACCGCTTCTTCCGGATTGCGGTACTGATCAGGTGGTGCTACATGTAAAAAGCCGGGTGCAAGCGGCTCGTATTTATATTTACGCTGCGCTTGGCCTGTTGCTGCCAATGCGCCCATTGAACTTCCATGATAAGCACGGTAGCGGGAAATGATTTTATAGCGGTTCGTATCACCTTTTTGCTGATGATATTGTCTTGCCACTTTAAACGCCACTTCATTTGCTTCCGATCCGCTGTTCGAATAGAAGACAACATATTCATCACCAAGCAGCTCACTGATTTTCTGGCTCAGTAAAATCGCCGGTGTGTGTCCGTTCGTTAGCGGTGTATAAGAATTTTTAAGCATTTGCTCGTAAGCTGTGTCGGCAATCTCCTTACGACCATAACCAATATTTGTACACCAAAGCCCTGCCATTGCATCTAAATATTTATTGCCATCGATGTCTGTCAGCCAAGCCCCTTCCGCTCGCTCAACGATAAATGTTGCTTCCGGGTTATAAGGCTTCATCGAGTGCCATACATGTTTTTCGTCATCTGCTTTCCAGTTATACTCTACATATTGGCTCATGCATTTCCCTCCTACATTCCTAAACTCTGTTTCTATTTTCGCTTATTGGAAGAATAAGGGCATTATACATAGTGTCAAATGGATGTTGAACTCGATTTCACATTAAGGCCAAAGAGCTTACTAGACCACGCCTCCTAAACCTTCACACCCTCATAATAATTATGCTTCGTCATAAGCAGCATAATCTCCAGGCAGAGGCGGTTTTCGTACTTCATAAAATCATTGCCGATGATCTGCTCCACCTTTTCCAGGCGGTGATAAAGGGTTTGGCGGACGATGAACAGTTTTTCGGCGGTTTCCTTTTTCAGTCCGTTACACTGAAAATACACATCGAGTGTTTGGATCAGATTTGCATTGTGCTTGCAGTCATACTGGCTGAGCTTTTCGATTTTTTCCTTCGCCGCCTGCATGAGACTGTTGTTGTTTTGCAGCACTTTCACCATATGGTACAGCACCAGTTCATCGTAAAAATACGAAAGCTCCATATGTTTCATCCGAATCTGCAATGTTTCCTGTGCAGTTTGATAGCTTTCCTTCAATTCATTGTAATGCGAAACATATTTCCCAACAGCGATCAGCATGTCCTGTTTATTTTGCTGGATCACCTCATTCATCACACGGTTCATCCGCTCTTTATACGTAGCTCCCTGCGCCAGGTCATTGACGATGAAAATCAAATATTGGGACTGCTCGACAATAAATGTGTAAAACCCTTCCTTCTGCAGCGCCTGACGAAGATTGATTTTATAGTTCGTTAAATCTTTTTTCGCATTTTTCCTTCTCAGCTGATGAATCATAACCATCCAGCCATTATGCTTCAACTTCTGGTCGATCTCTTCGATAAAATAAAGCAGCTCGTCATCGCTGTTTTCACCTTCAAGCCACTTCTCGAAAAATTTTCGGTTCTCGCTCTCCAATTTTTCTTCAATATATAAATCTCTTAAAATAAATTGCGAAAGCGTAACAACAGTACGGTCCAAAATAAGCAAATCCAACTCCGTCATTTCTCTTTTTTCCGAGTAGATATAAACCGTGCCGTACAACTGATCAAATAAATTCACTTCAATACTTGCTTTATGTTTACTACTTAAACGGTCGATGTACTTTTTGCAATTTTCAATCTTTTTATCCGGGATTGCGAGACTTGCTCCTCTTTTCACATCAAAATAAATATCCACATTCAAATACTTTTGCATATACTGCAAAATCTTTACTTTATCATTTACTTTCAAAACATAGTTGTTAATTTTCTGGGAATAATCTTCGAGCTGCCTTAAAATATCGTATTGCTGATGAATGATTGCTGTATGCAAATCTTGCGTAATGCCGACAAACGGGACAATCTCCTGAAAAACGATGAGCGGGAAATCCAGTTCATCTGCCAGATTCATAACCCTTTCCGGAACGGTTTGAATATACATCCCCAGCTCGATACAAAGCCCGGCTACATGCAAATCGCTAAGTTGCTTCACAAAATTCAAAAAGCCTTGTTCATTATCTTTTAAAGTGACGCCTGTCGTCAGAATGAGCTCATTTCCTCTAATAAGCTGCTTCACATCGGTTACTTCCAATATATGAATCCATTTAATCGCATGATTTAAGCCGGTTTGACCTGCAACGACCTTCGCTGATTCAAAGTACTTTCGATTTAGAACTTCTTTTACGGTTAACATAAGCAGCCCCCCTATCATTAACAATTCGTCCATACAATTATTGTAACATTTTACATTAAGTATATATTAATTTGTTATATGCTAGTGCTAATGTTTATATATTATTGAATTTAAGGGGGACTTTTATGTTAAAAACAAATCGCGAACGACTTCAAAATATGATTGATTTATTCAGCCAATTTGGGGCAACAGAAAATAACGGTGTCACACGTTTAAGCCTATCTCCCGAAGATATTCTCGCGCGCAACAAATTCAAGGAAATTTGCGAACAGCTCGGTATGACCGTAACGGTTGATGATATGGGCACAATGTATGCAACACTTCCTTCCAACTCCGATAATTTACCGATTGTCATCGGCTCACATTTGGATTCAGTGATTAAAGGCGGACGCTTCGATGGCGTGCTAGGTGTTTTAACTGCACTGGAAGCCGTCCAAACGATTATCGATAAAAAACTCGAACTGAATCATCCTATCACGATTGTAAACTTCACAAATGAAGAAGGTGCACGTTTCGAACCTTCACTAATGGCTTCAGGTGTTCTTTCTGGAAAATTCGAAAAGGAAAAGATGCTCGCTTCAACTGACCCTAAAGGCGTAACATTTGAACAAGCCCTGAAAGAAAGCGGCTATGAAGGCGACGTTTCAAACCGTCTGACAGAGGCACATGCCTACTTGGAGCTTCATATTGAACAAGGTCCCGTGCTGGAATATTATAAAAAAGAGATCGGTGTCGTGGAAGGCGTTCTTGGCATGGTATGCTATGATATTACGTTAACCGGCGAATCGAACCATGCGGGCACTACCCCTATTTCCATGCGTAAAGACAGCATGTTTGCTGCGATGCAAATCATTTCAATTCTGCAAAATAAACTAAAACAGCTTCCTGAAGATCTTGTCTATACAATCGGGCGCATCAATGCCTACCCGAATATTCATACAGTCATCCCAAGTAGTGTTACCTTCTCGCTGGAATCCCGCCACCAGGACCCGGCAGTCATTCAGCAAGTGGAGCAAATTATTTTTGACCTGCCAAAAGAAATCGAAAACTGCGAGTTGAGCTATGAAAAACTATGGAGCCGTGATACGGTGTATTTCGCACCGGAAGTTGTTCATGCTGTTGCAGCAAGCACAGATGAACTAGGCTACTCACGCCATCATATGTTCAGCGGTGCCGGCCACGATGCACAATTTATTGCACAGTACATTCCTTCTACGATGATTTTCGTTCCAAGTGCGAAAGGCTATAGTCACCGCGAAGATGAATATACTTCCTACGAAGAATGTTCAAATGGTGCGGATGTCCTTCTGAATGCGGTATTGAAAGTAGCTGAATCTTCGGTGTCACCCGTAAAGTCTGCTAGTGTAAACTAATGGTTTTATGATGAAATTAATAGAATTGCCCTCCTCTTCTTATTAGGTGAACATACTATATATGGAACCTACTAGAAGGAGGTGGGATGATGAGACGTCCTGCAATGGGGTTCTGCTTTCCTGGTTACCGTTACTGCGGTCCGGGATGCACTGGACCTGGTGCACCAACGAATGAAGTAGATAATTGCTGTCTGAACCATGATGCTTGCTATGCAAGTGGATATGATAAACGATATTGTGACGCAATTTTCCAGCAATGTTTAAATCAATACAAAAACCCCTCAACGAAAATGGGGAGGGACGCAAATTTATTTTCTAGAGCAATTCGGTTAAAGGACTTTCTAATATAAACTAAAACACAGGCATGAATTCCTTTTCAAAAGGTTTCATGCCTGTGTTTTCAATTAATTAATCAATCTTCTGACCTGTAATTTCCTCTAACTTACCGTTTTCTTTAATTTTTGCTAAGCCTTCATTTAAGCGGTCTAATAATTCTTTGTTCCCTTTTTTCACCATGAAGCCGTAATATTCTTTTTCGAACTGATCCGATTCGATCGCTTTTAGTCCTGAATTCGGATTGTTCTTTAAGTATTCGATTACAACGGCATTATCGCCGATCGCTGCTGCTGTTGCACCATTGATTACTTCCTGGAATGCAACTGGCTGGTTTTCATAAGCTAAAATTTTTGAGCTTGATTTTCCTTGCAGATTTTGTGCGGCAATATGGCCGGTTGTATTAATTTGAACCGAGATTTTTTGATCTTTTAACTCATCCAATGTTTCGATTGGTGAATCTTCTTTTACAACGATCATCAATGACGCTTCATAATATGGATCTGTGAAGTCATACGTTTCTTTACGCTCTTCTGTAATTGTGATGCCTGATGCACCTAAGTCCAGTTCACCGTTCGTAATTTGTTGGAATACCGGCTCCCAACCGACATTTCGGAATTCGACTTCCGAACCGATTTCTTCACCGATTGCGTTCATAATATCCACATCGATTCCGACAATCTCACCTTTGTCATTCATTGATTCAAATGGTGCAAATGTTGCTTCTGTTCCGACTAGCAGCTTTTTACCGCCACCTTCTCCGGCTGTTGCACTTCCTGATGTTTCATCATCTGATGTTCCGCATGCGGCTAAAATGATCGTTAATGTCATGAGCAGCATTGTTATTAAAAATTTCTTCGTCTTGAACATTATAAAACCCCCTCTATTTTTGTTAAGATTATACATTTTTTAGTAAAGCCACACAATACGAAATTCTAAATCTTCTGATAGTTTACGTTATAAAGATTCACCAAGGAGTCGCCTCCCCTGCATTCCAACCATCTGTGCTCTCTACTAAATATAAAAAACTACCTTCTACTATTCATCATAATAGAAGATAGTTCCCACTGCTTTTATAGAACTTTTCCTAAAAAGGCTTTTGTACGTTCGTTTTGCGGGTTGCCGAATACTTCATCCGGGTGGCCTTGCTCTACGATATAGCCGCCATCCATAAACAGTACACGGTCGCCGACTTCACGTGCGAAGCCCATTTCATGTGTGACGACAACCATTGTCATCCCTTCTTTTGCAAGGTTCTTCATTACTTCCAGAACCTCTTTCACCATTTCCGGGTCAAGGGCTGACGTCGGTTCGTCAAACAGCATCACTTTCGGCTTCATCGCCAACGCACGGGCAATCGCTACACGCTGCTGCTGACCGCCTGATAACTGCTGCGGATAGTTATATGCCTTTTCACGCAAACCGACCTTGTCCAATAGCTCCAGTGCCAGTTTTTCGGCATCCGCCTTGTTCAGCTGGCGAATTTGCATTGGCGCCATCGTAATATTATCGATGACCGACATATGCGGGAATAGGTTGAACTGCTGGAACACCATTCCTACTTCTGTACGGATCTCGTTAATATTTGTTTTCGGATCATTTATTTTAGTACCTTCTATATAGATTGCCCCATCCGTTACTTCTTCCAGCAAATTCATGCAGCGAAGAAACGTTGATTTCCCAGAACCAGATGGCCCGATGACACAAACTACCTCTTTTTCATGTACTTCATAATCGATCCCTTTTAACACTTCGAGCTTGCCAAAATGCTTGTGTAAGTTTTCTACTTTAATCATTTACGCGCGCTCCTTTTTCTTACGTGGGTTGTAATTGATATCCACTCGTCTTTCGATAAATGCAATGAGCTTCGTTACAGCATACGTCAATACAAGGTATAGGAACGCCGCGAATAAATACGGCTCCCAGAAACGCTGATACGTTCCGGCTACTACTTTACTTACGTATAAAATTTCGGCTCCGGCGATTACCGTTACAAGTGAAGAATCTTTTAACAGTGCGATAAATTCATTTCCTAAAGGCGGAATCATTCGACGGAACGCCTGCGGTAAAATAACTTTGCGCATCGCCTGGCTTTGCGTTAATCCTAAAGACCTTGCAGCTTCCATTTGCCCTTTGTCGATCGACTGGATCCCTGCACGGAAAATTTCTGCATTATATGCAGCACTGTTTAAAATCAGTCCGACAATACCCGATACCCACCAACCTTGTGATGTTCCGAAAATAGTCGGAATAACCGCTAAGTGAATTAATAATAATTGTACGAGCATTGGCGTACCACGGAATACGTCGACATAGATTTTCGCCGGCCAGTAAATCCACTTTTTTGTTGAAACTTGGCCTAATCCTAAAACTAGACCGAATATGATCCCACCAATATAACCACATGCTGTTAAAACAATAGTCGCCCAAAGTCCTTTTGCATATAGTTCACGGTAGTTCCAGATTATATCCCAACGGAAAAAATCAAAAAAATCCATCTGAAACCCTCCAATAAATTAAAATGTAGCTTATTCGATTTCTGTACCTGTAATTTCAGCTAGCTTGCCATTGTCTTTAATTTTTTGAAGACCTTCATTTAAAATGTCCAATAGCTCTTTGTTGCCCTTTTTCACCATAAAGCCGAAGTAATCTTTTTCGAATGAGTCATCTTCCACTGCTTTTAAGCCTGAATCAGGATTGTTTTCAAGGTAATCTAAAATTACTGCATTATCACCGATTGCGGCATCTGCTGCACCTGTCAGTACTTCTGTTAGAGCAACAGAGAAGTTTTCATAAGCTAAAATCTTCGAGCTTGCAACACCTTGAAGTTCCTGAGCTGCGATATGACCTGTCGTATTGATTTGCACCGCGATTTTTTTGTCTTTAATATCTTCTAACGATGCCACTGTCGAACCTTCTTTTGTCACGATCAATAACGTCGCTTCATAATAAGGATCTGTAAAGTCATAAGTTTGTTTACGCTCATCTGTAATTGTAATCGCTGCTGCACCCATATCCACTTCACCATTTGTTACTTGGCTCATCATTGAGTCCCAGCCTACATTTTTCACTTCTGTCTCGATGCCCATCTCTTCGCCGATCGCTGCTAAAATCTCTGAATCTAATCCAACAACATTGCCTTTATCATCTAAGTATTCGAATGGTGCATATGTAGCTTCCGTACCTGCAACAATTTTCTTATATTCTTTATCACCTGTTGATGAAGATTCGTCTGCTCCACATGCTGTTAAAATCATCGAAGCTGCTGCTAAAGGTGCTGCCCATTTAAATAGTTTTCTAGTACTCATTATGAATATCCTCCTGGATGTAATAGTTTTTTTGTTAATAACATGTTCAATTATATTAATTCCACAATTAATATACAACATTTAATTTTTAAAAAATTGATTATTATTGCAGTATGATGAATTAATATAACAAAATCGACGGTTTATTTGCATATAATTTAATATTTATTCAATCATTTACTATTTCATTATTGTATCCCCCTTCTAAAAAGCCTCACTTTCCATTACATATATTCCCTGTTTTTTATAATATATGTTAATTCTATAAAGAATTTTTACTAAAACAAAAAAGACCGCACAAGAGGAGCTCCTCTCATACAGTCTTGAAATTATTATTTAGTTAGAGAACGAATGAAGGATAAAAAGAACCGGTACAGTGATTCCTTCTATCCTACTAAAACTTCATTCTCTATTGCAAAAAAACCTCAGATGTTTTTTTACAATTGATATTGAAACGTATATTAAAACAGTAAAATGGTGCCCCCTAAAGGACATGATAGTATGGTCTATCTAACTAGTTTTGTAAAAACACAACATTTAATAATGTACTAATTTTCTACATATAATTCAAGTAGGAAATGTACTTTTTTATAAAGAAATTTTGTTTTTTTAAGTGAAGAGCGTTTAAATTAGTTCGGTTTCGGAAACTTATAGTGTAGCGTCAAAAATAAACTGTAGAAAAATGGAAGAGAAAGATTATTTTTACTTCATGCTGATCAATAATCTTTAAAAAAGAAAGCGCCCTCGGAGGGAATCGAACCCCCAGCCTCAGAACCGGAATCTGAAGTGTTATCCATTACACCACGAGGACATATAAATAAGTATATGAGCAACTTTTTTCATTATACAGATGGAACCCCTTATTTTCAACTGTAAAAATCAGAGTTTATATTTGACCATAACTGACTAATACGTGTATGATAGGTTTACAGCTGAAATATTTGTCAATTTCAGCAAAAGTAATCGAATATAAGCTTTAACAAAGGGAGGATTTTTCAATGAACTTAATTCCTACAGTTATTGAACAAACAAACCGCGGCGAACGTGCATATGACATCTATTCACGTTTACTTAAAGACCGCATCATTTTATTAGGTAGTGGGATTGACGATAATGTTGCAAACTCTATCGTAGCACAGCTATTATTTTTAGAAGCTGAAGATCCAGATAAAGACATCTACCTGTACATCAACTCACCAGGTGGCTCGATCACTTCTGGTATGGCGATCTACGATACGATGAACTTCATCAAACCTGATGTTTCAACAATCTGTATCGGTATGGCTGCTTCAATGGGTGCATTCCTGCTTTCTGCTGGTGCAAAAGGCAAGCGTGTTGCATTACCAAACGCTGAAGTAATGATTCACCAACCACTTGGCGGAGCACAAGGTCAAGCAACAGAAATCGAAATCGCTGCGAAACGTATTTTACACTTACGTGAAAAATTAAACCGCATCATGGCTGAAAACAGTGGCCAAGATTACGAAACGTTAGCGCGCGACACAGATCGTGACAACTTCATGTCTGCACAGCAAGCATTAGAGTACGGTCTTATCGACAAAATTTATGAGCGTAACGAATTAAAATAATCGATCCATTCAAGCATACAAGATTCGTCTTGTATGCTTTTTTGTATTCAAAAAATAATATAAGACATAATCCAAAAATGCCATTTTTCTCTCTGGGAGAAAAATGGCATTTTTTCGCTGTGCGTAAAAATTGATTTCCATTCCGGGACGCTTTCCGCGGGCGTGGCCTGAGCCTGTAGTCTCAGGCGTCACGCTATTCCCGCAGGAGTCGCCCTGCATTCCAATCAATTTTCCAAAATATCCGTTTCTTAACAAGGATTTTTTCCTTACCAATGAAATTTTTACTTTTATGCTAGCTCTTTTGTTTTAATCCGCTTTTTCAATTAGAAGTTGTAGTGCGTCGATTGCTTTTTCTTCGTCATGGCCGTCTGCCCATAATGTAACAACTGTGCCTTTAGCAACAGCCAGGCTCATAATGCCCATGATCGACTTTGCATTTACTTTTTTCGTATCCTTTTGTAAAAAGACGTCTGCTTTATAACGATTTGCCTCTTGAACGAACAAAGCGGCCTGTCTTGCTTGTAAGCCCGATTTTAACTTTACTTCTACTTGTTTTTCAATCATGTTGAAATTCTCCCTTTCACAACCGTTCATCGCTTTAAGTTTATCTTAACGAAATTGTCCGAAAAGAACAACAATTGGAAACATCTTTTATGAAATCGTTCCCAATTTTTTCTTTTATACCTTGATGTACTTGCTCCGCACCTTTATGTGAAGTTAAATACTTTCTCCACGACGGAGCGCATCCGCGATTTCATCGATTTTGCGCAGACGATGATTGACGCCTGATTTACTGACAACGCCAGTTGAAACCATTTCACCGAGCTCTTTTAATGTCACGTCCTGATATTCCACACGAAGGCGTGCAATTTCACGCAGTTTTTCCGGCAGCTGATCAAGGCCTACCGCATTATCAATATAGCGGATATTTTCCACTTGCCTCAACGCCGCGCCTATTGTTTTGTTTAAGTTGGCTGTTTCACAGTTTACGATACGGTTTACACTGTTACGCATATCTCTAATGATCCGCACATCCTCAAACTTTAGCATTGCCTGTACAGCACCGACTAAATTCATAAAATCCGAAATTTTTTCGGCTTCTTTTAAATACGTGACAAAACCTTTTTTACGTTCGATTGTTTTCGCATTTAAGTCGTACCGGTTCATCAGCTCAGCCAACGCTTCCCCGTGCTCCTTATATAAAGAATAAATCTCCAAATGGTAGGAAGAGGTTTCCGGATTGTTCACCGAGCCTCCTGCCAAAAAGGCACCACGTAAATAAGCACGGCGTTCATTCTCTTTCGGTATGATAGATTTCGCGATCGTATGATTAAACTCAAATGAATTTGAGACAATTTCTAAATCCGCAAGAATTTCACGTGCGCCTTCCCGAACACGGCATATATACACATTGTTCTTTTTAAGACGCATCTTTTTCCGCACAAGCAACTCGACATTATATGGATAAAGCTTCTTCACAATTGTATAAAGCCGACGTGCGATTGCCGCATTTTCTGTTTGTACGTCCAAGCTTATTTGGCGATTCGCAAAACTTAACGAACCGTTCATCCGTATCAGGGCAGATACTTCTGCCTTTAAACTGCTATCACCCGCTTCTACCTGCGTCAGTTCTTTCTTTGTTTCAGATGCAAATGACATGGATTCGCTCCCCCTTTCCCAGCAACTATGTAGTGTTTCTTTCATACTACTATTCTTGCGTTGTTTGTTTTTTCTGTAATGTATATTCACAAAGCCATTCCGCGAGATTTACCGCATCATGACGTACTGTTCCATTTTCAATAAGGGCAATCTCTTTTGGAATAATAGTGATGCCCATTTCTTGCAATCTTTCAATATCAAACTTTACAGGTTCGGCATTTTCTTCACGGTAATTTTCGTAAATCGAAGGAGGCAGCTCCTTTTCATTGATCAGTACCGATTGGATAAACGCTTCGCCAACATGTTCATGGATCGCCTCAATATGTTTCGACGCAGTAAAGTTTCTCGTTTCACCTTGCTGTGTCATTAAATTCGCAATGTAAATCTTTTCACCCTTCGCACGAACAACTGCCTGCCCGATTCCTTTAACTAATAGATTCGGAATGATGCTCGTATAAAGGCTGCCTGGTCCAATCAAAATAAAATCTGCCCGTTCAATCGCATGAACTGCAGCAGGTAAAGGTTTGAGATTACTTGGCTCCAAGTATACCCGTTTAATCGGTGCCTGGCCTGAAGGAATTTTCGACTCGCCTATCACGTCTGACCCATCCGCCAATTCGGCATGTAACGTAACCTTTTTATTCGCTGCTGGAATGACCTTTCCGTGCACGTTCAGTACTTTGCTCATTTCAGCAATCGCATGGTTAAAATCACCGGTAATTTCCGTCAAAGCCGTCAACATTAAGTTCCCGAGCGAATGACCGCCTAAATCGTTTGATTGGGAAAAGCGGTATTGAAACATTTGCTCGACTAACGGCTCTACGTCAGAAAGTGCGGCAATTACATTTCGCACATCTCCTGGCGGCGGGATATCATAGTCATCCCGCAAACGGCCAGAAGAGCCACCGTCATCAGCAACCGTAACGATAGCCGTTATATCAAAAGGATGCTGCTTCAAACCGCGTAAAATTGTAGAAAGGCCTGTCCCCCCGCCAATTACGACGATTCTTGTTCTCTTTTTTTTCATTTCATTAATCCTTCCTATGATTGATATCTCTATGTGTAACGATGACTTGATCATTTTTCGCCAATAGCTTCCCGAAGTATTCAGCCAGTGTAACAGAGCGATGTTGACCGCCCGTACAGCCGAAAGCGATGACAAGCTGTGATTTGCCTTCATTACGGTAATGGGGAATCATGAAAGTGAACAGGTCAGTCAGTTTGGCAATTAACTGTTGTGTTTCTTCCGTTGCCAATACGTAAGAGGAAACTTCTGTTTGTAGCCCTGTTTTATGTCTCAGCTCTTCAACATAGTAAGGATTTTTTAAAAAACGAACATCGAATACTAAATCAGCATCAATCGGCAGCCCATGCTTAAATCCAAATGACATAATGTTTAATGAAAACGTAGGACTGCTCATATTGCTGAACTCCTGGGCGATACGTTCACGTAATTCACGTGGCTTTAACTTGGAAGTATTGACGATTGATTTGGCGCGCCCTTTTACTTCAGAGAGCAATTCGCGCTCCAGCTGAATCCCTTCCAGCGGTAATCCCTGAGGTGCAAGCGGATGTGATCGGCGTGATTCTTTATAGCGGCGAACTAATGTGGCATCATCGGATTCCAAAAATAAAATACGGAGTAAAATATCTTCTTCATCCAGTAGTGCGTCGAGCGATTCGATCAATGAGCCAAAAAATTCTCTCCCACGTAAATCCATCACAACTGCCATACGTGAAATCTTTTTTTCGGAACCCTTCATTAGCGTTAAAAAAGTAGTTAAAAGCTCCGGAGGTAAATTATCTACACAGTAATAACCTAAATCCTCAAAACTTTGAACGGCTACCGTTTTGCCCGCCCCTGACATTCCTGTAATAATTACTAACTCATGTGTATAGCTCGAACTTGCCACTTATTTCATCTCCTCTAGTTTTGTTCCATCGAGTTTTGAATTTTTTCGCTGATCAGCTCAAAATCCTCTGTATATTCAAATGTACCATATTGCGTACCTTTATTTAACGCTGCAAATAATAAATTCGTACGGTCACCTGCTGCCATCGGAAGATCCTTTAAACGATCAATTTCATACCAGTTTAAAATGCCTTCCCGTGTTTCGACAAATGGTGTTCCTTCAACATCTGTTGCAATAAATGTGTACAGCATCCACTCATCGACGACAGTATCTCCATTTTTGATAACCATTGTGTATACGCCTTTTAAATGAACGTCTTTTGGTGTTAAATTCGTCTCTTCCTGAAATTCGCGTATAGCGGAGTCATAGATGGACTCTCCTGGCTCCATTTTTCCACCTGGTGCCACAAACCAGCCTCTTCTCGGCTTTTGCAGCAATAATACTTGACCATCTTTAATAGCGAGTAAATTTGTAATACGTTGCATACACAACACCTCAACTTTTTCATTTAATGGATAAGTGAATATATAATATTTCACGAATTCCACATAAGTAAAGACACAATTTCGCTATACGTGAAGCGAATTGTGTTTTTCTAAAGCTTATTTCTATTATACCTTGTCCTATGCATTCAGTAAAAGCAAGCGTTTCATTTATAATGCCAGCATTTATGCAGGAAAGCCATAAAAAAGAGGTTGCTTCAGCGTAAACCGCTTGAAACAACCTTAGGATAAAAATATAAGGGGGTTAAAACAAATTCCACTTTTAGTATACCCTTATTTTGTAACGATATGATTACATTTATGTTAAAGAATTATTGATTTATTTTTTCTTTGATTTCTTCTACGTAATGTTGAGCAGATTGAGCTGCAATACTGCCGTCACCTGTAGCTGTTACAATTTGACGCAGCATTTTTTCGCGAACATCGCCCGCAGCATAAATACCAGGAATTGCTGTTTCCATTTTTTCATTTGTTACAATATAGCCTGCATCATTTAAAATATTCAGTGAAGCAAATGGTGCTGTTAATGGAAGCATGCCGACATATACGAATACGCCATCTGTTTCCATTTCTGACTCTGTACCGTCAACTGTTGAAGCTAACGTCACTTTGCCTACTTTACCGTCAACTTCATGAATTTCTTTCACAGTTGAATTCCAGATGAAGTCTACTTTTTCGTTGGCAAACGCACGATCTTGTAAAATCTTTTGTGCACGAAGCTTATCGCGACGGTGTACGATTGTTACTTTATCCGCAAAGCGTGTTAAGTAAACACCTTCTTCAACAGCAGAGTCGCCCCCACCGATAACGATCAGGTTTTTTTGTTTGAAGAATGCGCCATCACATACAGCACAGTAACTTACACCGCGGCCGCCAAGCTCTGTTTCGCCAGGAATGCCCAGTTTTTTGTACTCTGCACCAGTAGTAATGATAATTGTGCGTGTTTTATATTGTTTTTTACCTGAAACGATAATTTTGTATTCATCACCATCGATGATTTCATTTACATCACCGTAAGCATATTCAGCACCGAATTTTTTTGCGTGCTCAAACATTTTCGTCGATAGCTCAGGCCCTAAAATAGTATCGAAACCAGGGTAGTTTTCCACTGCTTCTGTATTTGCCATTTGTCCGCCGGGAATCCCACGTTCAATCATTAATGTTGATAAGTTAGCGCGTGATGCATATACCGCAGCAGTCATACCTGCTGGACCTGCTCCGATAATGACTACATCATAAATTTTTTCTTCTGACATGAAGATCCTCCTCTTGCGTATACCTTTTATATAGTTTTATCGTATAAGATTGCTTGGGTAAATACAAATTTACTGCCTATTCAAAGTCCGATGGTACAAATTCATATAACTCATCATTGTACTTCGATAATGTGGCAGTCGAAATATTATATTTGCCCGCAACTGCTTTTTTCGTCACTTTGTTTTCCAATGCCGTATGGAAAGAATATTCAACAGCAGCAGCAAGCGCCGCGCGATTTTTGAATGCATAGCCTTGTTCGAATGCAATTTCCCCAAGCGCAAACCATGTACTTAACACTTGCGCCACTTCCAATGAAATCGAATCATTCGTTTCTGTAATCAGTTCGGCAACTTCCATAAAGCGCAGGAATTGCTGTTCTTCCTTGCTGCCTTTGCTGAAATCATAGTCCAGTGCATATGCCAGGCAAAGCTTTTCAATCGCTGTGAAATTCGAGACATTTAAAAGTGAAGGATGTGCCACAATTTCTTGTTTATGGGCAGACCGCTTCAATAAAAACATGCCGAATAACCGGCTGGACTGATGCTCATCTGTTAGCTGACGAATGATGAAATCCCGGTGATTTTCCGCGGAATTGCGTAAAATCGAACCTTCACCATTTGCCCACGGCTCCATTCCTTCTTTTGACGGATCTAGCTGAATAAGCGTTTTCCATGCTTCATTTGCAGTGGCTTCGTGTCCTGAGAAGTAGGCAGACTGGGCAAGCCAGAAATAAAAGCCAGGCTCTCCATCATATCCCTTTTTACTCATTGAACGCAGCCATTTGTAAGCCTCTTCATATTGCCCGATTAACGCAAATGTCGCGCCGAGCTTGTAACGGTTTTCCCAATCGAACGGTTGGATTTTCTTTAGTAATCCGACCATTTCGTTCAGCTCTTCACTGCTCTTTTCATAATAAGCAAACACGGCCAAGTTGCAAAGTGCATGAAGATTGCCTTTGTTTTCACGCAGCACTCGATATAAAAGTGCACGTGCCTGTTCCGCTTCTCCGACATAAAAATAAGCCAACGCCAGATTATTATACGCATTCCAAAGGTCTGGATACTCTTCAATAAGTTGCTCCAGCATTTCGATTGCCGTTTTAAAATCTCCCTGCTCCATATAGCGGCGGGCCTTTTCCTGTGCCACATGCTTCGCCCCATCAAATTCATCCATGTCATCCATTTCTTCGCCCACATAGTCGACAAACTCCAATATTTCGGAGGCATCTTCCGTATAGGCGCCATTCGGTTCCATTTCTAAATATTGTGCTGCGTATTTTTGGGCATCCGCAATATGACCGATACAGCCCGACACTTCCGCCAGCATGAAAATGATTTCAGATTCATTCGGCTCTAAACTATAGGCTGTGTGAATCAACTCATATGCATGCTCAAAATTTTGCAGTTCCATTTCCAGAATTCCGTACTGCAGTAACACGTGCGCGTCATCCGGACTTAAATCCGCCGCGCGTTTAATATATTTATATGCTTTATCCATTTCGTCTCGTTCAATTGCCTTCAAAGCTTTCTTATAATAATAATCACCATTCGGAACAAACGACACGACATTAGTAGCTTTTGATTTTAAACGTTTATTTTCCAATAAAATTCCTCCGAGTCATTCCGTTCAATACATTCTATATCATCAAATACGCAGGTCATTTGTTTGTAAACAAAGAAATAAGGAACGCACAGGTGTGGTCCCTTAATCAATTCTTACTATTATAGCATATCCGGCACATATGTACTAAAAACATGTCTGACAAAGCGGTGTTATTTTTCTTTTGTTAAGGAAATTTTAGATCTTGACATTTTGAATAATCTAGAAATAAAATGCTGTCCCGTCTAGGCTAAAGCGCCAACTCCTCGGCCATTTCAGTCCCTCCTGCAAAAGTGGTGGTGCTTTTACTTTTGCGTCGGGCCTTCCAATGTCTGTCGGAGTTGAACGGGCGCTTTAGCGCATTTGTTCTTGATTATTGTTTCTTTCCTTCATGACGTTTTTGCAGTACATCGAGTACTTCATAAACATTGACCTTTTGCTCTTGAAGAAGAACTAATAAGTGATAAAGTAAATCGGCTGATTCCCATTTCACTTCTTCTGCGTCACGGTTTTTCGCACCGATAACAACTTCTGTCGCCTCTTCGCCGACTTTTTTACAGATTTTATCGATCCCTTTATCGAATAAATACGTTGTGTACGCCCCTTCAGGCATATCGATTTCACGTTGTTTAATCACTTCGACAAGCTGCGGAAGAATGGCAACAGAGCCTGGACGTTCATTTTCTACCAAGCTTTCAGTAAAGCATGAAGTTGTTCCGTTATGACAGGCCGGACCAGCTGGGATGACTTCAATGACAAGTGCATCCTTGTCACAGTCTGTTTTGATTGAAACTACTTTTTGCGTGTTGCCGCTCGTTGCGCCTTTATGCCAAAGCTCCTGGCGAGAACGTGAATAAAACCAAGTTTCATTCGTCTCAATCGTTTTTTGCAGTGATTCTTCGTTCATATAAGCTACTGTTAATACTTCTTTTGACTGTGCATCTTGTACTACGGCTGTAATTAAGCCTTGTTCATCAAATTTTACGTTCATCGTACACGAACCCCTTTTTCTTTTAAGTAGCTTTTCACTTCTGCTACGCTCGTTTCTTTATAGTGGAAAATACTCGCTGCCAGTGCCGCATCTGTATCAACATCCTGCAGTACTTCACGGAAATGTTCGGCATTGCCTGCCCCGCCGCTCGCGATGACAGGAACCGTTACCGCATCACGTACCGCTTTCGTTAATGCAAGATCAAAACCTGATTTCTCTCCGTCTTGATTCATCGATGTAAGGAGGATTTCTCCGGCACCTAACCGTACCGCTTCTTTCGCCCATTCAACTGCCGTCCATGCTGTTTTATTGCGGCCGCCATGTGTGTAGACCATCCATGTTCCGTCTTCTTCACTGTACCTCGCATCAATTGCACACACAATACATTGTGCCCCAAAATAATCCGCGCCTTCTTTAATAAGCTGCGGGCGTTCCAGAGCTGAAGTGTTGACCGATACTTTATCGGCACCTGCACGTAAAATGCGCTTCATATCCTCGATTGTTCGAATACCGCCGCCTACTGTAAACGGTATCGCCAATGCTGCAGCAGTTTGACGGACAACATCGACCATCGTTTCCCGGCCTTCATGCGAAGCGGAAATATCAAGAAATACAAGCTCATCGGCGCCTTGCTCATCATAAAACTTAGCTAACTCTACAGGATCGCCTGCATCACGCAATTCTACAAACTGTACCCCTTTTACAACACGTCCTTCTTTTACATCAAGACATGGAATAATTCGTTTTGTTAACATACGCCCTCTTTCACTCCCTGTGTCCAAGCCGTCAATAAATACACACCAAACGGCCCCGACTTTTCTGGATGGAACTGCATACCTGTAAAATTATCTTTTGCCACGATGCCCGGCACTTGAACTTGTTCATAGTCAGCTGAGGCGATCAGTTCCATGTCATCGATGCCGCTCGCATAGTACGAATGAACAAAGTAGACATGACGTTCCTGCGGCAAGTCTTCATTACTTAACCATGCTGGTGTTTGGTTTAACTTCAGCTCGTTCCAGCCCATATGCGGAATACGTGTAACATTCGTAAAGCGCTGAATACGTCCTTTGAAAATGCCAAGACCTTTCGTTTGCGCTACTTCATCGCTTTCTTCAAACATCAGCTGCATGCCAAGGCAAATGCCAAGCAGCGGCTTTTTCGTTGTTTGAATGAAATTGATGAGCCCCGTTTCCTCCAGGCGCTTCATCGCATCCGGAAATGCGCCTACACCCGGCAGCACATAAGCATCTGCTGCTTCCAACTGTCCAATCTCGCTTGAAACAATGACTTGTACATCCAATCGTTTTAGTGCCTGTTCGACACTAAACAGATTGCCCATTCCATAATCAATTACACCTATCTTCACGTTAACAGCCCCTTTGTTGATGGCACACCTTTTACACGTGGATCGATTTCTACCGCTGCATCCAATGCACGTGCCGTTGCTTTAAAAATCGCTTCAATAATATGGTGTGTATTATGGCCGTAAGGAACGATGACATGCAGGTTAATGCGTGCTTCCAGTGCAAACTTCCATAAAAACTCATGAACAAGCTCTGTATCAAAGTTGCCTACCTTCGCATTGAGCTCCGGTGTAACGCGGTATTCCAAATGCGGACGGTTTGAGCAGTCAACGACAACTTGTGCTAACGCATCGTCCATCGGTACAAATGCCGTGCCGTAACGTTTGATTCCTTTTTTATCGCCCAATGCTTCACGGAAAGCTTGTCCTAACACAATTCCGATATCTTCTGTCGTATGGTGATCATCAATCCAAGTATCCCCATCCGCCAGTATTTTACCGTCAAACAGTCCGTGCTTAATAAAGAGATCGAGCATATGGTCCATAAAGCCAACACCTGTTTTAATGTCGGCTTGACCTGTACCGTCTAAATTGAGCTCTACTTTAATTTTTGTTTCATTTGTATCGCGATCGATTTTTGCAAAACGTGTCATTATTCTTCTCCTTTATCCCAGCCGCGCGATTCTACCGCTCTTGCATGTCCTTCCAACCCTTCAAGTCGAGCAAGGCGTGCAATCTTCGGCGCATTTTGTTGCCAAGTTTTCTCGCTGTAATAAACAACGCTCGTGCGCTTAATAAAATCATCGACATTTAAGCCACTAGCAAAACGCGCTGTTGAGTTCGTCGGTAATACGTGGTTCGTACCAGCAAAGTAATCTCCTACCGGCTCCGAGCTATAGCGGCCGATAAAAATTGCACCGGCATGTGTAATCATTTCCGAAACCTTTTCGGCATCTTCCGTAATCACTTCCAGATGTTCAGGTGCCAATGAATTCACAGCACGTACCGCTTCCTTCATAGATTCCGCTACATATATATGACCGAAATTTTCAATCGATTTTCGTGCAATCGACTGTCTCGGCAGTTTTGATAATTGAATCTCGACCTGATCTGCAACCGCATCCGCCAAGTCATCGCTAGTTGTGATCAGAACCGCACATGCTAAAGTGTCATGCTCTGCCTGTGATAGCAGGTCAGCAGCAATTTCATCGGCATAAGCACTTTCATCTGCTAAAATGCAAATTTCAGATGGACCGGCAATCATATCAATTGCTACTTCACCAAATACTTCACGCTTCGCCAATGCGACGAATATATTGCCCGGACCTGTAATTTTATCAACCGGGGCAATCGTTTCCGTACCGTATGCTAATGCAGCAATCGCCTGTGCACCGCCTACTTTGTAAATTTCCGTCACACCTAAAATATGTGCTGCAACGAGTACCGCTTCCGGCAATTTCCCGTCATTTCCTGCTGGTGATGTAATGACGATGCGTTTTACTCCCGCAACTTGCGCCGGGATGACATTCATCAATACAGAAGAAGGATAGGCTGCCGATCCACCAGGTACATACAATCCAACTGCATCAAGCGGTGTAATTCGTTGCCCTAAATACGACCCGTCTTCTAATGGCAACTTGAATCCCGTACGTTTTTGTTCCTTATGATAGCGATAAATATTATCTGCTGCTTCCTGTAAATCACCGTATAATTGCGAATCAAAATTTTTAACCGCTTCAACGATTTCACTTTCGGCTACGCGTAAGTTTTCCGGTGCAAAACCGTCCCACTTTTCACTGTAATATTTAATCGCCTCATCACCTTTAGTACGTACATCCTGAATGACTTCACGTACTGTTTGCAGCTGTTGTTCATTGCCTTGCTCGAGTTGGCGTTTTAAAGAAATATCGTTATCCAAAATTGTTATTTTCATCTCGTTGGCCCCTCTTATTTCACACATTTTTTCAAGCGTGTCACTAAATCTTGAATGCGGTCACTCTTCATGCGATAGCTTACAGGATTCGCAATTAAACGCGATGAAACTTCGGCAATATGCTCATATTCCACTAAGCCGTTTTCCTTCAATGTACGACCCGTTGAAACGATATCGACAATGCGATCAGCCAGGCCAATCATCGGTGCCAGCTCAATCGATCCGTTCAGCTCAATAATCTCAACCTGCTCGCCGATTCCTTTGTAATACTTCATCGCAATATTCGGATACTTCGTCGCAATACGCGGCGCAATTTCATTAATCGTTGTATTCGGCAATCCTGCTGAAGCGATATAGCATTCGCTGATTTTTAAATCGAGCAGCTCATGGACTGTTCGGCGCTGCTCAAGTAATACATCTTTACCCGCAATTCCGATATCCGCAACCCCATGCTCGACATAAACCGGCACGTCCATCGGTTTCGCTAAAATGAAGCTGATGTTTTCCTCCGGTATTTCGATCATAAGTTTTCGCGACATTTCCACTTCTTCAGGAAGGTTAAAGCCAGCCTCCAGCAACATTTCATAAGCTTCTTCAAAAATACGGCCTTTTGGCATCGCAATTGTTAGCTGTGTCATTTGATTATGCCTCCCTGCTATTGTATTCATTAACGATTTTAAAGTGAGCTTTTAATGCTTCGATATTTTCGATGCCTTCATAGGATTGGAAAGTTACTTGCTTTCCTTGTTCACGCAGTTGCTGAACTGCCTGTAATGCCTCTGAAAAACGCTCAGCTGTGAACAATACAAGCACTTCATCTTTGTCGACGTTGATTTTCGGCATTGCTTCAAATACACGGTCAACACGTAAACCAAAACCTGTTGCACCGGCCTGTGAACCAAAATGCTGCATTAAGCCGTCATAACGTCCGCCATTTCCTAATGGGAATCCGCTACCTGAAGCAAACACTTCAAATAACATCCCTGTGTAATAACTCATATGGCTTGATAAGGTGAAATCAAATGCGATGTATTCCTCATAACCGGCAGCATCCAATATTCTTGCCAAGTTTCGCATATATTCAAGCGCATCATTTTTGCGCACATATTTTTCGATTGCTTCAATTGAAGGCAAGCTGATTGCATCCGCAATATAGGCTAACAGTGCATCGGATTTTGTTTTCGGCAAATCAAATGCCAGTACCGCTTCTTCAAATCCGACAAAATTTCGTTGTACAAGGAGATCATTTAAATCATCTGCCTGTGCATCACTTTCAGTATAGTCCTTCAAAATGCAGCTCAATACGCCTGCATGTCCGATCGTTACTTTGAAATCTGTAATTTGATAAGCCTTCACTAAATCGATTGCCGTCATGATCACTTCTGCATCGGCATATACGGAATTGTCACCGATCAGTTCAATTCCCATTTGATCGAATTCAGCGGGGCGCCCACCTTCACGCTGCTGTGCACGGAACACATTGGCAAAATATGCTAGGCGTTGCGGAATTTTCTCTTTCAGTAGTTTTGATGTTGCAACACGGGCAATCGGTGTTGTCATATCAGGTCGCAGTACAAGGGTATTCCCTTGGCTATCAACCAATTTAAAAAGTCGGGCATCGGAAATTGCAGATGCTTTCCCGACCGTATCGTAATATTCAACAGATGGTGTTTTTATAAAATCATAGCCGCGCTCACGTAGCATTGCTCGTCCTGTCGAGCGGATTAATTCGAGCTTTTCATAAATTTCCGGTAATGTATCACGCATTCCAAGTGGTTTCTCAAACATTTTAATCGATGACATTTTCACACATCCTAATTTTTATACTTGGTTAAATTCTGTATACTACACTTTAGTATACTAGAGTGTTAAATCACTAGTGTATGAAAGTATTTTACTGCTACTTTTTACCGTAGTCAATGAATTCACACAAATATTTAGTTGATTTAATTTTCTGATATATTTTCATATTATACATCAACTTTTGCCAAATTCAGTTATGTGACGGAAAAGACATAAAAAAACACCCATCACCGCGTTAATTGGAGATGGGTATGCTACATTTAATTTTGCCAAACCGGCGTATCATTCTTTTTTCGTTCTGCCATTTGTTCCGCCGTGAAAATAATGCGCATCGGGTTGCCGCCTGCCATTGCGCCGGCCGGTACGTCTTTATGCACCAGTGTCGCCGCAGAAACGATTGCCCCGTCACCTATTTTCACACCCGGTAAAATCGTCGAGTTTGCGCCAACCATAACATTGCTGCCAATTTCGACATCACCAAGACGGTATTCTTCAATTAAATACTCATGCGCTAAAATTGTCGTATTAAAGCCGATGATTGAATTATCTCCGACTGAAATACGCTCCGGAAACATGGAATCCGGCATGACCATCAATGCCAGAGATGCCTGTTTGCCGATTTTCATTTTTAAAAATGAGCGGTACAGCCAGTTTTTCCAGGCCATTACCGGGGTAACCCGTCCGATTTGGATAACGATAAAGCATTTCATCACTTTCCAAAAAGAAACCGTATTATAAACTTTCCATAATGAATTCGCACCTTGAACTTTGTAGCGTTCTGTTCTGCGCATGCCTACTCCCCTTTCACAATATCCAATAAATCACGCATATGATGAAGCATATAAGTCGGTTCATACGACATTAAATAGTCGACTCCTTTAGCAGACCACGCAACACCCGCTGTTCGGACCCCTGCATTTTTCCCGCCTTCAATATCATGCGAATTGTCGCCAATCATGATCGCTTCTTCTTTACGGACACCCAGCTTTTCGAGTGCTAATAGAACCGGTTCCGGATGGGGCTTCACATGTTCCACATCATCAAAACCGACAATGACATCGAAAAATTGTTCCGCACAAAGTACTTTTAAACCGCGGGCAAGGCTTTCTCTTGCTTTTGTTGAAACGATCGCCAGTTTGATGCCTAAATTGTGGAGCTCTTCCAATGTTTCGACTACTGCATCATAGCTTGTTACTAAACGGTCATGGTTCAGTGCGTTCCACTCTTTGTATTTCCCGATCATTACTTCGGTTTCGCCCGGTGTTAATTCGTCAAACGTCTGTTTTAATGACGGACCGATGAATCTCAGACAGTCTTCTGTCGAATATTGCCCGGGAAATTTTTCGTCAAAAATATACATGAACGTCTGGATGATTAAATCATTTGTATTTAATAATGTGCCGTCAAAATCAAACAGCAATGCCTTTGTTTTCATACCGAAGAATGCTCCCTTTTAAAAAACCGCTCGCACTAATGCAAACGGTGTTAACTATTTATTTCCCTACATAATAGGAGGTTGATTTCCATTCCGAGGAGTACGCTTTCCGCGGGCGTGAGGCCAACAGGATGTTGGTCACAAAAGCGTTGCCACAGGACGTGGCGTTCTTAGCTTTTGTTCCTAGTCTCAGGCTTCACGCTATTCCCGCAGGAAACGCAGTTTGTAGCGAAAGGCGTTTGCCGTCAGCTACACTCGACTCCCCTCCATTCCAATCAACCAACTTTTTTATTTATTTCGTTTACTTATTTAACATCTTACTAAAATTATTTCTTCTTACTCTTCTTATTTTTACTATTATTTTTAGTCGCAACAGGTTTTTCGTCATCTAAATAGTGGATAACCGGTTTTACTTTCATGCGGCGATAAACGATGGCAATGATGCCGACTGTAATACCGATGATTGAAACGACTTGGGCTGAGCGTAAATCGCCTACTAAGTATAAGCTATCTGTACGTAAGCCTTCGATGAAGAAACGTCCGATTGAATACCAGATTAAATAGAAGAAAAACATTTCCCCTCGTCGCCAGTTTAACTTGCGGGCAAACAGCAAGATGACTAAGCCGACTACGTTCCATAATGATTCATACAGGAATGTCGGGTGTACATAGTTTCCGTCTTCACGAATATACATTTGTTCGATCAGCCAGTTCGGTAAAAACAGACCTTCCAAAAACTCACGTGTTACAGGGCCGCCATAAGCTTCCTGGTTTACGAAGTTGCCCCATCGTCCAATAATTTGACCAACGAGAATACTCGGTGCTGCAATATCGGCCAGTTTTAAGAAGCTCACTTTGCGCTTTTTCGTAAATATGTATGCTGTAATAAACGCCCCGATCAATGCACCGTGAATCGCAATACCGCCATTCCAAATTTGAATGATACTGCCCGGATGCTGGCTATAGTAGTCCCACTTCATCACAACGTAATACACACGGGCTGATAAAATTGAAATCGGTATTGCCCAAATGAGCAGGTCGGCGAAAAATTCCGGATCTAACCCACGGCGAACCGACTCTTTCTGTGCCAGAAAGTAGGCAACGACAATTCCGAAGCCGATAATGACTCCGTACCAGTTCACCGGTATTGGTCCTAAATGGAATGCCACCGGGTTAATTGCTAATAAATTTGTAACCATAAACTTCTCCCTTCAACTACCTCTTAATAATCGTCTATTTCATCATTCGGAACAAGCATATCGTCCAGACGACGTGAAAATTCCTCCGCAGCATTGACACCCATCTTCTTCAGTCGGTAGTTCATCGCAGCTACTTCAATAATTACCGATACGTTTCGTCCTGGCTGTACTGGAATTGTCAGCTTTGTCACTTCTGAATCAATAATTTTCATTTTTTCCTCATCCAGTCCTAGACGATCATAAAACTTTTCCGGATCCCATGTTTCAAGCTCTATTATTAATGTAATACGCTTGTAGGGACGTATTGCGCTCGCACCGAACAGTGTCATAATATCGATGATGCCAATACCGCGAATTTCCAGCAGGTGCTCCAATAATGGCGGCGGGAAGCCAACAAGCATGTTTTCGCCTTCCTGACGAATTTCCACACTATCATCTGCCACTAACCGATGTCCTTTTTTTACAAGCTCAAGTGCCGTCTCACTTTTTCCGACACCACTTTTTCCGATAATCAGAACACCAATACCATATACATCGACAAGAACCCCATGAATGGCCGTTGTCGGAGCAAGCTTACTCTCCAAAAAGTTTGTCAGTCTGCTCGAAAATCTCGTTGTCGTAAGCTTCGTAACAAGTACCGGGACATGATTTTCATTCGATGCATCGATCAGTTCCTGAGGCACGTCCAAACCGCGCGAAATAATAATTGCCGGTGTTTCATCCGAACAAAGCTGCTTCATCCGGCTTCTTTTTTCCTCTACAGGCAACATTTCAAAAAACGAGAGCTCTGTTTTACCTAACAGCTGAACACGGTCAGCTGGATAATGTGTAAAATAACCGGCCATTTCCAAACCTGGACGGGATATATCACTCGTCGTTATGTATCGTCCAACCCCGGCTTCTCCACTGACTAGCTCCAAATTAAACTTTTCCATAACATCTTTCGCAATTACTTGAATCATAAATTTGGTACGCTCCTATCTTCTAGCATCTCCACTGTATTTTATCATGTCTAACCCGATTCCAATATATAACGTGCTTAGTTTTTTAAATTATCAATCATATCACGGGATCATTCGCTCAAAAGGGAAAAAAAGATGAAGCGAATAAAGCTCCATCTTTTTTATGTATAACTTACTTTAATGTTGATAAATACTCTGCAGCTGCTTCCGCTTTTTCGCCTTTTACAATACCAGGAGGCATACGGTCTTTACCATTTAAAATAATATCCAAAATCTCTTCTTCCGAATATTTTGCCCCTAATTGATTCAACGCTGGCGCATTCCCGCCTTGTAATTGGCCGCCATGGCATGTTGCACATGATTGCTGAACAACACTTTTCCCGTCTATTTCAGCTGTTTCGCCGCCGTTTGATGCCGAATCATCTCCACCGCACGCAGCAAGGAAAATGGCTGATCCAAAAACTAATGTAAGTAAACTCTTTTTCATTCTGAACCCCTCCAACAATGAACTTCTATTCCACTACCGATTATAACAAACTTATACTTTTTTGAAACCTTCGCCCAGTACTTCATAGGCATCGGAAACAATGACAAACGCTTGAGGATCAACGGTTTTCAGCACTTGTTTCAACCTTGTGAACTCTGTTTGATATACAACGACCATGAGTACAGGACGCTCCTCACCCGTATAACCGCCAAATGCCGGAAGCCTCGTAATCCCGCGATTGATCTCTTTATAAATCGCATCGCGTACATCCGTTTCCTTCTGTGTAATAATGTAAACCATTTTCGATTGGCTGAATCCTAACTGCACAATGTCAATTGTCTTTGTCGTAACAAATAAGCCAATTAACGCAAACAGCCCTTTTTCAAGATCAAACACAATGGCTGCACTAACCGCGATCAGGCCATCGATGACCAGCACGCTTGTCCCTAATGTTAAGCCTGTATATTTCGTAATAATTTGAGCAAGCAAATCCGTACCGCCCGTTGAAGCATTCCCTTTAAATACAAGACCTATTCCTAAACCGACTACAATACCGCCAAAGAGAGCCCCCAATAATGGGTTCAGCGTCCAAGGATCCCAGCTTTCCGTTAAGATAACGAAGAAAGGAAGAGCAACCGTACCAATAAAGGACTTTATCCCGAATTTTTTCCCCAGCACAAGCACGCCTGCTATAAATAAGGGAATATTAAACGCGTACTGAACAATCCCGGCATTCCACCCGAACATTCCATGGAGAATTGTACTAATCCCGCTTACCCCGCCGGATGCGACCTGGTTTGGAAATAAAAACACATTAAAGCCGAGCGCAATAACCGCTGCGCCGACAATGACAAATACATATTCCATTACACTGTTTTTCACAGAATTCTGTGCGCTATATGTCATACAAATCCTCGCTTCTTTTGTAAATTCCATTGAATTATAACAAATCCTACATTAAATGAGAACTTCATCTAACTAAAGGAAAAGCGCCCCATAATAGGACGCCTTCTCTTCAGCTTTTATTCGATTATTAATGCCTCATCAACCCAAACTTTCACTTCTTCATACATCGGCAAAAGCCCTTCAACCGGTATATTTAGTTGGCGTGCTAGAGGGATGACTTTATCCCAGTCCAATTTACTTAAAGCTGTAGCAAACTGTAAATACAGCGTCATCTCCGTCTGTTCACCGGAGATTGTTTCCAAAATCGTTTCCGATAGCGGCAATTGTGTCACGATGGCATTCATCGGCCGCTTTAAAAGGGAATCAATTAACGAAAACAGACCGACTAAAAAATACTCAGAAAAGTTCCTTTTGTAATTCAGACGGGCGACTTTTTCAGATGCCTTTGCTCTGAACAACGATGCATACATTAATTCCTGAAATACATCGCTATTTCGATTTACATCGGATTCACGCATCGCCAGTAAATAAATCCACCGCCGTAATTCCGTTAACCCTAATAATAAAATAGCCTGCTTAATCGAGCGGACTTTCGTTCTCGGACGCCTTGACGACCCATTGATTAATTTGAGCAACCGGTAGGATAACGAAATCTCCCGCTCGATATTGTCCGCCAATACATCAATATTAGCCTCATCATCCCGCAGCAACGAGATGATCTGGAAATATTGAAACAGGTTCGCCGGTATGTCTCTGGCTGTCAGTATTTGCGGTTTTTCAAAGAAATAGCCCTGGAATAAAAAATAACCGGATTCTTTCGCGATTTCGTACTGCTCACGCGTCTCTACCTTTTCTGCTAATAGTTTAATATGAGGAAATTTTGATTTAATCTTATTTTCGATTGTTTTTCTGTCATTCTCATCTGTATGTAAAAAATCGATTTTTATATAATCAACGTACTGAAAAAGATCATCATAAATTAATACTTCTTCATTTATAACAAAATCATCAAGCGCAATTTTATTTCCCGCATGTTTTAATTGTTTAAGCCGTTCGACCAATGCCACTGTAATCGGAATATCCTCCAATATTTCAATAACAATTTGTCCATGCTCTATAAAATCAACGGATTCCTGCATAAGGAGGTTTTCCGTAAAATTAATGAAGGATGGCTTTCCATTGGCTACTTCTCTAATGCCGATCGAAAGAAATGAATTGATTAACAGCTCAACAGTTGCTGTATCGGCATCAATATTCGGAAACTGGTTGGTGTAATTATTTCGATACAACAACTCATACGCTACGATTTCTTCATGTTTGTTAAATATAGGTTGCCGCCCAACAAAAACTTCCATTTAGTAATTTCCCCAATACTTGTATATTTTCTCTCTATTTATTATGGAATTTGCTGTTATTTTACAATTTTCCAATGTACTATAAAATTAGATTAACAAAAATCAAGGAGGCAGTAAATGTGAATACTGTAAAATACGAGCAAAAAGACTTCATTGCATATGTAACACTTGATCGCCCCGATATGTTAAACGCTTTTAATTTTGAAATGCTGGAACAACTAAGAAATGTAATGGAATCAATCCAAATCCACCCTGATATTCGTCTTGTCATCATTACAGGTTCCGGTGATAAGGCCTTTTCAGTTGGTGCAGACTTAAAAGAACGAAAAACATTGCCGGATACACTAGTGAAACGCAACTTAAACCGGTTCGGAGAAGTATTCACGCTCATTGAGCAATTGCCGCAACCGACGATTTGTGTATTAAACGGCTATGCCTTTGGTGGCGGGCTTGAGCTTGCACTTGCCTGCGATTTCCGTATTGCGGCTGAAACGGTTTCACTCGGCTTAACAGAAACGGGCTTAGGCATCATTCCTGGTGCTGGCGGAACACAGCGACTGCCGCGTTTAATCGGAGAAGCAAAAGCATTGGAGCTTATTTTGACAGCAAAACGGATGACTGCCCATGAAGCACTTGATTATGGTGTTGTAACGAAAGTGGCACCGGTGGAAAGCTTACACGAAGTGACGGCCGACTTTGCCGCACTTATTTTACGTAATGCACCGATTGCGATCCAGCAAGCTAAATTTGCTGTTAAACAAGGAATGAAAACAGATATTCAAACAGGTCTTCAAATTGAACGAAAAGCCTATGAACTGACAATCCCTACTGAAGACCGCATTGAGGCACTGAATGCTTTTGCGGAAAAAAGAACCCCTCAGTTTAAAGGTAGATAAATATAAATAAAGGAAAACAGGGCCCCTCTAGTAGGAAGCCCTGTTTTATATTTTACAAGTATTTCTCAAACCATCCTGTAATTTGCTCAAGTCGTTCTAATCGCAAGTTCGGGATGCCTGTACGTGACAGGTTATGGTCACATTCAGGGAAGCGGACGAAGCCGACCTCTTTGCCCATTTTCTTAAGCGTAATATAAAGTTGCTCTGCCTGCTCGATCGGGCAGCGGAAATCACGTTCACTATGCAAAATAAGGAGCGGTGTTTCCACATTAGCCGCATATTTCAGCGGTGAGTGGTGCCAAAGTTTTTCTACATCATTCATATCAGCGAGCATTTGCCATTCCGAGAAATAATAGCCGATATCCGATACGCCGTAGAAGCTGATCCAGTTTGAAATCGAACGTTGGGTAACAGCTGCTTTAAAGCGGTTCGTATGACCAACAACCCAGTTCGTCATAAAGCCGCCATAGCTTCCGCCCGTAATTCCTAAGCGTGACTCATCGATCCATGCATAGTTTTCCAGGGCATAATCAACACCAGCCATAATGTCTTCATAGTCCCCATCACCATAATTGCCGCGCACTCCATCAACAAACTCCTGGCTATAGCCATGACTGCCTCGTGGGTTCACATAAAGCACGCCATACCCTTTCGCCGCCAATAACTGCATCTCATGGAAAAACGTATTTGCGTATAAAGTATGCGGACCACCGTGCACTTCCACAATTAACGGATACTTTTCACCTTCTGTATACTGTGCCGGTTTCATAATCCAGCCATGTACAGTTAAACCGTCTTTTGATGTGTACGAAATCGCTTCCGGTTCAGACAGCGTCGTCTCTTGTAAAAACTTTTCGTTAAACGTCGTTAACTGCTTACGATCCCCTGTAGTAATATCAAAGTCAAACAGCTCTCCAGGGAAAGTTCCATTGGATACCGTCATTAGTGCACGGTTGCCGTTTTTAAAGATTGCATAGCCGTATACATGCTCATTTTCCGGTGAAGCAGGATAAAGTGCGCCTTCCAACGTTGCATAATATAAGCGGATATCCCCTTCAGTCGATACTTGGAAGTACAAATCATTGTTTTCCGTCCACACTACAGATGGAGCCGATACACCTTGCTGAATGTCAGCAACCGCATAATCGCCAACAGGCAAGTCCAGCATTTCCGTCAGCTTCCTGGTTGTTTTCGTTTCCGTATCATAAATATAAACATGGCCATGTGTAGCATTTCTGAATGAATGATCCGAACCGCCAAATGCAATATAACGGTCATCAAATGAAAACTCAGCACCACCAAAGTATCCATCTTCATCTATTAGAACTGTTTCTTCTTTCGTGTCTACATCCACTAGGTAAAGCGGTGTACGGAAAACTTGATCCGTATTTTCTTCACGGTTCACACCGATCACCAATGTTTTCCCATCATGTGAAATGCCCTGTAAGCTATGTGAATAATCGCCTTCTGTAAAAGTACTTACTTCTTTCGCAGCTAAATCAACAGAAGCAATTTGTGTATAGCGGTTCTGTTTTAATAAACCAATACTGTCTGCTTTGTATTTCATTTTATCCACGACATAGGCTTTCGGGAATTTCGAATCTTCCTTTTCTTCCTCTTTCGTAATATCCAGCCCTTTTTTCACTGTGCTTGTAATCCAAACTTTCTGACCACAAGGACTCCATAAAAATGAATTGACGCCATTTGGTAGTGTCGTAATTTCCTGTGCTTCCCCACCACGGCTGTTTAATATGTATAGTTGCTGTTTTTCATTGCGCTTCACTAAAAATGCGACTTGTTTTCCGTTCGGAGACCACTGCGGATTTGTCACACGTTCATTGCCGTAAGTCCATTGCGTTGTTTCCCCTGATTCCAAATCAATATGGAACAAATGGGCATTGTAATTATTTTCTTCTTTATTGATCTCTGTTCGAATAAATACCGCCTCTTGCTCATTTGGCGCAAGTACCGGATTAGTAATAGATTGAATTTCGAACAAGCTTTCTTTTGTAATTAACTTTGTCATTAAAACACCTCTTCATTTATTTCGATTTCCGTAATAACAATGTACCATCTTTTATTTGAAATTTCAAAATATAATTCTTTAAAAATATGTAGAATAAAAGTTTAACCCCTCTCCTCATAGAGCTTCTAATATAGTTCCGGGTTTTTTTTGGCAGGGAAGCCTAACTCGCATTACGTTTTATGCGAGTTGGGCTTTGCGACGAAAGCGTAGCGACAGGAGCACCCGCATTGCGGCTTGGAACACCCGCCAAATCAAAAGTGTCCGGCTCTAAATCGTAACGCCCTTTAGTCGGCGCTTACAGTGGTAGGCGCCGGTTCTACGCACAAAGTTAATCTTTCTTTATAAAAAATGATAGCCCTTGTTACAAAAAATATTTCTCCTTTCTAAAAAAGGTGATACTTTATGAGAAAGTAGGCGCCTTGCGAAGGCACAGCGCCTCCCAATATAAACAACGATGGAAACAACGGCACTTTATGATTGGCAGGCGTTACACAAAGCACGAAGAAAAGTCGCAAAGACATGTGCAACATGGCTTGGTGACTTTTGTGCTTAGCCCGCCAATATACACCGGAACCTTATAAGAACCCTTATAAGAAGGCTGATCCCTATAAGTAAGCAAGACGCCTTGCGAAGGCACAGCGCCTCCCCATATAAGGAACGATGGAAACAACGGCACTTTATGATTGGCGGGCCTTTCACAAAGCACGAAGAAAAGTCGCAAAGACATGTGCAACATGGCTTGGTGACTTTTGTGCTTGCCCGCCAATAAACACCCGAACCTTATAAGAACCCTAATAAGAAGGCTGATCCCTATAAGTACGCAAGGCGCCTTGCGTAAGCACAGCGCCTCCCTATATAAGCAACGATGTAAACACCGGCACTTTATGATTGGCGGGCCTTTCACAAAGCACGAAGAAAAGTCGCAAAGACATGTGCAACATGGCTTGGTGACTTTTGTGCTTGCCCGCCAATAAACACCCGAACCTTATAAGAACCCTAATAAGAAGACTGAACCCGATAAGTACGCAAGGCGCCTTGCGAAGGCACAGCGCCTCCCAATAAAGCAACGATAGAAACACCGGCACCTTATTACCATTTTAAAAAACACCCGCCAAAATGGCAGGTGTTGAAATGTTATGTTCTTGCGATTTCTTTTAAAGAACGGCGCAGAATTTTGCCTGTTGTGTTTTTTGGCAGCTCGTCCAAAATTTCAATAACAGTCGGCACTTTGTATTTCACAATACGGTCTGCACAAAACTCGCGAATCGCTTCAATTGTTAAAGTCGGATCTTTTAACACAACGTAAGCATGTACCGACTCACCAAAATCCGGATCCGGGAAGCCTACAACCGCCGCTTCCACAATACCTTCATGTGAGAACAATACTTCTTCTACTTCACGAGGATACACATTGTAACCGCCTACAATAATCATATCCTTTTTGCGGTCAACGATGTAGAAGTAGTCTTCCTCGTCTTTTCGTGCCAAGTCACCTGTATATAACCAGCCGTCGCGAATAGCTACTGCTGTTTCTTCCGGCATATTGTAGTAGCCTTTCATGACATTCGGTCCGCGTACGATCAGCTCGCCAACTTCACCAACGCCCACTTCATCGCCATTTTCATCGACTACTTTATTTTCAACATTGCTGATCGACTGTCCGATTGAGCCTGGTTTACGCTCACGGTCTGTCGGGTTGAAACAAGTAACCGGTGAAGCTTCCGATAAGCCATATCCTTCAGAAATTCGTACATTGAACTTTTGCTCAAAGTTATGCAGCAATGATACAGGTAATGACGCACCACCTGAAATCGCTAAACGAATTGTCGAGAATGCAGCAACATCCGCTTTGTCATATTGATAAAGGAAATTATACATTGTCGGAACACCCGCAAATACCGTTGCTTTATACGTCGAAATCAATTCAAAAATTTCTCCCGGACTAAAGCGCGGCGCCAATAAGATTGTTGCTCCGCGTGTTAACGGTGAATTGACAACAACCGTTAATGCAAAGACGTGGAAAACCGGCAATGTTGCCACGATACGGTCTTCTGAAGTCATTTTTAAGTAATCGCCAATATCTCTGGCATTCGAGAATAAATTATTATGTGTCAGCATGGCACCTTTCGGATGACCTGTCGTACCGGAAGTATATAGAATAATCGCCGTATCATCCGGCGCGATTTCTACAGGATCCGTTGTACGTGCTGTTGTAGCCAATACTTGTGAGAACAGCTTCGTCTTTTCTTTTGCTCCATCTGAAAGCGCGGCATACTTTTCGCCGATGTCTTCTGTCGTTTCGCAAATGATATACTGTTCTACTTGTGGGAATCTATGCACCCCTGCTTCCACAAGCGGTAATAATAAATCAAGTGCGATGACAACTTTTACATCACCATTTTGGATAATGTATGAAATTTCATCTGCTGTATAGATTGGATTAATCGGAATTGCCACAGCACCAATACGCATTGATGCATATAAACTGATGATGAAGTGCGGTGTATTCCCTAATAAAAATGCGATATGGTCGCCTTTTTTTACACCTAAATCTTCCAAAGCAGCTGCAAAGCGTGCAACCGATTGCTCCAATTCACCGTAAGATGTGCCTTTACCTAAAAAGTAGTACGCTGTTTTTTCTGGTTGTTCGAAAGCTTGTTGTCTTACCTTTTCAACTAAATTCAATACACCCATCCCCCTATGCGTAAAATGAAAAAATTTTCACTCTATTAGCATTATAGAATAAGTATATTAATAAAACAATACGAAAATCTCGTTTATTCACAAATATTGTACTAAAATCATATTTTCTCTATTTTGTATTTATCCGCGCACATGTGAAATATAGCGCCAGCGGATAAGGAAAAAGTAGACGATTTGGATAAGTGCAAACATTGTAAACGAAAATACAACTTCTTTTACGATCGATAAATTCATGACATCGTTCAATACGGTTTGCACAACATAGAACGCAAATGCGCTATGCACAAAGGCTAATCCCCACGGCAGGAAAAATTGAATCATTAAATTTCTCGTAATGAGACGCTTCAGTTCTTTACCGCTTAACCCTATTTTAATGAGCATATCAAACTGTTTTTTCTCCCGGTCCAAATTCGCATAAATTTTGAAATAGACGAAACTTCCCGACGCAAGTAAAAACACAGCTACTACTAATATACCGATAAGTGTTAATAAAGAATACGTAGCTAATATATAAGAATAATTTAATCCCGCATTTTCAAAGTAAAACGGCAATGTATATTCACTGTTGATCAAATAATCGCGAGCGACCATCTGCTGAATATCAATTCCGACATTTTTCGTTTCAGTCCAGTTAGGGATATCAAACGTAAATAGATGATAGCCGGGCTCGACATATGGTGCCATCTCGAACTCATTTGTCAGCTTTTCAAAGTCTTCATCACTAATAATGATGGAGTTACTGCTAATAATAGCTGTCGGGAAAAACATTTTCGGGTACACACTGTTAATCGTCAGGTCCACATTGTTTTCCTTCAACACTGTCTTTACTTCTGTTCTCTCCAGCTTTTCAATTGAATCCTCCGAATAAGGAATGAACATCGCTTCCCCGCTTTTTAAATTCACGAGCGGATATTTATACGAAAACAGCAGATGGTTAATATCCGTTTCCCGGAAAACCTCTACCGGATTCGACGTATACGATGAAGTTTGGCGCATGACTGTAAAGCGCGTCATATGATAACTGATGCCGTTAAACTCCAGCTCATCAATGACCGATAAAATATGTTCAATTTCATATGGATTATCCATTTCCCCTTTATAGATGAGGCCGATTGGATTGATTTTGTCATATTGCGATGTATAGGAAGACATCGCCGATAAGACACCGACCGTTAAAAAGGCAAGCGTCGATACGAGTGTCACAATGAAAAACATGCGTGAATTGAAACGTAAAATCTGCACTTGTTCGGCAATCGCCAGCATGCGTGCCCGTTTCCAGTAAAACTGCTTATGCCCCTTCAACCGGTCAATAATATAAAGTGTCGTATCGGAAAAGAAATAGTAGGTTCCCAATGTCACGAAAACAGGAATCAGTAATGTATACGAAAAAATCGATGACTTCGTTGTGATGAGTGCTAGACCGTATCCACATAAAATAAGAATGATTCCTAAAATAGCATTACGCTTTGAATAGGATACTGCCGCATCCACAAACTTCGGTCCTCTTATGAAGTTCCGTATTTTAATGTCCGGTGTAAACAGAATGCTCAATGTCGAGATTACGATAAAGGCGCTCAAATAAACGAATAATGTGAGCACAAACGGCTCCCATGACAAATAGAGCGGCAATGCATTTAAGTTTAAAATTTCACGGACAATCATGAAGAAAAACTTCGAAAATGCGAACCCGAATACAATACCGGAAATACAGGAGAAAATACCGATTGTCATCGTTTCGATAATAACCAGTTTTCCTAGCTGGTTCCGGTCCATGCCAAGATGCAGTAAAATCGCGAACTCTTTAGAGCGCGCTTCCAAAAAGGCACGCATCGAGTAGAAAATAAAAAACCACGAAAACAGCACGAGAACGACTTCCGCAAACACCATTCCGGCGATCGATACTTCCCCTAAAAAACCACGTTCGATTTCAGGATGAAACATAAGCATCGAATAAATAAAGAATACAAATACACTGAAAAAGCTGGCCATGAAAAAAGCTGCATAGTTACGGAAGTTACGGAAAACGTTACGGTAAGCGAATTGAAGAAAAGTCACCTACATGTCCCCCTAATAAACTTAATACATTTAAAATCCTTTGGAAAAATGTTTGGCGACGATCATCTGTATAAATTTCATTGAAAAATTCGCCGTCTTTAATAAAAATTACACGATCACAATAACTCGCCGCAATCGGATCATGTGTCACCATTAAAATCGTCGTATCGTTCTCTTTATTCATTCTTGCCAAAAGCTCCAGCACTTCCCGCGATGCATTCGAATCCAGATTCCCTGTCGGCTCATCCGCTAAAACAAGCATCGGCTGATGGATCAGTGCACGTGCAATCGCTGTTCTTTGGGCTTGTCCACCTGATATTTCATTCGGTCGCTTCATTAAAATTGGCGTTAAATCGAGCAGCTCACTTAAATATTTCAACCGTTCCTCCATGACAGCAATCGGCTGTTCATCAATAGTCAGCGGTAAAATGATATTTTCCTCCACCGTCAATGTCGGCAGCAGATTAAAGTCCTGGAAGACGAAACCAAGCTGGCGGCGTCTGAAATAGGCCAGTTCCTCATTGTTGAGCTTTTGCGGCTTCATCCCGTTGAAGATAATTTCACCGGATGTCAGCGTATCGATCATCGATACCATATTTAAAAGCGTCGTTTTCCCGCTGCCTGATGGACCCATGATTGCGACAAACTCACCCTTTTCGACTTCAAAACTAAGCTGGTTGAGCGCTCGCTTCGTCACTTTTCCTTCATAAACTTTCGTAGCATCTTGAATTTGTAAAATAGACATAGTAACTCCTTTTAACCAAGTCTGTTTCTTTCAATCAAAAAATAATCTCTCATGACTGAAAAATCACTTCAATTTGTGTACCTTTACCAACTTCCGATGTAATCAAAAGCTGGTGTCCGAGCTTATCACAAATCTCCTTTGCGATATAGAGTCCCATGCCGGTAGATTCACCGGTTTTCCGTCCATTTTCACCTGTAAAGAACGGCTTCATCACACGGGGTAAATCGGATTTGGGAATGCCAACCCCTTCATCACGTATGAACAAATGGACATGCTGTTCTTTTTGCTCCGCCGTAATATACAATTTTTTATTTGGCTCAAATGTATATTTCACCGCGTTTGTAATGAACTGCCCAATAAGGAAGTTCAGCCATTTCATATCACTCATGACGATTAACTCGTCATCAATGTTCACTTCCGGAAACACTCGGTTGGCGATAAACAGACGTTTATGTTCATTAACATTTGCCATGATTGCTGATTTCAAAGGCACTTTCCCGATTTGCATATCATCCGAAAAGTTTTCCAGACGGGCATTTACTAAAACCATTTCAAGGCCGCGTTTCAAACGTTCGGTCTCTTCCTGCACACTTTTTTTATCCAGCTCATCTTCCTGCTGCAGCAAAAGCTCCAAAACAGAGACAGGGGTTTTCATCTGGTGTACCCACTGGTTCATAAATTTATATTGTCTGGACTGGGCCGCATAAAGCGCCTGCACTTCATGCTGATACAATTTGTACAGCTCATGCAAGTAACGCTCTGTTTCCATATATTCCGTTGTTTTCGCATTCTTTTGAAGCGCATCCTCCATCGTTTGAGGCAACGTGGAAATCTTCGCCAAATACCGGCGTCTCAACATATAGCGCACAACTAAAAAGGAGAGGATTAAAAGAAGGCTGATCGCAATCGCATAAATGGCAGTAGTGATACTGCGAAAGCCATCAAGCCAAAATAATGAAAGCAAAAATAATGTGAGGACGACTTGAAAGATCACATAGGAAAGATGCTCCTTCACAAATAGTTTGATCGCCATTACATTTCCTCCGAGCTTAATAAGAAGCGGTACCCTGCTCCGCGCACTGTTTCAATAACAGATGAAATGCCGTAGTCAGCCAGCTTCTTCCGAACACGCGTCATATTCACATTTAATGTGTTTTCATCAACAAATGCCTGATCATCCCACAATTCCTCCAACAGCTGTTCGCGTGACACGACTTTTGGCGCTTGTCCCATTAACAATCCTAAAATAACACTTTCCTTCTTTTGAAGCGGAACGACGAGATCCTTCAATTGAAGTTCCATCCGTTCCAAATACAATGTAAGCTGTCCTTGTACAATTTTCCGCTCTTCCTGCCTTGCAGAATATTCTCCATATGTACGGCGCAAATGACTGCGAATTTTAGCGAGCACAATTTCATAGTTAAACGGCTTCATAATAAAATCATCTCCGCCATTTTCCAGTGCGAATATTTGATCCATTTCCCCCGAGCGAGCGGAGATAAATAAAATCGGACATTTCGTAAACTGTCTCAGCTCCCGGCACCAATAATACCCGTCATAGGAAGGTAAATTAATGTCGAGTAGAATGATATGCGGAGAAAATGCTAAGCATTGTTGTATTAATGAATCAAAGTCTTTAATCGTCTCGACTTCGTACTGGTATTTTCTTAATGTGTCTGCCAATAGTGCAGCTATTTTAGGATCATCCTCAACGATGAAAATTCGATGTTTTTCCATCTGAATGACCTCCTTTTCGATAGGTTTTCAACTAAAATATCCCTACATAAGTTAATTGTTCATATTGTTCCATTGTATCAAAAAAAGGGGGCTCCCGAAAACAGGAGCCTCCTTTTCTACACTCTCTATTACATTCATGTTGACTGACAAGCTGCTAGTAAATTAAATGAAGAAAATCCTCTTCCGTAATCCCGCCAAAGTATACAGGGATTTCAATATCTTTCAGCTTTTCTGCAATTGCGGCACGGTCATATTTCGTTCCGACCAGAAGTTCTCCAACCTCATCCACATCACCGACACCAAAGAAATCTCCGAAGATTTTTGCCTCTTCAATGACCCCTTTGTTCACTTCCAGGCGAATATCCAGGCTGCCTGAAGGGAAACGCTTCGTTTTTTGAATGTTAAAGCGCGGTGATTTTCCGTAATTCCATTCCCATAACTGGTAACGGTTTTTTGAAATTTCATGGATGTTTTCCCAATCCTGCTCCGTTAGCTCGTAATATTGAATATTTTCCTCGCCACCGAAAATCGATTTTAAAATTTCCATACGGAACTGTTCTACCGTAATTTTTTCTGGAAGGAAATCAATGATATTCGCAACACGCGAGCGCACGGATTTAATTCCTTTTGATTCGATCTTGTCCTGTTTTACTTTAAGTGAGTTTACGACAGCATCAATATCCAGGTCGAACATAAGTGTCCCATGGCTGAACATGCGGCCACGCGTTGAATATTGGGCATTGCCTGAAACCTTTTTCCCTTCAGCCAAAATATCGTTACGGCCTGAAAGCTCAGAGTTAACCCCTAATTTTGCAAGTGCATCAACAACAGGCTGTGTGAATTTTTTATAGTTGCTGAAGCTGTTGCCGTCATCTTTAGTCAGGAAGCTGAAGTTCAGATTGTTTAAATCATGATAAACTGCCCCACCGCCAGAAAGACGACGTACTACAATGATTCCGTTTTCTTCAACGTAATCTGTATTGATTTCTTCGATCGTGTTTTGATTTTTTCCGATGATAATCGAAGGCTGATTAATATAGAACAGTAAAAAATCATCCTTTTCGATATCCATGTTTTTCAGTATATACTCTTCTATTGCCAAGTTAATACGCGGATCTGTAATTCCTTTATTATCGATAAAATACAAAAGGCTCACTCCTTCAAAAATCGTCCATTTATATTTTAACTTAATTTAGGCATTTTGTGTTGACGAATTAAAACTGTTATAATACAATACAATATATAAACAGAAGTAATATAACAGAAACTTAAAGGAGGCATGCACAATGTTAGAAAACGTAGTGGAATTTTTCAAGAATCTACCTGATAAAATTTGCGTTCAATGCGGTGATAAAATCGAAGAACAAAGCGAGTGCTACAGCAACAATTGTGATAAATGTAACTCTCTTTAATTCTTTTACACTGTTTAATTCGCATTACTGACAACTTCATCTTAGTAAGATGAACCTATAATAACTTTCATGAACCACGAGTTTGCTCAATGCTCGTGGTTTTTTCTGTATAAAAAAAGCATGGATTCAAGGGAAAATACCCGAATCCATGCTTTTTCTTTTTATTGTTCTGTAGGTTGTTTTGAATAACGTTTTTTATAAAGCAATGCAAAGTAACCGAAAGTGATTGCTAAGCATGAAACCATCACTGCACCTAAAATCGACCAGTTGAACATTAGGAATGATGTATCACCAGTTGAAATGGCTGCTTTGAAGCCTTGTACAGAGAACGTCATCGGTAAAATTTTATTGAAGAAATGCAATTGCTCTGGTACTAGCTCAATCGGGAATGTCCCTGCACTAGTTGTTAATTGAAGAATCAACACGACGATGGCAATAAATCGTCCTGGATCACCAAACACTGATACAAGCAATTGAACCATAGCTAAAAATGTAAAGCTAGTAATAATTGTTGTCAGAATGAACTGCGGCATATTATTTACCTCAAGTCCAAGCCCCCAAACAACAATGGCAATCGTAATAAATGACTGTACCAATCCGACACCGATTAATACTGTTACTTTACTTACAAACCAGCTTGCACTGTTTTTCGGAATAACGGCTGGTTCAACAAATGGGAATACAATCGAAATTAATAGTGCCCCAACGAATAATCCTAATGAAATAAAGTATGGTGCAAAACCTGTACCATAATTCGGCACATGGTTGACAGATTCTTTTTCGACCTCTACTGGAGAACCGACCATATCGTATGTCTCTTCAGTCGGATTAACAGCGGCTTTTTCGCCGGCTTCCGTTAATTTTTCAGATAAAGTTGTCGTACCATCCTTCAACTCTTTCGTACCGTCCGCTAAAGTAGTAGAACCTTGTGCCAACTCACCTGATTTTTCAGCCAATAAGCTAGTGCCGTCATATAATTTATTCGAACCATCTACTAATGAGTTCAAACCTTGCGCTAATGTGTTGGCACCTGTTGCAGCACTTGATGCGCCTGCTGATAATTCATTTAGTTTTCCGGCAATTGTCGTATTGCCTTGTGCCAATGATTTAGCACCTGCTATCAACTGTGCAGAATTTTGCTGTAATTGTGAAACACCTGCAGTTACTTGTTGTTGCCCTGCATTTAATTGATTTGCACCTTCACTGATTGCCGCAATTTTATCGTCCAATCCGTTAGTTCCTGCGTGTAGCTGGCTTAAACCGCCACTTACTTGTTTACTGCCTTCTTGAAGCTGAGCTAGTGCATTTTTTAATGCTGCTTGATTCTCTTCTGGCAGCATTGGTAAGATCGCTTCCAGCTGGGATGCCAACTGATCCATACCGCCTGCTACATTAGCTGAACCATCTGCCAGCGCTTTTACTTTGTCATCGATATTCGCTGTACCTTGTGTTAATAATTTCAGGTTTTCAGCTAAGCTTGCTTGACCGGATGTAAGATCCCTTTGTCCGTTCGCGACTTGTGCTACACCATTCGTATAGCTTTCAATACCTTGTTGCAATGTAGTTGCACCATCTGCTGCAGATTTTGCTCCTGCTTCCAATTGGCTGCTGCCATCCGCAATTTTTGCTACACCTGCCGCCAGATCGGAAGCACCTTTTGCAGCACTTTTAGCACCAGTAACTAATGTGTCAGTACCATCGGATAATTGAACAGAGCTTGATGCCAATTGCTCTAAATAGCCTTTTAGCTCTTCAGCGCCATCAGCCAGTTTTGCTGCCCCTTCATCCAGTTGCCCTGCTCCATCTGCTGCTTCGTTAAAACCGTCACCAAGCTGTGTAATGGAATCAAATAATTTTTCCGCATATGTTGCTGAAACTTGCGTATTTACTTCCGCTTTAATGCGATCCATTGCCGTTTCACCAATTTGTGCACCTAAAAAGTTGAAACCTTCATTTGGAATATAATCAATAACCAATTTCTGTGGTTCATCATCTAATAATGTAGTGGCATGCTCTGAGAAGTTTTCCGGAATTTTAATTAAAATATAATATTTTTGATCTTTTAATTTTTGGTCCGCTTCCTTTGCATCAACTTCCTCAAAGTGGAATTGTTCACTTTCTATCAGCTTATCGACCAATGTTTGGCCGAGCTCTATTGTTTCCTCATCCATTACAGCTCCGGTGTCTTCATTGACAACGGCAACCGGTAAGTCCTTTAAATTGGCATATGGATCCCAAAATGCCCATAAGAACATCCCGCTGTACATAACAGGAACAAATAGAACGGCAATAACTGAAATAAGCATTTTCTTCGTTTTAAAAATCTTCAGCCATTCTGCTTTTATCACACTAATTTCCTCCTTCAAAAACTAAATGACCGATATCGTCATTCGGTCATTTTATGGTAAAAAGAAAGCACTTCACCTGGAAGTGACAACTACTTTTTCTTTGCCAAACCACGGAAAATGGTTTCGCTGAATAATGTCAGAATTTCTTGCTCGTTTAGTGGTTCTTTATGTGTCAACTGCCAGTCTACAATAAAAGCCAAATACGATTTAAACAATAAAAAAGCGACATGTTCAGGATTACAATCGATGACCTCATCTTTTGCAATGCCGTTACGAATCCGCGAAGAGACGTATGAAATGATTTCCGACTCGATTTTTAACAGCATTTGCTGTACTTCAGGAGTGCCCAGTGCTGTTTCCTCTTCTATTAGTTTGGCAAACAGTAAATGACGCTCACGGAACTGCAGCATTTTCATCAATGCTGTATGGGCATTTTGCATAAAGCTCGCGTTTGTATCGATTAGCTGATCTGTTTCGCGCTTCATTTCACCGATTAAGTGGAATACAACTTCCTGAAACAGCTCTTCTTTATTTTTAAAAAACGTATAAATAGTCCCTTTCCCTACATTTGCAATTTTAGCAACTTGTTCAATCGTTGTTGCCTTATAGCCAAATAATGTGAAAGACTTTGTAGCAGCTATTAAAATTTCATGTCGACGATCCATAAATCCACCTCCTCAAAAAAGTGACCAAATGAACACTTCGGTCATTCAGTCACTATTATACACCGTTCTTCTTATATTGCAATATTTAATGGTTATGTTCTTCTTCTTTTTCTTCATCCTGTTCTTCGTCGTGCTCCATCGAATCAGAACTTGTATCTTCCAGCACTTTGCTCATATCCGGGTTGCCGACAATCAGCTCCTGCTTTGGCATGACATGCATGCCGCGCGCCGTCGTATGGGCAAACATATAGTATACGCCATCATGGTCAAACGTATAGTCAGCTACATAGATTCCGTCTTCTGTCAGTTCTGCGTCCAGCATCTCCCCTTCATCACGGAGACCCGATTCCCATACTTCAAACTTCACTTCTTTCGCATCATTTACCGCTTCTTCATCCTGAGTCACACGTGCCGCAAGCTGAATCGTTTCCCCTGTATTCAATTGTTCAGCTGTTTGAATATGTACATCGATAATTGACGGTACCTCGGCAGTATCAAGCGTTTCCACTTCCGGCTCATCCCCACACCCTACCAGTAAAAAAGGTACTGCAACTAAACTGTAAAGCCATTTTCTCATCGTTAAATCTCCCATCCTTACGAACAATTATGTAATGCATCCTATCGTTATTAGCGTACTAAAAAAACCTTACCGATGCATACTAAATTTAAGATAAATTTGTGAACCATTGAAAAATTATCCAAAATAAAAACACTGCATTAAAAGCGACTCACTTTTAATACAGCATTTCATTCAATCATTCTATTGATGTTATATTGCCAATTTAGCTTCGGACAATTGGTTGAGTAATTGCTCGGCAGTCGTTCTTCCTTGGAAGACACAGTCCGGAATACTAATTCCCTCATAGGAGCTTCCTGTTAAATAGACATTCGGAAACTCTTGATAGAACTGCTCTTTCATAGTAGACATGCGCGACTCATGACCAATTGTATATTGAGGCATTGCTTCCTTCCAGCGGGCAACTGTTGTCAACAATGGCGAGGCATTCAAACCTACCGCCCGTTCCAGATCCTGCAATACGATTTTTTCAATTTCACTGTCGGGCAGCTCCACAATCGATTCGTCGCCTACACGGCCAATATAAACCCTCAACAGTTCATGGCCATCCGGGGAGACATTATCCCATTTACGGTGACTCCACGTACAGCTTGTAATAGCAAAATGACTATTGCGTGAAACGAAGAAGTTCAGCGCATCTTCATATTTTTGCATTGATCCTTTTTCGAATGCCATCGTCACCGTGGCAATTGTAGCATAATTCATATCCGGAACTTGCTGCATAGTTACAGAGTCCGGGAAGATTCTTTTCGTTACATTAAATGGTGTCGTTACAACGACTTTGTCCGCCTGTATAGACGTCCCATCATTCAATTCAATAAGGTGAGTATCATCCATATTATTTTCGATGGAATTCACTTTCAACCCTTTTAAAATCGTAACATCGGTTAAAGCATTTTCCAATGTTTCAATCAATGATTCCAGCCCATTTTCAAATGATTCATAATGTAGTTCACCTGGTGTATCCACGAGCGCGTAAATACCTTTACCAGTTTTTTTCATACCGAGCAGTAAACTGCGGTAGTCTTTTTCCAACTGGTAAAATTGCGGGAACATCGATTGCATACTAAGATGGTCGACATCGCCTGCAAAAGTACCTGCCAATACCGGCTCAACTAAATTTTCGACAACTTCTCTGCCAAAACGCCGATTGAAAAACTCACTGATCGGTTCGTCAGCCGCATGCGGTAATTTCGGTAATAATAAATCCCCTGCTGCGCGAAATTTCCCCATTAAAGATAGAACATTCGATGTCATGAACGGTAAGATTTTAGGTGACCCCCCGAGCAGAATATTGCTCGGAATTTGGTGTAACTTGCTGCCAACTGCGATGAATGTTCGACCATAATTATTTTGAATCATCTCATGTTCGATATTTAAATCACGTGCCAACTTTCGGACACTGCTACCTGTATCAAAAAACGATTCAGGCCCACGTTCGATAATATATCCATTTTGTCTTACAGTATGGATCTTACCACCTAAACGTAGTGACGCTTCGATCAGCACGATATCTATCGGTAAATTATGCGCCTTCGTTTTTTGCTGTAAATAGTATGCCGTCGTTAAACCAGTGATGCCACCGCCAACGATAACAACCTTGTTCCTTTTTAAAGTCACCCTCATCATCACTCTCTACTATTTCGCTAATTTTTTATTGATAGCATCTACCATTGCATCAATGAATAAAGGATGTGTATTTGGCATTGTCGGGCGATAGTAGCTTGCACCGATTTCGTCACAAACAACTTTACACTCAATGTCATTATCATATAACACTTCTAAATGCTCTGTAACAAATCCTACTGGTGTATAGATGAAAGCTTTATAACCTTTTTGCTCAAATAATTCCTTTGTTAAATCCTGTACGTCCGGTCCTAGCCATGGCTCCGGTGTTTGTCCGGCTGACTGCCAGCCTACTTCAACATTCACAATATCAGAAGCCTCTTCAATTAAACGTGCTGTTTCGATTAACTGCTCTTCATACGGGTCGCCTGCAAGTTTAATTTTTTCCGGTAATGAGTGGTTAGACACGATTAAGCAAGCATTTGCGCGTTCTTCTTCTGTCATTTTTGCCAACTCGCCATTTACGGCATTTTTCCAGAACTCAATGAATTTAGGCTCGTCATACCACGCTTCAACAGAAGTGATATTTAATGTACCGCCTAATTTTTCTGCAGCTTCTTTCGCTCGTCCATTGTAAGATTTAATCGAGAATGTTGAGAAGTGTGGTGCTAAAACAATCGATACCGCTTCCGTGATTCCTTCTTTCACCATTGCTTCTACTGCATCTTCTACAAATGGTTCGATATGCTTCAAGCCGATAAATACTTTATATTCCACTTCGTCCTGTACTTCGTTCAAACGTGCACATAATGCATGAGCCTGTGCTTCCGTCATTTTCGCAAGCGGAGAAATACCGCCGATTGCACGGTAGCGTTCTGTTAAGTCGTCCAAATGTTCCTGGCTCGGTTTACGGCCGTGACGAATATGTGTGTAATAACGTTCGATATCTTCTTCTTTATATGGCGTACCATAAGCCATTACTAATAACCCGCGTACTTCTTTCATGTAAGTCACCTCTGCATGTTTTTAAACACGTTTCTTTTTTGTTAGTTTTAAAGGTTTTACATCCCATTTAGTTTTTGGGTTCTCCAGTCAACCTTCATCTTATATAGTTTTCTCACCTATACCGGTGAATAATCAAATTTGAATTTATTGTTGTATTATGAACGTTTTGCGATTTGTTCGCGGCTGTATTCATGTACAAATGTTGTTAGTCGTTTTAAGACAGCTGGATCTACTTCTGGGAAGACACCGTGGCCTAAGTTGAAAATATGTCCGCCTGTATGTGCTAAACCTTGATCAACGATATCTTTCGCTCTTGCTTCGATTACGTTCCAGTCTGCCAGTAATAATGTAGGATCCAAGTTCCCTTGTACCGCTTTTGTTACGCCGCGCGCTTCTGCTTCACGGATTGGTAAACGCCAGTCCAAACCTACGACATCAACAGGCAGGTCATGCCATTCTTTTACTAAATGCGATGCACCTACACCGAATTGGATTAACGGCACATTCAATGCGCGCAATTCAGCAAAAATGCGTGTCATCGTCGGTTTAATGAAAATACGGTAATCTTCTACATTTAATGCACCAACCCAAGAATCGAAAATTTGGATTGCCTTTGCACCAGCTTCTACTTGTGCTGTAATATCCACAATAATCATATCAGCCAGTTTGTCCATTAACGCAAACCATGCTTTTGGCTGCGAAACCATGAATGACTTTGTTTTAGCGTAGTTTTTGCTCGGGCCGCCTTCGATCATATAGCTTGCAAGCGTAAACGGAGCACCGCCAAAACCGATTAACGGAACATTTAACTGTTCTGTCGTTAACATTTTAATTGTTTCAAGCACGTAAGGTGTATGCTCTTGTGCATTAAAATCACGTAATTTTTCTACATCAGCAGCTGAACGGATAGGGTTTGAAATAACCGGACCGATTCCCGCTTTTATTTTCACATCAATTCCCATTCCTGGTAAAGGGGTAACGATATCTTTATAAAGAATCGCAGCATCTACATTGTATTGTTCAACAGGTAAACGCGTCACATATGCACATAACTCCGGCTGCATTGTAATCTCTTCTAATGAATATTTTTCTTTTATTTCACGATATTCTGGCTGTGAACGGCCTGCCTGGCGCATAAACCAAACCGGCGTATGTTCTACTTGCTCACCGCGAGCAGCACGTAATAATGTGTCATTAAATTTCATCATTTTTGATTTCTACCCCTTAAAATAAATTCTTTTTTATTCTATACCTCAAAAACGTCATTGATATCCATGATCGACTATAAACTTTTCATTAATAATTGTATAGATTTCTTCAATAAATGTCATAAAATTGTCTCTTCTGCTATAGAACTTTTTGACAAATGGCTTGAACATCTTTATAAATGGAAATAATAGTGTAAAGGAGGTCGGTCTTATGAATTTTTATGTAACTTCAGGAACACCTGACTATATGGAAAAACTAATCGCAAAAAATCCGCAGCACCCTTTAGTTTTATTGCACGGAAATGGCAATTCGGTGGTGTTGCATGAAACAGACAAAAAATCAATTTTCGCAGTACCTCGCAAGTTTGAAGTCATTGCACAGGATGGGCAGTTTACGCAAAAGGGTTATTTTACTTTTTTCAATATGCCCATTATGTCAGATGAACGCCCGGTTTTCGAGAAAAAAGCTCTCGACGTCATCCCTGCACTGAATTCCAATGATGCTGTCATTGCCTACCGTTTATTGCGCCCGGTTAAAGCAGAAACCTATTTATTTATTATTCAATGGGGCGGACCTGCTTCCTACGAAGTCTGGAAAGCAAGCGATGAGTATAAAACTTCATTTGCCCCTGTTTTTGAAGGTACGACACAAGTGCTACAGTCGATGTTTAACTCATCCTCTTATATTACGACATATAGTGCAGCTTCAAAAGAATAATGCTTCTATCAAAAATGCTACGATTGTATTTCGTAGCATTTTTATATAAAATAATACATATTTAGAAATTCTTTCGTTTTCCGAACTATTTTGCTTCCAACTAAATAAAAGGCGGTTATGATGTGAAAATTCAAATTCAGTTGTTTAAAGCTTTTTTTGTGTCCGGAATTCTTGGCTTCGGCGGAGGTCCGACAATCATTCCATTACTACATAAAGAAGTGGTGGAAAAGTATAAACTTATGACAGACGATGATTTTTCGGATGTTTTATCAATTGGTAATACATTGCCTGGGCCGATTGCGACAAAAATGGCAGGCTATATAGGCTACCGTATAGGCGGAATGCTCGGGTTAATCAATGCCCTGTTTGCCTCGGTCATACCTACCGTACTATTAATCATCATATTATTAAATTCATTGAAGCAATTTAGCAACTCCGATTTCATCAATAACATGTCTAAAGGGGTTATCCCCATTGTGACAGTGATGATGGGGCTCTATGCATTCGATTTCCTAAAAAAATCGCATAAGTCTTTAGGTTTGAAAATCAGTGCAATTATTTTCTTATATAGTTTTATAACGATTGTTGTATTTGATCTTCACCCTGGGATCATCATTGCTTCCCTCTTAATATTGGCGCTTGCACTGCCGGCTAAAGGAGGAAAAGAACAATGATATTTTGGGAGATTTTCATTGCATTTTTAATACCGAACCTTTTGGCATACGGTGGCGGACCTGCTTCCATCCCGTTAATCGAACATGAAGTAGTAGACAGGTATGCGTGGATGACGCAAAGTGAATTCAGTGAGTTTCTAGCTTTGGCCAATTCACTGCCAGGCCCTATTGCAACGAAGATGGCGGGTTATATCGGCTTTGAAGTCGGTGGAATTTTAGGGAGTATTATCGCGTTATTCGCGACAGTTGCCCCTACCCTGATTTTGATGATTACACTTTTAAATCTTCTACATAAATATAGAGATTCACCTAAAGTAATCCGGTTATCAAGCTTTGTACTACCTGCAATTGCCGTATTATTAATTACATTAACATTCGATTTCGCAAAGTCTTCCTATGAATCAAATAAACTGATTCCAACGATTTTAATGATCGTCGGCAGCTATCTTGCATTGGAAAAATTTAAAGTTCCTTCTATTATAGTAATCGTCGTCGGGTTATTAATCGGCGGCTTCTTGTTATAAACATAATAGGCACCCATTTTCACTCTAGAAAATGGGTGCCTTATTTATTAATATTCCATTTATTATTTTGACATTCTCATCGTCAGTTCGCTCACTGCGATAATGACAACCGGGATGATGTAAAACTGCGGCTGCATTACTGCACATAGTGTCACGATAATAGCCTGTACAATGCTTAGTTGACGAAGCAGTTTTGCGACAGCCTGTTTTCTCGTATCGCGCGGAATCGGGTAAAGCATGTCCATTCGGAAATCCCCTGCTGACATGAGCGCATACTTAAGCTGAAGTGTTGTCGCAAATGCCAATGCACCTGCAACGATCCACGTAACAAACGGAATCGTAATAAACATCGCAATAACAGCTGAAATCGCCGTTAACCGTACCCATAAGTAAAAATGGTCATCTGTACGGATAAACGTACGGTAAATCAAATACGCCTGTGTATTTTCCTTTTTATAGCTGATGGCTTTATACGCTGTATCAAGCCATGCACGACGTTTGACAGAGCCCTTTAAATGCGGGACATCTGTAAAGTAGTTGGCAAAACGGTAAAAACGCATCATCCTGTTTTGCTCAAGTTTAATAAAATGCTCGTAAGGCACTGGGTTATCCTGAACTTTCTTCTTCAATGTAAATGCATAATAAGCCATCATAATTAGAAATACTATGCCTAGCAAGCCGTCTGTCAAAGTCATTTGGATTCCGATAATCGATACGACTGCCCGTACAAATCGGTCGAATCCGATGGCATTGCCACGGTTTGCATAGCGGTAGTTGAATTCGGCGCGAACATTAATATATTTCAATACTGCGATAAATGCGGCAGTCAGCCAAATTTCACCTACGCTAAGTGGCGTAACCTCTTTCAACAACGGAATCGCTATTATATAAAGAACGACCGGAACTAGCACCTGTGACCAAAATGTCCAGTTCAGCGCCTTTTTGAAATAGTTCGGCATTTGGCTCTCAAGCGGCAATAAGTACACCTGATCCGGTTCTTTCAATAAAGTGACAGGTCTACTGAATGCGACTAAGCCCCCTGCGATAACGGCAATGAGCCACTCTGCCGGGAAATCCGGCTGCACGACCTTCAGCCATTCGCTGTACTGATATCCCCCCGCCCCTGCGATAAAGACAAGGACAATCGCAATATGCCCTGTAAAGACGAAGCGCATATACTTCATCACTTCGCCGATGTAATGCTCGAAGCGCTTAGCCCATACACTATGCATGCTGTTCATTGTCTTGCTCCTTTGTCATCGCAATATACAAATCATCGAGTGTCGCAGTCGGCATATTGAACGCTTTGCGCAAATCATTCATTGTCCCTTGTGCACGTACGCGTCCTTCATGAAGAAGAATGATACGGTCACAATGTTTTTCAGCAGTCGATAAAATATGTGTAGACATTAAAATCGATGCCCCTGCACGTTTTTTATCATCCATTTGGTCTAGCAATGACTGAATGCCGAGCGGATCTAACCCGACAAACGGCTCATCGATAATATACAGACTTGGATCGACTAAAAATGCGCACATAATCATTACCTTCTGGCGCATTCCTTTTGAAAAGTGCGACGGGAACCAATTTAATCGCTTTTCCATACGGAATTCCTTCAATAAAACTTCCGAGCGCGCATCCAGCGTTTTTTCATCTAAACCATAGGCCATTGCCGTTAATTGTAAATGTTCTTTTAATGTTAATTCTTCATACAGTACGGGTGTTTCCGGAATGTACGAGAAGCTTGACCGATACTTGTCCAAATTCTCCTTCAACGTCACACCGTTTAAACGAATTTCTCCAGAGCGCGGTAAGAGCGTGCCAATAATATGCTTGATCGTCGTACTTTTCCCGGCACCGTTAAGACCGATTAATCCAACGAGCTCTCCTTTGTTAATTTCAAATGATAAATCTTGAATCACAGGCTTTCTCGTATAACCACCTGTTACATTTTGCAGTTGTAAAATTGTCACAGTCGTCACTCCTCTTTTCTAAAATTTAGTTTATCAAAAGCGAATAAAATTGAACACTGAATGCAACACTCAATTCAGAGAACAAAAAATAAATCCTTCATATAAGAAAGTAGTTTTCCGAATAATCTATGATAGAATAAAGAAAAATAATAGTATCTTCACCATAAATTGGGGTTGTACAATTGATTTTTATTGTAGGCGGATGTTTTCCAAGTGAGTTTACCGTCCTCGATTCCTCTCAATTTACAATAACATTTTTTTCGAACTTCTAATGGTGAAAATCAAAAATAAAAAAGGAGCGATAAAAAAGATGAGTGATTGCTTATTTTGCAAAATTATTGCCGGTGAAATTCCAAGTGTTAAAGTTTATGAGGATGAGCATACTTTTGCCTTCATGGATATTGCCCCGTTAACAAAAGGCCATACATTGTTAATCCCGAAAACACATTGCAAAGATCTGTTTGAAATGCCAGAAGATGTAGCACGTAACTTATATGCTGCTGCCCCGAAAGTTGCGAATGCCATTAAAGCTGCTTTTAATCCGGCTGGTATGAATACGATCAATAATAACGGTGCTGAAGCAGGTCAAACTGTTTTCCATTACCACTTGCATCTTGTTCCTCGATATGATGAAAAAGACGGACTAGTTGTCAACTGGAATGGTCGTTCACAGGAATTCCCTCCAGATGTACTGTCGACACTTTCTGAGGAAATTAAATCCCACTTATAATTGCTCCTACAAGGAGACTATGGCCAGCATCTTTCTCATAAGTGAAAATGCTGGTTTTTCTTTTAATACTTTCCCGCCTAATCTTTTCAATGTTTATCGGAAGATGGATTTGGAAAAAGATTTGGATAACAAATAAAAAAAGCGAGGTTAACAATATGAAAGCAAAATCATTTTTACTAGGAATTACAACAGGCATTGTTAGCGGTGCGGCTGTTATTTTATTTACAGCACCACAATCAGGTACAGCTTTACGTCAAAACTTATTGGAAAACACAAAAATCGCCAAATCAAAACTCCAAGACGTTCAACATGAATTAAATAATGTAAAGCAATCGATTACAACATTAAAAGCAGAAGTACAAAATAGTATGCCTAGTATAGTAAATGAATTAAAGGATAATTTCGCAAATTTCAAAACTCAGATTGAGCCGGAAACAGTAAATCTCAAACAAGAAATAGAGAAATTACAGAATTCTATAAGTGAAATCGAGAAAAATATTCCTTCAAATAGAAATAACGAGTAATGAACACTCATTCATCACTATAACTTTCGAACCAAAATAATCTTTAAAAACAGTCAAAATAATCCCAAATTTACTTTTTTATAGCATAAATCAACCAATGTTGAATTATTCCATTTTTCTAACTTTAAAGTCTTTTCTTTTATTGCTATAATATTTTTAAAACGTAAATGAAAGAAGAAGGTGATTGCTTTGACAGAAGATTTATACTCACAACGAGAGGCTATGTTATTTAGCCAAAGAGTCGCACAACTTTCGAAAGCACTATGGAAAGCTATCGAAAAAGATTGGCAAACATGGATTAAACCTTTTGATTTAAATATTAATGAACATCATATTTTATGGATTTCATATCATTTGAAAGGTGCATCCATTTCAGATGTAGCTAAATTTGGTGTCATGCATGTATCTACCGCTTTCAACTTTTCAAAAAAATTAGAAGAACGTGGATTACTTACTTTCTCAAAACGTGATGAAGACAAACGTAATACATATGTTGAGTTGACTGATAAAGGTGCAGAACTCATCCTACGTATGTATGATCATTATCACGATACAGAACATACGATTTTAATTGGTGCATTACCATTAAAAGAACTTTACGGGCGTTTCCCAGAGTTTTTGGATGTAATGGCTGTTATCCGTAATATTTACGGGGATGACTTCATCGAAATATTCGAACGTTCTTTCTTCAACTTTAAAGAAACGATTGACGACAAAGGTAAACCGTCCATCACTACAACTTCATAAAATTTCTAGTAAGAAATGTCGACAATTTAAATTGATGACATTTCTTTTTTTATTTATTATAGTTAGTTTTATGTTTAATAATGTTTCGTTAATGGAAAAGCATAATACGTCCTTTTCCATAATATTTTAGGGGGGCTCACATGCATTGTTGGAAAACAATCAATATTGAGCGTGAATACGGTACGGGAAGACTTGTATTATTGGCAATCACCCTTTTCATCCTTGTATTCTGCTTTTCATACATTGCATTCAGTTTTAATTTTAACGGTAAGCATATCGATCGCCATTTATGGTTAGTTTTATTAGTATTACCATTTATTTATCCTATGCATAAATTATTACATTATTTCGCTCTGTTTCAACATAGAAAATCACTCGTTATTCGCTTTAAGATTCAACACCTTTTGCCGGTTGTCCGGATGCGTCTGCAGCATGGTATTCCGAAAAAGTCGTACCTTTTTGCACTCGTCACACCTTTTATCGTGATTAATGCAGCAATAATCGCCGGGGGCATTAACTTCCCGGAATATGCGCATTATTTTAGCGGTTTACTCGCATTTCACTGCTGTATTTGTCTCATGGATTTTTTATATGTGAAAAATTTAATGTATGCACCAAACAATGCTATAATTGAAGAAACGCCAAGAGGTTATGAAATTTTAGTTCCGCTTGATATTTAGGTTTTTTATTGATGCTTTAGAGGGGAGGAATAAATTTGTTACTACTTGTTGTGATCTTATTCTCAGTAATATACTTATTCCAAATAAATCGAATGACTGCCGCATTATGCAGTCGACGTGAAATTCCAGAAGAAAAACAGCCAAAAATTTTCCGTACGATTAATGTACTGATTACGATTTTACTTGTAAGCATGTATGTTGAAGTACTGCTAGCCGTTTAAAAAATTTTTTATGTAATAAATTTTTTGGTCCATACTTTAATAATTGGAAAAGGTGTGTTAAAAGTCGTAAAGACTTTTAACACACCTTTCTTTCTTAGTAGATGAAAGCTGCACCTACAATAATCAACAAGATAAACAATACAACTAAAAGAGCAAAGCCAGAGCCGTAGCCGCCGCCGTTGTAACCTCCGCCACCCATATTGACACCTCCCTTCTCTCTTTCTCTCAATATCGTATGCGCCTGTTGTTACAAAACTTAGGCGCTCTTCACATGCAACCATTTTGTTTTTAAATCGTTTATGTTATAGTTACAATTGCATTAAAGTTAAGTTAGGAGCGTATTCAAATGAAAAAGACCATTTTTGCATTAACAGTTGCTGCTTCAATCGGTTTAGCTGCATGCAGTAATCCTGGAGATGAAGTTGTTGTATCAACAAGCGTAGGCGATATCACTCAAGAAGAATTTTATAATTCAATGAAGGACATCGCTGGAGATCAATTATTACAGCAAGTAGTAGTTGAGCAGATTTTAAACGATAAATATAAAGTAACAGATGAGGAAATCGAAGAAGAATTGAAGGGTGTTAAAGAGCAGTATGGCGATAGCTACGAGTCGATTTTAGCACAAAGCAATTTAACGGAAGAAACGTTAAAAACAAATATTCGTTTCACACTGTTACAAGAGAAAGCTTTAAAAGATGTTGAAGTAACTGACGAGGAAATCGAAAAGTACTACAACCAAGCATCTCAGGAATTAAACGCTCGCCACATTTTAGTGGAAGATGAAGAGACTGCAAAAGAAATTAAAGCTAAATTAGATGCTGGGGAAGATTTTGCTGAATTAGCGAAAGAATTCTCAACTGATCCAGGTTCTGGCGCACAAGGCGGAGATTTAGGCTGGTTTACAGTAGGTACAATGGTGCCTGAATTCAACGATGCTGCATATGCATTGGAAGTAGACGAAATCAGTGAGCCTGTACAATCTGAACATGGCTTCCACATCATTCAAGTAACTGAAAAACGTGATGTCAAAGATTACGGGAAACTTGAAGACAAAAAAGAAGAAATCCGTGAATCAATTGCTGCTACAAAAGCGGATTGGAACGCAAAAATGGCAGAGTTAATTAACGAAGCTGACGTAAAAGTAAAAGACAAAGATTTAAAAGACGCTTTTTCAGGCTTCAAAGCTGAATAATCGTTGAAATATAAAGTGCGAGGCCCATAATCGGGTCTCGCATTTTTTTAGTTTTTCTTCACAAATTCCGATTTCAGCTTCATTGCACCAAAACCATCAATTTTACAATCGATATTGTGGTCGCCTTCCACTAGTCGAATATTTTTTACACGTGTACCGATTTTTAATGTAGAGGAGCTTCCCTTTACCTTTAAATCTTTTACAACTGTTACAGTATCGCCATCAGCTAACAGGTTGCCATTTGCATCACGAACGACTAAACCTTCTTCTTGCACTGTTTCAGCTGATTGAGACCATTCATGCGCACATTCCGGGCACACATAATTTTGTCCATCTTCATACGTATACTCTGATCCGCATTCCGGACACTTGGGTAATTGTTCCATTTTTCACATACCTCCTGTATTTCATCCCCTCTATACTCGCATAGTTCCTGTTTATAAACAAGGCTATAAAAGTAACTATGCCCAAAACACGAACATTCCCTTTTCCTTTGTGACAAAAATCTATAAATTTTCTATAAGTTCTTCTCATTTATGTTTATAAAAAAAATAATTTCAAGAATTTTCACATATTTGTTCGGAAAGAGTATATTATCAACTTATATATTCTAATAAATAATTCAGGAGTGATTGCATTGACAGTAACAACAAAACGCGCGTTTAACTTTAATGCTGGTCCATCGGCATTACCATTAGAGGTTTTACAAAAAGCACAGGCGGAGCTAGTGGATTTTAAAGGTACTGGTATGTCGGTAATGGAATTAAGCCACCGAAGTGGGGCATTTGAAGAGGTCCATAATGAAGCGATTGCAAATTTACGCCAGTTATATGAAATCCCTGAAAACTATGAAGTACTGTTTTTACAAGGCGGAGCAAGCCTTCAATTTTCAATGATTCCAATGAACTTCTTAAATGAAGGACAAAAGGCAAGCTATATCCAAACAGGTGCTTGGTCAGAAAAAGCCTTTGCCGAAGCGAAGTTATTCGGAACACCTGTGGAAGCAGCTAGCTCAAAAAGCAATAACTACAAAAATATCCCGGCTCTTTCAGATATCCAAATCGATGAAGATTCAGCATATCTTCACTTAACATCAAACAATACAATTTTCGGTACTCAGTGGAAAACGTTCCCGACTACTGGTGACGTCCCTCTAATCGCGGACATGTCTTCAGATATTTTATCAAAGAAAATTGATGTATCGAAATTTGCCATGATTTATGCGGGCGCACAGAAGAATTTAGGCCCTTCAGGTGTAACGGTTGTCATCATCCGTAAAGATTTCCTTGAAAAAGCGAAGTCAACTATCCCGACAATGCTGAAGTACTCTACACATTCTAAAAATAACTCGTTGTACAATACACCTCCTACATTCGGTATTTATATGCTGGGCGAAGTATTGAAATGGGTGAAAGCTGAAGGTGGCTTAGAAGCGATCGAACAGCGCAATGAAGAAAAGGCGAAGTATATTTATGATGTCATCGACAATTCGAACGGCTTCTACTTCGGGCATGCCACTGAAGATTCTCGTTCATTGATGAACATTACATTCCGTGTCGCTGATGAAGAGCTGGAGAAAAAATTCCTTGCTGAAGCAAAAACAGCCGGATTTGTCGGTTTAAACGGTCACCGTTCTGTAGGAGGCTGCCGCGCGTCTGCTTACAACGCTGTCCCAGTCGAAACATGCAAAGCCCTTGCTGAATTCATGGTGAAATTCCAGCAGGATAACCAATAAAGAAAATACGAAATATAGATAATTTATGATATCAGGGTATTTAGTTGAACGGAGTGAAGGCGGCTAAGTAGCTGACAAAAAATAAGCAGTTCAAATTTTAAATTACAAAATTTGAACTGCTTTTCTTATTGAATTTAGAAATTTCTTAATACCTTAAATCATCGGCTTGTAGAATGAACGGTTATCTAATGGGAATAGACGCTCTGTAAATTCACCAGGCTTCGTTTTATCAAGGGCACGTGTCAGCATATTCATCTTCGCGTCAATATTATCAATATAGTGTAAAATTTCCGCTTCCTGAATCATAGGCTTTTTCGGGCTGCCCCACTCTTCTTTTCCGTGATGTGACAATACAAGATGTTGAAGCAGCATCACTTCTTCACCTTCGATTTTCAGTTCATTGGCAGCTTGACCAATTTCATTGACCATAATTGAAATATGACCAAGCAAGTTGCCTTCCACCGTATACATTGTACCTACTGGACCGCTTAGCTCAATGACCTTACCGATATCATGTAAAATAACCCCCGCATACAATAAATCACGGTTCAGCGTCGGATATAGATCACAAATCGCCTCACTTAATTTCAGCATCGATACAACATGGTCAAGTAAACCGGATGCATAGTCATGATGATTTTTAGTTGCGGCAGGATAGATCAGTAATTGATCTTGGTATTTTTTTGTAAGATTGCGTGTAATACGCGAGATGTTCGGATTTTGAATTTGAAAGAAGTACTGTGTAAGCTCTTCAAATAACTGTTCTTTTGGCACCGCAGATGTCGGCAAAAGATCGCTGATTTGAACGCCTTCCTCATCACGTGCAGGTCGGATTTGTTTCACACGCAGTTGGTTTTTTCCACGATAGTCGTGAATCTCTCCCCCAACTTTTACAATTACCTGTGCACGGTATAAATTTTCATGTTCTTCGTTTGTATCCCATAGCTTCGCTTCAATATCGCCGCTACGATCCTGTAAAATTAGTGACATAAAAGGCTTACCGACAGTCGTCACGCCTTTTTTTGCTTCTTTGATCAATAAATATTGGTCCACTTGTTCACCAGGTTGGAGTTTTGTAATTCCATTCACAAGCAATCGCCCCTTTATAACTCTATTACAATTTATTGTAACATGTATATGCGTGATTTATCGATTAAAAGACAATCAATTGCTTGTCGGTTCAAGAAAGAGAATTTTCTTCACAAAATGCGTTTACTCATTTTAGAAACCGGGTAAATATTTGTGGATTAAATTGTTCATGAACAGTTCATAAAATGCAAATATTTCTCGAATAATGATGGCTGATTCGTGAATTTTCGAAAAATTTCTAGTATAATTATATTATCTTGCTTATAAAGGGTGGTTTAAATGGAGAATTATCGTTTTACTGCATTTGAAAAAACTGGGGAAACATTATTTGATGAAGTGTGGAATTTCGCAAACGATGATGCTGCAAAAATCGAAGGACAAAAGCAAATCGAAGAAAAAGGTATTGCCGAGAAAACTCATCGATTAGTAAACTCGTCGGGTAAATTAATTTTATTCCACGTTTAGATGAAACGTACATAGTGAAACTTCAATCCGGCTTTTACCGGTAGTTAACTTCCGCGCCTGCGGGATAAACAAGAAGGTGCCCTGAAATTTTAGGGCACCTTCTTTATTTTGCTAAACGTTTAATTGCCCCATATAACTCTTCATTTGTCGGGACTTGTAAATACATGCGCAGCCTGACAATACGATTCAATTCTTTTTCAATCATATCCCTTGCATACGCAACACGATCTTCTGCTGCATACATATTCCGGAACTCTTCCGGCATATTATACATTTCATTAAAATCGCTTAACACGAGTTCAAGCTCTTTTTCATTTAATAAATACTGCTCTACTAAACGAACAAGCTCTTCATTAAAAATTTCCAGCATTTTCACCGAGTCATCTTTTATAAATAGATCCAGCACTTTTTTGACAAGCGTCGTCGTCAATATACTCCCTATAATAAGACCGATGATCCCGCCGATTAAACTGATGACCGCTGTACTGACATTCGGTATGGAAAGACCGACTCCCCCGCCGATGATTAACCCCGCGATACTCCCTGCAACACTTGCTGCTGTTTTGGAAATGTTTTTAAATAGTTGTGCAGGAGACATCTGTTTTTTGATCGTGCGAACAATATCGACGCTCGACAAGACACCTGTTACGATTGCTCCTGTTACAACATTTGCATTGAGTAATGTGATCGCTTTTTTAGCAATAACAGAACTGTACATCGCCTTTTTTGTAGCCGTACTAGCCATCCTCTTCACAACTGCTTTTGCACCGTTTTTTTTAACAGCACTTGCAATGCCATCATCCAGTTCAATATGGTCCACAATATTCAGGTTATCGATTTGCTTTTCGATTATTTCTTCGGCAAATGGTTCCCCTATTACTGTTAAACCTGTCAGCACAGCATTTTCAACCGCGGTAGCCCGATCTGCACCATTCCACTTACTTTGGGCGAAAGAAATCGCGGTACTCATTCCGATCGTTTCTTTCTTAAAATCGATACACCCTCTTTCATCAATCACTAGATTATGGATATTTCCAGCATCTAATATGTGACGAACTTGCTCATATGTGAATGCACCTTGCTTAATAATATCGCTATTATTAAAATGCGCATGTATTTCATGATATTGCTCGAACGGTACTTCCAAGTAATTACTCAGTTCCTGATCCAGCTGTTTTAATTCAATTTCGCAAATTGCAATCGCATCATTTACATTGGGACAATACACATTGTGTACAATTTGTCGCCGGTTGTCTGATAGCCAAATTTGGTCCATGAAGTTACCTCCATTTTTAGTCTTTCACTATCATATAAGCATTCGGTAATGATGTACAGTAATAATTTATTACCTAATAAAAAAGAGGAGCCGGCATTGTTTCACCAGCATCCCCCGATATTATTTACTTCCCTTCAAATTGCGGCATTCTCTTTCCGACGAAAGCCTGAATCCCTTCTAAATGATCCTGTGTTTGACGCATTTTCACTTGTCCGGCCGATTCGCCTTCCAATATTTGCTCTAATACAGGCAAGTTCGCGTTATGCAAGATCAGCTTTGTTTCAATCTTCGCCAAGATCGGTGATGCCAACAGCTTGCCGACAAGCTGGTCTACGGTTACTAATGCCTGACCATCTTCTACATTATAATCAATGAGTCCTAATGCTAACGCTTCATCGCCGCTTAGCACTTTTCCTTCCCATATCATTTGCTTCGCTTTTGGTGTTCCTAGACGTTCCTTCATAAAGAAGTGTCCTGCACCGTCAGGAACTAAACCGATGCCGATAAAGTTCATCGCTAATTTACTCGATTGCTCTGCGACAATGATATCACTTCCTAACGCCAGGCTAAATCCTAAGCCGGCCGCAGCGCCATGAATTTGTGCAATCGTAATCATCGGAAGTGTATAATACGCCTTCACTAAACGTGAAATATCATCCATAATCGTTCCAAAATCAGAAAAATCATCTGACGAAACCATCATTTTTACATCGCCGCCAGCAGAGAAGACTCTCCCTTCCCCTCTAATGATAAGAATTTGAACATCCTTTTCATTATGTAGCGCTTCAAAGCAATCCGCCAATTCGCGCATCATTGTAAAATCCATTGCATTCATAGCAGTCGGGCGATTTAATGTTAATGTTGCTTTTCGCTCCGCAATTTCCAGATTAATAGTTTCAAAATTCAATTGTATGCACCCCTTATTTATGAATAATCATTCATTTCGACAAATGATTTCATAACTCCTTTATTTTCACACTTCCAATGCTTTGGCCTTGCTTGGTAAAGGCTTAAAAGTGGCTAAATATTTACCGACCTGCAAGCCCGTAAATAGGCACCCGCCTAAAAATGTGCCTTCCAATGAACGGTAGCCATGTACACCACCGCCGCCAAAGCCGCTGACTTCCCCTGCCGCAAAGAGTCCTTGAACAGGATTTCCCTCGTCATTTAGTACTTGCCCGTTTAAATTGGTTTGTAATCCCCCTAATGTCTTTCTTGTGAGTATATTTAAACGTACCGCAATTAACGGTCCGGCTTTCGGATCCAAAATTTTATGGGGTTTCGCTGCACGAATTAATTTATCCCCGATATAGTTTCTTGCTCCGTGCAATGCATTGATTTGCGCATCCTTTGAAAAGATATTTTCAATTTCACGGTCACGCGCTAAAATCTGCTCTTTTATATGCATGAAATCAAGCAAGTCATTGCCTGCCAGTTTGTTCATCCCATCGACTAAATCTTTTAAACTATCCGCAATGACAAAGTCTTCCCCGTTTTCTTTAAATGCCTGAACGGCTTTGGGCGGCCCTGGTAAAACCCGCTTCAGCACGTCCATTATACTTTTATTTGTTAAATCCATATTTTGCTCAGAACCGGATAATGCAAATTCCTTTTCGATTATTTTTTCTGTCAATATGAACCAGGAGTAGTCATAGCCTGTTTTTTGAATGGCTTCAAGTGTGCTGAGTGTATCAAAACCGGGAAAGTTCGGTGCTTTGAAACGGTTTCCTGTTGCATCAAACCACATCGAGGACGGTCCTGGCAGTATACGAATTCCGTGGTTTTTCCAAATTGGATCCCAGTTTTTCAAGCCTTCCGTATAATGCCACATCCGGTCTCGATTGACGATTCGCCCACCAGCACGCTCCGTAATTTCGAGCATTTTTCCATCAACAAATGCAGGAACGCCGGATACCATATTTTCCGGCGGCAATCCAAGTCGTGACGGCCAATTTTCTTTAATAAGCTCTATATTTGCCCCGATGCCACCGCTCGCTACGACGACTGCATCTGCCGTATACTCAAATGTTCCGATAACTTCTCTTGAACTTTCTTCACCGCGGCGAATAATACTATTTTCTAAAATATTCCCTTGAATGCCCGTAACAGCGCCATCTTCAGTCATTAAATCCGTTACTTGATGGCGCGGCAAATAATCGATCAAACCACTTTCCACAGCTTGCAGTACTTTACTTGAAAAAGCTTCTACAATCGCAGGACCAGTTCCCCAAACGATATGAAAGCGCGGAACTGAATTCCCGTGTCCGCCTGCTAAAGCACCCCCACGCTCTGCCCAGCCGACAACCGGGAAAAATTGAATGCCCTGTGATTTCAGCCACTCATATTTTTCCCCCGCAGCAAAATCTACATAGGCCTTTGCCCATTCATATGCCCAGTAATCCTCATCCTCTAATCGGTCAAATCCTGCAGAGCCGCGCCAATCCTGCCAAGCAAGCTCCTTACTGTCTTTTATACCTAACCTTCTCTGTTCAGGTGTATCTACTAAAAACAGTCCTCCAAATGACCAAAATGCCTGACCCCCGATTGAATTTTCGGGTTCCTGATCAACAAGTAATACCTTTTTTTGCGCATCTATAAGCTGACAAACCGCAGTTAATCCTGCTAAACCCGCTCCAATTACGATTGCATCATAATGCATTTTCTACTCCCCCTTTGTCAGTGCATCTGTTATACAATTTCGTGGTATTTTTTATTTCCCCTTCTTTAATTGGTTTTCTTTCAAGCATTAAAATTTAAATAAAAATAAAATTTTTGTGAAATAGTAAAATCGTTATTTTTCCGATAAATACTCTGAATCACAATTTTTCAGTAAATTCAAACAAATCCCTATAAATCAATATCGTTAGCGCTTTCATACATTTCTAAAAACACGAATATTTAATTTAGTATCCCTAAATATCGTTCGTGAAATAACCGAATATTTGCTATTTAAATCATTAATTATTTATTAATTTTGAAAATTCTGTTGACAAAGGTGAACAATCGGGTTTATGATGTTATCAAATTTAAAAACGACAAACTATTGTGATAGAGACATACGATTTAGTTTTGTATAGCAAAGAGAACTGGTGGTCGGTGTAAACCAGTGTATACGCTAAATTAGTTCCACTCTTGAATAGAATAGCCGAACATCCAAAGTAAGTTATTCCGTCCCATGCACGTTACGCATATTGATAAGGTTGTATGACTATTATTTTCAAATAGTCGGCAACGAATAAGGGTGGTACCGCGATTTGTTTAATGAATGCCTTTCGCCCCTTACGTAATTCGTAAGGGACGGAAGGCTTTTTTTGTTGGTTAATTAAAAATAATAGTGAATTTTAAGGAGAGATTATGATGACAGCTACACAATTAATCGAAAAGAAAACAAAAACAATCAACGTATTTATTGCAGATCCATTAAGTGATGATGGGATTTTCCCGCTACGTCAGGAAACAGAATTAAACTTAAATATCATTGTTGATACAGGGTTAACACCAGAACAATTAATAGCTCGAATTGCCGATGTAGATGTATTACTTGTTCGCTCTCAAACAACGGTTACACGAGAAGTAATTGAAGCAGCGAAAAACTTGAAGTTAATCGGACGTGCCGGTGTAGGTGTTGACAACATCGATTTAAATGCCGCAACAGAGTATGGAATTATTGTCGTAAACGCTCCGGACGGGAACACAAACTCTGCAGCTGAGCATACCATCGCAATGATGACATCTCTTGCCCGTTATATTCCACAAGCATTCAATACATTAAAGAACGGCAAATGGGATCGTAAATCATATGTTGGGGTTGAACTCAAAAACAAAACTCTAGGTGTAATCGGAATGGGCCGTATCGGTGCTGAAGTAGCTTACCGTGCAAAAGGTCAACGTATGGACGTAATCGCCTACGACCCATTTTTAACTGAAGATCGCGCAAAAGAGTTGGGGATTACAAAAGGTACTGTTGACGAAGTATGTGCAGCAGCAGATTTTGTAACGGTTCATACACCACTTTTACCTGAAACTCGCAACCTCATCAACAAAGAACGTTTTGCGATTATGAAAGACGGTGTCCGCATTATCAACTGTGCACGCGGCGGGATTATTAACGAAGATGATTTATATGATGCGATTGTTGAAGGTAAAGTAGCAGGTGCTGCTCTGGATGTATTCGTACAAGAGCCTGCAACAGACCATAAACTGTTAACATTGCCGCAAGTGATTGCAACACCTCACTTAGGTGCATCTACTGTGGAAGCACAGGAGTCAGTTGCAGTCGATGTATCAAACGATATTATTAAATTCTTTAAAACAGGTACTGTCACAAATCCGGTTAACATGCCATCTATTCCAAAAGAAAAGCTTGCGGAAGTAGAACCGTTCTTCGCATTAGCTGAAAAGCTTGGTAAGTTTTTAATCCAGGTTACAGAAGAAAGCATCAAACAATTGAACATTTCTTATGCTGGTGAAGTTGCTAACTTTGATGTACGTCCATTAACAGCAAATGCTATTAAAGGTCTGCTTTCAACAAACCACGGCTCTCACGTAAATGATGTGAACGCACGTTACCTGGCAGAGCGTATCGGCATTCAAATTAACGAACACAAAACAACAACGGCTAAAGGCTTCACAAATTTAATTACGGTTGAAATCGTGACGGAAACTGAAAAACATACGGTAGCCGGTACATTATTAAATGGTCTTGGTGCCCGCATCGTTAAAGTGGAAGGTTTCGTAGTAGATGTTATTCCTAACGGCAACCTGCTTTACATTAAAAACCAGGATAAACCAGGTTCAATCGGCCGTGTTGCGACTAAGCTTGCAGAAAAAGACATTAATATCGCAACAATGCAGGTTGGTCGCGATCAAATCGGCGGCTCTGCAGTCATGATGCTTGTCGTTGATAATGAAGTAACAACAGAAGATTTAATTTATGTAGCACAACTTGAAAATATTGATGAAGTAAAAGCCATTACACTTTAATTCTTCCAACTACTGATGATAGAAAATTTCGTTCATCAGTAGTTTTTTGTTTTAACATATTTCCCCTTCGCATACATAAGTTGAAAGGACGATTTTATCTGTTATCATCGGAAACTTCGAGTGGATAAAATCTTACATACTACTTGGCGAAAGTGAAAACCTCTACCCGATTCCCACCAGCCATTCACTCTATTCGCTCACTTTTTACTAAAAGGAGAGTTTAGTTGAAAAAAATACTTTATTTCTTATTAACTGTTTTCTGTATCGTTGGTGTTTCCGTAGTTAATAACGAGCGTGTCCATGCAGCTGCCCCTTCAGCCACAATTAAAATTACAACTTTAGAGACCGGGGTATTTGATGAAACTTTAGAGCAAAAAATGATAACACTGTCAAAAGCATCACCCGTTATCGTACTTTCAGAAGCCGATGGATGGGCTGAAATTCAATATAAAACAGTGATAGGCTATATTCCAAGTGAATATTTAAAGTCTGCACCCCCTCAATATATGCTTGTACAAGCAAAAGAAGAGCCGCTTGTACATGTGACGAATAACGAAGAGAGCGATATTAAAGGAAAACTTCATTTAAATACAATAGTAGAGCTTTACGGATCTGCAACTGCCGACTTTGTTTTTGTAAAATACGGACGTATTGCCGGTTTTGTCAATAAGCAGGCAATTGTAAAACCTGTTTCGAAAGCAATGATTGTCAAAAATTCAAACGATTTAGTTGTAAGAGAGATTGCCAGCTCCTCGAGTACGGAAATTGGTGTGTTACGCAAAAACAGCCCTGTTAAAATGCTGACAAATTTAAAAGGTTGGGCGTTTGTAACAACAGATAAATTATCAGGCTATGTACTGACGAATGGACTCGTTACACCCCCTGTTGTAAAAGAAAAACCCGCCAACCCAAAACCAGCAAAAGATAAGAAAATTGCCTTAACATTCGATGATGGTCCCCATCCGAAAGTGACAAAACAAATTTTAAAAACTTTGGAGAAGTATGAGGCAAAAGCGACATTTTTTGTTGTGGGGCAAGAGGTGAAGGAACATCCTGAAATTTTAAAGGCCGTGTATAATGCGGGCCATGAGATAGGCAACCATACATTTAATCATGAAAAACTGACAGCATTATCCACTAAGGAAATAAAGCAGCAAATCCAGGCAACCGATACACTTATAAAATCGACGATCGGTCAACGGGCAACCGTTTTCCGCCCGCCGTATGGAAGCTATGATAAAACGATTACTGACCAATTAAATGTCCCGAACGTACTGTGGACAATAGATACACTTGACTGGAAGCACCGTGATCCGAAGAAAACGGTGCAAGCAGTAAAAGAACATGCAAAAAATGGGAGTATCATATTGATGCATGACATTCACCAAACAACTGCCGATGCATTGGATGAGGTGTTGGCTACACTTCAAAAACAGGGGTATGAATTTGTGACTGTTTCCGAACTGTTGGGAAAATAAATAAAAGGACCTGTGAATGTTTCTCCAGGTCCTTAATTAAATGCTCTTAATTGTAAAAACGTTAATTGCTCATTTATTAAAATAGATTCAGCTTCAAATTGTGGCAATGTCACAATATCCGTACTTTGCGCAACTCCGAATGCTGCAATCGCAACGAAAAATAAGACTCCAACCGCAATAAATGCAGACAGGATACGGTGTGCTCCTTGCATTTCCGGATTGGCCTGTCTTCTGTTTTTGCTGCGTACAAGGCTGAAAAATCGATTTTTGTTTTCAGGTAAATGTAGCACATGTTCACATGCCAAACAAAGGTATGCTGTATGATGGTCAACCGTTACCGGATTGATCTGAACTGAATTGTTTGTGCGGCCGCAGTTTTCACAGCGACATCCATTATTAGTTACCATAGAAAAACCTCTTTCATCCCTTCATACAACTATTATAACATGAATTTTTAGAAAATTCATTCTTTTAAATCAAAAACGCACTTACTTAAAGTAAAGTGCGTCTACTAGTTTATAATGTTTTCACTAACTGTAAAAATTCTGTAAGAGATGTTACTTCATATGTTGGTACAATTTCCGGATTATACGGTTTGCTTTCGCGGTTAATCCAAACGTTGCGCATACCGACACGCGAAGAGCCTAAAATATCGGTCATTAAATTATCGCCGACCATGATGGCTTCATCTTTCGTAACCTGCGCTTTTTCCATAACATACTCGAAAATGGAAGCATCCGGTTTCCCTTTACCGAAATCACCCGAAATCACAATATGGTCAAAATACGGGACAATCTCCGGAGTTATCTCCAACTTTAAATTTTGTAAACTTGGTGCACCATTCGTTAATAGCACAAGCTCGTATTTCCCTTTTAATTCATCTAATACAGCAAATGTATCCTCATAGAAAAATGGTGCTTTTTTACGCTCTTCTACGAAACGCTCCCCAAGTTCTGCGCCTAATGCGGCATCTTCAATCCCGACAGCCGCCAACCCTTTTGTCCAAGCTTCAGTACGGTATGCAGGGACAATTTCTTTCATCTGCTGAAATTGTGGTGTCGGATCATCAAATGTTCCCCAAAGACCTTCAAACGGGTTAATGCCGATTAAGACCGTGTAGTCATATGTAGGATAACTTTCATAAAGACTTCGCGCTGCAGATCTTACCGCTTCTTCCAAATCTTTTGCGTCGACGCTTTTTTTAGTCGCTGCATAGTCACATGTCTTTTCAAATGCCGTTTTCACTGAATGTTGATCGAATAATAAAGTATCATCTAAATCGAAAATTATTGTTTTGATAGCCATTGTTACGCTCCTAAAATTAATATATGTACCCATATATTTTACCATACTAAAGCGTACAATTTCTGATACTTTTTGATTTTTCTAAATTTTCCAGTATAGATGCATTTTCGAGATAAACGCCTGTTATTCCTTGTTTCTTAATTGCTGTAACAGATTGTTGACACGCGCTTTTTGATTTTCAGTTTCTTCTTTCAGCAACTCAATCTTATAATCAAAACCATCATCCATAATATTTACGATATCGCCTTCTTTAAGTTCTGATGGAATTTCAGTATGATGGATCAGAAGTTGCTCCGTTTCTTCCGGGCGTTTTAAAAAAATCGCATAATCTCCATCAAATCGGTCTAGTGTATATTTATTGTAGTTCACTTACAACTTCCCCTTTCGCATTGACTAATTGAGCTGCATCACCGCTGTTCAGCCAGATCTGTCTTTTTGTCCATTCGAGTGTCCCCGCACCTGTTTTTGCATTGGGACCACTTGTAATCGAAAGCTTTTTACCTGGTGTTAAAATAATATCCGGGAAACTAAATACTTGATCACCTTCAACGGATATTAATTCCCAGCCTTCCAAATTAACCGCTTGATTACTATTGTTCTGGATGACAACAATTTCTTCATGCACATCTTTACTGATCAGTTCGACTTTACTGCTCTTTGTTGAGGCTGGTAACGGTATCGAATTCGTTGCCCCGATACCTGTCCACTGCTGTGCATCTATGTCATATATTACCCCATCTGTAGTAATTACAATCGTTCCGGCTTCTGCAGTACTATATATTTCACTGTTTACGTTTTTCAGTATATCAATTACTTCTGCATGCGGGTGACCGTATTTATTGTCCTGACCATAGCTTAATATAGTAACTAGCGGACTCACCGCTTCTACAAATTTTGGCGAACTGCTCGTATTCGATCCGTGATGGCCTGCTTTTAAAATAGTTGCCTGTACATCGGTTCCTTTTTGTAAAAGCTCCTGCTCTACCCCGTGATCGGCATCTCCCATAAGTAAAAACGAAATATTTTGGTACTCCGCGCGCAGTACGATGGAAGCGTCATTATTATCAGAAGCCGATTCGTCTGCAGCAAGTACATCTACAGTAAGATTGTCTTCAAGCTGAATTTCATCGCCTGCTTCAGGGATCGTAAACTTAATATTTTTCGCTTGAATGAGGCTTAGCATTTCTTCATATGTTTGAGACGTATGTACTTTTCCGGAATCGATAAATTCCTTTATGGAAATGGAATTCAGCACTGAAATCAGTCCGCCGATATGATCGGCATCCGGGTGTGTAGCGACTACATAATCCAGCCGGTTGACTCCCTGTGCTTTTAAATAGGCGACAACTTCCTTACCGGCACCCTTTACGCCTCCGTCAATCAGCATCGTTTTCCCGTTTGGTGCTTCGATGAAAATGGAATCCCCCTGTCCTACATCAATAAAGTGGACGGCCATTTCTTTTAGTGGTTCTTCGTATGTTTCTTCGTATGTTTCTTCGGCTGTTTCTGTACATCCTGCCACGAACAGCAACGTGAACATAAACAGTCCTATTAATTTTTTCATTGCAACAAATCCTTTTCTTTTACTCTCTTACTAGTTTACACAAGTTGATCTCATTATAAAAATCTCCCCTTCGCAGAAAAACCAAATAGCACATGCCAATAGTTTGGCTGTGCTATTTGTCGATATTTAAAGGTCATCAAATTAAGAATATAGCTCATCTAAAATGGCGATTTTCTTGGCGATTGATTCTTCAAATGTCAGGATATATGCTGCCGGATCTTTCGGGTTGTGGAACTGTGTAATTTTGCCGGTCGTTGGATGCACGAACTTCGAGGAAGCTCCGCAGCCGATACCTAAAATTGTTTGCACTTCTTCCATAATGACAATATTGTAGATCGACTCTTCTTCCGGTTTACAATAACCGACGTTTTCCAAGTTTCCTAAAATATTTTTCTGGCGGTATAAGTAATATGGAACATAGCCGTTTTCAGCTGTCCATTCTGTTGCCATCTGCATCATTTTCCCTACCGTATCACGGTCGGCTACTTTATACTTATCTTTGTTTCGTGTCATTTCCGATGCGCGCTTGAAGCTGAGTGTATGCACCGTTAAACTTTCAGGCTGCATTTTTGCGGATTCCGCCAATGAATGCTCGAATTCTTCAATACCTTCATTCGGCAAGCCGATAATCAAATCCATATTGATATTATTCATACCGGAATTGCGTGAAAGCCAAAACTTCTCTACTGTTTCTTCAACAGTATGGTGGCGCCCAATTGCTTTTAATGTTTCTTGCGTATAGCTTTGCGGGTTAACTGAAATACGGTCAATGCCCCATTTTTTCAACACTTCGATTTTCTCGGGAGTAATTGTATCCGGACGCCCTGCTTCTACCGTAATTTCACGAATGGACTCCGGGTTCGGGAAAGCATCGAACATCGTTTTATATAATGCATCCATTTCATGTGCCTCGATTGAAGTCGGTGTGCCCCCGCCCCAGTAGATCGAAGTAATACGCATATTTTTTTCTGTCAGCCATTTGCCCATTTCACGCAGTTCAATATGCAGACCATCGATAAATTTCTCTACGCGCCCTGCTTTACGATTTGATTGGATCGCATAGGCCGGGAATGTACAATACGCACACATTGTCGGACAAAACGGAACCCCAATATAAATTGAAATTTCCTTTCCAAGCTCGTCCAGATCCGGAATCACAGTAAGTTGTCGCTCAACAATCGCTTTCATCAATGCGATTTTCTGATCCGAAATCCGGTAATCCTCTTTTAGTACCGCGGCAATTTGCTCATCGTTCATACCGGCTTTACGGTATTTATGATATAGCTTTGTCGGACGGACTCCTGTTAAAATCCCCCACTGCTGAGTCATACCGGAATATTGTTCAAGTACATCCAGCATGACATGTGACAATGCACGCTTCATTCGGATATTTTGCTCTTTTTCCGTTCCTTCTGTTGCATACTTAATCGAATAGTCGCTCGTATATTCATGCCCATCGACTTTCAGCTTGGCAAATGTGGCAATCGTAAAATTTTCAGCAATCGATTTATTGAATTCAATCGACATATCCGAACCGTCCTGATCGATTTGGATAACGGAATCCTCGTAAAATAAATTGGCTATATGATTAAGAACACGTGTCCAGTCTTCCTTGAATTGCTCATTAATATGAATCGTTTTCATGTTATTCTCTACCTTCTTATTGTAATAAATAAAAAATCTATCTCATTGTAACAAATATTAAGGTAGAAGAAAAAAAACATGTTTAATGTTAGTAAATTTACTTCGGAAAACTGCCCTCCATATTATCAAAATAAAAAAAGAGCCACACAATCGTGTGACCCCCTGAACCTTATAGTCCGTCATATAAAGCCTGGATTGGTTGTGTAATGATGCGGTTTACTTCTTGAATGACCTCACTTAATGCCATTTCCGCTTCCAGCATACCAATAATTTTAGCATTTTGCTGTGCCAGCTGTGCTGTTTTTTGCAAGAATACATATTCTTCTTCTGTAATATCTTCACCAGCATTTTGTTTTGCCTGCATTTTTAACTGAACATCGCGGAAGTTTGTGAATAATACTTTCGCTTCCTCGTCTGCACGTACAGTTTCCACTGCATTCTTTAAATTTTGAAACTCATCAGTCTTGCGGAATGTTGCTTCAAGTTTATTAATATCTTCGTAAATATTAATCATGTAATATTCCTACTTTCTCTTTTTAGTTCGTCAAAAAGACGATTAACGCTTGAATGATCCCGACAAGACCACCAATAATGCCGCCCAGCCATGTGATTAATTTCAGCTCTTTACTAATAATACCTAATACAAGCTCTTCTAATTTGGCGATAGGGAAAGAATCTACCTGCTCTCGAACGACTTCGGCTAAATTCAATCGCTTCAGTACATCTTCGATTTTTCCTTCTGCTGCGATAAATGTTTTATCCATCATTTTAGGTAGCAGATCATTTGTAGCCCAGTCTTTTCCTTGTGGCCAATAGTCATTAACCGTTTTATCCAGGCGTGCCTCCAATGCCAGTGCATTTTTTGCATAGCTTTGGATACTCGTTTCAATCGTATCAAAGTTTACATCATTCATAAAGTCCATTGCCGGACGATTTTTAATTTTTTCCCATTCGGTTGTAAAAATCCGATGCAAAAGTGCAGCTGTTCCTGGCGCTTTTAAAAACTTTATAAGCTCGCGCTGTACTTTATCAACGAGTGATGTCGAGTCTCCTAAAAACATTTGAATCATTCCGCCAAATGAACCTTTTGTCGATAAAAAGTCATCCAGCATGTTTTTGATTGTCATCGTACCTTCCGGCGACATAAAATAATCTTCGCCTTTTTGCAGTATCTGTACGACAGCCTCACCGATTTTCTGGTCCAGCACAGGCTCCAAATCGTCCGGTAACAATTCACGAATCGATTTTGTTGATAACGTATTTTTTACATTATGGAATTGTACGTGAATAAGTTCATCCACTTTTCCTTCCACTGTTTGCGGTAATTGTGTGAAGCCCGCCAAATGAATCCAATCATTTATCGTTTTTTCGTTAGTAAATATTTCTTGCGTCACTTTATTTTGTGCAAAGGTTAATACATTTTCACGTATTTCCTTTGATAAAAACTTTTTCTTAATTGTTTCGGGTGTCAGTAAATATTCCGAAACGGTTTTTCCTAACTGAATCGCTAAATCCTCACGGCGTTTCGGAATCAGACCAGGCGTTAGCGGCAGTTTCCATTTTTTAAAATAGATCGGCTTATATGGTCTGAACAGCATTTTGATTGCCATATAGTTTGTCGCCGCACCAACGACAGCACCTACAACACCAAGCAGGAATATTAGCGAAATAAATTCTCCCATTTTGCTCACTCTTTCTTCATCATGTGTATGTTCTATTATTAAATTCAAAAAAGAAAAATTGCAACAATGTACTACTTTCTTGTACGATAAAAATGGGAGGGAAGTTTCATGATTCAACATTTTAGCTATAAGCCATTATTTGAAAACAGTCAAATACCGGGGTGGTCCATCCGTTTTTTCTATGAGCAGAAACGTTATGTTGCGGAATATTATAAAGATGGAAGCATCAAATTCATCGGGGAAAGTCCTGCTGAAGAACAGAAAGAGCAGCTTGAGAAAATGATTCACGAGTTAATGCTCTTTCACGTTTACGAATAAAAAAGAAATGGGAGCAGTCGAATTTTCGATGCTCCCATTTTTATGCGCGTTTCGAGTTAATCATAATTTAATAGCTGGCTGCAGAAAATTATAGTTGCTGGCGTTTGCTAATTAATCTGCCTACTAAATTATCATTATCTACCATTTTACAGTAGCATAAATCTATTGAAATTTCAATTTTCTATCAATTTATCCACATCTGGTAAACCATTCATTTTTCTGCCTGTAGACATCAAATCCCACTTCCAAATTTTTTCCTCAATTTTCAAATTCATAAATTGTTTTTTTTACGTAAATATTTTATGATTGTAGTATTAAAATTTTTTTAGGAGGTGTACTCTTTATTTGCCACGCTCATTTGCGCCGCAAATAGGGAATATAGTTGGACGTAGACATAGGAATCGAACTAACCATTAGGTTGATAGCATTTGCTATCTTAATTGCCGCTACGGCATTTTTTGTTGCAACTGAGTTTGCAATAGTTAAAGTAAGAACGACAAAAATCGATCAGCTCGTTGCAGAAGGAAATAAATCTGCGATACGGGCAAAAAAGGTAATTTCAAACCTCGATGAGTATTTATCTGCTTGTCAGCTCGGAATTACGATTACGGCATTAGGACTCGGATGGCTCGGAGAACCGACTTTCGAAATAATTCTTCATCCAGTATTTGAGTTTTTTAACTTAAGTGGTAATGTCACAACTGTTCTTTCATTTATTGTTGCCTTCTCACTCGTAACATTTATCCACGTTGTCGTAGGGGAATTAGCACCAAAAACTCTCGCTATTCAAAAAGCAGAAGCCGTAACATTAAAGCTTTCCGGTTTTTTAATTCTGTTCCATAACATTATGTATCCTTTCATCCGCGCCTTAAATGGTTCGGCACGTGCATTAACAGGAGCATTCGGCTTGAAAATGGTTTCTGAATCTGAAGAAGCACACTCTGAAGAAGAGCTTCGCATGATTTTATCAGACAGCTTTAAAGGTGGGGAAATTAACCACTCGGAATACGAATATGTTAATAGTATTTTTGAGTTTTCTGATCGAATTGCGAAGGAGATAATGGTACCTCGTACTGAAATTACCAGTATTGAAAGAGGTCAAACGATTCGCGAAGTATTTGAAGTAATGGGTATTGAACAATATACACGATACCCTGTTACAGATGGGGACAAAGACCATGTCATCGGTCTTGTTAACATGAAGCATTTATTAACAGCCTATATTAAAGATGCCGCAAATGGCGACAAGCTTGTTGATGATTATATGCAACCAGTGATTCGAGTAATCGAAACAATACCTATCAGTGACTTATTATTAAAAATTCAAAACGAACGTATTCACATGGCAATTTTAATGGATGAATACGGTGGTACTTCCGGTTTAGTAACAATTGAAGATATTATCGAAGAAATTATCGGTGATATTCAAGATGAATTCGATGAAGATGAAATTCCGGAAATTCAGGAAATCGCTGAAGACCACTACATCTTTGACGCTAAAATGTTATTGCAGGAAATGAATGATATTTTAGGTACAACGATTGAAGATGAAGATATCGATACAATCGGCGGCTGGTTCATGACACAACGCTTTGATGTTCAAGAAGGCGATATCATTGAATCAGAAGGTTACAGGTTCAAAGTAACCGAACTGGACGGTCACCACATTTTGTATATTGAAGTAACAAAACTTCCGCCGTCTGAAAAGACAGACGAGGAAATTCTATAATCAATACAAAAACCTCACCTTTTTTCCTTCAACGGAGAAAAAGTGAGGTTTTTAATTTACCGGATGAAATGACCTGGTTCAACAGAAACAGCTTCATCCTCATTTAGCTTTCATTCGATTCGGTTAAATTATGTTTTACTGCATATAAAGCAGCCTGCGTACGATCCTGTACATGAAGCTTCGCAAAAATATTCGATATATGGGTTTTAACCGTTTTTTCCGTTACATATAATGAAGATGCGATTTCCCTGTTACTTTTGCCCTTTGTCAGTTCTGCCAATACGTCCTGTTCTCTCGGTGTCAGTGGATTTAAAATATGGGGCTTGTTTTCATCTTCACGCAGCCCTTCTTCTAATTGCGTAGTCGCTTCCGGATGGATCGTATTTTCGCCGCGCATAATCTGACGGATTGATTCGACCAAATCATCCGGTTCAATATCTTTTAGCTGATAGCCTGAAGCCCCGGCATCCATTGCCGGCAGCACATGGTCTTTATCCGAAAAACTTGTCAGCATCAGGATTTTAATATCCGGCCAGCTGTTTTTTATTTTCTTTGTCGCCTGAATACCATCCATCTCAGGCATGACGAGGTCCATTAAAACAATATCAGGAGAAAGTTGTTCAACAAGCTCTACTGCTTCTAATCCGTTTTTCGCTTCTCCTACAACTTCAATATCCTTTTGAGTTTTTAAAAAGAATAACAAGCCTCGTCTTACTACATGATGGTCATCTGCTATTAGTACCCGTATCATCAAATCCCCCCTAGTATGGTAAACGGACAAGCAATTCTGTCCCTTTTCCAATTTCACTTACCCAATCTGCCGTTCCTCCAACAGAATGCGCTCTGTCGATAATCGATTGCATGCCGATTGACGGTATACGACGATGCGCCTCCACATTAAAGCCATGGCCTGAATCATTAACAACAAGTAATACATCGGTAGGAGTCACGTTGATATATATTTCCACACTCTTTACACCCGCATGTTTTCGTACATTGTTCAATGCTTCCTGAGTAATTCGGAAAAGCGTTTCCTCTATTCTGGAAGGAAATTGAATAACACCGGTAACATTGACCGTTAATTTAAGGCTCAGCATTTCTGCATACACTTTAATCGCTTCAATGAGTCCGCTTTCCAAACCTTTCGGACGGAGCTGCCAAATGAGTGCACGCATTTCCGTCAAAGCCTCCTGTGTAAGCTGCTGAATATCCTTAAATGTTTCTTTAATGTCCTGCTCGTTGCTCATCTCTACTCCAGCACGGGCCGTCAGTGTCACTGAAAAAAGCAGCTGATTGACAGAATCATGTAAATCACGTGCTAAACGGTTACGTTCTTGAACAAGCGCGATTTCCTGCTGTTCATTCGTTAAGTAAATACGTTTAATCGCAGAACCCATCTGAAAAGCAACCGATTCAAGTAAATCCAGCTCTTCATCGGAAAAGCGTACCGTATTTCTGGAAGCAACATTCAGCAAGCCGAAGCGCTCCTGCCCCGACTGCAACGGTACTGTCGCATGGTGGGTAATTTCGTTATGGTCGCCTACATTTGCGGCGATGGCACTTTCTATGCGCTGGCATTCAATAATATTCGAAGCTTTTTTTAATTCTTCATTACGGAAACGGGATACACACCAGCAACCGCCCTTCTTTAAATAGTGGCAATTGTTATGGCTCAGCGCATCCGGCAAGTCCTGTTTCACGACAAGCTCCGATTTCCCTTTTTCATCGATAAAGAAAATCCAGCCTGTCTCAAATTTCGTACCGCTTAAAAATTTGGACAGTGCCCCATTCAGCATCGGAATCATTTCTGTTTCCTCGTTTAACAGCTCCGCAATTTCTTTTAATATGGCAATATTAGATTGGTCTTTTGTCATACTGGCTCTTCCTTTGCAACTTCACTTTTCTCTATCATACCATTTCAATTAAATAGAGCGCACCGCTATCCCTCTCATACTTTTGAATGAAAAAAATCCTGCTATTTTTTACAATAGCAGAATTTCGGTGTAAATTATTTTAAATATTCCACGCGGTATACGTCATGGCGTCTGTCTTTAAGATGCTTTACGGTACCGTCTTGGCGTTGTCTTCTCAATATTTCAAGATCGACATCCCCGATCAATACCATCTCCAGGTTCGGGCTCGTTTCTCCTACGATGCCATCCCTTGCAAACTCAAAATCGCTTGGTGCGAAGATGCCTGATTGCGCATACTGGATATCCATATTTTCCGTTTCAGGCAAGTTACCGACCGTTCCGGAAATGACCGTATAAATCTGGTTTTCAACCGCACGTGCCTGTGCACAATAGCGCACACGTAAATAGCCTTGGCGGTCTTCTGTACAAAACGGTGTGAAAATAATATTCGCTCCCATATCTGTCGCAATGCGTGCAAGTTCAGGAAACTCGATATCATAGCAAATCTGAATGGCAATCTTGCCGCAGTCCGTATCGAATACGCGGACTTTATCTCCGTTACTGATGCCCCACCATAAACGTTCGTTTGGTGTAATGTGAATTTTATATTGTTTTTCAATTGTCCCGTCACGTCTGAATAAGTAAGCGATATTGTAGATTTCCTCGTCTTCTTCCTCAACAAAATGCGAACCGCCGATAATGTTGACATTATAGCGGACCGCCAGACTCGTAAACAGTTCGATATATTCCGGTGTATATTTCGTCAATTTACGAACAGCCTGTGACGGAGATTTCTCATTTAGGAAACTCATCAGCTGGGTTGTGAAAATTTCCGGAAAGACAACAAAATCCGATCCTGCATCAGATCCGACATCCACAAAGTATTCACACTGCTTCGCAAAATCCTCGAAGGAATCGATTGCACGCATCATATATTGCACAACACAAATACGCACTGGATAGCTCGTCTTGAAGTGACGCTTTGTCAGCGGTCTATAATCCACGTTGTTCCATTCCATTAATGTCGCATATTTGCCTGAAGCTGTATCATCCGGTAAATAGTTTGGATTAATACGCATTAAAATAAAGCCGTTCATCATTTGGAATGTCAGCACCGGGTCATATATTTTATGGCGACTTACCGCATCCACATAATCACGTGGACTCATTTCATCCGAATGGACATGATAGTTTGGAATACGGCCGCCAATAATGATCGATTTCAGATTAAGTGTTCGTGCGAGATCTTTCCGCGCTTCATATAGCCTTTGACCGACTTTCATACGACGATAAGCCGGGTGCACCATTACTTCAATTCCGTACAGATTATAACCATCCGGATTATGGTTAGTAATAAAGCCGTTGTCGGTAATATCGTTCCATGTATGGCGGTCATCGTATTCATCAAAGTTTATGCGCAGGCTCGAGCAGGAACCAATTACTTTTCCATCAAGCTCCGCTACCATTTGTCCTTCTGGAAAAATGGATAAATGGCTGTATAAATGCGCTCGTTCCCAAGGCTCCATGCCCGGAAAACATATACGCTGAATTTCTAATATCGAGTCAATATCCTCTAGTGTCATATTTCGGATAATCATTGGTTTTTCAAATTTGGACATATCTAATGAATCTGTCATACTTAACTCCCCCTCCGTATTTAACTTTCCTTTTAATAGCCTTTAATAAACGTAGTAATTTACTTTTTCTCGAATTCAAACTATAATCAATGAGAATAAATAGGAAAAAACTTCTTTAGTATAGAAGTTAAATTTTGAATATCGAGGTAGCACTATGTCCAAAAAACTTGAAAATGCCTTGCTCATTATTTGGGTTGTATCGTTGACAGCAATGCTCGGATCATTGTATTTTTCTGAAGTACGAAATTACGAACCATGTACATTATGCTGGTATCAGCGCATTATTATGTACCCTATCGTGCTGATTTCAACGATTGCCTACATCCAGAAAAATGCGAAAATTGCATTAACAACAGCCGTATTCTCTACAATTGGAGCGGCAACATCTCTTTATCATTATAGCCTGCAGAAGCTAGTTTTTATGCAGGATGCAGCACCTGCCTGTGGTCGTGTAGCATGTACCGGTCAGTATATTAACTGGCTGGGCTTCATTACGATTCCATTTTTGGCACTTACTGCTTTTGTTATTATAGCAGCAGTTAGTTTTTATATGTTAAAGGTTTTAAAGGGGGAGAAATAATTTGAAGAAGTTAGCGATTGTCGGTGCAATTATTGTCGTATTATTCGCAGCAATTATTGTACTTACAAACATGAAAAACAGTGCAAAACTAGAAAACAATCCATACGGTACTGACAACTTAAAACAATCAACGATCGACTTATTGGACAATGAAAACTATCAAAATATCATCTTACCGGATGCATTGGCAGAGAAAATCGAGTCAGGTGACGGCGTTGTCGGCTATTTCTTTAGTCCGGAATGTTCTCACTGCCAAAACTACACGCCAAAACTTATGCCGATTGCCGATGAACTGGATGTTCAAGTGGATCAATTAAACATTCTTGAGTTTACGGATGAGTGGACTACTTATAATATTCAAGCAACACCAACACTTATCTATTTTGAAAACGGTGAGGAAGTTGCCCGTTTAGAAGGTGACGCACCAGATGAAACAACGCGCCAATTCTTTAACGATGTTGTGTTAAAATAAGATTATATTCAAAATCGTGTTCTTTACGAGCACGATTTTTCATTTGGAGGAAAATTAATGTTCACATATATCATTCACGAAAACGGTCAAACCGTTGAAGACCTGCTCCGCGATAAGTGGCGCTTGGGCAAAAAGCTTGTTCATGAATTACGTATGGCTAAAGCAGTCACAATCGACGGGGAGCCAATTATGTGGAAAGAGCCCTTTGATAAAGGGACGAAAATCGAATTTGCCTTTGATATTCCTGCTTCAAATTATATTCCCACAGACAGCTGTGATGTAAACATCCGCTATGAAGACGAACACTGCCTAATTGTTTCAAAACCTAAAGGTATGGCAACACATCCAAACGAACCAACAGACCGTGACACATGCATGAATCATGTAATGCGTCATATTGTGGACAACGGCGGACATTATGCAGAACATGTACACCGTTTGGATCAAGGGACAAACGGGTTGCTGCTTGTTGCAAAGCATCCGATTGCAAAGTCTATTTTTGACCGGATGATCGAGGAAAAAACAATCGTTCGTACGTATGCAGCTGAAGTTCAGGGCAATCTTCGTACGGACAGCGGTACGATCAATGCTGCCATCGGTAAAGACCGTCATCACAATACGCGCCGTGTCGTATCACCTACTGGCCAGCATGCAGTGACACATTATGAAGTAGTGAATCGCTATAAAGGCACATGTGTTGTCCATGTTGTTCTGGAGACAGGACGCACACACCAAATTCGCGTGCATATGGCGCACTTAGGCCACCCGATCGTCGGCGATACAATGTACGGTGCTCGTGAAACTGCATCCGGCGATTATGCATTGCACGCCATTCAGCTAGCATTTATGCACCCGTTTTTAGACGAGCAGATCATCGTTAAAGATAACTGAAAAACAGGCGTCCGTAACTAAACTACGGACGCCCTTTCTTATCTTTTTTCACGCTCGATATAAGTTACTTCATTCGCTCTCGAAAGCTGATAAATTAGACTTCTACCGGTTGAGTGTAATTCTTTTTCTTTAACGACAAACTGATCCCCTGTTTTTGTCGTAAACGTGATATCTCCCTTGTTACTGCCTACTACATATTCATAAACAACTTCGTCGAGTTCTTCCCACCGATATTGGTGTTCCTCAAATAAATAGTGTCGTTCCAATTCTTCCTGACTGATCAATATATAATTTTGAGTCGATAAATAACCGAGGCCAATACTCAATATAAAAAGTAATAGACCGATCACATAAACTTTCATATTACGCTTATACGCTAAAAGCCAAAACATCACAATCAAAACCAAACCTGTTATAAGTACAAGTCTAAAATTAAGCGGGTTTGGAATGAATGTTACGGACGAATTGTTGTACAGGAAAAATTCATTCTGAAAAATCGGATGGAAAATCATAATTATAGGTGCGACAACTACAACCGTCACTGCCGACATTGAGAAAAACAAACTCGGCGAAAAATTTTTTAACACAGTTTCACTCCCCCTAAGTTAAAACGATGTTAGAAATCAAAATTAAAATTATCCGGATCTTTCCCAAATCGTTCATTACGATTCAATGCATTTAACTGCTGCATTGTTTCAGTTGTTAATTCGAAATGATAGAGCTCACTATTTTCTTTGATGCGTGAAGCTGTTACTGACTTCGGAATGATGATGACATCGTTTTGTAAATGCCAACGTAAGATGATTTGAGCCGGTGATACATTATATTCATTTGCAATACGAATAATCGTTTCGTCATTTAAAACATTTCCACGGCCTAGCGGTGACCACGCTGTTACTGCAATCTGCTGCTGTTCACAAAATGCGCGCAGCGGTTCTTGGGACAAATACGGATGCGCTTCAATCTGGTTCACCATTGGGGCGATATTGCGAGTTGCCATAATTTCTTTTAGATGATGTTCATGATGGTTGGATACTCCAGGTACACGGATCAGCTTCTCATCATATAAACGCTCAATTGCACGATACGTATCTACAAATTTATCTTCGACCGGCCAATGTGTTAAATAAAGATCCACATAATCCATATCAAGCTTTTTCAGTGATGTTTCAAAGGCACGCAATGTATTGTCATACCCTTGGTCGCTATTCCAAACTTTTGTTGTTACAAAGATGTCCTCGCGCGGTACAGAAGAATGGCGAATTGCTTCCCCTACTTCTTCTTCATTGTAATAAAGTGCGGCAGTATCAATTGCACGATAGCCTAAATCAAGCGCTGTTTCAATCGCCTGAAGGGTTTCATCACGGTTCGTCATTTTATAAACCCCTAAACCTAAATAAGGCATTTCTACGCCATTTGTTAATTTTTTTGTTGATTGTAAATTCATATTGTTCACCTCTCACATTTGATTGTGTTTATTATAACATTCTAATTATTTGTCGTTTACTAATTGCTATTATTTGTAAAAACATTTTATTTTGTAAACTTATTGTCTAGCATATTACTATTTACAGAATAATTTTCCGGTTTCAGGAGTATATATTAATATATTCTCGTTGAGGAGCTGAAAAACTATGATGGATACACAACTAGTTTTGACTGGATTTTTAAAGCGTGCACAACGGTACTTCCCGAACAAGCAAATTATCTCTCGCACAAGCCCCACTAAAACACATCGCATCACATTCAATGACTATGTAAAAAGAACGCACCTATTGGCAGATGCCCTGACAAAGCTCGGAATGAAGCGTGGTACAAAGGTCGGCACATTTGCCTGGAATCATCACCGTCATCTGGAAGCGTATTTTGCGATTCCATGCAGCGGTGCAATTTTACACACGATTAATATCCGCCTTGCCCCTGAACATATTGTTTATATTATCAATCATGCCGAAGATGAAATTTTATTGATTGATAGCGATTTATTCCCGTTAGTCGAGCCGGCACTTGGCCACTTGAAAACGGTTAAGCATATTATCGTTATGGGCGATGAACTAAGTGCTCCACAATCCAGTTTCCCGAATGTGTACAGCTACGAACAGCTGCTTCAGGAAGCGGATGAAAATTTCGGGTTCCCGACAGATCTGGATGAAAACCTGCCAGCTGGAATGTGCTACACTTCTGCAACGACAGGGATGCCAAAGGGTGTCGTCTATACACACCGAAGCATCGTGCTTCACAGCCTGGCACTTGGTCTTGCTGAATCTTTCGCAATTAAAGAAAGCGACACTGCCCTTCCTGTTGTGCCGATGTTCCATGCAAATGCTTGGGGCTTCCCGTTTGCCGCATTGAATTTCGGCTCTAGTATCGTATTACCAGGACCAATAATGACACCAAGTTTAATACTGGATTTGGTTGAACAAGAAAAGGTAACAATTACAGCAGGTGTTCCAACTATTTGGCTTGGCGCACTCGTTGAGCAGGAAAAAAATCCCCGTGACCTTTCTTCTGTCCGTTTAATTATTTCAGGTGGGTCTGCATCACCGAAAGGATTAATTCAGGCTTACAACGAAAAACTTGGTGTTCCGTACATCAACGCCTACGGTATGACGGAAACATCACCGCTAGTAAGTATGTCGCATCTAACAAGCGATATGAACGACTATACAGAAGATGAACAGTTGAATATCCGTGTTTCTCAAGGTTTAACGGTTTCACTAATTGAAACAGAAGTTGTTAATGAAAATGGCCCGGTTCCGTGGGATGGAAAAACAATGGGTGAACTGCGTGTCCGCGGTCCATGGATTGCCTCTGAATACTATAATGATGAACGGACGAATGAAGCATTCCGTGACGGCTGGCTTTATACAGGTGATATTGCGGTCTATACAAAAGAAGGCTATATCAAACTTACCGATCGAACGAAGGACCTTATCAAATCAGGTGGAGAATGGATTTCATCTGTTGATCTGGAAAATGCCCTCATGTCACATCCGGCTGTTTTCGAGGCAGCCGTAATTGCGGTTCCGCATCCGAAGTGGCAGGAGCGCCCATTGGCATGTGTCGTTTTAAAAGAAGGTGCAACGGCGACTAAAGAAGAGCTTATTGAGTCAATCGAACTGGACTTTGCAAAATGGTGGCTTCCGGACGATGTCGTATTTTTAAATGAAATCCCAAAAACTTCAGTCGGCAAATTTTTAAAAGCAACCCTGCGAGAACAATTAAAAGACTATAAAGTTCAGATTTAATGAAAGAAAATGTGCACTGAAACGCAAATTTCAGTGCACATTTATTTATTAATCTTCTTCCTCTTCATCATCAAACTGCTGCGGATCTGAAATGCGTTCCGCTTCTTCCAGTTGTCCGCCGTCTCTTAAGTTCTCCATTTGCTTTCCGAGAATTTTCAGCTCATCCATAGTATTCGCCATGTTCCCGTTAACGATTTCTTCTCTTTTCATAACAATCCCTCCAAATTAATTTAGTATTATTTTTTTCCAATTTTGACTGATTTCTGTCATAAATAAAGTATTCATTCAAATAATTTATGCTATACTGAAAACAGAGATAATTAAAACATGAGGAGGATACTTCCATGAAATTACTTTTAATTCTTGGTGTCAGCATATCATTTTTGGTAGCTATTTTCACAGCTGGCTATGATAGCAAACCATTCCCAAAAGAAAGATAATTCCACTAGCTTTCCAGTAAAGGACAATCGTCAAGTAGCGATTGTCTTTTTCATTTGACTTTTATTATTCTATATTTTATATTAGTTACATAAAGTAAGTTGATTATAAAAAATAACCATTAAGGGAGTTCACATATTATGGCTACACATTTTCATAAAAAACCAAACCTCTACCCAGCTCATGTTCAATTAAAGGTTTCTAACTTAGTACGTTCGATTGAATACTATACAACGATTATCGGCTTTAAAGTATTACAGCAAACAGAAACGGAAGCATACTTAACAGCAGACGGACAAACAAGCTTAGTATCACTAGTCGAAGTACAAAATGCTCAGCCGCTTAAACAAGGCTTTGCAGGTTTATACCACTTAGCATTACTATTACCCTCTCGCAAGGACTTAGGAAACATCGTACAGCATTTTGTTAACATGAATATTCGTCTCGGTGCGGCAGACCATGATGTTTCAGAAGCACTTTACTTGAATGATCCGGATGGTAACGGAATCGAAATTTATATCGACCGTCATGAATCCGAATGGACTTGGAATCAGGATGAACAAGTGCATATGGTGACAGAACAGCTGAATTTCCAGCCGATTTTAGCAGCTGCAGACGGCAACTGGAACGGTTTGCCTGCTGACACTGTTATGGGCCATGTCCACTTATCCGTAGTAAATCTGGACAAATCGGAGCAGTTTTATACAAATGTATTGGATTATAATGTTGTGACTCGTTACGGTGCACAGGCATTGTTCGTATCAACAGGGAAATACCATCACCATTTCGGATTAAACACTTGGAACAGCAATAACGGCCATGCTCCAACCAATGATATGGTCGGCTTAAAATCCTTTACAGTCGTGTTAAAGGATGCAGAGTATGCTGAAGAAGTAAAACAAAGCCTGACAAATAACGGCTTCATCGTTGAAAACTTTGCAGAAGCGCCAGCTCATGGTGGTACTCAGTTATTCTCAACAGTCGATCCAAACGGTTTACGCATCGTGTTTACATTAGATGGTGAATAATCAGCAGAAACCTAAAGCAAGAGCCCGAAAACTTTTCGGGCTCTTTTTTGAAACTTTCTTTTTTATCCTACGTATACATAGATAATTACAATTAACGGAGGAATTCATTTGTCATTATTTAATAAGGTTTTAGCAAGTGTCGGGATAGGAGCTGCAAAAGTTGATACAAAATTGCACAAGTCAACTTATACATTAAATGAAAATATTTCAGGGGTTGTCGAAATCATCGGGGGCAGCACAAACCAGCAGATTGACGCAATCTATCTAACACTCCATACAAACTTTATCCGCGAAATCGATGATAAAAAGGTTAAAGATGAAGCGGTGCTGCACAAATACAAATTAAATGAGCCATTTACAATTCAGCCAAACGAAAAACATCAAATCCCATTTTCATTCGCACTGCCCCCTGTTGTTCCGGTAACGACAGGCAACTCGCGTGTATGGATACAAACGGGCTTAGATATTAAAAATGCGGTAGATCCTACAGATAGGGACTTTATCGAGATTAAGCCGACTCGTCTGGCGAATGGTGTGTTAACAGCCATTCAAAATATGGGCTTCCGGTTGCGTAAAGTGGATAATGAGCAAGCCCCTTCTTATTTGCGCCGTCAAACACCGATTGTTCAGGAATTTGAATTTACACCGACAAACAGCACATATCGCCGGTATCTAGACGAACTTGAAGTTATCTTTTTACAGCAAACACCAAACTCAACCGAAATTTTATTGCAGGTGGACCGCCGTGCGCGCGGACTTGGAGGTTTATTATCTGAAGCATTTGATATGGATGAAAGCTTCATCCGCCTCACATTATCCGAACACGACAATATCCAGGCAAAGCTTGAGCAAGTGATTAAGGCGAAGATGAAATAAGAAAAAGGCAAGAAGCATCAGGCGCTTCTTGCCTTTTTTTATTTTAACCCCGGATAGTTTTGTTGTCTTAGCACTTCGTAAATAACGATTGCCGCTGTGTTTGATAAATTCAGTGAGCGGATATGGTCACTTTGCGGAATGCGCAGACACATATCGGCACGCTCTTTTGCAAATTCCTTTGGCAAGCCTGTCGTTTCTCTTCCGAACATAAAGTATAGATCTCGCTCTGAGCTACTGAAATCATGCGTCGTAAATGGCTCATCACTATATGTCTCAATTAAGTACACATCGCCATCCTTACTGTACTCGATAAAATCCTCTAATGAATCATGGTAAACAACATTCACATGTTCCCAATAATCCAGCCCCGCACGTTTCAGCATTTTATCATCTGTTGAAAAGCCTAAAGGGCGGATTAAATGTAATGATGTATTCGTTCCAGCACAAGTGCGGGCAATGTTGCCTGTATTTGCTGGGATTTCTGGTTGATATAATACGATATGGTTTGGCACTTTACGATCCTTCTCTCTTAATGATTTAACATGGCCAGTCCTTTTTCAATTTCGGCCAGCACTTCTTCATCCTGCTCTGTTTTTCTTGCAGCCATTAAAATATCCTCTGCCCCATCCGTCCCGATTTTTCCGATTGCCCATGCAGCCGTCCCTCTCAATACAGGACGTTCATCTTTTTGCAATACTTGAACTAAGTCAGGCATTGCCGCTTCTTCTTTAAAGTGGGCAAGCGCTAAAATAGCATTGCGCTGAATCGGCTTTTTGCCGCGCCATGAGCCGGATACATGGCCAAACTTTGCTTTAAATTCCTTATTGGAAATCGATAAAAGCGGTTGAAGCAACGGTTTCGCGATTTCAGGATCCGGCGTGAATTCCTCATGAATCCAGTTGAGCTTCCCTTTATTTTTCGGACAGACCGTCTGACATGTATCACAGCCATACAGACGGTTTCCGATTTTGGCACGAAATTCATCAGGCAAAAATCCTTTCGTCTGTGTTAAAAAAGCTATGCAACGCTGTGAATTCAGCTGCCCAGGTGCAACAATCGCTCCTGTAGGACATACATCGATACATAATGTACAGTCACCGCATTCATCTTCCATCGGTGTATCTGGTGCAAACGGGATGTTTGTGATAATTTCTCCTAAATAGACGTACGAACCAAATTCAGGTGTAATAATAGAGCAATTTTTGGCGCTCCAGCCGATGCCTGCTCGTTCTGCAACCGCACGATCCACCAGTTCCCCGGTATCGACCATCGATTTCACCTTTACATTCGGTACCCGTTCTTGCAGCCAAGCTTCAATAAGCTGCAGACGTTCACGAACTGCTGTATGATAATCAATCCCCCATGAAGCACGGCAAAAGATGCCGCGACGCTCCCCTTTTTTTCCTTGTGGGGCATCTTGCATGCGTGAAGGATATGCAATGGCAATCGCAATAATACTTTCTGCTTCATCTAATAGTTTTAAAGGCTCTGTGCGCAGCTCTATATTTGCTTCTTCAAAGCCTGATTGGTATGCTAATTGTTGCTGACGACGTAGACGATTCTTCAATTCATGAAACGGAGCAGCGGTTGTAAATCCGATTTTATCAACACCAATAGATGCTGCATATTTCACTAAATCTTCTTGAAGTTGATGTACTTTCATTTCACATGCTCCTTTCAAATGATACAATAAATATAAATTTATTTCGTATTACATAATTTAGTATTTTTCCCATTAAAAACAATGTAAGAAGGTGTTCTACATGAATCTTTCCATTAATGAAGCTCTTTTTTCTGTAAATGAACAATTAAAAATTGGCCTTATCCATTATAGCAAAATTATCGTTGAAGAATCTCCTCAAATGATTAAAGGACGCACACAACTTTATCAGGAAAATCTGTATTTGGAACTACAGGAAACACCTGTGACAGAACGACCTGGCATTAAAGAGTGGCGCCAGCTTTGGAAGGCTTTCGGCGGCGATCCGAACCGATACCGTCACTCAGCGGAAAGTTTAATGCGACGTATCGCTAAGCAGCAGTATTTAGCCCCGTTCCATTCTGCTGTTGATTTAAACAACTTCTTCTCACTACAATTCGAGATCCCTGTTGGCATATATGATTTAGATGCTATTGAAGGCGACGTGAAAATCGAAGTAGGCAATGAGAAGACAGGCTATGAAGGAATCAACGGACGCTTTAATTCACTAGAGAATATCATCCATTCAAAAGATGCGCTTGGCCCATTCGGCAGCCCCTTTGTTGATTCAAAAAGAACGGCCGTAACAGAGGCTACGACAAATGCCCTGCAAATCTTTTATTTACGCCCTTCCTTAAGTGAAGAAGAAGCAACTAAACTATTGAGCAGTGCAGGAAACATGTTTACACAAGTTAGCGGTGGCGAATATGAAGTACATATTCTATCAAAGGAAAATTCAAAAGTTCAATTTTAAGGAGTGGAATGATTTGAGTATTAACCTAGCTGAGGCAGTAAAACTAAAAAGTATCATTACGAAGAGAATTCAGGAACGGACAATGCAAGTACATTCATTAACACATGTCATCATTGAAAAAGGTGAACAGCCAAAAACACCTGATTATTCTTTAGAGATGCTTGAAGCAGAGCTAAAAGAGCTTCGTTATGATTCTCGTAAGCTTGATGCTCTAATCTACCGAGCTAACATCGACAATACGGTTGTCTTTAAAGATGAGGAAATGCCTATTGTCGAAGCAATTGAACTGGCGAGCCAATTACGAGCAGAAGCCCAATTTTGTAAAAACCTTGGCTCAGAAGAAAAAGAAGCTTTTTACCATAATTCCGGTGATGCCATGCTTTACCGCGTAGCATTGTACGACCCAATGACATATCGAAATCGTGCAAATGAGCTGGAAAAAGAAGCACATCGCCTGTCCAATTTAATCAATGCGAAAAACTATCAAGTAGAAATTGAATTTGATGACAGCAATTATTTCTAAACCTGGGGCGGTGAGACTCCAAACTAGGTAATAACGAGCGATTATGCTTCGGCATTCCCAACAACTGGTGAAACCAATAACTCTTTACCGTTTACAATGTTACCTTTCACTCATAACCAACCATAGTAAAAGCTAACACAAACTATAGAGTATTTTTGCTCGCTCGTTATTAAAAGACACCTGCTCACATTTGTGAAAAGGTGTCTTTGCTTTATATATGAATTTCGTTTATTCGCCCATTTAAATCTTCCGTTAATGAACGTATTTTAACAGTGATTTGATTAAATTCCTGGGCAGTATCAAGTTGATGCTGTGCATCTGTTGCTATATTTTCTGTCTTGATTTTGTAACCTTCTACAGTCGAGGTCATCTCTGAAAGGAAGTCATTCACATTGTCTACATCCTTTTCGATCTGTGTAGCTCTATCAAATGAGTGGTTAAGCAACTCCTCTATTTTCTCAACTTTTTCTGAAATGTTTTGAAATAGAGTATTGGAGTCATGTACTTTATCTACCCCTGTTAAAACGTTCTTCTCTGTTATCTGCATTTCATTTGTTAAACTTGCAGTATCTTGACGTAATCCGGAAATAACTTTAGAAATTTGAACTGCATACTGGTTTGATAAGTCCGCCAGTTTTCTTACTTCATCTGCTACTACAGCAAACCCTTTCCCCGCTTCTCCAGCACGGGCTGCTTCAATCGCAGCATTTAAAGCAAGCAAATTCGTTTGTGCGGCAATTTCCGTAATAAGCTGCAATGTTTTTTCAATTTCAATTGATCGGTTCTCTAACTGCTTTACAACCAATTGCATTTGCTCTGCACTTTTTACGACACTGCTCATCTGTTCTACTGTATCTGACATAACGGCCATCCCATGTATCGCCTCTTCCGATGTCTCCAATGATGCTTTTTTTGAAATGGTCAAGTGATTAAGGACCGTCTGTGTACTCTCATTTACCAATTCAAGCATTGCACGGCTTTTTTCTGTATAGCCCATCTGCACATCTGCAGCTGCAGCTAATTGCTGGATTGCCAATTGAGTTTGGTGCGATGATTCTTTACTCGTTGTGGCACTCGACTCCAAAGTACTGATATTCTCCAATACTTGATGAGACATACCATTAACGTTTTTCATCATATTTTTAATAATGTCAGCGTGGTCTTTTTCTTGTTGGTACTGCTGAATCGTATGCTTGCGAACAAGGATTTGTGTGATGACGACAGCGCTTGTTAACAATAAGAAGAAGGCATGGATCAACAGTAACTTAAACGGGTACTCGGTCAAACCGCACAATAATTCCGGTACAAAGAAATAGCCTATTAAATGCTGGGAAACGAAAATCATCGTTGATACAACAACAATTTTCACACTCTCATAATAACCTAATGCTGCCACTACCAAAAATACAGAAAAGTGGTATTCAACCATTCCATGTCCGCTAGCAATGAGTGCTATGCTTCCGATTGTAGCTGATATTGCTGTGAACATCGGGATATATGTATGTGAACTGTTTTTTCTAAATAATATGTAGGATGCAATAATAAGACCAACTGATAATGAAATTAGAGAAAAGATGATCGTTGCATTCATTGGAGTTAAAGATGCTCCACGTGATTGTTCCAGCAAAGTATACGGTTCTATCCATCCAAAAACCCGATGTAAAAGAAATACGGATACAGTAATACTAATCATAATAATTGAAAATAAAATCATTACTATATTTTTGTTTTTATACATAATACAGACACCATCCCTCTATTTATATAATGATATGAAATTTATGTATATTTTCTGAAATCTCCCTATAAAAACCATATTACTATAATTTAACACAAAATCCAATTTTATTCCTATTTTTACTTTATAAAATTCATATTAAAGTCTTATCAGAAATAATAAATAGAAGTATTTTCTACCTATAAATATAAAAAAAGACAGATAACGATAATTATCTGTCTACTCTTTACTAATAATTTATTCTCTATTCTACACCCGGTAAAATTCTTAATGCCTTTTCATCTGCATCCAAAATTACGTCCACACCTAATGGAATCGCGATATTAGGGGCACAGTGGCCAATTTTAAACCCAGCTAACACAGGTTTGTTAAACGGCTTCAAATACCCTTCAATTACCTTCAATACATCCTCATAGCTGTATGTATCATCCGGCATATTAAAATCCGCTATAACAAAGCCTGCTGCAAGCTCCAGCTTTCTTGATAGGCGCAACTGGTTCATCATTAAATCAATTTGCTCAATTGTTTCCCCTATGTCTTCAAGTAGTAAAATTTTATCGCGTACATCAATTTCAAATTTCGTACCTAGCGTACTGACAATACGGTTTAAATTTCCGCCTGTCAACTCGCCGCGTACCACTCCCGGTATAACTGTTGTAAGAGGAGAAATGCTTTCCGTATACTGAATTTCAATCGGTTGGAACAGCTGCTGATACATCTTTTTAGAAAGAGTGTCCAGCTCCCCTTTTGGACTGGACATCATCGGGCCATGGAACGTCACTAAATTTGCAAACTCGTTTACTTGAGTGTGTAGAGCCGTCACATCGGAAAAGCCCCAAATAATTTTCGGATTGTCCTCGATTAATGGATAGCTTATTTTATCGATAATTCTAGAAACCCCATAGCCGCCCGTCACTAAAAAGACGGCCTTCACTTCAGGATCGACAATCATCTGGTGGAAATCTTTAATTCGCTCTTCATCAGTACCTGCCAAATAGCCTTCATAATCCTGTACCGTATTACCAAGCTTATACTTTAAACCGAGCTCATCTAATAACGCTAATTTATCACCTAATGATTCTGTCTTAAGCGGACTGCTTAAATTTACTAATCCTACAGTATCGCCTTGCTGTAATCTTGCTGGTCGTATTTTCATGTTAATGACCTCCTTTTACTTCTGTGGCTATTGTATCATAGCGTTTTATGTAAAGCGCATTGCAAATTCCATGTGGTTGTCCCTATAATAGATAAAATCATTTTTCCAATATAAGGAGATGTACAAGTATGAAATTTCCACCACAGCTACTGCTCATTTTAGCTACTTTATTATGGGGTGGTAACTTTGTAATTGGACGGGCTGTTTCCGGGGATATTCCTCCGATAACTCTTGCCTTTTTACGATGGATTGTCGCCTTTCTCGTATTTTTCCCTATCGCTTACCAACGAACGAAAAAAGAATGGCCTGCCCTGAGACAGCATTGGGGTGCAGTCATTATTTTAGCACTTACAGGAGTTGCTGCATTCAATACGCTCGTATACATCGGATTGCATTATACAACGTCCATCAATGCATCATTAATGAATTCATCGACACCGATCATTATATACATACTGAGCTTCATCTTTTTAAAAGAACGTTTAACAAAATTCCAGATGTTCGGCACGATGCTATCTTTAGTCGGCGTGCTCTTTATTATATCTGGAGGTTCGTTAAAAAGCCTCTTTTCATATTCATTCAACAAAGGGGACTTAATCGTATTAATTGCCGTAGTGTGCTGGAGTATCTATTCATTACTCATTAAAAAGTACGCTGGCAAATTGCCTGGCTACTCTACTTTTTTAGTAACAATCGCAATCGGAGCCATTATGTTACTCCCATTCGCAACATATGAACTACTGACAACATCACAGACAATCGTATGGAACACTTCGACAATCGGGGCAATTATTTATGTAGGCATCATTGCTTCAATTGTTGCCTTTTTAAGCTGGAATACCGGCGTTGTCTCATTAGGTGCAAACAAAGCAAGTATCTACCTGAACTTCATTCCCCTCTTTGCAACAATCTTTGCTGTATTGTTTTTAAATGAGCAACTCCTACTTGCTCAAGTAATCGGTGGGATCGCTATTATTGCAGGAGTCGTTATATCAGCGATGAAATAATAAAAAGGAGTGCACATTGTATGCACTCCTTTAGTTTATTTCATATCAGTATAAATAACAGTAACATCCGGATGGTTGTGAAGAGCGCTTGCAGGGAAATCTTCTGTAACTATTCTGCTGCGCAAACGATCAAAGGCCTCTTGTTTTGAAGCACTAGCAATTAATAATACAATCTTTTTAGAACTTAAAATGGTTTTAATTCCCATTGTAATGGCATGGGTCGGCACATCCTCAATTGAATCAAAATAAACTTTGTTTGCTTCACGTGTAGACTGCGCAAGTTCTATGATATGTGTACCTACATCGAAAGGAGTTCCCGGTTCATTAAAACCAATATGTCCATTCCCACCGATTCCTAAAAGCTGAATATCAATATTTCCTGCTTCTTTAATCATCGCTTCATATTCAGCTGCAGCCTTTTCTAAATTCGATTGAATGCCAGCCGGTAAATTGATATTATCACGTTTCATATCGACATGATTAAACAGATGATGATCCATATAATAATGGTAGCTCGATTCATTTGCCGGATCAATTCCAACATATTCATCCAGGTTAAAGGACTTGGCCTGAGCAAAAGAGACCTCACCTGCTTTGTAGGCTGCAACCAGTTCTTTATAAAAGCCTTCCGGAGTCCCCCCTGTAGCTAAACCAAGTACTGTTTCACTATTTTTTTTCAATTGATCTATAAAAATTGTTGCGGCAATTTTACTCATCTCATCATAGTTTGCTGCTTCAATCCATTTAAAGTTTGTTACTACATTCATTTTTTTATTTCCCTACTTCCTCACTGAAATACATATTTGTTATTGTCTAAATAATATTTACGGCTTTTTGATTTTCTAGCATTATAATGTTCATTCTATAGCAAATATTTTTAAGAAGCTAGAAAAAAACGTCATATTTTCTATATAAAGAGCATGTACTGACGCAAAATATATATAATTTTGTACCTTTCAAAACCATAAAATGAATCACTTTATTTCGCTTTAATATTTAGAAAGTTCCTTTTACAATACTTCTATTTAAAGAATAATTTACTTCAGTGATAATCAAATAATAGTATGCTGCAAATAATTCTAAGGTGAAGTAAGATGTAAATATAAGATGTAAATATTGATTCTTGATTCCATCTAAAATATTTAATTTAAAACTAAAAAACTCTTCAAAGCTTTTATGTTAGGCTTTGAAGAGTTTTATCTGTTGTATTGAACTGATACCGAGTGTGGGACTTGAACCCACACGCCTCGCGGCAACGGATTTTGAGTCCGTCGTGTCTGCCATTCCACCAACTCGGCAAATTAAGGTAAAAAAAAATCGGAATTCCGATTCAATGAAATATGGAGGCGGCAACCGGATTTGAACCGGTGATAAAGGTGTTGCAGACCTGTGCCTTACCACTTGGCTATGCCGCCATATTTGGAGCGGAAGACGAGGTTCGAACTCGCGACCCCCACCTTGGCAAGGTGGTGTTCTACCACTGAACTACTTCCGCAAATTAAAAAATGGCTGGGGTACCTGGATTCGAACCAGGGCATGACGGAATCAAAATCCGTTGCCTTACCGCTTGGCTATACCCCAATATTTAAATTAATATATAAAATGGGGCGACTGATGGGAATCGAACCCACGAATGCCTGAACCACAATCAGGTGCGTTAACCACTTCGCCACAACCGCCACTATAATATAATTTTAATACTTAAACCTAAATAAAAGATGGGGCGACTGATGGGAATCGAACCCACGAATGCCTGAACCACAATCAGGTGCGTTAACCACTTCGCCACAACCGCCACTATATTATTTTAAGTATTTTTGAGAATTTATTTGGCAGGGGCAGTAGGAATCGAACCCACACTGACGGTTTTGGAGACCGTAGTTCTACCTTTAAACTATGCCCCTATCAAAAGGATGGTGGAGGGGGACGGATTCGAACCGCCGAACCCTAAGGAGCGGATTTACAGTCCGCCGCGTTTAGCCACTTCGCTACCCCTCCAGGTAATGGTGCCGGCGAAAGGAGTCGAACCCTCGACCTACTGATTACAAGTCAGTTGCTCTACCAACTGAGCTACACCGGCAAAAAATATGGTGGGTTTGGACGGAATCGAACCGCCGACACTTAGAGCTTCAATCTAATGCTCTACCAACTGAGCTACAAACCCACAATTTAATTTTAAAAAAATGGCGGTCCCGACCGGGATCGAACCGGCGATCTCCTGCGTGACAGGCAGGCATGTTAACCGCTACACCACGGGACCAATTGGTTGCGGGGGCAGGACTTGAACCTGCGACCTTCGGGTTATGAGCCCGACGAGCTACCACTGCTCCACCCCGCGATAATATTATTTGTTTAATGGTGGAGGATGACGGGCTCGAACCGCCGACCCCCTGCTTGTAAGGCAGGTGCTCTCCCAGCTGAGCTAATCCTCCAACGCTGGATACTTTCTTATGTATCTTTTTGGTGACCCGTACGGGATTCGAACCCGTGTTACCGCCGTGAAAGGGCGGTGTCTTAACCACTTGACCAACGGGCCTCTTTATAAATAAGCCTGGCGGAGAGTAAGGGATTTGAACCCTTGATGCAGGGTTACCCGCATACACGATTTCCAATCGTGCTCCTTCGGCCACTCGGACAACTCTCCAAGATTTGATGGCTCCGAAGGCAGGACTCGAACCTGCGACCTGCCGGTTAACAGCCGGATGCTCTACCAACTGAGCTACTTCGGAATAATTCTATAACAGCCTAGCGACGTCCTACTCTCACAGGGGGAAGCCCCCAACTACCATCGGCGCTAAAGAGCTTAACTTCCGTGTTCGGTATGGGAACGGGTGTGTCCTCTTTGCCATCATCACTAGACTATTTAGAAAGACATTAATTATTATACCATACTTTTCGATTTTGTCAAGTATTTTTATAATAATTTTTCATTCTTTCAAAACTGGATAAACGTTTCATTGAGTTTGTGCAATAAAATGTGGTTAAGTCCTCGACCGATTAGTATTCGTCAGCTGCATGCGTCACCGCACTTCCACCTCGAACCTATCTACCTGATCGTCTTTCAGGGGTCTTACTTACTTGCGTAATGGGAAATCTCATCTTGAGGGGGGCTTCATGCTTAGATGCTTTCAGCACTTATCCCGTCCATACATAGCTACCCAGCGATGCCTTTGGCAAGACAACTGGTACACCAGCGGTATGTCCATCCCGGTCCTCTCGTACTAAGGACAGCTCCTCTCAAATTTCCTACGCCCACGACGGATAGGGACCGAACTGTCTCACGACGTTCTGAACCCAGCTCGCGTACCGCTTTAATGGGCGAACAGCCCAACCCTTGGGACCGACTACAGCCCCAGGATGCGATGAGCCGACATCGAGGTGCCAAACCTCCCCGTCGATGTGGACTCTTGGGGGAGATAAGCCTGTTATCCCCGGGGTAGCTTTTATCCGTTGAGCGATGGCCCTTCCATGCGGAACCACCGGATCACTAAGCCCGTCTTTCGACCCTGCTCGACTTGTAGGTCTCGCAGTCAAGCTCCCTTATGCCTTTACACTCTACGAATGATTTCCAACCATTCTGAGGGAACCTTTGGGCGCCTCCGTTACTCTTTAGGAGGCGACCGCCCCAGTCAAACTGTCCGCCTGACACTGTCTCCTACCCCGCTAAGGGGCATGGGTTAGAAGTTCAATACAACCAGGGTAGTATCCCACCGACGCCTCCTTCGAAGCTGGCGCTCCGAGATCTCTGGCTCCTACCTATCCTGTACAAGTTGTACCAAAATTCAATATCAGGCTACAGTAAAGCTCCACGGGGTCTTTCCGTCCTGTCGCGGGTAACCTGCATCTTCACAGGTACTATAATTTCACCGAGTCTCTCGTTGAGACAGTGCCCAGATCGTTACGCCTTTCGTGCGGGTCGGAACTTACCCGACAAGGAATTTCGCTACCTTAGGACCGTTATAGTTACGGCCGCCGTTTACTGGGGCTTCAATTCACAGCTTCGCTTGCGCTAACCGCTCCTCTTAACCTTCCAGCACCGGGCAGGCGTCAGCCCCTATACGTCACCTTACGGTTTTGCAGAGACCTGTGTTTTTGCTAAACAGTCGCCTGGGCCTATTCACTGCGGCTTCTCTAGGCTATGCACCCAAAGAAGCACCCCTTCTCCCGAAGTTACGGGGTCATTTTGCCGAGTTCCTTAACGAGAGTTCTCTCGCACACCTTAGGATTCTCTCCTCGACTACCTGTGTCGGTTTGCGGTACGGGCACCTCTCACCTCGATAGAGGCTTTTCTTGGCAGTGTGAAATCAGGAACTTCGCTCATACGAGCTCGTCATCACAGCTCAACGTTAAAGTATGCGGATTTGCCTACATACACGCCTTACTGCTTGAACACGCGCAACCAACGGCGTGCTTACCCTATCCTACTGCGTCCCCCCATTTCTCAAACGGTGAGGAGGTGGTACAGGAATATCAACCTGTTGTCCATCGCCTACGCCTATCGGCCTCGGCTTAGGTCCCGACTAACCCTGAGCGGACGAGCCTTCCTCAGGAAACCTTAGTCATACGGTGCATGGGATTCTCACCCATGTTTCGCTACTCATACCGGCATTCTCACTTCTAACCGCTCCACCAGTCCTTCCGGTCTGACTTCAACGCTGTTAGAACGCTCTCCTACCACGCATACTCAAAGTATGCATCCACAGCTTCGGTGAATCGTTTAGCCCCGATACATTTTCGGCGCAGCGTCACTCGACCAGTGAGCTATTACGCACTCTTTAAATGATGGCTGCTTCTAAGCCAACATCCTGGTTGTCTAAGCAACGCCACATCCTTTTCCACTTAACGATTACTTGGGGACCTTAGCTGGTGGTCTGGGCTGTTTCCCTCTTGACTACGGATCTTATCACTCGCAGTCTGACTCCCGTGTATAAATATCCGGCATTCGGAGTTTGTCTGAATTCGGTAAAGCGAGATGCCCCCCTAGTCCAAACAGTGCTCTACCTCCGGTATTCTCAATCACGAGGCTAGCCCTAAAGCTATTTCGGAGAGAACCAGCTATCTCCAGGTTCGATTGGAATTTCTCCGCTACCCACACCTCATCCCCGCACTTTTCAACGTGCGTGGGTTCGGGCCTCCAGTGAGTGTTACCTCACCTTCACCCTGGACATGGGTAGATCACCTGGTTTCGGGTCTACGACCACGTACTAATTCGCCCTATTCAGACTCGCTTTCGCTGCGGCTCCGTCTTCTCAACTTAACCTCGCACGTAATCGTAACTCGCCGGTTCATTCTACAAAAGGCACGCTATCACCCATTAACGGGCTCTAACTACTTGTAGGCACACGGTTTCAGGATCTATTTCACTCCCCTTCCGGGGTGCTTTTCACCTTTCCCTCACGGTACTGGTTCACTATCGGTCACTAGGTAGTATTTAGCCTTGGGAGATGGTCCTCCCGGATTCCGACGGAATTTCACGTGTTCCGCCGTACTCAGGATCCACTCTGGAGGGAATGAACTTTTGACTACAGGGCTTTTACCTCGTTTCGCGGACCTTTCCAAGTCGCTTCGTCTAGTTCATTCTTTTGTAACTCCGTATAGAGTGTCCTACAACCCCAAAGAGCAAGCTCTTTGGTTTGGGCTCTTCCCGTTTCGCTCGCCGCTACTCAGGGAATCGAATTTTCTTTCTGTTCCTGCAGGTACTTAGATGTTTCAGTTCTCTGCGTCTGTCTTCGACACGCTATGAATTCACGTGAAGATACTATCCGATTAAAGATAGTGGGTTCCCCCATTCGGAAATCCCCGGATCAAAGCTTACTTACAGCTCCCCGAGGCATATCGGTGTTAGTGCCGTCCTTCATCGACTCCTAGTGCCAAGGCATCCACCGTGCGCCCTTATTAACTTAACCAAAAGTTAACACTTAGATCAATTTCACCTTGGCGTAATTGCGTTCAGATTTTTTTGAGTTTACTCAAAAAGTTTCCTTTAAAAAATCTGTAACATCTGCCAGAGGCCTAACTTCATAAAATGAAGTTTAGATCCAAGATTTAAGTTTACACGTCAATTGCTTGACTTGTTTAAAAATCTATAAAATAGAAATTTGATTTATTGCTTTCAATGTCGTTTTATCCAGTTTTCAAAGAACGAGTGTTTTGAAGTATTCCATTCAATTAAGAATGAACCTTCAAAACTGAACAGCAACCGTTAATGTTTCATTCCCCAAGGGAATGATTCCGAAAAATCCTTAGAAAGGAGGTGATCCAGCCGCACCTTCCGATACGGCTACCTTGTTACGACTTCACCCCAATCATCTATCCCACCTTCGGCGGCTGGCTCCAAAAGGTTACCTCACCGACTTCGGGTGTTACAAACTCTCGTGGTGTGACGGGCGGTGTGTACAAGGCCCGGGAACGTATTCACCGCGGCATGCTGATCCGCGATTACTAGCGATTCCGGCTTCATGTAGGCGAGTTGCAGCCTACAATCCGAACTGAGAACGGTTTTATCGGATTAGCTCCCCCTCGCGGGTTGGCAACCGTTTGTACCGTCCATTGTAGCACGTGTGTAGCCCAGGTCATAAGGGGCATGATGATTTGACGTCATCCCCACCTTCCTCCGGTTTATCACCGGCAGTCTCCTTAGAGTGCCCAACTGAATGATGGCAACTAAGAATAAGGGTTGCGCTCGTTGCGGGACTTAACCCAACATCTCACGACACGAGCTGACGACAACCATGCACCACCTGTCACCGTTGCCCCCGAAGGGGAAACTATGTCTCCATAGTGGTCACCGGGATGTCAAGACCTGGTAAGGTTCTTCGCGTTGCTTCGAATTAAACCACATGCTCCACCGCTTGTGCGGGCCCCCGTCAATTCCTTTGAGTTTCAGTCTTGCGACCGTACTCCCCAGGCGGAGTGCTTAATGCGTTAGCTGCAGCACTGAGGGGCGGAAACCCCCCAACACTTAGCACTCATCGTTTACGGCGTGGACTACCAGGGTATCTAATCCTGTTTGCTCCCCACGCTTTCGCGCCTCAGTGTCAGTTACAGACCAGACAGTCGCCTTCGCCACTGGTGTTCCTCCAAATCTCTACGCATTTCACCGCTACACTTGGAATTCCACTATCCTCTTCTGCACTCAAGTTCCCCAGTTTCCAATGACCCTCCCCGGTTGAGCCGGGGGCTTTCACATCAGACTTAAGGAACCACCTGCGCGCGCTTTACGCCCAATAATTCCGGACAACGCTTGCCACCTACGTATTACCGCGGCTGCTGGCACGTAGTTAGCCGTGGCTTTCTAACAAGGTACCGTCAAGGTAGCGCCAGTTACTACGCTACTTGTTCTTCCCTTGCAACAGAGTTTTACGAACCGAAATCCTTCTTCACTCACGCGGCGTTGCTCCATCAGACTTTCGTCCATTGTGGAAGATTCCCTACTGCTGCCTCCCGTAGGAGTCTGGGCCGTGTCTCAGTCCCAGTGTGGCCGATCACCCTCTCAGGTCGGCTACGCATCGTTGCCTTGGTGAGCCGTTACCTCACCAACTAGCTAATGCGCCGCGGGTCCATCTTATAGTGACAGCGAGATGCCGTCTTTCAACTTCAAAACATGTGTTAAAAAGTATTATTCGGTATTAGCCCCGGTTTCCCGGAGTTATCCCAATCTATAAGGTAGGTTACCCACGTGTTACTCACCCGTCCGCCGCTAAAATTTTAAAGGTGCAAGCACCAATAAAATTTCCGCTCGACTTGCATGTATTAGGCACGCCGCCAGCGTTCGTCCTGAGCCAGGATCAAACTCTCCATAAAAGTAGTTTGAAAGCTCATTTGCTTTGCTAGCGATCCAACTTCGTTAGAAGTTGTAATCTATTGTTCGCTTCATTTAAGAAGCTTGTTTCATTAACGTTGCTTGTTCAGTTTTCAAGGTTCATTGTGTTTCGTTTGTCGTTTTAGCGACTTCTCTAATTTAACATCTCTGTTTCTTTTTGTCAACAACTTTTTTGAAAAAGTTTTTTTGAAGAAAATCGAGTGTGTAATTTAGTTGTTTTCAAGTACGTCTTAGCGACATTTAATATATTACAATACTTTCAATGTTTTCGTCAATACTTTTTTAAAAATAATTTCAGAGCGTTTTTAAACGCTCTGATTAATATACTATAACCCATACTCGGATTCAATATAATGTCTGTCTACATAATAGTTTCTGTGGAAGATCGCTTCGTTTTTAGCGATAACCGCTTCCACTAAAATTAACTCTTTTTCAATTAAGTATTCAACAAACACTTCCAGGTCAACAGAGTAATAACTCAACTCAGGATAATCATGCAATTGCTGAATTGTCCACGAAGGTTGTGCAAGCATTGTTTCTAAAATATGCTGTGCCCCATCTGTCGTTCTGGAATTGATTAAAAACTCACCTGCTAAAAATAATAACTCCAGACGCTTTTCAAGACTTTCATTGCTCATAATCAATTCTTCATATAATTTATATATTGCAGGATCATTGCGTTTCACCTGGGCCCACACTGTTACTTCCGGGTAATGCCCGCTATCGATAATCGATAGTCTCCCTAAATGATGCAATGAAGCAACCACATGATTGTACGCATCTAAATAATGACCATCCTCAAATAATTCTTTTCCTTCTTTATAACGGCGGATTAACTTGGCAAACTGTATACCTGTTTTTAATTTTCGACCGAAGAATGGGAACTCTTGCAATTCAGAACGCAGTTTATATAGAAACTCATTGCGGTCAAACATAACCTTCCCGTGGAAAAGCCAATCAACTAACCGCCTGTGCGAGCCAATGAAAATCCATTTACGCAACCGTTCCTCCGTTAAAATATGCATCACCATTTTCGCTTCACCATATGAATAGTGTTTCGAATAAATAGGCTTATCACTTTCTTTTACAATAATTAAAAGAACCGAATCAAATGTATCGGTCATATTCTCGGCACCTTCACGCTTGTTTATCAATATTACTCCAAGCGTTTCCGGCTGACTTGCACGTTCCTGATATATCGGTCTTAAAATATGTTCCATTGTTATCCCCCTATAAAGTTTACCTTCTATATAATGTCCTTGTAGATGCTATAAGATAAATTAACTAATATTACGACGATAAACTTTAACCATGCTGAAAGTCCATCATTTCTTAAAAATAAATAATAGAAATGCCATTATTTTTTCTTTCGCCATTCATTTATAAAAACCCTTCATTTAAACATTTTTAAATAGTATTAAGAGTTGTTAACGAGCCGCCTAATTCTTTCCTGTCTACTAATTTATATCCAATTCATGTTATAGTATATTTTAGATTAGGAGGCAATTGAAATGAAAAAATATAATAGTAAAATTAATAAAATCCGCTCTTTTGCATTATCCCTTATTTTCATCGGCTTCGTTATTATGTATGGTGCAATCTTCTTCAAAAATAATCAAATACTTGTATTAATCTTCATGACAATTGGACTTCTTTGTATTATCGGCAGTACTGCTGTATACGCCTGGGTAGGATTATTGTCTACAAAAGCTGTTCAAGTCGTTTGTCCGGAATGCGGGAAATGGACAAAAGTGTTAGGTCGTGTGGATATTTGCATGTACTGCAATGAACCGTTAACTTTAGATCCTACATTAGAAGGAAAAGAATTCAATCAAGAATACAATAAAAATTAAATGTTCAACAAAGCTGGAGTAAAGGTAACAAACTTTCACTCCAGTTTTTTGTATAAAAAAAACCCAGCAACAACCGTTACTAGGTTAGATTATTATTGAACTTTTGTTGCACCGACTGCTAAACAGTCAGGACATGTACCATAGACTTCTAAACGGTGTGAATTAACTTGAAAACCCGTTACTTGCGAAGCAAATTGCTCCACTTCATTTAAACCGGGATAGTGGAAGTCTACAATTTTACCGCAGCCATCACAAATCATGTGATAATGGTCGCCCGTTACAAAATCGAAGCGACTTGCTGCATCTCCATAAGTAAGCTCTTTTACTAAGCCCACCTCACGAAAGACACGTAAGTTATTATAAACTGTTGCTACACTCATATTAGGAAACTTATCGCAAAGCGCCTTGTATATATCATCAGCTGTTGGGTGAATCATACTTTGAATTAAATATTCCAAAATCGCATGACGCTGAGGAGTAATTCGTACACCAGTAGTCTTTAACGTGTCCAGCGCATCCTTTAAATGCAATTCAGACATCGTCATGCACCCCTTTTCATACATATTATTAATTTGTAATCGTTATAATTAGTGTAGCGAATTTGTCCATGCGTTGTCAACAATTGCTTATGTCGGTTGAAACAAAAGTATAGGATAAAAAAGCTAAATGAAAATGTAAACGGTTAAATGCCTATTCTTCCATATAGCATTCTCAATTAGTATCCTCTTAAAATATTCATTTTATTTTCTAAATCACGTTCCCCGTTCAGCCATTTCTCCAGACTAGGTTTGAAAATATCCAAACTGCGCTCTAAATAACGTGAAGAATGGCTTGAAAAATGTGGTGAAAGTGTAACATTGTTCAAATCCCATAATGGACTTTCTGCCGGTAATGGCTCAATTTCATAGACATCCAAAACAGCATGTTCAATTAGTTTGTCCTGTAAAACGCCAACAAGAGTATCTGTTTCCACTAAGTCCCCGCGCCCGAAATTCATAAAGATGGCTGAACTCTTCATCAGTTCAAAATGCTCTCGAGTCAGCATATGTTTCGTTTCCTTAGTAGATGGCAGCATTGAAAGAATAATATCCGCTTTCGGTAACTGCTCTTTTAAATCATCGAGCTTATATGTCTCATTCATATAAGGAGCCTCGTTGCCTGAGCGGTTGCAGCCAATTGTATGAACATCAAAAGCCTGCAGAATCCGTCCTACTTCGCTGCCGATTGCACCCGGGCCGATGATTAGCGCTGTACTACCGTTCAACTCTGTCGGACGCGCCTTTTTATTCCATTCTTTCTTCTGTTGCTGTTCATAAATAAACGGCAATACTCGTTTTAATGCTAAAATATGCGCTAAAATTGATTCAGTCATCGGCTTCTTATGTATCCCGCGCACATTCGAAACGAGTATATTACGTTTCGCGATCGCTTCTGCCGGCATCTTTTCAATTCCTGCAGATGCAACGAAAATCCATTGCAGTTTGTCTGCATGCTGTAAGTGCTCTTCCTTTAAATCTTCCCCATATGTTACTAAAACATTTGTTTGAGCCAGTTTCTCCACATCCAGTTTCTTATCAAATAAAAAATCTACTTGAGGAAACTGTGCCAAAAGCGGCTGCTTTAAATCGTCGCGTAGTTCAAATGTAAAATAAATCGTTACCATCATAATTCCCCTTTGTGCACCTATTAATTTGTGCGATTTTTTAAATAGTTTAACACATCTTCAATATGATTTTTCACCCGGACTTTACGCCACTCTTTTTCAACGATCCCCTTTTCATTGATCAAGAACGTCGAACGTTCAATTCCCATATACTCTTTTCCGAAATTTTTCTTTAATGTCCAGACACCATATTTCTCAGCAACTTCATGATTTTCATCGACTAATAATGAAAAAGGCAATCCGTGCTTTTCAATAAACTTTGTATGTTTCGCTGCATCATCCAGACTCACACCTAAAATTACAGCATTCAAATCTGAGAAATCCTCATATTTATCGCGGAAGTCGCAAGCCTGTGTTGTACAGCCAGGCGTTAAATCTTTCGGGTAGAAGTAGAGAATAACGTTTTTGCCTTTATATTCTTCGAGCGTAACCGTTTTCCCCTCTTCATTTTGCAATGCAAATCCCGGTGCTTGTAAATTTTCTAATGTCATGTCCATTCCTCCAAAATTTTCTTCTATGATACAAAACAATGCCCGATGCTTCAATTTCTTTGGCGTTCCCTTTCATTACATACTACAATAGATATGAAATCATTTCATGTAACCTATTTTGGAGGAATAAATTATGAATCATACTAAATCTGAACAGCTTCATGCAGAAGCACTCGAACATATCGTCGGCGGGGTAAACAGTCCATCCCGTTCTTATAAAGCAGTAGGCGGCGGAGCACCTGTTGTCATGGTCCGCGGTAAAGGAGCATACTTTTGGGATGTGGACGGTAATCGTTACATCGATTATTTAGCAGCCTACGGACCGATCGTTACAGGTCATGGCCATCCGCATATTGCAAAAGCCATCGCACATGCTGCAGAAACAGGCGTATTATTCGGTACACCGACAGAGCATGAAATTAAATTCGCTAAAATGCTGAAAGAAGCCATTCCTACATTGGATAAAGTACGTTTTAACAACTCCGGTACAGAAGCTGTGATGACATGTGTACGTGTTGCACGTGCATTTACAGGGCGTACGAAAATTATTAAATTCGCCGGCTGCTACCACGGTCACTTCGACCAAGTACTTGTTGCAGCGGGATCAGGTCCAGCAACATTAGGTTCACCTGACTCTGCCGGTGTTCCTCATGCAGTCGCAACAGAGGTCATTACCGTACCTTTCAACAATAAAGAAGAATTTACATTGGCAATGGAAAAATGGGGCAATGATGTTGCCGGGATTTTAATTGAGCCAATCGTCGGGAACTTCGGGATTGTAGAACCGGATAAAGGATTTTTGGAACATGTACATGCACTCGCAAAAGAATACGGTGCATTAACAATCCATGATGAAGTTATTACCGCTTTCCGTTTCCACTACGGTGCAGCACATACTATGCTCGGCTTAACTCCGGACTTAGTCGCAATGGGGAAAGTAATCGGCGGCGGTCTGCCAATCGGTGCATACGGTGGTCGTAAAGAAGTTATGGAAACAGTTGCTCCTCTTGGCCCTGCATATCAGGCTGGTACAATGGCCGGAAACCCTGCAAGTATGCAAGCAGGTATTGCATGTCTTGAAGTATTGCAGCAACCGGGGATCTATGAAGAAATGGATCGCTTAGGTGCTCTTCTTGAAGAAGGTATTTTAGCAGCTGCCAAAAAACATAATGTGACGATTACATTAAACCGTTTAAAAGGCGCGTTCGCAATTTACTTTACAGATGTAAAAGTGGAAAACTATGAGCAGGCGGAAAATACGGATGGCGAAAAGTTCGGTCGCTTCTTTAAATTAATGTTATCCCAAGGCATCAACTTAGCCCCTTCAAAATATGAGGCATGGTTCTTGACGACAGAACATACAGAAGCAGACGTGGAAGAAACGTTAAAAGCAGTAGATTGCGCATTTTCTCAACTATAATAACAATTGCCGCTATATATTTTATAGCGGCTTCTCTTCATTGACTCCCCCGGAAAGGAGGAAAAGAATATGAAATTAGGTGCACGCGTATTAAAAACGGGTGTTGCAATCGTTTTTGCTTTATTTTTGGCTCAAATACTAAATGTACCGTCACCTGTGTTTGCTGCAATTGCTGCTGTATTCGCAATCCAGCCTTCTATTTACCGCTCTTATCTTACAATTTTAGAGCAAATACAGGGTAATATAATCGGCGCTACCGTTGCTGTCCTCTTCGGGCTCATCTTTGGACATCATATCGTGGCTGTCGGTATTGCCGCTATTGTCGTCCTTGGCATTATGATGAAGCTAAAGCTCGAAAAATCCATTTCACTGGCACTCGTAACGATGATTGCCATTATGGAAGTACCGGGCGATGATTTTCTAATGTTTGGTTTAATCCGATTCAGTACTGTCATGCTGGGTGTTTTTGCTGCTTTCGTTGTCAATATGTTATTTATACCGCCTAAATACGAAATAAAATTATTTAAAATGATCAACTCTGTCCAGGACGATATCATTCGCTGGACACGTTTGGCCGTTCGCCAAGCTAGTGAACATACATCCACGAAAATGGCGGTAAATAAATTGCAGTCCCGACTAAATGAAATTGATACAATGTATGGTTTTTTCAAAGAAGAACGCAGCTATTTCAAAAACCGGAAGTATGTGAAAGCCCGAAAGCTTGTTATTTACCGTCAAATGTTATTAACATCTAAAAAAAGCTATGAGTTGCTTGTTCGTCTACACAAACATGAAAATGAGCTCGGGAAGTTACCGAGTAAATTTCAAGTAATTATTCAGGAACGCTTAGACTTCCTGTTAACCTATCATGAACAACTATTATTGAAATATACCGGAAAGCTTAGGCCGGAACATTCTAAGTGGACACGTCACGATGAATATTTGCAAGGCAGTGAGCTAATGGAGCAGTTTATCAAGCAGATTGCCCTTGCTCAGGAAGAGGCAGAAGAAGATGAACAGTTTTCAAGCTACCATCTGCTTTATATTTTATCGCGGATATTAGATTACGAGGAAAACCTGGAGCATCTTGATACACTGATCGTTTCCTATCGCAGCTTCCACAGTGAGGAAAAAAACCTCGACCTGGAATCGGAGTTTTACTAAATAAAAGAGGTTGGGACATAACCCAAAAATGCTATTTTTCTCTGAGAGAAAAATAGCATTTTTTTGCTGAGCGTTAAAATTGATTTCCATTCCGGGACGCTTTCCGCGGGCGTGGCCTGAGCCTGTAGTCTCAGGCGTCACGCTATTCCCCGCAGGAGTCGCCCTCCATTCCAATCAATTTTGCAATATATCCATTTCTTAATAAAGGCTTTCCTTTTATTTAGCAATAATTATACTTATGTCCCAGCCTCTTTTAACTTTTCATCTTCGGATCAAGTGCATCCCGCAATCCGTCTCCCATCAGGTTAAATCCGATTACAGTCAGCATAATTGCAAGTCCAGGGAAAATCATAGCCCATGGTGCGTTTAGTAAAAACATCCGCGCATCCGCAAGCATTTTCCCCCATTCCGGCTGAGGCGCTTCTGCACCAAGTCCTAAAAACCCTAGTGCTGCCGCTTCGATAATCGCTGTCGCAATCGCCAGTGTCCCCTGTACGATTACGGGGGTCATCGAGTTCGGCAAAATATGCTTCCATAATATCCGGGAGTTTTTCATACCGATTGCTCTTGCAGCATGAATATACTCTTCCTCTTTTATACTAAGCACCCGTGACCGGATCAGTCGGCCGAAGTTCGGTATATTAATAACCGCAATCGCAATTAATGCGTTTTGTAATGACGGGCCTAAGATCGATACAATGGCGATTGCCAATAATATACTTGGAAACGCAAGCATAATATCAAAAATCCTCGAAATAATCGTATCAACCCAACGACCATAGTAACCTGCGATAATCCCCAAAAAACTGCCGGCAACTGCTGAGATTAATACAGCCGATAAACCAACCGTCAACGAGATGCGGGCCCCATGTAAAATTCGCGAAAAGATATCACGACCGAGATCGTCTGTTCCAAACCAGAAATCAGCAGATGGAGGCTGCAGACGCATACTTAAATTTTGCTCGTTTATACCTTGTGGTGCAAACAAAGGGCCAAGTATTGCCAGAAGCACAAAGAATAACACAATTGCACTGCCGAACAGCGCAGACTTACTTTTCTTGAAATTCGTCCACGCCTCTTGCCACGGTCCCTTTACTCGTTCTTCTTCAATTCTCTGAACTTGATTTTGTATAATTTCAGCCATGCTATGCGCCTCCTCTCTAGTTGTATTTAATGCGCGAATCAATCACTGTATATAAAAGGTCAACAATCAGGTTAATCATTACGAATAAAAAGGCAACGATTAAAATACCTGACTGGATAACAGGATAATCGCGGAATCCTATCGCTTCATATATATAGCGCCCAATTCCCGGCCAACTAAATATTGTTTCCGTTAAGATGGCGCCGCCTAAAAGCATACCCGTTTGCAAGCCGACTACTGTCAAAACAGGAATCAACGCATTTTTCAGTGCATGCTTATAAACAACAACGAACATTTTTTGACCTTTTGCCCGAGCTGTACGAACAAAATCCGAACGCATTACTTCCAACATCGAGGCTCTTGTCATACGTGCAATAATCGCCGTCGGAATCGTTGCAAGTGCAATGCCAGGTAATAATAAGTGCTTTAACACAACAATAAATTGATCAAACCGGCCTTGCCATAATGTATCAATTAAGTAAAAGTGGGTAATGGCCGTAACCGGATCCCGCACTTCTTCCCGTCCCGATGTCGGCAACCAGCCCAGCTGAATACCGAATGCCCATTGTTCCATTAAACCTAACCAGAAAATCGGCATCGAAACACCGATTAAAGCAATCACCATCGCTAAGTAATCAAACCATGAATTTTGAAACCATGCCGAGACAATCCCTGCATTTACCCCGACGATAATTGCAATAATCATCGCGAAAAATGCCAGTTCAAATGTAGCTGCCAAATAGGGCCACATTTCAGAAGAAATCGGCTGCCTCGTTCTTAATGACTCCCCCAAATCTCCCGTTACAATCCCTTTTAAGTAGTCGAAATATTGAACATACCACGGATTATCGAGGCCCAGTTTCAGGCGAAGTGCCGCGATTGCATCTGCAGTAGCTTGCTGTCCTAAAATGACTTGTGCCGGATCACCGGGAATGGCACGAATAATCAGAAATACTAAAAAGGTCATCCCGAGTAATACAGGTATTAAATGCAGTAGACGTTTGCCAATGTAGTGAAGCATGCTCTTCACCCCTTTTATGAATGTATGTTTCTACTAGTTGAAAAAAAGGAGAGGAATATTCCTCCCCTTTCACTTAACTTTCTATTACTCCATTGAAACGTTATGCAGTTTATCAGAGCCTGTCGGGTGTGGCAAGAACCCATTCACACCTGCTTTTGCTGCAAGTAATGGTGTAGAGTGTGCAAGCGGAACCCATGGCGCATCGTCATGAATGATTTCCTGTGCTTTTTTGTATAATTCATTACGCACATTTTCATCTGTTTCAGACTGTGCCTGAATTAATAGACTATGAACTTCTTCGTTAGTATAGTACGCATAGTTGTTTGAACCGATATTGTCTTTGTCTAATAATGTGTAGATGAAGTTGTCTGCATCCCCATTATCACCAGTCCAGCCAAGCATGAATGCATCGGCTTCACCATTTTTCGCTTTTTCTAAATATGTTGCCCATTCAAATGTTACGATTTTCGATGGGATACCGACATCTTCTAAGTTTTTCTGAATAACTTCCGCCACTTTCGCTCCGTCCGGCATATATGGACGAGGTACCGGCATTGCCCATAACTCAATTTCCTTTCCGTCATAGCCAGCTTCAGCTAATAAAGATTTCGCTTTTTCAGGATCATACGGATATGGGGAAATTGCATCATTGTAACCGCTAATTGATGGTGGCATCGGATTTGCCGCCACTTCTGCACGTCCTTCAAAGAACGCATCGACAATCGCCTGTTTATCGATTGCATAGTTCACCGCTTGACGTACCAGTTTGTTATCAAATGGTGCGCGTGTATTCGTTAAACCTAAATAGCCAATGTTCATCGATGGACGTTCAATCAGTTGTAACGTAGAATCGCCTTCCACTGTTTTACCGTCTGAAGGGTTAACGCCATCAGCTAAATCGATATTGCCTGCCATTAATTCATTTAAACGTGCAGAGTTATCCGGAATTGAACGGAAGATAACTTTATCTAATTTCGGGAAACCATCTTGCCAGTAATCTTCAAATTTCTCAATCGTGATTGAGTCATTACGTTTCCATTCTGTAAATTTAAATGGACCTGTACCTACAGGGTTATCGCCGAATTTATCGCCTGCTGCTTCAAATGCAGTTGGTGAACCAATTCCGAACGGGCTCATGGCCAAGTTTTTAAGGAATGGTGCCTGTGGACGAGAAAGTGTGAATACAACTGTGTAGTCTCCTTCTGCCGTTACATCTTTAATAATATCTTCGCCCTCTGCTTTAAACATAGAGTTGAAATAGTAGAAATCTTCCTCTTTTCCACCTTTCCAGCGATTGATATTTTTAATAACCGCTTCTGCATTGAAGTCTGTGCCGTCATGGAATTTTACACCTTCTTGAAGCTGGAATGTGTAAGTTAAACCGTCTTCACTTACTTCCCATTCTTTTGCTAGTCCAGGGTTGATCGTTGTATCTTGCTCCCCGAAGTTCAGTAATGTTTCAAATAGGTTTTGTGTTACTTTGAATGATTCGCCATCTGTTACGATACCTGGATCAAGTGAAACTGAATCTGCTCCACGACCAAATACTAAAACTTGAGGTGTTGAAGAACTTGAATCGTCTGTCGTACTGCTGTCTGTACTTGTACTTGAATCGTTGCCTGATTCTGAGGATGATGTTTCTGCATCGTCAGCACCACAAGCAGCTAAAAATAATGACATTATTAATAGCATCATAAGACTTACTAAATACAATTTACCTTTCCTCAATAAAAAAACCCCCTAGACTTTTTAATCTATTATCATTGTGGCGTTTCATATAAATGACACGCAACAGAATGACCTGGTTTAACTTGCTGGAGCATCGGAATTACCTGTTTGCACTTATCCATCGCAAAAGGACAGCGTGTATGGAATGTGCATCCTGTCGGCGGGTTTGACGGACTCGGTATATCACCTTTCAGCAATAGCTGTTCCCGCTCAAACTGCGGATCCGGAATTGGTACAGCCGATAAAAGCGCTTGTGTATAAGGATGTAATGGCTCATGATACAACGATTCACTTTCCGCAATTTCGACTAGCCTGCCTAAGTACATCACGCCTACCCGGTCACTAATATGTCGCACAACCCCTAAATCATGGGCAATAAATATATATGTCAGTTTCAAATCTTCCTGCAATCGCTGCATTAAATTTAAAACTTGTGCTTGAATCGATACGTCCAGGGCAGATACCGGTTCATCTGCAATAATCAGTTTCGGATTTGTCATTAAGGCTCTGGCGATACCAATACGCTGTCTTTGTCCGCCGCTAAACTGGTGAGGATAGCGCTTTGCATGATAGGAGCTTAAACCGACGATTTCCAAGTATTCATGGACTTTCCTTTTGCGTTCCTTCGCATTCCCGATTCCGTGGACAATTAACGGTTCCTCTAAAATTTTTTCAACCGTATGTCTTGGATTTAATGAAGCATAAGGATCCTGAAACACCATTTGAATTTCTCTCCGGACTTTCCGCATTTGTTCGCTGTTTAACTTTGTAAGCTCCACGCCATCAAATGTCACCTGGCCGTCTGTCGGTTCATGCAAACGCATAATCGCTCGACCAGTAGTAGATTTCCCGCAACCGGATTCTCCAACAATGCCTAATGTTTCACCTTCATAAAGCTCAAACGAAACGTCATCCACAGCCTTCACATCACCGACATGACGTGCAAACATCCCATGCCGGATTGGGAAATACTTTTTTAAATTGTCAACTTTCAGCAGCACTTTCGACATGTGTAACTCCCCCTTCTTCCATATCCAATAAGAAGCATCTTGCTTTATGTGTACCCGATGATTCATATAGCGGAGGGTTATTTGTTAAACAACGATCGAATGCATATTCACAACGTGCTGCAAAACGGCAGCCTTCCAAAATGGAACCCGGTTTCGGAACATTGCCAGGTATCGAATAAAGCGTATCCTTTTTATAACGCATATCCGGTACCGATTGGATAAGCCCTTTCGTATAAGGATGCTGCGGGTTTCTAAATATTTCATTAACCGGAGCTTCTTCTACGATTTGCCCTGCATACATAACAATGACGCGCTCACAAGTTTCCGCAACAACACCTAAATCATGTGTAATGAGTAAAACAGCAGTGTTCAGCCGTTCATTTAAATCTCTCATTAACTTTAAAATTTGGGCTTGGATTGTTACATCGAGGGCTGTTGTCGGTTCGTCGGCAATAAGTACTTTCGGATTACATACAAGGGCCATCGCAATCATTACACGTTGCCGCATCCCTCCCGACAGCTGATGTGGATAGTCTTTAAGCAACTGTTCCGCGCGCGGCAAACCGACCAGCTTCATGATTTCCACCGCCCGGGCACTCGCTTCTTTTTTTGACCATTTCGGATGGTGGATTCGGATTGCTTCGATCAATTGATTTCCGATTGTAAACAACGGATTCAGCGAAGTCATCGGCTCCTGGAAAATCATCGCGATTTCATTGCCTCGGATTTTGCGCATTTGCTTATCAGATAGTTTCGAAATATCTTGCCCTTTCAATAAAATTTCTCCATTTGTTATTTTTCCGGGAGGACTCGGTACAAGGCCCATAATAGAGAGGGAAGTAACACTTTTACCACAGCCGGACTCCCCTACGATGGCGAGAATTTCCCCTTCATGAATTGAAAAGCTTATTCGATCGACAGCTGCAACCTTTCCACTGTCTGAAAAAAATGTCGTTTCTAACTCTCTCACTTCAAGCACAGCTTTTCGACTCATTTAACCACCCCAATTTTCTGAAGATTAAAAGTATTTGAAAATATGATATTATAACATCTACTAATTTACAACATTATCGTAAAAAAATGTATTTTCAATTATGCATAAAAAAAGTGACCATGCTGATTTATTTCAACATAGTCACTTAAATTTAATCTAATTTTTGTACTTGGAATAAGTTATAATATGCTCCTTGTTGCTCCATTAGTAGTTGATGGGTGCCGGATTCTACAACTTCTCCGTGTTCGATGACGAAAATGTTGTCGGCATGGGTAATTGTAGACAGGCGGTGAGCAATAATGATCGTCGTCCGCTCATGTGCTAAACGGTCGAGGGAATCTTGAATTAGTGCTTCACTTTCCAGATCGAGTGCAGAAGTCGCCTCATCCAATACTAGAATTGGCGGATTTTTTAGAAATACTCGTGCAATTGCTACACGCTGCTTCTGCCCGCCTGAAAGTTTGACACCACGTTCTCCTACTTTCGTGTCATAGCCTTCCGGTAATCCCATAATAAAGTCATGGGCATTCGCCGCTTTGGCAGCAGCAACGATTTCCTCATCTGTCGCATGCGGATTTCCCATTAAAATATTCTGTTTCACTGAATCACTAAACAAAATATTATCCTGCAATACTATTCCAATTTGTGAGCGTAATGATTCAATCGTTACATCTTTAACGTTTTGATCATCAATTTTTATCGCTCCCTCCGTTACATCATAGAAGCGCGGGATTAAGCTGACGATTGTCGATTTCCCCCCGCCGCTCATACCTACGAAAGCAACAGTTTGTCCAGGTTCAATTGTGAAGTCCACTTCATTTAAAATTGTGTTGCCACCTTTATCATACTTGAATGTAACTCGATCAAATTGAAGCTTCCCTTTTGCTGCGGGTAACACCATCGCGTTAGCCTTATTTTGAACTTCATATTTCTCATCCATCAGTTCAAACATACGGTCCATCGAGGCAATTGACTGAGTCAATGTTGTCGATGAACTCACCAATCGGCGAAGCGGTCCATACAAGCGTTCAATATAGGCATAAAACGCAACAAGTACACCGATAGATAAGTCGCCTTGCAAATACTGATAACCTGCATAGCCAATTACGATCAGCGGTGCCATATCTGTAATGGTATTAACGACAGCAAAAGATTTGGCGTTCCAGCGTGAATGGTCAAGCGCTTTATTAAGGAACTCTCCGTTCGTTTCATCGAAAATCTTCTGTTCGTGCTTTTCCAATGTAAAACTTTTGATGATGCTCATCCCGGCAACACGTTCATGTAAATAACTTTGAACACCCGCTAGAGCCTGTGAGCGTTCCTTCGTTAAGCTGCGAAGTCTTCCGAAGAAATACTTAACACTAAATGCGTAAAACGGCAGTGCGATAAGCGATACAAGCGTCAACTTTACATCCATTGCAAACATGACACCGATTACGATTAAAATGGTCGCCAAATCGAGCCATAAGTTCATCAATCCGGTCATAACAAAGTTTTTTGTTTGCTCAACATCATTAATGACACGCGAAATAACTTCTCCGGCTCGCGTATTCGCATAATACTTTAAGCTTAGCTTCTGTAAATGGCCATACAATTCTTTACGTATATCAAATAAAATATTATTACTCAAGTTTTGCGCAAAGTATTGGCGGTAATATTCGATTGGTGGTCGAATAACAAAAAACAAGACGAGTGCAATGCCGATCCATGTAAACAACTGGCTTGTTTTTTCTTCTGTAGACATACCATCATTTAACAATATATCATCGATAATTATTTGCAGGAGCCACGGTAAAAATAGCGGAATCGCAAATTTTAGTATGCCGATTACGATTGTTAAAAATAAAAGCAGTTTATACGGCTTAACGAACCGCATATAACGTTTAATACTATCCAATGCAAAAAACACTTCCCTCCAGAAATTTTGCAACAGCAATTATCATAACATAATTCCCCATTAAACATTTACTCATGTACTTTACCCAAAAGAAAAACACAAGCAACATAAAAAAGTTACTTGTGTCTCATTTACTCTTTATTTGCCTGAATTTCACTTAATAAGAGATACCGATTTGTCCAGGATTCTATGAAATCCGGAGCAAATGGTCCACGGCGTTGTTCAATCCAGCTTACCAATGTTTTAACATTCCGCTGTAAAATTTTATCTATGACTTCAGGGTAGTTCATTTCCAATCTGTGCTGCTCATACTCATCTTCATCCAATAAGGCATGAGTCATATCCGGAAACACTTTTACGTCCAAATCATAGTCAATATACTTTAAGCAGTTGTTATCAAACACAAACGGTGAACTGATGTTGCAATAGTAATACACACCGTCATCACGCAACATACAAATAATATTGAACCAATGCTCTGCATGAAAGTAACAAATCGAGGGCTCACGTGTCAGCCAGGTGCGACCATCCGATTCCGTAACGAGTGTTTTTTCATTTGCACCGATAATAATATTTTTTGTTGCTTTTAATACCATCGTTTCTTGCCAGACACGGTGGATATTACCATTGTGCTTATAACTATGTATTTGGATTTTTTCTCCTTCAACCGGTAATGCCATCATAAAGCCCACCTTTTCGTCTTAGCTAAAAATTCTAGCAGTCTTTATTGTATTATAACAATGCTTTGGCAAAACTTGTAGTTCGAATGCAATTATTTTCAATTTTGCGTGAAAATTATCGCGTATCCTTTATAGTTGCACATATTAAAACTAAGCCAGTTGTTTTATGATTTCCCTACTCCTTCGTTTTAAAACAAAAAAGATGCTCTGAAAGTTTATACCTTCAGAACATCTTTCTGCACTTCCTTAGAAGTTGTTGTTGTTACGTTTCGCGAATTGTGCGTTACGCTGCTCTTGCTCGCGTTGCTGTTTTTGGTTTTGTTGTTGAACTTCATTGAAGTCTTCGTCTAGGCCGAACTCTTCAAGGATATTGTTTTGTCGGTTGTTTTGTCGGTTGTTTTGACGGTTATTTTGTTTTTGGTTTTGGTTTTGATTTTGCTTTTGGTTTTGGTTTTGCTGATCAAATTCGTTGAAGTTTAGTTCTTGACCAAACTCCTCAAAGTTGTTTTGCTGGTTATTGTTATTATTACGTTGGTTTTGTTTATTACGGTTTTGTTCATTGCGACTCATCTTTGTCACCTCCATGACCATTATTGTGGTCTGGTGATAAAAGAATTATGCATTGATTTTTTCCCAGATTTTCAACATCGGTACAGGCATTGGTAATTTGGCAATTTGCTCTTTAGTAAAGAATGCTGTATTTTCCGTATTGCCATTCACTTCAACTGCATCCACTAAATAGCTTTCAATTTGCCATTTCAAATGAGAAAACACATGTTTGAAACTTAAAATCGGTTCCTTAAAATTGTGCTCCAAAGTGACGTTATATTGTTTTTCCACTTTGGTTAAACTACTTTCATCTGTCTGGCGTTCTATCATTACAAACTGCCACATGTTTGCAAGGAGGCCATTTTCCGGACGTTTCTCCATTAAAAAGCGTCCTTCCTGATCACGGATAATATATACATCATAATCAATATTTTTTGTTTTCAGCTTTTTGGATTTAACCGGCAAGCTGGAAGGATCACCTTCATGGAATGCTGTGCAATAATCACGTACCGGGCATAATAAGCATTTTGGTGAAGTTGGGGTACAAATTAGTGCCCCGAGCTCCATCAGTCCTTGATTAAAAGCAGATGTATTTTCAGGATCAATCAGTTCCGTTACTGCCTGTTCAAAAATTTTCTTTGTTTTCGGCAAAGCAATATCTGCATCTATATTTAATACACGACTAAGTACACGCATAACATTTCCATCTACAGCGTGCTCCGGCTTTCCGTAAGCAATACTTAATATTGCTCCTGCTGTATAAGGTCCAACACCTTTAAGCTTTGATATATCGATGCGGTTATCCGGTACTTTCCCGCCGTACACTTCGACTACTTCCCTGACACCTGCTTGCAAATTCCGGACACGGGAATAATACCCTAGTCCTTCCCACATTTTAAGCAGCTCTTCTTCCGGGGAATAGGCTAAGCTTTCCGCTGTCGGGTATTTTTCTATAAAACGGTTGTAATATGGAATGACTGTATCGACTCTTGTTTGCTGCAGCATTACTTCAGACACCCAGATATGATAGGGCTCTTTCGTACGGCGCCAAGGCAAATCTCGTTGTTCTTCCAAAAACCATTGCACTAAAGCCTGGCGAAATTGTTTTGTATATGGATAGTTCACATTGTCCTCCAAAAATTCGATTTTATTTCCTTTAAAAAGGGTATATTATAATGTGGATACTATTGCTAAATTTTTCCGTTCTCGAACGGTTTTAAGATCGAGGGGTTGATACATTTGGATTCAGGCACACATCTCGTCATGGGCATTGCTATCGGAGGCCTAGCACTTGTAGACCCGACTGTCGCAAGTCATTCCATGACCTTTACAGCTGTAATGGCTGGAACGATTATCGGACAACAGGCACCGGATATTGATACGGTTTTAAAACTTCGGAATAATGCGGTTTATATACGCCATCATCGCGGGATTACACATTCAATACCGGCCGTTTTACTATGGCCTCTCTTAATAACAGGTGTACTCGCTCTTATTTTGCCTGATGTCCATCTGTTCAATGTATGGCTATGGACACAAATCGCCGTATTTTTACATGTGTTTGTAGATATTTTCAACGCATACGGCACACAGGCATTGCGTCCGTTTTCAAAAAAGTGGGTTGCACTCGGTGTTATTAATACATTCGATCCGATTATATTTACGTTGCATTGTATCGGTATTTTACTTTGGTTATTAGGGACAGAGCCTGTGCTCACATTTACGGTCATGTATATCATTATTTTCTTCTATTATATTTTACGTTTTGCTCTTCAAAAGGCGGTCAAAAATGCGGTTCATCATGAACTGCAGGACGAAGAATTTGTAATTGTCGCTCCGACAATGCGCTTTTTCCATTGGAAAGTTGCCGCTAAATCTAAAACGCACTTCTATGTCGGCCGTGCCTATCGCAGATCGGTCAATATTTACGATAAGTTCAAAATTGAACCGATTCCGAAAACTGAGCTCGTCGAAAAAGCGATAAAAGATCCAAACTTAGCTGCCTTCTTATCGTTTTCACCACTTTACCGCTGGGAAATTTCAGAGCTTGAAAGCGGCGTAACAGAACTGCGTTTAATCGATTTACGCTATCGCAGTAATGATCGTTACCCTTTCGTTGCTGTCGCCCACTTAGATAAAGAGCTTAACATTGTCAATTCTTATACCGGCTGGATTTTCACAGAAGAAAAATTACAGAAACGACTGCAAATAGGAGCCGGCAATGACTAAAAAAACGGAAAACCACCAGCCCCAACTGGTGGTTTTTTTTATATTGCAATTGCCGTTGAAGCTAAATTATCGCTGAATAATTTTAATTCAACGTATCATCACTGTCATTTAAAAGTTGCGCATATTTCGGATTTTTTGCCGCAAATAAATGAAGCTTATCACCATAACTTTCAATTAACTGGCTCACCAATTTAGCCGTGTATTCCGAGCCTCGGTAATTCGCACCGGCTTTGGCAGATGTCGACTCGAAATCGCTGCACAATAACTCCACCCATGTACGGGCACGACCTGCCGGTAATTCAGGGTTTTTCTCTAATAATTGTTCTGTCAGTCTTTGATATAAATCTTCCATGCTACTTCCCTTCTTTCATTGGACGTAAAATAGAAACTGGTAATGCTTCTTCAAAACGTTCCGATCCTAATCGGTGTCCCCATGCAAAGCGGCCTTTTAAATAATCCACTTGGAAAAACTCACCTGGCGATCCGTTCAAACGATAGATTTCACCTGGAATAATAGTGGATAGATCCACTAAATATGCCTCAGCCATCAATGCTTTACGCTCATAAACAGCGTATTCATTTACAATCCCTAACTGTTCTGCTTTTCTTGCACGTTCTCGTAAATTTGCAATTTCCTGACGTAATTCCTGTTCAGACATTGAACTATATGTTAATTCATTCATTTTGTTGTTGCTCCTTCTGTTCTATATATTCATTGATTTTCTCTATTGGAAAGCCCTTTTGATAAAGTGCCTGCTTAACTTTTTGCCGAAGATCAGACCCTGTCAGTTTGGCTGCATATTTGCGCCAAATTTTTTCGCCTTGAGCTTCTATTAGCTCGGACCATTCGTCTTCGTCGCGCTCTAATGTAATCTGCTCGAGTATTTCTTTAACAATCTCATAGGAATATCCTTTACGCAACAACACATCCTGAATTTTCTGCTTCACTTGTGTCGGCGTTTTGTTTGTATTGGAACGTACGGCTTTTTCCGCCAATTCCATTGCAAGCTTTACCTGTTCATCATGTTCAAATGTCGCCAATACTTTCTGCTGCAAATTTTTATCAATCCCTTTTTGCATCAGATCCTGACGAATTGCAGCAGGCCCTTTTTTCGTCGTACGCTTTCTCGTTTCAAGCAGTGCTTTTGAATAACTTTCATCATTTAAAAAGCCTAAGCCGGTTAATTTATGAATGGCTTCCTGTACAACAGCTTCCCCATGCCCTGCTTTCAGAAGCTTGGTTTTCACTTCATGTTCACTGCGCATTTGGAAGCTTAAAAAGTTAAGTGCTTTGTTAAACGCTTTTGCAATTTCATCTTCATATTGTATTTCATCTATTTCCATCTGCTCAAGTACTTTGCCTTTTTGCAGACCGAACTTAATAAGTGTGCCTTCATCTACCGCAAAAGCATATTTTTCATTTAAGTATATATTGTAGCGCTCTTGATTGTTTTTTTGACGACCAATTTTTGTAATGATTTGGACTTGCACCGTGTACACCTCACAATAACAATGTACATTCTAGTATACATCTTTTTACTTATAGTTTCATGGAACGGTATACTAATAGAAACAAAAAGACATAAAGGCGGTGTTTGTTATAAAAGTTGCAATTGCAGGCGGTACAGGAATGGTTGGCAGGAGATTGAGCAAACTATTACTTGAACAGGGTCACGAAGTCATCGTTTTGACACGGGGAAAGCCGAAAACAGAAAATAGTATCCATTATGTGCAATGGCTAAATGATGGTGCAACACCGGAGCATCATATTGAAAATACGGATGCATTCGTAAATTTAGCTGGGGTCTCGCTAAATGAGGGTCGGTGGACAGATGATCAAAAACAAAAAATCCTCTCAAGCCGTTTGGAGTCTACCGATGAAATCATCCGTATTATTCAAAATGTGAAGCAAAAACCGAAAGTACTCATTAATGCAAGCGCTGTTGGTATTTATCCTGTTTCCGAAACAGCTGTTTATACGGAACAAGCGACCGAAAAAGCATCTGATTTTTTAGGAAGCGTTGTCGCACAGTGGGAAGAAAAAGCAATGCAGGCCCAACAAATGGGCATTCGTACTTGTTTAACCCGTTTTGGCGTTATTTTGGAAAAAGGCGAAGGTGCATTGCCGATGATGGTACTTCCTTATAAACTTGGTGTCGGCGGAACAATTGGCTCAGGTAAACAGTGGCTTAGCTGGATTCATGTAGAAGATGTGGCACGTGCCATACTTTATGCAATAGAAAATGATGCCTTATCAGGGCCGATTAATTTTACGACACCGAATGTAAAACGAATGAAGCAATTTGGGCATTCAATTAGCAAAGCACTGAATCGTCCGCATTGGTTTCCGGTCCCAAGCATTGCTTTAAAACTTGCTCTTGGCGAAAAAAGTATGCTCGTACTGGAAGGTCAGCATGTCGTACCCGAAAAATTACTAAACGCCAATTTTGAATTTAAGTTTGTTTCTGTAGAAAATGCAATTCGTGATCTATATGAATAAAACAATGCTTTTCACGCAACCTACCTTGTAAAAGGAGGTTGCTTTTTCATTGAAAAAACATATTTTAGGGATTAGCTTCGTGTTAATCGCCACATTTATTTCCTTTATATCTGTATCTGTTGCAAAAGCAGAGGAATTTCATTGGGGCTTTAAGCCAAGCCGTAATGGTGCACCTGTAGAAATAGGTGAACCGCTTGAGTCTATGTTAAGTAAATATGGTGCGATTTATAAGGGGAATGAAGAAAAGAAAATTGTTTACTTAACATTCGATAACGGCTATGAAAACGGCTATACCGAGAGTATTTTAAATACTTTGCGGGAAGAAAAAGCTCCAGCCACTTTCTTCTTGACCGGCCACTATTTAACGAGCGCGACCGACTTAGTAAAAACAATGGTGAAAGATGGTCATATTATCGGAAACCATTCATATGGTCATCCGAATATGGCGCGCTTGACCCCTGAAGGCATGAAGAAGGAATGGAAACAGTTTGATGATAAATTAAATGAACTGACTGGTGTCAAACGGACTTACTATGCCCGACCGCCGGAAGGTATATTTAATGAAGAAGTACTGAAAGTCGGAAATGAAGCGGGCTATCGCCATATGTTCTGGTCAATCGCTTTTAAAGACTGGCTGAAGGATGAACGTCGCGGTGCTAAATATGCATATGATGCATTGATGAACCAGCTTCACCCAGGCGCGATTATATTAATGCATACAGTAGCGCAGGATAATGCCGAAGCGTTACCTCAATTTATAAAAGATGCGAAAGCACAAGGCTATACATTCGGCTCTTTGGATGATTTGGTGCTTGAATACGAAAACATTTCCCCGTATTAGAAAAGTAGCGTTCCTTTCTTTTCATTGTACTTTCCGCTATACTGTAATGATGAAGAAAAGGAAGTGACTCGCACTAAATTTTGGTGCGAGTTACTCTATTTAAAGGACGTGTAAACTTGAGTGAAATAAAAATGGAAGTCGGGCAAAAGTTCCCGTTAACAATAAAGCGCCTCGGTATTAATGGTGAAGGCGTAGGTTTTTATAAACGCAATGTCGTATTCGTAAAAGGTGCGATTCCTGGAGAAGAAGTAACAGTAAAATTAACAAAAGTATCACCAAAATTTGCTGAAGCGGAAATTTTAGCAATACGTAAAGAAAGCGAATTCCGTCAAGAAGCACCTTGCCCTGTGTATTCTGAATGTGGTGGCTGTCAATTACAGCATATGACTTATGATGCGCAGTTAATGAATAAGCGTGATATTGTCGTACAAGCATTCGAAAAATATGCGAAAGAAATCGGTCAAACTGCTGAAATCCGCCCAACAATCGGAATGGATAATCCTTGGCATTACCGTAACAAATCTCAGTTCCAAGTACGCAAAGAAGGTAAGCGTGTATATGCAGGTCTATTTGCAGAAGGAACAAACCAGCTACTAAATATAAACGACTGTCTTGTACAGCACCCTGTAACTTCAAAGATTACCGTTGCTACTCGTAAAATTTTACAAAAGCTAAATATTCCGATTTATGATGGGAAAACGTTAAACGGCTTAGTTCGTACAATTGTTGTACGTACAGGTATGCGCTCTGGCGAAACACAAGTATGTCTTGTCACAACACGCCGTGAACTGCCACATAAAGAAGAATTGATTGAACGTATTAAAAAGATTGATCCTTCAATCGTCTCTATTACCCAAAACGTCAACCGCGAGAAAACATCGTTAATATTTGGTCCGGACACTTATATTTTAGATGGAAAAGACGCAATCCATGAAAAGTTGGGCGAATTTGCATTTGATTTATCAACTCGTGCATTTTTCCAGCTTAACCCTGAACAAACAGTACATTTATACAATGAAATTAAAAAAGCCGCGGCACTAACAGGAAAAGAAAATGTTGTCGATGCATACTGCGGTGTTGGGACTATCGGTATGTGGCTGGCAGAAGGTGCCCGTGAAGTGCGTGGTATGGATAATGTCGATGAAGCAATTGCTGATGCGAAGTACAATGCACGTACAAACGATAACCTGCAGCATGTACGTTTCTTCCCAGGCTCTGCAGATAAATGGCTGTTCCGCTGGTCAAAAGAAGATTATCGTCCGGATGTCATTTGTGTGGATCCGCCTCGTACAGGTTTAGAGCCGGGCTTTATTCGAACTGTATTAAAAATCAAACCAAAGCGCTTTGTCTACACATCTTGTAACCCATCAACACTAGCGCGTGATTTAAAAGAATTATCAAAGGCTTACAACGTAGAATATATTCAACCGGTTGATATGTTCCCGCAAACAGCACAGGTAGAATGTGTTGTGAAATTGACTTTAAAAAAATAGTAAAATCTATGTTTTCACCAACCAGATCCCGAAGCAAAATAACATGAAAGCGGCGAACCTTATTTAATAGGGTTGCGCCGCTTTTTTCCATAATCATTTTAGCAGAACCTCCCCTCATCTTTACTTTTCATGTAAAATAGAATTCGCCAGGAGGTATTAATATGAAAAAATTTCTATTTGTCGTGATCACTTTTATAATTTCTTATTGGGCGATTTCATCTTTTGCTGGCTTTATCTTTCCGAGCAATGATGAAAACTCCGCAACTTCAGCAAGCTCACTTCAAGCTGCTGTGACATTTGGTGGTGTAAATTATTTAAATGTGTTTATCTACATAATTTTAGCAATGATTACTACAGCAATAGTCTTCTTTTCAGTAAAAAGCAGACGTTCCAATTAAGAGAACGTCTGCTTTTTATATAGCTGTTTTTTTCGACTTGCCAAAAAACTGGATAATAACGGCTACTGTCAGAAGCATGAGCGAAATCACAAATAAAAACCCGCTGCTCGGGAAAATCTCCAAATATAATCCGCCCAATAGCGGGCCGGTTAAACTGCCTAAGCTGAAGAAAATTCCACAAAGCAAGTTCCCTGTCGGCAACAGCTCTTTCGGAGTCAAATCGGTCATATATGTGATACCGAGCGAGAACATCGATCCTACACACATACCTGCCAAAAAGAACATTGCCGCTACATACATTTCGGAATACTCCAAGAAGTTTCCTATTAAGAAAAATATACTTCCGGCGAGCAATCCTGAAACAATGACTTTATGGCGACCAATTTTATCACCTAATGCACCAAGCGGAAATTGCATAACAATCGCACCGATTGAAAAGCCTGCCAAAATTATCGATACATAAGCTACATCAAAATCTTTTCGTAACGCATATACCGGGAATAAAGCATTTAAAGAAGACTCTAAAAATCCATAAACAAACGGTGGTAAAAAGGCAATCCAGCCATATTTTACAGCGAGACTGTAACGCTTGAAACCAGATTCATTCGCATCTCCTGCCAACGCTTCCGGTTTTTCATTTTTCACGAAAAATATTAAAGACCATGCCAATAAACATAAGGCCGAAGAAATAATAAACGGAAAGCTTTCCGAAATTTTAATTAGCGGGACAAACAACGGTCCGACAGCAAAGCCTACACCAAAAGATATGCCGTATATTGACATGCTTTTACCTAGTTTATGTGCAGCTGTTGTTGAAGTAATCCAAGTTTGCGTTGAAAAATGCAGTGCATGATCCCCGATGCCAATTAACAGACGAAGAATAAACCAAAACATCACACTTTTCCATAACAGGAATAAAAACAGTGATATGAAAACGAGTGCCCCACCTAATAAAATAATTGGTTTGTAGCCATATTTTCGTAATGGCTGCTCGATAAATGGTGAAATTAATAGTGTTCCTATGTATAACCCTGTTGCATTAAATCCATTGAGCGTTGACGATACGCCATCCCCTTCAAAAATTACTGAAATCAGAGGTAAAAGCATTCCTTGTGAAAAACCTGATATTGATACAATAATTACTAAAATAGCAAATCTGCGCTGTTCATAACTCATTTCAATTTTTCTCCCTTAGTTCATACAAAATATCGTATCACAGCTTTTGGAAGAAATAAAAGTAAACTCAAAAACCCTAGCCAACTTTATCTCTAAAAGTCAACTAGGGTTTTAAATATCACTATATTCCATTTCTGCGTTGCGTAAACAATCGTATCGGCAATTAATAGCCGTATATGTTTAAACGTCCTCCTTTTCCTGAGTTTGTCTATACATTCTTTTTCCGACCATCTCCTTCGTATTTAAGTATGAATTTACTTTATCATAACACTTCAATAATGTAAATATTCAAAATTAACAGAATGTTAAAATAATTAACAAGTACTATACAATTTCCTATTTTTTAAAGTTAGATTAATAGAATGGTCCGATATATTCTACAAGTTGTTGTTTAACTTTTAGAAAATAGCGTAGTATAATATTAATAAGTCAATGCAAAAGGAGCATCATACATTATGAAGCCAATTACAAATAAAGAACAACAAGTAACCTATTTAAAAGAACGTCTGGAAATTTTCCTTGAAGTGCTTGATGCAATCGATCCTGAAACAACGGAACTTGAAGATATTGATCGCTTAATTCAAATGATGGATGATTTAGAAGAAAAAATGGACCAATTCCAATCTCGCGAAGAAAAATAGAAAATTCAGCAATGCCTGTACAATAGGTATTGCTTTTTTCGTTTTTTTGACCAATTCTGCTATTATTCGCTGTTATTTCTTTCAATCTGACAACATTCATGTAAGCGCTCTTTTTTTTCCACTTTAAAAGAGTTATAATGTAAGATGGTTTATTAAGAAGGACAACACATTCACTTTTACATGGAAGTTTTGTTCTACATTTATATCAAGCTTTTCATTAATTAAAATACACATATTTTTCTGGGGGGAAAAATAAGATGGCATACTTAGAAACTTTAGAAAAAAGTCTTTATTCTTTAGTAACTGAAACATCTACTAACTTACCAAAAGACGTTCGTCGTGCTATTAAAGCTGCAAAAGAAGCAGAAAATGCTGGTACTCGTGCAGCGATGTCTTTAGACACAATCACTACAAATATTGTAATGGCAGAAGACAATGTATCTCCAATTTGTCAAGATACAGGTCTACCAACATTTAAAGTATATACTCCAGTTGGCGTAAACCAAATCGAAATTAAAAAAGCAATCCAAACTGCAATTGCTGCAGCTACAGGTGATGCAAAATTACGTCCAAACTCAGTTGATTCATTAACTGGTAAAAACTCTGGAACAAACATTGGTGCTGGTCTTCCGGTAATCAAGTTTGAACAATGGGAAAATGATTATATTACAGTGAAGCTTATTTTAAAAGGCGGCGGCTGTGAAAACAAAAATATCCAATATTCTTTACCTACAGAATTAGAAGGTTTAGGTCGTGCCGGTCGTGACTTAGACGGTATCCGTAAATGTATTTTACACTCTGTATGGCAAGCACAAGGGCAAGGCTGTTCTGCTGGTTTCATCGGTGTTGGTATCGGTGGTGACCGCTCTTCAGGTTATGATCTTGCAAAAGAGCAATTGTTCCGTCACGTTGATGATGTGAATCCAATCGAAGACTTAGCAAAACTAGAAAAGTATATTGTAGAAAAATCAAATACATTCGGTGTTGGTACAATGGGCTTCGGCGGTGAAGCGACATTATTAGGATGTAAAATCGGGGTAATGGACCGTTTACCGGCTTCATTCTTCGTATCTGTAGCGTACAACTGTTGGGCTTACCGTCGTATGGCAATCGATATCGATCCAGCGACTGGTGAAATCACTAACTGGCACTACCAAGAAGGTGAGAAAATCACTTTCCGCGATGAAGAAAAACAAGACAACTCAGACAACAAAGTAGTTGAATTAGTTGCACCAATTACTGAAGATAAAATTCGTTCACTTAAAGTTGGCGATGTAGTAAAAATTTCAGGCCGTATGTACACTGGTCGCGACGCAATCCACCACCACTTAATCGGTGAAGGTGTAGAAGCGCCAGTAGACTTAGATGGTCAAATTATTTACCACTGCGGTCCAGTAATGGCTAAAGACGAAGCAGGCAACTGGGTTGTTAAAGCTGCCGGTCCAACAACTTCAATTCGTGAGGAGCCATACCAAGGCGATATCATGAAAAAATTCGGTATCCGCGCTGTTATGGGTAAAGGCGGTATGGGTCCAAAAACACTTAAAGCTTTATCAGAACACGGTGGCGTTTACTTAAACGCAATCGGTGGTGCTGCTCAGTACTATGCAGACTGCATTAAATCAGTTGACGGCGTAGACTTAATGGAATTCGGTATTCCAGAAGCAATGTGGCATTTAACAGTAAAAGACTTTACAGCAGTTGTAACGATGGACTCTCATGGAAACTCATTACATGCTGATGTTGAGAAATCTTCTTTAGATAAACTAGCGATGCATGCAGAGCGTGTATTCTAATAGATAAGAAAAAACGGCTTCAACTGCTAAAGGTTGAAGCCGTTTTTTTATCTCGTTTCAAATTACATATTATTCTAACTATTCTTTTTATTGGCATGTTATACTATTTTTTATATAAGGTATAGGTGGTGTTTTATGTTCTATATTATGATACTGATCAATGCAATATTTATAGCTGCTCAAATACACGTGAGCAAAAAATATCAGTATAGGCGTAGTTTACTCGTTGCTCTTTTATATACGGTTTACGTTAGTATTATTTTTCCTTATGTAACTTTTGGATTTATATATATCTATCTTTCAGTAATGCTTTGGCTATTTTTCTTCGCATGTTTTTTTATGCGAGATCGACTGTTTGATTATAAAAAGCAGCACAGAAATTGATCTGTGCTGCTTTTAACTATTATTGAACTAATTGTTTATCGGCTGATTCATTGTAGATTGTTGTATCGAGCTCTTTTGTTGCACGGCTTGATACGACACCCGAAACCATTGACCCGCTTACATTAAGCGCTGTACGACCCATGTCGATCAAAGGTTCTACCGAAATTAAAACACCTGCTAAAGCAATCGGTAAGTCCATTGCAGATAATACGATAATGGCTGCGAATGTCGCACCACCACCTACACCTGCTACACCAAACGAACTAATCGCCACAATTAAAATCAATGTTGCGATAAAGCCAGGTGTTAACGGATCGATACCAACTGTCGGTGCAATCATTACGGCCAACATTGCCGGATATACACCCGCACAACCGTTTTGCCCGATTGAAAGACCAAATGAGGCAGCAAAGTTGGCAATACCATCTGGAACACCAAGACGCTTAGTCTGTGTTTGAATATTTAACGGTAATGCCCCTGCACTTGAACGTGAAGTAAAGGCAAACAGTAATACTTCTGCTGTTTTCTTCACATAAGTCAATGGGCTTAAACCTGTTAATGAAACAATGATTAAATGCAGGATGAACATAGCGATCAATGCCACATATGAAGCAAGGATGAATTTACCTAAATCCATTATCGCCCCAAAATCACTTGTTGCAACTGTACGTGCCATAATGGCAGCTACACCATATGGAGTCAAACGTAAAATAATACGGACAACACCCATAATTAAACCGTAAAGTGCATCGACACCTTTTTTAACATTTGCCGCCGTTTCTTCTTCTTTTCGACGGAGTGTTAAATAACTAAATCCTAAAAATGCCGCAAAAATTACAACCCCAATTGTTGATGTTGCACGTGATCCTGTTAAATCTGCAAATGGATTCGCAGGAAACATCGATAAGATCTGTTCCGGTAAAGGTGTCACTTCCGCCGAACGCTCAACCAATGACTCCCCACGAGCTATTTCGGCCTCACCTTGCATAATTTGAGATGCATCTAAATCAAACAGAACTGTTGATGTAATACCTAAACCAGCTGCAACAGCAGTCGTACCGATCAATACCGATAAAATAACTGCTGCTGACTTCCCTAAGTTTTTACCAAATGTAACTTTTGTAAATGCCGCTAATATTGAGATGAATACTAAAGGCATCGCAATCATCTGAAGTAATTTTACATAGCCGGTACCGACGATGTTATACCATGGAACAGTTTCATTAATGGCATCTGCTCCCGCCCCATAAGCAATTTGTAAAACGGCCCCAAGCAAAATACCTAATCCTAAGGCGACAAAAACACGATTTGAAAACTTAACATGCTTCGTTTTAAGGAAGTATAAAAACGCAATTACGACTAATAGCAAAGCAATATTAAGCAATACGTATAAATCCAAAGTAAACTCCTCCTATTTAATAAATGTACTTCACTATATTACTCTATAATCCTTATAAGTCAAGTTGGCATTATTTTTTTTAATTCTCTATTGTATGTTATTTACAAAATAAGTTTCCTATATTATAATTATTCTAAATAAGAAATCATTCTAAACTAATTGAAATTCATTATCAGTCCTTATCAATATTAATAATCATTATCAAGGAGGTATTTATGAATAATTCTAATCGAGAAAACTTATCATTAAATGAGAAAATCTTAGAACATAAAGAATTAATTGCTGCATTAGTATCAGGTTTTATCATTTTGCTCGCGTGGCGAATGGAATCTACAGAACAGACGACAGCTGCCGTAATAGCCTATTTAACAGCATTTTTTATCGGTGGCTATGCAAAAGCAAAAGAAGGTATTGAAGATACAATTGAAGATAAGTCTTTAAATGTCGAAATTTTAATGATTATCGCTGCCATTGGTTCAGCCATTATCGGTTACTGGATGGAAGGTGCCGTATTAATCTTTATTTTTGCCTTAAGTGGTGCACTTGAAACATATGCAATGAATAAAAATAATCGTGAAATTTCTTCATTAATGGAGTTACAGCCAGAAGAAGCATGGCTTGTACGAGGCGGATTTGAACCGATTAAAGTTTCTGTAAAAGACCTAAAGGTGAACGACCATATTCTAGTAAAGCCCGGCGAACGTATTCCGGCAGATGGCGAAATTTTCAAAGGTGTCTCAACGGTCGATGAGGCAGCGATTACCGGTGAATCAATGCCGATCACAAAAAATGTAGGGAATGAAGTTTTTGCAGGGACAGTAAATTTAAACAGTGTATTAACTGTAAAAGTAACGAAACCTAGCACCGAAACGGTATTCCAAAAAATCATTACACTTGTTCAATCTGCACATAGTGAAAAATCACCTTCACAACAGTTTATTGAACGTTTTGAAAGTGTTTATGTAAAGGCGGTATTATTGGCCGTAGCACTGATGATGTTTTTACCGCACTATTTACTAGGCTGGGACTGGACGACAACTCTATACCGCGCGATGGTGCTGCTAGTTGTTGCATCTCCTTGTGCGTTAGTTGCTTCTATTATGCCCGCTACCCTTTCAGCAATTTCTAATGGGGCAAGAAACGGGATTCTTGTTAAAGGCGGTGTGCATTTAGAACATTTAAGTGCTATCCGTGTATTAGCTGTCGATAAGACCGGTACATTAACACAAGGAACACCTGTTGTGACAGATTTTATCGTACGTGATGAGTTAGACACACAACAGACGTTGGCTTTAATTGCAGGCATCGAGGGACAATCAAACCACCCCCTTGCACAGGCAATCAACGCATTTGCCAAAAAGCAGAATGTTATCCCACCGCACAATATTACTATTGAAGATATTCCGGGTTACGGGATGAAAGCGCAGTTTAATGAACAGTCCTATATAATCGGGAAACCTGATTTCGTAGGAGCCGGTTTGGCAAATCAATTTGCGGATGGAGCACTCGAACAATTAGCGAATGAAGGTAAAACAGTTGTCTTCCTGAAAGATCATCAGGGCATCGCAGCACTGATCGCCCTAAAAGATGTCGTTCGGGACGAGGCGAAAAAAGCGGTAGCCGCACTGCAAGAACTTGGAATTAATGTCGCGATGCTGACTGGGGACAATGAAACAACCGCAAAAGCGATCGCAAAAGAAGCAGGCGTTTCCACTTATGTAGCGGAGTGCTTGCCGGAAACGAAAGTCGAGCATATTAAACAATATCAAAAAACTTCCGGCCATGTCGGAATGGTTGGCGATGGTATTAATGATGCCCCTGCTCTGGCAACTGCCTCCATCGGTATAGCAATGGGCGGCGGTACAGATGTGGCACTCGAAACAGCGGATGTCATTTTAATGAAAAATGACTTATCTAAAATTGCCCATGCGGTTAAGCTTTCTCGAAAAATGCAGCGTATCGTAAAACAAAACATTATTTTTTCATTAACAGTAATTGCACTGCTGATCATTTCGAACTTTTTCCAAGCGATCAGCCTTCCGATAGGCGTTATCGGCCATGAAGGCAGTACGATTTTAGTTATTTTAAATGGATTACGTATGCTGAGTAAAAATGTTTAATCCAACATTAAAAGGTGCATCCCATTCACAGGATGCACCTTTTTGCTTTTTCTATTAAACCAATACAAACCATAAAGCCATTGTTACAATAATTGTCGTCAATCCCATCAGCAATGTTGCCATCGTTTGTGCTTTATAGGCATCCGTTACTTTCATTCCGCTGTATTGTGTAATGACCCAGAAGAAACTGTCGTTTACATGGCTTACTGTCATTGCTCCTGCACCGATCGCCATGACAACTAAAGCTAGCGGTACTGCCCCTTCGATTCCTAAAGTCGGTAGCATCGGTGCAATTAAAGAAGATGTAATAACAATTGCTGCTGTTGAAGAACCTTGCGCTGTCTTTAACGCTGCGGCAATTAAAAACGGAATTAATAAAAATAATGCACCTGTTGCCAATGCACCTAAATCCATTTCCTGCAATTTATCACCGACACCTGTATTTTTTATAACCGTACCAAATGCCCCACCGGCACCTGTTATTAATAAAATTGGTGCTGCTTCTTTTAATGCTTCACCAATCCAGTTTGATAATGTTTCTTCACTCAGTTCAGGCAATAGTAAAAATGCAGCAAATACCCCTAGTATAAGTGCTACTGTAGGTGAACCGAGGAATCTGAAGAACATATTAACCCCTGCTTCCGGATCGCCAACTAATGCAGCAATTGAACCAGCACCGATCAACACAATCGGTAACACAATCGGTAAGAATGATTTAAATGTAGAAGGCATTTTACCAAACGATTTTATAATATCCTCATAATCTAATGCCGGTTCATCATCTGCATCAACCCGGATTTTTGAGGCTACTTTCGTTGCCCAAATATAACCTACAATTGTTGCTGGTATGGCAACGATTAATCCCATTAAAATAATTGTCCCTAAATAATCTGTCGCACCAATATTACCTGCAGCCGCAATCGGGCCTGGTGTAGGCGGTACAAGCACGTGTGTTGCATATAAACCAGTAGCTAAAGCAACTGCCATTGAAGCAATTGTTACGCCCGCACGTTTAGCGAGTGCTTTCTTTAAGCTCGTTAAAATAATATAACCCGAATCGCAAAATACCGGGATAGATACAATATAGCCAATGATCGACATCGCTAATTGCGGACGTTTCGGTCCGATCACCCTTAATACGACTTCGGCCATACGAAATGCAGCACCGGATCGTTCTAATATAACTCCGATAATCGTACCTGCTACGATAACGATACCGATACTCGTCATCAAGCCTCCAAAACCTGTGTTAATACTCTCTACAACTGTCAATAAAGGCATACCTGCTGCAATACCGACAAAGAATGAACTAATTAATAATGCAAGAAAAGGATGCAGCTTTAGTTTTGCGGTTGCAAAGACAATGAACAACACACCAATCAGAATAATTAGAAACAACATTTCTTCCCCACTCCTTTATAGTAATCTTTTTATTAAATCCATAACTTTTTGATTCAAATAGAAGCTTGGATTATTCAATGATTGCTCCACTGAAATTTCTTCACTCACAATGCTTTCAACCTGATGAAAATAGGTTTTTAGTATATGGGAATTTTCCACCATTCCTGAAAGCAAAATAGTAGGCACACCTTGTTCTTGAGCCAGCTTAGCAACCCCTATTGGAGCTTTTCCGGAAAGTGTCTGTTCATCCGATTTCCCTTCACCTGTTATGACGTAATCCGCATATTCCAGATGATTTGAAAACTGCACTGCTTCCAGCACAATATCTACTCCAGGCTTAAATTGGTGCGGAAAAAATGCCATAAACGCTGATCCAATTCCTCCCGCCGCACCAGCTCCTGCACAATGCCGAACTGTTACGTTTTGCTGTGACTCGATTATCGTAATATAATGTTTTAGATTTTGATCAAATATATTAATATCACTCGGTTTTACTCCTTTTTGTGGTCCGAATACAGAAGTAGCCCCATTTGAACCGATTAACGGATTATCTACATCACAGGCAATCATGAATGTACTTTCAGAAATTCTTGTATCGAAACTAGACAGATCAATTTTCTCGAGTTCCTTAAATTGAAAAACATCGTTTAAAATTTCCTTACCATCTTTCCCAATGAACTTCATACCAAGTGCCCTTAGCATTCCTTGGCCACCATCATTTGTAGCGCTACCCCCGATGCCAATTATGAAGTGACGATATCCTGATTCCATTGCATGCTGTATAAGTTGACCCGTTCCATAGGTTGTCGCAAAACGGGGATTTTTTTCTTTTTCATCGATAAGCGTTAAGCCTGAAGCTTGAGCCATTTCTATTACACAAGTTATTCCGTCACCGAGTACTCCATATTTAGCTTCAATCAGTTTCCCTAAAGGATTTTGAACAGTTGCTGTCAAATACTTACCTTTTGTCGCTTTGACTAATGCATCAAGTGTTCCTTCACCGCCATCCGCAATCGGTAAACATATCGTTTCAATGTTACTGTCCACCCTTTTAATCGCTTCCTTAATAACTGTTGTAACTTCTCCTGAAGTCAATGTTCCTTTAAAGGAATCCGGGCTTATAATAATCTTCATATGATTCCTCCTTTACATGAATAAAGCGCTTACAAAGATTATAGTGATAAAATTCTGAATTTACTTTATACTTATTGTATAATTTTTTTTATAAATATTACTTTATTTTTGTACGAGGTGTATAAATTGTTAACGTTAAGGCTGGCAAACGAAATTGTAGAGCAAACAATGCTTCGATTAAAGCGTAATGTAAATGTGATGAACATTGACGGTATTATATTGGCTTCCGGTGATAAGGAACGGGTGGAAAAGTTTCACGAAGGTGCAAAGTATGTAGCGGAAACGAAGAAAACACTCATAATTTCAGATGACAATCTACATGAATTCCCCCAAACAAAACATGGGATTAATTTGCCGATCTTCTTTCAGGAGGAAATCGTTTGTATTATTGGAATTACCGGTGTGGTCGATGAGGAGCTGCTAAATATTTCTTCACTAGTTCAGCTAACAGCAGAAGTTTTAGTTCATCAGGCGCTTATCGAATCTAAAAGCGAGTGGCAGCGGAAAATGAGTGTACATATTTTTGAAGAACTGACTAGCGGTACATCCATTAATCGTGTTATAAAAGAACGGATAAAAAAACTGGCTATTCCTTTTATTGCTCCATATTGCATCATATTATTGAAGGCCGAGCAAAAGACTGGTTCCCACCGGACACTTATTCAATATATCGAGGATTTCTTTTATAACAAACCCGTCATATTTGGACATTTTCAGTTGGACGAATATTTTATATTAACGACTGAAATGGATCAGCCTACTCTCGTTAAATTAGTAGAAGCTTTTAATACATATATTAAAAGCAAATTCAGTATAAAAATTGCTGTCGGTGAACAAGCAGATACTCTCGAACGTTTACCGCATTCCTATAGAACAGCACAACTCGCTTTAAGACATCACAATACCGGATCGAAAGTAATTTACCATAAGGAAGTTGAAGTTTTCACGCTGTTTAATCCGGAAGCTGCCCAGCACTACAGTATAAAAACATTAAATGGGCTGGATGATAAATTATTAATTACTTTGCAAAGTTTTTTTAATAATAATAAATCCTTTTCAGCAACTGCCGATGAACTGCAAATACACCGACATACATTAACTTACCGGCTATCTCAAATTAGAGAGTACACGAATTTGAATCCTACGGAGTTTCACGATGCACTAAAACTTCAAATCGCCCTATGGCACCGTGAAGGACTAAATCAATAAAAAGTTTGGACATAAAAAAAGCTATTTTCCTCTAAAGAAAAATAGCTTTTTGCTGAGCGTTAAAATTGATTTCCATCAAGGGAAGCTTTCCACGGGTACACCTTAAAAAACAGGTGATTTAGCTTGCTTTTTGCTTTCCTTTGCAAGCTGTCTTTTTTGGAATGATGCGTTTAGTAATCCGCCAAGGATGAGAATCATTCCTGTGAAATAGAGCCAAAGCATTAATATAATGACCCCGCCGATACTTCCGTATGTTGAGCTGTAATTTCCGAAATTGTTAATATAGAATGAGAATCCGTAAGTTAATACAAGCCAGCCCAATGTCGCAAATACAGCTCCTGGAATAACACTAAACATCGTTAATCGCGGGTCGGTATTCGGAACAATCCAATACATGATTGAGATTACGATGAAAATAAGTGTTGGCGGCATAATCCAGCGCACAAAGGTCCAAATGGTTGTGAATGATTCCTCTACACCAAAATAGCCGAAAACGATATTACCGATTTGCTGACCAAACACCGGGAATAACAGGGCGATTAAAATAACTGCCACTAATGCAACTGTAAAAACAAGTGACCATAAACGGTTTAAAAACCCTGCTCTGCCTTCAACATCGTACGCACGGTTTAATGCTTTCATCAGTGCATCAACACCTCTTGAGGCAGACCAGAGCGTACCAATAATACCGATTGAAAGCAGTCCGCCGTTTTGATTATTTAAAACATCAGCTAGCGTAGTTTCAATCAGTCCATATACTTCGTCAGGCATTACATCACTTAAAAAGTCGAATATTTGCCCTTGTTCCAAATTTAAATACGGTAAAAGCGTTACCATAAAAATAAGCATCGGGAAAAATGATAACAGGAAAAAATAGGCCAGCTGTGCCCCCATGCCTGACATGTCCACATTCTTAATTCGATAAATTAAATCCTGGATGAACCCTTTTGTCGTCAATACATTTATTTGGCTGCGCTCGGGCGAAACATATGATTTAACTAGTGAGATCTTTTCTTTTAGTTCTTCTTTTTCTTCCATGCTGCCACCACCTGTTCACATTATGTTGATTCAGTGGATATCATGGACATCCGGTTACCCGATTTGATCATCCTTTTTCGAGAAAGCCTGAATCGTTTCAGAAACCATACTTTGAATTGTAGCTGGTAACTCTTTAATATCATTTTGATTTTGCATAATTGTTTGGACACCATTATTTACTGTTCCATACAATGATTGCGCTTGTTCCATTTTTGTTTCTACCAATGCCATTAATTCATCGCGGTTTTCGGAATAATACGCTACTGTATCCTTCGCTTTTTTGGCTGTTTCAACAGTATGCTCTCTAGTTTGTTTATCCAACATACTAATTGCTGCTCCAGTTACAGCTCCAATCGCTATAAAAGGTAATAGTTTACTTTTCATTAATTTTTCTCCTCCTATATATGCTTTCGTATTCCCCTAATAATTTTTCATAAAACTTCTCTATTTGTATTTTAACGAATGTTCGATATTATTAAAAGTATTCAGTAAACTTTAACCTGTTGACAATATGATGGTTGCATGAAATGATATTTTTGTAAACATTGAAAGGTAGGGCACACAAATTATGGACTTATCAAATCCGTCGCAGCAAAATGTCGTCTATATGATTGAGCAGATTAAAGAAAAACTTCGTATGGTAAATGTTGATGCTATGCAGTCTTCTTCATTTGATGAAGAAAAATACGAAGATCTACAATATTTATATGAAATGGTTATGAAACGCGATTCATTCAGCCCAAGTGAAATGAATGCCATCGTAGCAGAACTAGGCGCCCTTCGTAAATAACCTCAGCTGTATAATGTGAAAAAGAAGCTTATCGATTAATTCGACAAGCTTCTTTTTTTCATTTCTTATTCCCCAGGAAATAATAATTATTTATTTAATTCGACAGCAATTTTTGCGCCTACTCGGGCATTATGTTTTACAAGGGCAATATTTGCATCAAGTGATTTGCCTTCTGTCAGTTCTTTCACTTTACCTAGTAGGAATGGCGTTACATTTTTACCAGCAATACCTTGTTCTTTTGCTTCATTTAATGCATTTTCAATAATTCCGTCGATTACACTTGATTCCATAGCATCTTCTACTGGAATTGGGTTAGCGATCAATGCACCGCCACGTAGACCTAAATCCCATTTTGCGCGTAAAATTGCGGCAGTTTCTTCTGCAGAATCAACACGGATATTTACATCGAATTCACTTTCACGTGCGTAGAATGCAGGCAATTTATCTGTTCCGTAACCGATTACCGGTACACCTTTTGTTTCAAGGTATTCCAATGTTAAGCCGATATCTAAAATTGATTTTGCACCTGCACATACTACAGCAACATTTGTCATTGCCAGCTCTTCCAAGTCTGCAGAAATATCCATTGTTGTTTCAGCACCGCGGTGAACTCCACCAATACCGCCTGTTACGAATAATTCAATGCCAGCAAGTTCAGCACAGATCATTGTTGCTGCTACAGTCGTTGCACCGATTTTTTTTGTTGCAAGTAAATAGCCGATATCACGACGGCTTGTTTTTGCTACACCTTGAGCATTACCGAACATTTCTAATTCTTCATCAGATAAACCGATTTTAATTTTTCCATCGATTAATGCGATTGTTGCCGGCACTGCACCGCCATCACGAATGATTTGTTCCACTTCGCGAGCTGTTTGTACATTTTGTGGATACGGCATACCGTGTGAAATAATTGTTGATTCCAATGCGACGATCGGTAAGCCTTTCTCTTTAGCTTCTAATACCTCTTGTGAATATGATAAATATTGTTCCATTATAAATTCCTCCATTCAAGTAAGTTATCTTTTGTTAAATCTTCACGAACTGTTTTATCTGATTGTAAAGTTTTCGATGCATTTATCAACCCGAGCTGGATTGCCTCTTCAAGCACCTCATCGTTTAATACACCGTGTAAAAATGCACTGACAAATGCGTCCCCGGCACCGGTAACATCTACTATATTTCTCGTTGCAATGGCCTTGTAATGTACTACCTTGCCTTCATTACCTACCATAACTCCGTGCTCGCCTAAAGTGAGAACAACATGTTCCGCTCCTTTTTGCATCAACATATTAACAGCCTTGTCATAATGGCTGAATGTATCCAGCTTCACATTTAAATAGCTTTCCCCTTCATCACGGTTGCAAATAAAGTAGCGTATACCGTTCAGATCTTGCGGCATATGCTTCATTTTAGGTGAAGAAACAGGGATAACCGCCAATGCGATATTACGCTCTATTGCAAATTTCCTAATATATTCTACTGTCTCCAGTGGACTGTTTAAATCAATGACAATACAGCTGGCATTTTGTAATATTGCTTCGTGCTTCTTTAAAATACTCGGCAACAGCTGATCATAAATCTCCATATTTGCCATTGATATTACAAGTTCGCCCGTATTATCAAGTACTGCTGTATAGGAACCTGTATTATAATCGCTTAATTTCTCTACTAAATCCACATTCATCATACTTTTACAATTTTGTTCAATAAATGCACTATCATGATCTTCACCCATTACAGTAATAAGGGAAACACGGTTGCCTAAACGTCCTAAGTTTTCTGCGATATTACGGGCTACACCGCCTACAGATTCTGTAACCGCAGCAGGATTGGAAGTCCCCAGCTGGACATTTTGCTCAATAGTGAATTTACGATCGATATTGGCACCACCAATTGCAATGATTTGATTTTTTTCCGGCAAAACATAGGCACGTCCTAAAATTTCTCCACGTTTTATGAGCGATGAAATCATGTTGGCAAGCGCCGGCCTGGACATACCAAGTTGTTCTGCCATTTCCTGTTGTGATAAGTAGGGATTTCTTTTTATTAATTGAAAAATTAATTTTTCCTTTTCATTCAACTTTATCACCTCGAATCAAACATTTGTTTCTAATTATAAACTTTTGTTCAAAAAATGTCAAATTAACATTAATTTTTCCTTCCAAGTAGTATGGAAGTACTTTCTTCTATTATGAGTTATGAATCAACAAAAAAAGCTGTTCAGAAGGTTTACCCTTCCAAACAGCTTTCTCATTATTCAACGATTATATCGCCATTTTCTGCTATACGCGGCTGTACGAGCACTTCAACACGACGGTTTTTAGCTCTGCCTTCTGCTGTATCATTTGTAGCAATCGGCTGGAATTCTCCAAAGCCTTTAACACTGAAGTATTTGGAATCCAGTCTTTCATTGCCCGAAACAATTTCCTTCATGAAGTTTACCGCACGCATAACCGACAGATCCCAGTTAGAATCAAATTCCGGTGTCTTAATCGGTACATTATCTGTATGACCTGTAATAACAATATTACGCGGTGGATCAAACATTAATAATTGAGCAAGCTCATCGGCAATGGAATTGTATTCCGCCTTTACATCCGCTCGCCCCATATCAAATAAAATACTGTCCCGGATTGTAATCAATAATCCTTCATCTGTCATTTTCGTTTCAAACTGATCTTCGAGCTCATTAATCGCAATAAACTCGTCCACACGGTTTTGCGTTTCATGGAGGCGTTCCTGATCCTCCATATATTTGGATATTCCTGTTGGTGGCGTACTATCCGGTGATTGAATAATAGCTGGGTTATCCATTACTCCTGTACCACCAGTAAAAATATTATTAAATACTGCTGACATTTGCTCTAATTTCTGCTCATCCACTGAGCTTGATGCAAATAGTACGATAAATAATGCTAATAACAGAGTTAAAATATCTGCATAAGGTACTAACCAGGACTCGTCAATATGCTCCTCATGCTTTTTATGTCTTTTACGCTTCTTTGCCAAGGCCACCCGCCCCGCTTTCGGTAATTTGCTTACGTTCTTCCATCGTTAAATATGAAGCCAGTTTCTGCTCGATTACACGAGGTGCTTCACCTTCAAGTACGGATAAAATTCCTTCAATCATCATCATCTTTTGCTTCACTTCTACAGCAGACTTACGTTTTAGCTTGTTGGCAAATGGATGCCATAAAACATAACCTGTGAAAATCCCTAATAATGTTGCAACAAAAGCAGCTGATATAGCCGTACCTAAATTATCAATATCAGACATATCTTTTAATGCGGCAATAAGACCGACTACAGCACCCAGTACCCCAAGTGTCGGTGCATATGTACCTGCTTGCGAGAAAATACCTGCTCCACTTGCATGGCGATCTTCAAGCGCTTCAACTTCCTCTGTTAACACATCGCGAATATAGTCAGCGTTTTGACCATCGATCGCTAATGTCAGACCATTTTTTAAAAACGGATCTTCAATTTCAGCAGCTTTGCTTTCTAACGCCAATAGTCCTTCACGACGAGCTAAGTCAGCCCATTGCGAAAACATTTTGATCAAGTCGATATCACTTGCGAGTTTTGTTTCAGAAAATAAGATTTTGAACAGCTTTGGAACTCTTTTTAGTTCCTTCATCGGGAAAGCGATTGTTACTGCAGCAATCGTACCGAAAATAATAATTAAAATCGCAGCAGGGTTTATTAACACTTCCGGTGTAACGCCCTTTAAGAACATCCCTACTAACAGGGCGATAAAGGCGATGATAATCCCAACAACTGATGATATATCCATATGTAGTACCTCCAAATTACGATGTCTTTTCTTTATTTCGGTATATTTAAATTTTTATTAACTTCCTTTACACTAGTTGTAAGAAGATTTTTTTGTTTTTGACACATTATTGTTCTTTTCTAAGCTGGAATATGACTATTATTGTGTTGGGAATTAACTAATTTTTAAGATAATTATTGGAGGAATGAATCAATGAATTCTATGTTTGAAGTAAATTTAACGAAATACGCAGAACTGGCAGTAAAAATCGGTGTCAATATTCAGCCGAATCAATATTTGTATATTGCGGCTTCCATCGAATCGGCACCTTTTGTACAGGCAGTGACAAAAATCGCTTATGAAGTTGGAGCAAAACAAGTATTTGTAGATTATACAGATGATCAAATTACACGTGCTCGATATGAGTTGGCACCGGAAGATTCTTTCGATTTCTTCCCTCCTTGGAAAGTGCAGGAACGTGAATGGCTTGCTGAACAAGGTGCGGCATTTATGAGCATCGTATCTCAAAGTCCTGATTTGCTGTCAGGGATCGATTCAAAACGAATTGCAGCATTCCAGAAAGCTTCTGGTACTGCATTAAACAAGTACCGTCAATATGTTCAGTCAGACAAAATCAGCTGGACGGTAATCGCTGCTCCATCAAAACAATGGGCTAGCAAAGTATTCCCTGAGTTACCGGAAGAAAAGCAAGCAGATGCATTATGGGATGCCATCTTTAAAGCGACACGTGCGGATCTGGACAACCCGGTTGAAGCTTGGGCACAGCATAATGATAACCTGCATGAAAAGGTTGATTACTTAAACAATAAAAACTATGCGAAATTACACTATACAGCTCCCGGGACGGACTTGACGATCGAACTGCCTAAAGGTCATTTATGGTGTGGTGCAGGCAGTGTCAATGAAAAAGGCGATGAGTTCATGGCAAATATGCCGACTGAAGAAGTTTTCACAGTACCGCATAAAGATGGTGTAAACGGGTATGTGTCTAGTACAAAGCCATTAAGCTATGGCGGTAATATTATCGACAACTTCAAGCTAACATTTGAAAACGGGCGCATTGTTAAAGTTGAGGCCGAGCAAGGTGAAGAAGTGTTAAAAAATCTTGTTGCTACAGATGAAGGCTCGCATTATTTAGGAGAAGTGGCGCTTGTTCCATTCCATTCTCCAATTTCACAGTCGAATATTTTATTCTACAATACATTATTCGATGAAAACGCATCAAACCACTTGGCAATCGGCAGTGCCTATGCATTTTGTATTGAAGGCGGAAAGACAATGTCACGTGACGAGTTAAAAGCTAACGGTCTAAACGAAAGCATTACACATGTTGACTTCATGATCGGTTCTGAACAGATGAATATTGATGGAATTACAGCAGACGGACAAGCTGAACCAGTTTTCCGTAATGGAAACTGGGCATTTTAACAGCTGTTTCAGTATTATTGCCAAATAATTAATTTTCAAGATGTTGTCATATTTACAATTTTTTCTACATTAACTAACTAAATTCCCCTACAATGTTCCAATTTATTAGGTTATAATTGGTTAATGATTGTTATCACTAAAATAGAGAGGAGTTTTTATAATGTTCGATCACCATTATCCGTTCTTATCTGACTTCTATACGATAGTGTTAGGATTTACGGTAATACTTCTTGTATTCTTATTTATGTTTATTATGTACTTACGTATTGGTTTACAATCACACGACTCTGTTATAGTAGATTCAAAGGCAAACACATTTGCGCCAAACGAAAAATCATTGGATGGTCACCATCATCATTAATATTTTTACAACCACTCGATTGAGTGGTTGTTTTTTTGATAGCGGATTTTTGCGATACTTCTCTCTTTTTAGTAGAAATTTAGCCTTAATAGTGCGCATTTATTTGAATTATCTAAAAAATATTTTAAAATATAAAAGAATCGAAAGGGGTTTGAAGAACAAATGTCTGCATTACAAACAATTTTAGAGTTTAACGGAAAATTCGTAGATGAAAAACAATACGAGCAGTACGCTACAACAAAATATCCTGATAAAAAAATTGTTGTTTTAACATGTATGGATACGCGTTTAGTTGAATTACTGCCTAAAGCAATGAACTTGCGCAACGGGGATGTCAAAGTTGTAAAAAGTGCAGGTGCTATCGTAAATCACCCATTCGGCGGGATTATGCGTAGTTTACTTGTAGCAGTTTATGAGTTACAGGCGGATGAAGTTTACATTATCGGCCACTATGACTGCGGGATGAGTGCAGTTGATCCGAATGTCATGATTGGTCATATGCTTGAACGCGGGGTTAAACAGGAAACGATCGATGTTATCAATTACGCTCGTTTTGATTTAAAAGAATGGTTATGCGGTTTTGGGGATGTTGAAACAAGTGTACTAAAAAGTGTTGACTTAGTCAGAACACATCCATTAATGCCAAAAGGTGTTCCGGTACATGGTCTTATTATCGACCCTGCAACAGGAAAGCTGGATTTAGTTACTGACGGCACAGTCGATCAAAAATAAATAATAAACAATAAGCGGGAGCCCTCATCATCCGAATGAATGAGTACTCCCGCTTTTTTATGATATAGTTCCTCTGTATTCCCGCTGCAAAATAGCGTACATATAATGGTCGACCCATTTTCCGTTTATATATAACAGCTCCCGCAATAACCCTTCTCTTGTAAATCCGGACTTTTCCAATACACGAATGGAAGCTGAATTTGGTGGTGCAACATAGGCCTCTATTCTGTGAAGATTCAATGTGTTAAAAGCGAAATCCATCACTATACGTACCGCCTCAGTGACAATCCCCCTGCCTGTGAAATTCTCATCCATCGAATAGCCGATAAAACCGCTCGAGTACGGTAAACGTTTAATTGAATAAAGTGAAATGTGTCCGATTAACTGACCAGTCGCATTATAAAAAATGCCGAAGGAAAACTCCCGGTTTGACTGCAGCAAATGAATGCTTTCTAAAATTTTATTATACTGTACTTGTTCAGTGTAAAATTCATCACGATGTAATGGCTCAAATTCGGACCAATACAATTTATTGTCTCTTAATAATTTTGCCAACCCTTTCGCATCGGACGGGGTAAATGTGCGAAGCGAACATTGTTGCCCAATTAGTCGAACCATTGGACCCTCCTTCTTGTGAAATAGCTTGAATAAGCTTTTCATTGAACCACCTTCATTTCATTTCAAAAGCTTGCCTACTGTTTTTTCAACTTCTTCTTTTTGGATTTTACAGGCTTTGGCTTTATATCTATAGATTCCGTTTTTTCTTTGTCTGTTGTTTTTTTATTACCCTTTTCGAAAATGTTTGTAAGTTTCATGCCCCGTTTTGTAATTTCTTTTTCGATATGGGCAACTGTTTCTTTTAGTACTTGAACACGCGCGTAGTTTTTATTGTTCCCTGGTATTAAGTGCCAAGGCGCATTTTCCGAATCGGTTTTCTCAAACATTTCATCGGCTGCCTCACAGTATAAATCAAATTTCTCACGGTTCCGCCAATCTTCATCTGTTAATTTCCACGACTTATATGGATCGGCTGCTCTTTCATTAAATCGTTTAAGCTGTTCATCCGAATCGATATGGATCCAAAATTTAATCATTATATAATCTTCATCTGTCAATTGCTTCTCGAAGCTATTGATTTCTTCATAAGCCCGTTTCCATTCCGCTTCTTCCGCAAAGCCTTCGATACGCTCTACAAGGACCCGCCCATACCACGAACGGTCGAAAATTGCGATTTGTCCATGCTGCGGCAACTTCCTCCAGAAACGTTGCATATAATGATACCGCATCTCATGAGGCTGTGGGGCGGAGATCGGCCATACCAATAACCCGCGCGGATCGATACGTTCTGTCAGGCGCTTGATCGCTCCCCCTTTGCCTGCTGCATCCATTCCTTCAAATGCAATAATTAGGCCGATTTTATTGTTGAATAAAAATTGCTGGGCGTTTAGCATTTCGTATTGTAAAGCTTTCAAATGTTTCTTATAGATTTCCTTCTCCAATTTTTGCGATAAATCCACATCTCTTAGCTTTTTCAAATAGCGCTGCCTCCCCTACTCCATTTATTTATGTATATTTTACTTGAAAGTATATGGAATTGGTAATTGTTGCAGTCATTTATTTGAATCATTTGATTATTTTATGTTTATACCTAGTTTTTATAGAACAAAAAACGCGGGTGCACTGAGTGCTCCCACGTTTATAACTTAGTCTTCCAAAGTTGTTAAAATGATTGGTTTATCTTTTGTTACAATAATCGAGTGTTCAATTTGGGCAACTAATGATTTGTCCGGTGTAATGAATGTCCAGCCGTCACCTGATTCTACGATATGCTCAGCCTTCGCCGAAATAAACGGCTCTACTGCCAACACCATACCTTCTTTCATGATTGTTGTATCCCAAGCATCGTAATAATTCAATACATGGTTTGGCTCTTCGTGTAATGATTTCCCTAAACCATGACCTGTTAAGTTCATAATTACTGTTAAACCGTGATCACGTGCTTCACGCTCTACCGCTTTACCGATTTGATTTAATTTCGAACCTGCTTTAACCTTTGTCATCGCACGATCAAATGCCGATTTTGCTACAGTACAAAGTTTTTCTTTATCTTCATAACCTTCACCAACGACAAATGAAATACCTGTATCTGCAAAATAACCGTTTAAAGAGCCCGAAACATCTATGTTTACAATATCGCCTTCTTTAATGACCTTGTTCCCTGGAATACCATGTGCAACTTCGTGATTTACTGAAATGCATGTATATCCCGGAAAATCGTATTCGCCTTTAGGACCGGAAACCGCGCCTGCTTCTGCAAACATACGGCCTGCAATCTCATCTAATTCTTTCGTTGTCACGCCAGGTACTGTCGCAGCTTTCATCGCCTCACGAATTTCAGCACAAACGCGTCCGATTTTTTTAAACGCCTGGATTTCTTCTTGAGTAGTAACAATCATGTGTAACTTCCTTCCTCTTAAACAATGTCTATCCTTAACTATAGCATACTTAAAATCGGTTGTAATTGTTCAAGGATTTTAAAATTTGCCGTTTTATTACTAATTTAGTACGACTTTCTACTATTAAATGGAGAAAAAGCTTGCAGCGGGCGAAGTATCCCTTGCTGCAAGCCTTGTATTTTCTATATATTATGTTGTTTTTACTTTTTGCAGCAAACGAGGGGCAGATGTGAATAAAATAACTGCGATGATTGCCGTAAGTATAGTAGCAGGTACCATATAAGTACTGTTGTAAATAATTGAGTAGGCCCATACATTATCATCGCCTGCATATTCTTTAAAGAACACGACACCTGCGAGCAAGTGCGAAACAAATCTTAAAGCTCCGCCAACAAGTGCTCCAATGACAATATAAAGTGCCATTTTTACTTTATTGAGCGATTGTGTAGCCTCTAATAACGGCTTTCTTACAATTGCCGCTAACCCTACTACTGTAAACGCAAGCCCGTAATCTAATATTGCCTGTAACCAGTGGACAATGTACGCACCGAACATCATTTGCATGACACCGATCAGCAAGCCAGTTGTCAGTCCTGCCGTTAATCCCCAACGAATGGCCATTAACATAATCGGTACCATAACAAAACTGATCGATCCGCCTTGTGCCCACATCTTAAAGGATACTTGATCCAATACAAGTCCGATGGCAGCAAATATTGCAATTTCCACCATCATTAATAATTTCTTTCTGTCCATAACAATTCCCCTTTCTTTTTATCCGATGTAACAAAAGTGAAGAGGGATAGAAAAAGTAAAAAAACGATAATCAGGACAAAAGCCTGACTATCGTTTGAACAGTCGGATTCTATCCACATCCCTACGCAAGTGCTAACTTACAGGTTCAAAGAGTCAGTGCAATCCCGTGCACAATCTCAGCCGACTTTCTCGGCACCCCTTGTGGTACATCTAATTTTTATTGTTTGAACATGCTCATTGTAACGAATATTTTTACAACTTTCAACAGCTATTATTTTGAAACGTACTAGAATTACATATAATAGATACGAAGGAGTGATGAATAGTGGATCAATCGAAAGGTTTAAGTGCATTAAGCTATTTAAGTTTTTATTTTGCACCGTTTATTTTACCGTTAATTATATTTATTGTTACGAAAGATGATGCCGTTAAAGGCCATTCTAAAAAAGCATTCATTTCCCAACTCATACCGATACTGTTAGGGATTCTGTATATTATTTACCTTTTCACTTCCGTTCTTTCCTTAAATGATACGTTGACCTTAAGTTTCCAGGATTTTTTCTTTAGTTCGCATTTTATCGGATTTATTCTTTTAGTCGTTATTACGTTCATCCTGGCGATTTGGAATTTAGTTCTAGCGATTAAAGTTTTACGTTAATGTTTATGAAAGCTCCTATTTTGGGTATATTTTTTATACGAAATGTATTCGTTAAGGAGTGTTTACTAATGAAATTAAATAAGCTTATTAAAACAGCAATTAAATATGGACCAATCGTGTACCCAATCATAAAAAAAATGATGGACAACAAAAAATCAACACCGCAACCTGCAACTACACGACGAACTCCAAAACGCTAACAAAAACACATTTCCCACTTTTGCGTGAGGGAAATGTGTTTTTATTTTATTTAATAATAATCTCTGTTTTACTGTAGCCTTCTTTGAGTTTTTGCACTTGCAAGATGGCAGGCATTGCTGCTTTTAGTTCGGCTACATGGGAAATGACGCCAATTAAGCGGCCTGTTTGCTGAAGATCGATCAATATATCGATTGCTCTTCTTAACGCCTCTTCATCCAAAGTACCGAAGCCTTCATCGATAAACATCGTATCGATATGCACGCTTCCTTGAACACTTTGAATAACATCGGCCATTCCTAATGCCAATGAAAGGGAGGCATTGAATTTTTCACCGCCGGACAGTGTTTTTACATCCCGCGTTTGCCCTGTATGGCTGTCATATACATCAATGCTGAGTCCGCTTTGCGCATTTCCTTCTTTTCTACCTGTAGATTTAAGGAAGTATTGGCCATTTGATAAGACACGCAAACGTTCATTTGCCGCATGTGTCACTTTTTCCAAATAACCAATTTGAACAAAACGCTCAAATGAAATTTTCGCATCATTTTGACCACGAATTAAATTGTAAACATGTTCGACTTGCATTAGTTTCTCTTTATAGCTTTCGATCTGTTGCGCAGATTGGTCGAGTTTATCGCGCGTCTCCTTACATTGTTCAACATAGGACTGGATCAATGTCATTTTTGAGTAATGTGCCTCGATCTGCTCATTCAACTCATGAATCTGTTGCTCACTTGCCGTTAAATCGGCTTGTTCTTTTCCTTCGAGCAAAGGTTCTTCCTCAGCAATTTGAACAGATAATGTGTGGACATTTTGCTTATATGCTTCAACCGCATCCTGAATTTGCTGCTGTATATTTAATGGCAGTAATGCATTTTTATACGTTTCCAAATCGAATCCTTCCTGCTGTAATGCGGATTCAAATTCTTTTTGCGCTAAAAGAGATTCCTGCTGCTTTTCTGTTACAAGATTTTTGGCATGGTGATAGTTCACTTCACAAGATTTCTCATCCAATTGGATTTTTTGCATCGCTTCAAGGGCATTTTGAATCGCAGCTTTTAACTGGTGATGTTTTTGCTGGTGGTTTGCCAATTCTTGCGTTACTTCATCCAATGTAGAAAACTGTGGCAATAATGACTGTTCACTTTGCTCAAGCTTCCCTTTTTCCTGCGCATATTGCTTATCAATATCGATTACGTATTGCTGACCTTTTTCAATACGGCCTTGCAGTACTTCTTTACTTTCCAAAAGCTGGGCCATCATTTTCTTTTCAGTGACAAGCTGTGCCTGCTGCTGTTTCTGCTTTGATAATTTCGCTGTCAGTTCTGCTAAATGCTGTTCATACTCATGTAGTTTTGAAAGCTGGGCATCAAGTAACTGAAGCGCACTTATTTTCTGATCCAATGTTGCCTTTTCAACATCCAGCTTTGAAGTAACCTGGTAAAAGCTTTGCATCGTTCGGTCGGCCTCTTGACGCAGTTGTGCCAGTGCAGCTTCATCAATGACAACCGCTTCACTGTTATGAATAGCTGGATGTTCAGTACTTCCACATACAGGACAGGCTTCCCCCTGGTGTAATGATGCTGCTAGAAAGGCTGCATGATTGCTGCGTATTTGCTGCTCCATATTTTTCAGCTTTTGCTGTGCTTCATCAGCAATTTGGTTCTTACCGGCAAGCTGATTTACTAGAGAATCGACATTCATTTGTATTGCAGCTACTTCTTTAGCCATTTCAATTTTTCGTGTTAATACAGCATGTGTTTCATATGTTTCATGGTATGTCACTGTCGCATCTTCCAGCTCATTTATAATGGCTTGCTGCTGTTGTTGTTTTGCTTTCAAAGACAATGCTTCGTTTTGCAGCTTATCAAATAACTGCTTGGCGTTTTTTTGGTTTTCTGCAAGCTTAGACACATTTTCACGTTGTGTATTAATCGACTGATAAATTGGAACAAGCTGTTCGAGCTGTGAAATCGATTTCGTATAGTTGTCCAGCAATGGTTCTTGCTGCTTTTGCTCCTGATAATGATTTGTCGCCTGCTGAAGTTGTGCCTGTGCACGTTCATAGTCCGTCTTTGCTTTTTGTAAGGTGACTTCCGCTTGTTCAAGCTGTCGTTTTACCTTCTCATATTCACGTTCTAACGGTTCGATCTGATTCGCCTTTTTGGCAAGGACAAGCTTCTGTTGTTCTGCTTGTATTTTATCCTTTTGGTGCAATAATTCTTCAAGGCGCTCTTTCCGTATTAAAAACTTTTCAATCCGTTCATTTAACAATCTTTGTTCATTTAATGTTTTAACTAATTTTTGCAATTCCTTCTTTGAAGCATCATATTCCCCTTTTAATGTGGTACACTGATCTTCATAGTATTGCTGTTCTGTCTGCAAAGCACTCTTTACTTGATACAGATTAATGACATCATTGTTCAGCGAAGAAAACAGTTCCGATTCTCGATGCGGTAGTCGGGACCGGATTTCATGGATTGTATTGTCCTGCTGCATCTTTGCTTGTTCATAATGCTTTTCGGCAATATTCTTTTTCTCTTTCAGCAGTTCCACCATTTTCGTGAAGCGTTCCGTTTTGAAAATCTTCCGGAAAATCTCTTCTTTATGCTTAGATTCCGATGTGAGAAGCTTTTGAAATTCCCCTTGTGGCAGCATGACGATTTGATTGAATTGGGACTGTGTCAGACCGATCAGTTCTTCAACTTTTGATTGAATGAGCTTTACTTGAAACTTTTCAACAGCGGGTACAATAACCCCATCCGTAATCTCAAAAAACTCGCGCTTTGCACTTGCACCATCATGACCAAATTTCCGCCAAATACGGTAAAGGCGACCACGCACTTCAAATTCTAGCTCGACTTCCGTATCTACCGATTCATCCGCAAAATCACTGCGTAAAAATAGTGATTTTTCACGATCCTCCCCACTGCCCGAATCATAAAGTGCAAACGTAATCGCATCAAAAATAGTCGTTTTTCCCGCTCCAGTTGCACCGGAAACAACAAAAATTCCATGTTCATGGAGTTTAGTAAAATCAATGATTTCTTTTTGATGATATGGTCCAAATGCTGTCATCGATAATTTGATTGGTTTCATCGTTACAGCACCTCCTGTTTTTCACGTTCATTTTCGATTAGCTGCTCTAAAACATCTGTATAAATCTCTTTAATTTCATCAGTTAGAGGCTTGCCTGTCATTTCCGTGTAAAATAGTTCAAACAGCTCCGAATCATCCATCTGAACCCGGTTCATTGTTGTCGCATGCTGTTCCAGCTGTTCATAAACAACCGTCCGTTCAATATGCAAAGCATTCGGATAAACCGTGCGGACAAGTTCGGCAGCACCTTTCACATAATGTTCATCCTGCAGTTTAACAAATACATAGTCCTCGTTTACTTTATGCTGCAATATATCCTCAAGCAGCCCTGTCACGACACGCATGTCCCGAACTGGTGTAAGTTTTCTTTTTTCGATCTGCACTGTTCCGTCTTCTTTTAAATCAACAATTAAAAATCCTTTATTATGTGTCACTTCCGATTCCGAATATTTAAGGGGTGATCCGGAATATTGAATTTTCTCGTTTGCAACAAAATGGGCCTGATGTAAATGTCCTAACGCTGTATAACAAAATGGTTCGAATAATGCTGAGCTAATACATTCCGTACCGCCAATTGTCAATTTACGTTCAGAATCACTCGTATTTGGCTCAGGCGTCCCGTCTTTTGTAATGAAGGCATGACCGATGATAATATTGCGTTTTGTATCATCCATTGACTGCTGAATCTGTTCAATGATTTTCGCCATTGCCGCTTCATGCGATGTAATGGATTGATCATCAAATAAAGCCCGAACAATTGACGGCTCTGAAAAAGGAACTAAATAAAAATGAACTTCCCCATATTCATCATGCATGATGACCGGATCGATATTCTGTTCTAAATGTCCGACGATATGTAAACCGCTCGCCTTCATAAATTCACTGCCAAAATTTAAACGTGTAGCGCTATCATGATTTCCAGCGATTGCTAAAATCGGTGTTTTTTCATCGACTAATATTTCTTTCAATGTTTTATTTAAAAGTTGGATCGCATCTGTCGGTGGTACAGATCGATCATATAAATCCCCGGCAATAATGATGACATCCGGCTTTTCTTTTCTAATTTCTTCGATAAACTGTTCAAGCACAAATTGCTGGTCTTTCGTCATTGATACACCTTGTACTATTTTTCCTAAATGCCAATCTGCTGTGTGGAAAATTTTCATGAATACCGCCTCCTATCTTATAACTATAAGTGTACATGAGGGAAAATAAAAAAACCACATCGTGCGAATATTCGTTCGTACGATGCGGTCTATTATTACTGCTTTACAGCCATTTTACCAGCTGAAATTTCTTCCATGTAGTGGCATGCCGCTTCATGCATGTCCTTCATAATAGAAGAAGTACGCAAAGCAGGTTCTTCCGTTCTACACTTATCTGTCGCAAATGGACAGCGTGTATGGAATCGGCAGCCCTGTGGTGGATCGATAGGTGACGGTACATCACCTTTTAAAACAATACGATTTTTCACAGCATCCGGATCAGGTACTGGAATTGCTGATAATAATGCTTTCGTATAAGGATGCTGCGGGTTTTCGAACAGGCTTGTTTTATCTGCAATCTCTACAATTTTCCCTAAGTACATTACAATAATACGATCCGAAATATGTCGTACTACCCCCAGGTCATGTGAGATGAATAAATAAGTTAATCCATATTCATTTTGCAGCTCTTCCAGCAAGTTCAGTACTTGTGCCTGAATCGATACGTCCAGTGCCGATACAGCTTCGTCACAAATAATCAGTTTTGGATCAACCGATAACGCACGGGCAATACCGATACGCTGACGTTGACCACCAGAGAATTCATGCGGGTAACGGTCTGCCTGATATGGTCGTAAACCAACCGTTTCAAGCAGTTGTTCAATCCGTGCACGTCGCTGATTTGGCGGTAGTACATTTTGAATATGCATCGCTTCGTTCAACACACTTGCAACTGTCTGACGAGGATTGATCGACGCATACGGGTCCTGGAAGATGATTTGCAGATCTTTGCGGAATTTACGCATTTCGCCTTTCGGGATTTTCGTAATATCCGTTCCCTGAAATACTACGGAACCCTCTGTCGGCTCTTCCAATCGTAAAATTGCACGGCCTGTCGTAGATTTACCACAACCCGATTCCCCTACAATACTGACAGTCTCCCCTTCATAAATCGTAAAGGAAATATCATCTACCGCTTTTACGTGGTTGACTGTTCGACCTAAAAATCCTCCCTTAATCGGGAAGTACTGTTTTAGTCCCTCAACCTTTAACAGTTCTTTTTTCGCCATATAGCGTCACCTCCGATTCTCCATCCCATTCTTCCGAATACATCCAACAGCGGATTTGCTCTGAACTGTTATCATCTGTATTCAGTAAATCCGGCTGCTTTTTATGGCAAAGCTCGATTGCAACAGGACAACGTGGAGCAAAACGGCATCCTACCGGCATTTCATGCGGGCTTGGCACCATTCCTTTAATCGGAATCAGTTTTTCCTGTTCCACATCGTGACGTGGCAAGGAATTAAGTAATCCTAGAGTATATGGGTGCTTCGGATTTTTGAATAATGAACGGACATCTGAGTATTCTACTACTTGTCCTGCATACATTACTGCCACATAATCACATGTTTCCGCTACTACCCCTAAATCATGGGTAATCATAATAACAGACATGCCTAAACGATTTTGCAGATCCTTTATCAGTTCTAGAATTTGCGCTTGAATCGTTACGTCCAGTGCTGTTGTAGGCTCATCCGCAATTAAAATTTCCGGGTCACATGCCAGTGCCATCGCAATCATTACACGTTGACGCATTCCTCCTGAAAGTTCGTGCGGGTATTGCTTCACACGTTTTTCGGGTGATGGAATACCTACAAGCTTCAGCATCTCTACGGATTGCTGCATCGCTGCTTTTTTGTCCAATTTTTTATGGATACGGATTGTTTCACTAATCTGTTGGCCTACTGTATAAACCGGGTTTAACGATGTCATCGGCTCTTGGAAAATCATAGAAATCTGGTTTCCTCGAATATCACGCATCGCTTTTTCCGAAAGCTTCAGCAAGTCCTTCCCTTTAAAAAGAACTTCGCCTCCTTTCGTTTTACCGTTCGATGCAAGTAAGCGCAGGATCGATAGTGATGTGATACTTTTACCAGAACCTGATTCCCCTACAATCCCGATTGTTTTACCTTTCGGAACAGTAAAGCTTACACCATCAACAGCACGTACTTCTCCAGCATCTGTGCCGAACGATGTTTGTAAATTATTTACGACTAAAATGTTTTCCGTTTCATTCATTTGCCACACCTCTTTTCATGTTTAGTTCAAGTCAATTCGTTTATTTAAGAACTTGTAAGAAATATCAACAAGCAGGTTTACAATTACGAATAACAGTGAAATTACAAGTACAGTTCCTTGAACAATCGGGAAATCCCTTTGCCTGATGGCATCAATTGTCAGACGTCCCATACCATTGATCGCAAAAATTGTCTCAGTTAATACTGCACCGCCTAAGAAGCCACCAAACTCCAGACCAATAACTGTTACAACAGGAATTAGCGCATTTTTCAATGCATGGCGATAAATAACGATACGCTCCGATACACCTTTTGCACGCGCAGTACGGATATAGTCCTGACCGATTACTTCAAGCATTGACGAACGTGTCATACGAGCAATGATCGCTGCCCCTCCTGTACCTAGTGTTATGACAGGTAAAATAATTTGGCGCCATGAATCTCCCCATCCGGATGGGCGCATTTTTAGAAATTCCGGCAAGTCCAAACCGAATGGCAGATTTCCTAATGCAAACCATTGGATCAGCAGTAAACCTAACCAGAAGTTCGGCATTGATAGACCGAAAAGTGCGACGATCATAATCGATACATCAGTAAGCGTATAATGACGGACTGCCGAAATGATGCCGGCAATTAAACCGATAAATACAGCAACAATTGTTGCATATACAGACACTTCTACTGTAATCCAAAACCTTGCCTGTATCTCATCCATTACCGGGCGTCCGCTGCGAATAGAGTTTCCTAAATCACCTTGCAGGGCATTCCCTAAAAATCGGCCGTACTGCACATATGGCGGATCATTCAGACCCAGCTTTTCACGTAAATTTTCTACCGTTTGTTCAGATGCACCTTCCCCTGCCATTACTTGTGCAGGATCTCCAGGAATTAGGAACATCAATGAAAATACTAAAATGGAAACCCCAAGCAATACGGGAATCGTTTGTAATAAACGACGAATAATATATTTAGTCATTTACTGTTCCACCTCCTATTGTTTCATCTTCGGATCAAGTGCATCACGTAACCCGTCACCAAAAATGTTAAATGCCAATACTACGATAACAATCATCATTCCAGGAATTAATACCATATGTCCCGCATTGTGCATAAACGCACGACCATCACTTAACATTGCTCCCCATTCCGCTGCTGGCGGCTGTGCGCCTAAACCTAGGAATGCTAAACCGGAAGCTGTCAGGATCGCTGTTGCAATACGCATCGTTGCTTGTACGATAATCGGTGACATAATATTCGGTAAAATATGCTTAAAGATTATACGAATATCTGATGCACCGAGTGCTTTAACTGCATCTATGTATTCGAGTTTTTTCACTTGTAATGTTGACCCTCGGACAATACGGGCAAATGCTGGTATCGAGAATATCCCTACCGCAATAATTACGTTGATTAAGCTACCGCCTAATACTGATACAATCGCAAGTGCTAGTAAAATACCAGGGAATGCTAGCAAAATATCCATAAGACGCATCGTAATTGTATCAATTGCCCCTCCATAGTACCCGGCTACAATTCCTATTACGACTCCGATAATTCCACCAATAAATACGGATAAAAATCCAACAGTCAACGTAAGCTTTGTTCCGTTAACAATACGGGAAAAAATGTCTCGCCCAAAGTTATCCGTACCGAACCAATGCTCCTTTGAAGGTGGTTGTAATTTGTTTAAAATATTTTGAGCATTTGGATCTGTCTTTACTAAAAATGGTCCAAATATCCCTACTAAAATGATAAAAAGAATGATCAATCCACCGACTACTGCCGCTTTATTCTTTAATAAACGCTTCATAAACGTTTTAAAAGCTTCTGCCCGGGGATTGCTTTTTCTCACAGTAGAAGGATTTTGCTCTGTTTGTGTTGTACTCAATATAATTCACCCTTTCAAAATTTATTTTCCTTCTTACAACAATATTAAATTTGTATAAGCATTAGTATATAGAGTGAAATCTGAACATTTCAACATAATATTTTTTTACTAAAATTCAGAATATTTTAATATTTTTATATTTTTTAGTACAAAAGTTATACTCACATAATATACTTTTATTTGGAAATAAAACTAAAAACTTGATTTCGTTATATTTTTATCATTTTTCTGAATTTAATAACATTATAATAAGATACTATAAAATACATAATTTTTCTACTTAAAAAAGTTTTTTTCTTTTTTGTATTTGATGCTTTGTAATCATGTGCTATTCTATTAACAGAAATTACATTTTTGTAATATTCTAAAATCAATTAATTGGGGGGACTTCCAACATGTCATTTTCTAAAAAGTCGCTATGGATGCTGCTTCTTACATTTACACTTGCACTTGTGCTAGCTGCATGTGCCGGCGGAGATGATTCAGAAGACACATCATCAGATAGCGGAGATACTGGAACTGAAACAAATTCTGACTCTGGTACTACAGAGGAGGCTGCGGCTGGCGGCGACTTAATTATCGCCGAGTTATCTGATGCAAGCTCATTGGATCCACATGGTTCAAATGACGTACCATCATCCAACATCCAATCAAACCTTTATGAAACATTAGTAAACCGTGATGCAGACGGGGAATTAGTACCTGGTCTTGCAGAATCTTGGACTCAAGTAGACGATGTAACTTGGGAATTCAAACTTAAACAAGGTGTTACTTTCCATGACGGTGAAGAATTTAATGCAGAAGCAGTAAAAGCATCATTCGACCGTTTATTAGACCCAGAAGTTGCATCTCCACGAGCTTTCTTATTTGAGATGGTAACAGAAGTTAAAGTAGTAGATGAATCTACTGTTCAATTTATAACTGAATACCCGTTCTCACCATTACTTGCTCACTTAACGCATAATGGTGGTAGTATTATTTCACCAAAATCAATTGAAGAAGATTACGCTGCAATGGAAGCTGATTCATCAGTTAAAGCTGGTTCTGTAATCGGAACAAACCCTGTCGGTACTGGTCCATTCAAATTTGAGAGCTGGACTCCAGGTACTGAAATTAAATTAGTTAAGTTCGAAGAATATGCTGGCACTCCAGCACACATTGATTCTGTAACATTCAAAGTAGTACCAGAAAGTGCTACTCGTGTTGCGGAATTACAATCAGGTTATGCACACATTATCGGTGCAGTTGAGCCTGGTCAAGTAGCAAATGTTAATAGTTTTGACGGCGCTTCTGTATTGGAAACTGCTTCTTCATCTTTAACATACCTTGGTTTCAATACTGAAAAAGAACCTTTCAACGATCCAAAAGTACGTCAGGCAATTTCTAAAGCAATCGACCGCCCGACTTTAATCGAAGGTATTTATGAAGGCTACGGTATTCCTGCGATTTCACCATTAGCTCCTGGTATTTTCGGATACACAGAAGATGTGACTTCTATGGCTTACAACATGGATGAAGCGAAAGCATTACTTGCAGAAGCAGGCTATGCGGACGGCTTCGAAACAACAATTTGGACGAATGATAATCCAGCTCGTCAACAAGTTGCCATTGTTTTACAAGAAAACTTGAAAAAATTAAACATTCAAGCTGAAATCGAAGTAATGGAGTTCGGTTCATACTTGGAAAAAACTGCTGCTGGTGAGCACGATATGTTCATCTTAGGCTGGTCTAACCCAACTGGTGATGCGGACTACGGTCTATATGCATTATTCCACTCTTCACAACATGGTGACCCAGGTAACCGTTCATTCTACACAAGCGAAAAAGTAGATGAATTATTAGAAAATGGTCGTCGTGAAGCAGATCCAACTGCACGTGAAGCAATCTACAAAGAAGCTTTACAACTTATCTCAGACGAGTCGCCAATGGCATTCGTATTACACCCATATACTTTAACTGGTGTATCTGATCAAGTTTCTGGCTTCAACGTTGGTACTGACAGCATCTATCAATTACGTGACGTTAAAATTAGCGAGTAATTGAACATAAAAAAGCATTCCTTCAAGAAATTCTTGATGGAATGCTTTTTTTATGCGACTATCGGTCTCGGTTGATCCAGCGTATGCAGTGCGATATGTGGTTGTGGTACTTCTTCTACAGCTGAATCCCTTTGCAGCTGCAGTATTTCTTCAAATGTTTTCGGGTTTGGGGCTGGCATTGCATCGATTGGTAAAATGAGTCCCTCATTCCCGGCATAGCTTTTCAACATTTCATTAGCCATAATCCGATAGCCTAGCTGGTTTGGATGCACATCCGCCACATTCGGCAAATATGTTGCACGCTGCGGTTCAAATGGTTCATATACATCCACAAATATATAGCCTGCTCTTTCCGTTTCCTGCTTCAATATCGTATTTAAAAGCTGTACCGCCTCTACCGCTCCCTCTGCCTGTTCATTATGAACACTTACATAAGGAAAATAATAGCCAAGTACATAAACTGTCGCTTTCGGTGCCTTTTCAATAATTAGCGAAAGCAGCTCCCCCATTTGGGTACGCACTTCATTTAATGCGAAATTCGCGTTAAGCTGATTAAAAGCGATTGTCCCCTGTTGCGGGTTATGGGTAATAAGCGGCAAAAGATTATTCGCTCCGGCTGACAGTGTGATTAATGTAGCTTCACTTAGTAATGGTGCAGCTTTTTCAGACTGAACAGTTTCAATGACATTTCCAACACGGTAACCCGGGAAAGTAAGTTCTTTTGAAAAATGTCCGAGCTTGCCATTGCGCTCCAGCTGCAAAGCAATGTAATCGGTATAACCTGCATCAATTTGACTGTAAGGTGTTTGCCCTGCCGCCAAAGAGTCGCCAAGTGCAATATAAACTTCCCTTTCATCGGCTAATGCTCCCGTTGGAAACAGAGCAATACAAAAAATAAGACTGTATATTATTTTCCGCATTTATTCACCCCACTTCAATTGCTAGAATGCCCAATTACCTTTTCTGAAAATCGGTTCTGTTGTACCATCTGCCAAAATCCCGTCAATATCCATGTCAGCACTGCCGATCATGAAATCTTCATGTGTGATCGATGTATTAATCCCCAATGCTTCCAGTTGACCCTTTTCGAGTTCCTTGCCCCCTTCATAGCATGTCGGATATGCTTCTCCGATTGCTAAATGGTTAGAGGCATTTTCATCGAATAATGTGTTGTAATATAAAATATTTGATGAAGAAATAGGTGATTCATGCGGCACTAATGCTACTTCACCTAAATATGAAGATCCTTCATCTGAAGCAACTAACTGCTGTAATAAGTCCTGGCCTACCTTTGCCTCAACATTCACGATCTTACCTTTTTCAAAAGTCAGTTTGAAATCATCAATAATATTTCCTTTATAGACGAGCGGTTTTGTATTTGATACATAGCCGTTCACACCATATTTTGCAGGCAGCGTAAAGACTTCTTCTGTCGGCATATTCGCGATGAATGTCGTACCATCAGGTGCTTCGCTGCTTCCGCTTTTCCATAAATGTTTGTCCGGAAGTTCAATCGTCAAGTCTGTCCCAGGTGCCGTATAATGGAGCTTCGCATATTTTTTCTTATTCAGCATATCTGCACGTGTGTGTAAATTTTCAATATGAGTTTGCCAGTTCGCTACGGCATCCCCTTCACCAATACGCACTGTTTTGAAGATAGCATCCCACAATGCTGGAACTTGCTCCTGTTCCGGTAAATCCGGGAATACTTTTGCCGCCCATTTCGGCGAAGGAACAGCGATAATTGACCATGCAATATCATCATTCATAACAGCTTTACGGTAGTTCACTAATGCTGCCCCGGCTGCTTTTTGCTGTGCGCCGATTTTCGCAGAATCAATACCTGCCAGTAAATCCGGATTTTCCGCATCGATCCAAAGAAGCGCACCTTTACGTTCAATTAATTCTTCACGTTGTGCAACAACCCATTTCGGAAAATTAGCTGTTTCTTCCACCGTAACATTTTCATAATAAGAACGCTCAAAGCTGGCATCCGTTAAGTTTACATGAACACGGCTTGCACCGGCTTCATATGCTTTTTTAACGACTATGCGTGTAAATTCAAGCGTATCCGTAGATGTGTTGATTAATAAATATTGCCCTTTTTGAATATTTACACCGATACGAACGGCTAAATCTGCAAATTGCTCTAACTTCTCTTGGAATGTCATAAATTATTTCTCCTTTTTCTTACTGAAAGTCATACCTTTTTTATTGGACTTTGGTTGATACGGCTTTTTCACTGCTGCTTTGCTTGCTGCAACAGGTGCCGCTTTCGATGTTACTGTCTTTGCATTCCCCTCGATTAGCTGTCCTTGAGTCCATACTTTTTGAACACCTTTTAAGGAAAGATCGCGCAACCATTTTTTGAATGTCTTTTCGTCTTTGTACGATAATAATGTCAGTACTTCTCCGTCTGCACCGGCACGTCCTGTACGCCCGGAACGGTGTGTATACTGCTCGATTGTTCTTGGTACATCAACATGAATAACATGTGTTAAACCTGAAATATCTAAACCTCGTGCAGCAATATCCGTCGCAATTAAAATGCGTGCTTCCCCTTTTCGGAACGCATCCAGCGCTTTTTTACGCTCATCTTTTTTCATATCCGAATGAAGTGCTACAATCGGGGCATCACGATATTCCAGCTTGTTCTGTTTCATTAATACTTGGTCGATGTTATTAACAAATGCCAATCCGCGCAATCCTTCAATATTAGCTAAACGACGAAGCATATCAGTTTTGTCACGCTCTTCTACTTTCACAAAAGAGTGGACAACTTTACCGAACTTCACCATATCTTCCGGCTTTATTTCGATGCTGATCGGCTCGAACATTAAGCGCTCTGCTACTAATTTGATTTCTTCAGTAATCGTAGCCGATACGACAACGACTTGACGTCCGAATGCAGCATTCTCGATAAACGATTTTACGACAACACGGTACTCGCGGCTAAGCAGCTGATCGCATTCATCCAAAACGATTGTCTCGATTTCTTTAAGTTTTAATTTACCTTGGCGTGCCAATTCATTCAGACGACCTGGCGTCCCGACAACAATCGTTGGCTTTTTCTTTAATTTTTCGATTTGGCGTGCCGAGTTCGCACCGCCGATTAGTTGCTGCACAGTGATATCTGTTCCTGCTGTCCAGTCACGGATTACTTCAACGATCTGCATCGCAAGCTCTTGTGAAGGTGCAACGATCAATGCTTGAGTTTGTTTCTTATTACCGTCTACTTTATTTAAAATCGGTAAAGTGTAGGCTAGTGTTTTTCCTGAGCCTGTCGGAGATTCTGCTACGATATCTTTTCCCTCGACCATCGCAGGAATCATTTCCTCTTGTATTTTCATTGTCGTTTCAAACGACCATTTATTTTGAAGTGTTTCGTTTAATAAGCTAATTGCTGACATATTGTTTTACCACCTTTTATTCGTTGGCTTTAGTGTACCATATTCCATTATTAATGCGGAAATTTGGCGGAATTTCAGTCAGTGTTTGACATGAGAAAAAGGAAGTTATGTGTCAATTGAAAAATGGCTTGTTGAAGCTGGGAGATTTTCTAATAAATTCTGAGATCATCTAATATATTTTAAATTGTTCTAATAAAATGGCGATGTTCTAATATATCCGGTAATTGTGCTAATATCGGTCCGCTTTGTTCTAATATCACCTTAACTTTTTCTAATAACGTCGTGACATTTTCTAATATCCCTCAGCAATGTTCTAATAAAATTCAAACCGGATGCTTTTCTATACGATTTAGAGTAAAAAGCGCAGCCATAACCTTCAACATCAACCGAAGTTCTAATAACCTCACCGTTTTTTCTAATATCCCCTTTATTTCTTCTAATAACACTCCTCAATCTTCCAATAAAACCCCACCCGGCCCACAGCAAAAAAAGGCATGCCGGAAACTACCTTCCAGCACGCCTAGTTTCTACACTCTTTCAATAATTAAAGCAATACCTTGTCCGCCACCGATACAAAGACTGGCAACCGCATACTTCCCGTTGCGTCGTTGAAGTTCATATACAGCAGATAAGATAATTCTAGTTCCACTTGCACCGACCGGGTGACCGAGTGCAATTGCCCCGCCATTTACATTCGTTTTCTCACGGTTCAGACCAAGCTCCTTTTCTACCGCGAGATACTGAGCTGCAAATGCTTCATTAATTTCCACTAAGTCCATATCCTCAATTGTTAAATTCGCACGCTCCAAAGCTTGACGAATCGCTGGAGCCGGGCCGATACCCATGATTGTCGGGTCCACACCAGTGATTCCCCATGATACAATGCGGGCTAATGGCTTTAATCCTTGTTCATTTACAAAGTCTTCGCTTGCGACAACGACCGATGCTGCCCCGTCGTTAATTCCCGAAGCATTCGCTGCAGTAACTGAACCATCCTTTTTAAATGCCGGACGTAATTTTGCCAAGCTCTCCAGTGTACCGCCTTCTTTAATATGTTCATCCTGATCTATTAAAATCTCGCCTTTTCTCGTAGCAACAGCAACCGGCACGATCTCTTTCGCAAAAGTCCCATTCTCGCGCGCTTTTGCGGCACGTTCGTTTGAAAGAAGTGCGAATGCATCTTGTTCCTCGCGGGAAATCGTATATTGTTCCGCAAGTTTTTCTGCCGTCAATCCCATTCCTGAACCTGTATACTGGTCAGTTAATGTCGCTTGAAGCATATCTGTAAACTCCAGGTTACCTAGTTTCGATCCACTGAAACGCTGCTCAAAATTCGAATATGGCGATTGGGACATATTTTCCGCTCCCCCAGCGAGTACAACATCCCCTTCACCTAGCTGAATCATCTGAGCCGCCGATACGACTGATTGCATGCCCGATCCGCAAAGACGGTTTAACGTTAATGCCGGCACTTCCTTTGGCACCCCTGCATAAAGGCCGATGTGACGGGCTAAATATGCCGAGTTCGCACCAGTTGTAATTACACCCCCGTAAATGACATGGTCGACTTGCTCAGGCTGTACGTTTGCGCGCTTTAACGCTTCGACTGCTGTTTTTGTACCAAGCTGGACTGCATCTGTTGTTGCAAAAGAACCCCCAAAAGCTGTAAATGCTGTACGTGCCCCGTCTACGATATATACGTTTTTCATTATTCCATCCCCTTTGTCAGTACTATTTTATAATTTGTTTTGCGATAATCCCCTTCATGATTTCGGTTGTCCCTGCGTAAATTGCTGCTACCGGAATATCGCGGTATCGTCTTGCGATTTCATATTCCTCCATATAACCATAACCACCGTGCAGCTGCAGACAATCCGATACGACACGCTTGGCCATTTCGCTAATCCACCATTTGGCCATCGATACTTCCTTCACGATATCTTGTCCTGCAATATGTTTGCCAATTAAACTATCGACATATGTACGGCCAAGGTCAATTTCAGTAGCCATTTCTGCCAACTTGAATTGAGTATTCTGGAAATCGGCGATGCGGCTGCCGAATGCTTTCCGTTCTTTTACATAGTCTACTGTCAGTTTTAAGCAGCATTCCGCCTCAATCTGTGTTTCGATTGCAACAATAAGTCGTTCCTGCTGCAGTTTTTCCATTAAATAATAGAAGCCTCGGTTCTCTTCTCCTAATAAGTTTTCTGCCGGTACACGTGCATCTTCAAAAATAAGCTCGCCTGTATCTGCACTGTGCATCCCGATTTTATCGAGTTTTTTTCCGCGCTTGAACCCAGGTGTCCCACTTTCCACAATAAGCAGACTAACCCCTTTATACGCGGGAATTGCCTGCGGGTCTGTTTTACAAACGACAACAACATAATCTGCATGAATGCCATTTGTAATAAACGTTTTTTCCCCGTTTAAAATGTAAAAGTCCCCATCTTTTTTCGCTGTCGTCTGAATGCCAGCGAGATCAGAGCCAGCACCCGGTTCCGTCATAGCGATAGCAGAGATATACTCACCTGTTACACTTTTCGGTAGCCATTTTTCCTTTTGTGCAGCTGTCCCGTAAGCTTCAATATAAGGTGTCACAATATCGGAATGAAGTGATATCCCGCTTGCTAACCCCGCACCGACACGTTCAAGTTCTTCCGTTAATATAGCAGAATAGCCAAAATCCAGTGCAAGTCCCCCATATTCTTCACTCACCATTGGACATAAAAAACCATTCTCCCCAAGCTTCAGCCAAAACTCACGTGGAATATCGCGTTCCTTTTCCCATTGTTCAAAATACGGATAGGCCTCTTTATCCAGCATTTTACGTAATGCTTTTCTGAACATTTCATGCTCTTCTGTATAAATGTTCATTTTCCCGCCCCCTTTGTTTTTTCTGAATATTATTACATTTCAATTTTAACAGGCACAAAATATGGAAACAATGGTTTTCTAAGAAATATTATTGCACTATACAGAAATTCTTGTAAAAAACAAAAAAGAGTTGCCAGAATACTTCATGACAACTCCCGGTATTAACTATTGTTTAAAAGTAAAATTGCTTTCCTTGTATGGCCATTTACTTGTTCTAACGCAAGTTTTACTCGCTCATAATTTTCGTTTGTTTTTAGCATGACAATTGCCGGCTTCACCGCGAATTTCGTTTTTTCAAGTACCGCTTCCGCTTCCTCATATTTGCAGTCCGTCGCATCGATGACAATTCTTTTTGCCCGCTCTATTAATTTTTTATTGCTTGCATGTACATCGACCATTAAATTTTCGTATGCTTTCCCTAATTGCACCATCGTTGATGTACTAATCATATTTAAAATCATTTTATGTGATGTAGCTGCTTTTAACCGCGTTGATCCTGTTAATATTTCCGGCCCTACGACAACTTCGATCGCTTCATCCGCATAACGGCTTACTTCAGAATTAATATTGCTCGTCAAACTTACCGTGTAGGCACCGACAGATTGGGCGTACTCTAAAGCACCCATTACAAAAGGCGTCGTCCCGCTTGCCGTTATACCGATAACAGAATCGAACCGCGTTATGTTTTTTTCCTTTAATTTGTTGAAGCCATCTTCCAAACGATCTTCCGCATTTTCAACTGCCTGGAAAAATGCTTCCTTTCCTCCTGCCATAATCGTCTGCACCAGCTCCGGGTCAGTCATAAAAGTAGGAGGACATTCAGATGCATCAAGCATTCCTAAACGACCACTAGTACCCGCTCCGATATAAAAAAGGCGGCCACCGTTATAAATGTTTTCAACCACTCTTTTAATTACTTTTTCAATGGTAGGTAAAACTTGTTCAACACTTTTCACAACGAGCATATCTTCTTTATTCATGATTTGAAGTATGTCCGAGACAGGCATTACATCCAAATCCATTGTCTTATCATTTCGTTTTTCAGTCGTTAATTGATCGTAATTCATGTTATCTCACCTTCCAATAGACGCCATGTTTGTTGAATCGTTTGTTTAACTTGATCACTTACTTCAATATTATTTTCGTGTAAAGCTAATAAGTATGCTCCAACTGTCCCCGAAATTGTTGGCTTTAAAGCGACCAAATCAGGAAACCGTGATGAAAAACGGACGGTAAACTTTTCATAAAATGAATCATTCGAAAATAATCCCCCGTGTAATACAACCGGTTTCGTCCGATCGATTCGCGAATACGCACTCTCAATAAGTTCCATTAATGCTTCTTGAACTTTATCGACAATGGATTTTGCTAATTGATCTTCTTCAATAGCTTCCAGCACGATTCTGCTCACAGAAGAAATAGCTGTGACGGGATTTGGGCTGCCATAAATTACTGTAATGAGCTGGTCTGGTGACAGCACATTAAAATGGGTCAATATGTTTTCCTGAAAAGGTTTCAAAGGGACTTTGCCATCTTGTGCATCCAATACGGAACGAATGGCAAGCTTACCTAAATGATAGCCGCTTCCTTCATCACCCAGTAAATAGCCCCAGCCACCAACACGAAATGTTTTTTGCTGCTCATAACCGAATATAATTGCTCCGGTTCCGGCAATAAGTAAAGTACCTTCCCTGCCCCACGATCCCGCTGCCAATGCGGCATGGATATCACTCTGGATTTTAAGTTTCTCAAGAACTGGTGAATGCTTAAATGCATCATATATTTTCTGTTGTTCAGCTTGTCGATCTGCACCTGCCATTGCAGCAAACACCATTTCCACATCGGTTAATGCTGCCCCTGTCTTTATTAACAACTGGTCGATTAATTCATTTATAAGTGTGTACAGCTGCTCTGTTGAAATCGCTGTTAAATTGCCTGAACTTCCTTTGGCAACTGCAAGCAAATGGCCACTTTCATCACCGATTACGGCGGTTGTTTTCGTGCCGCCACCGTCTATACCAATCCATAGTTTCCCTGACATATACTCACCTTATCTATTCATTTTCAAGTGCAATTAAGTTATGCACAATTCGCCGAAACCGTTGAATTTCACAACTGCGTCCAAAATGAACGCGATTTGTTAACAATATAATTGCTAATTGCTTCTCATCCGATATCCAAATTGAAGTGCCTGTGAAACCGGTATGTCCAAAACCATCCCTTAAGTATTGACCGGAAAATGAAGGTGCTGAATATAATTGCCACCCTAATCCACGCTGTTCCTCATGCTGCCTAGTAAAACTTTGTTTCGCTAATTGTTTAGTCTGCTCGTAAAAAATAGAATCGGTATCTTTCATAAAAGCTTGAGCAAACTTCGCCAAGTCTTCAGCAGTCGAAAACAATCCGGCGTGTCCGCTTACTCCGCCAAAATGCAGTGCATTTTCATCATGCACTTCACCCCACTGATGTTTGTTTAAATAAGTACGATATTCAGTTGCAGCGATTTTTCCCTGTAACTGGGCAGACGGATTAAATCCGGTATTGTGCATATGTAGCGGCTGAAAAATATTTTTACCGGCATAGTCCGCTAATGACATTCCTGTAACCTTTTCGATGAGCATTCCTAGTAAAATATAGTTCACATCACTATAGATCACCTGCTGCTCAACATTTTTCCGTTCTGTTTCCTGAGCTATTCGTTCAATGACATCCGCGTATGCGACTTCTTCTTTATAAAACTTGATTTCAGCCTGAAAGCCGCTCGTATGTGTTAATAAGTGACGAACCCTGACTTCTTCATGCATGAGCTTAAGTTCCGGAAAGTAGTAGCCAATCGAATCATCCAAATCAATCAAACCCTGCTCAAGCAACAATAAAACTGCGCTTGCCGTTGCCGTCACCTTCGTTAATGAAGCACAATCAAACATCGTCTGTTCCGTCATTGGAATTTCTGGTTCCGTATGGGCCACACCGAATGCTTTGCAGTAAAGAATATCTTTTGCATTTGCTACAGCCAGTACTGCACCAGGCAGTTCTTTGTTTTGGATCGCTGTTTCAATAAACTCTTCTACTCGTGAAAAAGACATAATTCCCCTCCTATTTGATTGCCCCTTCTGTCATACCTTTTACGATATGGCGTTGGAAAATCGAATAGAAAATGATGACTGGAATAACAGCGATACATAGCCCGGCAAATAGTACGCCCCATGCACTATCATACTGTGCGTCTATTTTCAGTAAATTCATCGCAACACCTAACGTATTTTTACTTTCTGTTTGCAGTAAGATTAACGCCATGAAAAATTCATTCCAATAAGAAATGGCATTCAAAATTGTAACTGTTATAATTCCCGACTTGATGAGTGGTGTCACAATTTTAAATAGAATTCCATATGGACTCATACCATCGACGACCGCTGCTTCTTCCAGCTCTTTAGGAATATTTCCAATGAACCCGACGAGAATGAAAATCGTAAACGGTACATGTGAAATCGCATAAACAAGTGATAACGCCCACAAGTTATCCAGTAAATTAAACTTCATTAATAAGAAAAATAGCGGGATCCAACCTAAAACGGATGGAATCATCATTGACGCCAAATAAACATTGATCAGCACTTCACCAAATTTTGAACGCACACGCTCCAATGCGTAAGCTGTTGGAATCGATAATAAAAGTGTTAAAAAAGAACCAAGTACTGTAACAAAGAAACTGTTTAAAAATGCTCGCCCGATATTGTAGTCATTCCATGCGCGTTCAAAATTTGTAAAACTAAAATCAGTCGGCATTGACCATGGTGACGTGAAAATTTCTGCATTCGATTTAAACGCACCCATAAACATCCATATTAATGGGAAGATTACGATAAACGCCCATAGGATTAACGGGATACGTACTAATATTTGTGAAACTACTTTCATCTAAATCCCCCCGTTAATATTCGACTTTTTCTTTTTTCAAAATAAACTGTGACACAAGAACAGTAATGAGCGATACGACCAGGATGAGAACACCAATTGCTGCACCATAGCCAAATTGGAAGTCTTCAAATGCGCGCTGGTATAAATAAGACCCCATTACTTCTGAAGCACTACCCGGTCCACCACCTGTCATTACTTGCACAAGTACAAACGAACCGTTAAGAGACGTAATAATAATATAAAGAATCGATGTTTTAATTTGCGGCCAAACTAGCGGAACCGTAATATGCCAAAATTGCTGCCATTCGGATGCGCCATCAATATCTGCAGCTTCATACAAACTTTTCGGTACATTCGAAATACCACCCATAATAAGAAGCATAAATAATCCAATCCCTGCCCAAATTGCCGGAATCGCTATACTAGGCAGCACCCATGTTTTATCCCCTAACCAAGGGCGGGCCCATTCTGTCAATCCGACCTGATTTAATAGGCTGTTTACAATCCCCATGTTCGGATCATAAATAAACTGCCATAAAATCCCGATCACTACTACGGACATAATATTCGGAAAGAAAAATACAATCCGGTAAAATGGCGCTTCTTTAATTTTCAACTGCGTTAATGCCACTGCAAAAAATAGAGCTAGTGTCATAATTCCAATGACTTTTACAAATACGAAGAAAAAGTCATTTACGATCGCCTTCACAATAATGGAGTCATTCCATAGACGAATATAATTATCTAAGCCGACAAATGTTTTATTGGCACTTGTTCCGGACCAATCAAAAAATGAGTAATACAAACCGCCTAACATAGGATATACAGTAAAAATTAAAAAGAGCAGAAACGTCGGCAGTAAACAAAATGCTAAAAACAAATATTTGCTTTTTGATGAAAATGTCATTGTCGATACTCCTTTCTCTATTGATTAAATAAGGTTGCTAAAAAGCTTTTAGCAACCCCATTTTCTTCCCCTAATTTTCTTAGTTTAGTTCCTCTGCTTTTTTCACCATCTTATCGACGAATTCTTCAGCAGTTATATCACCAAGTAAGATATCAATTATTAATAATTTAATTTCATTTGTAATTTCAACTGCAATTTTTTGCTGTTCAGCATCTGGTGTATAACGTTTATACGTATGAACAGCACCTGGATTATTGATCATTTCATTAATATTTTTCAAGAAATCCTGAACATTTGTATTTGAAGATAAATCAACGTCTTTCATGTTCATAATCGCACCTGTTGATTCAGCAAATGCCTGTGCATATTCTTCCGTAAAGATGAATTCTAAAAATGCTTTCGCAGCTTCCGGATTTTTCGCTTTTTCGGCAATTGCAATTGTACGAATATCCGGTACAAGCGCTAATGGCTGACCTGGATCATTCATCGGTGTTGGTGTAAAACCAAACTCAAAACTGTCCGGTGTATCATTTTTCATTTCGTTCGGTAACCAGAAACCTACTGGAATGTAAGCATTTTTATGCATTAAGAAGTTCATTTGTGATTGCGTATGATTGTAAGCTGCAAAACCGCTATCGATTACGCCTGCTTTTGCAATTTTCTCTACCTTCTTCAACACTTCAAGCGTTTCAGGTTTTTTCCAAGCTTCAATAACACCGTTGTTTAAATCATTTAATAACTCTTCACCGCCTGCTGCAGCAAATGCAGGATTCAATACGCCACGGTGGAAGTATTGTGTATGTTGACCAGTCGTTACAAATGGCGCAATTTTTGTATCGGCTTTAATTTTTTCCATAGAACTGATCCAGCTGTCAAAGTCAGTTGGTACTTCCCATCCGTTTTCTTCGAACCACTTCGTGTCATACCAAGTTCCCCAAGTATCGAATACTAATGGTAAACTATAGATTTTCCCGCCATCTACTTCTTCTGCTGGCGAAATAAAGCTATCTAATAATGGTGTACCATTTTCAAGTGTAATTCCTTTTGCAAATTCACTAATATCCATTAACTGACCTTCAGCGATCATTTGTGTTTCACTAGCTCCAGCACCATCGATGTATACGACATCAGGTGGTGTTTCGGAAATCCAGCGTGTGTTCATCTCTGTATTAATATTTGGACCTGCATGTTCTATAATTTCCAAATCCGGGTTCTGTTTTTGGAAGTCTCCTATAACCTGCTTCCACCATCCATCACCATATCCTCCAACAAAATATTGAATTTCCAGTGTACCTGACAAACCATCCCCTGTATTTTCTCCAGAAGTATTATCCGATGGCGCTGTTGATTGTTCAGTAGTGCTGTTTCCTTCATTGTCACTGTTTGATTCCTCGTCATTCGAACACGCAACGAGCAATAACATTAAACTCATTAATGCTACTAAAAACCAAGTCTGCTTTCTGTTTTTGATAACAAACATACATTACACCCCTTCATTTTCATTATGTTAACTATATGAATATAGTCAGCACCGATATTAACGAGAGAAACCTTTAATTACCTCGAGTGTGCGATTCAGCGCAATAATCGAGTTATCATAGTTTAGTGTTGCTATTCCTGTATATAAAATATCAATTAATGTCAGTTGGGCGATGCGTGATGCGGTTGCCGAACTACGAATATCCGCTTCATTAGAGACAACGTAAAGAGCATAGTCTGCCAAGCTCTTTATTGTATTTCGCTTATTTTGTGTCATTGTAATAATCGTTGCTTGATTTTCTTTTGCAACTGTAAGGGCGTTTATAATTTCCTTCGTTTCACCCGAGTACGAGATTGCGAATACAACATCCTCACTCGTCGCGTGAGTTGCGGCAATAAGCTGACCATGACTATCAAAAATCGTTTCGCAGTTTTTATTGATCCGCTTCAATTTGTGCTCGAAATCCTGTGCAACGATTGCTGAAGCGCCGATACCAATAAAGATGATCTTTCTTGCATCGTTAATTTTGTGGATGATCTTTTCAAATTCTCTTTCGCCATTAATCATGAGCGTTTTTTTGATTGCATCGATATTGTGCATTTGAATCGTCTGTATCATTTGGAGTATCGTTGAATCTTTTTCTAATTCAAAGTTGTGGTTGTGTGGAATTTCCAGAGTAGGCGCTGAAGCAATACTTAGTTTTAAATCTTTGAAACCGGAAAAGTTTAATGCCCGGCACATCCTCACAATGGTTGCTTCGCTTGTTTTAGCTTTTTCAGCCAGCACAGCAATCGGCATGCGAATGACATCGTCTAAATGATTTAAAATATATAAAGCCACGTTCCTTTCAGCAGGTTTCAGCAACTCCATCCCCGATCGTATTCTTTCAATACTATTTTCCAAGTTTATAACCTACTCTCAGATAAAATGTTGTAAAACTTCCTTTTTAATGTAAAATATATGAAATTTAACTTCATAATAAAACCTATTTTGCTAGTCGTCAAGATTTTATTTAAATTTTCTGAAAATCAAAGGGGATAAATGTTTTATTTTATTGGTAAATTGACTATTGCTATAATATTGTAGAAATTCAATTATACGGTGGTGAATCTTTATGAAATACGCAATTTTGAGCGACTTACATTCGCATTATAAAAATACGAAAAAGGTATTAAACCATATACAACAAGTAGCGCCCAATGCAGAGATTATTGGATTAGGAGATTTGTTTGAATGTAAAATCGGCAAGAAAAAGGCTCAAACGGTTCGGCATGCACAGCTAAAGGATGCTGCGATCATTGATGAAAGGTTTATGAGCCTCTTAACATTCCCTTCAATTATCGGGAATCAGGAAGAACGTATTGCTTTAGTTACAGGGGATGAGCGATTTCTGCAATACGAAAATGCGCTTGTAATTGAGCATGCCACTTTAATTCATGGGCACCAATTCGAATGGGATGAAACATTCAATCCTACCTTCCCGAACATTGAAACGCCATTACTGTTTTTTGGACATAGTCATGAAGCAGCGATCTATAAAGATGGGCTACGTCACTCCGTCCCTTACGATATTCCATTGGCAGTCGGAAAAAATCAATATCAGATTAATGTCGGTCCTGTTGTAGATAATAAAGAATGGTGTTTATATGACAGCGAGGAAATGACGGTTACATTTATGCAAGCACAATAGGAAAAGGCTGTCCCAAATCAGGACAGCCTTTTTAATCTTTCATTATAACGGACTATAAAACATCCGGTAGCTCGGAATCCATGCCGAACTTTTGGCGGAAACCGCATTTTTTACATAGCTCTTCAATTGCTTCACGACGCGAAAAACCATCAACTAAGTTTTGCGCACGGTCTGTAGTAATAATGTCGCCGAACTTCTGATCGTGGACATTTCCTAAATTAATGACACCCTCGCCATCCAAACAGCAAGGTACAACAGAGCCGTCTACTAAAATAGCTGCATGTGTACGCAATGCATGACAGAAACCTTTACCCTCATCCGCTTTTTCAAGCAGGCTCGGCCAACGGAATTCATGGTCTTGGTTTAAATAAATATTTTTCGCAATTTTTACGCCTGAGCCCATTTCTACGCGCTCTTGAATTTCATAGTCAAGCCCATATTCTTTTTCAAGAATTTCAAGTGTTTCACGGTTTCTGCGGTTTGCCAGCTCGGAAACATTATTACGCTGCAAATTCCATAAGCGGTAAGAAATAATGACATTATGTTTTCGTACATCCCGTACAAATTCCAAAATATCACCTAAGTACTTTTCACGGTTTTCAGAACCTTCATGGCCATCAAAGCTATGAAGTGAAAAATTTATTTGTCTAAGTGCCGGTTTGCCCAGCAGCTTTTCACGGTTCTTTTTAATTAATGTCCCGTTTGTCGTAATATTCACTTTAAAGCCTTTTTCATGGGCAATATCGAGTAACTGCCCGATGCGCGGATGCAATAATGGCTCCCCTTTTACGTGTAGGTATATATATTTTGTATAGCCGCTAATTTCATCTAAAATATGAGCAAATTGCTCTACCTTTATTAATCCTTTTGCTCGCTCTGTAGGTGGACAAAAGCTGCATGCTAAATTACATACACTTGTAATTTCGATATACACTTTCTTAAAAGTTTTCAACGCTCGTTCACCATTCCTTTTTTTGATCCTAAACAATACTTCTCATTGTAACAAATTTCTTATGTAAAAAGGAAGCTGTGTGTTTGTATACTTAAGATAATTCACTAAGCAACCCTTCTTATTTACGTACTTATGAGATACCGGTGGGTTTTGGCGGGAGCCGCATAGCAGCAGTAAACAAAAACCGCCTAGAAAATGAAAAATTCTAGGCAGTTCGTATTTTTATCCGCGGTACCTTACAGATAGGCCTTTAAGGAATTTACGGGCAAAGTTGTCGCCGCATTCTTTGTAGTTACGGTGACCCGGTTTACGCATAATGGCACCAAGCTCGCCTTTTGATACAGCAATGCCACCGTCATCAAGCACATCCAGCATCTCTTCTGTTGTCAGCTGGCACGCCACTTTCAGCTTTTTCAGCAACATGTTGTTCACATGGTCCGGTTTTTCCTGCACTGGCGCTGGCTGCCCTTCTTTTTTCGGCATCGGTCCACGTTTATAAGTAATTAATCCATTAAAGAACGCTTCTAAGTTTTTATGATTCACCTTCATCTGATCATAATCAGCAGGTGCTTCCTCATCTTTTTCCAAAGACTTCGTTAAAATTTTCGGCATATCCTCCGGTGAAACCGTAACGCCGCCTAATTTAAAAATTTCGATCATTTCTCTATTTTTCAAATCCAATGCATATCGTACACGGATTAAAATATCATTATTATCCATAATTGCCTCCATCATGTTTTGCTAACGCCTATTATACCAGACGACAGGGCAGGTTTGTTAGCTGGACTCTTTAAGGACTCGTTTTTATAAAGGATAGGAAAATGGCTCCTATTTTAATCATGAAAAAAGCCTCGACAAAAAAACGAGGCTCGCGTATTTTAAATTGTCTGTTTTGGTCTTAGCGTATGTTTCAGTACTTTGCCGGAAGCATTACGTGGCAATTGATCGATAAAGTCGACTTCAAACGGAACTTTATACTTCGCAAGCTGTGTCATACAATAGTCCAGCACGTCCTGCTCTATTAAATGTTGGCCTTCTTTCAATACAACAAACGCCTTTGGAACTTCACCATACACTTCATGAGGGATTCCTACGACCGCAGCCTCTAGAATTTGAGGCATTTGGTAAAGTACCGCCTCCACTTCGATCGGGTAAATGTTTTCACCGCCGCGGATAATCATATCCTTTTTACGGTCTACAATATATAAATAGCCTTCCTCATCAAAACGGCCTAAATCTCCTGTATACAGCCAGCCATCTTGAATCGACTTTGCAGTTTCCTCCGGTGCGCGCAAATATCCCTTCATTACTTGAGGACCTTTTACGCAAATTTCACCGACTTCTCCTAATGGCACAAGATCTCCATTTGCATCACGCAGCTGAATTTCAGTCCGCGCTAACGGTTTACCTACTGAACCGATCTTAAATAGTGCTGCATCATCGAGCAAAGAACTCGCTGCAGGTGTATTTTCCGTTTGCCCGTACAAATTCTGTACTTTTACATTCGGGAATGTATCCTTCAGACGCTTAACAAGCTCATACGGCATCGGTGCCGCCCCATAGCAGAACAGTCGCAATTGACTAAAATCATAGGACTGCAGCTCAGGTTTGTTCAATAAAATTGTATACATCGCCGGCACACCAAAGAAAATAGTAGCCTTTGTTTCAACTAGATTTTTCAATGTCTGATCCGGTGAAAAAGCTTCTTCTATAAGAACTGCTCCCCCTTTATAAATTGTCGGCACCGCAAATACATGGCTCCCTGCACAGTGGAATAAAGGTGTACAAATAAACATGCGGTCCTCATTCGTCATATTCATTGAGTCTGACCAGATTTGCGCTGTCTCCAAAATATTCCGGTGACTAAGCATAACCCCTTTTGGTTTTCCTGTCGTTCCGGATGTATACATCACAACGGACGTGTCTTCTAGCTCTAACTGCGGCAATGTTGAAGAAACGCTACTTCCATTAATAATTTCTTTAATTTTTGAAAGCGAAAGGATTTCCTGAAAACCATGTGTCGTAAGATCAATCGTCGCTTGCAGTTTTTCATCATATACTAAAATTTTTGCCTCTGAATGCTTAAAAATAAAGTCCACTTCAGGAGGAGCCAGCTTTGTATTTACAGGCATTACGGTTAAGCCTGCGAGCTGCACACCATAATAGACAGCCATAAATAAATGGGAATTGAGCGCAAACTCTGCTACTATATCATCTTTTTGAAAACCTTTGACGATCAGATAACCAGCAATTTTTCGCGAGTTACTCAAAAGCTCTTCATATGACCATACTTCATTTTCAAATTGAATAGCCGTTGCATTCGGTGTCTTCAGAGCTTGTTCAACTAATGCCTGTAAAACTGTCATTTAAAATCCCCCTCATTATACAAATATCTTAATATTCTAAATTTTAACAATTTCAAGCTGCTTAATGCAATATTTTCTGTTGTTTATTTTTTAGCACCTATTTGAAAATTTTAAAATCCGCGAATGATAAAGGTTTATTTTGGATAAGCTAGTTGTCAAATAAAGCTAATTGATCCATTTTATTTGAACATAAAAACATTCAGAGTGGACAAATTAATGATGAAGACACAAAAGGAAAGCAATCATGCGCCTTTTACTTCACAATTGCTAAATCAAAGAGGAGGAAAAACTATGCCAGCTTTAGAGGTGAAATGTACTGTATCAGATTGCTTTTTCCATGCTAAGGGGAATTTTTGTGGGGCCGAAAAAATTGAAATCGATATGGAAAGTATAACCAACAAAAAAGAGCGGTCGGAATTTGCTTCTGACTTTGATTTGCAAGCCCCTAAACAAAAAGAAGCCAAGTCTTCTAGCGACACTTGCTGCAAAACCTTTATTTGTAAAAAAGATGCAGAAAAGCGTCACTAAGTAATTTTGAAGAAGCTGTCTAGAAAGTGTATACCACTTATTTAGACAGCTTCCTTTTTATTAATGATTTAATGCGGGCCGTTACCACCTAACTGTCCATTGCCAGGCACTTCATTAACCTTGTAAGTACCACTGTCGACTTCCAGATTTTCCGTTAAAGGGCGAAGCGGCATTTCATCAGTCGTCTTTACTTCCTGTTCTTTGGCAAGCATAGCAAGTGTTTCATTATACGAAGGACCTGAAGCGGCATTCAAACGCTTGACTTCATTAACATCTGTTCCTGCTTGTGTGAAATTTTTTTCGCTCATTCATCCACCTCCTCAACTATTAGGATGTACGATGAATAATTGTTTATGTAACTATTAGTTAATCAGATCTACAATGTTTCCGGAACACGTACTTCTTTGTATAGCATAATTCCAATTAAACCGACTATAGAAAACAGAACCGGAATGATGAAGCCGTAAAAATAACCAGACTGTATATTTAATGAGCTTGCCTGAACATAGTCCAAAATTGCGCCTAAAAAAATCGGCAATAATACAGCACTTAAAAAACCTCCTGTATTGGCAAATCCCGATACAATGCCGGATTCTGTCATCGGGAACGACTGACGCACAGCAGCAAATGTCAATGCACTCGCCCCATATCCGAAACCAATCAAGAAGAAAAGAACGATGAGCCCAACTAAAGATGGATACCCTTGAAATAAAAGGAACATACACCAGCTGGAAAAAACAATCAATTGCACCGCAATATAAGGTTTTTTAATCGATTCATACATACTCGCAATCCAGCTTATAACTGGTGCTCCGATAATAGCTCCGACTAGACCAACCATAATTAACTGACTCGCCTGGGAACGGCTCATTTCGTAAAGATCCATTCCATATGGCACAGCCCATGAACTGATAAAACCGACATATCCACCAACTACTCCAAAGTGGCATAAAAATAATGCCCACGCTTGCCGGCTTGAAAAAACCCTTTTCACGATACCAGCTGTTTTTTCACGTTGAACGGGCTCCGTTACTACTGGCATAGTTTGAGGAAAAATCCTTTTTGCCTGTTTTATGAGTATCATATATAGCAGTATCCCGCACATGCTTACAAGAAGTCCTAACGAGAAAAATGCCCATCTCCATCCCAAAAGTCCAATCCAAGCCGAAAATGGAACAGTTGCCAATAAGAACCCTAAGCTGCCTGTCATCCCGGCGAAACCGACTAAACGGACAAATTCCTTCTTATAAAACCATTGGCCTAATATAAGCATCATATTGACCCAAATTGTCGCATCCCCTATTCCGGTAAAAATCCTTGAAATAAATAATACCGACTCATGCGTTCCAACACTGTAAATTATTGTCCCGACTCCGGTAAGGACCGCACCACAAATAAGAAAGAAATTAGGACCGAACCGATCCGCCAAAATTCCCATTGGTATTTGCAGACTGGTATAGACAAAAAACTGCACCCCTGTTATTAAACCGATTGTCGTAGCAGTAATATTAAAGTCGTGCATCAGCTGATCCGTAATCAAACCGGGTGCTGTCCGCTGACTGGCCATCAATAAATACGTAAGCAATACTGAAACAAATACTATCCACCTGTACTTACTATTTTGTTTTTCCAATCATCACTACTCCCATAAAAGTTTTTCTTTAACCATTTGGATTTCATATTCATTTTATGAAATTACTCTACTCCTTATCTTTTGAGACCAACACTTTCATAAAGTTATATACCCTACATATAAATAACAGTATGCAGGGTTAGTTGCATGTTTTTATTCAACAAAAAAACGGTGAAGGAAGTGAAACTATTCTTCAAATTGGTCCAATGCCGGTTAGTACTGTTCGATTAGATTATGGACCGAATCAGTTGGTATATTATCCCCATGTTACTTACAAGTGGGATCATTCATGGGAAAATGAGATGAATGAGGCGATTAAGGAGCTAGTAAAAAAACAGATTGCACAGCAAGTTGGCGATATGCCGACAACTGTAGAAGAAATGCTCGGGCTATATGAAATAAAAAATAATCAGCGGCAAGTATTAAGCTTGAGCCTATCCAATTATACGTATCATGAAAAGGCCGCACACGGGATGACGACAATTGAATCACTGACATTTGATATAGAAAAAAAGAAGCTATGTACACTCAAGGATTTATTTAAACCTGGCGCCAATTATGTAAGAAGACTTTCTGCGCTTGTCGATATTCAAATACAAGAGCGGGATCTCCCTACATTAGGTGATTTTCCGGGTATAAGTCCGGATCAGGATTTCTATATTGCAGATAAAACACTCGTAATTTATTTTCAGTTATACGAGATTACTCCATATGTTGTAGGTCTTCCAATGTTTCCGATTTCTGTTTTTGATTTGGCAGATATTATTGATGAATCCGGGCCGCTCGGCAGATTGGCGACTAACGGTTAATGTTAATTGAAAATGTACTATATTTTTCAGTTCAAAATATAGTACATTCTTTTTCATACTTGTAATGGATTGCCAAGTGAATATTTTATACGTCCCTTTCCAATGTTAAATAATGAAAAGCGCTACAATCGTCGTCACGATTAAACCGATGATTACCGGTACAAGATTTCTTCGTGCAAGCTCAAACGGGCTAACATTACAAATGGCTGCCGCAGGAATTAGCGCCCATGGAACAAGTGTCCCGCCACCTACCCAAATGGCCGCAATTTGACCAAGAGCAGTCAATGTAGCCGTCCCTTCCCCAATTGCAGTACCAAATAAATTTCCTAGTGATCCGACTAGAGAAATCCCTGAAAATCCGGATCCGTCCAGTCCTGTAATTGCCCCAACACCTGTCAATGTCACGACTGCAATTTCCGTTGTTAACGGGACAAGCGCCGCAAGTCCCATACCAAGGTCATTCACAATACCATGTGACGTTTCAGGCAGATGATTACCGAGAATTGTAAGGAAACCCGCGTCCCCTAAATAGAAAAATGCCGCAATCGGGATAACCGGCCCAAATACTTTAAAAGCAAACTGGAACCCTTTAATAAAATAGCTTGTCGTTTCGTCGAGACCTTTCTTTTTATAAGCAATCACGCAAAGAATCAGCAGGATAAATACAGAAGTGCCTCCTACTAGCGCTGTTGCGTCTCCCCCTTGGAGGTCGAAAATAGCCATTGCAACTACATCCAGTACAAAGGCGACCGGAATTAAAATGGCGAAAATTTTTTTCTGAGTCATCGATAATAGATTTTCCGTTTGCTCCAGCTCTTGCTCTGTACTATTATCATACGTTCCGACTAAAGGAATAGTGCCGCGCTTCATATCGCGTTTCAAAAAGTAAAATGCTACAGCTGTCGTCACAACCCCCATCGTTATGACAAGAGGAATACTTGCCGATATGACATCTCCTACAGGAAGTCCGGCGGCATCAGCCGTTAGCTTCGGTGCACCTTGAATAATAAAATCACTGGATAACGCAATCCCGTGACCGAATAAGTTCATTGCCATAGCCACACCTAATGCCGGCAGCCCTGCCCTTATTGCTACAGGTAATAAAACAGCTCCAAGCAGCGCTACTGCAGGTGATGGCCAGAAAAACCAGGAAATAATCATCATTAATATCCCGATTGTCCAAAATCCTAGTGTCGGGTTTTTAATAATCTTTGTAAAAGGGGCGATCATTACTTCATTTATTCCCGTTTTAGTTAGTACCCGGCTCATCGCAACGATAATTGAAATAATTAAAATAGTAGATAAAAGTTCGGTTATTGCATAAATAAAGCTATTAAAAACCCCGCCAATTGAAGAAACAAAATCCCCTGTCGCGACGAAAGCAATAACGAAAATCCCGACAATACTAATCAATGTTGTATCCAGACGCCTCACCATAAAGATAATGATCAGCATGATGAAAACAACATAGATCCAGTGGAGAGCTGTTATTTCAATCCCCATACTCTACCTCTTTTCCTTTTTACTTAGCATATGGGGAGAAAAGAGAGGTTGTGAGCGCCTAGTAACAATATATATTTTTTTAGTTTTTATGTTATTCGCCTAGATTCTATAAATCATGGCCCAATGTTAGTAAGCCCATTCTAAAAATAACTTCATTGATCATTTACGTTTATTTATGGGCAGGAAAGAGACATATTACATATAAACAATAAAAATAGAGGTGTACTTATGGCGATTTGCCCGTTATGCAATGCATTAGAAAAAGTCAGTATGGATTGTCCGACTTGTAACAGTCCGCTGCAGGATGGAGGAAAGGTAGCCGATTATTCAGATCCATACGGACATTATAATGATGAAAATACTATTAAGCTTTTTGACGGCTATCCAAATACCGCTAAAGACGAGATATGCCCGCATATACTCGTTTGCAAAGAGTGCAGCTTTGAGCGGGTCCTGTTTATACAGGAACAGTAAAAAGCATGTCCGAAATAAAGTTTCGGACATGCGCTAGTCAAAAATAACGAATATATATTGTCGCCATACTCTTCACGCCCCCGAAACGCTGATGTCCATCATCTGTTAACAACAAACCATTTATCCCCAAATAAGAATTACACCAATAAATAAAGTATTCCTTCACTTTCTTCCTTAATTAATAAACCCATTTTATTTTTACCAACATATACTGTTATAACGACAAATTTAAGTATCGTTTCAGTGTACTAAACTTTCAAATTCTACCTGTTCATTGTATTTGACGGAATTATTATAAAAGAAAGGAGAGAACGGATGATTGTAGACGGGGTTTTTTCAGGCGGCGGTATTAAAGGTTTTGCATATGTAGGGGCCATTCAGGTGCTTGAAGAAAGGGGCGTTAAATTCGAGCGTGTTGCCGGCACGAGTGCGGGTGCTATATTAGCCACCTTTATCGCGGCAGGATTTAACACGAAAGAACTGGAGGAAATTTTTGACGAACTGAATTTAAAAGTTTTACTCGATCCCCCGAAATTTATAATCGAACTTCCATTTTTAAAATGGCTTAATTTATATAAAAGATTGGGATTGTATCGCGGTAAATCTCTGGAAAACTGGTTTCTCGAGAAACTGGCGACAAAAGGTATCTACACATTCGGAGATTTACCAAAAGGTATTTTAAAACTAGTTGCTTCCGATTTAACGAACGGCAAGATTTTAGTACTCCCCGATGATTTGCATCACTATAATATCGATCCAAATACTTTTCCGGTTTCCCGCGCATTACGGATGAGCTGCGGTCTTCCATTTTTCTTTGAGCCTGTCTATCTAAAAAACGGGAAAAGCGAGTCTGTTATTGTAGATGGTGGGGTTTTGAGTAATTTTCCAATGTGGATTTACGATAATGGAAATAAAGAGCGGCCAGTTCTTGGTATGAAACTTAGTAGTTCAAGCGAGGATATGAAGCCTCATGATATTAATAATGGGATTCAACTTTTTGAAGCGCTATTTAGTACAATGCAAACTGCACATGATAACCGTTATATTTCCCGTAGACACGAGAAAGATATTATCTTTATACCGGTTGAAGAATATAGTGCAACCCAATTTGATTTAGATGAGGCGACTAAAAATAAATTGATGGGCATCGGAAAAGAGCGGACTACTCAATTTTTAAAAACATGGTCACCCATTTGGTAAAAACCTTCAATACTAGCAAAAAGGCATGATTCCATCTATCGGAATCATGCCTGCCTTTTATTCTTCTTTATTTAATTCAAAGCTATTAAGCAATGCACGCACTTCGTCGGTAGATTTTGTATTCATCAACTGGTTTCTCAGTTCGCCGGCACCTCGGAAGCCTTTTACATAAATTTTGAAAAAGCGGTGTAGTCCTGACATTGAACGCGGAAGTTCTTCGGCATACTTGTCCTGCAGATCAAGCTGCAGTTTCAGAAGGTCAAGATACTCCTCAGGACTGTGCTCCTTTGGCTCCTTTTCAAAAGCGAACGGATTTTTGAAAATACCGCGTCCAATCATTACTCCGTCAATTCCGTACTTTTCTGCAAGCTCTAAACCAACTTGACGGTCCGGAATATCACCGTTAATTGTTAACAGTGTATTTGGAGCAATCTCATCACGCAACGCTTTAATTTCCGGGATAAGCTCCCAATGTGCATCAACGGCACTCATTTCTTTTCGTGTGCGTAAATGAATGGAAAGGTTTGCAATATCCTGTTTTAAAATATGAGTAAGCCACTCTTTCCACTCGTCGATTTCTTTATAACCAAGTCGTGTTTTCACGCTGACTGGCAAACCACCTGCTTTAGCAGCTTCTATTAACTCTGCTGCCACATCCGGACGCAAAATCAGACCGCTGCCTTTGCCTCGGCCTGCAACATTCGGTACCGGGCAACCCATATTAATATCAATTCCCTTGAAGCCTAATTCTGCCATACCAATGCTCATCTTGCGGAAGTTTTCAGGGTTGTCTCCCCAAATATGTGCAACGATCGGCTGTTCATCTTCTGTAAATGTTAAACGACCGCGGACACTTTTGATTCCATCAGGATGACAGTAACTTTCAGAGTTAGTAAACTCCGTAAAGAATACATCCGGTCTTCCTGCTTCAGCTACTACATGGCGAAATACTAAATCTGTTACATCTTCCATCGGCGCGAGTACAAAAAATGGTTTCGGTAGCTCCTGCCAAAAATTCTCTTTCATATGTTAAGTTCAATTCCTCTCATTACAAACAATCATCGTTATTACTTTTAAATTTCCTCTAACAATATTAGCGTAAATAGTGCAGAAAAGTAAAAGCAGATGATTTAAAAAGCAGTCTTTTAATAAATAGAATAATTATTTGTTCCATCAACCGATTAGCAGCTTGCAGTTTATCCTTTTTAGCGTTCCTAAAATACTCATCGCTGCTAAGTAACTCGTTTTCGGATTTGCTGGAAGCGGATTATTCGTAATAGTAAATGTTGCCTCTCCAAAGTCCCCTGTCACTTCAATTTGGTGAATATTTTTATCAATTTCCGGATCCGCCACTAATGTTACTTTCGTTTCGTCAAACCCAATACTCGCCATTGCAAGCACAATCGATACATTCATATTTTTCGGATAACGTCTAATCGCTTCTGCCGCATTCCCTTTAAAGATTACTTTCGCTTCCTCGAGTGTTTCATCAACTAAAGAACTCGCTGGTTTGCGTGTTGTTAGCTCAACGGATGTAACTGTACCAAGCGCATGTGCATTTTGCAGTAAATCCAATCCGCCGACTGCACCTGATGGCAAGTAAAGTTTCCTGTTGTATTCATTCGCTAAGTTGTTTAGCGATGTCAACAGCTCTTCATCCGCTAATGCACCAATACTAATCACGACAACATCTATTTTTCTGATTGCAGCCGGAAGCAATGTATGCACCGCTTCAATATTTGCGGCCTCCACAACTATATCAATTTCCGATTCTAAAAATGCATCTATTTCCGTGTACAGCTTTACACCATAATTGGATTCTAGCAATTGATGCTTTTCCTTATCTCTTACAAAGACGCTTGTGATCCGCAAGTTTTCTAGCTGCTTTTCATTAATTTCTTCCAAAAGAAAATGAGCTATTGCACCCGCGCCAATTAAACCGACTTTCATATGTACCTCCTATAAATCATTATTTATTTTCTATTGCACTCTTCTACAACCATATCATAATTTCAGCAATGCATTCTCCCATCCTTTTATCAGAGGGTTTACTTCAATTATATAAGTGAATTCGTTAGTATGAATATAAGGCAAAAATAAGAGGAGGCATTCGTATGGAACTAACAGTTTATTTAGCAGGACAAATTCATGATAATTGGCGGGAAGAAGTTGCACAAAAGGCTAAGGAAAAAAATCTGCCTTTACACTTTGTAGCACCGCAGACAGACCATGACCGTTCAGACAATATCGGCGAGGAAATTTTAGGAATCCAGCCATCAGCATATTATAAGGACAATGCTGCTTCTGATATTAATAATTTCCGGACTCAGGTATTAATGCAGAAAGCGGATATCGTCATTGCATTATTCGGAGAGAAATATAAACAATGGAATACCGCTATGGATGTAAGTACAGCAATTGCAATGGACAAACCGACAATCATCATCCGTCCCGAGTCTTTAATTCACCCTTTAAAAGAGCTATCCAATAAAGCAAATGTAACGGTGGAAACTGTTGATCAGGCAATGGAAGTTATCCGCTATATATTTGATTAAAGCAATAGCAATGTACACGACAAAAAAGAACGAATCCCTTGGAATTCGTTCTTTTTATATAATTTATATACGCTTCAAGGCACCATTAGGCTGTGGCAATTCACTTGCTGTTATATCATTCATTTTACAGAAATGTGTGAAGAATTGCTGAGCAAGCTCTTTTTCCTGAGGATCTGTTTTCAAGGAGATGATATCACGTAAAATTTGAGCCATCCATAAATTGTTGAAATAGCGATGTTTACCAGTATTCCATGTCATTTTATGAGTGAACTTTTCGTTTACGTAATAGTTCCAGAACAGCATCTTCTCTGCTTCCTCTTCAGTCAGTTCAATTCGGTACTTTGAATGTGCCGGAATATAGCCATCTTCACTCAATTTCCCGATAAAGTTCTCCTCTACCATATACATACCTAAAATACGTCGTTCTTTTTCAGAAGAATTTTCATCTACTGCCGTTAACAAAACAGCACTGTTTAAATGCAGGCGAATCGGTTTTACAGGCTTCCCTTTATTTACACCGCTTTTCGTTAATCCCGAAAAAACCTTCCAATCTGAAAAGGCAGTTCGTTTTTCTTCATCATCACACCAAAAAACTAATTGTGACTCTGGGTGAAGCTTGAAATTTTTCATATGTTTTTCATGTATTAAACGAATTTCCTGGTTTTTACGTTGGAGTTTTAAATTCTCTTCTTTTTGCCACTCTTCTTCTCTTCGTTCTAATTCTTTTTTCTGAATAATTTTTTCGAGTGTTTGCACATCATCTTTATCGTGAAGTACTAAGTGCTTTCCAAATACATCAGGGAAAACGAATTTTTTACTTTCCGATGCAAAATGTATTTCAATACTAGATTCATTCTGTTTAACGATACTACCCATTCCGAAATGCTTATGTGTAACTTTTTTATTGATTAGATTCATTATTTAAATCCTCCTTGTAAAATAAAAACACAGTTACGTTCAATTGCCGGTCAATAATTAACCCCGTTTAGAGCTTTGACAACTGTTAAAATTTTTGCTCTCTTGAATAAAAAAAGTACATATAAACGCATCCTTTATAGTGAATAAAAAAGTACAAAGAAATACATAATACGCACCGAAAACAATTGTAAGACCATTATAACATTTTTTATCAAAAAATACAAAAAATTTATTGACATTTTATTTTCCGTTAGGTTAAAATGAAATTTTGCTCTAAGTCAACTAAAATATTTATCCATTAAAATTATAGTAGACATCCGTTTTGACTGTGTAAATACACGTCCGAAATGGGTGTTTTTTTGTTTCTTCACAAAAAGAATGACCCACCCCTCTTAGCCTCCTTTTTAAAATTTACTCGTCACAAAGCACTTTACTGTCAGACTTCACATATGTTGCGTATATATAAACATGCCTTGTTTTAGTTCAATCCTGTACTTGCATATAAGTAAGTAAATGGCTGGACGATCATCATGAATCTTAAGGAGTGGATGAATGGGTGCAATTAATGGTGAAAGTTATATTAACCGATTAAATTCGTTGAATAATGAAATATGGCTGGACGGAGAAAAGGTGGAAGGGCCGTTATCTGAACATCCCGTATTTAAAGGTCTTATTCAGACGAAAGCTTCCCTCTACGATTTACAGCATGACCCTACAATAATTGATGAAATGACTTTCGTATCCCCCCTTTCAGGAAAACGTGTCGGCCTTTCATATTTGATGCCTAAAACGAAAGAGGATTTAATAAAACGGCGAAAAATGATGGAGCATTGGGCGAAACATACACATGGAATTCTAGGTAGAAGTCCCGATTATTTGAATTCTGTCTTAATGGGGTTCACCTCATCTGCAGCACTTCTTGAAGACGAGGAAAACTGTTTCCCAGATAATCTCCGGACATTTTTTGAAATGGTCAGGGAAAATGATCTATCTCTTACCCATACATTTATTACACCTCAAGTTAATCGTTCTCAAAGTTATATTGAAAATACGAATGAACCGATTTCTGCAAAGGTTGTCGCGGAGACTGAAGATGGCCTTATTATAAAAGGTGCACGTCTGTTAGCGACACAAGGCGGTTTAACTGATGAAGTGTTTGTATTTAATGTCGGTAAGCTTGTATTCGGCGAAGATGAAACTTTTTCATTTGCGGTCCCATCGAATACGAAAGGATTAAAATTCATTTGCAGAGATTCCTTTATAGGCGGAGAGTCTGCATTTGACCATCCTTTAAGTTCAAAATATGAAGAAATGGATTCCATCGTTGTGTTTGACAATGTTTTAGTGCCATGGGAACGGGTCTTTTTTTATAACAATGTGGAGGTTGCAGAAAAATTCCTTATTCACAGTGCCTTTAATCATTTTGCCAAGTATCAAGTTTTAATCAGGCAAATTGTGAAAACGGAATTTATATTAGGAATTGCCGAACTTCTCATCGAAACGATCAAAGTATATGAATATCAGCATATCCATGAAAAGATGACAGAAATTATTGCAGGATTGGAAACAATGAAGGCATTATTGGAGAAATCGGAGAATGATGCAGCACTTGATGAATATGGCTATTTGCGACCAGCAATTTTCCCATTAAAAGTTGCCGGTTATACGTTTTCGAAGATTTATCCACGGCTCACTGAAATTATCCAGCTTATCGGTGCAAGCGGAATAATAACACTACCAACAGAAAAGGCATTTCACTCCCCCATCAGAGCCGATTTGGATCAATATCTTCAAGCCGCAACTAAACCTGCTGAAGAACGGGTGAAAATATTCCGGTTAGCTTGGGATTTGACGATGAGTTCATTTGGTACGAGGCAAACACAATACGAACGTTTCTTCTTCGGTGATACGGTTCGGTTAGCGACCGAATTATATTTTACGTATCCTAAAAAAGAATTTGTAGAGGCAATCTATACTTTCCTCAAGAAAAATTAAGAACGTTGACGCTTTATGCCTCATTGGGAACCGCACTAATCTTTCACTGCCGCATATACTAGAGTAGAACGATAATCAAAAAGGATGATATTAAAATGACATTGCTGAAAATGGTGAGCTCTATTGTGGCATGTACAAATTCCCATCCATTTGACGAAGATGCAATTGATGAAAGCAGCGATATGAACCGCTGGGAAAATGAAGGCGGCAGACCTCTTTAATTAATTTGACTTATTGCTATATAATGATACTTCCGAATGCAAAGACAATTTAATATAAAAAATATCACTTTTCTCTAAGGAAAAAAGTGATATTTTTTGCGTTTTTCAAAGCTATCCCTTTAGGGTGCTTGTCCCAATTCTGATTGTATTTTTCTTCATAGTCTACTTCGTCCATTGCCTCATCACTTACGCGCTTAACCAAACATCGGTACTTGAATATAACTGATTTGCTCTAAAACGATAATTCTTGTTGTAGTTTCTCTTTCATACGTGTCTGTAGATTCTATTAAAGTCAGTAAATCTTGATTTACCGATTCCAGTGTTCCGGTAATAAGTTCCTCACCAACTGCAACAGTTATTTCTTGGTTTAATAACCTCAAAAGCTGAATATACAAAATGCTATTCAATCTAATCCCCTCCTTTTTTAGTAAGCTATATTTTTAATACTCGTTACCGGAATATACAGAAAATTCGTGCCTGAAGAAAGTGTTATATAGTCAAAGTTTACTTCTAATAAAGTACCCGTGACTTTTCCATACTCCGTTGCAACTGTGAGACTCGATCCTTTTAAAGTTTCGAGAATATTACGTAATTGCCACATATTTACCCCCCTTTATGATGTTATGTTAAAAGGATATGTTTGCCGGAGAAACTTGTTTGGGTAATTATTCTATTTTTCAAGATTCCCAAAAAAATCTAATTATGTCGCACAATTATTGTGAAATAAGATTCATATCATACTACTGAGGTGAGAAGTATGAAGGAAAGACATGAAGGTTTAGTAAGTGTAGTTATTCCATGCTATAATGCCGCGCCATTTATAGTAGATTGCCTAGACGGTCTTATGTCACAAAAATACAAAAAAATGGAGGTTATTCTTGTAAATGATGCTTCAACTGACAATACATCAAAAATAGTTGAAGACTGGCTGGAAAATACACCCCCCCCTTTTCCGGTTATTGTATGTAATTTACCTGTAAATACAGGCTTTGCAGGGGCTCTGACAATCGGCTATTTTATGAGCTCCGGCGAGTATATTGCCGTTAATGATGCAGATGACATTTCGCACCCTCTGCGTTTAGAAAAGCAAGTGGATTTTTTGTTAAACAATCCCGATTACGATTTAGTCGGATCAAATTACCAAGTATTTTATGACGGGAACTTGGAATCACTCGGTAAAGTTGCCGACTGGTTGAAGTATGGCGAGTCAATACGGAAATGTTACGAAGCAGGCGGTCACTGTGTCTGTCACGGAACAATTTTATTTCGCGGAAAAGTTTTTGATTTGCTTGGCGGCCCCACTCGAAGAATTGTAGGTGCAGAAGACTATGAATTCATCGTTAAATTTTTAAATGCAAAATTAAAAATCGAGAATCTGAAGGAAATTTTATATTTCTATCGGAAACATGAGCAACAACGTTCCAAAACTTTTTATGGAGGTGATAAGAGTGGCTGATGAAAGGATCTTACTAGTGATAGATGCTTTATATATCGGAGGAACCGAAACCCATGTATTAGCCTTGGCAAAAGAACTAGTTAAAAATAATGTCTTTGTGGCGATTGCTGCAAATAAAACCGGTAGTTTAGTTGAGGCATTTGAAGCATTAAATTGCCCTATTTACTCAATCGAGTTTCCAAAATCGATTCCTTTAGAAAAAAATCATGAATTGGCATTAGTGAAGGAACTTGAAAAAATTATGGAGAACGAAAATATTACCCATGTTCATATTCATCAGACACCTTCCGGATATTTAGCAGGAAGAGCGGCTGAAAATAAAAATATCCCTACGATCATCACGATACACGGAACATATTATCCAAATCACGAAATACAGGAACTCCTTAAATTATCCGATGCAGTCATCTGTGTAAGCCCTCCTTTATGCAATTATGTAAAAACATTTGAAATAGAAAACCCTTATTTAATACCAAATGGAATCAATTTAAACGATTACCCAAGAAATTCCCAAGTAAAAGATATAAGAAGTGAATTACAAATACCTAAAGATGCGCCCGTTCTTCTCTATGCGAGCAGAATCACATGGGCAAAAGCACAAGTTTGTTCTATTTTTTTAAGAGCATGCAAAGATCTTAAATTAAATACGATCCCTAATCTTCATGTCATTGTAGTTGGTGATGGCAATAAATTGAACGAGATAAAAACATTGGCTCGAACGATTGAAGAAATGTGTGATGGAGCTTTTATTCATATCGTTGGAGAACAAAAAAATCTGCATCCCTATTACTCTGCATCAGATTGCGTTATAGGCACAGGCCGTGTAGCTTTAGAGGCTATGGCTTCAGAAAAGCAAGTAGTTGCTGTCGGCAACCATGGATATTTCGGGATTGTAGATGTGAACAATTTTGAAGATGCATGGAACCATTATTTTGGAGATCATGGTTCTAAAACAACTTGCAGCAGACATTTATTACGTGATGATTTGAAAAAAGTCTTGAAGGATCAACATCGCTTGAAACTAAACGGAATTACAGCCAGAGAAATAGCTGAGGAAAAATTTAATATTAATAATGTAGTAAAAGAAACGTTGACGGTCTATTCCAAAACGAGAAAAGGTGGGATGAAAAAATGAAAAAGGTATTATATATAGGCTGGATCGGATTTAATAACCTGGGTGATGAACTGTTATGGCATATTTTCAGAGATACATGTACCAAATATTTAGATATGGAAAAAATTACCGTTAAGCCATCTATGCCCGGAACGGATTTAAAAAATCTCGATGAGTTTGATACGGTTATACTAGGCGGAGGCTCCTTATTATTGCCTGGCTACCTTCAAATTCTTCAAAACGCTATTCATAAAGGAAAGTCCGTACTCATCTGGGGATCAGGGTTAGACTGGATTGAAGAGTCAAACCTGAATTTATTGATAAATGATCAGCTGACTTCTTTGGAACAAAACTTTAAACAAAAAGATATCGATGTACTGGATGAAGTTTTGGAGCATGCACTTTTTGTAGGCGTCCGAGGTCCCTTAACAAAAAAAGCGATCGAAATTATGGTTGGGAAAGAAAAATCGGAAAAAGTTAAAATTATCGGAGATCCTGCTTTACTATTACAAAATAAAGACACAATAAAACCTCATATCCAAGACAAACTAATCGGAATCAATTGGGGAACGACTTTTAACCGTCTGTACGGTGCCAATGAAAGTTTAGTAGAAGAACAATTAGTCGCAGCAGTGAAAAGACTAATTGAAAAGGGTTATAAAATACTGATTTATACGATGTGGTCAGACGATCGATCCCATTGCGAAAGACTTTATAATAAAATTGGCGACTCAGAAAATGTTCAGTTAGATAAAAACCTTTATACCGAACAACAAATGATTCATAAATTATCAACGTGTACTGCAACGATAAACTTTAAACTCCATGCTAACATGCTTTCAATGGCTGCAGGTGTCCCAGCGATTCCACTAGGATACCGCTTTAAAGTTTTCGATTTTGCAGCACTGCTCGGATTGCTGAATCTAGTCGTTTCTACAAGTTCAAAGCAGTTAACGGATGACATATTAGATCGTATCGCGATGATTGAGAAAAATGAATTGATGCCAGTTAAGCAATACAATATGACAAAGCAAACATGTACCCCTTTTTTAGAATTACCATTCAATCATCATTATTTTTAATTTTATATATTATCAACAAGACTCCACTCGACACTCGGACTTAGGATACTGGTTGGTTTAAGACTGATTAGCGAATTACAAGGAGTCTTTTTTTTTTTTGGAAATTACATATGGAAGTGAAAAATAACGTTACTACTGCAATAATTACCACCTCATATTTGTTTCTTTCTTAAGGCAAACTAAAGCAAATATAAAAGGAAGGTGTTGTGCAAAAAACATGAATAAACCTTTCGTACCGCAGCTTGTATATTTCGAACCGAAAGCATTGGACTATCCGCTCGGCAAAGAACTAAAAGAAAAATTTGAAGCTTTAGGTATTGAGATACGTTATACAACCTCCCATAACCAAATACGTAACTTCCCCGGAGACAATGATTTGCAAAAATATCGAATCGCAAAATCTACACTTGTCGTTGGTATTCGCAAAACTCTGAAATTCGATACGTCCAAGCCATCTGCTGAATATGCTATTCCACTTGCTACAGGATGTATGGGTCACTGCCATTATTGCTACTTACAAACAACAATGGGAAGCAAACCGTACATTCGGACATATGTGAATGTCGAGGAAATATTTGAAGCAGCTAATCGGTATATTGAAGAACGTGCACCTGAAATCACACGGTTTGAAGCGGCCTGTACTTCCGATATTGTAGGGCTGGATCACTTAACACATTCTTTAAAGAAAGCGATAGAGCATTTCGGCGAAACCGAGTTGGGCAGATTAAGGTTCGTTACAAAATTCCATCATGTTGATCATTTACTCGATGCAAAACATAATGGCCATACAAGATTTCGTTTTAGTATTAATGCGGATTATGTCATAAAAAACTTTGAACCCGGTACCTCCTCGCTCGCTCAGCGGATCGAAGCAGCCGGCAAAGTAGCGAGAGCCGGTTATCCTCTTGGATTTATCGTAGCGCCAATTTACCTTCATGATGGATGGCAGGATGGCTATTATCATATGTTTGAACGACTTGATGCTGAACTCCCCCAAGACGTCCGCGAAGATATTACATTTGAATTTATTCAGCACCGTTTTACAAAGGCCGCTAAAAACGTGATTAATAAAAACTATCCGAAGACAAAGCTGAAACTGGATGAATCTGTAAGACGTGTAAAATGGGGTAAATACGGAATCAGTAAGTATATTTATCAAAAGAACGAAGAGGACGAAATGAAAGAAAAGCTTTACAGTTACATGGAAAAATTTTTTCCGAATGCCAAACTTGAGTATTTCACATAAAAGTAAAAGCAGACACGTTCAAAATGAACGGTCTGCTTCTTATATTTAACGGATTGTTAATTTTTATTTTGTAAAATCAATTTTCTTTTGCAATAAATAAATTGTGACGCCGCCTACTAGCATTGAAAAGGCCTCTCCCACTGCTACCATTCCGTACGTTGGCCAAAATGGCAGATCAAAAACGATCATCAGCTGAGCTGCAACTGTAAACATGGATGCCGTAAAAATAATACCGGTTACAATAATTTTTAGCACTAAGTTTTTCATATTTTTTGTAACGATTCGGCAAATAATCAAGACAATCAGTGTAGCAATCCCGCCTACCGGTACATCAATCCACCACATTGGTGAAAAGAGATTCGCAATGACGACACCTAATGTTACTCCTACTATGTATCGTTTATGGAATAGCACTAAATAGTTAAACATTTCCGACAGCCTTAATTGGACGGCTCCGAAACTAATGACAGCCAAAACAAGCGTCACTGCTACATAAAGAGAAGCAACGATCGCAACTTTAGCCGTTTCATGCACGTTGACACGTGAAGATGAAACAGAATTTTCCATTATTTAATTTCCTCCTTTATAAAATAGCATGAAGTTGCTATTTTACTGATAACTATGACCAAAGGAGCATGGGTGCTAGTACCCTGTCAAAGTGTCATAGTGTGATTTTGCACCCATTCATTATGGAGTAAATATTAAATAATGGCAATACTTTATTTATTCATCCATCCACCATCAACCGGTATAATTGTTGCATGCATATAATCGCTTGCTTCACTCGCTAAAAATAATGTCACGTTTGCAACCTCTTCAGGCTTCGCCCATCTGCCAGCAGGTGTTTGCTCTGCCACTAACTTCGCCATTTCACCTGCCCCTTCAAAATCGGCCGCATTCATCGGTGTTTCAATTGCACCCGGTGCAATCCCGTTGATACGTATCCCTTCCTTGCAATAATCATAGGAAAGCTGTTTTGTATAACCGATTACGGCATGTTTGGACGCGGTATATGCTGCACCACCGCCACCTGCAATCATTCCAGCAATCGATGCCATATTTACAATAACACCGCGCTTTTGCTTAAGCATTTTCTTTAATACCGCATTCGTTACAAAGAACATCCCTTTTACATTCACGTTAAAGATTTTGTCCCATAATGATTCTTCTGTTTCAAGTGACGGGACATAACCATCAAGGATACCGGCTGTATTACATAAAATATCGATTACTTCTAATTGTCCAATCGTTTCTTCAATAAACTGATGATCCGTTACACTTCCTGCATAGTGATAGTACTTGTCATCCGTTATTACTGCTTTTTCAATATCGATCCCAATAACAGTAGCCCCTTCTTTTAAAAAAGCTGCTGCTTGTGCTCGTCCGATTCCGGATGCGGCACCCGTAATGACGACGACTTTATTTTCAAATTGCTTTCCCACTGTTTTCCCTCCAAAAAAATAACTGACTTGCAATAAACAAGCCAGCATTAATTACTTATAGAACGATTTCCCAATCATCCGCTAAAATATCACAAACTGTCGGTGTAAACATCGTATACCCTTCACCAGTTACATTAATAACAAAATACGGATTCATGTCCAAGTCATCCAATGTAGTTGCAGGCACATACTTTACATATAGTTCAGCACCGCCCCAGCCTTTACGGATTATCTTCTCTCCATTTTTTAAACGAGGCAAAATTTCTTCAAATGTCATTTTCATCTTCCTTTATGTATTCATATTTCTTACACATATTATAACAATAAGTTGTGTAAATCACATGCACCGGGTGTCAAAAAGATATCCCGGTGCATGGCAGCCTTATGTTCCTCTATGCTTTGTAACTTCTTGCGGTGGGTTATTATGAATTACCTGATTAAACTCTTTTGAATACTCTTCACGACGATTCGTATCCTTTTTTTCCTTTTTATTCTTAGTGAAGCTTGTTTTACTTTTTTTCGCCATACTTTTTCACCTCCTAAAAACGAATTGGATTCTTATTTATTTTGCGTAAAATTGATGAATGTATGAAGACAATTTTTAGAGTTATGAAACCAAATCATTTTCCGTAGAAATTTTAAAACTTTTTGTATAAAAAATAAGATCTTACCTATACTATTAAAGATTTCACTTCAATCTAAATGACTGGAGGGTTAACCCGATGAGTGCGAATGATCAATCTCAAAAGGACCAACAAAAACTGAATAAGCTTACACAGAATATTTTTGGAGCAATCTAAAATTAATCTGAAAGCGAGGCAGTGTGTCATGGAGGATCATAAGTGGTAATCAAAATAAGAACCTGGAATTAAAAACTCCAGGTTCTTTCTTATTGTTAAAATCATTAGACAATACAATTTAAAATAAATTAAAAATTTTTCATAATCAACGTTTAAAAAACGAAATACAGCCTATACTATTAAAGATTTCACTTCAAATCTAAGTGACTGGAGGGTTAACCCGATGAGTGCGAAAGATCAATCTCAAAAGGACCAACAAAAACTGAATGAGCTTAAACAGAATATTTTGGAGCAATCTAAAATTTAATCTGAAAGCGAGGCAGTGTGTCATGGAGGAGCAAAAGTGATAATCAAAAAAAGAACCTGGAATTAAAAATCCAGGTTCTTTCTTATTTTTATGATTCTATACCGGCAATCCCAAATCCTCCAGGACCCGCATGAGTCGAGATCATCGCACCAGCCTGCATCCATCTTACGTTTTTAAAACCGGCTTCCTTCGCGATTGCTTCCAGACGTTTTTTAATTTGTTCATCCAGTCCGACCGAGTAGATTAAATACAATTGTTCCCGATCGATATTGTATTCATCTAAATAATCCCTCATCATCTTTTCTGCAACAATTTCCATCTTGCCACGGTATTTTCTAGTTGAAACAAGCTTTCCTTCTTTCAACTCAATACATGGCTTGATTTTAAGCAATGCACCACCGATGTAGGCAATATTGCTCACCCGTCCACCTGCTTTTAAAAAGTCTAAACTTCCTGGCAGGAACGCTAGCCTTGTTTTAGGAACGATTGATTCAATTTTTGCAATTAAATGCTCAGGGCTAATCTTAGGCTCTTCTTCAAGCAAGCGAGCTGCATACATCACTACTGCCCCCAATCCACCAGTTACATTTAACGCATCAATCAGAAAAAGATCATCAAAATCTTCTGCTGCAATTACCGCACTTTGAAAGGAAGCAGATGCTTTTGACGTATAGCCAATGTGAATAATGATACTTTCAGGAAATTTCAATCGAACCTTTGTAAACAACTCTTCATATTCATGGACATTCGTCGCTGCCGTAGACGGTATTGACTTTGTTCGATCATAAAAATCAAAAACTTCTTCTACTGACAGCTCACCATCCAAATAATCTTTCCCATCCATAATAACGTGCATCGGTACTACTTGAATTTGATGTTTTTCAACCAGGTCCTTCGGTAAATCCGCACCACTCTCAGTCGATAAAATAATTCTTTTCATTGTACCTTCCTTTCAAAAACGCAGACATTGCTGCCATCTTTTTTGCATATCTCCCTTAAATATACACTATAAAGGAAATGCGGGATGCACAACATTTAGAATGAGTGTTGTATAAAATACATATAGTAAATTCAAATGCAGTTCAGAAATTTGCACCATTATTATTAGGTATCTAATTTACTGCCTTACTATTGGCATCGAACAGCATCTGAATGAGCCGCCCGACTTAATGATTTCTGAAAAGTCGACTTCCAGCACTTCATAACCATGCTGTCTCATTTGATAATTCACATCACTGTTAACCGGCAAGCTCAGCACACGATTTTGTCCAATCGAAAGCACATTTGTCCCCATTGTAAACTGCTCGTTTTCGCTTACTTCGATTAAGTCATACATACTCGATAAATGTTTAACTACTTCCGGTTCGAATGCATCCGGAAAAACAAGTGCATCTTTTGATGAAAGAATATTGAATACACAGTCTAAATGTAAATATTTTGGGTTAAACGGGATTGGAAGGACTTCAAAATCAGGCAGTTGTTTTTGTAAATTTTGAATAGCCTTCTCGCATGTGCGATCACTGATTCCGACAAAAACCCGAGGACCGTCAATAATCACATCGCCACCTTCAATTGAATATTTAGAAAGGTTATGATACGAAATTTTATTCTCCTTTAGCCATTGTGCCAGTACTTCATCTTCACCTTGACGGATAGGATTTGCCATCTGCGAAACAAACAACTGATCTCCAATAGTAAAACCAATATCTCTTGTAAATACTTGTTCCGGGTGCTCTTTACTAGGAGGGAGTTTAATTACTTCCACACCAGCATTAAGTAGCGTTTGTTCAAACTTTTGATGCTGGGCTAGTGCAAGATTCTGATCGATATTATCATGCTTATATTTTTTTTGAACATCATTGATTACTTCTTTAATTTCCATATATTTAGGTTCACATAATACAACTTTTTTTAAAGTTCCATATTCGCTTTGACATGCTATTTGGGATTGCTTTGAAAATGTATTTACCATAAGTCATCCTCCAGATTCTTAATTCACCTTTTTACCATTCCCTATTTTTACGTTTCCATAAACAATTTTTAATCAATATAAGGTGAATACTGTTGTTTCAAGTAATTTTCATTAGGGTATGGAAATGCAATAAGAATAAACTGAAGAACATTAACGGAGGAGATTTTATGATTACGAAGGGTCAGGCTCTATTAACGAAAGAAGATTTCCACAATCGAACGGATTTACCAAGTTGGCTCTATAAAGAATACGAAACGTTTCATAAAACAGTAACGGATAAAACATTTCCTTGTTTTTTTGGGATGAGTGGCGAGCTTAAAGGCGAACTTCGGTATGCATATATTACACAGGACGACTGGAGTAATTTACCTCAAGCAGTAGAAGGATTTTTAGAATTATTTAAACAGCCCAATTATAAAAGACACGGTCTATTTGTATTTGTTGAACCTTTCGAACAAGAAGGGGCACTCGATGATTACCGTCAACAGTTTTGGGATATTCTCCAGTATCTACATACAGCCGATAAAGTAGAATGGCCAGAAAACAGCCCTCGTGATCCAGATCATTATTTATGGGATTTCCACTTCGCCGGAGAACCAATATTTGTATTTGGAAATGCTCCTGCATATAAGAAGCGCAAAACCCGCCATTTAGGAAATGCGATGGTGCTCGGATTCCAGCCACGTAAAATCTTCCAAGGTTTAGAAGGTACCGAAAAAGGCGGTATTATGTCCAGGGATAAAGTACGGAAGCGTGTAGAGGTTTGGGATCAACTTCCGAAGCACCCGGATATCGGCCACTTTGGAGATCCGACACATAACGAATGGAAACAATCCTTTATCGGCGACGATATTGTACCGATCCAAGGGAAATGCCCTTTCCAACATAAATCATTGCTATTATAGTGCTATAAAAAAGAACGAATCCATCGTGAGATTCGTTCTTTTATTTATTTAATTAAGCTTCTTCGAACGAAATAACATAGTCAGTGCAAATAAAAATAAAAAAATTGTTACAAGCCGACGCTTCAACGGTTTGCCAGCTAACATTCTAATCCGGCAATCCCGACGCCCCCTGGACCAGCATGCGCAGATATCCCAGCTCCAGCCTGCATCCATTTCACATTTTCGAATCCCTTCCCCTTTGCAATTTCAACCATCCGATTTTTAATACCTTCATCAAGTCCGATTGAGTAAATCAAAAATAGCAGTTTTTTATCAATATTATATTCATTTAAAAAATCACGCATAAACTTCTCTGCTACCATACTCATCTTCCCGCGATAGTTTCTTGTTGAAACTAGTTTACCTTCTTTCAATTCAATGCAAGGTTTTATTTTCAACAGTGCACCACCAATATATACAAGATTGCTTACTCTTCCTCCAGCTTTCAAAAATTCGAGACTGCCTGGTAGAATTGAAAGCCTAGTTTTGGGAACAAAGGATTCTATTTCCTTTATTAAACGAACATGGTCAATGGAAGGTTCGTTTTCAATTAATAATGCTGCATGCATAACGATTGCTGCAAGTCCTCCAGTTATATTTAATGAGTCGATTAAATACAGATCATCAAAGTCTTCTGCTGCTATGACCGCGCTTTGAAAAGTGACAGATGCTTTCGATGTACATCCAATATGAATAATAATACTATCCGGAAAATCTGCTCTGATTTTTGAAAATAAATCATGATATTCCTGAACGTTAGTAGCTGAAGTAGACGGGATCTTCTTCGTGCGATTGTAATAATCAAAGACTTCCTCTACAGAAAGTTCCCCGTCCAAATAATCTTTTCCATCCATAATGATATGCATTGGAGCCACTTGAATTTGATATTTCTCAACCAATTCTTGCGGTAAATCTGCCCCACTGTCAGTCGATAATATAATCTTACTCATCCTATACACCTTCCAATTAACGCAGCTATTTCTGCGTACTTATATTTTTATCAATAGTGAACCTATAGATGCCACTATATTATTTTGTTAAACCTCTACTATATTTATATGTAAGAGTTGAGATTGCATAACCTGTTTAGACATCCCCAATAGAAAAAAACGAATTTTTTTCAAATCCGTTTTGTAATCTATTGAGCTTAATCTTTTTCTCCCTATTTCAAAATCGTTCCTCAGTAAGATCTACATTTACCGAAACTGCTGCTTTATTTCCTCTTGCAGCCGAAATCATTAACGATGAAGGTCGTGCTGTTTCGGTTTCTCCTGCAATGTAGACATTTTTCTCAGATGTTCTGCCAACACCGTCAGTTATGACTTTCCCGTTTTCATGTACTTCACAACCTAACATTTCCACAAGCTTATTCGGACGGTAATACGTTGGTGCTACAAAACCAAAAGATCGTTCTAGCGTATCTCCCGATTCAAACTCGATTTTTTCTAAAAACCCGTCATTACCAATTAATGCTTTTATCTGATCCTCTATTATTTTGATATTCCGTTTTTCTAACAGCGAAGTCGCCTCTTCCGAAAGTTCAAGGCCATTTGTCAGAACAACTAAATCCTGCGACCAGTTATAAATCAACTTAGTCAAATGCAGCACATGCTCTTCTTTTTCAGCGATGACCACTAAAGGCTTATCCCGCTGTTCCCAGCCATCACAATAGGGACAACTGAATAAACTCTTCCCGTAATAATTCCTTATACTCGGTATGAAAAAAACTTCTTGAATGCCTGTAGCCAATATAACTTTTTCCGTTATATACTCCTTCTCATTAGAAGCTTTAACAATATACCTGTCACTATCTTTATCCTTAGTAATTTCCGTAACAGTTGCGTTTACGTACGATACTGTTGGATAGTTCTCGAGTTCCTTCAAACCTATTTCTCTAAACTCCTGAGGGTTTGTCCGATCACGAGTAATAAATCCGCGCGCCTCTGCAGTCACACGATTACGATTCGTATTATCGTCGAATAAAACAATCTCTCTTCTAGCTCTGCCTAAAACTAAACTGGCACTTAATCCAGACGGTCCTCCGCCGATAATAATACAATCCAATATATCCATTTTTATCACCCACTCATAGTTGTTTCTAATTTCTTTAAATTCCCAGTATCTTTATAGAAAAAACCTCAATAATTCCTTATGCCCCATCTTGGATATTTTGAACCAAAAATCCACAAGTATCCTTTAGTCAATAATTTTTGTATAAAAGACGTCTCAAAAATCAAAAAATTATAACTTTTTAATATATATATATAGTAAAATCGATAAATTTAGATAGACAAAAGTCCTGCAATCATATATTCTATTACTCGTCTTTGCAACCCTCATTTTGGGAATGAAAGTCAATATATAGGTAAAAGGTAGATGAAAATGAATATACTCAAAAATTTAAAGATAAAAACTAAGTGGATGGTACTGATATCACTGGCAGTTATTGCAGCGGTCGTCATTACTGTGTTATTTAGTCAGTGGACAGTACGAAATATTTTAACAGAAGAAAATGAACAGACTTCTTCTAACAATGCTGAAAATGCTGTTGATCAGGTGTCATTAGGTTTGGAAACTTACGAAACAAACCTTCTACAATTCGAGCAGGTTATCGAAACGATCGTACAAAAAGATGAAGTCGACTATTTACATATTGATGAAATTACAAGCACTTTAAAAGAAAATAACGAAAATTATTTGTCCGTCTACTTCATGGACTTTAAATCGGGCAAACTTCATTCAACACCTGCAATTGATTATGAGTGGGATGTACGTGAATCTCAAACTTTTGCAAAATTGAATGCAAACCCAAACTTACAATGGATGGATGTCTATTTGGATACTGGTATTAACAAGTTAATGACTTCTGTTATTGCCCCGGTATTTAAAGAGGACGAGCTAGTCGGTGCAGTCGGCTATGATATCGATTTCTCTACAATTGGTAAGATTCGCGAAGGCATTGAAGCAAAATCATCTTCAAAATTAATGATTGTCGATCCAAATGGATTGATTGTATCTTCATTTATCGAAGATGGGGACGGAACAAATATCAATGCCGATAATTCAGGCAAGATTGCTGGTGTTACCGATTTATTAAATACTTCCGAATTAGAGAAAAAGTTTAACTGGCTGTCAGATGCTAAAAATGGCACTAACCAAATTGAACAGTTTAAATGGGATGACGTGAATTATACAGGTGAAATTCAAGTTATCGAGAAGAATAACTGGCAGATTGTTTCTTTAGTAGATGAAGATAGTTATGCACAACAGTTAAATAAGTTATCGATTGTCGGTTGGATTTCAATATTGATCGGTTTAATAATCGGATGTTTATTCGCCTATTTCATGGCACGAAAATTAGTCGATATTTTAAATAGCTTTAATGATGTATTTGAAAAAACAGCAAGCGGTGACTTTATTTCACGTTTTGAAACAAAGTCAAATGATGAAATTGCAGACTTAGCCAATCAATACAACCATATGCTAGACGAGGTTCGCAATTTAATTAACCAAGTAAATGAAAATTCAATGGAAATCCAACATTCTTCAAACAGTTTATCTATTATTGCCAAGGAAAATGAGCAGGCATTAAATAATGTCTCGAACAGCATCGAAGAAATTGCTATGAATACAAGTACACAGGCTGAAAAAATGCATGATGGTTCTACAGCTATCCACGTATTGGCCGATGAGATAGAATCTATTGAGCTCAAAACTCAGCAAATGGTTAATGATGCTGACGAAGCATTGGTAGAAGTGCATACAAGTATTGATAAAGTACAACAATTGGAAACATCCTATGCGAATTTAGAACGCGCATTTAATGAAGTGACGGTCGTAACCGAACAGTTAGATGGAAAAACGAAATCCATTTCGAAAGTAACCGATGTGATCGCCCAAATTACTGAACAAACTAATTTACTAGCACTCAATGCTTCTATTGAAGCTGCTCGAGCAGGTGAGCACGGAAAAGGATTTGCAGTTGTAGCAGATGAAGTAAGAAGCTTGGCAGAAAGCTCAAAAGCGGCAACAACGAATATTCAGCAAATCATTCTAAGTATTTTAGAGGACACGAAGCAACTCGTTCAAGTGATGAATCAGACAAACGAGATTAGCGAAGATCAGAAATTAGCCGTTAATACTGTAGATAATGCAATTAAACAACTTTCTGATACATTGAAAAATATGAAAGTGTCGATTTCAAACACGATGGATAATGTATCAACAATGCAACAGCAAAAAAATGTCGTTGTCTCTTCAATAGCAGTTGTTAATGAAATGACAACAGAAGTTACAGCAGAGACGCAAGAAATTGCGAGTTCAATCGAAGAACAAACATCCGCTACTTCTGAAGTGACGATGCATGCTACGCACTTAAATAAACAAGTTGAAAAATTAACTGACTCTGTTTCGAAATTTAAGCTATAGGAAATTAAATTGAGGCAGGGACATAACCCAAAAACGCTATTTTTCTCTTAGAAAAATAGCGTTTTTTTGCTGAGTGTTAAAAATTGATTTCCATTCCGGGACGCTTTCCGCGGGCGTGAGGCCAACACGATGTTGGTCACAAAAGCGTTGCCATAGGACGTGGCGCTCTTAGCTTTTGTTCCTAGTCTCAGGCGTCACGCTATTCCCGCAGGAAGCTTTGCTTGTAGCGAAAGGCGTAGCCGTCAGCTACACTCGCCCTACATTCCAATCAATTTTGCAAAATATCCGTTTCTTAATAAAGGATTTCCTGTTATTTATCGGTTATTCTACTTATGTCCCAGTTTCTTCTTATGAAAAACTTAACAATCCTTCTTATTCTGTTTTTGGTTTTTATTGCGATTTTGGTTCTGGTTCTGGTTCTGGTTTTGATCAAAGTTTACTTCCTGAGCAAATTCTTCTCTGTTTGCTCGTGGTCTGTTAGCATTTTGGTTTTGATTTTGCTGTTTTTTGTTATCCTGAGTTTTATTGTTTTTATGTTTATTGTTCCCCATTCCAACTCACCTCCACTAACAGTGTGTGTGGAAAGTACTTTTCTATCCCAATGTTTCACCAATAGCTATGCTGTAAATTTTTGTGCAATTCGACTTCGACTAGTATTTATAAATTTATTGTAGTAAATGCCATGAAATCCCCGTGAACACTTTCACACACCTCAATACGTTTGAGTATGTTATTAAAAGAGCCCAATTTTCATCTTACTATAGACTAAAAAGTAGAGAGGAATGGTATGAGTGTATCCTTATTATACAAATGGTTTCACCTATCCGCTTAGCGCTTCCTATGCGCAACCCTTTTCCCAATACACTGCACCGCTTCGGCATTTTTTAATTCGGCAACTGAGCACTCTTGATCAGCGTTGTATAAGTAAAACAGAGGCCGATTATATGGCGATGAATCGATTACTTTGGATGGAGCATGTCAATTGGACGCGGATGACGATTATTAGCATTGTGTTCCAATTGCCTGATTTACCATTTGTACAAAAGCGCCTCCTGCAAAACGCAACTGACTTGGGCAATTGTCTGCGCCCGTTTTATGGAGACCAGATTGCGGATTACTACGCTAAGCTTATTCAAGATCACCTAGTCATTGCTGCGGAACTTGTAACAGCCGCTGTCAAAGGAGATACAAACACAGTGAAGCGCAGGGTTCCCCCTTCTACTAGGGTTAATTTATTATTGATATAATTTTATAATCGGTCTTCTTGTGCTGCGAGCTAATTTTTTTATACCTTTCCCTAGTGAAATTTATGTATAAGACATATGACTTGTCAATCATTGACTCATCAACTAAAATAAAAACCTATTCCAATTTCGATAAAGAAGGGTGAAAAAAATGTTACAACAAAAATCAGCTTTAGAAAAATTAATGGAAGAACGTAAATCAGTTCGTAAATATGAACCAGGTGTTGCGATTCCTCGCGAGACAATTCAACATATACTTCAACAGGCAACAACAGCTCCATCATCTAGTAACCTGCAGCCTTGGCGCTTCCTTATTATTGACGATGCTGAACAGAAGAAAGAGTTGCGCATTGCCGGATTTAATCAGGAACAAATCGAAACATCATCAGCGATTATTGCGGTAATCGGCGATATTGAAATGTATAAAAATGCCAAGCAAATTAACGATTTAAATGTAGAGCTGGGCTATATGCCACGCGAGATTGCTGATATGATGATTTCTAATTCCGAAGCGGCGTACAGCAGTTTTTCCGATGCTGAACGCAGTAATATTGCCCATTTAGATTCAGGTTTAATTTCTATGCAAATAGTACTTTTAGCGAAGGATATGGGCTATGATACCGTAATCATGGGCGGCTTCGATAAAGCTGCATTCGCTAAAAAATATGAACTGCCTGCAAATGAGGTGCCGATGATCTTAATCGCTATCGGAAAGGCTGCTATGCCGGCACGTAATTCATCTCGCCTGCCATTCGAACAAATTATTCGTTTCTCCAGCTAATGGGATTACAGGTTCCTTTACCTGACAGGTGTAATTCAAATCATATAGTTTGAATTTTTTTATGCTTTATCCGAATAAACGGAAATGCTACCATATAGGGATAGATACCTAGAACGAAAAACAATCAATGTAGGGAGGGTTAGTATGGAAGTTTGTTTGGATGATAAAAAACAGATGATTATGATGTTAAAAAGATTAGATCGTCATGTAACGCAAATTTTTGAAAAAAGAACAGAAGTCAGTTTGACGCGATACGAAATTTTAGTTTCTTTAATTAAAAAAGGAAGCGTTACTCAAAAGGTCCTGCAACAATCCTTAGCTATCGACCAAGCGGCAATCACACGTCATTTGAAGCTGCTTGAAGAACAGCAATATGTCGAACGTAAACGCAACGAGAAAAACAACCGGGAAGTACTTGTAACGATTTCCGATAAAGGACGAGCATTACTTGAAGGTTGTACAATGTTTAAAGATCAGTTTCTGAATGATCTTTATGAAGATTTTTCGGATAGCGAATTACAGCAACTCAAGCATTTTCTTACACGCTTAAATGATAATGTAGATAATCTTTAACCGGTGTATAATAATAAACTAAGAAGAACGATTTCCCCTTATTGAGGATATCGTTCTTCTTTTTTGTTGCTTTAATATACTGGAAATAAATTAAATGAGAATGTTTATCATCTATGTTATACTATAACTATAAGAAAATAAGCATTACTTAAGGAGAATGTATTATGCAAATATACTGGACGAAAATAAATAAAATCATTGAAGAAACGCCAGCAGTGAAAACGTTTTTGCTGGATCTCCCTGAAGGCTTCACGTGGGAAGAAGGTGCACATACACACCTTGCTTTAGAAGGGTTCAATGCCGGGGATCAGCCAAATAAAAGCTTAGTTCGTCATATGTCCATCTCAACACTACCAAATGAGCAGACTGTCGGGATTACAACTCGCATAAGAGAACTGTGCTCTGAGTTTAAATCGATTTTAAGAAATCTGGAAGTCGGCGATAAAGTGGCACTATTTAAAATCCATTCCAACGTACCGCTAAAAAGAGAAGATAAAAATATTTACCTTTTATCTTCCGGGGTAGGTCTCGCAACGTTCAGACCGCTTGTACTTACTTATATGGAACGACCTGATCACATCAACCGCATTCATTCTCTTACAATCGATTCAACACAAGACTATTTATTTACAGATGTTTTTGAATCTGCTCCAGGTAAAAATTTCACAGCACAGTATGTCAATAATCGAAATGATTACTATGAAGAAGTGAAAAAACTTGCTGCAGATCAGGACGGTCTATTCTACGTTGTCGGCAGTGATGAGTTTATTTTGCAAAACATCGACGTGTTGCGCGAACAAGGCATTAAACCGGAACAAATTGTCCTTGATAAACGTGAACGACAATTAGCTAAATTTTTTTCGCCTGAAACTGTAGTTTGAACAACTGTATTCCCAAAAAATCACAATGGGCAAAAGAAAGAAAAAGAACGAATTGACCATAATCCCGTCCTTTTTCAATACTAACCTAAATCAGGCGACCGCTTGTTCCTTTATTGCCAATTTCCTGCCCCGCAATCAGAAAGACCTAGAGACTACACCTCTAGGTCTTTTTAAATTACACCAACTATGGCCGGGCGATAGCTTCATGAAGAACGATGTGGTAATTCTTGATATTTAGGAATAAACTGAATCCGCTTCCGGTACTAAATATAATTTAAATTGTACGGAATTTCATCCTGCTAATGTTCACCTGGATTGATTAATAATCGCACTTATTTTTCTAGCCACTTATCTACTGTTTCTTGATTTTCTTCCACCCATACTTCCGCTAACTCTCTCAGCGGCTTCCCTTCATCCAATTGCATAATCCATTCTTCTACCATATCCAACGTCAGCTCCATGTTGGAAAATAACTTATAGGCTGTCGGTGATTCTTCCTTAAGATTCGGCGTGACTGCAATTTGAACATCATCGCTCTTCCATGTATTAAGTGGATCCTCTAAAAATTTAATGTCAAAACGAACAAACATAGGATGCGGGCGCCAAGCATTAAATACAATGGCCTCTTCCTTTTCAAACATGGTATCTACTTGGGCAAGCATTGCAGCAACACTACTATTTTGTACTTTAAAGTCGTCCATGCCATATGTTTTTATCATTTCTTCAGTCGTCATAGCCATACCGCTTCCTGGCTCAATGGCATAAACTTTATTATTAAAAAGCTCTGGATGATCTGCAACATCTTGAATTGTATTAATATCCTCTAAATACTGTGGCACTGCCATTCCAAATGGCATATCTGAATATAAAGTACCCGCTATTTCAAATGATTCACTATATTTCTCCAAATAATCTTTATGTAAATTCGGACTCCAAACATCGACAAACGCATCTATCGTCTGATTAGAAAGCGCTTCATATAAGATTCCGATTTCCGCTTCCTCAATCTCTACTTCAAAACCTTCTTGCTCCAAAATAACTTGTGATAAATAAGCTGGTACCGTCGAATAATCATATGGGTCTAACCCAATTGACAACTTAGTTTTTTCTCCTGTTCCACTTGTATCATTTGCTGTCCCCTCGTTTTTATCATCGGTATCTCCACAAGCTACAAGTAAAAGCGCCAACATTGCTACAATAAGACCATTAATAATTTGTTTTTTAGAATGCTTCATAATAATAAAAATTCCCTCTCTCCTATTAAATTTTCCTTTTTCTAACTTAATCTATAACTATATCATAATATCTTGGTATACCGCTACCTTCATACAAATTAATAAGTAAAAGCAGACGGTTTAGAAGTTTGATACCAATACTTCTAAACCGTCTGCTTTTTCACCTTATTCTAACCCCAACCAAGCCACCGCTTCACTTTCAGCCGCTTCTGATAGACCATTCAATTATCAGAAATAAATAAACTTCTAATAATAAAAATTGTCTATCATACCCATTTCTATCATCATCAATATTTAATGCAAACGATTTTTTTAGATGGTATATTAATTCGATTATAGAACTGTTTGGTAATTATTTTGAATCCATACCAAATAATTTAAAAGATATACTTTTATTAAGTATAGAATATACAAGAAAATTTCCAAATGAATTACCAACCATGAGCCCAACCCTGCTAATAAGGTCATTGTTTCTGTTTCAGCGTCATAATTTTTGAAACTTCTTGTAGCAAAAACGTATATATTCATTTACTCACATGAAATCCGTAAGCATGTATTAAAGTGTTTCTCCAATACCTTGTGCACTATGTATAGTCACCACGCTAATCAACTGCATTTCCTACTAAAAAAGATGGAATTGAATAAACTCAATTCCATCCTTTATTGAATATTTGATACCTGAAAATTTACAATTAATATTTATATGATTGACCGCCATCAATCGGTACTACAACACCATTGATGAAGTCTGCATGGTTTGAAAGCAGGAATGCCACTAAGTAGCCAACTTCTTCTGGTTTACCGAAGCGGCGCATTGGGTTTGGTTTAACAAATTCTTTCCCTACTTCTTCCCAATTTTCGCCACCCATTTGACGAAGTGAGCCCTCAACCATTGGTGTCATGATTGCACCTGGAGCAATTGCTTTAATAGAAACGCCATATTGACCATATTCGATTGCTGAGTTGCGTGTTAAACCGACAACGCCGTGCTTCGATGCAGCATAACCGGATTGATTGCCAACACCACGAATTCCTCCAACGGAAGCCGTATTTACAATTGACCCATAGCCTTGCTCTTTCATCACTTTTAATACGTATTTCATGCCATAAAATACGCCATTTAAGTTAATTGAAACAACCTTTTGGAATTCATCTATCTCGAAGTCTTCTGTTAAGTTTTGCTTTCCTTCGATTCCTGCATTGTTGAAGAATCCATCGATTTTTCCAAACTTCTCAACCGTTGCATCGACAAAACTTTTTACAGTATTTTCATCTGCTACGTTAGCTGTAATTAATAATGTTTCCGCTTGAGGAGCAATTGCCAAAACTTTTTCTTCAGTTTCTTTTAAGCCTGCTTCATTAAGGTCTACCAATACAAGCTTAGCTCCTTCTTCTGCCAATTGAAGTGTTGCCGATTGTCCAAGACCTGAACCTGCACCTGTAACGATTACTACTTTATCTTCAAAACGTTTCATACTTTTCTCCTCCAAGAGTGCTTGTTATTTTACATATTCATTCCTCAATAATGCTTCTGATTATACGTTATATAATGCACCATCAATTGTGTATGATGAAGAGTTGATATAAGACGCTTCATCAGATAATAGGAATGCCGTTAAATTTGCTACCTCATGAGCTTCACCATAGCGCTTCATTGGAACTGCTTCTGCGTATGCTGATTGAGCAGCATCTGCAGCACCTGGAGCAACCTTCGACTCAATCTGACGCATCATCTGCGTATTAATTACGCCTGGATTTACTGTGTTTACACGTACATTAAAAGGTGCAGCTTCTAAAGCAGCTACTTTATTAATCCCCATTAATGCATGTTTTGATGAATTATAAAGCATCATTTGTGGAGAACCGATTAGACCGGCTACTGAAGCCATATTTACAATTGAACCTGTTTCTTGCTTTTTCATAACTGGTAGTACATATTTTAAGCCATAGAATGCACCTTTTACGTTAATGCCATATACGAAATCGAAATCTGCTTCTGTGATGTCTTCGAGAGCTTTTGCCGGACCTTCAACACCCGCATTATTCACAAAACCATCAATGCGACCGAATTTCTCTACTGTTTGATCCACATAGTTTTTTACGTCTGCTTCTTTAGAGACATCCGCTTTTAACGTTAGTACGCGATCTTCACCTAACCCTAACTCCTCTGCAACCGCTTTCACAGCTGCTTCATTTAGATCGACTAAAGTTAACTTTGCGCCCTCGCCTGCAAGTTTGCGTGCGATTTCTCTTCCGATACCGCCTGCTGCACCAGTAATAATAATTGCTTTATTTTCAAATTTCATATGATTACCTCCTCAATTAACTTTACTAACATCTATAGTGTACTAAGCTACATTTTTGTATACCATCCGTAATATTTGCTATAATGTCGAGGAAAGCAACACTTATATTCAATCTGTTGATAAGTAGGAGAAGAGTATTATGAAATCCAATTCCGCCCAAGCGTTAAGAACAAAAAGCTTCTTAAAAAATGCTTTTATCGAAATGGTACATAAAAAAGGTTTTAGCTCAGTTACGGTGACAGACATCGTTGGATATGCCCAATATAATCGAACTACTTTTTATTTATATTATAAAAACATATACGACCTAGTTGAAGAATTGATGGCAGAAAAATTTGAAGACATACAGCATTACAGTATGTCTAAGTATGGAAGTAAAAGTCGTGTAGATGTAAAATCCATGACGACAAATTCCTTTGATCTGCTTTATTATATTTATGATCACCGGAATTACTTTACTTTACTACTTTTAGAAGACACGCTTCCATATATGCATCAGCAACTCCCGGAAGCAATATTTAGTTTGCTGACATCGAAATTTGATATACTGTACGGCATACCTTCAGTAGATGATTATTCGCAAAAGCGCTATATGGCCTACGGAACGGCAGGTTTAATAACAGACTGGATCGCAAAAGACTTCGATGCAACACCTGGTGAAATAACACAACGTCTTATCAGTATTTTAAGAACGATGGCAAAGGGGTTTATCGTAAATGATGTAGAAAGTGATAAGCTCTAGGTACTTCTTTCTATAAACATTTTCCCATTAACAGCCTTGCATAAGTATCGCTACTTTATTAATGAGTTAAAAGTAAAAGCAGACGGTTTAAAAGCGCTTTCCCGCATTTTAAACCGTCTGCTTTTCAGATTTTAAATAACACCCATTAGGACAATTCTAGCCACGCCACCGCTTCACAGTGTGTCGTGTGCGGGAACATATCAACTGGCTGCACTTCTTTTGTTTTATATCCGCCATCTTCTAAAATGCGGAGATCGCGTGCAAGGGTTGCAGGGTTGCATGATACATACACGACACGCTTCGGTTTTTGCTCGATAATTGTATTCAGTAACGCTTCATCACAGCCTTTACGCGGTGGATCGACTACTAATACATCTGCTTCTTTACCTTCTTTGTACCAGCGTGGAATGACTTCTTCTGCCGGGCCTGCTTCGAAATAGGTGTTTGTAAAACCGTTTAGCGCTGCATTGCGTTTCGCGTCTTCGATTGCCTGCTCGACAATTTCAACACCCATTACATGACCAGCCTTCTGGGCTAAAAACAGTGAAATGGATCCGATACCGCAGTATGCGTCGATTACGCGTTCATTGCCTGTAAGTTGTGCATAATCAAGTGCCTGTTTATAGAGAACTTCTGTTTGAACAGGGTTGACTTGATAAAACGAGCGTGCCGAAATTTCAAAGCGGACATTGCCGATTGTATCTTCAATTGTATCCTTGCCCCAAAGCGTGAATGTATCATTGCCGAATATAACATTTGTTTTCTCACCATTTATATTTTGCACAATCGATGTGACATTAGGGATAAGCGCACGGATTTTTTCGATTGCCGCGCTCGCCTGCGGGAACTTCTTGGACTTTGTAACAAGTACGACCATTACTTCGCCTGTCGCACGCCCTTTACGAACGACAACGTGACGCAGCATGCCTTGATGGGATTTTTCATCATATGGACGCACACCTAAAATTTCTAATTCACGTTTCAAGTCTGCCATGACAACATCGGCTTCCCCTGTTTGAATTAAACAACGTTCCATATCAACGATTGAGTGTGACTTCGTTTTATAGAAGCCTGCCACCATCTGCCCTGCTTCGTTTTGTGCGAAAGGTATTTGTGATTTGTTGCGGTAATGCCAAGGTTCTTCCATCCCTTTTACCGGATGGACAGGTGCATCGATTTTACCAAGACGCTTCATCACGTTTGAAACCATATTTTGCTTCCATTTCAATTGCCCCTCATATGAAAGATGCTGTAACTGGCATCCTCCACATTGCGAGAAATAGACACATGGCGCTTCTACACGATCAGGCGACTTTTCCAGTATATTCACTACTTTAGCAAAGCCATAATTCTTTAATGTTTTCATGACATGAATTTCGGCAGTTTCTCCAGGAAGTGCCCCTTGTATAAATAATGGATAGCCATCAATTTTTGCGACGCCATTGCCATCATGTGTTAAATCTTCTATATAAACTGTTTGACGATCATTTTTTTTAATTGGTGCAGACATGTTCATTTCTTCCTCTCATTTCAATCACTTTATTGTACCATGCTCCATATATTTTGCACTTATTATACTTTCCTTCACATATCTTTACTAATTCCAATTACTCCTTTTTTTCTAGTATTCAGTAAGTTTTACCTATATAATTCAATTTATAGCTCTAATAATTCTATTTTAAGGAGAAGAAAACCATGTCAGTTCGCAAAAAACTTAATATAGGCTTCATTTTAATCGGAATAATTCTTCTACTTTCAATCGGATTTGCAACCGTTCAGTTTTTCCGTATTGGTGATGAAGTTTCTAAAGCCGTTGATGTACAAATGGCGCAGGTTACGCGTATTAATGATATCCAGCAGCACATATTGTCGCAGGGGATTTATGCACGTGCCTATGCAGTAGACCCTTCTCAAAATAACCTGGATTTACTAAACAACCATACAACAAGCCTCGTTCAATTAATTGAGGAAGTACAAGAAGAAAATATTTTAGCAGAAGCTAAACCGATTATTACAAACTTAAAAGATCAGTCGGAAATAATTGCCGGGCAAATGGATAAGGTGATCTCCTCTGTACAGGCACGTGATATTTCGTCCGCTTTGTCTATGGTAAATGGCGATTATACATATACGAGTGTATTCACTAGTGAACTTGCGGAGAAAGTAGAACAGGTCGAAAACAAAGAGCTTGATAAAGTCGTAAACAATACGAAAGACATGATCTCACTTTCTACGATTTTGTCTATTGTTTTCATTATTATTACGCTTATCGTCATCGGATTTTATATGGTCTATACGAAATACGGTATTACACAGCGTCTTCAATCCATTACAAATGATCTGGAACAAATCGCAGACGGAAATATTAAAGTTGAACATAAACCGGTTCACACAAAAGATGAATTCGGGTTGCTGTCGAATGCTTTTATTTCATTGCAGCGTAACTTTGAGGAGTTGTTGTTAAGTATTCAGCAAAATGCGAATCAGCTTAGCAATTCGGCGGATGCACTTATGAGAAACAGTGGGTCGATTTCTTCGGAAACGGCTCATATTAAAGAACTGATCGAGCATACTGCACAAACAGCCTCAACGATGACCATTGGAGCAAATGAAAGTGCACTTGCTGTAGATGAAACAGCTCAGGGAATTAACTCGATCGCACGTGCAACACAGGACCTGCATAGCGGTGCTGTCACATTAACGCAGTTTGCCAATGATGGTGTGAAAATTATTGATGAAGCGATGCAGCAAATGGAAACAGTGCATACATCGACTCAATCAATATCCAACCTATCAAATGTGTTAATCGAACAGTCGGGGCAGATCAGTACAATAACGAAAGCTATTACCGATATCGCAGATCAGACAAATCTGCTCGCCTTGAATGCTGCCATTGAAGCGGCTAGAGCTGGTGAACACGGGAAAGGCTTTGCTGTAGTCGCAGATGAAGTTCGCAAACTTGCAGAGCAGTCGAAAAAATCGGCAAACGAAATTGTGCATTTAACCGAAACGATTCAGCACAATTCCCAAAATGTTGGCGAAGCGGTGGAAAACAGTCTCAAGTGTGCAACGGATGGCGTTGTTGTCATCGATCGTGCCGGTCAATCATTCCATACGATTACCGACAATATTTACAGTATAACGGAGCGTGTAGAACATATTTCTGCTACATCACAGCAAATTTCAGCAAGCTCTGAAGAAGTTGCCGCTTCTGTCATCGAAATTTCGCAAGGTACTGAAAAAACGATGACCGATGTTGAGCAAGTAGCCAATGCGACTCAACTTCAAACTGAAATTGTTGTTGAAATGGAAGAGCTGTCTAAACGTTTAGCCGATCAGGCAAAACAGCTCCAACAAAGTATGGAGAAATTTACATTATAAAATGAATTGCTTTTAATCACCTTCACTTTAACGGTTTCTAATTGTTGAAGTGAGGGTTTTTTAGAAGTTTCTCGTTGGATATTAGAAGAAATTTTCGTTTATTAGAAAAGTTGAGCGGGAAATTAGAAAATAGGCTTTCTGCAGAGTGTTTAGTTTGCTCTTTTTATAGGGGTGGGCGGATATTAGAACAATGGGGAGCTTTATTAGAAGATGGTGAAAGGATATTAGAACATTTGGCCGGTTTATTTGAACATCTCGGCCCGATATTAGAAGATCCAGCAGATATATTAGAACTTAATTTATTTTATTAGAACATTTAAGCGATATATTAGAACAAACTCCGCCGCAAGCTCACCCGCTCCCGCTCCCCCATAAAACAAAAAACTCACAAGGGCATTCCACTACCCTTGCAAGCCTTAGTTAAATTACTTCTTCATCCGTTTCAATTTCACGAATTCGATTGATTGGCACGAATACTTCAATATGTCGTTTTAAATTTTGGAAAATAGCTGGTGCATCGCCGCCGTACTCCCCGTCCAGGTTTAAATGAACTTCCTGATCGGATGATACGACAACACGGCTTGCTTTTCGGTAAATAACACGCTCGTCGGATAAATGCTCACCACGTAATGCAAGTGAAGCAATACGAATGAAATCCGCAATATTGCATTCCTTTAAAATCATAACGGTAAACAGTCCGTCATTGATCGATGCATCCGGTGCAATTTTTTCAAAGCCGCCTACTGAGTTAGTTAAACCACATAAGAACATCATCGCTTTCCCGTCAAACTCTTCATCATCCATTTGAATTTTCATATGTGTCGCTTTAATGGAAGGAATCATTTCAATCGCCTTCAAGTAATACGCCATCTGTCCAAGTACCGTTTTCATTCTGCTTGGAACTTCATATGTCAGCTCAGTGATTCGCCCGCCTGCAGCAATGTTGATAAAGTAGCGGTTTTCATTTAAAATGCCGACATCTACAGGTATCGTATCCCCTGCAACAATAATGTTCAGTGCTTCCTCGACATTTCGGGGAATCCGAACAGCCCGTGCAAAGTCATTTGTCGTGCCCATTGGAATCAAACCAAGCTTCGGACGTTTTTCACATTGACTAATACCTGCTACTACCTCATTTAACGTACCATCTCCACCTACTGCAATTACGACATCAAATTCACGACGAACAGCCTCGATTGCCGCTTTTGTCGCATCACCTTCACAAGTCGTTGCATGGCACGAAGTTTCGTATCCGGCTATTTCCAGCTTCTCCAGTACTTCTGGAAGATGCCTCTTAAATGCCTCACGACCCGAAGTCGGGTTATATATAATTCTCGCTCTTTTCATTTTGATCTCATCCTGATTAATTATATTTTTCATTCTGTCAAAAGTATACTGCTGTCTGATTTAGAAAAGCAACAATTGCACCTGGGATATTCTCTTCAATAATACGTTTAAAATAGAAAAAAGTTCCTACTATATTATATAGTAAGAACTCGTAAAAGTAACAGAATAAGTAAAATTATATCGCTGCGTTTACTTTATTTTTAAAGTCTTCATATACGTAGCTCCACAGCTTTGAATCGTTTACATATTGTCCGCGCATATTTTCATATACCGCTTTTTGAGCTTCTTCAAATGAAGGATCCTCTTTGTCCGGTAAAGTCGCACGTAAATCTGTAACTAGCTGCTGTAGTTGTGGTGCACGTGGTCCCCATGTAGTAATTACTTCCCCGGCTTCATTTAAAATTAAATACATTGGAATAGCTCGTCCGCCGTTTGTTAAATAACGATCGATTAAATCTGTATCCGCATCGCGTAATGCTGTACGAATTTCCACATCTGCCGCTTCCGCTACTTTACGGATGATCGGGTTGTTAATCATCGCATCCCCGCACCAGTCTTCCGTAATCGCTAAAATATGGACATTTGCATTTTTCAATTTTTCAATGAAAGCTGCATTTTCCGGAAGTTCAAAGCGCTCATAAATTGCAAAGCTTTGTTCTTTCAGTTGGGACATTGCATCCATATATTCCTTCATTGATGTGCTCTCTTCGAAGTATTGTTGTTCTGTTTTCATATATATACCACCTTTCAAATTCTCTATTCTATTTTGCACGTTTTAAAGAAAAAAAGAAAGTTTTATGTGTCAAAATTGTTACACAATAATACAATTCTAAATTTTCAAAACCAGTTGTACGAAACAGCAAATATTTAATATTTTCGAGAATATAAAAATCAATTAAAGTTTTTTTCAAATAATAATACCTTATAGTAAAATAATTAAAAATTTTCTTAATTATTTTATTTATTAGTATCTATAAAATATTTTTAATGTAGTATATATTTCTTATAAATATTCTGATATATTAAAATAACGCATCAAAAAATTATCAGAAAATTTAATTTACATGATTTTCTAGGAGGGTTTATTTATGAAACGCAATAAAAAGGTCGCATTGACTGCTACAGCACTTTCATTATCTGCATTACTTGCAGCTTGTGGTGGTGGAGAAGAATCAAAATCTACATCATCTGGAGATGGTGAAAAAGAATTAGATTTACTAATCACTTCGGAGCCGCCTTCATTACATCCACAATTGGCTTCAGATACAACTTCTGGTGCGATTTTAGAAAACACTTTTGAAGGTTTAACAACAATGGTGGATGGCGAGCCAGTTTTAGCTGCTGCCGAAGACTATAAAGTATCTGATGATCTTTTAACTTATACTTTCACTTTACGTGACGCACAATGGTCAAACGGTGAAAAAGTAACAGCTGAAGATTTCGCTTACGCTTGGAAATGGGCATTAAACCCGGAAAATGCGTCTGAATATTCTTCAATCCTTTACCCTATTAAAGGAGCAGAGGCTTACAATACTGGTAAAGGCACTGCTGAAGATGTGGCGATTAACGTAATCGATGAAAAAACATTAGAAGTAACATTAAACGCTCCAACTCCATATTTCTTGGAATTGACAGCATTCAAAACGTTCTACCCAATTCATAAAGCAACAGCTGAAGCGGATCCAAAATGGTATACAGAAGCAGATACATATGTATCGAACGGTGCATTCAATTTAACTACTTGGAACCATTCAGGCGATATCGTATTAGAGAAAAGCGATACTTACTGGGATACAAAAAATGTAGATATCGATACGGTAAACATTGCAATGGTTGAGTCTGAAACAACTCAAATGACAATGTTCGATGCTGGAGAAGTCGATTTCCTAGGAGCTCCTTATGGGACAATTTCTCTTGATGCAATCGACCGCTTAAAATCAGAAGACAAATTAAACGTTTCTGATATGTCATCTATTTACTGGTACAAGTTCAATACAGAAGATCCAGTAATGCAAAACGAAAACATTCGTAAAGCATTAGCATTGGCGATCGACCGTGAAAGCTTAATTAGTAATGTAGTAAAAGGTGAACAAGAACCTGCATTAGGTATCGTGCCAAACTCTGTTGAGGGCTTCGGCGATGACGAAGGTTACTTCAAAGATGCTAATTTCGATGAAGCGAAAAAATATTTAGAAGCTGGTTTGAAAGAATTAGGCTTAGCTAGCGCTGCGGACTTAGAAGTAAAAGTTTCATACAACACTTCTGAAGCACACTCTGCTATCGCACAATTCATTCAACAAGGCTGGTCATCGAATTTAGGTATTACTGTTAAACTTGATAACTCGGAATGGCAAGTTTACTTAGATAAAATTGGAAATGGCGATTACCAAATTGGTCGTCTTGGTTGGGGCGCTGACTACAATGATGCGTATACATTCCTTGAAATGTATAACTCTGCCGATAACGGCAATAACCAAACTGGCTGGTCAAACGAAGAGTACACTGCATTATTAAATGAGTCAATCACTGAAACAGATCCGGCAAAACGTACGGAAAAATTACTCGCTGCTGAAGCAGTAATTATGGAAGAAATGCCAGTAGCGCCAATTTACTACAACACGAACTTAAACGTTGTATCTGACGAAGTAGAAAACATGGTTCCAGATGCTTTAGGTAACGTTAACCTTAAATATGTTAAAGTGAAGTAATTTTTACTATTTAGTATTTACTCCTGCGATGGTCGAAATCATTTTCAAAAAATCATCGTAAATAGGGAGTGCCTCGAAATGATATTTCGGGCACTCCCTTTCATAGTTTTATCAAATTTTCAAAATAGTATAAAAAGGAGGTACGGACATTGCTTAACTTCATTATTAAACGATTACTTTATATCGTACTTGCAATGTACTTAATTATTACAGCGACGTTTTTCTTAATGCAGCTTGCTCCCGGTAGCCCGTTTACGAGCGAACGTGAATTGCCACCTGCAATCGAAGAACAGTTAAACGCGAAATACGGATTGGATAATCCTTGGTATATCCAATATAAAGACTATTTAGTAGACACGATGACATTTGATTTTGGGGAGTCGATGAAATATAAAGGCCGTTCCACAAATGACATTATCGCAGAGAGCTTCCCTGTATCCCTTGCTTTAGGTCTTCAGGCGATGGTATTGGCAATTGGCCTTGGTGTTTTACTAGGCGTTGTTTCTGCACTGTATCATAATCGCTTTGGAGATTATGCCGCAACAATTTTCGCAATTTTGGGGATTTCGGTTCCTTCATTCATTTTGGCCGGACTGTTACAGTATTACCTGGCATTTGAAGCCGGCTGGTTCCCGGTTAGTGGCTGGAAAGGATTCGCCTATACAATTTTACCTTCATTGGCGATTGCTGTTACCCATGCCGGATTTATTGCTAAACTTACACGTTCTAGTATGTTGGAGCAAAACAATAGTGAGTATGTAAAGCTTGCTCGTGCAAAAGGTTTAGGAAAATGGACAATTGTTTTCAAGCACTCTTTACGTAATGCATTATTACCGGTTGTAACGTATTTAGGTCCACTATTTGCCGGTGTTATTACTGGTTCGTTCGTTATTGAACAGATTTTTGCGGTACCGGGACTTGGCCGCCATTTCGTAACAAGTATTACAAACCGTGACTATACGGTAATTATGGGTACGACTGTGTTCTATTCATTAATTTTATTGCTGGCTGTATTAATCGTAGACATTTTATACAGTGTCATCGATCCACGTATTAAATTGAAAGGAGCGAAAAAATAATGGCTCAAAACGAACAGCAAATACCAAAAGTATCAGCTGACATGTTCGATGTTGTCGGTCGTTCAGAAAATACAGATGCCCTTTCTAAAAAGCAAGTATCTTATTGGAAGGAAGTATTTTATCGTTTCTCTCATAACAAGTTAGCTGTAGTTGGATTAGCCCTTCTTATTATCATTGCAGGTTTTGCAATTTTTGCGCCGATATTCTCTTCTTATACATATGAACAGAATGTCGGATTATACAATACCGCTCCTTCTGCAACACATTGGTTCGGAACGGATGACCTTGCGCGTGATATTTTCGTCCGTGCATGGGAAGGTGCCCGAATTTCATTATTCATCGGTATTACTGCCGCTGTCATTGATTTGATTATCGGGGTTTTATGGGGAAGTATTGCAGGTTTGGCAGGCGGCCGTGTCGATAACATTATGATGCGTATCGCAGACGTATTAACGGCAATCCCTTATTTATTAGTAGTAATTATTTTATTGGTAATTATGGAGCCTGGTTTAGTTCCTATGATTATCGCCCTTTCCATTACCGGTTGGGTAAACATGGCGCGAATTGTACGAAGTGAAGTACTGAAAATTAAAAATCAGGAGTACGTACTTGCTGCTCGTACATTAGGCGCAAATCAATGGCACATCATTAAACGTCACTTAATCCCAAATGCAATGGGTGCTATTTTAGTAACAATGACAATGACTATTCCAAGTGCAATTTTCACAGAGAGTTTCTTAAGCTACTTAGGTTTAGGGGTTCAGGCTCCTTTAGCCAGCTGGGGTACGATGGCCTCTGAAGGTTTCAAAGCACTTCAATCTGCACCATGGCGATTATTGTTCCCTGCAGCTTTAATCTCGATTACAATTTTCGCATTTAACGCAGTTGGAGACGGCTTACGTGACGCACTTGATCCGAAATTACGTAAATAAGGAGAGTGTACGCAATGAAGAAAAAAGTATTAGAAGTAAACGACTTACGTATTAATTTCAAAACGTACGCTGGTGTCGTACAAGCCGTACGCGGAGTAAGCTTTGAATTATACGAAGGCGAAACATTAGCGATCGTTGGTGAATCCGGTTCCGGAAAATCCGTAACGAGTAATGCACTGATGAAGTTAATTCCACAGCCACCTGGTATTTATGCCGGTGGTGAAATCAACTTCAATGGCCGCAATATTATTCCTTTATCTGAAAAAGAAATGATGCAAGTTCGAGGAAATGATATTTCAATGATTTTCCAGGATCCAATGACTGCATTAAATCCAACAATGCGTATCGGTACGCAAATTACCGAAGTGCTTCTGAAGCATAAAAAAGTTACGAGTAAGGACGAAGCAAAAAAACGTGCGGTTGAGCTGCTTGATCAAGTAGGTATCCCTTTCCCTGAAAAACGTTATAAGTCTTATCCTCACGAACTGTCTGGCGGGATGCGTCAACGTGTTGTTATCGCTATCGCACTTGCAGCAGATCCGAAGCTGTTAATTGCCGATGAGCCAACAACAGCACTTGATGTAACGATTCAGGCTCAAATTTTAGAGCTGATGAAAGAACTTCAAAAGAAATCAAATACGTCGATTATTTTCATTACACATGACTTAGGTGTTGTAGCAAATGTTGCAGACCGAGTTGCGGTAATGTACGCCGGTCAAATCGTTGAGTACGGTACTGTCGAAGATATTTTCTACAACCCTCAGCACCCGTATACTTGGGGGCTGCTTGGCTCTATGCCGGACTTGAACAACTCTACGGATGAGCTGTTGATGGCGATTCCGGGTTCACCGCCAAACTTGATCGATCCGCCTAAAGGTGATGCATTTGCACCTCGTAATGAGTTTGCAATGAAAATCGATTTTGAAGTGGAACCTCCAATGTTTAAAGTATCGGATTCACATTACGCGAAAACTTGGCTACTGCATCCTGATGCACCAAAAATGCCTGTACCTGATGCGGTAGCACGCCGTATTAAAGGCTATCAACAGGAGGGCATGTAATTATGGCAAATAAAATATTAGAAGTAAAAGGCTTAAAACAATATTTTGGCACTGCCAAACAGCCGATCAAAGCGATCGATGGCATCTCCTTTGATGTGTATGAAGGCGAAACATTAGGCTTAGTTGGAGAGTCAGGCTGTGGTAAATCAACGACTGGACGCTCGATTATCCGCCTTTACGATATTACAGAAGGCCAAATCACCTTCAAAGGCAAAAACATCTCAGAAATGAAATCACGTAAAGAATTGATGCAATTCAACCGTGAAATGCAAATGATTTTCCAAGACCCTTATGCGAGTTTAAACCCTCGTATGACGGCCGGTGAATTAATTGCAGAAGGCTTTGAAATCCATGGTCTTTATAAGAATAAAAAAGAACGCCAAGCCCGTATCGGTGAATTGCTGGAAGCAGTCGGACTGACACGCGAGCATGCCAACCGTTATGCCCACGAGTTTTCTGGTGGTCAGCGTCAACGTATCGGCATTGCCCGTGCACTTAGTTTAGACCCAAGCTTCATCATTGCAGACGAACCGATTTCTGCGCTTGATGTTTCTATCCAAGCACAGGTAGTAAACTTATTGAAGCAGCTTCAAAAAGAACGCGGATTAACTTATTTATTCATCGCCCATGATTTATCGATGGTAAAATATATATCAGACCGAATTGCGGTTATGTATCGCGGAAAAATATTAGAACTTGGAAGCGCGGATGAGATTTACAACAATCCAATCCACCCTTATACGAAGTCTCTATTATCAGCAGTTCCTCAGCCAGATCCGGCTTACGAACGCAATCGTACACGTATCCCGTACAAACATGTTGAACATGATCCAGCAGCTAAAGTTATCGAAGCCCGCCCTGGCCATTTCGTATTTGGTACAGAATCACAAGTAAAAGACTGGGCTAAATAAAAGAACAATAAAAAACTCCTTCACGAGGCAATGTGAAGGAGTTCTTTCTATATAATAAGGAAATTTCCAATGACTATAACTTAATAATTAAAATGCTTCTGATGTTGTTTTTGCTTGCATATGCAATGTTAAATAATCCGGTCCGCCTGCTTTAGAGTCAGTACCTGACATGTTGAAGCCACCAAATGGTTGGTAACCAACGATTGCACCTGTACAGCCACGGTTGAAATAAAGGTTTCCAACATGGAACTCTTCACGAGCATACTCTAAGTTCATACGGTCGTTTGTAATTACTGCACCTGTTAAACCGTATTCCGTATTGTTTGCAATATCAATCGCTTCTTCGAATGAATCTGCTTTTGTAATCGCTACTACTGGACCGAAGATTTCTTCTTTCATAATACGTGCTTCCGGATCCACATCGGCAAATACTGTCGGATGTACGAAGTAACCAACTGAATCATCTGCAGTACCGCCAGCAACTAAACGGCCTTCTGTTTTACCGATTTCAATATATTCGCTGATTTTTTTGAATGCAGCCGAATCGATTACTGTAGCCATAAAGTTGTTGTTGTCTGAAGGGTCACCGATTGTTAATGAGTTCGTTAACTCTTCCACACGTTTTACAACTTGATCATATACATCTTTTACGATTACGACACGTGAACATGCTGAACATTTTTGTCCAGAAAAACCGAAAGCTGATTTAACAATGGACTGTGCAGCTAACTCTAAATCTGCATCTTTATCAACAACGATAGTATCTTTACCGCCCATTTCAGCGATAACACGTTTAATCCAGATTTGACCTGGGCTTAATTTTGATGCGCGTTCGTTAATACGTAAGCCGACATCACGAGAACCTGTAAAGCTGATGAAACGTGTTTTCGGGTGGTCTACTAGGTAGTCCCCTACTTCCGCTCCGCTACCAGGTACGAAGTTTACTACACCTTTCGGTAAACCTGCTTCTTCAAGCACTTCAATAAATTTATACGCGACAACCGGTGTTGTTGATGCTGGTTTTAATAGTACTGTGTTACCAGTAACTACAGCCGCTACTGTTGTACCTGCCATAATAGCAAACGGGAAGTTCCAAGGTGAAATAACAATCCCGATTCCTAGAGGGATATAATCATAACGGTTGTATTCATTCGGACGGCTTTCTACTTTACGACCATCTTTCATTTCAAGCATTTGACGGCCATAATATTCTAAAAAGTCGATTGCTTCTGCAGTATCTGCATCCGCTTCATTCCATGGCTTACCTGCTTCTTTCGTTAACCAGGCAGAAAATTCATGCTTGCGGCGGCGGATAATTGTCGCTGCCTTGAACAAAACGTCTGCACGGATTTCAGGTTTAACTTTTTTCCATGACTTGAATGCTTTATCCGCTTCTTGCATCGCTTTTTCAGCCAAGTCTTTTGAAGCTTTTGAAACAGAGCCGATCACTTCTGTTTTCTTTGCCGGGTTATATGATACAATTTTTTCTTCTGTCGTAATACGTTCGCCACCGATAATTAGAGGATAGTCGGCACCAAGCTGTGATTCTACTTTTTTAAGCGCTTCCAAATAAGCTTGCTTGTTTTCTTCTACCGAGAAATCTGTAAATGGTTCATGTTTATAGTTAATCATTTATCATTACCTCCGATATTAAGTGCAATATATTTTTGCATCATATTATGTTACTTAATTTGAATTATGCAATATAATAATGCTTAAAGCAATTATTTTTTCTAAATTACGCAAATTATCTCAATACGACATTCCCATGCTAAAATGAAATGGAGGGGGTTACACCGCATGAATCAACTAGATCGCTCTAGTGTTTTTGAGTTTTTGATTGAAAAAATAGAAACCGGAATTTGCGCTATTGATGAAAATGGACGAGTCATCGTTTACAACAAAAAAATGCGCGAACTTACCGGTGAATCACTTGAACAAATTACACAGCGCTTTTTATCACAGTCGCTAGACTTCAACTTGGAGCAAAATATGCTGCAAAAAGTTTTAGCTTCGGGTCAAAGTTTCAAACATATTAAGCAAACGTTCTGGAATGCCCGTGGTGAAGAAGTGGCACTGATGAATGACTATTATCCATATACCCTAAATGATGGGACAAAAATCGCTATCCAATTTTCCCGCGATATTACACAGCAGGAATTTTTAATGGACCGTCCTTTAAGCCGTTACGGCGCTCCATTAACTTTTGATATCATTACTGCTGTCTCAAAATCGATGAAGCAAGTAATCCAGCAAGCCAAAATTGCTGCGCTGGGACGTATTCCGGTCATGCTTGTCGGTGAATCAGGAACAGGGAAAGATATGATAGCAGAAGGGATTCATCATGAGCTGGCAGAAAAAAACGAACGCTTTATTACACTTATTTGCCGCCGCAATGAAGAAACATTGCTCACTCAAATTGAAAAATATATTGCCGAAGAAAAAAACTATACGTTTTTTGCTGAGCGGATTGAGTTTTTATCAGATGAAGCACAGAACCGTATCGTGGAGCTTCTGGAGCAACATTCCGAACGAAACCATGTATTTATAGCAAGTATTGGTGAAGACCCGATTGACTTAATACAAAAAGGTCACCTTTCCAAAAATCTGTACTACTTATTCTCCAACCTGACTATTCAAGTGCCGGCTTTACGTGAGCGTCGTGAAGACATCAAACCTTTCGTGGATGATTATTTCGCTCGCCGACGTATTGCGTATGGCAGCCCTGTGAAAGGTTTGGCACCTGATATCGAGGAAATATTTATGAACTATGACTGGCCAGGAAATTTAAAAGAACTTGAAGTATTACTGGATGATATCAGCTCACTACTCACAACGGAAGAGTATGTCGAACTTATACATATACCAGCATATTTCAAGTGGAAGCTCCAGCAAGCCGTGCCGCATACTACCGAGGAGCAAAAATTGTTCGACTTCTCCGGACAAACATTGCAGCCTCTTGATGAATATATGCGTAAAGTTGAAGATTATTATATTTCGCATGCCTTACAGCTAAACGATGGAAATATTTCACAAACAGCTAAAGCACTCGGCATCCACCGGCAAGGTTTACAATACCGTTTAAAACGCAAATGAAATGGTAATATATTCTATAATTTGCCATTAAAGAGGCGCCTGACACAGGGGTCTCTTTTTCATTTCCATTTGTGCAACATTTCATTGCATGTTATATAAATTGCGTATTTAAGAGAATGTAAACGTTTTAATAAAGTATTTCAGCAAAATTTTTTTGCGTTAAAAATCGTTGGTATTCCTCGATTTCCCTTCTAGCAAACCCTGAACCTCTCAAAATTTGTTTCCTTTTTTAAATTTTTTGTTTTATACTCACCTCAATAACAATAAAATACTTTTTTCAACGCAGGGGGATTGATTAAAATGTCATTAAAAGATTTTTTTATCGCACTTTCAGAGAATCAAACATTAAATTCTGCAGCTCAAAAGTACGGATTTAAGCTGGGGGCGCAAAGTGTCGTTGCAGGTACAAATATCGATGAAGTGATAGAAAGCATCAAACATTTAAATGCACAAGGTATTTCTTGCACGGTTGATAATCTAGGGGAATTTGTGTTTGAAAAGTCTGCTGCACTTGCTGCAAAAGAGCAAATTTTGGCCGTAATCGAACGCATTCACAGTGAAAACCTTGATGCACATATTTCACTAAAACCTTCACAATTAGGGTTGGATATTGACTTTGAATTCTGCTTTGAAAATTTAAAAGAGATCGTTGCATTAGCAAATGAATATCAAATTTTTGTTAACTTCGATATGGAAAACTATGCTCGTCTACATCCTTCATTTGAGCTATTGGAAAAGATCCACGCTGAATACAATAATGTCGGAACAGTAATTCAAGCATACTTTTTCGAATCGGATGAAAATGTCGAACGCTTTAAAGATTACCGCTTACGTATCGTAAAAGGTGCTTACAAAGAAGATGAATCTGTCGCTTATCAAAATAAAGCCGATATTGACCGCAAGTTTATCGAGCAAATTGAATACCATTTACTACATGGCAAATTCACTTCAATTGCGACACATGATCACAATGTCATTAATCATGTTAAACAATTTGTCCAAAAGCATAATATTCCTAATGATAAATTTGAGTTCCAAATGCTTTACGGCTTCCGAAAAGAGATGCAGTTGAGTCTTGCTAAAGAAGGATACAACTTCTGTACGTATGTACCGTTTGGTAATGATTGGTATGGTTACTTTATGCGTCGCTTAGCTGAACGCCCGCAAAACCTGACACTTGTCACAAAACAAGTATTTACGAAAAAAACAAATACAATTTTAGCGGTTGCAGCAGGTGCGTTTTTAGCTGGACGTATGTCTAAAAAGTACAGATAAGTTCAGATGCGCCATATTTTATTGCGTTGACGACCATCTATCGAAGCATGTTAAACTAGTCAAAAATTATCAATAAAGGAGTTGTCTTTATGTCGGATTATAGCTATCAGTTGTTAGCCATTATTCTTTACATGATTGCAATGCTTGGTATCGGTTGGTATGCCTTCCGAAAAACTAGTAACCTGACAGACTATATGCTAGGCGGGCGCGGTCTAGGTGCAGCGGTAACAGCATTAAGTGCCGGAGCATCGGATATGTCGGGCTGGCTATTAATGGGGCTTCCTGGTGCAATCTATTTATCAGGACTAGTGGAAGCTTGGATTGCAATCGGATTGACAGTCGGTGCCTATTTAAACTGGTTACTTGTAGCACCTCGATTACGTATTTATACACATGTAACAAAGGATTCCATCACAATTCCAAGTTATTTGGATAATCGTTTGCGTGACAACACAAAACTATTACGTATCGCATCAGGGATTATCATTTTAGTATTCTTTACATTCTATGTATCTTCCGGAATGGTATCAGGCGGCAAGTTTTTCGAAAGCTCATTCGGAATGGATTATCATACAGGTCTTTTATTCGTATCTGCGGTAGTTGTTGCCTACACATTATTTGGCGGATTCCTGGCTGTTAGTTATACGGATGTAATTCAAGGTATTATTATGCTTGTTACTTTAATTGCGGTTCCAGTTTTCGGAATTTTCTTAACTGGTGGTATTGGAGAAACGGTCGATTCTATTAAAGCGGTAGATCCGGAAATGTTCAGCCTTCTGCCATCTACTGTTACTGCAGCGGCTATTATCTCTTCTCTTGCATGGGGACTTGGCTATTTTGGTCAGCCGCATATCATCGTACGCTTTATGGCGATTTCATCTGTTAAAGAAACGAAAAGCGCACGACGTATTGGTATTGGCTGGATGATTTTCAGTTTAATAGGTGCCCTTGCAACAGCATTGGTTGGTGTAGCTTACTTCCAGCAGCAAGGTACGGAATTAAAGGATGCTGAAACGGTATTTATCGTACTAGGGCAAATTTTATTCCACCCGTTCATTGCAGGAATTATACTTGCAGCAATTTTAGCAGCAGTAATGAGTACAATTTCTTCCCAATTAATCGTTACTTCTTCAGCACTTATTGAAGATATTTATAAAGCTTTATTCAACAAGACTGCGACAGATAAACATTATGTATTTTTAGGTCGTGTCGCAGTACTATTCGTATCTATTATTGCGGCAATTGTTGCATGGAATCCTGAAAGTACAATTTTAGGTCTTGTAGCATTCGCATGGGCCGGTTTCGGTGCTGCATTCGGTCCAATCATTTTACTTTCTCTGTTCTGGCGTAAGCTTACAAACTACGGAGCACTTGCCGGAATGGTTGCCGGTGCGGCAGTTGCATTCGTTTGGGGACGTACGGAAAGTTTAACAAGTATGCTTTATGAGATTGTACCTGGCTTCATCGCGTGTTTAGTCGTTGCAGTTGTAGTAAGTATTGTGACGTATAAACCAAATGCGGAAATCGAAGAAGAATTCAATGAAACACAGCGTATTTTAAAAGAAGAGCAATAGTATCAATAAAACGGTATGATCTTTTATAAGATATACCGTTTTTTCAATATCCGGAAAAACTTTTAATGGAGGTACTTTATGCAACTTGCACAACTATTCCCTTCCCTTAAGAAACATCATACATACCCGGCAATCCAAAATTCTGCAACTGTCGTTTTTTATGATTCACCTAATGCGTGCTGGTATGAGATTGCCAAAAGCGAAATTACGGAACGAGATGCTCTTTTGTTAAAACATTTTTACTATGAATGCAGTGAGCAAACCGATCCGTGGTTATTATTATTAACGCAAGGTGTTGTACGAAAGCCGCTTACTTATACTTCTATTCGGATTTTACAATATCATATCAATAAAGATGCCGAGCAATTAAAGTATGCGATCGAACTTTTCTTTATAGATGATGCTTACCTTCTTGAAATTTCTCCAAATACTTTCTGGATTATATTGTTTAAAGATTATTCACGGGAGGAACTGGAGGGTTTCATCGCCATACTGGAAAATGACTTTTATTTGCATGGACAACTTTTTATAGGTCAAATGCTGCCGGTTTGTGAAATGCTCCACCACTCTTTCACATCGGAGCAAAAAATATTTCAGGCCATCTTAGAACGGCAACATGAAAGAATCTATACTTTTTCTGAAAGCTTCTTAACTTTATTGCCATTACAATTAAATGTTCCATTACAGCAATACTTGCAGCATACATTGTTTAATAATTTAAATGATGAAATGATTACCACCATTACAACCCTATTTTCTCACAATGGAAATATGTCCTCTGCCGCAAAGGAATTACATATACATCGCAATACATTGTTGTATCGTACACAACGGTATTTTGAAGAAACTTCTTTGGATTTAAAGCGTAGTGATGACCTGTTATTAGCCTATTTAGCAGCACAATTAAATAAATTAACAAAAGAAATCTGAAAATTTTAAGCACATTGCACAAAGGATTTTCCCTCTTAATCTTTTATAATATGAAAAAAGGAGGACTGGTTTTTTATGTTAGATTTTGATCATATTGTAAAGCGTTATCCTGACGGCTATGTAGCTGTTGAAAATTTCCATTTAAAGGTTGAGCCGGGTGAATTTCTTGTACTTGTTGGTCCTTCTGGTTGCGGGAAGTCCACTACTTTACGTATGGTAGCAGGACTGGAATCCATTTCGGAAGGGGAACTTCGTATCGAAGGTAAACGAGTGAATGAAGTGGAACCGAAAGACCGTGACATTGCAATGGTATTCCAAAACTACGCTCTTTATCCGCATATGAATGTATATGATAATATGGCTTTTGGGTTGAAACTGCGTAAATTCTCAAAAGACCAGATTGATAAAAAAGTACGTGAAGCTGCTGCAATTTTAGGTTTATCGGATTTATTGGACAAGAAGCCGAAATCCCTTTCAGGTGGTCAACGCCAGCGTGTTGCATTAGGACGTGCCATTGTTCGTGATGCGAAACTGTTTTTAATGGACGAGCCATTATCGAACTTGGATGCAAAACTTCGTGTACAAATGCGCTCTGAAATTACGAAGCTCCATTATCGTTTAAATACTACAACTATTTATGTTACGCACGATCAGACGGAAGCGATGACGATGGCTTCACGTATTGTTGTAATGAAAGACGGTGTCATTCAGCAAATCGGAACACCGCGTGAAGTATACGATACACCTGAAAATGTATTTGTTGGCGGGTTTATTGGTTCACCGGCGATGAACTTCCTTCGTGGGAATGTTGTTGGGGAATATTTTGAAATCGGCGGCGAAAAAGTTCGCATTCCAGATGAAAAACTAAAAGTATTAAAAGAACAAAACTATACAAATCGAGAAATCATTTTAGGTATCCGTCCTGAAGATATTAACGACGGCAATAAACAGGACACAAGCAGTGTCGTTAAAACTATAGTGCAAGTAAGTGAATTAACCGGTGCAGAAATGATTGTTTATGCGTCAATTGATGACCAGCAATTTGTAGGTAAAATACATCCGGATGCAGATGTTGCTATGGGCGAAGAGCTTTCACTGAACTTCAACTTAGCGAAAGCACACTTCTTTGATCCGGCAACTGAAATGCGTATTCGCTGATTAATGAATAATTAGATGAAAAGGCTCGGACATAATCCAAAAAAGCTATTTTTCTCTGAGAGAAAAATAGCTTTTTTTGCTGTGCGTTAAAATTGATTTCCATTCCGGGACGCTTTCCGCGGGCGTGGCCTGAGCCTGTAGTCTCAGGCGTCACGCTTTTCCCGCAGGAGTCGCCCTGCATTCCAATCAATTTTTCAAAGTATCCGTTTCTTAATAATAGCTTTCTTCTTATTCAACGGTAATTCTATGAAGGTCCCAATTTCTTTTCTTAATTTTATAGCATCGCTGCGCCTATCAGTCCTGCATTGCCTTTATTTATGCTTGCTTGTACTCTGCCTTTTTTATGTTCAAAGAATGGCAGGCTGAAATACTGATCAACTAAACGGGAAATTTCATCCACAATTTGCGGATGATGATTCATAACGCCTCCGCCCAGTACCACAACGTGCGGATCTATTAGCAGCATGAAACTATGAATCTTCTGAGCAATTTCCTGCTGCCATTCATGTATAAGTGGCACAATACGCTCATCCTTTTCATAATAGCGGTCAAAGAATTGCTGTAAGGTTCCTTCTGCATTTGTATCCTGCTGCAACTTCTTCAATAATCCAGGTCCAGCACATACTTCTTCAAAATAGGCACCTGCGCTTGTTAACGAAAAACCGATTTCTCCGGGAACTCCGGCACCTCTTAAAAACCTTCCTTCATGAATAATACAGCATGCAATTCCTGTACTGATCGTGACATAAATGAATGTCTCTTTTTCAAAATGACGGATTTTATATTCTCCATTTGCCGCAGTCATCATATCTGTTTCCATAAAAACTTGAGCTTTCGGAAATGCCTTTTTAAGTCTTTGGACGAGCGGAAAATTACGCCATGGCAAGTTTTGCTGAAAAACTACAAGCCCTTGTTGTAAATCCAATATTCCCGGTAAACCGACCGCAACTTTTATAACGTCCCCCTCTTCATCTTCCAGAAGCTTATGAAAACCCGCAATAATTGCCTCAAATAATGCCTCCGATTGCTGGGGACTCTTTACTTCAATTTGCTTTATTAATTTTTCCGGCTGTTCTTGCTTCGATAAAGCAAGTGCTAATTTTGTCCCTCCGATATCAGCACTTAAAATCCACATTTAGTCCACCTGCTTTACAAAAATTCCGTAGTCTTTCCAAATCGTATAGCCAAGCTTTTCATAAAAGGCGATTAAATCTGTCCAATCGATAAAGAGCGTTTCTTTACCACGTTGCTGCAAATAATATTCTGCAGCTTCAATAACCGCACGCCCTAAGCCATACTTTCTATAGTCTTCATTTACCCCTAGTGGACCAATGCCACCTAATCGGTCAAACTGCTCCGCCCAATTATAGTTCGGCCCTTTCCAGGCACTATGCTCATCATTTATACGACAGAAGCCAACTATCTTACCTTCCCATTTCACAACGACATAATCTCTTCCTGTACCTCCGTGAGCGAAATAGTCCTGAGCTTCAAAAGTCCAACGCCCGGGAAAAGACTGGGTCATAAAATCAATGAGTTGTTGTTGTTCCTCTTTTACTAATAAAACAAATTGAACATTATTTTTTTCAGGCAGTGACAATGGTTCTGTTATCGTTTTTGTAAAATCTACACTTTCGACAACTCTTTTAAAGCCAAACTTTTCGGCGAATGCAACACCTTCCCGCTCACCAAGAGGGACTCCGCATATTAAGTGGCCTAAATCCCCGCCAAGCTGAATTTTCTTTATGCCATTATTAAGAAGAGCCTTTTCTGCATATTGATAAAGCTCTGTCGCAATTTTTTGCTGACGGTAATCCGGGTGCACAAGCAGCATTTGAATCCAGCCATGTTCTTTATTTAAAGAAACGCCGTGAGTATCATGCCAAACTTTTGCAACGACAACTCCGACAATTTTCCCGTCTAGTTCCTTTATCGCACTTCCCTCATCTAAAACATAAGGTGATTGCCAAGTATTTTGTTCAAGCAAGCGATCCGACAACTTAAAGTCAGGCAAACAAATATTCCATAAGTCTACTATGTCCTTGTGAGATTCTTTTGTTACTGGCTTTAGCATCTATTTCCCCCCAAACGTTTCTTCCATGCGACGTAACGGATCATCGATAAAGTTTTCATCCCATTCAACAACTTGCCCTTGTTCTATTAATTGTTGTTTTACTTGTTCATATGAAATATCCTGAACTGGTTTCCCTTTCTGCAGTGCAACTGACGCTACAGTACCGGCCCCTTGCCCGAGCATCATAAATACTGGTTCCATCCGAATTGAACCATATGCAATATGAGAAGCACTTAGGCATACAGGAACAATTAAGTTTGTACAATGCTCCTTCTTCGGTAACAGCGAACGCAAATCGATCATAAATGGTTTTACCGGTACTTGGATATCGCCTTCATTCATTACTCGCCCATTAACGACGACGCGACGGCAATTATGTGAATCCATATGAAAAGATGCGATTGCAATAGGTTGTTCGCAAATCACCCGCTGTAATGCATTGTGTTCTGTCATGACATACTCGCCTAACATTCTCCTTGCTTCCCTTATATACAGCTGGCGCGGCCAATTGCCTGTATCGGTAAACTCATCTGCCGCCAATCCCCATTGGCTCACTTCCTCACGGATAACAAGCGGCACTTCTTCATCGTTGGCTAAAAAGTACAGTAACCCTGCAACATACGTTACATGCTGCTGATATATTTTTTCTCTTATTTCATAGTCCGCATCAGGAAATGCATAATTCATTCCGATAAAATCCGTCGAAAATGCCCCATGATTATTTAAATCGGTTTTTCCATTCATCAAAGAGGTATGTAACTTCATCGCGTCCCAATGCCCTGCCTTTATATAGCGTAACAGCAGTGCATAATGATTACGCTCATATCCATTTGGTTTTGGGAACGGCACTTTTTGTTCCTTTGTTAAACACATCCGGAAATTATAAGCTTGGATTCGATGATCACCCTCACCATTGTGCTCTTTCACAACCTCATCTGAAATTCCATACAATAGTCCGCTTGCCGGATTGCCTTCTTCTATATACGGATCGATAAAACTTTCAAATTTGTGATGCTGTGTACCAAATTGAACTCCATTATAAATTTCCTTATAAACTGTGCTTGCTTCTCTTCCTACAATATATTCAACCCCTGCATGTGCCAGCAAGTCACCTTCATAGCTGGCATCAATAAATTGCCTCGCTTCATAGGTGGTACCGTCTGTCATAACGATTTGCTGAATTTGACGGTTTTCAATAAGAGCTGATTCAATAAATTGCTCCGTCTGGACATCAATTCTATGATCATCCAACCATGTTTTGAATATACATTCTGCTACATGTGGTTCGAAACGTACACATTTTTCGATACGATAGTGGTGTGCGATTTCGTCATAAAATTGCTGTGCTAAACCGCCAATCGCCTGCTCAGCACCTAAGTCCGTTGCCCCAAGTCCACTTGTCGTCATCCCGCCGACAAAACGGCTGCATTCAGCAATACGCACATCATATCCTTTCTTTTTCAGGGTAATCGCTGCTGTAATGCCTGCCGGCGTCGCTCCGTATATTAAAACATCCTGCTTGTAATGTTGCTGTCTTTTATCTCTTTTACGGTAATAATAAACCGTTTCCCACATTTATAAAGCCTCCCAACGTAATTTCGTTGTCTGAACGACTCGCTGTAATGACTCCACATATTGTTGAAGCGGTTCCTCTATTTGCCCCTGTTGCAGCAACTGCCCCATCTTATTTAATAATTCCAGTACTACATTTTTTGCTTCCGGATTCTTGGCCTCTACAACACGGCTAGGGAAAAATATGGAGTTATATTGGCTGTTTTGAGCAAAAGTATGTTCCAATTCCTCGGCTAGTTGCTGCATTGGCGGTGACAGTAAATACGGGACAGTTTCTACACCTTCCCATAGCGATCGTGCAAATACGACATTATTTAATTGCTGGTACTTCTGATAATCGTATTGCTCCATATGTGGCTGGGCCTTTGCGATTTTATGAAGTGGAACAACTAAATTGACCATTCCATCACACCCGGCTTCTTTATACTTTTCAATATCTGTCGCGATTCGTTTAAATAATAGCGGGAAAAGTTCACTTAGCATAAAGTGGTCACTGTAATACTCAAAAACAGTAATCTGTTTATCAGTTGACCTGCGCCAATCCATTAGACTTTCCCAAGCTCGCTCATCACGTTGTGATTCATAACTATGTGCATAATTTCGACCCCAATAAGCATATAAAACATCGGCCGAGCTCACCGGCTGTTCTTTGCGCTCAAGCATTTCCCAACTTAGTCCGGCGTTATAGACGATATGCTCCACTTCCACTTGTAGACCTGCAGCGGCTAATGCTTGCTGAAGCTTTTCGGTAAAAGCCATATATTGAGTTAAAAAGAGCTTTGCTTCTTCACCTTTTGCTCCTACATCTTCCGGCCAAAGAGAGATTCGAGAAATAACAGGCTCTGCTTCACAACAGGATACGATTACTTCGATGACGGATTGTTGTGCTTTTTCATCCTGTAAAAAATCCTGATTTTTTAGCGCATTGGCCGCTGTAAATTCTGTTTCCTCGCCAACTAAATCATTTACCGCCCCATCAGCAGCAGCCTTTCCGGAAACACTAACTCCATTTGCCTTTGCCAATAAATAACGTAAACTATGTCCGCCTAACGTAACATCAATCCCGCGTTTTTTTATTTCCGGCAAAAGCGCCTCTTTTACTTCATCCCATAGGAAAAATGTAAAGAACACTTCATTTAGCCCGTTCTTTGTTCCGACATCGAGCATCCTCTTTAAAAAAGGGATGTCATCGATTGTTTCAAACACATTCCCACGACGACTGAATTTCGGTATTCCTTCATACGTATTTGCCAGCCCTTGAATACCGATTTTTTTCTCCTTCTCCAAGTCCAGAAAAACAAGCCCTTCTACCTTTTCAATCAGTTTATATACTCCGTACAACAAGGCACGACTTGTATTCCCGCGAATCACATAGCTTTTTTCCGTGTGATCAATTACAAATTCATCACCAGTGCCAGAAGTATTCAACCGTTCAAAAACGACTGGTTTATCTCCCGTATAAAAGCGTTCTAGTTCCTCAAATGCAAACTGTTCAATTTCATTTTTATAATTTTTTAGTTTGTTCATCTGCATCGATTCCTTTCCTTAGCAGCTTCTGTTGAAAGAAAAGGATACCCGCTGCGAGTATCCTTTGAATTGTCCTATAGTTTTACTGCTTGCTTTCTGTTGTTTGATTCATATGCTGCCAATGCGATTTCTAATGATTTCAGTCCGTCATAACCTGAAATAAGCGGTTGCTTTTGTTGTTGAATTGAATTTAGAAAGTCGACAATTAAATCGAAGTCGGTATCATTTCCGCTATATAAATGTGTGAGTGATTTACTGCCTTTCCCGTACAGGTTAAGCTTCTCGTTGAACACATCGACTTTGCGTGATGCTTTCGTTCCGATTACTTCAATCATCGCATCACCCCATGTCGGAAATTCCGGAAATCTTGACCAGCTTGCATCATGTGAGGCAACCACTCCATTATCAAATACAATTGTCATGATTCCTGCATCATCCGTATCAAGATCAGTGAAATAGTTATTCGCAAATGCGGTAATTTCTTTTGCTTCGCTGTTCATGTACCAGCGCATAATATCTACCATATGGACGGTATGATCCAATACCGCACCGCCGCCTGCCAACTCCTCATCGACAAACCATCCGCCCGGGTTCTGCCCACGGTTAGTGGAACGGATTGCCACGATTTCGCCAAGTTCGCCTGCATCAATAGCCGCTTTCAAGTCCCGGATGGGCGCACTGTATCGTACTGGATAAGCGATTGACAGATGCACACCGTTTTCTTTACATACATCGATCATCTCTTTTGCATCCTCGATATTCGTAGCAATCGGTTTTTCACATAAAATATGTTTCTTTGCCTTCGCTGCCGCAATTACCATCTCTTTATGCAATACATTTTCACTGCAAATGAGCACAACATCGAGATCCTCAGCTAAAAACCCATTCATATCCGCAAAAAATGGCACATCATATTGCTTACTCGCATCCATACCTCTATTTGTATCCGTATCATAAATAGCGGTTAGTTTCGTACCGGGTATACGCTGAATTGCCGTTGCATAGCTCGTTGCATGAATATGTGCAAAACTCATAATGCCAATGTTCATCGCAGTTCACCTCTTTGCAGGAGCAGTCGTACAGCATTCAGATTTTCATCATAGGCTTCATCCCATTGCACCGCATACTGCTGGACTGCATCTATATTTTTGAACAAGTTTCGATTGTTGTCACTGTCGCCCGTCATTTGTAAACTATCAAACTCTGCAATATGCAGATGGCTGCTCCATTCAAATTCAATCCGGTCCTGACCTGTCCGGTATTCTAAATGGGCCATCATCGATTCACCGAATTCACACAAAACAATCGTATAATGATTTTCTCCGATTTCATTCGAGCGTACCGATACGTTCCGGACTTTTCCAAACCATTCCGATAAAGCAAGGATATCTTCTTCTATATACGAGAAATTATTTGTCGTTCTTCTTAGTCGAAGGACACCTTTAACCGTATCATGTGCTTTCAACACTTCATGTAATGGAATCGCAAATGAATACGACCATAAATCGAAGTATATCCAACCCTGTTTTTCTACCGTTGAAAATGGCTTATAGGCGTCTGCTTCAGGCTGTTGCAAAATTGTTACGGTATTAGGCTCACCACTGTTCTCATTTGTAAATTGGTACAATGGGGAGTGCATAAGTAGCTGCTGTTCTTTTTCCAATACGATTTTCATTAGAATCACCTACAATTTTTTTCTTGATTTGTTGCAGCCGATTCATAAATCGCCGCCAACATTTTTGTCACTTCAACCCCGTCTTCTACTGTAGAAATAGGCTGCACATTATTAATACAGCAGTCCACGAAATGATTGATTTCATTGATGAATGAACCTGCAAAATCGAAGCTTAACAAATCGATCTGGGGTGTAATATTTAAAATCGTTTCATGCTGCTCTTTTACAATAGCAAGTTCAGGTTCTACTTCGGCACCGCCATTTTCACCATATAGTTTTACAGATACTTCGTCTTGTTTAGCATGTAGTGTAAAACTTACATCCACATATAAAGAAGCACCGTTTTCAAAACGGATGAGCGCATTCGCAAGATCTTCCACATCATTATGCTCGGCATCATAATCAGCCGCCTTATAGAAAGATAAGTTTTCAATATGGGCGCGATTCCCTAATTTTTTGTACGTATTACCTGAAACAGAAATCGGCTTTGGTTTCCCCATTAAATACCAGCAAAGATCGATCATATGCGTCCCTAAATCAATTAAAGGCCCGCCTCCAGATTTCTTAATATCGCTGAACCAGCCGCCTGGATTTCCTAATCGGCGTATGCATGAAGCTTTCGCATAATAAATTTCTCCCAGTTCACCTGCATCAATAAATTTTTTAAGAACACCTACATTTGTTGCAAATCGGCGTACATAGCCAACTTGTAATATCTTACCCGACTCTTTTACCGCCGCTTCGACTGCATAGGCTTCATCAAGCGATAAACTTAATGGCTTCTCAAGCAGAACATGCTTGTTCATTTGGAGTGCCTGAATTGCAATTTCAGCATGGGAGTTATTCCACGTACAAATACTGATTGCATCAATTTCCTCGTTTGCAAGAAACTCACTCACTTTTAAATATAAGTTCTCTACACAGTATTTTTTGCCTAATGCATGCAGTCTTCGTTCATCACTATCACAAATCGCAACAATCTCTACATTGGGATTTTCAAAATAAGGTTTTAAATGGTACTCGGAAATAGATCCTCCTCCAATTACGCCAACCTTTAACATGTTAATTCCCTCCCGAATATTCAATGATGGCGGTCAATGCCTCACTGCTCTCTAATCTGTCATACACACCGGCTGAATGTTCAAAAGGAATTTCCAGTTGCACAAAATCAGAAACATCGATCGCCTTTCGTTCCAGTAAACGAATATAGGCCGCCAAATTTCGCCCTTCTGTCCAGCGAACATAATGATACGGATAGTCAATCGCTTCTCTTTCATAGCGAGCATCATAACGGCCTGGTCCGCCTGCTCTTGAAATCGTAATGACCGCTTCCTTTATAAATAATTGTTCTCGATTAAACTGTGGTTCTACATCTCCGACAATAACGATTCTTCCCTGCTTCCGAACCCATTCAAGACTGCGCGGGGTAGTTTCAGAATGTTTTCCTCCAGCACATAGCAGTACAGCATCTACACCATGCCCTTTCGTATAATCCAAAATATGCTGTTCCATTTCATTTAAATCCGAAAAAATTTCAATGCCTGGTGTACCTTTCAGCATTTCAGCTCTTTTTTCATTAGGTTCATAGCAGATGACGTCATAACTTGCTGCTGCACAAATCTTTGCAATCATTTGGCCAAGTACACCTAATCCGATAACTACAACCGTTTCACCAAACTGCAGCTGTCCTTGGCGTATCGCGTGAATGGCAATCGTACCGTGTGCTGCAAATGCCGCATGCTTTGGCAATACGTCGGCAGAGCATTTCGCTACTAATGTTTCCGGTACAACAAGCTGCTCCATATGCCCGACATAAGGGGCACCATAGCAGGCAACAATATCGTCTACTTGAACAGTTGTGACATTAACCCCAACGTCCTTCACTTTCCCGACAGCGCTATATCCAAGCTGACGTACACCTTGTTTGCTTCCCTCAATTAATAACCTTTCAGTCCCTGGCGATACAGCAGTATAATAGGTTTCTATTAATACTCCCGTTTCAAAAAGCTCCGGTTGATCAATCTCAGCTATTTTCACGACACCATCATGTGCTTGTAAAGCTTTCACTCTTTTCACCTGATTTCCACTTTGCTAAATTTTGTTTAACAAATGCATCATCATTCAAATGCGGATACATGTTATAGACACGCGTAATTTCATCAGCTTGGCCTTCACTTAATACTTCATGATCTGCCAGACACCAGTTTCCTTTCAGCAATCCTTGTCTTGTCAATACTTCATTAATTCCTGCAATGCTTCCTTTAAAGGAATGGGCCGGATCAAAGAAAGCCGCATTCGCATCTGTCACTTCAATGGCTCTTGTTAACCAGCTTGCATCAATTTGCTCTTTATCTCTAATAATCTTAATCTCTTCAAAATATTGAACGGCAGTTTTCGCCCATACCGACCAATGCCCTAACAGCCCGCCTACTACTTTCTTTTTAACGGTTTCACCATTAATCGCAAATGCATATTCAGTTAATAGATCAATGACAATATTATCGTCATTTCCTGTATAAAGAGCGATTTCATCCCGGCGGTCGCTATTGCATACTGCACGAACTACATCTAATGTTTCATAACGGTTAAATGGCGCCATTTTAATCGCATATACATTTTCTATATTGGCAAACTCCCGCCAAAATTGATAAGTGAATACACGCCCGCCAACTGATGGCTGTAAATAGAAGCCAACTACCGGAATGATTTTGGCGATTTCTTTCGTACGCTCCAATAGCTGCGCCTCCGACAAATGCTGCAGTCCTCCCATACTTAGTAAAGCTAGATCATAACCAAGCGTTTTTAAAATTGTCGCTTCATGTTTTGCCTGCTCTACCGGACCGCAAACACCACCTATTTTAATGAAGGATTCCGGTACATGCGCCTTCTTCATTTCATCGATTGCAATTGAAAGAACACGTTCATACAAGTTGAATTGGGGATCGCGGATCTCAAATTGTGTCGTATGAACACCAACTGCCAAGCCTCCGACACCCGCATCAATATAATATCTCGTCAAAGCACGCTGACTTACTTCATCCAATGATTTGTCTTCGTTTAACGCTAATGGATGTGCCGGAATAAATGCACCGTCAAACAATGCTTTTTTTACCGCTTCATTCATTTAAAACGCCCCTTTCCGTTCCTGGAAATGCGTTGGTTTATTTAATGTGGCACCATCTAATTCCACCCAATTTGCAACCATATCAAGCATTTGCTCAATGGATACACGAGGATAGCCAAATAATTTATGGGCATGGGCCGCTGTATTTAATAATGCTGTTTCCTGTTCGACCCCTATAATTATAGCTTCCTTATTAAAGCGTTTCGCAAACTCCTTCGCCAGCCAGCGAACAGATAACGTCTCCGGTCCTGTGACATTCAGAATTTTTACAGGTGAATCACAATGTAATAGCGAGCGAATTGCGTATTCGTTTGCATCCCCTTGCCAGATGACATTGACACTCCCCATCGTGACATCAACCGGCTCATTATTGTAAACAGATTTAGCAATTTCCAATAAAACCCCGTATCGTAAATCAATCGCATAATTTAATCGGAACATAAGCATTTTTGTCTGAAAACGATTGGAGAAATTCGTGAAAATACGTTCTCTTCCCAATGTGGACATGGCATATTCACCAACAGGTACCGGCGTTACATCTTCTCCGCAGTTACCCGCTGCTACAGGTGTAAATGGATAAATATTGCCTGAAGAAAATACGACGATATTTGAGTTTTTAAACTTATCTGCTACACGACCTGGTACGTATGTATTCATCGCCCATGTGAAGTGTTCGTTATTAACTGTGCCGAACTTATTGCCCGCCATGAAAATGATATTCGGAATATCCGGCAACTGCGCAAGCTGCGCTTCATCCAGTAAATCACATGTAATGGTTTCAATCCCCGCGGATTCCAGCTCTTCTTTCATTTCTTTATTTGAAAATCGAGCAACACCGATAATCCGTTTCTCGATTCCCGCCTCTTCAGCAGCACGTTTCGCCATCTTCGCTAAAGTAGGCCCCATCTTCCCTGCAATTCCTAAAATCAAAATGTCACCATCTATTTTTTTAATATCCTCTACTAATGCTTCGGATGGTTTTGTCATGAATTCTTCTAATTGTTGTACCGTTTGCATAGTGGTCACCCCTTTATAAATTGAATATTCTTAAATCTTTCTGTAAAATTATATTAATATGGATTTTTGGAGGCACAGACATAATGAATAAGGCCATTCCGTATACCTCGCAAAGTTTAATAGGAATTATTGTCCCTGAAATTTTGCAGGATACAATTAAAGAAGCATTACGTGGATTCCCTAATATCCAACCACATTATTATTTAACACAGGACTTTATAATGACGGACGAGTTACAGCGGTTCATCTATGAATATGAAATGCTTGTCGCTGCAGATCCTTATATTTTTCAGCAGTTGAAATTCTATGATTCATCTTTGCAGCTTTATCAAATTAATAGCAGAGCGCTTCAGCTATACGAATTGCTGTTAACCCATAAAATACAGAATGAACAGAAACAGTATTGTTTTGACCTGCTGCAACAAAGCACCATATTGTCGATTACACATCAGTTGCACCATAAAATTGACTATGTGTTTTCTGAAGGTGAAACGGTTGATGCCATACTGGAAAATCATATAAAGCATGCTGAACAAGGCTATTTCCCGGTTACCACAATTGCCTCTGTCTATGAATCATTAAGTGAACGTAATATCGAATGTCGCTATTTAATTCCAACAAAGCAGGAACTGATCGTCGCTTTTGAGCGGGTCTTATTGGCTTCTAAAGGGCGACAAAACAAGGAAAGCCAAATCGTATACGGTTTGATTCAATTTGAAGCGATTGCCAACCAGGATCAGTCGAAAGTGGAGCAAATACTAAAGCAGTTCACGCAGCAAATGGATGGTCATTTAATTATGCTGAATCCGCTGCAATACAGTTTTATTACGACCCGTGGGCAATTTGAGCGTGAAACATTAGGTTACAAGCATTTGCCGCTGCTTTCCCGTTTCAAAGAAGAGCTGAAAATCAATTGCACAATCGGTATCGGCTTTGGAATCAATGCAAATGATTCCGGCCGTCATGCCAAACAGGCTCTCTACCAGGCAAATGAAAATGGACCAAACCTATGCTATATCGTGCGAGAAGATAATAGTGTGATCGGTCCGATTGATACGACCGTTTTTATTAACTATGAACAGTACCCGCTAGTCATAACAGATGTGAAGTTATTGGAGCGGGCTGAAAAAGCCGGGATGTCTGCTTCGTATATATCCAAATTAATGGGCCGTATTATGAAACATCAAAAGTTTATTTATACGGCTGAAGAACTTGCCCAAACATTGAACATTACTTTACGCAGCGCCAATCGCATCCTGTTAAAGTGGCTGGATGCGGGGCTTGTCGATATTATCGGCGAGGAAAAGGTAGCCCACCGCGGTCGTCCTAAACGCATCTATTATATTCAGTTTTTAGAAGATATAAAGAATCAGTGAGCTCCGGCAATATTCGTTATTCGTTCCAGCAGCTTTATTGTTTGCAACATATCGGTTTGATCAATAGGGCTTTTTTTCTCAATAAAAAATTGTTCTATCATATCAATCAGTCGATCATAAAATCGGAGATCGCCTTCAGCAATTTCAAACCATTCACTTTGCTGCTGTGTATGTGCTACAAATTGAAAACTTTGACGATGCTGTAAGTACCCTCTAATTGAAGAGACCGTCCCATCCTGAAAGGTGAACGTGATAAAGTGTTGCTGCTCATTAAAGGTAACGGCTATGTCTTTGACAGATGTGCCTTTTAACGCACTGATCATTTCCACTGCATGGATTCCATAATAGAAATAGTCAAATTCCTGCAGCATCGGCAGTGGTGAGATGATATCCACTGCCTCGATGCTCTCTTTAGATTTTGCCAATTGAATTTCATCAGCAAATCGCAAAGCCGAGCAGCTCATCAAGGGCGTTCCCTTTTCATTGGCAAGTTCTACAATAGAACTCGCCTGCTCATAATTTAGTGCCAGTGGTTTATCGATAAAAATAGGTTTTTCCAAAGCAGCCAAATCTGCAAATTGCCCGAAATGTTGTGATGCATCAGCCGATGTAATGATAAACGCATCGCAAATATCTGACAGTTCCTGTAGTGTTGTCATAAAAGGAATTCCACTATCATTCAACTCCGCAGAGATTCGTTCAATCCGGTTTCTGCTCAAATCAATTGCAGAGCCTCCCCGATAAGCGAATAGCTTGTGACCTTTTTTCTGCAGCCTTTCACTGAACGCGATTGCATGGGTTGAATCCGTTCCGATTATCCCTATTTTCATAGAAGCCCCCTATTTAATACCTGACATTGTAATCCCTTCTGTGAAATAACGTTGGAAGAAAATAAAGATTAAAAATGTCGGGATAAATGAAATTGTTGCACCTGCCATTTCGACACCGAAGTTCCCCTCTTTTCCAAGCATCGAGGCAAGACCAACTGTAACAGGGAACATTTTTTCATTTGTTAAGTAAATTAACGGCTGGAATAAGTCATTCCAGTTTGAAATAAAGGCAAAAGTTCCTACTGTCGCAATTACCGGGAATGATAATGGTAAAATAATCTTGAAGAAGATTTGCCAATCGTTCGCTCCGTCAATATAGGCGGCTTCTTCCAAATCTTTCGGTATTCCCTGTAAAAATTGTCGTACTAAAAATACGCCCATGATTGCCCATAATTCAGGTACAATTAATGCCCAATATGTATTTATCCATCCAAAATCGGCGAACATAATATATTTGGGAATAATAAATAACTGTTGAGGTATCATGATAACGGCCATGAAAATCCAGAAAATCGCCTCTTTACCCCAGAATTGCTTTTTCGCAAAAATATAACCGAGCAATGCCGCAAAAAGCATTTGAGTTATAACCGGAATGACAGTTATAACGATAGAGTTCCAGATCCATCGTATAAAAATCCCATTTGAGAATATGTTGATATAGTTTTGAATTGATGGATTGGTCGGCAGCCAAAACAGCGGATCAATCTGTGCCTGTTTCACTTCTTTTAATGAACCGAACACCATGATGATGAATGGCATTATAAAAATGATTGCTAATATTGCTAATGCTGTATAAGAGATTACTTTTTTCATTTATCTGCTCCTTCCCGCACCAGCTTAATAATAATTTGGATCTTTCCCAATATATTTACGTTGGATTAACGCAATAATAAGAATGATAAAGAACAATACATATGATAAAACTGCTGCATAGCTTAAGTTCAAGCTTGTGAATCCTTGATGATATAAGTAATACACGATTGTCGTTGTCGAGTAGTTCGGTCCGCCATTCGTTAACAGGAATGCCGAATCGAAAATCTGAAATGACCCGATTGTCGTTGTAATCGCTACGTAAAAATGGATCGGCTTTAACATCGGGAATGTAACTTTCCAGAAGATTTTCCACGGACTTGCACCATCAATCCGTGCCGCTTCATACAATTGACGGTCGATGGATTGTAATCCCGCATAATAGTAAATCATCGTCGTTCCCGCTACTTTAAAAATACTTAATCCTGCCAGGACAAGAAGCGCCTGCGATGAACTGGATAAAAACAGCTGTGGATCGATTCCGACAAAACCGATTAAATAGTTGATAAAACCATCTTCTGTACCGCGGAATAACCATCCCCAAATCCCTGCGATAATTACGAATGATGTAACTACAGGCAGGAAGAACAATCCTTTAAAAAATCCTGAATATTTAACTCCCGAATTAATGATCACTGCTAAAATTAGACCAAGTGCCATTGTCGGAACTATATAATAGATGGAAAACTTAACTGTATTCCATATTGCTTTCCAAGCGATTTCATCATCAAATAAATTTTTCCAATGTTTTAACCCGACAAATTCAGGGTCTCCGATAATTTTCCAGTCATGAAACGTTAAATAGAAACTTAAAGCAAATGGATAGATTTGAAAGATAAGAAAATGAATGATTACTGGAATGAGCACGACATAGACTAATAAATTTTTGTTTAACTCCCTCTTGATTCGTGCACTAAATGATTGTTTAGAAGTTGTAGAGGTCACATGCCTCACCCTTTCTGTACTTTAAGTAATGAGAGAGTTTGATCTTCACGACCAAACTCTCCTTTTGAACTATTTGTTAATTAACTTATCAATTGCTTCTGCCGCTTTATCTGCAGCTTCCTGAGGAGATTGTTTACCTTCTAGCATTGCTTGAATCTCTGCTTGAACTAAAGGCATAATATTACGTCCTTCCGGATGAATCACACCTGGTTTCGCAAATTCTGTGTAGCCTGCTAATTGAGCCATATATTGTTGTGAATCAAAAATATCCTTCGCTTCATCACGAGTCGGGATATATTGTGTAATGTTGTTGAATGTACGTTGGTTTTCTGTGTTTGTAACGTACTTCATGAACTCTGCTGCAGCTTCAGGATTTTTAGAAATCGCCGAACCTACAAACATACCAACAGTACCGTAAGTTAACTGCTCTGCATCTTTTAATGGTGGCGCAATAACAAACTCAAATGGCTTCTCATCTAATAAACGGTTTACCGAAATACCAGAGCCGTTTATAGCTAATAATTTCCCGCCCAAGTAAAGCGAGTCATGATCAAGCGCTGTAACTGAATCTTGCGGAATCCAGCCCTTTGTATACATTTCGTTGATTAATTCAAATGACTTAACTGCTTCTGGCTTGTTAATTAAGATGTTGTTATCTTCATCAATTACATTACCGCCAGCTTGCCATAAAAACGGATAAAGTGTGTTGTTTAAAGAACCGCCACCTGCATATGAGAATGCATAATAACCAGCTGCTTTTGCTTTTTCTGCTAAAGCTTTGAATTCATCCCATGTTGTCGGTAGGCTGTTTTCATCTACGCCTAATTCCGTTAAAATGTCTTTGTTATAAATTAAAGACTCCGCTGTTTGTAAAATTGGCATCCCGTATTGTTTGCCTTTCCAACTCGTTGCTTCGATAGCAGTTGGTACAAAACCGCTTAATTCTTCATCCGTAACGTATTGAGATATATCTAAAATTAATTGTTGTTCTGCGTATTGTGGCATTTGGTCAGGAATTACATAGAATACATCCGGACCTTGACCAGCAGCTAATGCTGTTAAGATTTTTTGGTCTCGATTTGCCCATGGAATTTGTTCGAAGTTTACTTTTACCCCTGTTTCAGCTTCAAAATCCGATGCAAATGTTTTCCACATATCCCCTTCACCTGTTGAGCCATCTGTATAAGGGTGCGCCCAAACTGTGATTTCGCCTGACAATCCTGAAGAGTCTGTATCTGTGCTAGCACTTCCGCTATCCGTATCTGTATCCGCATTTGTTGATGTTGTTTCATCTTCGCTGCATGCAGCCATTACAACAGAAAGCACTAATACTAAAAAGAGCAGTCCTAATCTTTTAAAAATTGTATTACTCATAACCCATCCCCCTTTTTATTTTTCCTTTGTATAAAATAGCAAAATAGCTATTTTTTCCAGACTACAAAAAAATTAGGAGGAACTCAAGTCCATTAAAAGTCCTTAATTTAAATAGCTCAATTTTTCAGACTTTTTATTTTATAATAAAGTTAAGGGGGATATTGTTATGACATTTTGGGATGGGTTTTACAGTTTCGGTGTAAAGCTATTAAAAATTATTTACTTAAACTTTCTTTGGCTGTTTTTCTCAGCGATTGGCCTTTTTATTTTCGGTATATTTCCGGCGACAATTGCTTTATTTACAATAGTAAGACAGTTTCACCTTGATATTGATAAGCCAATTACGAAAACATTTTGGGAAGTGTATAAAACCGAGTGGCTTAGAGGAAATGGGTATGCGGGAATTAGTTATATTATCGTGCTGATTTTAGCAATCGACTTTTATGCAATTTATATGGTTGACTCCTTATCTTTCCTTCTCATACCAACTTTTATTATCGCCTTTTTAATTTTAGGGACGTTGTTTTTCTTCTTTCCAGTATATGTACATTTTGACCTGTCGTTTTTGGCAATGATCAAACAAGCTTTTTTATTTACGATCACTTCACCATTCACGGTCATTTTAAATGCGTTAAGTGTTTTATTGATCTATGGCATTTTCAATATTATGCCTGGTGCAATCCCTTTATTTGCCGGGAGTGTACTGAGTTGGTTCGTTATGAAATTCTCTCTGCGTTCCTTCAGTAAAATTGAACAGCGGAAAGTATCGGAGGCTGCAACATGATGAACGGACTGCATCCTGAACTCGTCGAACCAATTGAACGTAAATTAAAAAATTCTCGTACATTTGAGGAACTGATCCTAAACAGAACTTTTGTCCATTATTCCGAGCAGAACTACCAGCTTGAAAATTGTTTAATCGAAGAAATGATGCTAGGCAATCTACGAGTCGTTCGTATACAGCCGGCACATGCAGTACAAAATATGCCGGGCTTTATTTGGTTTCATGGTGGAGGGATGGTGTTCGGCAGTCCGGATGACAGCGTACCTTATGTAACGGATTTTGTACATAACTTCCAAGCGGTAGTATTCATTCCGCAATACCGCCTCGCTCCTGAAAAGCCTTATCCTGCTGCTTTAAACGACGGCTATACATTATTAGAGTGGATAAGTGAGCATGCAGGTGATTTGAATATAGACCGAACGAAAATTATTGTAAGCGGTGGCAGTGCAGGTGGGAACTTGGCATTGGCCGTTGCTCTAAAAGCACGGGATGAAAAAGGACCAAAAATAGCGGCGGTGTTACCGTTGTATCCGATGCTTGATGCAAAAGAAAGGCCATTCCACAAAAAATTTACTTCACCCGCTATTTGGAATGCCGAAAAAAATAAAAAAAGTTGGCATGCTTATTTACCGGATAATGAAAAGATTCCGCCTTATGCATCGCCTTTTTATGCAAATGTTGAAGGACTTCCACCGGTTTATACGTTTATCGGAACGCATGACATATTTTATGAGGAAGTATGTGAATTTCTAGATAAGCTACAGCAGTCCGGTGTACAAGTCCAATTTGATATTTATGAAGGATGTACACATGGATTCGACTTGGAAGAAATACCAATTGCCCGCCAAGCAAAAAAGCGACTTTTGGACATGACATCGAAATTATTGAAGTAACCGTAAAATGGAGACCCGCACCAGTGTAGCGGGTCTCCATTTTTTATGCCAGACCACTGTATGGAAAAAGCACATTATTCGGATACATAATATCTTTTTGATTTTTAACAAACATTGCTCCCTCATCGATGAATACATCTTGCATAACAGGAATCTGTAAATTATCGGGAGTAAAGCACAGTCTGATTTTTTCAGAACGAATAGGTAAGCAACCGAGTATTTCCTGTAAATCCACCTGCTCTTTAGATATGACGTCGATTAACTCTGTATACTCGGCAGTTTCATTCAAGATGGCAAATGCCTGAAACTTAGGTACATAGTAAATGCAGTCCCGGTATTGCGTCAATGCATGGAACATCACGATATTTTCATTCTGAACCATACTCATTTTCTGACTGACAGGTTTTCTAAATACCGTTGTTTCATAAAATACATTTCTTGTAGGCTTATCATCCAGATTCACTTTCTTTACTTCCGTATGAACTGGCCCAATATCCTTTTTATCCACGGTAAAAGTAGACTGTATACGCGTTTCAAAACCAAATTTCGGATAAAAGTCCAGCACTGTCTTATTTGCAAATAAGTATATGATATGTGCATTCACATGATCTTCCATCACCTTTTCCATAAGCTGACGGGATAATCCTTTTCCTTGGAATTTTGGATTTGTCATAACAGTCCCAATCTGAACAGCTTCATACTGCCTGCCATCCAAAATCATTGTTCCGCTACTTGTAGAAACATTCGCTACTATTTCGCCATCTACTTCAAATGTATAGGGACAGTATGTATCATTCCAATACCCTTGCTCATCCCATTGTTCGAAATCCAGCCCAAAAGTATCGTTTGCCAGTTGAAAGAAACTTTTTTTCAGCTGGGGGTTAAGGCGCACAGCCTCTCCTTTAACAAAATTCATTTCCATCCCTCTTTTTTAGAGCTTATTATTTCCATAAATAATCTCTCCTTCTGAAACAGTTAATATAACATCCTCATTTTCATTTACGATGTAAAAATCAGCATCTTTACCGACTTCAATTGACCCTTTATTTTCATATAATCCTAACAGTTTTGCACTGTTTGTTGAACTCAGTTTGGCCAGTGTCAAATCTGAAAGTCCGAGCCACTCTTTCATATTTTTTCTGGACTTATTTAAATTGAGCGTACTTCCTGCAAGCGCATCACTTCCAACCAATTTACACAAGCCGTCTTCTACACGAACTTCCTGTCCACCTAAATCATAAATACCGTCAGCTAATTCGGTTGCCCGCATACTGTCAGATATTAATATCATTCGGTCTTCACCAACCGTGTCGTAAATAAAACGAATCATGTCCGGGTGAATATGAAATCCGTCAGCAATAATCTCCAGCATACATTCACTTTGCAGTAACGCAACCTGCAAGCCCGGCTCACGATGATGAATAGATCTCATCCCATTGCAAAAATGAGTGGCATTCTGAATAAGCTGCTGTTCCAATAATGCCTTTGTCTCCGTATACTTGGCATCAGAATGACCGATCGATGCTACAATCCCTTTATTTTTTAAATAGGTCGTAAGCTTATGGCCTTCATCTAACTCTGATGCAAGTGTAATAAGTTTAATTTCGTTTTGGGAAGAATCGTTTAAATGATCGAAAATCTCTACTGAAGGCTTTATTATAAACTGATCGGACTGTGCCCCTTTTTGAATCGGATTAATGAAAGGTCCTTCTAAATGGATGCCGGCAATTTTGGCACCTTTTACATTGTTCTTCGCATCGGCAATCAATTTTACAACGCGCTCGATTTGGGTTTCTGCTGCCGTCATCGTTGTTGCTAAAAAGGTTGTCACTCCAAATTTCGCAAGCGCTGTACTGATTGTGTTCAGACTGCTTTCCGTTCCGTCCATCACATCAGCACCGGATATCCCGTGAATATGCTGATCAATCATTCCCGGCATCATTTTATATGCCGACTTTGTTTCCACAATATCGATTTGTTCAGGTAATTCGTCTTTTTTACAAAACCGGACGATTTTTTTGCCTTCAATAACCCCAAAACAATTCTCCTCTATCCGCTGTTCCCGGACAATTTGAAGCGGTCCAATACACCATGTACTTTCCATGAACATTTCCCTCCTCTACCACATCTTATACATTCCCCATTATTAGCCTATGCTTGACATTTTTCAAGAAAATTCCTTTTATAACGAAATAAAACGGCAGCCCAATTAGAAAATGGACTGCCGTTTATAAGAAAAAAATTAACGTTTATTAATTTCTTCCATTAAGATTTGGTTTGTTAATTGTGGGTTTGCTTGACCTTTAGAGGCTTTCATAATTTGGCCAAGAAGCGCTTTAATCGCACGGTCTTTACCAGCTTTGAAGTCTTCCACTGATTTTGCATCATTATCAAGAACAGTTGTTACGAAACCACGGATTACTTCTGGATCAGAAATTTGAACTAAGCCTTTTTCCTTCACGATTTTCGCTGCGTCTCCACCGTTTGTTACTAACTCAGTGAATACTTTTTTCGCGATTTTAGAAGAAATTGTACCGTCCGTAATTAATTTCACCATACCCGCCAAGTTTTCAGGTGTTAGAGCTGTATTTTTCAACTCTTTTTGCTCAGCGTTTAAGTATGCAGAAATATCTCCCATTAACCAGTTAGCTGTTAATTTCGCATCAGCCCCTGCATTTACAGTTGCATCAAAGAAATCTGAAATCTCCTTGTTTACTACAAGTACGTTTGCATCATAATCATTTAAACCTAATTCAGAAACATAGCGTGCTTTACGCGCATCCGGTAATTCAGGAATTTCGTTGCGTACGCGCTCCACCCATTCATCGGAAATTGAAAGACGCACTAAGTCTGGCTCTGGGAAGTAACGGTAATCATCTGTTCCTTCTTTAACACGCATAAGAATTGTTTTACCTGTTTTCTCATCAAAACGACGTGTTTCCTGCTCAATAACGCCACCAGCCATTAATACTTCTGCTTGGCGGATTTCTTCATGCTCTAAACCACGACGTACAAAGTTGAATGAGTTTAAGTTTTTAAGCTCCGTTTTTGTACCGAACTCTTCCTGACCGTATGGACGGATTGAAATGTTTGCATCACAACGAAGTGAACCTTCCTCCATACGTACGTCAGAAACGCCTGTATATTGGATGATCGATTTTACTTTTTCAAGGTAGGCATATGCTTCGTCCGGTGTACGGATATCCGGCTCAGAAACGATTTCTACTAGTGGTGTACCTTGACGGTTTAAGTCCACTAAAGAATAGCCGTCAGCATGTGTTAATTTACCAGCATCTTCTTCCATGTGAAGACGTGTAATACCGATTTTCTTTTTGTAGCCTGGTGTATCACCTTTAGCTGGAATTTCGATTTCTACCCAACCGTTTTTACCGATTGGCTTATCAAATTGTGAAATTTGGTAAGCTTTCGGATTGTCCGGGTAGAAGTAGTTTTTACGGTCGAACTTAGTTTCTTGTTCGATTTCCATGTTTAATGCTAATGAAGCACGCATCGCGTAATCTACTACTTGTTTATTCAATACTGGTAAAACACCTGGATAGCCTAGGTCGATTACTGTTGTATTTGTGTTTGGTTCCGCACCAAAACTGTTTGGACTGCTAGAGAAGATTTTTGAGTTTGTTTTTAACTCAACGTGAATCTCTAAACCAATGACTGTTTCAAAGTTCATCTTATTTTACCTCCCATAATGCTGGAGTTTGTTTTGCGAAATCTGTTTGTTGCTCATACGCATATGCCACACGGTAAAGTGTTTCTTCATCGAAATGCTTACCGATAATTTGTAAACCTAGTGGTAATCCATTCTCAAAACCGCATGGAACTGAAATTGCCGGTACACCTGCTAAGTTAATTGGAATTGTTAAAATGTCGTTTGCGTACATTGTCAATGGATCATCAATGTTTGCACCAATAGCGAATGCTGGTGTTGGTGCAGTTGGCCCGATGATTACATCATAGTTTTCGAACACTTTGTCGTAATCGGCTTTAATTAAAGTACGTGCTTGTTGTGCTTTTTTGTAGTAAGCATCATACGTACCAGCAGATAATGAATATGTTCCAAGCATGATACGACGTTTTACTTCATCGCCAAAACCTTCAGCACGAGATTGTTTGTACAGCTCCAATAAGTTTTTCGCGTTTTCTGAACGGTAGCCGTAGCGAATACCATCAAAACGAGAAAGGTTTGAAGATGCTTCTGATGAAGAAAGGATGTAATACGCTGCTAATGCATATTTAGAATGCGGTAAAGATACTTCTTCTACTGTAGCACCCAAGCCTTTTAATACTTCCAATGCATCAAGCACTGACTGTTTCGCTGCTTCCCCAACGCCTTCACCTAGGAATTCTTTTGGAACAGCAATTTTTAAGCCTTTAATATTACCATCTAAAGCAGCCGCATAGTTTGGTACCGGCACATCTGCAGAAGTAGAATCCATTTCATCTACACCTGAGATTGCTTCAAGTAATAACGCATTGTCTTTTACATTGCGTGTAATTGGTCCGATTTGATCTAAAGAAGATGCGAATGCAACTAAACCAAAACGAGATACACGACCGTATGTAGGTTTCATTCCTACAACACCACAGTAGGCTGCTGGTTGACGGATTGAACCACCCGTGTCAGAACCTAATGAAAATGGTACTTCACCCGCTGCAACCGCTGCTGCAGATGCACCTGAAGAACCACCTGGTACATGTGAAAGGTTCCATGGGTTTTTAGTAGTTTTATAAGCCGAGTTTTCGTTTGAAGAACCCATTGCGAATTCATCCATGTTCAACTTACCGACTGTGATCATGCCTGCATCACGTAATTTTTTTACGATTGTTGCATCGTAAATTGGCATAAAGCCTTCCAGAATTTTAGAAGCACAAGTTGTTTCCAATCCTTCTGTTACGATGTTGTCCTTTACGCCAATCGGCATACCGAATAATGGACCGCGCTCCTCAAAAGGAACTTGATCTAATTCAGCTGCTTTTGCAGTTGCTTGTTCTTTATTTAATGCTAAGAAAGCTTGTACATCGCCGTCCAACTTTTCAATGCGGTCAAATGCTTCTTTTGTTAAATCCGCAATTGTCAGTTCACCCGACTTTAAGCTCTCTTGCAATTGTGCTGATGTGCGCTCAAATACTGTCATGCGAGTGGTTCCTCCTATTACTCCATAATTGATGGTACTTTAATTTGACCTGCTTCTTGTTCTTTTACGTTCAGCATTACTTTTTCAAGAGGTAAGCCTTCTTTTGCTACGTCCTCACGAAGTACGTTCACTAAAGGTAAAACATGAGAAGTCGGTTCTACATTTGTTGTATCTAACTCATTTAATTGCTCTGCGAAATCTGTAATTTTCCCTAGTTGTTCAGCAAATTTCTCTGCTTCCTCTTCTGTAATAGCAAGGCGAGCTAAGTGTGCTACGTGTTTTACTTCTTCTTTTGAAATGTTTGCCATTTGTTACACCTCCAAGTTATCGAATCAAATATCCCTCAGCAAAATCCGTATCATCTGCCGGGGCTATATGTGGAGTCAGTGATTGTTTTGGATACCCGCTGATTCTACATAAACCATGCCCATAATGATAACATTTTTCCTTGTAAAAATCTCCGCTTTAGGAAAAAATCCAGCAAACAATCCTCCACTTATGACGATTTTTCGCCAAATTAACGCATTAACGCGGTGAAGTAGAAATTCTGTGTAAAAAGAAAATACCACACTCGTAAAAGTATGGTATTTTTCGGAAGATTTTACTCATAAATATGAACAAAAGGTTTATCGTCATTCGGTTCTTTAATAATTAGCACTTCCGGTCCGTTCACAGAAGTAATACTCACCGAAATATACAGGTCAAGCGGTAAATGATTAAGCATTAGGCCCGTCAAATACTGTGTAAATCCTGTAATTTCAGCTGTTCCGTAAAACTGGATTGGGATTTCGATATCAAGCTTCTGAACTTTTTTATTTTGATAAAATCCAGTCGCAAACACACTCGTGAAGTTCGAGAAGTATTTGTCGACATCCTGTTTGAAGTTTTGGAAGTTCGTATTCAAATCACGGTAGACATCATCCGGCGAACTCATAGGGAAAGTAACGTATTTTTCATCGATTGCTTTCCACTCACCCAATTCTGTTTTCCCTTTATCCGCGAAATTATAGTCAGTATATGTTCCTGGTACAATCGCATTTCTTTCTGCTTGTTTAAATAAACCAATGACGATCGGAACATCTGCCAGTTCCGGACGGGCACGCAATCGATTGATAACTTCCTGTGCAATTTTCTTACCTTCTGCTTCTATTTTTGCATCGGGAATTTTTTGTTCAAAAAACTCGCCATACTGCTCTTTTTGATAATAGTAAACTGAATTTAACGCTAGACCGATTGAAACACCTGCCAGCTTTACTTTGTTCTCATCGGTTTTTGTTAAATAATTTTGCTCCACAATATGGGCCAAATAAACCGGTGCTTCTGTCGCTTTAACAGTCGGATCCATTTCCTTGCCTGTTGCCTCATCAATGCTTGATGGGTTTAGACCTTGGTACTCGGGTCCTTTGTCTTCTGTTTGGTTTGGACGGGCTAACCAGTATTTCAATGTATTTTCATCTAAATACTGACCTTCCTGGAAATAATAGTTTTCCGTATCAAAATGATTTTGCGAAATACGCATTAAGCCTGTTTCGACTTCTTTCATATCGTACTTCGTATAAATATTGGAAACAACTAAACCACGGCTTGCACTTTCCTTATAAGGAATCAATGTGCGATAAAATTTATCGTTTATTTGCATGTTCGGGATAATAGTTGTTTCCACAGCTTGTTCTGTATCTGATTCTTGCGTCAGTTCTGTATCAGGTGTAAGGTTTGGCGCACACGCTGACAACATCGCCGCTACAATTATCGCAGGTATCCAGCGATAACGTTTCATGAGAGCAAGTCCCCTTTACTATATTAATTGTTCGATTAGGCGCACTTCATCCCAAATTTCAATGCCTAAGCTTTGGGCTTTTTCAAGCTTCGAGCCAGCATCTTCTCCGACAATTACAAGGTCTGTTTTTTTACTTACACTCCCTGCAACCGTACCACCTAACTGTTCTATTTTCGCCTTTGCTTCGTTACGTGTCAATTGCTGCAATTTACCTGTCAGTACAATTGTTTTTCCTGCAAAAGGATTTGCCCCTGCTTCCACGACAACTTTCTTGCCTTTATAGGACATATTTAAGCCAAATCCTTTTAGGCGTTCGATTAATTGCTGTACTTGCTCGTTTGCAAAATACGCTACGATCGATTCAGCCATTTTATCGCCAATTTCATGAATATCTTTCAATTCCTCTTCTGTAGCGACCATTAGTGCATCGATTGTTTCAAAATGAGCTGCCAAAATCTTGGCTGCTTTTTCCCCAACATGACGGATACCAAGACCGAATAGTAATCGTTCCAGCGAATTTTCCTTGGACTGAATCAGCGCTTCAACTAAATTGGTCGCCGATTTCTGTCCCATTCGCTCCAGATTAATCAGTTGCTCTACTGTAAGCTCATATAGTCCCGCTACATCTTGAATATAGTCTTCGCGCAGCAGCTGTTCGACTACCTTCTCACCAAGACCGTCGATATTCATCGCATTACGTGATACGAAATGTTTCACACCTTCCGCAATTTGTGCAGGACATTGAGGATTCACGCAACGCAGTGCTACATCAGTATCGATACGTACAACTTCTTCATCACATGCAGGACAATGTGTCGGCATCTTATATGGTACAGCGTCATCAGGGCGTTGTTCCAGAACGACTCCGACGATTTGCGGAATAATATCCCCTGCTTTTCGTACGATGACCGTATCATCAATTCGAATATCCTTTTCACGGATCAGGTCCTCATTGTGCAATGATGCACGGCTTACAGTAGTTCCCGCAACAAGTACCGGTGTTAAAATCGCTGTTGGAGTAATAACACCCGTGCGACCTACCGTCAGTTCGATATCCAATAATTTTGTGATAACTTCTTCAGCCGGGAACTTGTAGGCAATTGCCCAGCGAGGCGATTTTGCTGTAAAGCCAAGCTCATCTTGATGGGCATAGCGATTTACTTTGATAACGATTCCATCAATTTCATATGATAAATTTGGGCGCGCTTCTGTCCACTTCTCTATAAACGCCAAAACGTCCTCAATTGTTTCGCAATACTCGCGTTCTTTATTTGATGGAAAACCTAGCTCCTCCAAATACTTGAGCATTTCCCAATGCCCATCGATTCCATAGCTTTCTCCGTCTCCGCCGACTGCATAAATAAATGTCGATAAATTTCGGCTTGCTGCGATTTTCGGATCTAATTGACGCAATGATCCTGCTGCCGCGTTTCGAGGATTTGCAAATAGCTCTTCTCCGTTTTCCGCACGGCGTTCATTCAGTTTCTCAAAAGATTTTTTCGGCATATAAGCTTCACCGCGTACTTCCAATGTTACGGGTTCTTTTAGACGCAATGGGATGGCCCTAATTGTTTTCAGGTTTGCTGTAATGTCTTCCCCTACTGTTCCGTCACCACGTGTAGCGCCTTGTACAAATACCCCGTTTTCATAGCGCAAAGATATGGCTAAGCCATCAATTTTCAGTTCACATACATATGAGTAATTTTTGCCGATTGCCTGCTCGATTTTCCGGTCAAAATCACGCAAATCTTCTTCATTGAAAGCATTCGACAAACTGAGCATCGCTGTTTCATGCGTTACCTTTTTAAAGCCTTCCAACACCGTGCCACCGACACGCTGAGTAGGAGAATCAGGATAAATAAATTCCGGATTTGCTTCTTCCAATGCGATAAGCTCATGTAAAAGCTGATCATATACACTATCTTCTACTATCGGTTTATCCAGTACGTAATACGCATAGCCATACTCATGAAGAAGCTTGTTCAATTCCGCAATTCTTTGTTCTATTTCATTCATCCAATGTTCCTCCTAAGCTTTCGTAATCGGCGCAAATTTTGCTAATAGACGTTTTATTCCAGTTGGAGATGGGAAAGCGATATCCAGTTCCATACCATCCCCTTCACCTTTTACGCTTACGACCATACCGACACCCCATTTACCATGGGCAGCTTTGTCGCCTACTTTCCAGTCAAACTTATCGCCGCCTGTTGAATTCAGACGTGATGTCTGGGAAGCAGGTGCCTGCACACCTCCTAATGAACGCTTCGGCATACGGTCATAACGGTTCGATTTAAATGGTAATGAATCATCACGATAAGATGTAGTATTTGCTTTTGAAACTTGCTCTAACACATTTTCATCAATTTCACGTAAAAAACGTGATGGGGCATTGTAGCCTGTACGGCCAAATATTGTACGGGAGCCCGCACAAGATAAGTAAAGACGCTGTTCTGCCCGAGTTGCACCGACATACATCAAGCGGCGTTCTTCGGCCATTTCATCTTCACTTTCCAATGAACGTGAATGCGGGAAAATATTTTCCTCCATCCCGATAATGAACACAACAGGGAACTCCAGCCCTTTTGCGGCATGCATCGTCATTAAAATGATCGTACCTTTCGCTTTTTCCTCTTCATCTAAAGAATCAATATCAGCAATGAGTGCAAGATCTGTTAAAAATGCCACTAATGACTGGTCTTCACTGCGCTCTTCAAAAGCCTGGGTTACTGTTAAAAACTCTTCGATATTTTCAAGTCGGCTTTCCGCTTCAATCGATTTTTCCGCTTTCAGCATTTGACGGTATCCTGATTTTTCAAGCACTTCTTCCACAATCTCTGTTACCGATAGTTCATGCTGACGTTCGCTCAATGAACGAATCATATTATAAAAATTTTCAGCGGAATTGGCTGCTTTCCCTGAAAGCCCCATAAATACAAGCTCACCCATCGCATCGAAAATTGAGCGGTCGCGTTCCATCGCATAAACAAGCATTTTATCAAATGAAGTCGCACCGATCGCACGTTTAGGTTCATTGATAATTCGAGCAAGCGACAAGTCATCATCATTGTTTGCAATTAAACGTAAGTAAGCAAGCAAATCTTTAATCTCTTTTCGGTCATAGAACTTTGTACCGCCAACGATTTGGTAGTTCATATTCGATTTTACGAGCACATCCTCGATTACACGTGACTGTGCGTTCGTACGATATAAAATAGCAAAATCATCCAGTTTGTAATCTTCATCCTTCATGAGTTTTTGAATCGTGCGTACCACATACTGCGCTTCGTCCTGCTCATTGCCAGCTTTATAAAGCTGGATCTTTTCGCCTTCCGGATTTTCTGTTCGCAGTACTTTTTTATAGCGGTCTTTATTCTTTTCAATGACGCTGTTTGCTGCTTGTAAAATACGCTTTGTTGAACGGTAGTTTTGCTCAAGCATAATAACCTTTGCTTCTTTGTAATCTTTTTCAAACGATAATATATTCGAAATATCGGCACCGCGCCAACGATAGATCGATTGGTCCGAATCCCCTACAACACAAATATTGCGGAATTTCTTCGCCAGTAATTGCACGAGCAAATATTGCGATTTATTCGTATCCTGATACTCATCAACGTGAATATACTGGAATTTGTTTTGGTAAAATTCCAGTACGTCCGGCGCTTCATTGAATAGACTTATTGTCAGCATAATTAAATCGTCAAAATCGAGACTTTGATTTTGTCTTAATCGTTTCTGATAACCTTTATATACTTGCGCGACAATCTTTTCGAATGGGTTATGCGGATTCATATTCGCTTCAAAGCCGTCTACAGTAATGCATTCGTTTTTTGCCGAACTGATCGTATTTAAAATAGCACGCGGATCATATTTTTTCGGATCGATATTATCCTGTTTCAATATATTTTTTATAACCGTCAGCTGATCTGAACTGTCTAGAATTGAGAAGCTTTTCGAATAGCCGATACGGTTAATATTACGTCGCAAAATGCGTACACACATTGAGTGGAATGTAGATACCCACATGCTTTCCGTTGTTCCGTTTCCTAAAATCCCGTCAATTCGTTCACGCATTTCGCGGGCAGCTTTATTTGTAAACGTAATGGCCAGAATTTTAGAAGGATACACTTCGCGCTCAACGACTAAATAGGCGATACGGTGAGTCAGCACCCGTGTTTTTCCAGAACCGGCACCCGCCATGATCAGAAGCGGGCCTTCCGTTGTTTTCACCGCTTCAGCTTGCTGTGGGTTCATTCCCGCTACTAAATTTTTTGCTATATGCTCCATATTGCACCTTCCTATCTAAAGAACATTTGTTCCTATTATATAACACTTTTTACTGCTTGTACGGTTTTTAATGCCGCTTTTAAATCATCATAAATAATATTTCCAACAACTATAGTATTGGCATGTGCTGCCATTTCCTTCGCTTGTTCTACCGACGTAATGCCGCCTCCATAAAAGAGCTTTGTTTCATTTAAAACTTCAGCTGTTGCTTTCACCATTTCGATATCGCCATAAGCCCCGCTGTACTCTAAATAAAAGATCGGCAATTTAAAGTAATTTTCGGCCATTCGTGCATAGGCCACTACATCTTCCACCGTCAAATCCGTTTTTGCATCTGTCACCTGTGCCACTTTACAATCCGGATTCAGTACACAGTAGCCCTCTGCTACAAGCTCTTCCCAAATCAGTACATCGCCGTATTCTTTAATCGCTTCATGGTGCAGATCTTTCACCCATTTTGTATCACGGCTATTCAATACGGATGGAATGAAATAATAGTCATACCCCGGTGTAATGCTATCTACATTTGAAATTTCAAGCGCAATCGGTACTGAAAAACGACGTACACGAACGAGCAAATCCAAAACGCCATCCAATGTCACATCATCTGTCCCGCCAACTAATATAACATCCGTACCCGATTCGCAAATCTGCTCTAATGCTTCGTCCGAGATTTCCTTTGCAGGGTCCAGTTTAAATACATGTCTCCAGTTTAAATATTCCATGAATATATCCACCTATTCTCAAAAATTTTATATAGAACTTTTCATTATCTTAGTTTTTATTGACCATCTCTTAGTATAACGAAAATCGATGAAATATTAAAAGACTGAGCGGGTGAATCTGCTCAGTCTTTTAAGCTTGCTCATATATTTATGATTGGGCGCTTCTTTACTTTGACGTAAATGGCTTTTCGTCCGGATAAAGACGGCCCAGCATTTCATCATAAGTGTCATTTCCGTAATCAAAGCAACGACGTACACGGGAAATTGTTGCTGTTGAAGCACCAGTTTCCTTTTTAATTGTTTCATACGTTTTTTTCAAACGTAATAAATGTGCAACTTCAAATCGCTGTGCCAATGATTGGATTTCACTAATCGTGCACAAGTCATCAAAAAATTTATAGCATTCCTCAATATCTTTTAACTCTAGAACAGCTTTAAATAACTGATCTGTTTGATGACCGCGAATTTTTTCAATTTGCATGTGCCCACCATTTCCTCTCTACTCTGAATATATAACAGATGCCGCTAAACCGGGAGATGTTGGTACGAAATGTATCCATGTCTTTCCTTGAACTAACTTTACTTCCGATCCATCTTCTTCAACTGCCACGAGCAGGCCATCTGCATTTTTCCATTTTACTTCACGTATCGTCCCAGCCTGGGCTACATACGCGTTGCCGCCACCTGTAATCGTAATCTCGCGTCGACCCGCGCTATCTACAATTCGATGAGGCATTTCAAAAAATAAAATATTAGCTAATTCGATGGATTCATTTGTTTCGTAATCGACTGTTTCTACATTTGCAGAATAACGCTTGTACTGATTCGTTTCGGCATTGTAAACATACTGACTGTTAAATGAACCGCTATTATTATATTTCATCGATACTTCATTAGCCGTTGTTCCTATTTTAACACTATCTTCGGCTTCATAGAATGGGTAGGACACTTTTTTCTGATAAAGTAGTGAAGTCCCCGTCTTTTCGGCACCGGCCATGACATTTTCACCCGAAATATAGGAATTGTGCGGAGCCACCCGTGTTGATGAACGCTTGAAGTAAGTACCATCATAGTGCATTCCATTAATATTATCGACAACTCTTCGTTCAAGCATCGATTTCGCTTCAGGACTGTATCCGTGAGCAATATAAAATGCGTCCAGTCCTTTTGCAATATCAACGAAGTACGATCGCGCACTGCGAATCGGTCCGATAGATTCAGGAAGTTCAGACTGGTAAAGGGCTAAAAAGCGTGTCACATCACCTTCCGCCAGCATTTCATATACAACATCCGCCTGTGCAAGTCCAGATTGCGGACGTGCTTGCGGATGATTATTTATCGTTGCAAGTATTGGACGCATCGTCACTTCTTCTGCCACACGTTCCCCTGTAAACGGTGTAACAAATGGCAAAATTTCTTCCGCCCCCGCTACGATAATATCTTTCTCTACCTCTGTTTCTTCTATCTCTACAACAGGCTCCTCTGTTTGTTCTTTATCGGAACAACCTGCCGTTAAGGTTATGCCTAATAGCGCTAACATAAATATACTGCGTTTCATCGTGCTACTCCTCTCATTTTTTTCGGTTTATCGCATTACAGCAGGTAGCATAACCTTATTTTTCATGACATCAAAAATCCCACGTGTCGTAATTCGAATATATGGTAAATGTGTCGATTGTAAAAACAGCAATGTATAAATTGCATCTGTATGGTGATAACCACGTTTTTTCAAAGTACTCTTTAATGCAAGTTCCAGCGGTATTACTTCATCCACTGACCCATCATATATAGAACCAGCCAATGTTAATGGAATACTTGTTACAATTTGATTGTCTTCAACAAGTACAATCCCGCCATTCATTTTCTTCAGTTCCTGGAATGCATGCTGCATATCCTGTACCGATTTTCCGATTAAAATAATATCTCCAGTATTGGAATACGATGAAGCAAATCCTTTTACATGTGTCGCAAATCCTTTGATCATCGAGTTGATACGCCATTTTCCATTGCGGTCGACAAGCATTAAATAGCTCTCATCATGTGCTGTAGATAATGTATGATGATATCCGAGATTTTTTATACTATACGGCTTTGTGATCACATCATTCACCATTTCAACGCCAATCGGCATCGAGAATTGAAAATCTCCATCATGCAAATCAAAATCGATTTTCAAATCACCAAATAGTGATAGGTCCACAGCCGGAAATGCTTTCAAATCCTTATTGTCTCTCTTAAGCCATACACCTTTTGAAATGACTGCTTCAGGTGTCGGCGAATATTCGTCCGCCAAAATATTAATATTTGCATATCGTCCTGTAGCAAGCAGTCCGTGCAGATTTGTCATATTATAATAGCGCGCAACATTATAACTTGCCATATTATAGGCATCAACCGGACGCACACCAGCTTCAAGGGCTGCACGTATACATTTATCCATCACACCATCTTCATGGAAACTTGGTGTGGATCCATCTGTCGTCATCATCAACTGATCAAATATTTCGTAGCCTTTATCGACCACCGCTTTTAATAATAGCGGTAAATCCGGGCGAATAGAAGAGTAGCGGAGAGTAACAGCATAACCATGCTGCAAGCGCGCTTCAATATCTTCAATCGTCATGGATTCATGATCACCATCGACTCCAAGTAAACGCATTTTAGCTAATGTTTTTTCAGATGCTCCCGGTAAATGTCCTTCGATTTTTTTCCCTTTATGCTTAGCTGCCTGAATCCAGTAAAGCATTTGGTCATCCCCACGCATTAGACGAGGCCATCCTGTCAGCTCTCCGCCAAGCAGTACGTCATGACGGTCAAGCCATTCCAATACTGAGGCATTTGAGTATAGTTCCCTTTCATTTTCAAGCTCTGTTTGCGAATCAAAGCGACTCCACCAGTAAAATGAAAACGGCAATTTGGCAAGCTCGTCCATAAAAGAAAACGCTTTCTTATTTTTCATTAAAGAAACAAGTGTCATATTGTCTGAAATGAATGTGGTTGTGCCGGTCTGTGCACTAAATTCTGCGAAACTGTGAGGGTTGTACAATTGGAATGGATGCACATGCGGCTCAATATAGCCTGGTACCACTACTTTTCCAGCGAGATCAACAACCTCTGTTCCTTCAATATTTGCAGGCAGTTCCTTCCCTACATAAACGATGCGGTCATTGGATATCCAGATGTTTCCCGTTGCCCAACTTTTCATCATACTATGTAAGTACTTTGCATTTTTTAAAACTAGACTCGGAGCAGCATGCCCATCAATGATACTAACTTGCTCTCTAATACTATTTAACTTCCAACTAATTTCCGGCATATTCTGCACTCCTTTCAACTTTCTCACCATAATATAAGGACGCTCATAACTTTTCCAAGATGCTTATACCAGCTCTAAAAAATATACTGCTGCGATTCAAGTAGCTTCAGCAATTGTCGTTAACAGCTGCTGAAGCTAGATTAATGCGTATCGATTTAAAAGAAGAACACATACTTAATTCAATATATTTTGCTTTATGTAGGCAATTGCTACAATATTCCTTTTGGTGAATTAATCGTAACATAGCACTTTCATAAAGCAAAGTGTTTCCAAAATAATTTTGAAATTTTCTAAAAAAAGGAGTGAACGACAATTGCTAACCCCTAACATTTCCGAAACAAACGCTTTTATCCGTATGATGTGCGGTGTTGCCATGACCGCATTCGGTGTCGGGAGAATCGCTCATAAACCACAATGTACGGTTGGCAAAATGATGATTGTTGCCGGTTCGATGAAAGTGGCGGAAGGATATTATCAATATTGCCCAGTCGTTGCAATGGCCAAATCAGAGCAGATGAACGAAATGATGCCCGTCAATGATTAAGAGGTGGATCTAAGGTATATGGAATAATTTTATGTAAGTAAAGTAGCAATAAATTAAAAAAGCGCTATATCGATTGAAAGAATATAGCGCTTTCGGGTTTGTAGGTTTCAGTAATAACTTATATGCGTTTATGAAATTGTAATACCAGCACTTGCCGTACCTGTTAATGCAGCAGCTAATGTAACTCCTGTTCCAGTAATTGAGTAAACCATTAATAAACGGTCGCCTTGTGCAACAGGAACCGGTGGCACATTTGCTGATCCGTAAGATGTTTGACCAATAGAGATAAGCCCTTCATATGGTGGTGTCAACGTAACTCTAGCATTTGTAGCAGTGAATACTGAACTTCCTGCAGGTGCACGGTAAATTTGAGCTGTAACCGATACCGATCCTAAACCAAGGTCAAGGGCAGCTAATGCAGTGAATGATGCAGAGATTGCTGTAATACTACCATTACGTGGAACCGCGAATGCTTCAGTAACAACACCAGACAAGTCAATTGTATTCCCTACAATTGTAACTCCAGGAATCGCAGTACCGAATCCAATCAAACTCGTTGTACCAACTAGTCCCCCGGCAAGCGTAGTTAAAACAGCTGGTGTAATACCGGAAGAGAATGGAATGATTGACCCTGTATTTGGTGGTGTACAGCCTGGTCTTACAGCTCTGAAAGGTCCTAAGTTTACGCAATTTGATCCACACGGATGTAAATTACTCATGTTCATACTTTTAGAACACATACACATATTTTTCACCTCCTTCGCAATTATTCTATTCACCAATCAATAGAATCAAAGGGCAATTAACTAGTAATCAAATTTTGTATTTTAGTTTTTTGCATTGGCGAATCGACAGCTTGTTCGGGCAAAAAAAAACCATCCTAGTGAAAGGATGATTTTAAAAAGCTTTTCTATTTATTTTCGGAAAATATTAAAGAACGAGGAATTCCATTGTTTCTTTGTCTTTTCTTCCCCAGAATCTGAATTATCCGTACTTTCTTCAAACGTTAATTCCATACTTTCCAGCTGCTCTTCATCCCATACTGAACTACCTTCGTTTGTTTCATCTAAATCAACTGTTTGTAACTCTTCAATTACAACAGACTCAACTTCAAGAAGTTGAGGACTTACGATACTACTTTCAGTTACGTTCTTAATGAGAGCTGGAGGCGTTTCTTCAGGATCATTCGCTGACTCAGAGTCGTCTGAAACTTTATTTAAAGTCGGTAAAAAGGCTGCATCACCTTTTGATGATTTAGTTGGTTTGAGCGAAGCTTTATTTAAAGAAGTCCTACTTACACTTTGATGTGGTGGATGGTAATTTTTTTGGAAATAATGCTGGTTAAAATAGCGTTCATCAACTTGATCTGCTTTATATTCAATCTGTTCTTCCGCTTTCGGTTTTTCTTCCTCTTTTTGCAGTTGGATTACTTGATTTGTTAAGTTTCTCAACTGCATATATGAAGGCTGATTTGGTAAAGCAGGTGCAGGTGCGCTTTCCTTAGTCCCGTTCTGAAGATATCTCATCGTACTATCAAGCTTTGGAGCACTAGTTTCTTCTACTAACGGCTGCACTTTAATTTCCGCTTCCGCCTTTTCCTCTTTTACACCATTTAACTTCTTCGATATTAAAATAATTTCTTTCCCCATTTTTTCAACCGTCTTAGTCAATGCAGCAATCTGCATTTCAAATTGTTTCGCTTGCTCTTCATAAATAACCGTTTGTGTTTGTTGTTTTTCTTCCATTGTTTTCGTTAATTCTTCAATATAGGTTAATTGGCTTTTTAATGCTTCAAATTCATTTTTCATTACTTGGAAATCTTCAAACGATGTCCCCATTTTCAATGTCATCAATGTATTTCTGTACCCAGAGATTTTTAATTTCAACTTTTCAATTTCCTGGAGAGTATAGGTTGTGGATTCTTCCATTTCATTCACCACCTTTCAATCCGCATCTCCTCATATTTTATTGACGTTAACTCATGTATGTGACAAACACTTCACCTTTGCTGTTGTTTTTAATTAAAAAGTCACAAAAATAGGCTATGATCAACTATCGGCTGAACATCGCCTAATTCTGGAATTCCCATCAGCTAAACTATTTCTTTGCCTATGCACTTCTATTTAAGCGTCATAAAATACAAACGAAAGATAAAAATATAGAAGGAGGTGACAAGAACAATGAAGGAAAAAATGCCAACGCAACAAGAACTTATCTGTATTAATGTGGAAAAGGTGTATGACTGGGTTGTGAAAGATATGTCTTTTGAATTCACTCCAACAAGCCCAATCACGTTTCCTGGCTTACCAGTAGATGCAGTTGTCGGAGGAGCTCAAGTTACATGCCAAGTAGTACCAGCAGCAGTTAACCCTGTTGTTATTATGAGCCGTGAAAACCGTACATTTACGATTGACGGAACATCTGTTTATTTACAACAACTTATGATTCAAAAGAACTTCACTGTGACAATTTGCATCACATTAGCGAATGGAACAACTTACACAAGTAACGGCTTTGAAATTTCACGCTGCGAACATGTTGTAATGTGTGCACCTAAAGGGACAAATGTTGATGTAACATATACAGATCTTGATTGCTTCGTATGCTCAACTGGTCCATTCTTCAACAACGGGGACGGTACAATTACATTCGAAAATCTATCACTTTCAATCGCAGTTTGCCAAAGCATTCAATCAACATTCCCAGTAACAGTAGAATTTTTGGCAGACTACTGTGAACCACGAGCAGATTTACCATTTGCTTGTGCACCAGCATCTCGCCCTAACAACTGTGCTGTTGTTTTCCCATAATATTATGAATCAGTGTTATCACCAACTTCATCGTCATATAATAAAGAAAGGGAGAAAAACCCTTTCTTTATTTTGCTTACATAAGCAAATAAAATTTAACCGTAAGGAGGAGGCATTTCCAGTGCCCAAAAGCTCCCACCCTTTCGAAATAAAGTTAAATGCGCTGCAAAATCAAACCCAAACTTATCTCCACGAAATAAAAGAACTCATCGGAAAACTTCCTAACTCCAACAATACCAAGGTTATTAGTTATTTTACTTCCACTTTTAATATATCCCATCAATTAGATCAGGAGAGTTTATGTTTAGGCTCTTATCATATTTACAATATCGGTAATGAACCATTACTAAACCCTTCTATTTGTATAACATTGCCTGAATCATCCCCTTTTTCATTTAGTGGCCGGTATGTACACGAAAAGCTTCAACAACGGCTAACAGGGCAGAATGAATGGTTGCGATTTTCAAAAACACCAAACAAAAACGAGTACTGGCTTAAACCAGTGAGCAAAACATCAATCGAACCGAATGAAATCATTTCTTTTACAAATTTCCAGATAAGATGGTCTCCAAATAAATCTTATGCTGGAAGTATTACAGGCTTTACTTATTGTGACCAGTTTCAAGATGGGGTTGCTGTTGTAAACCCTATTAATTTAAGTGTCATTCATTTGGAACAGGAGGAAACAACATAAACGAATTTGAAGATAAACAAGAACAATCTGAAGTACTAACAATTGAAAAGATATTAAAGCAATTCATGAAAGAACATTTTTCATCGATAAAAGATGAGCTTCAGGAAAATAATAATAGCTTCATTTTTCTTGAAAAAAGTTCACTCAATTTATTATTGGCCTATTTATTATCAAACAATAAATATGAAACTTCATCCCCTGTGAATGAAGAAGATGAAAAAAAAGCTGTGGAAAAAATAAATCAGCTCATCAATGAAAATGAAAAAGAATTTCAGGAGATTATAGGCTTACTGAAAGATATGACATGATAGGAGGGATTCATGTGGATATTGAAAGTGTGAAAAATAAGGACGTACTACAACTGCAGCAAACTATCATCTTTTTAAAATCAGAAATCGCGAAATATCAAAACGAGATATCCACCCTACAAAGTATGGACTATTATTCAATGGTAAATAGTCTAGAGCAGGAACTCAGTCAGTTAGTAAACGAGAAAAAAGAACTTTCAATGGAACTAATGATGATGAGAAAAAGCTTTGAAAAAGAGCTGAGTGAGCTGCATGAAAATATTCAGTTACGCGAAGAGCAAAGAATAAAATTGATTTCTTCCATTGAATCACTGGTGGAAAAAAAAGAAAACTTACAGAAAGAAAACAAACAATTAAAAGAAACAATCGAAAAAACAGCTAAAGCCGAAATTCCTGAGGCCCGTTCAGAAAACTATATCCAGGCCGTAGAAGAACTGGATCATTTGCTGCGTTCATTCATGAACAATAACAATGAACAATTAATTTCTCTGCGTGAAACGATCCATCAACAGCACGATCTATTAAAGGATATTAAAAATAAGAATGATGAAATTCAATTTACCCTTGAAGAAATGGCACAAATCAAAGAGCCTGAACATAGTAATTATTCGCCAACCGATGAACAATCCATAACCCGCATCAATCTTGAAAACCAGCTCCAAAATTTATTCATTCAAGCAACCAGTTTTGAAACTGAGCTTGATGAAAAATTACGTATTCTGGATGAATTTGATGATAAATTACTATTACTCGCCATGGAAATTGAGAAACATAAAAAAGGCGATATTTAGTAGACAACTGAGAGAGTAGAAAAGGCGACACGTCAAAACGTATCGCCTTTCTTTTATTTAAACGTTCTCCACCCAATATCCCCACGGAAGAAGAAGTTCGTCCACTCTTTTTTCGCAAGCTCAGCATATACTTTTTCCTGTGCTTCCTTTAAATCCGCTGCTTCTGCTGCGACTAGTAGCACACGGCCGCCGTTCCCAACGAACTGGCCATCTACCAGCTTTGTACCTGCATGGAATACTGGTAGTTCGATGTCATTTAAGCTAGGAAGAGCATTGCCTTTTACGACATCACCTGGATAGCCTTCAGCTGCTACTACAACACCTAGCATTGCCTCATCTTTCCATTGTAGATCAAATGGTTTTACTTCCATTAAGCTAATCATAAATTCACCGAAGTCAGATGCCATACGTGGTAATACAACTTGTGTTTCCGGGTCACCGAAACGTGCGTTAAACTCGATTACTTTCGGACCTTTAGACGTTAAAATTAAGCCAGCATACAGGATACCAGTGAATGAGACACCTTCTGCATCCATTGCTTTTACAGTTGGCTCAACGATTGTGTCGTATGCTACTTTTACAATGTCTTCAGAAATTTGCGGTACTGGTGAATAAGCACCCATTCCTCCTGTATTTGGTCCTTTATCGCCGTCATATGCACGTTTATGATCTTGTGCAATGACCATTGGATAAATTTGCCCTTTATGTACAAAACTCATGAAGCTGAATTCTTCGCCATCCAGGAATTCTTCTACAACAACACGTGAAGAAGAATCGCCAAAACGCTGGTTACCGATCATATCTTCCACCGCTTCAATTGCCTCTTGTTCCGTCATGGCTACAATTACACCTTTTCCGGCAGCTAATCCGTCCGCTTTAATAACAATTGGAGCACCTTGCGCTTTAATATAAGCTACTGCTTTATCTGCTTCTGTAAATGTTTCGTGCGCTGCAGTCGGAATATTATATTTGTTCATAATCTCTTTTGCATAAGATTTCGACCCTTCAATTTTTGCCGCCGCTTTTGTTGGACCGAAAATAACCAAGCCCTGCTCATTGAAGTAGTCAACGATTCCTTCTGCTAATGGCTGCTCGGGACCTACAAATGTTAAAGCCACATCATTTTCTTTTGCAAACTGTGCAAGTGCTGCGAAATCCAGTGCATCGATTGCAACAACTTGTGCATCCTGCTTCATTCCGTCATTTCCTGGTGCTACGAATACCTTTTGTACAGATGGTGCATTGTTGAATTGCTTCGCGATCGCATGTTCACGACCACCACTACCGATTACAAGAATGTTCATATTAGCTTCCCCTTTTATAGAAATTTGGATAAAAAAAACGCCCGCCAAATTTTAGGCGAGCGTTTTTCATTAATGGTCGTTTACACTGCGCTACCCGACCAAAAGTAGTGCTGTGCATCTTACAATCAATGATTATTTTATTATTAACAGCGTATCTCCCGGCCAAAGTCGATACAGTTGTTAATAAAATTAGGTTACGATGGGGACCCGGCCAAGAATCACCCAATCGTCTTATTTACCCCTCTCCCGGCCAGAAAGAAGAATAAATAAAGCATTTGCAAACGCTTCTGCTAACGTCCGGCCAGAACATTAGCGAAACTTTATTCTATTATAACGTAAATTTAATAATTTCTCTACTGCTAACTTATTAATTAATGTTTAAAGTGACGAACTCCTGTAAATACCATTGCAATACCGTACTTGTTTGCTGCATCGATTGATTCCTGATCTTTAATTGAGCCGCCTGGTTGAATGATCGCTTTAATACCGGCTTTAGCCGCTGCTTCCACTGTGTCGCCCATTGGGAAGAATGCATCCGAAGCCAATGCCGCGCCCTGTGCTTTTTCCCCGGCTTGTTCAAAGGCAATTTTTGCTGCGCCAACACGGTTCATTTGACCAGCACCAACACCTAATGTCATTTGTTTATCCGTAACAACAATGGCGTTTGATTTTACATGCTTCACAACTGCCCAGCCCAGTTTTAATGCTTCCCACTCTTCTTCAGTCGGTTCACGGTCTGTCACAACTTGAATGTTGGCATCTTTAAAGCCGAAACGGTCCGGCTCCTGTACAAGTAATCCACCTTCAACAGCAACAACATTGAATTGATCCTGCTTTTCCTGTGTGAAGTCGATTGTTAACAAGCGAATATTTTTCTTTTGCGTTAAAATCTCTAATGCCTCTGCAGTAAAGCTTGGCGCAATAATGATTTCAAGGAAAATACCTGATAATTTTTCTGCAGTTGCTTTGTCCACTTCTTTGTTTAATGCGATGATACCGCCGAAAATCGATGTTGAATCTGCTTCGTAAGCCTTGTTGAATGCTTCTTCGATAGTTTCACCAGTACCGACACCACATGGGTTCATATGCTTCACGGCAACCGCTGCAGGCATTTCAAATTCTTTCACGATTTGCAATGCTGCATTTGCATCCTGGATATTGTTGTACGATAATTCTTTACCGTGTAATTGAGTTGCATAGGCAATCGAGAAATCCGAACCTAAACGTTTTGCATAAAATGCCGCTTTTTGGTGAGGGTTTTCACCATAGCGTAATGTTTGCTTCAGTTCATATGTTAACGTCATATTTTCCGGGAACTCTTCGCCAATTGCATTTGATAAATGATTGGAAATGTACGAATCATATGCAGCTGTATGGCGGAATACTTTTGCTGCTAAACGACGACGTGTTGTTAATGTCGTTTTTCCATCTGCCTTTAATTCTTCCAATACAGCAGAATAGTCATTTGCATCAACAATTACCGTTACATAATCATGGTTTTTTGCTGCCGAACGTAGCATTGTCGGACCGCCAATATCGATGTTTTCAATTGCATCATCCCAAGATACATCCGGTTTTGAAATCGTTTCGACGAACGGATATAAGTTGACACATACAATTTCGATTGGGCGGATGCCATGTTCGTTCATTTGCGCAACATGGCTTGGCTCATCAAACTTACCTAATAGACCGCCATGGATCATCGGATTTAATGTTTTTACACGGCCATCCAAAATTTCCGGGAAGTTTGTTACTTCATCTACTGCTGTTACCGGAACGTTGTTTTGTTGTAATAAACTTTTTGTTCCACCTGTAGAAAGTACTTCATAGCCAAGAGCTACTAATTCTTTTGCAAATTCTAAAATACCATTTTTATCTGAAACACTAATAAGTGCACGTTTCGTCACGATTAGGTCCTCCAATTTTGTTATTATAAATGTTGTTTTCCGTTACGGCGGACGCTTTCCGGGGGCACGAGGCCAACAGGATGTTGGTCACAAAAGCGTTGCCACAGGACGTGGCGTTCTTAGCTTTTGTTCCTAGTCTCAGGCGTCGTGCTTGTCCCCCAGGAGTCGCCGCCTTCACTCCAAACAACAATATCCAGTCAAAATACTATCCTTAAAATAATAGAATTCGTTGGTAAATTTTTTCATCTTTTCGGTGAGCAATGCCCTCACAGGAGCGGCTCATGCGAATTTACTTATTTGTGTTGAATAATTGCTGTAATGTTTTCGTATATAGCGCATGTTCTAATTTATGTATACGCTCTTCTGTCGCTTCACGGTTACCATCGACAACGTCAACTGCTCCTTGCGAGATAATCTTTCCCGTATCCATTCCCGCATCAACAAAGTGAACCGTCACACCCGTAACTTTTACGCCATGAGTCATTGCCTGACCAATGGCATCTTTCCCGGGAAATGATGGCAGCAGCGACGGATGAATATTGATAATCCGATGCTCATAAGCCGATAACAATGTTTCCCCTACAAGGCGCATATAACCTGCTAATATAATCCATTCAATCTCTCGTTCTTTTAACAGTTCAACAAGTTTTGATTCATAAGATGCCTTGTCGGCAAAGGTTTTCGGTGCAAGCTCCGTAACAGGTATACCGAATTTTTGTGCACGTGTTACAACAAAAGCACCTGGCTTATCCGTAACTACCAGTTCGATCGTCGCATTAAGTTCACCGCGACTAATCGCTTCCTGGATGGCCTGAAAGTTACTACCGCTTCCAGATGCGAATACGGCAATTTTCGTACCCATTACACTAAGCTCCCATCATGTTCGCCGTTGAATATAACACCTTCACCGTTTACAACGCGACCGATTGTGTAAGCTTTTTCACCTTCAGCTTCCACTGCTGCGATCACTTTATCTGCTTCACTTGCTGGAACTGCAATAACAAAGCCGATTCCCATGTTGAATACGTTATATAAATCTTTGTCCGCTAATGCACCTTTTTCTTTTAAAAATTCAAAGATGCGCAGCACCGGCCAAGACCCTAATTCAATTTCCGTTGCCAAACCTTGTGGCATCATACGTGGCAAGTTTTCATAGAAACCCCCGCCTGTTACGTGTGCGCAACCGTGTACATCTGCAGCTTTAAGTGCTGCTAAAACAGGTTTTGCATAAAGCTTTGTAGGAACAAGAAGTGCTTCGCCGATTGGGCCAAGATCTTCATAGCCTTCTACTACTGCATCAACCGCAATTTTATTGTCCGCGAACACAATTTTACGTACTAATGAATAGCCGTTTGAATGTACACCACTAGAAGCAAGACCGATTAAAACGTCGCCTTCCACAATCTTTTCCCCTGTAATGATGTCCGATTTTTCACAAGCACCTACAGCAAAACCAGCTAAATCATACTCATCCTCTTCGTAAAGCCCTGGCATTTCAGCTGTTTCTCCACCGATTAATGCTGCACCGGACTGTACACAACCGTCCGCAACACCTTTTACAATCTGCTCAATTTTTGCAGGCTCGGCTTTTCCTACCGCAACATAATCAAGGAAGTAAAGTGGCTCAGCACCCTGTGCAACGATATCATTTACACACATTGCAACACAGTCCACTCCGATTGTATCGTGTTTATCAACCATAAATGCAAGCTTCAGTTTCGTTCCGACACCGTCAGTACCTGAAATAAGAACTGGTTCCTTTAAGTTCAGTGCAGACAAATCAAACATGCCTCCAAAGCCGCCAAACGTTCCCATCACACCTAAACGGTTTGTACGCTCAACATGTGATTTCATACGTTTTACTGCTTCATAACCTGCCTCAATATTTACGCCTGCCTGTTCATATGCTTTTGACATAATGTACTTGCTCCTCCTTAATTTCTAACAGTCTTTTTCATGTGGTAACACTGTGTCCGGGAAAATTTCTGTCGGGTATTTACCTGTAAAGCATGCCACACATAGTCCGCCATTTTCATCTTCAAACGGTCGGTTCGTTGCACGGACCATACCTTCCAGCGATAAAAATGTCAGCGTGTCCGCTTCAATTGCTACCCGTATATCTTCCACACTGTGGCTTGATGCAATCAGCTCTTCATGTGTCGATGTATCGATTCCGTAATAACAAGGGTCTGTCATTGGCGGTGAAGAAATGACTACATGCACTTCTGCCGCACCTGCTTCTTTCAGCATGCGTACAATACGTCTCGATGTTGTACCGCGTACGATTGAATCATCCACCATTACAACACGTTTTCCTTTTACGACTTGTACGACAGGTGAAAGCTTCATTTTTACACCGCGTTCGCGAAGTTCTTGTGTCGGCTGGATAAAAGTACGCCCAACATAGCGGTTTTTAATTAAACCAAGCTCGTATGGAATACCACTCGCTTCAGAAAATCCGATTGCCGCAGAAATAGATGAGTCTGGAACTCCTGTAACGACATCCGCTTCAATATGGGCACATTCTTTTGCAAGTTCTTTCCCCATACGTTTACGTGCCATATGGATATTCACTTCATCAATATTCGAATCAGGACGTGCAAGGTATACATATTCCATTGCGCACATCGTACGTTTGTCCCTTTCAACATAGCTGTCGATTTCAAGGCCATTATTTGAAATGATCAATAACTCCCCAGGTTCCACTTCACGTACGTATTCTGCACCGATTAAATCAAATGCACATGTTTCAGATGCAACTACATAAGAATCCCCTAGCTTACCGAGTGAAAGCGGACGCAACCCATTTCGGTCACGCGCAACAATCATTTGGTCATTCGTCAGTAAAATAATAGAGAAGGCACCTTTTAATAGAGACAATGCTTCTTTCACTTTTGAACGAAATGGTGAGTGTTTTGATTTTTTTATGAGATGGATAACAACCTCTGTATCGGAAGTCGAGTTAAAAATGCTGCCAGAGCGTTCTAAAAACTGTTTTAAATGTGTAGCATTCACCAAATTCCCATTATGGGCAATTGCCAATGAACCAGTTGAAGAACGGAATAACAATGGCTGAACATTCTCCAGCCCCTTGCCGCCTGCTGTTGCGTATCGTACATGCGCAATTGCTGCGTGCCCTACTACTTTACGTAATTTATCTTCATTGAACACGTCATTTACAAGACCTTCGCCGCGTACAGCCTGAAGCTGATTACCGTCAGTTGTGACGATACCAGCTCCTTCCTGTCCGCGATGCTGTAATGCGTGTAAACCGTAATAACTTAAGTGCGCTGCATCTTGGTTGCCCCAAATGCCAAATACGCCGCATTCCTCATTTAAGCCTCTGATTTCAGCAAGCATGGAATTGCTCCTTTCCAGGCAGAACGGAATTCCTCCACAGTACCTTCAACAAGTACACCAGTTTCTCCGCTAATTTTAATGTTCGCGTCGTCTGTTACTGTACCGATTTTTTGTGCGTCTTTTACGATTGTTTCAAAGCCTGCTGCATGTTCAGCTTTCACTGTTACTACAAAGCGTGATTGTGACTCTGAGAATAGAGCCGTCGTTGCAGAACCTGTTAATGCTACGTCTAAACCTAAACCTTTTGCAGCGAATGTTTTCTCCGCCAATGCAACCGCAACTCCACCTTCAGAAACATCATGCGCTGACTGAACTAGTCCTGCCTGAATTGCTTCCAAAATCGATTGTTGACGTGCCGCTTCGACTGTTAAATCGATTGAAGGTGCTTTACCTGAAATGCCGCCTTCAATTAACTTTTGTAATTCAGAACCACCGAATTCTGTTTTTGTATCACCGATTACGTACACAACATCACCGGCAGCTTTAACTTCCTGTGTTGTAACATGCGCTAAATCTTTTACTAATCCAACCATACCGATTGTTGGTGTTGGGTAAACCGCTTCGCCTGAACGCTCATTGTACATGGATACGTTACCGCCAATTACTGGTGCGTCCAGTGCTAAACAAGCTTCCGCAATACCGTCTGCTGATTTTTGAATTTGCCAGAAGATTTCCGGTTTTTCCGGGTTCCCGAAGTTTAGACAGTCTGTAATTGCAAGTGGTTGTCCACCAGAACATACGATGTTACGTGCTGCTTCAGCAACAGCAATTTTTCCGCCAGTTGTCGGATCAAGATAAATATAGCGAGCATTACAGTCTGTCGTCATCGCCAAACCTTTATTTGTACCACGTACACGTAATACTGCGGCATCCGAACCTGGTGCTACAACTGTATTCGTACGTACTTGATAGTCATACTGATCGTAAACCCACTCTTTAGAAGCGATTGTCGGTGCTTTTAAAAGTGCTGTTAACGTTTCTTTGTAATCTGTTACTTTTGGTTCTGCATTTTCCATTGCCTGATATTGTGCAAAGTAAGCTGGCTCAGCATCCGGCATATTATAAACTGGTGCATCTTCAGCTAATGCATCTGCAGGTACTTCTGCTACCACTTCACCTTTGTGAAGTAAACGAAGCATTTTATCTTCTGTTACTTTCCCTACTGCTACTGCATCAAGATCATATTTATCGAAAATCGCTTTAATTTCATCTTCACGGCCTGCTTTTACAACGATCAGCATACGCTCTTGAGATTCAGATAACATCATTTCATAAGCTGACATATTTGTCTCACGTTGAGGAACTAAGTCCAAGTTCATCTCTACACCGGTACCGGCTTTAGAAGCCATTTCTGCTGAAGATGAAGTAAGACCTGCTGCACCCATATCCTGAATACCAACTAATGCATCTGATTTTACAACTTCCAGACAAGCTTCAAGAAGTAATTTTTCCATGAATGGGTCACCAACTTGTACTGCCGAGCGACTTTCTTCAGTATCTTCTGTCAATTCTTCAGATGAGAATGTTGCACCATGAATTCCGTCACGACCTGTTTTCGCACCAACGTACATAACAGTATTTCCAACACCTGCAGCAACGCCTTTTTGAATATCCTTATGATCGATTAATCCGACACACATTGCATTTACAAGCGGATTCCCTTCATAGCAAGGATCAAAAGCAATTTCTCCGCCTACTGTCGGAATACCAATACAGTTACCGTACCCTGCAATACCGGCTACGACTTCTTCAAATAAATATTTGCCGCGCGCTGATTTTAATTCTCCAAAACGTAAAGAGTTCAGCATCGCAATCGGGCGGGCACCCATAGAGAAAACGTCACGGATAATTCCCCCTACACCTGTTGCAGCACCTTGGTATGGTTCAATTGCAGATGGATGGTTATGGGATTCCATTTTGAAAACAACTGCCTGTTCATCACCGATGTCAACAATGCCGGCACCTTCACCAGGGCCTTGCAGTACTTGAGGACCTTTTGTCGGGAATTTACGAAGTACTGGCTTCGATTTTTTATAAGAGCAGTGCTCAGACCACATTACCGAGAAAAGACCTGTTTCCGTCCAGTTTGGAATACGACCTAATTTTTCAATTGCTAAGTCAAATTCCGCATCTGACATCCCCATGTCTGCATAGAGACGTTTTTCCTTAATTTGCTCTGGTGTTGGTTCGAAATTAGTTGTTAACATGCTGTTCCCTCCACTGCTTCACAATTGATTTAAATAGTTTAAGACCATCTGCGCCACCAACGATTTCATTTGCGGCACGTTCAGGATGCGGCATCATTCCGAGTACATTGCCTTCTTTGTTGATGATTCCAGCAATATCCGCTAAAGATCCGTTCGGATTTTCACCTTCATATGTGAAGACAATCTGTTTATTCGCTTGTAAAGAAGCTAATGTTTCGTCATCACAGTAGTAGTTGCCTTCACCGTGTGCGATCGGTATATTGATGACTTCTCCTTCTTCATATCCATTAGTAAATAATGTGCGGTTGTTTTCAACTTTTAGCTGTACTGTACGGCACATGAATTTCAGGTTTTTATTGCGGATAAGAGCTCCTGGTAACAGCCCAGCTTCCGTTAAAATCTGGAATCCGTTACAAACACCTAACACGGGTTTGCCTTGTGCAGCAAATTCTTTTAAAGCTGACATAATGTTTGATTGGTTTGCCATTGCGCCACAACGTAAATAGTCTCCATATGAGAAACCGCCAGGCACTAATGCCCCGTCAAATCCGTCTAGACTTGTAGCTGTATGCCAAACATATTCTACTTCTTCACCTAGCTCGTCCTTAATCGCATGAAACATGTCGATATCACAGTTAGACCCCGGGAAAACGAGTACTGCAAATTTCATCGTATTATGCCTCCTCAACTTCGTAACGGTACTTTTCAATCACCGTGTTCGTTAATACTTTTTCGCACATTTCTTTAACGATTGTGTCAATATCACGGTCAGTATCTTCGATTGTAACTTCCAAATACTTGCCAATACGTACGCCAGAAACTTCACCATAACCGATTTTTTGCAGTGAGCCTTGAACTGCAGAACCTTGAGGATCCAGGATGCTTTCTTTTAATGTTACATATATTTTAACTTTCTTCATGAGTTAGTTGCCTCCAAGTTTTTGTAATATAATCTCATATACTTCCGTAAGATTGCCTAAATCGCGGCGGAATACGTCTTTATCAAGTTTTTGCTTTGTATTAGAGTCCCATAAACGACAAGTGTCAGGAGAAATTTCATCGGCAAGTAAAATATTGCCGTCTTTATCACGACCAAATTCCAGTTTGAAGTCGACTAACGTTACACCAACAGCAGTAAAGATTGGACGCAGCACTTCATTCACATGCAGTGCCGCATTATATAGCTGTTCTACTTCCTTTGGTGTTGCGATATCCAGCACTTCAATATGCTCTGTTGTAATCATCGGATCACCTAATGCATCATCTTTATAGTAAAATTCGACGATCGGACGCTTAAGCAATGTGCCCTCATCCAAGCCTAGACGTTTAGCAAGGCTGCCTGCAGCAATATTGCGTGTAACAACTTCGATTGGAATAATTTCGACTTTACGTACAAGCTGTTCGTTTGCTGAAAGTCTTTTTACGAAATGTGATTCAATTCCGTTTTCTTGTAACTTCTCAAAAAGCAATGTCGTAATTTGATTGTTTAAATTTCCCTTGCCAGCAATCTCGGCTTTTTTCTCGCCATTAAATGCTGTTGCACTATCTTTGTATTCAACAAAAAGTATTTCAGTATCTTCTGTTGTATAAAGTCGTTTTGCTTTCCCTTCATATAAAAGCTGCCCTTTATTCATGACGTATTCCTCCTGATTAATGATTAGTTAGTTAAGTCCTAAACGTTCGAAAATCAAATCAACATTCTGAATATGGTAGTTGTAGTCAAAGCAGTCTGCAATCTCTTCCGGTGATAGATACGCTGTGATTTTTTCACTAGCTTCCACAAGCGGACGGAATTGTGTTTGCTCATCCCAAGCACGTGCTGTTAATGGCTGAACCGTATCGTACGCTTCCTCACGTGATAATCCTTTGTCGATTAACGCAAGTAAAATACGCTGTGAGTAGATCAGACCAAATGTACGCTCCATATTGCGTTTCATATTGTCAGGGAATACAGTTAAGTTTTTCAAAATATTACCGAAACGATTTAACATATAATTTAATGTAATTGTGGCATCCGGAATAATGACACGTTCAGCTGAAGAATGTGAGATATCACGTTCATGCCATAAAGCCACATTTTCATAAGCTGTCAGCATATAGCCGCGCATTAATCGTGCCATACCTGTCATATTTTCAGAGCCGATTGGATTTCGCTTATGCGGCATAGCAGATGAACCTTTTTGCCCTTTCGCAAATCCTTCTTCCACTTCACGTGTTTCGGATTTTTGCAGTCCGCGGATTTCTGTCGCAAACTTTTCAATTGATGTAGCGATCAAAGCCAGTGTAGAAAAGTATTGTGCATGACGGTCACGCTGCAATGTCTGTGTAGAAATTGGTGCAGCTGCTAATCCAAGATGTTCACATACATAGCTTTCAACACGTGGGTTAATATTGGCATATGTTCCGACAGCACCGCTCATTTTACCTGTTTCTATTACTTTTGCGGCTTCTTCAAAACGTACTAAGTTACGGCGCATCTCTTCAAGCCATAATGCCAGCTTTAAACCAAATGTTGTCGGTTCTGCATGCACACCGTGCGTACGTCCCATCATTACTGTAAATTTATGCTCTTTTGCTTTTTCAGTCAGAATAGCGATGAATTGATGTAAGTCTTTTCGTAAAATTTCATTCGCCTGTTTGATTAAATATGATAGTGCTGTATCTACAACGTCCGTTGAAGTTAAACCGTAGTGCACCCATTTCTTTTCCTCACCAAGTGCAGGTGTTTCCGAAACAGCTCGTGTAAATGCTACGACATCATGACGTGTTTCCTGCTCAATTTCATAAATACGATCGATATTAAATGATGCATTTGCACGTAATTTCGCTACATCTTCTTTAGGAATTTCGCCGATTTCAGCCCAAGCTTCACAAGCTAAAATCTCTACTTCAAGCCATGCTTTAAATTTGTTTTCTTCAGTCCAAATTGCACCCATTTCAGGACGTGTATAGCGTTCTATCATAAATCTTCTCCTTTTACTCCGGCCAAATACCAGAGTCTGTAATTTGTTGTAATGCTGTATTTATATCATCTGTCATGATTGTGACATGACCCATTTTTCGATTTACCTTTGCTTCTGATTTCCCGTACAAATGTACTGACCAGCCAGGAAACTTCGAAATTGAATTTGTTAATGGAACGACATGCTGACCAAGTACATTTACCATAATTGATGGTCCCCACAGTTTTGGTTTACGTAGCGGCCAACCGCATACTGCACGGATATGCTGAGTGAACTGTGAAATATTGCATGCCTCAATCGAATAATGGCCTGAGTTATGCGGACGTGGTGCGCATTCGTTAATTACGATACTGCCATCTTCAAGGACGAACATTTCAACCGCCAATGTTCCAATCAGTTGTAGGGAATCCGCAATTTTTAGAGCAGCTTCTTCAGCTAATTGAGCTGTAGACCTTTCGATACGGGCCGGCACAATCGTTTCATGTAAAATATGATTTATATGAATGTTTTCTCCAACGGGCAAGCAGTATGTTTCACCATCTCCATTGCGTTGAACGATGACTGAAATCTCTTTCGTAAACGGTACAAAACCTTCTGCAATGCATTGTGAATGTGCAAATAACTCTTTTGCTAAGGGTAAGTCCTCAGCAGATTTCAATAACTGCTGACCTTTCCCGTCATAACCGCCCCGAGCTGTTTTTACGATACAGGGGAAGCCGATTTCTCCGATTTTTTCTTGAAGCTCGTCATATGTAGAAGCGACAATATACGGCGCAACCGGACAGCCTGCATCAACGATCATTTGCTTTTCTGTAACGCGATTTTGTGTAATGCGCACAAGTTCTGCACCTTGAGGAACATATGCCATTTGTGTTAATCGCTTTAAGCCATCGTAATCGATGTTTTCAAACTCATATGTTATGACATCACTAACTTCCGCAAGCTCTTCCAATGCTGCTTCGTCATCATAGGCTGCGACGATTCGTATGTCTGCCACTTGTCCACAAGGAGAATCCATCGTTGGCTCCAGTACTGCGATTTTATAGCCGGCTTCCTTTGCCGCAACAGCCATCATACGACCTAGCTGACCGCCGCCGATAATACCGATTGTTTGTCCAGGGTAAATCATTTTCTTCACGTCAAGTCACCTGTGCTTTCCAAAACTTGCGCTTTCGTCGCTTCACGTCGTGCCTCAAGCTTTGCAGCAAGTTCCTGATCAAACGCTCCTAAAATTTGCGCTGCAAGGAGACCAGCATTTGTTGCTCCAGCCTTGCCGATTGCTACAGTTGCTACAGGTACGCCACCTGGCATCTGCACAATCGATAGTAGTGAATCAAGTCCGTTCAATGCTCGTGACTGTACAGGTACGCCGATTACAGGTAATGTCGTTTTTGCTGCTACCATACCTGGTAAATGAGCCGCTCCACCAGCCCCTGCAATAATTACTTGAATACCGCGTCCACGTGCCGCTTCCGCATATTCAAACATTAAATCTGGTGTGCGATGTGCTGAAACGACTTTCTTTTCATAAGGTACCTGCAGCTCGTCCAAAATGTCACAAGCATGCTTCATCGTTTCCCAATCGCTAGAACTTCCCATAATAACGCCAATTTTCGGATTCATGAATTTCGCTCCTTTAAACATCTTCTCCACTTGTTAAAAATCAATGTAAAAATCCTCAAATAAACTGCTCTCTACGCTCTACGCATGAGAAAGCAATCTACTTGAGGATTGAGCATTAAAAGTATATGTAGATAATTGCATTGTGATCCACACCCTTTATTCATCACACCTGAAGTTGCTTTCCCACATAGTCCGGTATTTACGGTGCCGGGTAGAGACACTAGAGCCATATTCTCTAGCATATATGAGGGATTAAATGTTTTTCCTGTACACATTTTAACAAGGGTTACGTATAAAATCAATGCAAAAATGCGAACAATATTTTTAAAGTAAAAGATATTGTTCGTCTTTTAAACAAATCATCCGTTAATCTTCTATTAATAAACCTTTAAATTGTATCTTTTGACGTAAGTAAACAGGCTCGCCATTTACCTCTTCAAATACCGGTTCCTCTCTTCGTCCAAAGGGCATATAGCCATCTTTCTTCATTCTTTCAAGGCATTGCTCGATTGTTTCATTTTCTTCTACTTCATACCACACTTGCTTTTTACCCAAAAATGTCATCCTTCCACATGTAAAATATCGCTCTAACTATACCACGATATTTTTAGTACTTTCTAATAGAAAAGCTTTATTTTGTGAACGATTTGTCACAACTGGAAAATAAAACAGAGCAATCAAAGTTTTACTATGATTGCTCCTGCACTTTTATTTTATATACTCCATTTGTTCTGTTAACTCCAGTATTTCCTCAAATGTCAAATCAAGATTTTCAATAATTATATTATAGCGCAAACCTTCTTCATCCCATTGAAGTAATTTGAAAGTCTCCAAATCAATTTTAGATCCTTTTTGCCCACGTACTTCAATGATTTCTTCATCTTCACCGATGGATTCCATTGGCTTGAAGATTGAAAGCGAAAATTGCTGCTCACCGTTTTTGGAATATGTTAAAGCGATTTCTCCGGTTTCTGCCATCCCCATATCTTCAATACCTTCCAATGTGTAACCAAGTGATTCGGGGAAGATTAAAAATGTGCCCAGCTTCTCGACAGCTTCTTCCTCTGTTAGTTGTTCGATTGGCTGATAAGACTCATATTTCACATCAGCATCTTCCGGTATATCCAGCGTAAATTTGGAATCATCAATTTTACTGTTTGGTTCAAATTTTGTGAATTCAGAAGTTAATTTCATATCACCATTTGCCGAAATCGTCTTTAATGTCATCCATGTTTTTTTATCTACCCATACTTCCATATCTCCAATAAGCGTATTTTTCTTTTTCACTTTTGCGATTAAATGGTATGTTTCGTGACCGGCGATCTTTTCTTCTTCACCAATCGTAATGTCATGGGAATTTTTTATTTGTTCCAATGTACGTAATGCCTGCTCTTTTAACGTTGGTCGTACTGAATTTTCAACGTCCGGTCCAAGTTCAAAAATAATCGCTTCATTTGTTGTTTTTGAATAGGAAGATACTGTTTTACCGTCATTTACTGCAATCGATTCCTCTCCTGTGGAGTCAACCATTTCTACACGAGTCTTTCCGTTTTTCTCCCATTGCTTTGAAAGAATTTCCGTACCGTCATCCATTATCATTTTATATTCTCCATAATAGGAATCTAGCTCAGACGTCTCCTGCATTGCCTGATTCAATATTTCCTGGGGTGAATAACTTTCCTCATTGCTGCATGCCGCCAAAGATAGCGTTAAAACTACTGCTGCTGAATAAATCCACTTTTTCATTTTACCCATTCCTCTCTTCTTCAATTGATGGTAGCCATATGAAAATCGCTAGTTGATTTTGCTGCGCTATAGCTGTAATCGTTCCATCATGTTTAGCCATTATTTGCTTTGCAATACTTAAACCGAGACCAGCCCCCCGTTCGCCAATATGGCTCCGGGAATCATCAATTTGATACAGGGGATCAAACATTTCTTTACATTGCTGTTCCGATAATGTTGCGCCGCTGTTTTTTACAACAATATAAATGCCCTTTTCTGTAAAGCTTTCTGCTAATTTCCCAAAACTCCACGAAGGAATATTCGGTGATTCAAATGCCGATATACCAATTGTTCCTCCAGGATTTGTATACGTCCAGGCATTTGCGACAACATTGTCGACAACACGCATCAGTTGCTTCGGATTTACAAAATAACTTCCTTCTACATTGACTGTTGTTTTCGCTTCGAACCCTTTTTCCCTGCTGATCTGTTCATAATCACTAAGCAGCATTTCAAAAAACTCTTCACCATCGACCTTTACTAGTTCCAATTCATAGGTCGGGGACTGCAATAATGTCAACATCATTAAGTCATCAAGCAACTGCTTCATATAGTCGGCTTTGGACTGAATGACCTGCAAATACTCGTGCTGTTCCTTTTCGGAATGGCTCCCGTGCCGTAAACTTTCTGCGTATGCTTGAATTGATGTAAGAGGCGTTTTCAAGTCATGTGACAGACTCGCAATCATAAATTCCTTTTGCTGCTGTTCCACTGCAAGATTTTTTCGGGTCGCAGTTATTTCCTGTTGCATTAATTGAAAGCTCTCGGTTAATTTCCCGATTTCATCCTTTGTTACTGGCAGCGGATTTGTTTCTTCATCCTTGGCAAAAGCATGCATTTGTTCCATTAGGCGTTTTGCCGGCTTATTGAGGCGTCTGTTCAGCAAATAGACAACCGCCGCGTATAGGAGCAGCATTACTATGATTAAACTAATAATGACAAATAGTGATTTTGTATTTACTTGTTCCAGCCATTCAGAACGAACGAGCGTAATTTTGTATATACCTTTTATTTTCCCGTCTTCATAAACAGGTTCTTTATAAATAAATGTCTTATAGTTTTGTTCAAACTCATACAGATTTTTATAAACGTAACTTTTCGACTCAAAGCTGCTGAAAGGATTAATTAAATTTGAAGAATAATAGATCTTCCCATTTGGATTATATAATGTAATCATTAACTGATCGGAAGTCAGTTTCTCGATTCCTTTATAATTCGCATTCATATTGTAAAGCGATGGATGATCCAACTGGTCTTTTAAATCTGTCACAACTGCCCACTTTTCTAAATATTCATCAACGTTTTTATCTTGGTAGTACGCGTTAATCGTTACATAAAGACCATACAATGCAAGCAACGGCAATATCATGACAAGCAAATACGTCAGTAGAAGCCATGATTTAATCTTCATATTTGTTCACCTATAAATCGGTAGCCCTTTCCCCATACAGTCTGTATATAGTTAGGTGATTTGACAGGATCGTTCAGCTTCTCACGCAATGCTTTAATGTGCACAGTAACCGTGTGTGTCTGGTCCAGCTCCACTTGATGCCATACATGTGTATACAACGCTTCCTTTGTAAATAGCTCGAATGGATTTTGTGCCAATACTTTCAGTAACGCAAACTCTTTTTGCGTCAAATTAACTTCAGCCTCTTCAATATAAACACGTTCTTTTAGCCAATCGATTTTTAATCCTTGTGCATATGAAATTGTTTCTTCTGTTGCAAAAACTTTATTATATCGCTGCCATCGCCTTAATTGAGACCGAACACGCGCTTTTAATTCTTCTAAAGAAAACGGCTTTGCCAAATAATCATCGGCATCTTGTAACCCTGTAACTTTATCCGTTTCATTGCTTTTTGCACTGATCATTATGATTGGGACATCGCTTTGCAGTCGAATATGTTCAATCATAGATAACCCATCCATTTCAGGCATCATCCAATCAACAAGTATTAAATCATAGTTTCCGGAAGAAAAATCCTCCAGCCCTTCAATTCCTGTCGTTGCCCATGTTACTGCATAGCCTTCCTTTATTAAAGTGTCTTTAATAATGCGAGCAATTTCGCGGTCATCTTCCACTAAAAGAATTTGTTGTGCCATCAAGTACGCCTCCTACGATCACTATAGCAAGTAATTTCTTCGATCATTGTAACTTTATAAATCCTTTATATTTAATCTTACTTTGTACCGCCTGTTAAAAGATAGCCAAAGTTCCCTTTGTCCGTAAAGGCGGCCATTATGAGATGGATATTTATGTTAATCTTAACGTATTACAATAAAAGAGGTGTCATAAAAAAATGGAAGTCTTTTTTGAAAAGATGGACTGTGAGAAGGCCACTGCAATTCTCGGTTGGACATATGAGGAGCCTTACAATTTTTACAATAATGAACAGACAGTGGAAGCTTTAGAGGAATTAATGGAAGGTTCCTACTACACAGTTAATAAAAATAATGAGGTAATTGGGTTTTTCTGTACTGGGGAAAGCGCTCGAATACCAAGCGGAAATAAGTTTAATGTTTATAAGGAGGATTTTATTGATATGGGGGTTGGAATGCATCCAAATCTGGTCGGTCAAGGCAAGGGGTATGAGTTTTGTAGGGGTGTTATAAAATTCATCGAGGATAATTCTCCAAGTAAACCACTGAGACTGACCGTAGCAATGTTTAATGAAAGAGCCATTCGCCTTTATAAAAAGCTTGGTTTTGTTAAAGAAAATGAATTTAGCAATGATGTTACAAAATTCATGACGATGGTTAGAAAATAATCAGCCTATATATATCTATTTAGAACAACAAAAAAACCACTGATTCCTCAGTGGTTTTGCGTGTGCGAAGCGACGTCCTACTCTCACAGGGGGAAGCCCCCAACTACCATCGGCGCTAAAGAGCTTAACTTCCGTGTTCGGTATGGGAACGGGTGTGACCTCTTTGCCATCATCACTTCACTATTACGGCTTCCAATACACGGCGCTATCCTTCGTCAACTTCCTTCGTTCTTTCAGTCACGTACTTGAGTACGCTCCTTCAATCACTCAGTCGTTTCCTCGACTAGCTTGTGTCTTGAAACCCTTGAAAAGAATTTTCATTCTTTCAAAACTGGATAAACGTTTCATTGAGTTTGTGCAATAAAATGTGGTTAAGTCCTCGACCGATTAGTATTCGTCAGCTGCATGCGTCACCGCACTTCCACCTCGAACCTATCTACCTGATCGTCTTTCAGGGGTCTTACTTACTTGCGTAATGGGAAATCTCATCTTGAGGGGGGCTTCATGCTTAGATGCTTTCAGCACTTATCCCGTCCATACATAGCTACCCAGCGATGCCTTTGGCAAGACAACTGGTACACCAGCGGTATGTCCATCCCGGTCCTCTCGTACTAAGGACAGCTCCTCTCAAATTTCCTACGCCCACGACGGATAGGGACCGAACTGTCTCACGACGTTCTGAACCCAGCTCGCGTACCGCTTTAATGGGCGAACAGCCCAACCCTTGGGACCGACTACAGCCCCAGGATGCGATGAGCCGACATCGAGGTGCCAAACCTCCCCGTCGATGTGGACTCTTGGGGGAGATAAGCCTGTTATCCCCGGGGTAGCTTTTATCCGTTGAGCGATGGCCCTTCCATGCGGAACCACCGGATCACTAAGCCCGTCTTTCGACCCTGCTCGACTTGTAGGTCTCGCAGTCAAGCTCCCTTATGCCTTTACACTCTACGAATGATTTCCAACCATTCTGAGGGAACCTTTGGGCGCCTCCGTTACTCTTTAGGAGGCGACCGCCCCAGTCAAACTGTCCGCCTGACACTGTCTCCTACCCCGCTAAGGGGCATGGGTTAGAAGTTCAATACAACCAGGGTAGTATCCCACCGACGCCTCCTTCGAAGCTGGCGCTCCGAGATCTCTGGCTCCTACCTATCCTGTACAAGTTGTACCAAAATTCAATATCAGGCTACAGTAAAGCTCCACGGGGTCTTTCCGTCCTGTCGCGGGTAACCTGCATCTTCACAGGTACTATAATTTCACCGAGTCTCTCGTTGAGACAGTGCCCAGATCGTTACGCCTTTCGTGCGGGTCGGAACTTACCCGACAAGGAATTTCGCTACCTTAGGACCGTTATAGTTACGGCCGCCGTTTACTGGGGCTTCAATTCACAGCTTCGCTTGCGCTAACCGCTCCTCTTAACCTTCCAGCACCGGGCAGGCGTCAGCCCCTATACGTCACCTTACGGTTTTGCAGAGACCTGTGTTTTTGCTAAACAGTCGCCTGGGCCTATTCACTGCGGCTTCTCTAGGCTATGCACCCAAAGAAGCACCCCTTCTCCCGAAGTTACGGGGTCATTTTGCCGAGTTCCTTAACGAGAGTTCTCTCGCACACCTTAGGATTCTCTCCTCGACTACCTGTGTCGGTTTGCGGTACGGGCACCTCTCACCTCGATAGAGGCTTTTCTTGGCAGTGTGAAATCAGGAACTTCGCTCATACGAGCTCGTCATCACAGCTCAACGTTATAGTATGCGGATTTGCCTACATACACGCCTTACTGCTTGAACACGCGCAACCAACGGCGTGCTTACCCTATCCTACTGCGTCCCCCCATTTCTCAAACGGTGAGGAGGTGGTACAGGAATATCAACCTGTTGTCCATCGCCTACGCCTATCGGCCTCGGCTTAGGTCCCGACTAACCCTGAGCGGACGAGCCTTCCTCAGGAAACCTTAGTCATACGGTGCATGGGATTCTCACCCATGTTTCGCTACTCATACCGGCATTCTCACTTCTAACCGCTCCACCAGTCCTTCCGGTCTGACTTCAACGCTGTTAGAACGCTCTCCTACCACGCATACTCAAAGTATGCATCCACAGCTTCGGTGAATCGTTTAGCCCCGATACATTTTCGGCGCAGCGTCACTCGACCAGTGAGCTATTACGCACTCTTTAAATGATGGCTGCTTCTAAGCCAACATCCTGGTTGTCTAAGCAACGCCACATCCTTTTCCACTTAACGATTACTTGGGGACCTTAGCTGGTGGTCTGGGCTGTTTCCCTCTTGACTACGGATCTTATCACTCGCAGTCTGACTCCCGTGTATAAATATCCGGCATTCGGAGTTTGTCTGAATTCGGTAAAGCGAGATGCCCCCCTAGTCCAAACAGTGCTCTACCTCCGGTATTCTCAATCACGAGGCTAGCCCTAAAGCTATTTCGGAGAGAACCAGCTATCTCCAGGTTCGATTGGAATTTCTCCGCTACCCACACCTCATCCCCGCACTTTTCAACGTGCGTGGGTTCGGGCCTCCAGTGAGTGTTACCTCACCTTCACCCTGGACATGGGTAGATCACCTGGTTTCGGGTCTACGACCACGTACTAATTCGCCCTATTCAGACTCGCTTTCGCTGCGGCTCCGTCTTCTCAACTTAACCTCGCACGTAATCGTAACTCGCCGGTTCATTCTACAAAAGGCACGCTATCACCCATTAACGGGCTCTAACTACTTGTAGGCACACGGTTTCAGGATCTATTTCACTCCCCTTCCGGGGTGCTTTTCACCTTTCCCTCACGGTACTGGTTCACTATCGGTCACTAGGTAGTATTTAGCCTTGGGAGATGGTCCTCCCGGATTCCGACGGAATTTCACGTGTTCCGCCGTACTCAGGATCCACTCTGGAGGGAATGAACTTTTGACTACAGGGCTTTTACCTCGTTTCGCGGACCTTTCCAAGTCGCTTCGTCTAGTTCATTCTTTTGTAACTCCGTATAGAGTGTCCTACAACCCCAAAGAGCAAGCTCTTTGGTTTGGGCTCTTCCCGTTTCGCTCGCCGCTACTCAGGGAATCGAATTTTCTTTCTGTTCCTGCAGGTACTTAGATGTTTCAGTTCTCTGCGTCTGTCTTCGACACGCTATGAATTCACGTGAAGATACTATCCGATTAAAGATAGTGGGTTCCCCCATTCGGAAATCCCCGGATCAAAGCTTACTTACAGCTCCCCGAGGCATATCGGTGTTAGTGCCGTCCTTCATCGACTCCTAGTGCCAAGGCATCCACCGTGCGCCCTTATTAACTTAACCAAAAGTTAACACTTGGAACAAGTCCAAGATTTAAGTTTACACGTCAATTGCTTGACTTGTTTAAAAATCTATAAAATAGAAATTTGATTTATTGCTTTCAATGTCGTTTTATCCAGTTTTCAAAGAACAAATGTTTTGAAGTGTTTCATTCACTTAAGAATGAACCTTCAAAACTGAACAGCAAACGTTAATGTTTCATTCCCCAAGGGAATGATTCCGAAAAATCCTTAGAAAGGAGGTGATCCAGCCGCACCTTCCGATACGGCTACCTTGTTACGACTTCACCCCAATCATCTATCCCACCTTCGGCGGCTGGCTCCAAAAGGTTACCTCACCGACTTCGGGTGTTACAAACTCTCGTGGTGTGACGGGCGGTGTGTACAAGGCCCGGGAACGTATTCACCGCGGCATGCTGATCCGCGATTACTAGCGATTCCGGCTTCATGTAGGCGAGTTGCAGCCTACAATCCGAACTGAGAACGGTTTTATCGGATTAGCTCCCCCTCGCGGGTTGGCAACCGTTTGTACCGTCCATTGTAGCACGTGTGTAGCCCAGGTCATAAGGGGCATGATGATTTGACGTCATCCCCACCTTCCTCCGGTTTATCACCGGCAGTCTCCTTAGAGTGCCCAACTGAATGATGGCAACTAAGAATAAGGGTTGCGCTCGTTGCGGGACTTAACCCAACATCTCACGACACGAGCTGACGACAACCATGCACCACCTGTCACCGTTGCCCCCGAAGGGGAAACTATGTCTCCATAGTGGTCACCGGGATGTCAAGACCTGGTAAGGTTCTTCGCGTTGCTTCGAATTAAACCACATGCTCCACCGCTTGTGCGGGCCCCCGTCAATTCCTTTGAGTTTCAGTCTTGCGACCGTACTCCCCAGGCGGAGTGCTTAATGCGTTAGCTGCAGCACTGAGGGGCGGAAACCCCCCAACACTTAGCACTCATCGTTTACGGCGTGGACTACCAGGGTATCTAATCCTGTTTGCTCCCCACGCTTTCGCGCCTCAGTGTCAGTTACAGACCAGACAGTCGCCTTCGCCACTGGTGTTCCTCCAAATCTCTACGCATTTCACCGCTACACTTGGAATTCCACTATCCTCTTCTGCACTCAAGTTCCCCAGTTTCCAATGACCCTCCCCGGTTGAGCCGGGGGCTTTCACATCAGACTTAAGGAACCACCTGCGCGCGCTTTACGCCCAATAATTCCGGACAACGCTTGCCACCTACGTATTACCGCGGCTGCTGGCACGTAGTTAGCCGTGGCTTTCTAACAAGGTACCGTCAAGGTAGCGCCAGTTACTACGCTACTTGTTCTTCCCTTGCAACAGAGTTTTACGAACCGAAATCCTTCTTCACTCACGCGGCGTTGCTCCATCAGACTTTCGTCCATTGTGGAAGATTCCCTACTGCTGCCTCCCGTAGGAGTCTGGGCCGTGTCTCAGTCCCAGTGTGGCCGATCACCCTCTCAGGTCGGCTACGCATCGTTGCCTTGGTGAGCCGTTACCTCACCAACTAGCTAATGCGCCGCGGGTCCATCTTATAGTGACAGCCGAAACCGTCTTTCAACTTTAAAACATGTGTTAAAAAGTATTATTCGGTATTAGCCCCGGTTTCCCGGAGTTATCCCAATCTATAAGGTAGGTTACCCACGTGTTACTCACCCGTCCGCCGCTAAAATTTTAAAGGTGCAAGCACCAATAAAATTTCCGCTCGACTTGCATGTATTAGGCACGCCGCCAGCGTTCGTCCTGAGCCAGGATCAAACTCTCCATAAAAGTAGTTTGAAAGCTCATTTGCTTTGCTAGCGATCCAACTTCGTTAGAAGTTGAAATCTATTGTTTGCTTCATTTAAGAAGCTTGTTTCATTAACGTTGCTTGTTCAGTTTTCAAGGTTCATTGTGTCAGTCGTTTGTGCGACTGTTTTAAATTTTAACAGCGTTGCTTGTTCTTGTCAACAACTTTATTAAAATTTATTTTTTCATTTGTGTTGTTTGCGTTTGTTCCGCAGCAACGTGATTAACTATACACCCGTTACAAGGGATTACGCAACCCTTTATTTAAAGAAAAAATTTTCTGATTTTTAATCCCGGAACTGAATTGAGTTTCTTCCTATTATATATGTAGTAAAGTTAATTTACTTGTCACTATAAAAATAATTACTTTCACTAAAGAAATAACTACTGAATAGCCAGTCTCATTTTTCTGCTGATTGTTTTCATAGAGTGTTTTCTATAGAAAGCGATGGCCTCTTCATTGAATTCCCAAACATTTAACTCCACCTCATTCACATTCCTTTCTTTAGCCCACTTTAGACAAGCTTCAAAAAGCAGTGAGCCAATCCCTTGCCGTTTTGATGACTGGTCAACACCAAAATCATGAATGTAGGCAAACTTCCTTTGAACTAACGAAGGATAATCCGGAGAACCTTCTATACTAATGACAGCAAAGCCTATTATTTTACTTTCCTCCTGCGCAACTAATACTGTACTGTGCTCTTGCTCAAGCAATTCCATATAATATTCTTTCGGCATAACAGCCTCCACTTCGCGAAAAACCGTACCATCCCCTTGCACATGATCATCATGCCATTGCTTTACTAATCTACTTCTATATAGTGATGTTCCTTTGCTTCTTCAATTTGGATAACCATTAAACTCCCCCCCCTTACTATTCAATTCGATTCCCCAATTATATTTTCCTGCAAAAATAAAAAAACAGCCAACAATAGTTGACTGGTAAATGATTTTACATTGAACCGACAGTACCTAAATAAATCAGGAAGAGCACTGCGAAAATATACATAATCGGACTTACTTCTTTTGCTTTACCTTTTAACACCATTGTTAACGGGTAGAATACGAAACCTACTGCAAGACCTGTTGCAATAGATGATGTTAATGGCATCATTAACATTGTGAAGAATGCTGGTACAGCTACTTCGAATTTATTCCACTCGATTTGTCCAAGTGAAGATACCATTAAAATACCTACAACGATTAATGCCGGTGCAGTAACAGCGTTTGTTACAACACTTAATACTGGTGATAAGAATAGAGCCAATAAGAAACAGATACCTGTAACAATTGAAGCGAAACCTGTACGTGCGCCAGCTCCAACCCCTGCAGAAGATTCTACATAAGATGTTACTGTTGATGTACCAAAGATCGAACCTGAAATCGATGCGATTGAATCCGAGATTAATGCTTTACCTGCACGAGGTAATTTATTATTTTTAACAAATCCTGCTTGGTTGGCAACAGCCATTAAAGTACCTGCGTTGTCAAAGAAGTCTACGAACAGGAATGATAGAATAACCGATACCATTGTTAGCGAGTAGAACTCAGGATCAGTGAATGCCGAGAATAGTTTACCGAAAGTTGGTTCAACACTTGGTGGTGCCGATACAACTTGTGATGGTAAATCCACTAGACCAATAAACATACCTACGATTGCAGTAATGGCCATTGCAATGAATACGCCAGCTTTCATTCCGCGCACTAGGAAAATTACTGTTAGAAGAATACCAAAAATCGCTAATAAAACTTCACCATCATGTAAGTTACCTAAACCGACAACTGTCGCATCACTCGCAACAATAATGCCAGCATTTTTTAAACCGATGAATGATACGAATAATCCGATACCAGCACCAACGGCAATTTTAAGTTCCATTGGGATAGCGTTGATTAATTTTTCACGTAATCCTGTAATCGTTAAAAGTAAGAAGAATACACCTGATACAAAAACTGCAGCCAAAGCATGTTGCCAAGGGCTTCCATTTGTTAAGACAACCGTATAAGCAAAGAATGCGTTTAACCCAAGACCTGGCGCTAAAGCTAATGGGTACCTTGCAACAATCCCCATGATGAAACATCCAATTGCTGCTGAAACAGCTGTTGCCACAAATACCGCACCGTAATCCATGCGTAGTGCATCTGGTAAACCTTCAATATCCGATAGCGTTAAAATGCTAGGGTTTACTACTAAAATGTAAGCCATTGCCAAGAATGTTGTAAAACCACCTAAAATCTCTCGGCGATAATTAGTTCCAAGTTTATCGAACTCGAAATACTTTTTCATAATAAAACTTTCCTCCGTGTTGTCGTCTTCAACATCTAAAGAACACTTAACCTTAAAAACAAAAAAGACACGCAAAGCATAAATGCCGCATGTCCACGATTTAAGGAAAATAAGCATATTCCACTCTTATTATAGAAGTGAGATTACTTATTTATAAATCGTAGTCGAATCATTTACGGTGATTCGGTAGAAACTTACGGGCCTTATTCCCGACATTATACGACGACGTATTTAATTTACGTTTGTAATATATCATTTCAATTTTCAAATTACAAGCTATTTCCGAACATTTTTTATATATTTTAATTCATAGTTCGTGAAAACATCCATAAAATATTCATTTACTTCTATTTCTCTTTTCCTTTTTGTTATTATTAAGCTTGGAAAACAAAAAATTCTATTCTATTTTCATTAAATTTATACTGAATCGAGGAAATCAAAATGAATGAAATTAAGGTAGTTGTAAAAGGAGTTCTTGTTAAAAATAATAAAATACTGATCGTTCAGCGTTCACAAATTGAAACGGTTGGGGCAGGCACATGGGAGACAGTCGGTGGAAACCTGCAGTTTGGTGAATCATTTAAAGAAGCACTTATGAGGGAGTTTTTAGAAGAAGTTGGATTGAATATCACTGTAAAAAATCAGCTGTTTTCCACAACATTCCACACGAGTAAAACACGTCAAATTGTCCTGCTCACGTTTTTATGCGATACAGAAGAGGAGCAAATCACTTTATCCGATGAACACCTCAACTATTTGTGGGCGACAAAAGATGAACTTTACAAATTATTACCCAAAGAAATTATTACAGATTTCCAGCAGCATAAAGTGTTAGATTTGCTAGATTCATAATTAATTAGTGAAAGTTTATAGAAATGTTATATTGTTCCTCTATAGTGAAGTTTGAACAAATAGAGGGGGGATTTTTTTTGCAACAACAACGAAAATGGGCATTACTTTTAATTCGCTTTGCTGCTATTTCGGGCTTTATCGGTGTATTAATCGGATCAATTATGAGTGGTGAGATGAACTATTCATTACGCCCAATCCACGCACACTTTGTATTGGTCGGTTGGTTATCCGTTTTTGCTTGGGGGATTTTCTATTATTCAGTACCAATCCGCAAGTTGATTTTCGTTAAAATTCAAAGTATTTTAGGCATGATCGGTGCTTTTGGTTTATGTATTGGCATGTGGCTGTATAATTTAAATCCGCTTGATACAAACGAAACACTGAACATGGTGTTCTTCATTGTAGGGGGTTCTATTTTATTAATCGCATTTTTCTTCTTTATAATTGTGACATTTTTTGTTCAAAAACATGAAAAATAATTATATCTCACTATCTAAAACTGAGAGTATTACCCTTTAATATGTTAAAATAATAAAACGAAACACAGACTATTAAAGGAGGGGTTTAAATGCCCTACTGGTTACATAACACATTATTTGTACTTTTAATAATCGTTACATTCGGATGTGTTACTAGTGGAATCGAGTGGAAAACTCGTGAAAAAGCCACTGTTGAAGAATAATTTCAGCTCAAAACTACAAACTAGATTATAACTAACATATAAAACAAGGAAGCCTGCATAATACAGGCTTCCTATTTTTTATAATTATTTTATAATCCACGGTTTGTACGTTTTAACGGATCATCATCCAAATTGTCATAGTCATTTAAATGATTCGTAGTATTAGTCGTATCTTTGATATCTGCCTCTTCACGACGAACCGTGTCCGACACAGTTTCCGTATCCGTTACTTTTCGTTTACCGACTACGATTTCTTCCGTTACGACATCTTTCTTCGTAACATCCACTTGTTCTTCTGTAACCGGGATATGAATTTTGCCCTGTTCTTCATAGGCATGAGTGACACCATCTTGAAGTTTTCCGTTTGCATTAAGAGTTGTGTCCTCATTAACAGGACGTCTTTCTACATAAACTTCTTCATGTTCAACTGGCACTTCAATATTTTGCTGCTCTTCGACTACATGTTTGTCGACTTGTACCTCACCAGTTTGCACACGTTTTTTATCTACTTGCAGGCGTTCTTCATGAAGTGCTAAACGTTCTTCATCCGTTTTTTCATAATCACGCTCATAATGATTATTCACACCAACATTATCATTCATGCCATAATTTTTTGTCCCTTCATCAAAATAAGTACCGTAGTCTCTATCTACATACAATAAATATTTTCCTGCCTGTAATTCATCATAATAACGATTTCGTTCATCTTCTGAGATCCCCATTTGATTAAAGTGCTGATCGCGTACTAGATCTTCACCCATCATGAATGCTTTAAAGCGGTCCCACCAAGAACCTTCTTTATGATCCGCGTCATAACCATCCGTGTTAGTGCTGTAACCTTTTGAGTTTCGATACATTGATAATTGATCATTGCGGTTGGATACGATGTACATATCTTCCTCGCCGTAACCTTGTGCACGAAGGCGATCCATTTCTGCCTGTAATTCTGCTTCATTGTCATAAATACCATATAATTTGTTATCACGTGTTTCCATGTTTCATTCCTCCAGTTTAATTTAATTAGTTTTTTATACCGACTGTCTATGCTTGATTTGGCATACTATACAATACCTTTTCTCCTAAATAATAAACTTGAGGTTGATATATTTAATATTCTGTAATAAAAATGAAAGAAAATGAAACACCGCTATGACAATATTTTATTATTAATTGGATAAGCACGAAAAGTGAAGCCAAATAAAAAAACATAGAAAGATATTACTCCTTCCATGTTTCACTTCAATTTATTTATCGTTTTGTTGTTGTTTCTTTTCCAAATACTGCGCACGCAATTTTTCAAGTTGCTGCTTTTTATCGAATTGGGCAGGCTTGTTTTTTTCATGATACTTCGCAACAGCTGCCTTGCCTTTACTATCCAATTGATATTTTCCCATTTTGGTCACCTACTTTTCCTGTCTACACAGAGAACCTATTCAATATATAATATACCTCATTTTACTGAAGTAAACCTCAAATTAGTGTATCTCGAATTTCACCAATCCAATTTCCGCAAAATTAAAAGCTCCCTTTCAGTTATTTTTACAATAACTAAAAGAGAGTATAAATAGTTAAATGTTATTCAGTACTATTCCCACTCAATCGTTGCTGGTGGCTTAGAAGTAATGTCATACAGCACGCGGTTTACGTGTTTTACTTCGTTTACGATACGTACTGAGATTTTTTCTAATACGTCATATGGGATACGTGCCCAGTCAGATGTCATGCCGTCGATTGATGTTACACCGCGGATACCGACTGCGTAATCGTACGTACGGCCATCGCCCATTACACCTACTGAACGGATGTCAGGTAATACAGCGAAGTATTGCCAAATGTCGCGTTCAAGTCCAGCTTTTTTGATTTCTTCACGAAGAATATAATCTGCTTCACGAACGATTTCCAATTTTTCTTCTGTTACTTCACCAAGTACACGAATACCTAATCCAGGACCTGGGAAAGGCTGACGCCATACTACCTCTTCAGGTAGACCTAATTCAAGACCTAAAGCGCGTACTTCGTCTTTGAACAGTGTATTTAATGGTTCGATTAATTCGAACTTCATATCTTCCGGTAAACCACCAACATTATGGTGTGATTTAATTGTTTGGGCAGTAGCTGTACCAGACTCAATAATATCTGTGTAAAGCGTACCTTGCGCTAAGAAGTCCATATCTTTTAGCTTTGATGATTCTTCATCAAATACATAAATGAACTCGTTACCGATAATTTTACGTTTTTGTTCAGGGTCAGAAACACCTGCAAGTTTATTCATGAAACGTTCACGCGCATCGATTTTGATCAGTTTCATATCGAAGTCTTCTGTGAAAGTTTTCATAACTTGCTCAACTTCGCCTTTACGGTTTAAGTTGTGATCCACGAACATACAAGTTAATTGGTCACCGATTGCTTTGTGGATTAACACTGCTACTACAGATGAATCAACTCCGCCTGATAATGCACAAAGTACTTGCTTGTCTCCAACCTGCTCACGGATTTTTGCAATTTCGATTTCAATGAAGTTTGCCATAGACCAGTCGCCTTTTGCTTCACAAACATTGAATACGAAGTTTTTCAGTAAGTCATTTCCGTATACGGAGTGGCGTACTTCCGGGTGGAATTGTACTGCATAAAACTTACGAGAAGCATCAGCCATTGCCGCGATCGAACATGCCGGGCTTGTCGCAATTACTTCAAAACCTTCTGGAACCGCTGTTACATGGTCACCATGGCTCATCCATACAACTTGATCTTTTGGTAAATCCGCAAATAATTTATTATCCGAAGTAATGTTAATTTCAGCTTTTCCGTATTCACGAGTTGCCGCGCCTTCCACTTTACCACCATGTGTATAGGCCATTAATTGCATGCCGTAGCAAATACCTAAAATTGGTAAACCTAACTCGAAAATTGCTGGATCTACACGGAATGCAGATTCATCATATACAGAGTTTGGACCACCTGAGAATACGATACCTACAGCATTCATTTCTTTAATTTCTTCAGCAGTAATCGTATGTGGATGTAATTCCGAGAATACACCGAATTCACGAATACGACGAGTGATTAATTGGTTGAACTGACTACCGAAATCAAGAACGACAATCTTTTCTTGCTCTTTTAACATAGGAGTTGACACTATTTCCACCTCTTCTAATTTTTTGCGGCCTATATTAAGAAAAAAAACGCGTAAGAAAATAATTTCTACGCGTTCATATTTCATCTCTTCTTCAAGTGGGTATAACTATCCCTTATAAGGGTATAGTGAGACCCACCGTCATAGATAAGTTATTTAGGGTAACTTAGTAGAAACATCTGGACCATATTACCAGACTTATATGAAGGCACAATACTATTTATTTTTCTAAATTTTACTCTTTCGCCGACTTAAAATCAACCACTCGTGCGATTGATTAAATATTCCCAAATTTCTTTCATTTCATTTGTATTTATTTGATCGGTTTGTTTTGCGTAAATAAGACGCTCATAAAACGCCGTCAACTCACTCATTTTCGTTGTTTCCAACTGTCGGTCGACACGCATTGCAAACTGTTGCAGCGTTTCATCCTGCCCTCGTTTTAAATGAATACGCTCCAATTGTTTTAACAACACAAAGTAAGCTTCTTCAAATGTTGCCGCCTTCTCTAATTTTGAACGGTTCATTTGGACAGCAAGTTTCGGTTGCCATTGCCCGCGCTTTTTCCAAGCAATAATTAAACCAATTGCAACAACTGCCAATAATACGTACAGCACCCATTTGAATTTCGACCAGTCCATACCACTTGTACCGTTCGTTGATTGCTTCGCTGTATCTTGCTCTTCCAACTCCGGCTTTGGCGCTTCCGGTTCTTCCATTTCAGGTAATTGCTCTTCTTCCGGAGCTTCGAAATCCACATCATAGTTAATATTCATCGGATTGCTAAACCCAATTGTCGGCTCAAACGGCATCCAGCCAATGCCGTCAATATACGCTTCAACCCATGAATGGGCATCATTATTCGTCACTTGGTACGTAAACATACCATCTTGTGAATCGATCCGTTCTCCGCTTGAAAAACCTTTTACCCAGCGTGCCTGAATTCCTATTGAACGGAGCATGACGACCATCGAAGTAGAGAAGTTATCGCAATAGCCAAGTCTTGTTTCAAACAAAAACTGGTCTACATAATCTTGGTCCGCCGATGGTACTTGTACATTTGTCGTTTCATATTGGAAGCCGCTGCGCGCAAAATAACCTTCAATCGCCCGCGCTTTGTCATATACACTGTCATACATATCCGTAATTTCATAGGCTAAATCCGTTACACGCTGCGGCAAATTATTCGGCAGCTGCAAATAGCGCGGATTATTTTCAGTTGAAGATAACGTTTCCTTCAGAGCTACGTAACTATATTGCGGCTGTTGGAAAGTCATTTCATATGAGGCAGGTGCAATCACATCACTGTTAATAAGCGGTAAAATTTTCTCATTTCCAGTATTATATCTTAACCCGGTATGCATCCCGTCCAAAGCATAGGATGTCACTCCATAAGCCTGTAATAGAAATAAATATTCTTCATTTACAGCCTGTACTTCCACCGATTCGGGTTCTTCATTTCCAGGTGTGATCGAAAGCGGCAGTGGATCTGAAAGCTGGAGCGTTTGCTGCACTGCCTCATCACTCGATTGTTCCCAGCCTTTAGACGTATAAACATCCTTCGTTTCCACTCGCCAATATTGACGGATCGGTGTTTTTATTTCATAGACAAGTGTATTGTCCCCAGCAAACGGGCCGCCCAATCGCTCATCATTTTCTCCATAGCCAACTGTTGCAACCGATTGACTCCCGTTGCCTCCAATACCTGCAATGTTTTTCACATACGGCACTGGATCCGACCATTGTGGCTCTGCTTTCGGCATAATTGTCGCAACAATACCTGCCATCATGACGAAAATAATGATCGGTGTTGCATACTTCAGGTAGTTCATCCAGTCTTTCTGCATTTCCGCAGCCTGCATAAGACGTTTTATAAACAGTAATGATGTAAGCACAAGACCTAACAGCATTACTTTTATGATCGCTGCTGTGCCATCGTATTCTGTAAAAGTATCGAGTGTCCCGATGAAGAATACTGTAAGCAGCAGGAAATAGTAGATGCTATAGCGCACACTTACCCAATGCTGAATTAAATAGATCAGCATCCAGATCAGTATAAAAAACAGACTTGTCCGGAAAGGATCACTTACATAAATCCACTCTCCTGCAAACAGTATATCCAAATTATATTTCAATTCTTCCGATAAAAATTGCACTGTCGTCAATGTCTCATCTTTATATACACTGACTATAAACCATGTAATGTACACCAGTTTAATGAACCAGTTTATAATAAACGGCAGAGAAAAGATCCCGAGAATTAAACAAAGTCCTATGAATAAAACAAACTGTGTAAAGTAGCCGGTATCCGTCAATTCCATAACCGGTACTAGCCATTCTCGTAAAATCAGGAAAATAATAAAATAAAAAATCGCGAGTTCTATTTTTTCGGCTGCGCTGCGTCTCATGCGTGCTTCACCTCCGAATACGTTCGCTGCAATTCGTTCATGCCAATATAATGTACTTCATTATTTTGGCTCATATGCTGTACCGGTTCTTTTTGATTACTTACGACAAAGCATATAATTTTACGTGCATATTTCGTTCCGGCATTCAGTACTTCCTGCAGCTGAGGGGTCATTTCACCTGTTATGATAACAACAACAGAGCGGCTCATCATTTTCTGTTCTTCATATAGCAGACGCTCGACACCAAACTGCGCATCCGGTTCGACTGTCGCCAAATGCTGCAGCACTTTTTCATATTGTTTGCCGGTTTTAATGATCGGCGTAAAATACCGGTCAACGCCAACACTAAGAAATGAAACGTCGCCCTGTTTTTTTACAATTTTCTTTATATAAGACGCTGTGTAATCAACAACATCTTCAAAGTTTTTCTGTACTGCACGATCGATGAGCACAAATGTATTTTGTGATTTTTGATCTTCAAATTCCTTTGTGCGCAGTTCACCATTTTTCGCAAATGACTTCCAGTGAATCCAGGAAAACCGGTCACCTGGTACATATTCGCGCACACCTGTGGCAACCGTTGTATCTTTGATCAAAGAATAGCGCGATTGACTTGTACCTTGATCATATTGCATACCAATCGGCATTAATTTGACGTCGGATACTTTTGGATATACTAAAAACAGCTGCGGGTGATTCATTACTACATTCCGCACTGTCCATCCAAAAAAGTCCGTACATGTAAACAGCAATCCTCTAAAATGATGCTCTCCGCGCTTTAACTCTTTCAATTCATATGTCCACTTAAACTCCCGTTTCCACCCAACCAAAAATAGTTTTGTTACATTTCCGTTCGGTTTCTCAAAATGTTCCTCTCTCATCGGCAGTTCCCTGACCATCATGAAAACAAATGGAAACCAGCTCGTGTTTCGGAATGTTACGTTAACTTGTACATTGCTCCCACGTTCAATTCGTTCTTTCGATAAAGTCCTGGATATTTCTTTAAAACGGATTGGTATAACCGCCAATAATATCGAATAGACCAAAAACGGTAGAATCGTGAAGAAAACGAACCAGCTAACAAAGCCCCCTTGGAACATTGCATAGCAATACGTAATGATAAGCAATGAAACAACGGTAATTAAACGTCCGCCATGCTTCAGAAACTGCTTGATTCCCTTCATTACTGTGCATACCTTTTTACAGGAACATGGACGTAACGAAGAACACTTTCAATCACCTTTTCTTCCGTAATTCCTTCATAGCGGGTTTCTGGTTTTAAAATAATCCGGTGGCCGAAAACGAATTTCGCTAAATATTGAATATCGTCAGGGATGACATAGTCTCTCCCTTTCATAAAGGCATAGCTTTGCGCGGCACGCATTAATGCGATGGAAGCACGGGGACTTACACCTAAATACACATTTTCGTGGTGACGTGTATGTTGTGCGATCGACACGATATATTCTTTAATATTATTTTCAACATGGACTTGTTTTACTTGTTCTCTTAAATCGTTCAATTGCTCAATTGTTAATACAGGGAAAAGGTCATCAATCGGAACTGATCTTTCAGCACGGTTCAACACTTCAATTTCCTCTTCCTTCGTCGGATAACCCATTTTTATTTTCAGTAAAAATCGGTCCAGCTGAGCTTCCGGAAGCGGGTATGTCCCTTCATATTCAATCGGATTTTGTGTCGCCATTACAAAAAACGGTTTTGGCAGTTGAATCGTTTCACCATCTACCGTAATCGACCCCTCTTCCATACTTTCCAATAAAGCGGCCTGTGTTTTTGGTGATGTACGGTTAATTTCATCCGCCAATACAATATTGCCGACAATCGGCCCAGGACGGAACTCAAACTGCAATGATTTCGGATTATATATTGAAACGCCAATTACATCGGACGGCAATAAATCCGGTGTAAATTGAATACGTTTAAAACTTGCACCTAAAGACTTCGATAGCGCACGTACCATCATCGTTTTCCCAACGCCCGGTACGTCTTCCAGTAATACATGCCCTCCTGCTAATAATGAAACAATACTTAGCTCGGCAATCTCTCTTTTTCCTATCATAACTTTCTCGATGTTTCTGATTATTCCTTCGATCTGTTCATTCATGAATTGTCCTCCCACCTGTAATCGTTGCATCTTTGGCATGTAGTTTAAGCATAACGAAAACAAAATGCGAGCACAACTAGTTTCCCTTTAAAATGGAAAATCACCCCACTTCATCAAAAAGAAGTAAGGTGATTTATCACGTACTAACGTATACTATTGTTTCCAGAAATCATCGAAAATTGTAATCGGCATATGACGTTTATGCATAGAACGCAAGTAATGTCCTTCAAGCTTTTCACGTGCTTCTCCCGGGATTTCCTTACCTTCCAAATAATCATCAATTTGCTCATACGTAACACCAAGCGCCACTTCATCCGGCAATGCAGGACGGTCTTCCTCTAAATCGGCAGTCGGAATTTTTTCATATAAATGTACAGGACAATTTAAATGTTTTAAAATCGCTCGGCCTTGGCGTTTGTTTAAACGGAAGATCGGCATTAAATCCGTGCCGCCATCGCCATACTTAGTATAAAAGCCTGTAACAGCTTCCGCAGCATGATCTGTACCAAGTACGACACCATCATTTGCTGCCGCAATCGAATATTGTACTTTCATTCGTTCACGAGCTTTTTCATTACCTTTTGCGAAATCACTCAATGTGATTCCTGTTTCCAAAAGTGCATTTACACTTGCATCGACAGCATTTTTAATATTAACCGTATACACTTTAGTAGGCTTTATGAAATCGAGTGCATCTTGGCAATCTTTTTCATCGAATTGCTTTCCATAAGGTAATCTTACAGCCCAAAATGAATATTTAGATTCTCCCACTTCTTCATTTAGTTCATCGACAGCCATTTGAGCAAGCTTACCTGTTAACGTTGAGTCTTGCCCACCGCTAATACCGAGTACAAATCCTTTCAAGAACGGATGATACTTTGCGTATTCCTTTAAAAAATCAATAGACTTACGGATTTCCTGTTCGACATCGATTGTCGGCTGTACTTTCAACTCTTCAATAATTTGTTGTTGCAACATAGACAATGTTCTCACTCCTTATCGTTCTTCGAGTTCTATCACCATATCGCGCACTTCCTGGATATTGCGCATTTTGTTATCCCAACACTTTTGACTTAAATCGACCGGATATTCTTCAGGATTTAACGAACGTTTATATTCATCCCAAAGCAATTCCAAATTGTCGAACGCATATTGGCGAATCTCCATTAATGTTGGGTTTTTATAAACAATCTCACCATTGTCAATCACTTTTCGGTGCAATTCTTTCGCTTCAAAGTTCGTTACGAATTTTGAGATAAATGTATGCACCGGATGGAACATTTTAATTCGTTCTTCAGCAGCAGGATTTTCATCAGCCATAGCGATATAGTCCCCTTCTGATTTCCCGCTTTTTTTATTTATAATCCGGTAAACTTTCTTTAACCCAGGTGTCGTTACTTTTTCGGCGTTGGCAGAAATTTTAATCGTATCTTCCATTTCACCGTGATCATTTTCGATTGATACCATTTTATAGACAGCACCTAAGGCAGGTTGATCATATGCCGTAATGAGCTTTGTACCAATTCCCCACATATCCACTCGGGCACCTTGCGCTTTTAAGTTCAGGATTGTATATTCGTCCAAATCATTCGATACGATAATTTTCGCGTTCGGGAAACCTGCTTCATCAAGCATCCGGCGTGACTCTTTTGAAAGAAAGGCAATATCTCCGCTGTCTAAACGAATTCCGATAAAATTGATTTTATCGCCAAGCTCTTTTGCTACTTGAATCGCTGTCGGCACACCTGATTTTAACGTATTGTACGTATCAACTAAAAATACACAGTCTTTATGACGCTTTGCATAGGAATGGAATGCATCATAGTCGTTTTTATATGCTTGAACCAATGCATGTGCATGTGTACCCGATACAGGAATATTAAACAGCTTTCCGGCACGTACATTTGAAGTGGATTCGAAACCGCCAATTACTGCGGCACGAGCTCCCCAAACCGCTGCATCCATTTCTTGTGCTCGGCGTGTACCGAATTCCATCGCAATTTCCTTTTGGACAACTTGCTTAATACGACTGGCTTTTGTCGCAATCAGCGTTTGATAGTTTACGATGTTCAATAGCGCTGTTTCAATCAGCTGTGCTTCCACTAGCGGCGCTTCAATTCGGACAATCGGTTCATTCGCGAAAACAAGTTCACCTTCCTCCATCGAATACACGGAACCTGTAAAACGAATTGTTTTTAAGTATTCGATAAAATCCTCTTTATAATGAAGTTCATCTCGTAAATATGCGATATCGGTTTCACTGAATCGGAAATCTTTTAAATAATTCAGCATGCGCTCTAATCCAGCAAAAATTGCATAGCCGTTTCCGAATGGCAATTGTCTGAAATACAACTCAAATACAGCTTTCCGGTTATGCATTCCATCTGCCCAATAGCTTTCTGCCATATTAATTTGATATAAATCGGTATGCAAAGCAAAACTATCATCTACATACTTTTCGTTCATCGTGAGTTCCCCTTCTTCCAAAACATAATTTAGTCATAGTATACACCATCTTCAATTATTTCGAAGTATGAAGATTCTTTCTTCCATGTTACCTACTTTTACATGGAAGTTCATTTTGCTGTGCTGGTTCTATAGTTTTCCCCAATTGACTAAATAAAAAACGTTTTGAAACTTTTGCCGGGCAACCACTTCCTGTATTTCACCTTGTTGTTACGTGCCATCACCCTTCCTAATTTTTACATTATCTCACAATGCGATTAAATCAATCGAAAATACATGTTAATTTTCCTAACATTAGTTATTGATTTATCTAGAAATTCAATTTATCATGTTAGATAACATAACACAAGGAGTTGTTGAGCATGAAAAAAATTGAAGCGATTATTCGACCTGAGGTGTTTGCACAAGTTCGAGAGGGGTTAGCTCTTGAAGGAATTGATGGATTAAGTATTTCCGAGATTGCCGGAGCTGGGCGACAAGAAGGAAAAATCGGACTGTTTCGCGGAAACTCTTTCTCAATGGAATTTTCGCAAAAGCTCAAGCTCGAAATGGTAGTTGACAACGCAAAAGTACAACCGATCATTGATGTATTATTGCGTGAAGCATCTACAGGTGAAGTTGGTGACGGTAAAATCTTTATTTATCCTGTAGAGCAGGCGATTCGTATACGTACAAAAGAGCTCGGCTCAATTGCAATTGACTAAAAAATTTCCTAAAAGGAGGAGTTTCTAATGACAAATGAAGCATTGGAATTATCGATTAATTTAGTTTGGGTAATGCTTGGGGCGTTTTTCGTATTCTTCATGCACGCGGGATTCGCGATGGTAGAAGCAGGGTTTACACGCTCTAAAAATGCCGTCAATATTTTAATGAAAAACATTTTAACAATTTCAATCGGAGGTCTTGTCTACTTCGCAGTCGGATATGCCATTATGTTCGGTGAAAGTTCAGGCGGATTGATCGGTTCTACAGGTTTTGCATTAAGCGGTGTAGATGATATCGCATTCTTCGTATTCCAGGCAATGTTTGCTGCAACATGTGCAACAATCATTTCAGGCGCTGTTGCTGAACGTACAAATCTTATGGCTTATATTGCATTGGTCGTTGTCATGACAGCTGTTATTTATCCGGTTGTGGGCCATTGGGTATGGCAAGGTGATGGCTGGTTAACTGCTTTAGGCTTCGTAGATTTTGCAGGCTCAACTGTTGTACATTTAACTGGTGCTGTTGGAGCTGTAGTTGTCGCAGCAATCATTGGTCCGCGTTTCGGGAAATATGCGAAAGGTGTTGTAAACGTTATTCCTGGTCATTCCATTCCACTTGGAGCACTAGGGGTTTTCATCCTTTGGTTAGGTTGGTACGGCTTTAATGGTGCATCAACATTAGCAGCAGATCCGGCATTAGTTCCTGGCGTTATTGCAAATACTTTCTTATCTGCATCTGCCGGTGTCATTGCTACTGCATTTTATACACGTCTTCGTTACGGTTTTATCGATGGTTCTTTAACATTAAACGGTGCTTTAGCTGGTTTAGTAAGTATTACTGCGGGTGCTGCCAACTTAAGCATTGTCGGATCTATTATTGCAGGTGCTATTGGTGGCGTTGTGTTAGTAGAAGCGGTCCGCTTTATTGAACATAAATTAAAAGTGGATGATCCGGTTGGCGCTGTTGCTGTACACGGTGTTGCTGGTATTTGGGGTACATTGGCAGTAGGATTATTCGATACTGCAGGCGGCGGTCTATTCTACGGCGGTGGTGCTCAGTTACTAGGGGTGCAGGCATTAGGTGTTGTTGCAGTAATTGCATGGACTGCAAGTACTGTTGCCATTGCAACATATATTATTAAAGCATTTATCCCTCTGCGTGTTACACATGAAGAAGAAGTCCAAGGTTTGGATATTGCGGAGCATGGCGCATATGCTTATGAAATGCAGGAAACATTTAAAGGTCTTACAAAATCAAATGACAGTTTTGCCCAACGTCTAACGAACTTAGGAAAAGTTCCTACTCCTACTAATGTACAAGACAGCGGGTCTAAAACTAAAGCAGGGTTCCCGAATTCTTTAAGCTCTTCGAAGAGCTAAAGCGAAATGTGTGCCCCCTTCCCCCACACATTTTCGAACCATTCTTTCAATAAATTATGAACTGAACAAGGAGCTGTTCTGAAAAGTTTTTCAGACAGCTCCTTGTTATTTTGCTTTCTTCAATCAATAGGATATCCTAATCTATAGCAATTGATAGTGAAGTAACAACATATGATAGAACAAGCTCTTCTCTACAACAATGTAGCATTTGGAGGAAATTAATCAATTGTTCTCCACCCTACATTATTTAATTTATTTCCTAACCGCATGCAGAAGATTAAAATGGGTATTAATTAAGATGGCTGTTCTTAATCTACAAAAATAACGCTATGGTATAATTTTAAGAAAATGATGAATTTTAAGGAGATGTTTTTTATGGCATTACGTGATTTTTTCATTTCATTATCCGAAAATCAAACTCTTAACAATGCAGCGCAGCAATACGGCTTAAAATTGGGCGCACAAAGCGTTGTTGCAGGAACAACGATTGAAGAAGTAATCGAAAGTATTCGTAAATTAAACGAGCAAGGAATTTCTTGCACGGTTGATAATTTAGGCGAATATGTTACTGATGAATCTGAAGCAACGAAAGCGAAAGAAGAAATTTTAGCTATGATTGAAGCCATTCAAGTGGAAGAACTGGATGCCCACATTTCCTTAAAGCCTTCACAACTAGGGTTGGATATCGACATCGACTTCTGTTATGACAATTTATTCGAAATTGTGGAACGTGCACATGAATACGGGATCTTCGTTAATTTTGATATGGAGGATTATAAGCGACTTCAGCCATCATTCGATATGTTGGAGGAACTTGCAAAATCATTCGATAATGTCGGAACAGTCATTCAAGCATACTTCCACCGCGCAAAGGATGATATTGAGAACTTCAAGGACTACCGTCTACGGGTTGTAAAGGGTGCCTATAAAGAATCAGAAGAAGTAGCCTACCAGGATAAACTTGATATCGATATCAACTTTATCGAGCTGATCGAATATCATTTGGCGCACGGACAGTTTACTTCAATCGCCACACATGACCATAATATTATTAAACATGTGAAGTATTTTGTTGAGGAATATGATATTCCAAAAGAAAAATTCGAGTTCCAAATGCTTTACGGATTCCGTAAAGACTTGCAGCTGGAACTTGCACGTGAAGGGTATCAAGTATGTGTATATGTCCCATACGGCAAGGACTGGTACGGGTATTTCATGCGCCGCTTAGCGGAACGTCCACAAAACATCAGTCTTGTCACTAAACAAGTATTCAATAAAAAGACAAATACTTTACTGGCAGTAGCAGCAGGAGCATATCTCCTCGGACGATTATCGAAAAAGAAATAAGTCTTTTCGTCAACTAAAAATCCCCTCATTTTGTTCACAGACAAAATGAGGGGATTTATTTAATAGTAAAGTTATTAGTCAGGTTCTTTATCAATCACATCTTCTTTTTATTCCAGCCTTTTTCTTTAAAGCGTGCGATTGCTTCAATTCGATTGCCGACACCAAGCTTATCAAGTATGACCGAAATATAATTTCGTACTGTACCTGCCGATAAATAGAGCTCTGCGGCAATTTCCTTTGTCGTCTTCCCTTCCGCAACAAGTTCCAGCACCTGGCTTTCCCGTTCCGTCAGCGGATTTTCACTATCATCTTCATATACAAAATCCACTAGCTCGGGTGCATAAATGCGACGCCCATCCATAATAATCCGTATGGAATTGACGAGCTCCTCAATCGGACTATCCTTCAATAAATAGCCGCGCACTCCCGCTTTTCTTGCACGTTCAAAATAACCTGGTCGTGCAAACGTCGTTAAAATAATGATTTTGCACTCGCTACCTCTTAATGCTTCGGCAGCATCCAATCCCGTTTTGATCGGCATTTCGATATCCATAATACAAATGTCCGGGTTTAGTTCTGTTACCATTTCAATGGCCTCTTCCCCGTTTTTGGCAAGGCCGATTACTTCCATATCGTCTTCCATACCGAGCAATGATTTCATCGCTCCAAGCAGCATTCCTTGATCTTCCGCAATTACAATTCGAATCATTTCATGTTCTCTCCCTTTTGATGCGTGATCGCCAACGGTATTTTCAGCACGACCGTCGTCCCTTCATCGCTCTCTATTTCAAGTGAACCGTTGATAAATTCAATACGCTCCTGCATCCCTTTTAAACCATTTCCACCGAGTAATGTATCCGTGCGTTCAAAGCCAACCCCATTATCCTGAATCGTCATTTTGAATTCATCATCACTTTGATAAAAGCTGATACGGCAAATCGTCGCTTTACTATGTTTGACGATATTTGTAACTGCTTCCTTTAAGCACATACTAATTACATTTTCCGCTAAAATCGGCATTTTAATTTCACTTTTATCTCCATTTAACCGCAGTTTAATCTGTGCGGCTTTTAAAATCTGCTCTACACGGTGCAGCTCTTCTTCCACTCTCACCGTCCGCATATCGGCTACAAGCTCACGCACTTCTTTTAATGCGACACTCGCAGTTTGACGAATATCCTTAATTTCTATAATGGCTTGTTCCGGATTTTTTTCAATCAGTCGTGCTGCCAGGTCACTTTTTAATCCGATCATCGAAAGTTTCTGACCGAGTGTATCGTGTAAATCACGTGCGATACGCTGACGTTCTTCAATCACCGTCAGTTCAGAAATACGTTCCCGCGCTGTCTCCAGCTCACCTTCCAAGTTTTCACGTCGTGTTTTCGAGAAGAGTGTAAACGGCAATAGCACTACACCTAGCATATTAATAATGATAAATGGCGTTTGTGATAAAAATAAATCAAGGAAGATGAAATATCCTCCGACAATCGAAAGAACGGTAAAGCCTATATGTAAGCCATACATTATATAAAATCCAACCGGCTGTTTAATATTGCCGATAAAAAACGCAGTAAACAGCGCCAAATACACGTAGCCAAATACAAGTGTCATGGCAATATTCAGCAGCATTTGGAAGCTGATCCACATATATTTCAGCCCGGGTTTAGCACTGAATGAAAAATAATGACATAAAAAATAACTTAAAATTAAAGTGATCCCCAACATGATCTGCCATAATGTGAACGACTGTATAATGAAGAAAAATGGCATAATACAAAAGATTATCCATATATAAATACTCAACATCGGACTTTTCGGGATGATACTATACCAAGTTTGCATAATTGCCTCGTTTCTCTTTTTACTTACATTCTATAATAAAACAGGTACCTCAAGCTATAAATTGAGGTACCTTAATTTTCGTATAAAGTTAGTTCGCAACAGTTCGATCACGCGTTGCCTCAAGTTCGGCCGCTTCTTTAAATGTAATAAAGCGGTAATTGTCGGCATCATATAATTTATAGCGAATTGATTCTAAGCTTGTCTTTAATGTAATCGTTGTTGCCTGTTGAAGAGGCTTGATCGACTCATGCGCGTCTTCCAGCTTATAGTTCGGTACACGCGGTGACAAATGGTGTACGTGATGGAATCCGATATTGCCTGTAATCCATTGCAGTACTTTCGGTAATTTGTAGTATGAGCTTCCTTCTACCGCAGCTTTTACATAATCCCACTCCGAATCGACTTCAAAGTATGAATCTTCGTAAGTATGCTGAATATAGAACAGCCAAATCCCTAATGAACCTGCAACAAACAATGTTAAACCGTGCACTAATAAGAACGTAGACCAACCAAATATTAAAATAAGGGTTGTACAAATAACTAACAATGCGATGTTATTGAAATACGTGTTTAAGCGCTCTTTACGCTTTGCATCTTTACGATTGAACCGGTTCAGTATAAGTACCATAAATAGCGGTCCTAAACCAAACATGACAATCGGGTTACGGTATAAACGATAACCTAAACGACCTAATTTTGACTTTTCAAGATATTCATCAACTGTCAGCATATCGATATCGCCAATCCCGCGCTTATCCAAGTTTGAACTTGTCGCGTGGTGAATCGTATGCTCGCGTTTCCACTTTTCATAAGGGAAAGATGTCACAATACCTGTAATATTTCCGATAATGGCATTCGCCTTTTTGCTTTTGAAGAATGAACCGTGTGTACAGTCATGGAAAATAATAAATGCACGAATAACAAATCCTGAAGCTAGGATACTACATAACGCCGTATACCACGGAGAATACTGGAGCAATACATAACCCGCCCCCCAAATTAATACAAGTGGTACAAGCGTATTTAATATTTGTTGAATACTAAGTCGCGTTTCTGATTTTGCGAACGGTGCAACATCTTTTCTCAGCTGCTTTGTTTTATCTGCATGTGTGCTTACCATGTGTCGATCCCTCTTTCCACAAAAATTGTTAATATCATCATATAAAAAGAGGAAACATGATAAAACGCTCAAACATCACATATTTTTTATGACAGATGTCATATGACCTAGTAACAACCAGTATTCTCTTTAATTATCCCGGGAATTTTTCGGACCATCCAAATCTAATTGGTAAAACACTAAATCCAGCCATTTCCCGAATTTATAACCCGCATTTCGGATTGTTCCGCTATATAAAAACCCGAATTTCTCATGGATTTTAATACTGGCGATATTTTCTTTATCAATACAGCCAACCATCGTTTTTATACCTTTTGCATTTGCTTCCTCTATAATTGCGTTCATCAGTTTACTTGCAATCCCTTTTTTATAATGATCTTTATGCACATATACCGAATGCTCTACAGTATATCGGTTAGCTGGATAATCTCGGAAACTTCCGTACGTTGCATAACCCGCTACTTCCCCGTCTTCATCAAATACAAATAGCGAATAATCTGCAGCCTGCTTTTGTTCAAACCATCGCAAACGATTTTCCAAAGTTTGCTCCTCGTACATGTAAATCGCTGTGGAATTTCGAATATTATCATTAAATATTTCCAAAATCATTGGTATATCTTCTTTTGTTGCGCGTCGAATCATACTTTTCCCTCCTAAAGGTCGCAAAACCGCCTTACCTCCAAAAAGGCAAAGCGGTATTTTTAAATCAATTATACATTAAAATAACGTGCATCCGGATGAGCAAATACTATTGCCGATACACTTGCTTCCGGCTCCATCATAAAGCCTTCCGTTAAATGTACGCCAATCTTTTCCGGTTTCAATAGAGCGAACAGTTTCTCCTGGTCTTCCAGATTCGGACAGGCCGGATAGCCAAAGCTGAATCGTTGTCCTTGGTACTTCGCTGCAAATCGGTCACGCATCGTAAAGTCCGTTGCGTCCGGGAAGCCCCATTGGTCACGGATTTCCTGATGAATACGTTCCGCAAATCCTTCCGCAAGCTCAAGTGCAGTCGCCTGTAGTGCATGACTCTCCAGGAACTTGCCTGCTTGTTTCAGCTCATTTGCCTTTTCGCTTACCCCTTTACCTGCCGTTACAACCATTAATGCAATATAGTCCATCTCACCGCTATCAACCGGCTTTAAATAATCAGATAAACATAAATAAGGTGCTACTTGCTGGCGCGGGAATGTGAAGCGTTTGATTTCCGTTTTTGCATCTTCCCGACTGTACACAACAACATCATCGCCATCGGATTGGGCCGGGAAGAACTGATACATTCCTGAAGCACTCAATCCACCGCCCGTTAAATAGCCATTTACTAAATCATTCAATAAAACTGCACGGTCATCCTGATCCGCAAGCAATTGTTCCAAGTTCCCTTTAAGCCCTAAATGATGCCCGATCAATGTACGCATATTCACATACGGATGTAAGTGGGCAACCGAATAATCCGGTTTAATATGCGGCACTAAATCTTTTGGCTTCCAAACAGCGGCATCTCCCACTGTTCGAACCGGTTTTTCAAGTACTGCCACTGCAGGACGTGCCGCACGCTTCGCATCCGATTCGAGACGTTTTTCCCGCGCATCACGCAATTCTTCTATTAATACTTCCCGTTCGTTTGTATTCATTAAGCGATTTGCCTGTTCCAAACCTTGCATCGCATCTTTTGAATAGATTACCGGTCCATCATACTGATCTGCAATTTTCGTCTCAGTAAAGCGACGTGACAATGCCGCGCCCCCTACTAATATCGGAATATCAATACCTGCTTCTTTAAAGTCCTGTGCCGTAATGACCATTTGCTGGGCTGATTTTACGAGTAAGCCTGATAAGCCGATAAAGTCCGGTTTTTCTCTTCGGATTGTTTCAATCAGCTGTGCAGGTGTCACTTTAATCCCTAAATCTATAACACGATAGCCATTATTGCTTAAAATAATATCGACCAGGTTTTTGCCGATATCATGAACATCGCCTTTTACTGTCGCCAATACCATTGTCCCTTTATTGGCACTCGTATCGCCCTTTTCCATGAACTGCTCTAAATGAGCGACCGCTGCCTTCATGACACCGGCACTTTGTAGTACTTCTGCTACAATCAGCTGGTTTTCATTAAACAGTTTGCCGACTTCTGCCATCCCTGCCATCAATGGTCCGTTAATAATATCTAGCGGTGTATCGAACTTTTCAAGAGCTGCATTTAAATCGTCAATTAACCCTTCCTTCGTACCTTCCAATATGTAATACGCAAGGCGTTCTTCCACTGTCGCCGGCAATTCTTTCACGACTGCATCTTTCTTTTTATCACGGTAAAAGTCAGTGAATACAGCGAGTGTTTCATCATTTGTATTGAAGATCAGATCATTCGCCAGCTTGATTTCCTCTTCAGGAATCGATGCATAGCGCTCCAGCTTTTCCGTATTTACAATCGCATAGTCCAAGCCTGCTTGTGTACAGTGATATAAGTACACCGCATTCAACACTTCACGTCCTACAGGCGGCAGACCGAACGAAACATTACTTACACCAAGCACTGTTAAGCAGCCAGGTAAATGTTCTTTAATCAGGCGAATTCCTTCAATTGTTTCCTCAGCGGCTCCGATATATTGCTCATCGCCTGTACCGACCGGGAACATTAACGGGTCAAAGATAATATCTTCAGCTGACATGCCCCATTTTTCTGTTAAGAGCTTATATGAACGTTTCGCCACTTCAAGCTTTTGCTCACGTGTAATAGCCATTCCCGTTTCATCGATTGTACCGACAACAAGTGAAGCCCCATATTTTTTCACAAGTGGCATTACCGCATCAAAACGTTCTTCGCCATCTTCAAGGTTAATGGAGTTAATAATGGCCTTCCCCTGTGAAAACTTCAGGGCGACTTCCATTACTTTTTCATCTGTAGAGTCAATAACAAGCGGCACTTTAACTTTTTTCACAACTTCCTGCATGAAGTTTTTCATATCTTCCACTTCATCACGGTCAGGGTTTGCTAAACAAATATCGATGACATGTGCTCCGTTTTTAACTTGTGCACGTGCAATTTCCGCTGCTTCTTCAAATTTGCCGTCAACGATCAGGTTTTTGAATTTACGAGAGCCGATAACATTCGTACGCTCCCCGATAAATAACGGGCGCATTGATTCATCGTATTGCAATGGCTCGATACCTGATACGACATGTCCATGTGTTACATCTTTCGGCTCACGCGGTTTATAGCCATCTACCGCTTCACGGATCGCCGCAATATGTGCCGGCGTTGTACCACAGCAGCCGCCGACGATATTCAGCCAGCCTTTTTCTGCAAAGCCTTGCAGTTTTTTTGATAATGAATCCGGTGTTTCATGGTAGCAGCCTTCCTCGTCCGGTAAACCGGCATTCGGATAACAGCTAATATAACCATTCGAAAGCTCCGCCAATGAACGGATATGATCGGTCATAAATTCCGGACCTGTCGCACAGTTCAGTCCGACAGACAACGGTTTAATATGTTCTATCGAAATATAAAATGCTTCGATTGATTGCCCGGCAAGCGTTGTTCCCATTGGCTCAATTGTCCCTGAAATCATAACAGGCAGCTCTTTGCCAAGCTCTTCAAATGCACGGTGAATCGCAATCGTTCCTGCTTTAACATTCAGCATATCCTGGGAAGTTTCCATTAAGATTAAATCCGCCCCAGCTTCGATTAACGCTTTCGCCTGTATATAAAAGTTTTCTTCTAGCTCTTCAAATGTAATACCGCCTGTTACCGACAATGTTTTTGTCGTTGGTCCGATTGCACCTGCAACAAAGCGTGGCCATTCCGGTGTCGAAAACTCTTTCGCCGCTTCCAGTGCAATCTCAACCGCCCGCTTATTAATTTCAACCGCCTTGTCACCTAAGTCATATTCATCCAGTACGAGCGGTGTTCCGCCAAATGTATTTGTACAAATAATATCAGCGCCTGCAGCTAAATATTCACGGTGGATTTTGCCCAATACATCCGGTCTTGTCAGCACGAGGTTTTCGTTACAACCGTCTAAATCTTCTCCGCCAAAATCTTCATATGTTAGATTTTCTGCCTGAAGCATCGTCCCCATGGCACCATCGATGATAAGTATTCTTTTTTGTAATTGCTCATGAATTGGGTGATTATACATTCGACTGAACTCCTTTACTTTGCGCATCATATAGTTTTACATAGTCCATTAATTCCAGCGTCATATCATAGCGTAAAAACGGTGTAATTAAATAAATCCCGTTAAAGTATTTGCAAGCCGTATCGAGTAGCTCTTTCGCAATCGCGATGCCTTCTGCTGTCGCTGCTTCCTTGTCATCCCCGCAAGCAGCCATACGCGCAAGTACTTCATCTGATAACTTAATTCCCGGTACTTCATGATGTAAAAATTCCGCGCTGCGCGATGACGTCAACGGCATAATTCCGATATAGATTGGTGTTTCCAAGTGTTTAGTCGCCTCATAGATTTCGACGATTTTCTCTTTCGTATAGACCGGCTGCGAAATAAAGTAATCTGCACCATGCTCGATTTTCTTCTCTAAACGGGCAACAGCACGGTCCAAAACACGGACATTCGGATTAAAGGCAGCGGCCACAGAGAAGTTCGCCTGTTTTCGTAACGATTTCCCTGTAAAAGAACCACCCTTATTTAACTGCTTAATTAAGGAAATAAGCTCCATTGATGAAACATCATAGACGCTTGTCGCACCCGGGAAATCTCCCACTTTTGTCGGGTCCCCTGTAATGACAAGAATATCGTGAAGTTCCAGCGCATCCAGCCCCATCAAATGTGACTGAAGCCCAATTAAGTTGCGGTCACGGCATGTTAAATGCGGCAATGAGCGAATCCCATGCTCTTTTAAAATAGCGGCCATCGCGATATTACTAATACGCGGTGAAGCAAGTGAGTTATCCGCCATCATAATGACGTCTGCGCCCGCTTTTGCCAGCTGTTTTGCCCCTTCGACAAACCCGTCAATTTCCAGATGACGCGGTGTATCAAGTTCCACAATAACAGAGCGTTCACGTTTTGCTTTTTCGTGAAGCGGCTCTTGCTTACGCGGTTCTGGAATACGGACAAATTGTGTTTGCCCAGGTTTGGCTTCTTTTGTATCGACCGGCTCCATATTCGCCAAACGTTTTTTTACTGCTGCAATATGCTTCGGTGTTGTTCCGCAGCAACCGCCAATTAAACGGACTCCCTGATTTACGAGTTCGACAGCGGCACGTGCAAAATAATCGGTTTCCGACTCATAGACAACACGACCATCTTCAATATCCAGTAATGATGCATTTGGGTATGCCGATAAAAATGCCTTATCCGGTAAATTGACTCCTTCAAACGCCTGGATTGTATGGAAAGGACCTAATCGGCAGTTACTCCCAACAATATCTGCACCTAATCTTTCCAAATCATGAAAAGCTTCATTTAAAGACATCAAATTTTGAAGGACACCCGGTTCCTGCATTGTGACTTGGGCAATGATCGGTAAATCGGTCATTGAACGTAATAGATGGACACAATGGGATAGTTCTTCAAAATCATAATACGTTTCAAGTAAAAATCCGTCCGGTTCTCCAGCTAGTAATACTTCAGCCTGCTCTTGGAATGCAGCTAAAATTTCGTCTAATGTCGCATCACTTTTTCGGATTCCGCGAATACCGCCAATTGTCGCCAGAACATATTGTCCATCAAGGGAGGCAGCACGCTTTGCGATTTTTAATGCAGCTTCATTAAATTCAAAGACACGATTTTCATAGCCATATCGTGCAAGCTTTATCCGGTTTGCCCCATATGTATTTGTTTGGATAATATCTGCACCCGCCGCAATATATTCACCATGAATTTTCTCTATAATATCAGGACGTGCAATATTCATTTCTTCATGACAATAATCCAATCCATATGAATAAAGAAGTGTTCCGATTGCCCCGTCTGCTGTTAAAACCCGCGTTTGTAATTCTTCAAGTAAACCCATTGCCTTCACTCCATCATTTACAGTATTTTCAGTATATTAACGATATAAAAAAACCTTCTTTCATTAAATAAAAGAAGGCTTAGTAGTGATCAACTTAATCCCTTCTCATCTTCTGGCATTTGCCACTGGATTTAGCACCTGACTTAACGTTGGTTGCTGAAGTTTCATCGGGCCAGTCCCTCGACTTCTCTTGATAAGAAAATAATATGAATTTTTAAAATAATTAAATGAATCATAACGTTATCTAATAATTACGTCAATACCCTTTAGCTGAATGAAGTATTTCTTTACATAATTCGACTAATAATCTGTTCAGCCGTTTTTTTACCGTTTAAAATACAGGCACCGATTCCTACACCGAAATAGGCACATCCCGCTAATAGAACATTCGGGTAAGCCTCTTCCAGTTGCTTCATAACTTCCGATAATGCTTCATTATGCGCCAAATCATAGCGGGGCATCTGGTCAATCCACTTTGTTACATTAACAACCGTCGGCTCCGCTTCAACACCTAAGCTGAGACGAATATCTTCCAATGCTACTTTTGTCAGCTCTTCATCAGACATGGCTGCCAACTCTTCATAACGCGGGTTAATATTTTTATAAAACAGGCGAACGAGTAAATTACCCTCTGCCGACGTATGTTTCCATTTACGGCTTGTCCATGTCGACGCATTGCAAACTAAATCGCTATTATGGGAGACGATAAAGCCTGTTCCATCAGCTGGTAAAACATCATCAGGCACATCAAAGCCCACATACATCGTTAAAGCAGATGCAGTCGTGAACTTTTTCAGCTGCTCTTCCAATAATTCATCCTGTATGACATGACGCACTGTTTCATTTGGAACTGCGAGTACAACAACATCGGCCAAAATCGTTTCATCTTCCAGCACGACTTCATATTGCTCTTCTTTTTTTGAGATTTGCTTTGTTACCGTATTTTTCATGAATTCAACTTCCGGCAGCTGTTCCTCTAAACGATCGATCAATGCCGATAAACCCGAACGGAAAGAGATAAATTTCTTATTCGCTGCTTTTTCGAATTGTTCCCGATGTGCTTCGAATCCTTTAATAATCGATCCGTATTTATTTTTATAGTCCACTAAATAAGGCAAAGTGGATGCCAGGCTCAATTGATATAAATCACCCGAATAAACACCCGCTAATACGGGGGCAATTTGTTTGCGGACAATTTCCTCCCCTAAAAAGTACTCCAAAAACGTTCCGATAGAGCTTTCTTTTGTAAATGTAGTGTTCGGAATTTCCAAATCTTGCAGTGCTCTCTTTTTACCTTCTTCAGAAATTAGCGTACTCGACATAAGTGATTCTACACTCATCGGAATACCGAATGTCGAGCCTGCCGGGATTGCATGAAGCTCATTATTCGTATGAATGTAGGAAATACCTGTTTCGTTATAGACAAGCTCTGATTCAAAATCAAGCGCCTTTACAAGCTCCAAAACCCCTGGATGACGAGCTACAATTGAGTCAGCCCCCGTTTCCATAATAAAACCTTTATCCTTTTCGGAATGAATTTTCCCACCTAAATATGCGTTCTTTTCAATTAATATTAACCGCGCTTCCACATTTTGCTCGTACATTTTATTTTTCAAATAATGCATCGTACATAGCCCGGTAATCCCGCCACCTACAACTACTACTGTTTTCATATCCATTCTCTCCTATTTCGTTCGCTTCTCTTTTTATAAGTATAAACTTTTTTATATTAAATATGGTCTGCTGGGTATCACATTTTTCAGAACTTCATAAGAAAAGCCACCCTACTTAAAAATATGGTAGGATGGCTTCTTGTTTATTTATAAGATAGTTGCTTTGTTAGGGAAATAATTTCTGCCTCCAAAGATGTAGAGCGTTTATCAAAATAACGGATACGTTCAATACTGCGATTTTCTAAATGTTTGTTTAGATCTAACATATTTACTGCATCACTCGCAAACAGTTTTAAGGTACGGACACCAGATTCAATTTTCCGAACTTCCTTGCCATAAATAAGTGCGGTATTATCTGCTGTTTTGCCCTTCTTCAATTCCAAAATATTAGTATTGATAAGCTCATCAATTTGATTGTAACGTTTTTCTTGTTTATCCGTCATCATTTGGATTTTTTGCTTGTATTTAACAACATCTTTATGATCTAGTCCTGTTTGGACATAACTTTTTAAATATTCAACGATTGTACATAGCGTCGTCAAATTCTCCCGCTGTTCTAATAGCATTTGTTGTAGTTTTTGAATACTATCCTCATTGTGTTCAGAAGAGAATTGGTGGACTGCAAACATAAACATAAAAATTCCCCCTTCTTAATACTTTCCCCTTATAATATATTTCCTATTTTTCACGGAATTTAAACCTATTTTTCTCCATGAAATGGGTCTAAATTATGACAGAGAGACAGGAAATTGAACCTTTTACTGTATCTATCATATTATTATTCATATATATCTTTATTTAGAACTAATAGCTTTTCCCGCCACTTGGATGCTTCAACTGCGTCCGTCATCTCATAGTAGCTGACAACTTTTTTTGTCGCTTCCAAGTCTCCAAGTAAACTTGCTTTTTTATAGTAATGGATTGCCTTTTCTTTATCCTGAGTAATTCCATAACCGTATTCATAACAGTAGGCGATATTGTATGTTGCATCGACATGAAACTGTTCGCTCGCTTTTAAAAACCATTCCAACGCTTTTTCATAATCCTGCTGTTGCCCAAGTTCTCCTGAAAAATAGATCATACCGATGCGATACATCGCCTCGACATCATGCTGTTCGGCACTTTGCGAATAAAAGGCAAAGGCCTGCGATTCATCACATTCGGTTCCCAATCCTTGTTCATACATCATTCCGAGGGTAAACATCGCTTCAGGGACACCTAATCCTGCCGCTTTCTTAAACCAATTGAGTGCCTGTTGCTCGTCTACCGCTGTTCCTTCACCGTTCAAATACATATCCGCTAAATTATTCATTGCATCAGGGTGGCCTAATTGTGCAGCTTTTTTATAGAGTGAAAACGCCTGCTGCTCGCTTCCTTTTTCGCCAAGCTCCTCAAAATAACAATTCCCCAGTTCATACATAGCTTCTCTGTTTTGCTGTTCACTCGCCTTATCTAACAAGTCGTACATTTCGTCATATTGTCCATATTCTTTAAATAACATGGCAATATTAACGATTGCCTGCCCGTCCCCTTTAATTGCCAAATCAAATTGCTTCAGCCACTTGTCCTCATGATCGATTTCATGTAGATTAAGCAAGGCTTTAAATTGATTATGCTCCATTTAATTCACTCTTCTCTTTGCTGAAAATAATCCAGTAAATATTGTTTAAACTCGGACACTGCTGGAGGCAAATAACGATTTTTCGCCCATGATACACAGACGGAACGATAGCAAGGCGGATCTAGCTTCAAACGTTTTACTTTATAATGGTCAAGCCCTTTAATATTCGGTATTACGGATATACCCATTCCTGCACCGACAAACCCTGCTACTGTATGCATTTCTTCAGCGGCAAATGTAGTATTTAGAGCAATCCCCCGCTCTAAAAAAAGCTCATCCACTAATTGACGAAGTGAATTTCCCTTTTTAATTGCGATAAATGGTTCATTTTTTACTTCCTCAAATTTAACGGCGTCTTGCTTAGCCAATGGATGAGTTGTCGGGACAATGACAAACAGCTCTTCCTCAAATAATTCTTCTGTCTCTATTTCAATTACTTTTGATTCGATTTTTTGGGATAGGCACAGGTCGATGGCACCTTCTTCAAGGCGCTTTAATAAGCTTAACGATGTCGCCTGTGTTAAAGAAAATTGCATATTCGGAAATGCCTCACTTGTTGAAGCAATCAGTTCCGGCACAATTTCCATGCCAAGTGTATGAATAAAACCAAAGGACACTTCTCCCGAACCAGGTTTAATAATATCTTCAAATTCTTCTTTAATCCGATCGTATTCATCCAAAATGACATTGACACTTTGCAAAAAAAGCTCGCCAAAACGGTTCAGATAAATAGATCTTCCTTCGCGGTTAAAAAGCGGTACTCCTAAATTCTGTTCGATGTTCGCAATCGACTTACTTAACGCCGGTTGGGAAATCGCCAAAACTTCTGCCGCACGTGTCATATGTTGCATTGTAGCAACGGTTTTGAAATATTGAAGCTGTTCAATCTCCATTTTTAACACCTCACATCATTCATAACTTTTTTGCATCAAAACAATAAAAATAATAAATTGTACTTATATATTAATACCTTTATAATAATCGATAGCAACAGCTTTTCATAACAAAATTATTTTAAGATTTCAAGCATTTTTTTGAAGTTTTATAAAATTGACATAAAAAAAAGGGGTCTAATTGACAATGAAACTCATCGCGCCGAAACCTTTTACAATTGAATCCGGAAAACGTGCTGTTTTATTACTGCATGGCTTTACCGGAAATACAAATGATGTAAAACGTTTAGGAAAGTATTTAGCGGATCGTAACTATACAGTACATGCACCATTATATAAAGGCCATGGTGGTGGCCCAGATTTATTAATTCAATCACAACCCGCAGAATGGTGGGACAGTGTTATAGAAGGCTACGATGAATTGCGTAAACGTGGTTATGATGAAATTGCAGTAGCAGGTGTTTCTCTTGGCGGCATTTTCTCTTTAAAGCTTGGTGAGGAACGTCCGACAAAAGCGATTGTTACAATGTCTGCTCCAGCAACAGCAAAATCAACAGATAGTTTACAAAATCGAATTATTGACTATGCTATTAACTATAAAAAGTTATCAGGCACTTATGACGAAACAGTGGATAGCCGTAATAAAATAGCTGAACTTGTAAAAATGCCTTCATTAAATTATTTACAAAATATGATTAATGAAACAAGTGAAAAACTAAATGTTATTCAAACACCAGTCCACATTTTACGTGGTTTGGAAGATGATGAATATTATTGTGAAAGTGCCGATCTTATCTATAGTTCAGTCAATTCACGAATTAAATCAGTTAAAACTTTCATTAATTCCGGACATATATTAACATTAGGTAAAGAACGCGAATTAGTGTTTGAAGAAATTTATCGTTTCTTTGAAGGGTTAAAGTGGAAAGAATAATTTTCACACCCGCTTCAGCTTATAAACAACATTGTGTCCCCTTGCAAAAATCCCCGTTTTTGCAATGATATAGACGAGTTTGCATTTGTTTACTCGTCAGCAAAAAACGAGCGTTAAATGGATCCCCGTCCATTTAACGCTTGTTTTTTATTTTTCATTTATTGCAAGCACTAAAATTTTCGCTGCTTGAGCACGTGTTACATTGCCTTGAGGTGAAAACGTTGTAGCACTTGATCCCTGGACTAGACCCGTATCATATAAAAAAGTAATTGCTAACTGCGCTTCATCGTTATAGTTTGCAATATCATGGAAAGGTGCCTGTTTTGCAGGAATATATTGCTGCCCAGTTTGAACAGTAGAAAGACGCATTAAAATCAATGCTAACTGTGAACGTGTAATTTTACCTTGAGGATTAAATTCCCCGTTATTATCTTTAATCAAGCCAGCTTCATATGCAGCGGCAATTGCATTTTGAGTTTGCGGTGCATAATGACTAATATCTTTAAAAGGGGCCTTGTTTTTTGCAGTTAAACCAAAAGCCCGTGAAATAACAGAGATCGCTTGAGCACGCGTCATATTGGCATTCGGCTGGAATGTACCATCCTCATAACCATTCATAATTCCTTTTGCATAGGCAACATCAATATAATCTTTGCTCCAATGGTTTTGAATATCAGTAAACGGTGCTTTCACAATCTCGCCTTCCGTATTATCCTCTTCTCTGATCAATGCCTCCAAATAATTTTTCAACATCGCATCAGCTACAACTTGATAACCCGCTTCACTTAAATGGATATTTTGAGGGTTCGGTAAATAAGTTTTTGCATCCGTTGCGATTTGTGCAGCTACTTCAGTAAATATGCCACCATTATTTTCTACAATATTTTTCATTGAATTATTCAAAGTAGTTACTAGCAAGCTTAATTGTTTTTGAACTGCCGGATCCTCTATATAAGGAAACGGATTGTAAAGACCCATGACGATTATATCAACGTCCGGATTAATTTTATAAATGCTTTCGAAAATCTTATTATAATTTAACGATACATCCTGAATGCTTTTAATAATGTCTGCAGTTTCAAAGCTAAATTCGCCAGATTCAGAGCGATTTATCTTTTTTAAAATATCATTTGCTCCAACACTCAATGTTATGAGGTCTGCCTGCCCAATTGCATCCTTGATTGCCATAGTCTTTTGCGAAACACCATTTAAGTCGTAAATAGGTTTCGTGACGTTTTCTTCGATTTCCTTTAACACGTCAACGGTTGTAAATCCTGGGTAAGAGAACCCTTTATTAAACATTACTTCACTTTTCTGCTCTTGATAATTTTTAGCAAGCAGGTCTGCATAACCAAAACCTATCTCACCTTTTTCATTCATTCCCGCTGCCAGCGAGTCACCAAGAGCTACATAATAAAGCTCATTACTCTCACTTTCGGCCTGCACTATAGTTGTTAATGGTAAAACGAGTTGTAAAACGAGTACTAATGTCAGTAAAACTGTAAACTTCTTCATCCAATTCCCCCTTATTTTGGAACCTTTCCATATTATAATTTACCGATTATTAAAATACAAAATAATGTAAAAAAATCGGTTGTTTTGCTAATAAACAAAACAACCGATTATATTATAAAAAATGATTAAAGTTACTTAATGGAATTACATCATTCCTGGCATACCCATGCCGCCCATGTCTGGCATACCGCTGCCTGCTGGTTCTGGAATGTCTGCAACTACTGCTTCTGTTGTTAAGAATAGTGAAGCTACTGATGCTGCATTTTGTAATGCTGAACGTGTAACTTTTGCTGGGTCTACTACGCCTGCATCGACCATGTTTACCCACTCGCCTGTTGCCGCGTTGAAGCCAATACCAATCTCTTCACGTTTTAAACGATCAACGATAATTGAACCTTCTAGACCAGCGTTTTCAGCAATTTGACGAACCGGCTCTTCTAATGCACGTAAAATAATGCGTACACCCGTTGCTACATCGCCTTCCACTTGATCCAATACTTTTTCAACAGCCGCGTATACGTTTAGAAGTGCTGTACCACCACCTGATACGATACCTTCTTCTACTGCTGCACGAGTTGAGTTTAATGCATCTTCAATACGTAATTTGCGCTCTTTTAATTCTGTTTCTGTTGCAGCACCAACTTTAATAACTGCAACACCACCAGCTAATTTAGCTAAGCGCTCTTGTAATTTTTCTTTATCGAATTCTGATGCTGTTTCAGCAAGTTGTGCACGGATTTGGTTCACGCGACCAGCTACTGCATCTGTGTTACCAGCACCTTCAACAATTGTTGTGTTATCTTTTGATACGATAACTTTTGCAGCACGACCTAGTGATGATAAATCAGCTGATTTTAAATCTAAACCAAGATCTTGTGTAATTACTTGACCACCAGTCAATACAGCAATATCCTCTAACATTGCTTTACGACGATCACCGAAACCTGGAGCTTTTACTGCCACTGCGTTGAATGTACCACGTAATTTATTTACTACTAATGTCGCAAGCGCTTCGCCTTCAACATCTTCAGCAATAATTAAAATTGGACGTCCTTGTTGAACCACTTGTTCTAATACCGGTAAAATCTCCTGAATGTTTGAGATTTTTTTGTCTGTAATTAAAATGAATGGGTTATCAAGAACCGCTTCCATTTTATCTGTATCCGTTACCATGTAGTGTGATGCATAACCACGGTCGAATTGCATACCTTCTACTACATCTAATTCTGTTGTAAAACCTTTAGACTCTTCAATTGTAATAACGCCGTCGTTTCCTACGCGCTCCATCGCATCTGCAATGTATTGGCCAATTTCATCATCTGCAGAAGAGATTGCCGCTACTTGTGCGATTGATTCTTTATTTTCAACTGGACGTGAAATAGCTTGAAGCTCTGTTAATGCAGCAGCAACCGCTTTGTCCATACCTTTACGAATACCTACTGGGTTTGCACCAGCTGTTACGTTTTTAAGTCCTTCACGAATCATCGCTTGCGCAAGTACGGTTGCTGTAGTTGTACCATCCCCTGCGATTTCGTTCGTTTTAGAAGCTACTTCCGCTACTAATTTAGCGCCCATATTTTCATAAGCGTTTTCCAATTCAATTTCTTTTGCAATCGATACACCGTCATTTGTAATAAGTGGAGAACCGAATTTTTTCTCTAAAACAACATTACGTCCTTTAGGGCCTAAAGTTACTTTTACAGCGTTAGCTAATTTATCTACACCAGCCGCCATTAATGAACGTGCTTCTTCTGAAAATTTAATATCTTTTGACATAATCCATTTTCCTCCTAATATTCACGATCTATTTTTTAATTTATTGTTTATGAAGTTGTGCAGCTAGCAAAGCTTAGTATGTATAACTAGCTGCAGTTCTTTTGATTTTGTAATTATCCGACAATTGCAAGTACATCGCTCTCACGCAGAATTAAATATTCTACGCCGTCGTACTTAACTTCCGTACCAGAGAATTTAGAGAAGATAATTTCGTCGCCTTCTTTTACGTCAAGCTCAAGACGAGTGCCGTTGTCAAGAACACGACCTGTACCTACTGCCACTACTTTACCAGTTTGTGGTTTTTCTTTTGCTGAGTCGGGTAAAACAATACCAAATGCTGTTTTTTCCTCTACCTCAACAAGTTCGATAATGATGCGATCTCCTAATGGTCTTAACAAATGAAACAACCTCCTAAAAATTTTTCTATTTTTAGCACTCTCGTTGGCTGAGTGCTAACACATTTATTAGTTTAAAGAATTCCATATTTTTTTGCAAGTATGTGCACCAAAAAATTTTGATTTATTGGCAAATTCCTCTACAATGATGTTAAATATAACAGTGGGGCATTCATAAGAGCCCCTAGTAAACTCTATAATAGAAGATAAGGCATTCCTCATGCATTTTGAGAGTGTGAAATTCTACTAGTCTGTAAGAGAAAGAAGGTTTTTCATTCGTGGCTTCCCGTCCATCAGATAAGTTCAAAACACAGAAGACCGCATTTTATGTGTTAATAACTTATATCATTTGTCAGTTATCAGTCTTATTACTTATATTCATTCCAGGCTTAAAAGATTCCCTTTTACAATTATTTTCTGGTATTTCTGAGCAGGATAAACTTATAAAGTTATCTGCTTGGTGGTCAACAATATCATTTGCAGTTGCTTTTATTGTGAGTTTTATATTAATCTCACGCAATAAGCAATTTTGGGATGTATTTAAAGGGGAAAAGGCTTCAATTGGGGCTTCTATCGGTTGGGGTGTCATCGGTTTCTTCCTAGTCTTTTTAGGGCAGACAATCGGCGCCTACATCGAGCTTGCTTTAGGAATTGATATGGGCTCTGAAAATACCGAAGCAATTATGAGTGTCACAAAGGTAGCTCCGATTATGATTATTGCGACTGTATTTTTAGGACCGATTTTGGAAGAGCTTGTATTCCGCCGTGTCATTTTCGGATCGATTATACAAAACTATAATTTCTGGATTGCGAGCATAATCAGTGCAATTGTATTTGCTGCGATTCATATGGATTTTACGCATATTTTACTGTATACGATTTGCGGGATGATCTTCGCATTTTTATATCATAAAACAAAGCGTCTTCTCACACCGATTATCGCGCATGTCCTATTGAACGGTTTCGTCACATTTATCCAAATGAATGCCGATAAGTTTCAAATATAACTATTGCCCGCTATGTAATATAGCGGGTTTTTATATATAGAAAATAAAAAAACGCTACCCGGTTTCGATAGCGTTGTCATTAACTATTATTCATCTGTTCCATTTGTTTACGCTGCATTTCAAGCAGCTCCTCTACTTGCAGTTCACGTTCACGCTCTTCTTCTGCTAAGATGCGCTCTTTTTCAGCAACTTCATACTTCCGATAACCAAGACGCGCTATGACAATACTTAATTCATATAAAACAAATAATGGAATCGCTATAATAATATTCGATATTAGATCAGGCGGAGCCAGCAATACCGAAATTACAATTAAAACAAAATACGCATATTTCCGAAATTTCACCATAAGCTTCGGATTGATGATTCCGAGTCGTGAAAGAAACAGTGTCACAACAGGCAACTGAAATAGCAGCGCAAAAGGTACGATTAACTTAATTAAAAATGAGAAGAATTCATTAATACCGATTGTTTGCGTAATATTCAAATCATTGGATAAGTCCGTCATAAAGCGCATTATAAATGGAAATAACACAAAATAAGCAAAGGCTATTCCCCCTATACACAATATAAAAGCATACGGAATATATTTCAATGTTGCCTTACGTTCAGCCTCATGCAAACCAGGTGTTATAAACGCCCATAGCTGGTACAGCAATAATGGCGATACAATAACGGCCGCTACAATAAATGTAACTTGTAAATAAACGGTTAAAGGATCTGCCGGACTAAATGCGTTCATCGAAAAACTGGCAGCTAAATCACTGCGTTGAATGTATCGAATAAGTGGTTTCGCCGTATAGAAACCGATGAAAAGAGCCATCACGAAGAAAATTGCTACGAAGAATAGACGTTTTCTAAGCTCTTCCATATGTTCAACTACGGTTAATTCTCTTGAATTCATAGCAAGACATCCTTATTTTACTTAACTTCGTTTTTTTCGTTCTCTTTATGTTCAATCACTTTTTTCTTTGTATCGAAATCGTCATCGTCATCCGTCAGGCCCTTCGTAGCGCTACGGAATTCACGTAAAGTTGTCCCCATCGCACGACCTAATGATGGCAATTTTTTCGGACCGAATATTAACAAAGCAATCAGTCCAATGATAATCAGGCTCACAGGTGTAATCGCATTAAGATGTACAATCACTATAGCCACCTCCTCTATTATTATGTATATTTTACATTAATTAACTAGAATTTGCTATTTATAGTAATGAACATTTTGTTACTTACCTGAGTTTCGTACTAAATACGTAAGTGCCTGTAATTCTACCGATAGATCAATGTTCATTACTTTAATCGTGTCAGGAACAGATAATCTTACTGGAGTGAAATTTAATATACCTTTTGCATTTATTTTTACGAGTCGGTCTGTCATCATTTGTGCTGAGCGGGACGAAACCGTCAAAATTGCTAGCTCCGCGCCAAACTCCTCATACATTTCCTCCAAACGATCTGGATGGAATACTGGAATATCACTAATCGTTGTTCCTTCCATCGGTGCCTTCGTATCAAATGCTACAACGATACGCGTATTATGATTTTTTTGGAAGTTATATTTTAATAAGCCATTCCCCAGATTTCCGACTCCTATAAGCGCAACATTCATCGCCTCATCCTGATCCAAAGTTTGACGGAAAAATTCGAGTAAATACTGAACATCATATCCATATCCCTTTTTACCGAGTGCTCCAAAATAGGAAAAGTCCCGTCGAATCGTAGCCGAATCTATTTTCATCGCATCACTTAATTCCTGTGAAGAAATACGCTTTTTACCTTCAGTTGCGAAGTTTTTCAAAAATCGATAATAAAGAGGAAGTCTTTTTGTTGTTGCTTGTGGAATTTTTACTTCTTGTTTCACACATTCTCCTCCTATGTACAGTTGCAAACTCTTTTTCTAATAATGCCTCCATATAACCTGTCGGGGCTTACCAACATGATTGTATCACGTAGTTGTCCCCAAGCGTTATGACACACTTATCATAAACTTCACTCTTTGTGCAGAAGCAAGTTAATCTTACTAAACAAGGAGCGACAAGTAAAGTATCCATCGTTGCGAACAATGTTCCCATACATTAAACTAAATAGGAAGAAACTGAGGTGTAAACATGATTGTCTTACAAGTGAATCAATTATATAAATCCTTTATTACAGATGAAATATTAAGCGGGGTAAAACTAGAAGTACAGCACCGTGATCGCGTGGCATTAGTAGGGCGAAACGGTGCCGGCAAGTCAACGTTATTAAAAATAATTGCCGGTCAAATGAGCTATGATTCCGGTGAAATTATTATTCCAAAAGATATTCAAGTCGGTTATTTAGAGCAGCATGCAGGCATTGACTCTGAACTTTCGATATGGGACGAAATGATGACAATTTTCGTAAATCTGCAAAAACAGGAACAAACATTGCGTCTACTTGAACAGCAAATGGCTGATCCTGCAATATATGAAGATAGCGAACAATATGCCCGCATCATGGCAGAGTATGACCAGTTGCAGCATGACTTCAAAGATGCAGGCGGTTACCAGTATGAAGCCGATACCCGATCTGTTCTGCATGGGATGCAATTTTTCCCTGAAGATTATCAAAAGCCGATTCGTTCACTATCCGGCGGACAACGAACACGCTTAGCACTCGCAAAGCTTCTTTTGTCCAAGCCCGACCTCCTTATTTTAGATGAGCCGACCAACCACCTGGACATTGAAACATTGTCATGGCTGGAAGGCTATTTAAAAGGTTATGACGGCGCAATTTTAATCGTTTCGCATGACCGTTATTTCTTAGATCAGGTCGTGTCGATTGTTTACGAAGTGTCCCGTACGAAAGTGTCGAAGTATGTAGGCAACTACAGTGATTATTTAGATGAAAAGGCGAAAAACTATGAACGCGATTTAAAAATGTATGAGCGTCAAATGGATGAAAAGGCGAAACTCGAAACATTTATCCAAAAGAATCTTGCCCGAGCTTCGACTACAAAAATGGCCCAGTCACGTCGTAAAGTGTTGGAAAAGACAAGTTGGATGGAATCTCCGGATGGCGATGAAAAGAGTGCAAACTTCGGCTTTACGATTGAGCGTCAAAGTGGAAATGACGTGCTGTCGATTGATAATTTAAAAATCGGCTTTACGGACAAAGCTATTTCCGAAAATATTGGAATGCGCGTCTTTAGAGAAGATCGTATTGCACTTGTCGGTCCAAACGGTGTTGGGAAATCTACGTTATTGAAAACAATCGTCCAAGATATTGAGGCACTTGCCGGGGACATTCGATACGGTACAAATGTTCAAATTGGCTATTATGATCAGGAGCAGGCGAAACTTCATTCGAATAAATCGGTTCTTAGTGAGCTTTGGGATGAATGGCCGTTACTGAATGAAAAGGATATCCGGAATATTTTAGGTCGCTTCCTGTTTAGTGGAGATGACGTATCAAAAACGGTAAACTCCCTATCAGGTGGAGAAAAGGCACGACTTGCACTTGCGAAATTAATGATGCAAAAATCTAATTTTCTAGTACTCGATGAGCCGACAAACCATTTAGACTTGGACAGTAAAGAAATACTGGAAAATGCTTTAATCGATTATCCAGGAACATTGCTATTCGTATCTCATGACCGTTATTTCATCAATCGTATTGCTACTAAAGTCGTTGAACTATCAGGCACAGGTTCATTCGAGTATTTAGGCGACTACGATTATTATGTGGAAAAGAAACAGGAGCTTGAAGAATTAGCTGCAATGAAAGCCGCAGCAGTTGAAAAGAATTCGACTGAACCGGCTGTCCAAGCAAAGACTACATCGACGATTGATAAGGATGCTAAAAAAAGAGAGCGCCAAATTCGTCGTGCAATTGAAGATATTGAAAAGCAGATGGGCGCTTTAGATGAAAAAATCGCCATCTTTGAAGAACAATTATGTGATCCTGACATTTTTTCGGATCATGAAAAAACGCTATCCATTCAATCTGAGCTGAATGATGTAAAGGAACAGCATGAAGCATTTGAAATGGAATGGCTTGAACTGAATGAAGAGCTCGAACAGCTATAATTAAGGAGTGTCCAGCAACATATGGACACTCCTTTTTTATATCTATACACAAGTCTGCTTTACGAGGAACATATTTTTTTGATTGTTATTGTATAATATTAAAGCTTTCTATCATCTTATCTACATAATAATCATATATATAGGTCAATACGCCAAATTTCTACAAATTTCTCCACAATTTTATTCACAATACAAATCTAGTAGTATCAACATATCAACATAGTTTTCCACATTATCCACATTTAAAATCAAAGTTATGCACATCGCTGTGTGAAAAAGACACTACTATATATAGATAAATCACATGTTACCCACAAGTTATGCACAATTTGTGTATAAGTACGCATGTTCGCAAGTTTTTTTGTAGGTATTTAACTTTATCTGTGGATAATTTTCAGAAAAGTTGAACAGTCGATAAAAACTTGTTATAAATGAGATTTATCCATCATAAATTACTAGATTCGACTTTTTTTATTATTGAAAGAAAACAAATGAAGAAAAATTTGTTTTCTCTACAAAAAAAGCATGGGTAAAGGATGTACTGCTACATCTCTTCCCCATACTTATATACCCTATTTCCAGCTCAAAAGCTCCATTCCAGGTCGTCCATTCATAGCTAAATTACCCCGAACCCCTGCTTCATACATTTCATAAGCAGCTGCACCAATCATTGCTGCATTATCTGTACATAATTTCAAAGGCGGCACATAAAATGGAATACCTTCTTCTTTAAACGCTTGTTCCAATGATGTGCGGAGTCCTTTATTAGCGGATACACCGCCAGCTGCGATGACTTGTTTTACCTGATATTCACGTGCTGCTCGTACTGTTTTACCTGTCAATACTTCCACTACACTGTCCTGGAAACCTTTTGCAACATGCTCGGCAATGATTTCTTCACCGCGCTGATCCATATTATGTTTATAGTTAATGACTGCCGATTTCAAGCCGCTGAAGCTAAAGTCGTACGAATCTTCTTCCAGCCATACTCGCGGGAAAGGAACCGCTTCTGTCGCTTCATGTGCAAGGCGATCAATATGTGGACCACCCGGATATGGCATATTCAATACGCGCGCTACTTTGTCATATGCTTCACCTGCAGCATCATCACGTGTTTCACCGATCACTTCAAACGAACCATGTTCACGCATCAGGACAAGCTCTGTATGTCCACCTGAAACAACGAGTGCCAGCAACGGAAATTCCATTGGTTGTACAAGATTGTTCGCATAAATATGCCCTGCAATATGATGAGCCCCGATTAATGGCAAGCCGTGTACAAATGCGAACGCTTTAGCCGCATTAATACCGATTAACAAAGCACCTACTAAGCCTGGTCCTTCAGTTACGGCAACAGCTGTTAACTCTTTCGGTTCCATATTTGCCTGTTTTAATGCTTCTTCTAAAACGATTGTCATTTGTTCAACGTGGTGACGTGATGCGATTTCCGGGACAACCCCGCCGAAACGCTTATGACTGTCGATTTGCGATGATACAACATTCGAAATAATCTCTGTACCATTTTTAATAATGGCTGCTGCTGTTTCATCACAACTTGTTTCAATTGCTAATATATAGTTATCCATTATAAATTCACCCACATTACTAACGCGTCTTCCTGGTTATCCGTATAGTAGCCTTTACGAAGACCTCCATCTTGGAAACCAAGTTTGCGATATAAATTTTGTGCAACAGTATTTGTTACACGTACTTCTAAGCTCATAACGTCCATATTTGCTTCTTTTGCAACCCGCATCGCTTCACGCATAAGAGTTTCACCAATGCCTTGACCACGTACAGATTGTACAACCGCTACGTTTGTAATCTGTGCTGCATCAATAACAAGCCAAATTCCACAGAAGCCAATAATTTCACCGTTTCCGTCTTCCGCCACTAAATAATGGGCATATTGGTTTTCGGTCATTTCGTAATAAAACGAATCCAATGTCCATGGTGTAGGAAATGTTGCAAGCTCAATTTTATGGACAGCCTGAACATCATCTATTGTCATTCTGCGATACTGTACCATTAACGTTTCTCCTTTTTCTGTTCCTTTATCCAATTTGCTTCCGCTTCTGCAATACGGCGGTATTGGGGAACAAAATTATGGACAGCCTCTATTGTTGGTAATGGCATTTGTTGTGCTATAGCAATTAATTCGGACGCACGAGGCAGATCCATCGTAAATGGTGCGCGAACAGCCAAATCACCTAACACTTGCTGAATTTTTTCCATATACAAATCGACATCGGTTCCGACAAATAATATTGGCTGCTCTAACTGCTGAAGTTTATGTAATAACCCGTCGATATGATCATGGTGATCTTCAACAATCGGCCCCAAAGTAGCTGTCTCATAAACACCTGCATATACATTTTGACGGCGGGCATCGATCAATGAACAAATCGCATAGTTCGCAACACGGGCATTAGCAGCCAGTGCTTTCAAACTTGATACGCCTACCAATGGTTTTTGCAAAGACCAGGCAAGGGTTTTGGCAAGAGTAACACCAATACGGACACCTGTGTAAGAGCCTGGACCTTCAGAAACGGCAACCGCATCAATTTGTTCCGGTGTTAAACCTGCCTTTTTTATAACTTCCTCAATTGCCGGCATTGCACCAACTGAATGTGTTAATTTTATATTTTGTACAACTTCTGCAATTACTTTATTATCTTGTACGATGGCGACAGAAAGCGGTGCATTTGCTGTCTCTATACCTAACCAAATCATTTTAATAACTCCTCACAAAGGCGAACATACTTTTCGCCTATCGGTTTCAATACAAATTTGCGTTTCGTTTCATCGATGCGTGTAATTTCAATTGCTAAACGCTCTTCTGGCAAATCTTCCTGTATAAGATGTGCCCATTCCACAACTGTTACAGCATCCCCATAAAAAATTTCTTCCCAACCTAAATCTTCATCGCTATCTTCCAGACGATATACATCAAGATGATTAAGTGGGATACGACCTACATATTGCTTCATAATCGTAAATGTTGGACTATTGACCGTTCTTTTTACGCCAAGCCCTTTTGCAAAGCTCTGTGTAAATGTCGTTTTGCCGGCACCTAAATCACCTTCAAGTGTAATCGTATACTGCGGCTCGACTAATTCCGCCAATCTCATCGCAAGCGCTTGCGTTTCTTCAAGCGTATTTATATCTTTTTCAAATATCATCTGATTGCTTCCTTCCAAAAAAAAATCCATTATCTCTAGTTTACTTGAACTGAAGCAATTGTTCAAAATGTATCACTTTTGGATTGGTTCTTACTGAAATACAATAAGATAAAGTAGCTATGAAAAAAAAAGAAAACACTCATTTTTTAAAAAAAAGTGAATGTTCCTGATTACTCTGTATTTAGTTTTTAGCGAATCCCTAACGCTTTGAATTACCTTTGCGTTCCACTACTTCTTTTTTTACCAATACTTCATCGTTAAATTTTAAGCGATATCCTTTCGTCAGCAGAATTTCATCATTCCATTCATAAGTATCTTTATTGATCTTCTGTCCGGCACCTCCAGAAATGCGCACAACGTCTAAATAAGACATCCCTTCTTTTACTTTTTCATACTCATCTTCATTCATGTATTTTTGCCAAACATATGTATTACTTTCTTCTATCTCTAAAACTTCATCCTGACAAGCTGATATTAACATTGTCAGCAACATAACGAGACAAATAGACAGGAAGACATAAAATCCCTTTTTATTCATCTGTATCCCCCCTCAATATCCTTATGAAACCATTCCCGAAATTAAGCGGTTCAAACATTACCAATAGGAAAAGGAGAATACGAACGTATCCGTATCCTCCTTATTTAATAAACTTAGATTTTTATATTCTAATGTCTAGTATTAAATTATATACCTGGAATCCATCCTGGTCTTGACAGAATTTTCTCCATTAAAGGACCAGGGATTACAGTATCAATATTTTCATCATAAGATGTTACAACGTTTTCACCGTTTTGTACCTTTTCCACCCAATGCGGCTCAATTAATAAGGCACGACCAAGTGCTACTAAATCTGCACCTAACTGTAACGCTTGTTCTGCTTCTTCACGAGTATAAATTGAACCGACACCAATTAATGGTTTACGTCCATTTAATAAGTCGTGGATCACAGAAATACGGTTTTGTTGGCCTTCTACATAACGATGTGTTTCAGATTTGTAATCACCAAGTGAAATATGCAAATACGTTAGCGCTGTTCTCGCTAATTCATCCACCAACTTCACTGTATCATCCATTGTAATACCATCTTCTTCAGGCTCTTCCGGACTGAAACGGTATCCGATAATAAACTTTTCATCTGCATATGTGTTTCTTACTTTAATGACTTCATTTACCACTTGTAATGGGAAACGCAATCTATTTTCAAATGATCCGCCGTATTCGTCAGTTCTTTTATTAGTAAAGGCTGAGAAGTACTGTTGAATTAAATACGTATTCGCACCATGGATTTCAACACCGTCAAATCCCGCTTCAATTGCTCTTCTTGTCGCTTCTCCATACGCTTTAACCATTTCTTTAGTTTCTTCAAGAGTTAATGCACGTGCTTCTTTTTTCTCGATGGTAACAGCTGTACTCGCGCTTACAACATCTCCATTCGGTACTAACTGTTGATACGATTGACGGCCACCATGATGAATTTGTAATACCGCTTTAGCACCGCCTTGTTGTATAGCCTGTGCAATTCTTCGCAAGCTTGGAATATAACGGTCTTCATGAGCGGCAATTTGCCCTGGGAATGCTTTACCGTTTGCTGCAACATATGCGCACGCTGTAATGATCATCCCGGCTCCTTCAGCACGTTCTTTATAATATGTGATTTCCTCATCGGAAACGGTATCATCTTCATTTGCAGAGTAGGTTGTCATCGGTGCCATAACTAAACGGTTACGTAATTCAACCTCTTCACTCAATTTAAATTTTTCAAAAAGTGCCTTCATTACAATTCCTCCCTTTTGCTATGTAAGTACTTTAACGAAACTGCATTTTATTTTCAAGTTAGAGGTCCTCAATTTAAATATCCATTTTATAAACAACAAAAAAACCACTGATTCCTCAGTGGTTTTGCGTGTGCGAAGCGACGTCCTACTCTCACAGGGGGAAGCCCCCAACTACCATCGGCGCTAAAGAGCTTAACTTCCGTGTTCGGTATGGGAACGGGTGTGACCTCTTTGCCATCATCACTTCACTATTACGGCTTCCAATACACGGCGCTATCCTTCGTCAACTTCCTTCGTTCTTTCAGTCACGTACTTGAGTACGCTCCTTCAATCACTCAGTCGTTTCCTCGACTAGCTTGTGTCTTGAAACCCTTGAAAAAATTTTTCATTCTTTCAAAACTGGATAAACGTTTCATTGAGTTTGTGCAATAAAATGTGGTTAAGTCCTCGACCGATTAGTATTCGTCAGCTGCATGCGTCACCGCACTTCCACCTCGAACCTATCTACCTGATCGTCTTTCAGGGGTCTTACTTACTTGCGTAATGGGAAATCTCATCTTGAGGGGGGCTTCATGCTTAGATGCTTTCAGCACTTATCCCGTCCATACATAGCTACCCAGCGATGCCTTTGGCAAGACAACTGGTACACCAGCGGTATGTCCATCCCGGTCCTCTCGTACTAAGGACAGCTCCTCTCAAATTTCCTACGCCCACGACGGATAGGGACCGAACTGTCTCACGACGTTCTGAACCCAGCTCGCGTACCGCTTTAATGGGCGAACAGCCCAACCCTTGGGACCGACTACAGCCCCAGGATGCGATGAGCCGACATCGAGGTGCCAAACCTCCCCGTCGATGTGGACTCTTGGGGGAGATAAGCCTGTTATCCCCGGGGTAGCTTTTATCCGTTGAGCGATGGCCCTTCCATGCGGAACCACCGGATCACTAAGCCCGTCTTTCGACCCTGCTCGACTTGTAGGTCTCGCAGTCAAGCTCCCTTATGCCTTTACACTCTACGAATGATTTCCAACCATTCTGAGGGAACCTTTGGGCGCCTCCGTTACTCTTTAGGAGGCGACCGCCCCAGTCAAACTGTCCGCCTGACACTGTCTCCTACCCCGCTAAGGGGCATGGGTTAGAAGTTCAATACAACCAGGGTAGTATCCCACCGACGCCTCCTTCGAAGCTGGCGCTCCGAGATCTCTGGCTCCTACCTATCCTGTACAAGTTGTACCAAAATTCAATATCAGGCTACAGTAAAGCTCCACGGGGTCTTTCCGTCCTGTCGCGGGTAACCTGCATCTTCACAGGTACTATAATTTCACCGAGTCTCTCGTTGAGACAGTGCCCAGATCGTTACGCCTTTCGTGCGGGTCGGAACTTACCCGACAAGGAATTTCGCTACCTTAGGACCGTTATAGTTACGGCCGCCGTTTACTGGGGCTTCAATTCACAGCTTCGCTTGCGCTAACCGCTCCTCTTAACCTTCCAGCACCGGGCAGGCGTCAGCCCCTATACGTCACCTTACGGTTTTGCAGAGACCTGTGTTTTTGCTAAACAGTCGCCTGGGCCTATTCACTGCGGCTTCTCTAGGCTATGCACCCAAAGAAGCACCCCTTCTCCCGAAGTTACGGGGTCATTTTGCCGAGTTCCTTAACGAGAGTTCTCTCGCACACCTTAGGATTCTCTCCTCGACTACCTGTGTCGGTTTGCGGTACGGGCACCTCTCACCTCGATAGAGGCTTTTCTTGGCAGTGTGAAATCAGGAACTTCGCTCATACGAGCTCGTCATCACAGCTCAACGTTAGAGTATGCGGATTTGCCTACATACACGCCTTACTGCTTGAACACGCGCAACCAACGGCGTGCTTACCCTATCCTACTGCGTCCCCCCATTTCTCAAACGGTGAGGAGGTGGTACAGGAATATCAACCTGTTGTCCATCGCCTACGCCTATCGGCCTCGGCTTAGGTCCCGACTAACCCTGAGCGGACGAGCCTTCCTCAGGAAACCTTAGTCATACGGTGCATGGGATTCTCACCCATGTTTCGCTACTCATACCGGCATTCTCACTTCTAACCGCTCCACCAGTCCTTCCGGTCTGACTTCAACGCTGTTAGAACGCTCTCCTACCACGCATACTCAAAGTATGCATCCACAGCTTCGGTGAATCGTTTAGCCCCGATACATTTTCGGCGCAGCGTCACTCGACCAGTGAGCTATTACGCACTCTTTAAATGATGGCTGCTTCTAAGCCAACATCCTGGTTGTCTAAGCAACGCCACATCCTTTTCCACTTAACGATTACTTGGGGACCTTAGCTGGTGGTCTGGGCTGTTTCCCTCTTGACTACGGATCTTATCACTCGCAGTCTGACTCCCGTGTATAAATATCCGGCATTCGGAGTTTGTCTGAATTCGGTAAAGCGAGATGCCCCCCTAGTCCAAACAGTGCTCTACCTCCGGTATTCTCAATCACGAGGCTAGCCCTAAAGCTATTTCGGAGAGAACCAGCTATCTCCAGGTTCGATTGGAATTTCTCCGCTACCCACACCTCATCCCCGCACTTTTCAACGTGCGTGGGTTCGGGCCTCCAGTGAGTGTTACCTCACCTTCACCCTGGACATGGGTAGATCACCTGGTTTCGGGTCTACGACCACGTACTAATTCGCCCTATTCAGACTCGCTTTCGCTGCGGCTCCGTCTTCTCAACTTAACCTCGCACGTAATCGTAACTCGCCGGTTCATTCTACAAAAGGCACGCTATCACCCATTAACGGGCTCTAACTACTTGTAGGCACACGGTTTCAGGATCTATTTCACTCCCCTTCCGGGGTGCTTTTCACCTTTCCCTCACGGTACTGGTTCACTATCGGTCACTAGGTAGTATTTAGCCTTGGGAGATGGTCCTCCCGGATTCCGACGGAATTTCACGTGTTCCGCCGTACTCAGGATCCACTCTGGAGGGAATGAACTTTTGACTACAGGGCTTTTACCTCGTTTCGCGGACCTTTCCAAGTCGCTTCGTCTAGTTCATTCTTTTGTAACTCCGTATAGAGTGTCCTACAACCCCAAAGAGCAAGCTCTTTGGTTTGGGCTCTTCCCGTTTCGCTCGCCGCTACTCAGGGAATCGAATTTTCTTTCTGTTCCTGCAGGTACTTAGATGTTTCAGTTCTCTGCGTCTGTCTTCGACACGCTATGAATTCACGTGAAGATACTATCCGATTAAAGATAGTGGGTTCCCCCATTCGGAAATCCCCGGATCAAAGCTTACTTACAGCTCCCCGAGGCATATCGGTGTTAGTGCCGTCCTTCATCGACTCCTAGTGCCAAGGCATCCACCGTGCGCCCTTATTAACTTAACCAAAAGTTAACACTTGGAACAAGTCCAAGATTTAAGTTTACACGTCAATTGCTTGACTTGTTTAAAAATCTATAAAATAGAAATTTGATTTATTGCTTTCAATGTCGTTTTATCCAGTTTTCAAAGAACAAAGCAGCTGACTTCAATCACATCGTGACAAAGCTTCACTGATTTTGCTTCATGCAGCTTTGCGACGAAAGCGCAAGCGTCAGGAGCAAGGTTTTGAAGTGTTTCATTCATTTAAGAATGAACCTTCAAAACTGAACAGCAACCGTTAATGTTTCATTCCCCAAGGGAATGATTCCGAAAAATCCTTAGAAAGGAGGTGATCCAGCCGCACCTTCCGATACGGCTACCTTGTTACGACTTCACCCCAATCATCTATCCCACCTTCGGCGGCTGGCTCCAAAAGGTTACCTCACCGACTTCGGGTGTTACAAACTCTCGTGGTGTGACGGGCGGTGTGTACAAGGCCCGGGAACGTATTCACCGCGGCATGCTGATCCGCGATTACTAGCGATTCCGGCTTCATGTAGGCGAGTTGCAGCCTACAATCCGAACTGAGAACGGTTTTATCGGATTAGCTCCCCCTCGCGGGTTGGCAACCGTTTGTACCGTCCATTGTAGCACGTGTGTAGCCCAGGTCATAAGGGGCATGATGATTTGACGTCATCCCCACCTTCCTCCGGTTTATCACCGGCAGTCTCCTTAGAGTGCCCAACTGAATGATGGCAACTAAGAATAAGGGTTGCGCTCGTTGCGGGACTTAACCCAACATCTCACGACACGAGCTGACGACAACCATGCACCACCTGTCACCGTTGCCCCCGAAGGGGAAACTATGTCTCCATAGTGGTCACCGGGATGTCAAGACCTGGTAAGGTTCTTCGCGTTGCTTCGAATTAAACCACATGCTCCACCGCTTGTGCGGGCCCCCGTCAATTCCTTTGAGTTTCAGTCTTGCGACCGTACTCCCCAGGCGGAGTGCTTAATGCGTTAGCTGCAGCACTGAGGGGCGGAAACCCCCCAACACTTAGCACTCATCGTTTACGGCGTGGACTACCAGGGTATCTAATCCTGTTTGCTCCCCACGCTTTCGCGCCTCAGTGTCAGTTACAGACCAGACAGTCGCCTTCGCCACTGGTGTTCCTCCAAATCTCTACGCATTTCACCGCTACACTTGGAATTCCACTATCCTCTTCTGCACTCAAGTTCCCCAGTTTCCAATGACCCTCCCCGGTTGAGCCGGGGGCTTTCACATCAGACTTAAGGAACCACCTGCGCGCGCTTTACGCCCAATAATTCCGGACAACGCTTGCCACCTACGTATTACCGCGGCTGCTGGCACGTAGTTAGCCGTGGCTTTCTAACAAGGTACCGTCAAGGTAGCGCCAGTTACTACGCTACTTGTTCTTCCCTTGCAACAGAGTTTTACGAACCGAAATCCTTCTTCACTCACGCGGCGTTGCTCCATCAGACTTTCGTCCATTGTGGAAGATTCCCTACTGCTGCCTCCCGTAGGAGTCTGGGCCGTGTCTCAGTCCCAGTGTGGCCGATCACCCTCTCAGGTCGGCTACGCATCGTTGCCTTGGTGAGCCGTTACCTCACCAACTAGCTAATGCGCCGCGGGTCCATCTTATAGTGACAGCAAAACCGTCTTTCAACTTCAAAACATGTGTTAAAAAGTGTTATTCGGTATTAGCCCCGGTTTCCCGGAGTTATCCCAATCTATAAGGTAGGTTACCCACGTGTTACTCACCCGTCCGCCGCTAAAATTTTAAAGGTGCAAGCACCAATAAAATTTCCGCTCGACTTGCATGTATTAGGCACGCCGCCAGCGTTCGTCCTGAGCCAGGATCAAACTCTCCATAAAAGTAGTTTGAAAGCTCATTTGCTTTGCTAGCGATCCAACTTCGTTAGAAGTTGAAATCTATTGTTTGCTTCATTTAAGAAGCTTGTTTCATTAACGTTGCTTGTTCAGTTTTCAAGGTTCATTGTGTTGCCTCAAGTGACAACTTTTATACCTTATAACATCTCGTTTAAGATGTCAACAGCTTTTTTTAAATAAAAACTGGAGCGGGTGATCGGAATCGAACCGACAACATCAGCTTGGAAGGCTGAGGTTTTACCACTAAACTACACCCGCATTATATTATAGTAAATTATGGCGCGCCCGACAGGAGTCGAACCCATAACCTTCTGATCCGTAGTCAGACGCTCTATCCAATTGAGCTACGGGCGCCGGGAATTTTTGGTGCGGCCGAGAGGACTTGAACCTCCACGGGGTTGCCCCCACTAGGCCCTCAACCTAGCGCGTCTGCCATTCCGCCACGACCGCTTCATCCGACAATAATTATTATACATCTCTGAAATAATTTGTCAATATGAAAACTGGTGAGCCATGAAGGACTCGAACCTTCGACCCTCTGATTAAAAGTCAGATGCTCTACCAACTGAGCTAATGGCTCTAAATGGCTGGGGTACCTGGATTCGAACCAGGGCATGACGGAATCAAAATCCGTTGCCTTACCGCTTGGCTATACCCCAAAAATGGCGGTCCCGACCGGGATCGAACCGGCGATCTCCTGCGTGACAGGCAGGCATGTTAACCGCTACACCACGGGACCATTGTAAATCTTCATTATTAAAATATAAGTGGTGACCCGTACGGGATTCGAACCCGTGTTACCGCCGTGAAAGGGCGGTGTCTTAACCACTTGACCAACGGGCCATTAATGGCTCCGAAGGCAGGACTCGAACCTGCGACCTGCCGGTTAACAGCCGGATGCTCTACCAACTGAGCTACTTCGGAATAATTACTTTGTTGCGACATCATCTTGTCGACTTTTACTATTATAGAGAGCGATTTCCGTTTCGTCAACACTTTTCCTGAAAAAATTTAAAGAAAAAATCTCTTCCTATATATAGGGCAAAAATCATCTTCTCTAAAAAACAACATAACTACTGTATACCATTATTCACTTAGTTTTAAACATCATTTTTAAAATTATTTTCACTGTGTAGAAATTTAATTTTCCCTTTGCACATACTGCAGCAATATTTTTTTACATCCATTTTTCTTTTTCTTTTATATAATTGTCCGCAGTTCGTGCAGCTATATATATGTATCGTCTTTTGCTTAGGCTTTTCTCTTGGCTGTTCCAATGTAGAACAAAAACGTGGCGCGCCTACTTTTTTCAATAGATTCCGAAAATCTGCATCCCCATGCCTGTAACCCATTCCTAAAATATGAAGGTGATAATGGCAAAGTTCATGTAAAATAATGCCCTTTAATTCCTCTATCCCGAAATGATCGTATAGTTTTTTATTAAGTTCAATATTGTGGCTGTTTAACATATACCGACCGCCCGTCGTTTTCAATCGACTATTAAAATAAGCCTTATGAATAAACGGCCGATTAAAGAAATCATTTGATAACTGTTCCACTAATTTTTGTGCTTGTTCATCCGTCATATGCTAACCCCCTTAAATTAATAAAAAGCGCATATTCAGCTATGCGCTTTTTATTATAATTGAAAATCTTGCTCTTTACACGCTCTGTTGATTTTCCGGAGAAAGCATCGTTAAAGAAATACGCCCTTTATTCGCTTCAACTTTTTCTACCCAAACTGTCACGATATCGCCCAGGGATACAACATCTAACGGATGCTTAACCCGTCCCTTTTGCAGTTTGGAAATATGGACAAGTCCATCCTGCTTAACCCCGATATCGACAAACGCGCCAAAATCAACAACATTTCGAACCGCCCCTTGCAATTCCATTCCAACTTGCAGATCATCCATTTTAAGTACGTCCGTTTTCAGCAATGGTTGCGGGAAAGCATCACGAGGGTCACGAGTTGGTTTCATTAATGTATCGACAATATCTTTCAATGTAACTTCCCCTACTTCTAAAGATTCACCCAATGTTGTTAAATTTAACTTGCTGATTGCTTCTTCGGCTTTTGGCGTTCCGACATCCTTTTTCGTTAACCCCGCCGCCTCTAATACAGCTTCGGCTAATTTATAGCTTTCCGGATGGATACCTGTAGCATCTAACGGATTTTTGGCATCTGCTATACGTAAGAAACCAACTGCCTGCTCGTAAGTTTTAGCACCTAATCGCGGAATTTTTTTCAGTTGTGCACGTGATGTAAATTGACCGTTTTCACTTCGCATCGCCACAATATTTTCCGCAACCGTTTTTGAAAGGCCGGATACATATTGTAAAAGGGAGGCTGAAGCTGTATTTACATCCACCCCAACTTGGTTTACTGCGGTTTCCACAATGAACGTCAGTGATTCTGCGAGCTGCTTTTGCGAAACATCATGCTGATATTGCCCTACACCAACGGCTTTCGGATCAATTTTTACAAGTTCTGATAATGGGTCCTGTAAACGACGGGCAATCGATACAGCACTCCGTTGCTCTACTTGTAAATCCGGGAACTCCGCTCTTGCTACTTCTGAAGCAGAATATACAGAAGCCCCTGCCTCGTTGACAATAACATATGCAATGTTGCCTTCTACTTCTTTTAGCAGTTCCGCAATAAACTGCTCTGTTTCACGGGAGGCTGTCCCGTTTCCAATCGCAATAATACTAATCGGATATTTCTTTAATAATGCCTTCACTATTGCTTTCGCTTTTGAAGGATCCGACGTCGTGTGGGGATAGATAACACCAACTTCAATCATCTTGCCTGTTTCATCTACTACCGCTAATTTGCAGCCAGTTCTATAGGCAGGGTCTACACCAAGAACCATTTTACCGCGCATTGGTGGCTGTAATAATAAGTTACGGAGATTTTCCGAGAAAATATGAATTGCTTGTGTTTCTGCTTTTGATGAAAGTTCTGCTCGCAGTTCATTTTCAATAGAAGGTTTAATTAACCGTTTATAGCTATCCGCAATTGCCAACTTCACTTCATTTACAGAAGGACCTACAAAATTTCTAGGAATAAAATGATTTTCCATTTGTGTTGTCGCTTTATCTACTGGAACTTCAATCGCTGCACGGATCACTTCTTCTTTTTCACCGCGGTTTACAGCCAATATTCGGTGTGGTGCAATCCGGTGTACAGGTTCTTCATATGCATAATACATTTCAAATACTTGCTTTTCATCTTTTTCGGCATTTTTTACCGTTGTGACAAGTTTTCCTTCACGCCAAGATAGAGTACGCAGTTTTTCACGAATCGCTGCATCATCGGCAAAACGCTCTGCCAAAATATCACGCGCGCCAGCCAATGCATCTTCAATTGCTGTAACACCTTGTTCTTCGTTAATATAAGGCGCTGCCATTTCCTCCAAAGTACGCTTTTTAAACTTTAACAGTTCTTCAGCTAACGGTTCCAAACCTCGTTCTTTGGCAATCGTTGCTTTTGTACGTCGTTTTTGTTTGAACGGTCGATATAAATCTTCGACGCGTTGAAGAACTGTCGATGCCTGGATTGCTGTTTGCAGTTCTTCCGTTAATTTACCTTGCTCATCGATTAGACGCAGCACTTCTTCCTTTCTTGTTTCGAGCTGTTGTATGTAATGGTAGCGGTCTTCCACTGCCTTAATTTGAACTTCATCAAGTGAACCTGTCATTTCTTTTCGGTAACGTGCGATGAACGGTACTGTGTTACCTTCTTCCAGTAGTCCAATAACCGCTTTCGCTTGCTTCGGCTCTACTTTCGCATCTTTTGCGATTATTTGTAACATTTTTTGTTGCTCCATCATGCCACTCCTTTAAATTTCGAACTTCTTTTAGTGTACCATTCCATTAGTATTGTTTCCCAAAAAAGCGTTCAATTTATGCATGAAAAAAGAGTCTACTAATTTATGGCTAGTAGACTCTTAAACTTATAATGAGACGCCGCCACTTGCTGTAATGGCGTCTTGTAATTTTTTAATTGCTTTACGCTGAATTCGCGAAACGTGCATTTGGGATATACCGAGTCTTTCTCCGGCTTCCTTTTGACTAAGTTGTTCCAAATAAGTTAATTGGATAATTTGTCGCTCACGTTCATTTAATACACTCATCGCATCTGCTACAATCATACGGCGGTTTGTCACTTCAAAGCCTGCATCTTCTCGACCGACTACATCAAATAACGTTACCGTACTACCATCAGAATCCGATTCAATCGAATGGTCCATCGAAAGCGCCTGATAGCTTCGACCCATCTCCATCGCTTCCAATACATCCTCATCCTGTACTTCTAAATATGTTGCAATTTCCGTAATGGATGGGGAACGTTGTAACGATGTCGTTAATGCTTCGACAGCGGCTTTAATTCTAGGCCCCAGTTCTTTAATACGTCTTGGAACATGTACGTCCCAAGTTTTATCGCGTAAAAAGCGTTTTATTTCTCCGACAATTGTCGGAACAGCAAACGCCTCAAAGCTTCTGCCAAAAGAAGGGTCAAAACGTCGGATCGCACCTAATAAGCCAAGCATCCCTACTTGTACAATATCATCATAATAAGATTTACCATGTGAATATTTGCGTGCAATCGATTCAACTAATTGCTGATAATGAAGCACAAGATTTGTTTGTGAATCTTCACAGCCGTTTGCCTGATATTCTGCAATCCAATTTAGCACTTCTTCTTTTGATGTATTTTTAGGTAGTGATTCTTTCGACATTTCCTTTCACCTGCTCTCTCGAGACATACTTTGTCATGAAAACAGTGACGCCACCTTCGTTATTTAATTTAACTTCGTCCATTAAAGTCTCCATTAAATAAATCCCTAATCCACCTTCACGTAATAATGCTACGTTTTCATTTTCATGATATGGACCAACTTTTGATTTGATCTCTTCAAAGTTAAAGCTGACACCGTAATCTGCGACCATTATTTCAATCTTGTCCTCAAATAATGCACAGCCGATTACAACTTCGCCTTCCTCGTTTGCTTTATATGCATGGTGAACAACATTTGTCACCGCTTCACTCGTAGCAATTTTTAAATCTTCAATCTCATCATAAGTAAACCCAACTCGCATCGCTAATCCTGAAATTGTTAGACGTATAACACTTACATATTGCGATTTAGCAGGCACTCGAATTTCAATATAGTCAAATGCTCTCATTATTTCAACTCCAATTCCTCATCAATCTCAATACTCATTAATTCACTTAATCCTGTAATTTCAAACAATCTTACCAAACGATTTGATAAGTTTACTAATTTTAATGATGCATTTTCCTTTGTAACTTTTTTATAAAATGCAACAAAGATTCCTAAACCTGTACTGTCCATATAATTAACTTTGGATAAATCCAATTCGATTTTTCGACCCTCGACAATTTGAACAGTCTCCAGCTCTTCGCGTAAAATCGGGGCTGTGTACGTATCAATCTCACCCTCGATATAGCCTTTTAATACATCTCCATCTTCTCTAAATTGAACATTAACATTCATTATTAGACACCTCCGTTATAAACCTTCTTACTTTTCCCGAATCCGCGGGAGTTCAAACATAAAATTTTTATTTTTTATTTCTTAAATATAACGACCGTAAAATCATCTTCTAGTTCGAAGTCAGGCAATTTTTTTAAATAGGTATACATTTCCTCGCACATTTCCTGTGCCGAAAGATGATTACAGCTCAAAGCCAAATTCTTGATCACATCCCGTGGATCCAATTCCCCTTGTTTGCGGAAATCGGTTACACCATCTGTAATCATAATGATAAAATCATTTTCTTCCAAATAAATATCGTGCTGCGGATATGTCACTTCCGGCATGACACCTAACAATAAACCTTTCGATTCCAAATCAAAGAAAGTTTTTTCACGGGCATTATAATAGATAGCAGGCTCATGTCCAGCTGACCCATATGTAAATTTACTTTCCTTAATATTATATGTCCCGTAAAACATCGAGACAAACATACTATCATCAACACTTTTTTCGATAATGCGATTTAATACTTCCAAAATATAGGACGGATCTTTTGTTGCATACTCGAGTGTATCAAGCCCATATTTAACCATGGACATACAAAGAGCAGCAGGCACACCTTTTCCGACAACATCTGTTACAGCTACACTGACAACTGAATCATTGTTATTTAAAAAATGAACGTAGTCACCATTCATTTTACGGATAGGTACGGAAAGCATTCCAATATCAATCTGATCAAGCACAGGTACTGTTGTTCTGAGAATCATATTCTGAATTTTTGTAGCGACATTCATCTCCATGCGCAGTTCTTCCTGCTGTTCAAGTAAGCTTTGATGCTCCTTTAAAGTTAAACCAAAGTGCACCATAATCTCAATTAAAAAATCATAGCTATGCGAAATATCTTCTGGTAGTTCTGGATAAATTTGCTCTATCGCATATTTGTGGATATTGATTACCTCTTCTGGAGCTACTTTTTTTTGAATTAACTGTCGAATAAAGTTCTGCCCTATATATAAATTTCGCTCAGTTTGGTTTGCCAAAAAATCCGATAAGATCTTTTGATATTGTGTTTGCAGCTCTTTCAAATTTTACCACATCCTACTTTACCCATTTTTCGATAACTATTGTCGTTCCATTTCCTACAGTGGATTGAATATCCATTGTATCCATTAGTCTTTTAACTCCCGGTAAGCCTGCTCCAAGCCCGCCTGAAGTAGAATAGCCGTCTTCCATTACTTTTTTTAAATTACTTATTCCTGGTCCTTTATCTGCCGCTATTATGCGAAGGCCAACTTTATCTTCATCACTAATACGCTCTATTGTAACCTCCCCGGCACGGGCATATAAATAAATGTTTCGGGCCAGTTCACTTATCGCTGTCGTAATTCGAGCTTGATCTACCGCGCCAAAGCCAATTGCTTTCGCCTCGTTACGTCCAAGTTGACGTGCAGCTACAATATCCCATTCTGTTACAATCTCTACGGTAGATTTCGTATTCATCATAGCTCCCCCAATTTCCTACTTTTTCTTTCTGTGGAGTTAACGTATAGTATCAGTTTTTTGAATTATTAATCTTCAACATTATACCATATGTTATCCTTGTAGTTTAGTTGGATTAATTTTTCAACTATATTTTCGCTGTATATACCATTTTAAGTAAAATATTACATTATTGCATGATTATAGTTTACTATTTACCTGAAATTTATAGGGGACTTTGATTCATTATAATAAAAAACACCGAAACGATTGTTTCGATGTTTTTTTATGTATTAAAATTTTACGAGTCCTAAACTAATATTTAGAGCAATATCTACTTCTTGCATTAGTTTTGCATCTAGCTGAGTAATACGATCTGTTAATCGCGATTTATCAATTGTACGCAATTGTTCAAGCAAAATTACCGAATCACGTTCAAAACCATACTTTTTCGCATCAATTTCAACATGTGTAGGTAACTTTGCTTTTTGAATTTGCGCAGTAATTGCAGCTATTATGACGGTTGGACTAAAGCGATTTCCAATATCATTTTGAATAATAAGAACGGGTCTAGTCCCGCCCTGTTCTGAACCTACCACTGGCGATAGGTCAGCAAAAAAAACGTCTCCACGTTTTACAATCAAATTGTCATCCCCCGCTTACGAGACGCTCCACCATATGTTCCGCTTCATACTCTGCATGCAAGCACTCACTGCAAATTGTCAGATTAATTTGCGACATTTCCACATAGCCCTTTATTAAAGCTTCCCGTATTTGATTTGGTTGCATATGCTTTGTATAATTTTGAGTCGCCAAATACGCCATCATATAACCATTCTCAGTATTACGCCCAAACGTTCTTTCGAATTGCGTTACTAGCTCATTTGGTATGTCAATTACTACTTCTTCTACTTCTACTAATTCCTTCGCGTACAAAACAAGCACCTCCACCGAACATCCCATTTCCCATTCATTCTATCATTGATTGCCTACAATGAAAAGACAGGAAAATTAAAAAACTGACAATTCTCGCAATAAAGGAATAAATATGGACATACTTGTTTTGTATATTTGAAGTTATTTACAGTAATATTACATCGATTTATTTATATACCCTAGGAACTCTAGCCGTAATTACACATGGCACTTCGTAATTAATTGTTTGGAGTTTATGAGCCCAATCATCTATTGTGATTTCCTCTTGCTGTTGGCAGCCTATTAGTACAACTTCTTCCCCAACATTATATGCTTCCGGAAGTAAAATCATACTTTGATCCATACAAATTCTTCCGACAATTTTCGCCCTTTTTCCTCCAACAAGTACTTCTTGACCCGAAAGCTTACGAATCATACCATCTGCATAGCCGATCGGAATCGTTCCGATGTAGCAGTCCTCTTCTGTCGTAAATGTTGCCCCATAACCTACCGATTGACCAGCTTGCATTTTTTTTATATGTACAAGTTCTGTCTGCAGAGATAATGCCGGTTTAATCGGAAAAGGCAATTTTGTGCCTACATAATCCGAAGGCAATAATCCGTACATGGAAATACCGAATCGTACCGCATCATAGTGCAAAGAAGGATCTTTCACTAATGCGGTTGCTGTATTGGCAACATGAACTAGACGAGGCTTTTGTGGCAAAGCCTCTAAAAAGTCCTTGAATAGGGTAGCCTGATTGTCAAAGTACATCGAATCCTCTTCATCTGCAGTAGCAAAATGCGTAAAAATTCCATCCACTAAAAAGTTTTCGGAAGAATTAATCGTTGTATATAATTCCAAAAGTTCTTCTTTAGCTGATACACCGATACGTCCCATACCTGAATCCACTTTGATATGAAGTTTTAACGGATTCAAAAGCGGCGTATACTGCTGTGCTTCCTGCAGCCATTCTGTCGAAAAGACGGTAAGGGTAATATTTTCCGAAGATGCATACGGAATAAAAGCATGTGGTGAAGCACCTAAAACTAAAATATCAATATCCTTAAAATTTTCTCTAATATGTACTGCTTCGTCCGGTGTTGCGACAGCAAGCATTGTTGCTCCGGCCTCAATTGCCGTTTTTGCAACTTCCACATCTCCATGACCATATGCATTCGCTTTTACTACAGCAATTATTTGGACATCCGGTCCTAAATAGTTTCGGAGCGAAGTTAGGTTATGCGTGATTGCTTGCAGATCAATTACTGCTTTTGTTGGTCTGTAATATATTGGAGTATCCATTCGACTTTTACCCTCTTTTTTTAAGTTTAAACTTATTGTTATTTATGTAATATTCAGTCAATCATTTTCAAATCCGTATACGAAAGAAACCATCTTGCGCAAGAACGCGCAAGATGTCTCTTATTAAATATAACCATAAAATACAATTTAAAAACAAGTTCAGAAAGACATAATTTAAATTTATTTCATAAAAAATCAGCAGAGGTATAGAACCCCTGCTGATTGAGTTTTTACTTAATACTGCTTTCCTGTACACTTGCAGCTACTTCCAGTAATTCATCCTTCGTTAATTTTGTGGAAGCGATAAAGAAGGTCATGCCATCTTTGTCCCACTGGATGGAATTATCAGTAATCGCCCCTATTGTATATCCTAAATCAGCCGGATCCCCTGATACAGGTAATATTGTTTCATCAGATTGAATCGGCTGCTGCATTAGTGTAAACGGCTTTTCCCCTTCGAATGTCAGAATAACACGTGTGTTTCCGTCTTCCTGTACTTCAAATTCGTCTGTCAGCTTTGTATGTGCCCAGTCAATCGTCGGGTAATACACGCTAAACTCAGTGTCCACCACTTCGGCTGATGCGGCTTTCTTTTCCTCTTTTTCAGAGAATTTTTCTACCGCATATTCTTCTGCAGTATGCTGCACGCCTAATTTAATATCTGCAAATGTAATTACCACTTGTTCTTGCAATGATTCATCCATAACACTTACCTTTGTTGGGAGCATCGTTTTCTTATCAACTACAATTTGCTGTACCGGTAATGCCGTTTGGTCAACATTTCGTGTCGCAACTTCAAAAGTATAGCTTGCATCATCTTCAGTCATGACCGCTTTTGAATCTGCCACTAAATCCTCAGCCAGTGCACCAATTATATACGCTTGACTATTTTGCTTTGGCCATTCACTTTGGAATTTATGCGTCTTACGTAATGATGGTGTAACAACAAAGACTCCCTCTTCATTTCGAACGATTAACTGTTGTTCTGACTCGCCTTTTGGATTAACTGCCACTCGGTAAAAGTCCGGTTTTGTATGCCAAACTTTTACATCGTAAATTCGTGGCTCTGCACCTGTCCGAACTTCCATCGAAGCACTTAATTCATAACCTTTTGCGTCATTCCACTTCTTGTTAACATCCTCAATCACTTCATCCTTTGTAGCTTTTCCACACGCGGCCAAAAAGAGACAACAAACGACAACTACTAGCAGTCGGAGTTTCAAAGATTCACCCTTTCGATTATCTATTTCGATAAATTACTATATGAGCCAAGGTGTGCATGTATGTATTATTGCATTAAGATTACTTGGGCAGCTGCCGTTGTCCGTGTATGAGTAATGGAAATAAACCCGTTCACCTCTTCGCCATCAAAGTATAATACAGGTTTTCCTTGCTCTGTTTTTAAAATTTCTATTTGATGAAGTTCACAGCCTTTACCGATTCCTGTACCATTTGCTTTTGAGTAGGCTTCCTTTGCTGCAAAACGGCCTGCCAAAAATTCCACTTGGCGCCATCCCGATAATGTATCAAAAATGGCCAGTTCTCTTTCCGTTAAAATTCTTTGAGCAAATTTTGCTGATCGCCCTGACATTTTTTCAATTCGGTCCAATTCTACTAAATCTAAGCCAATCCCTTTTATCATTTAATAGCTCTCCCTTTCTTTTAATCATTACTCCAATGTATAATGAACAAAAATACGTTTTATTTTGTATCGACTTAATTGAGGTGGAACATGTTTATTCGTAGAGAAAATTTTAAACAGTACATTGCGTTATATCCGGTCGTATCGTCAATTATAGCAATTAATCTCATTGTTTTCGTCCTAACATTAGTCCCGGGTTTAGGCCAAGAGCTGCTTTATGCGGGTATGAGCGTTAATGGACTCATTGCAGCCGGTGAATGGTGGCGTATTATTACGTCCATGTTTTTACATGCCGGTTTTATGCATGTCCTTTTTAATATGTTCTCCCTATTTCTGTTTGGTCCGGAGCTCGAGAAAATCGCCGGCAAAATGCGCTTTTTAACAATTTACTTTTTAGCCGGAATTTTTGGTGTCGCTGCTACATACGCAACACAGGATGCCTATTATGCAAGTGTTGGGGCAAGCGGAGCGCTGTATGGAATTTTCGGTGCTTTCGGTGCACTTGTTTATTACACAAGACACCTATTCCCGCAGTTAAGACAAATTATATTGCCTTTAATCGTGATTAGCATTATTATGACATTTTTAACGCCAAATATTAATATCGCTGCACATTTAGGCGGTTTAGTAACCGGTTTTATTTTAGGGGTTGTATACTTTAATCCTAAAAATATGGGACGCTGGCGCAAACAGTCCATTAAACGGGTAAAATAAAAACAGGGTTCGCGAAAAGAAATTTTTCTCGCGGACCCTGTTTTTTAATGTTCATACCAGGATAGCACTTTTTCCACTTCCTGTTGTTCCATATGACGTGCTGTCGCCGAAGCTCCAGCAATGCCTGACATCACTACAATTTTTACAGAGCCTACATCCCGTCGCTTCTGGAAGTAGGTTTGACTGCCTTGCGTAATTTGTACACGTTTTTTTAAAGCATAAAAGGTTACACGGCTTATGAGGCGAGAGACAATCGTAATTTGCTGATCTTTCACCTTATATCCTGTCGTTTTATACTGCCATCTTCCAAGAAGAATGATTGGAACGATTAGCAATAGTGACAATAATCCGTATGGATAGAAAAAGTATGATATGGCACCGATTAACGGGACTAGCCATACAAAATCAATCCGATAGAAAAAAGGCTGTGCTTTTTTTGGTGGCTGAACAAGTTGGGTAACTTGAAAATCATAGTCCGGAAACAGTTCTGCCAATGGTGAAAACACTTCTTTTTTTGCAATTAACGGAAATAGGATGATCTTTTTATCATTCTCCCCGCTGAATCCTCCTCCAGCGCTTTCTACCGCAACAGATGCCAAACCAAGCATCTGCTGGAAAGGGTTTTCCGCCAATTTAATCGCCTGAACCCGGTTTAACGGGATTGTCACACGTTTTTTTTCGATTAACCCTCTCGTAATAATGAGCCGGTCATGCTGCTTGCTGACCGTAAAGTTATAATAGTTTAAAAACGTCAAACCAACCGAAATTGTCCATGCCAACATTAGCGCAAGAGCAATTAAAATCATGACTACAATATATCCGTATTCCACTAAAAAGGCCAATTCATCATAAATCAGATCAAATGGAATGAACTCCGCAAATTGTGAAAGGACAGCAAAAACCCCGGCAATTACTACCCCAACACCGCTGGAAGTTGTCGCTAACAATAACAGTTCCGGTACTTTCATTTTGTGTAATACTACCGAATCCGCCTCTGGTTCTTCTTCCGCCAGTTGTATCAGGTCACTTTCAAGAGGCTGCTTTTGCTTTGCCCTTTTCATTTGAATTTCCACTTCGTCAGCAGCAGCTTTCGTTACAGCTGTCAATTCCGCTTCCGGTTTACCGTCCTTACTTCCCGCCGTTTCTACTTGTACTTGTACAAGCTTGAATAGCCTGTGGAAAATACCTTCTTTATAATTTAAATTTTGTATGCGGTCAAATGGAATGTAACGCTTTTTCTTTACAAACAGACCATATTCCACACGTAGTTCACTGTCTTCAAACCAATAAACAAATGTCCACCACTTAATTAAACCGCTCACGACCGTTATCGATAAGACAACTACTAAAATGAAGAGTGGGATCATTTCGCTGAAAAAAGTTTCGCTACGATAATCAAGATTAATATTAAAGCCGTTCGCCGCAACAATGATTACGATCGGTATTAGAAGATCTTTCAATGCTTTTACAACATTGATGATTGCCGTAACAGGATGAAGTTTGTATTTTTCTTTAGACATCATCTTCCGCCACCCTTGCAAGTTCAGAAATTTTAGTCCTCAATTCATCGGCATCTTCAAGTTTCAGCATAGGAATCGTATGTACTGTCGCCGCAGAAGATATCGATATATTCGCCAGCATGTACTTCTTTAAAATCGGTCCTTGCTCAGTATCAACATGCTGTACGCGCACCATCGGAATTAATGTTCGTTTAACGACAAAAAGACCGCTTTGAATTTCAATTTCCTGTTCTCGCACTTCATAGCGCCATACTCTCCAGCGGATGCCCGGGAAAACAATAACCGAAAACGCAATTGATAACACTACAAGCGCAATGGCAATCCACATAATCCATTGGGGCCAGTCAAACCGGACTGTTAAAAATACGATACCACCTGTTAAAAGAGCGATAATAAATGTTTGAATGATTCCATATAGTCGCCATACTGTTTGCGCTTTTTTAGGCAACTGATATTTTGGTTGATCTCTCATTAGCTTTACACCTCTTTCTCTCTATTATGCTATACGTATCAAACGTTTAAATGTTTCATTCTGCTTAATCTGGGATGCCCTAAAACTTTCCCCTTCCCTCATAGTATAGTTAATTGGTAAATTTGTTAAATAATTTATAAAAAATTTATTTCCCGGAAAATATATTTATATAAAAATCCCCACAAAAAAACACACCAACAGTAAATTGTTGGTGTGTAGAAATAATATTAGTCTTCACGACGTGGACGTGGACGACGATCACGAGATCCTTCGCGACGAGCACCGCCTTCACGACGACCTCCATCACGGCTTCCGCTACCAGAACGGCTTCCGCCACCTTCACGACGGCGATCTCCTCCGCGACGGTCACCACCGCCACGGTTGCCACCACGGTTACGGTCATTACCGCCACGGCCGCGGCCTCCGCCACCATGTGAACGGTCACGACGCATTGGTAATGGACGCTCTTCTGATAAAGATACCGGTGTAGCATCCGGTTCTTTAGTGATTGATTTAAGTGCTGCTGCTACTAAGTCAAGTGCTTCGTTATTTTCCAATAACTTAGCAGCTAACTCGCGGTAAGTACCTAAATCATTATTTTGAACTAATTCCACCAATGTTTGCACTGCATCTTCTTGTAAGCCTACTAATGCTTCTTCAGATGTTGGTGGACGTAAAGGTGTCATACGTTTTTTCGTAGTTTCTTCTACGATACGTAAGTAGCCCATTTCACGAGGCGTTACGAATGTTACAGCAACACCAGATTTACCTGCACGGCCTGTACGACCGATACGGTGAACGTAAGACTCAGGATCTTGTGGAATGTCAAAGTTGTAAACATGCGTTACACCTGAAATATCCAATCCACGAGCAGCTACGTCTGTTGCGATTAAAATATCGATTTTACCTTCTTTGAACTGACGTAAAACCGAAATACGTTTCGCTTGAGATAAGTCACCGTGAATACCTTCTGCTAAGAATCCACGTAAACCTAAAGCTTGGCTTAACTCATCAACACGACGTTTTGTACGGCCGAAGATGATTGCAAGTTCTGGTTTTTGAACGTCAAGTAAACGAGATAACGCATCGAATTTTTCACGCTCTGTTGCTTTTACGAAGAATTGCTCAATGTTTTCCATTGTTAATTCTTTCGCTTTAATTTTTACGATTTCAGGATCTTTCATGAATGTCTCTGCAATTTTACGGATTGCTGGAGGCATTGTCGCTGAAAATAGTAATGTTTGGCGATCAGATGGTACATTTTCTAAAATCGCATTAATATCATCGATGAAGCCCATGTTTAACATTTCGTCCGCTTCGTCTAAAACTAAAGTTTGTACTTCGTCTAAACGTAATGTACGGCGGTTAATATGGTCTTGAATACGACCTGGTGTACCAACAATAATTTGTGGTTTATTTTTCAATGCACGGATTTGACGGCCGATTTCTTGACCACCGTATACTGATAATAATTTTACGCGCTTGTCATAACCTAATTTATAAAGTTCTTCTGAAACTTGGATTGCTAATTCGCGAGTCGGAGCAATTACTAATGCTTGGATATTCGGGTTTTTTGGATCGATTTTCTCGATTAAAGGAATACCAAACGCAGCTGTTTTACCAGTACCTGTTTGTGCTTGACCTAAAACGTCACGGCCAGCCATTGCAAATGTAACTGTTCCTTCTTGGATTGGTGTTGCTTCTTCAAACCCCATACGCTTAATAGAACGTAATGTCGATTCACTAATGTTTAATTCTGAAAAATTTGTCAAACTCTTCATTCTCCTTTTTCCTGTATAAGTTGACAAATGGTTACATTTTCAGATGAAATGGCGGCAAATTTCGAGCCATTGTATGTGGAACGTTTCCGTTACTTAAAAATTCTCTCTGCTTCATGGCAGAGTTTCTTATATGAAAAGGAAAGCCCGGTCATTGCCGAGCGGTTCAATTCTACCGTTTCTAATTGGTTGTTGCTTTTGTAAAAATAGAATAAAACCGTTTATCAAAAAAAAGCACTCTTCACCTATAAGTCTGAAGAGCCTTCGCACAAAATGTATCCATTGCTTTTATTAGTCTAACACGGGTTGTAACGGTATGCAATGATATTGCTTTGTATCAAAATAGTCAGAAATTTATTACTCCAATAAAAATTGATACACTTGCTCAAACCATTGCTCACAATCATCACTGTAACAAATATGATGTTTTCCACAATCTGAAATATACATTTGCTTTTTCTGCGACTGAATCTGTTCAAATAAAATTTGTGCTGTTGCACTTGGCACAATACCATCCAGCTCCCCCTGTACAATAAAAGTGGGACACTGAATATTCTTTATATAAGGTTCTGTTCTCTTCACAACCTTCATAAATTCAATCGTCGCTGTTAATGGAACATTTTTAAATTTAAATTTGTACCGTGCAAACAATTCGTTTTCTTCTAACTTCTGATGCACCATATCCTGGGCAATTGCGCGAACATCTTTTACTAACTGCGTAGGACTCACATACTTTGCTGCAGCACTTAGGAGTACCAATTTTTTTACTGGGTAACGTATAGATAAGTACATCGCAATGACACCACCCATTGAAAAACCAACGACTATGACTTCATCGACTTGCTTTTTCAACTGCCGATATGCGATTTCCGCCTCCATCATCCAATGTTCTGCTTTATAGCCTTTCATCGCCAAATGCTCTGCATCACCGTGACCGGAGAATGTCGGAATACTTATGACCCAATCTATTCGTTGCTCTATATATTGTGCAAAAGGCTCAACTTCATACGGTCCACCTGAAAATCCATGTAAAAACAGGACACCGATTTTCAACCAATCACCTGCTTCCATTAAACTGTTAGTATCTATAATAAGCTACATCTAAAGTCGAAAAAAGTTATTGCGCTAAAAAAACGAGCTAGCACTAGGCTAACTCGATTGAATGAATAATTTTTTCCAACTGCATTCCACGAGAACCTTTTACTAAAAGGATGGAATCGTCTGTTGCATGAGATTGGATTTTCTCGATAATCGGTGCGTACTCATTTTCGGAGTACACTAAATGCTCAGCATCAAATGTTTCTTGCAGTTTATTATAGAGCCACTTCATGCGTGGGCCATATAAGCAAACATAGCGGATTTCATCAGGATTGATATGTGCCGCAATTCCTTCATGCATCTGCTTTTCATCGTTTCCAAGCTCAAGCATATCCCCAAGGACAAGCCACTTTTCATTGCGGATTGTTGTTTGCTCGACAAATTGGATGGCAGCATGCATCGAAGTTGGCGCAGCATTGTATGCATCATTTATAAACAATAAGTCACCAACCGGAACAAGCTGCATCCGCATATCTGTTAAAACTACTTTCTTTAATGCTTCGCGAATTTGTTTATCAGTCAATCCTAATGCCTTACTTACGAGCATTGCACTTAATGTATTTTTCACCTGGTGCTCGCCTAAAACCGAAATGAAGAAATCACCTTGGATCAGTCCATCTACATGGAAGCTGCTGCCTTGTGCTGTCGCTTCTATTTGGGAAGCTGTCAAACTCTGCGCTTCGCTAAAGCCAAATGCCTGTGTTTTTAACTGCGGTGTTTTTGCAACTAAGTTTTGAAGTAATGGTTCATCACCATCAAAGAAAAGAACGCCTTCTTCAGACAATCCTTTTACAATTTCAAACTTCGCCTTCGCAATCCCTTCACGTGATCCTAAGTCTTGCATATGAGCTTCACCGATATTTGTAATAATGGCATAATGCGGTCTTGCAAGCTTCGTTAAAAATTCAATTTCACCAAAGCCGCTCATCCCCATTTCCAAAACGGAAACCTCCGTATCCTCATCAAGCTGCAGGATTGTAATCGGTAAACCAAGCTGATTATTAAAGTTCCCGATCGTTTTTTGTACTTTAAAGTATGGAGAAAGCGCTCCCGCCAAAATATCTTTTGAAGATGTTTTCCCGTTTGAGCCGGTAATCCCGATAAATGTCGCTTGATGCTCATTGCGGTAACACTCCGCCATTTTTTGAAGTGCAAGTTCCGGATCCTTTACGAAAATCAATGGCAAATGTTCGGGCGGATTCGGTTCATCAATCATCCATAAAGAAGCAGCCGCGCCTTTTTCAAATGCCTGTTCAACAAAACGGTGCCCATTTACGGCTTCTCCACGGAAAGGAATAAATAAATCCCCTTTTGCAATTGTCCGTGTATCAATGGAAATACCTGTGACAATCGTTTCAGGAAATGACTGATCTTCTATCGTTAACCATTCTGCAATTTGCTGTAAACTTTTTTTCACTTTTTATCCCACTCAATCTCTGTTGTATTGAAGCTGTTGTTTTTCTGTATAACGTTCCAGTGCAAAATCGATCAGCTCTTTAATTAGCTGTGGATATGTTACATCCGTATGCTGCCATAATAATGGATACATGCTTACTGGTGTAAATCCTGGCATTGTATTGACTTCATTGATGAAAATTTCGTTGTTTTCAGTTACGAAGAAATCTGCACGCACTAATCCTGCGCCGTCAATCGCCTTAAATGCTTTTTTCGCCATATCTACCAAGTCCGTATATACCTTATTTTCTAATGGTGCTGGAATAATTAATGCTGTCGAGCCATCTTTATATTTTGAATCGTAATCATAAAACTCCGTCATCGGCTTAATTTCACCTGCTACCGAAACGTTAGGTGTATCGTTTCCTAATACAGCAAGCTCAATTTCCCGTGCCGTTACGCCTTGTTCAATGACGATTTTGCGGTCGTACTGCAATGCAAATTGAACAGCTTTTTCTAGTTCCGCTGCATTGTTTGCTTTGCTGATGCCTACACTTGATCCTAAGTTAGCCGGCTTAACAAACATCGGATAACCTAAAGACTGTTCGCACTTTTTAATCCAAGCTTCTTTCTCACGTTCCCATTCACTACGAATGAAATATTCATAAGGTAATTGCGGCAAGTTTGCCATTTCAAACAGCTGCTTCATTACTACTTTATCCATGCCTGCAGCTGAACCAAGAACACCGTTGCCTACGTAAGGAATGTTCAGCACTTCCAAAAAGCCCTGTACCGTTCCATCTTCACCATTCGTACCATGCAGTAAAGGGAAGATTACATCGAATGGAGTTTCCATATGTTTTGCAATAAATTGCGAAATATTATTTTCAGACTGGTCTGATGTCGTTGTAAACTGCAATTGTTCAATTGTTTGAGCGGGTTCTGTTAATTGAGGTCCAACACGCCATTCACCCTTCAATGTTATAAAAACAGGGAAAACGTCAAACTCATTAAAATCCATTGCTTGCGTTACCGCCTTTGCAGTTGAGAGTGACACTTCATGCTCGGCTGACTTACCACCATATAATAAACCAATTCTTTTTTTCATTTTTTTGACCTCCAGTTTTCACTAACCTTATTTTATCACGAATACACTAAATGCTGACATCGGATAAAAAACACCCACTGCCCTGTTCGCTGTGAGTGTTAACTAATTTGTATTAATTCATCATAGCCTTGTTTTAATATTTCATCTAAATCATCCCAAACTTCATCCGGATAATCATAATCACTCAGCACTCGAACTTCGATTGCGTAATGGGAATTTGGTTTATCTAGTTTATATAATGACAGCAATGCACCTTCCTTAGCAAAAGGCCGATATTGTCTTAATGTCGAAGGATCGATTGTCGGTGAGTTATTTTTATTCTTTCTTCTCCAAAAGCTCCCAACACCTTCTTTATCTCTTATCATTTGATTAAATAGATTCGAAACAAGTATTTCAGAATCTCCTATAAAACGATAATATACTTTTGTCAGTTTGTCAGTTACAGATGAGTAATAAGCGTAGCGATTTTGCAATTTGCCGAAAAAAGGCGATGCAAGCGGTTCACGCTTATGACTAAAATAAAGGAGTTCTGCCTGTTCAAGGGGAGTTAACGTATTGACGTTTTTTTCTGTCGTAAAATCTACCCAGCATAAATCTTTCTTTAAGTCGCTTTCCTTTTTCAAAAAATCGCGCATATCTTCATTTGTTACAAAATCAAATTGTGTATGCATATTAAAAGAGCCGTTGTCATAAGCGTGCTTTAATAGCAGAACATTTTTTACTGGCTCGACTGAAACCATAAACTCCTTCAGTGTAAGACCACTATAAATAACAAAATGTTCGACATCGTTCATATGAATATATAAATGATGCATAAAATCTTCAGCAGATTTCATTTTCTTCGCCACGATTTGCACGCCCCTTTAATATGAATAATATGATTATTATATGACTTCTCATTCAAATTTGAAACATTTTCTCACCTGTTTCGTCCAACTTTTAAATTAGTCTTACTAAAGTAATTTTTATAAGAATATGATAAAGTAAATAAAGCTTAAAACATTACGGCAGTTCCCGTGAAAAGTTTCCTATATTTGCACTTCTTTTACCGGGAAATGTTGTGCTCAAAGAACCTTCAATTTGTTGGTATCTTCTGGCCCTTGAACGGGTTAAATTTAATAATTTAAGGTGAATCGAATGGATACAAACAATTATAATTTTAATAAACGGTTCGACTGGCCACTTACTACAATCCTCCTCATATTTTTAGGGGTAAGTGTGCTTGCAATCGCATCTGCACAAACTTCAGGTCAATATGGAATAAATTTCATACCGAAGCAAATATTAAACTACGCTATTTTTGCTTTTATTGTTGCCTTTGTCATGTACTTTGACCCTGATCAGTATAAAAAAATGGCTTGGCCGTTGTACGGTTTCGGAATATTATTATTAATCGCCCTTGTCATTATTCCGACTTCAACTGGTTTAACTGTTGAAACAAACGGAGCAAAGAGCTGGTATAAAACACCAATCGGTAATATACAGCCTGCCGAATTTATGAAGACATTCTACATTTTAGCTTCGGCCTTTTTAATTAGTAAGCACAATGAAACTTACCAGATCAAAACGATAAAATCCGATTTAGTGCTGCTCGGCAAAATAGCACTAACATTAGGCGTGCCGCTTGGCTTCATTATGCTGCAGCCTGACTTAGGTTCTGCGCTAGTATTCTTTGCCATTACCGCTGCACTTGTGATTGTGGCAGGTGTAACGTGGAAAATTATTTTACCGCTGTTCGGCGGGGCTGTCGTTATAGGCGGTTCGTTATTATGGATGGCACTGTATATGCAGGATTTTTTGGAAAAGACATTTGGTTTCCAGCCATATCAATTCGCTCGTATTTATTCATGGCTTGATCCATACTCGTATGCAACATCAGACGGCTACCACTTAATTACTTCACTAAATGCAATTGGATCGGGTGAGGTTTTCGGTAAAGGTTTCATGTCGCGTGAAGTATATGTAGCAGAAAACCATACAGACTTTATCTTTGCTGTAATTGGCGAAGAATGGGGCTTTATCGGTGCGAGCGCGGTTATTTGTCTTTATTTCCTATTAATCTATCACTTAACGAAAATGACGTTAATGTTAAAAGATCCGTTCTGTACTTATGTATGTGCAGGAATTATCGCCATGATTACATTCCATGTATTTGAAAACATCGGTATGACAATCCAACTTCTGCCGATTACAGGGATTCCGTTACCTTTCATTAGCTACGGAGGTAGTTCGATGATGGGGAATGCATTAGCGATCGGTTTAGTGTATAGTATGAAATTTCATTACCGGACGTATATGTTTACAACAAATGATCCGGACGATGAATAATACAAAAGGACCCGTATATGACACGGGTCCTTTTCCTATTGTTATAAATAAAAATAAGGTACGATGAACGGGTTTTCATCACACCTGATTTTCATTAATTTTGCGTTTGTGGAGTTTGTGTTGGTGGTGTTAAAACTTTTAAAAGCTCAAGACGAGATTTCGTAACTGTCGCCGTAACACCTAATTTTGATAAGTTTGTAACAATACGCTTTAAATCAATCTCTTTCGCCATTTGATTACACCTCAAACTTTCCGTTGTTAATATATATAACGTTTTTTCATGTTAAAAGTTTCAAATTAATAAGGTCAGACCTTTTACTACTTCATATGTTACCACGTATAAGCTAATTTTTCTTTCCTGTTTTGTGACAAAACTAAAACATAATTAAACTTAACCGTTAATCAATAATAATAAACCTATTATTTAGAGAAATTTTTTTCTTATAAATTTTATAATTACTTTTGAAATAATCTTTATAATCCTTTTCGGATACATGTTATTTAATAATTTTATTTTTCCTTGTAGTCAAAATGAATTGCATTATATTTCCAACTATGTTTAACAAAAATTACAAGTGGAAATATTGAAAATATCATAATCATTTTGTGAAGTAATTCCGTTTAGAATAAACAAATTTTAGCCACAAGGGCTTTTTCATCCATCATTCATATAGATGTTACTTCATTAGGAGGAACTTCAAATGCCACATATAGAAAAAAATATTTATATACCGAAAGAATTGATCCATTATCATACAAGTTTAAGTCACTCAGCTGAACAAGCAGCCATTTTACAACCGGTGAAACAACCTGCGTTCTTACATGAAAGTAAATTTGCCGGTCTTCCTTTTTTGACAAATAAAATGGAACATCCAAAAGATAAACATAATCGCTATATGCTTTTTCTAGCGCAGCTTAATTTTGCGGAAATCCAGCTTGATCACCCATTTCCGCAGGATGGAATATTGCAATTTTATATCCCGCAGCAATGTTACGAAAAGGAGAAGTCACATTCTGAATGTCGCTCTTTTAAAGTGCAGTATATCCCTTATCAAGGTCACTATAATGAATTTATTCATGATTTCACTTATTTAGAAGATGTAAACATCAGCAGTTTCCCGATTCAGCAGGAGATGAAGCTCATTGCAAAAACACAATTTGAGCCGGTTTCTGCAACGGATTACCGATTAAATAATTATTTCAAACCCGAAATTATGGATGCACCGATCACGTTGGATGACCGTTCATTTCAGGATGTATATTTGGAATGTTATTTAGCGGCGGAACATAAAATCGGCGGCTATCCGTATTTCATACATCAGGACTTCAGGAAAACTTCACCTTATTTGCAGCATTACGACACATTATTACTGCAAATCGTTTCCAACGATGAGCAAAAGATTATGTGGGGAGATAGCGGTATTATCAGTTTCTTCATCAACTCAAAAAAATTAGCACAATGCGATTTCTCGGATATTTACTTTCATGTTGAGGAATATTAATCATCAAGAAGCACTCGCTTGTAGTGTTTCTTTTTTTGTTTTGCTTCCATAGGCTATAATGATAAGAAAGAAAGTAGGTGAATCTTTTGAGCGCAATTACCCAAAGTTCCATACTCGTGCCACTTATAATGTTTATAAATATTCTATTTGCCCTGACTGTCATATTTTTAGAGCGCAAAAAGCCTTCATCGACCTGGGCATGGTTGCTCGTTCTTTTTTTCTTACCGTTTGTTGGATTTTTCCTCTATTTATTGTTAGGAAGACAATTGAGAAAAAAACATTTATTCCGGTGGGATGGCAGAAAAGATATCGGGATTGAACAGCTGATTAATTATCAGATTGAAGCAATTGAAAGTAATGAGCTGGAACTGCGTACAGAAAACATTAAAAATTATAACCATCTTATTTATATGAATTTAAAAACAAATAACGCTGTTTTGACACAGGACAATGATGTGAAAATTTTCGTTGATGGCAGTGACAAGTTCGAAGCACTTATAAATGATATCCTACATGCGAAAAACCATATCCATATTCAATATTATATTTTTAAACTGGATAATTTGGGGCAACGTATTTTAAATGCTTTAATAAAAAAGGCGAAACAAGGTGTAAAAGTACGTGTACTGTTTGATGAAATGGGATCCCGCGGAGTTCGGAAGCGGCATTTTAAAGAGCTGATCGAAGCAGGCGGTGAAGTAGAAGTTTTTTTCCCTTCGATTTTACCTCTTATCAATCCGCGTCTAAACTTTAGAAATCACAGAAAAATTTCCATAATAGACGGGCGTGTCGGCTATATCGGCGGATTTAACGTCGGGGACGAATACTTAAGTTTATCGGATCGATTCGGCTACTGGCGCGATACCCACTTGCGTATTGAAGGGAGTGCTGTCCATCCATTACAGACTCGATTCATTTTGGACTGGAATCAGGCAAGCGCCAAAAATGATATTTGCTATGCAGAACGCTACTTCCCGATTATTCCTCTAAAAGGAATGGCAGCTTTGCAAATTATTTCAAGCGGGCCTGATACAGAATGGGAAGTCATTAAAAACAACTATTTGCATTTAATCTCAAATGCAAAAAAATACGTGTACATACAGTCCCCGTATTTCATTCCAGATGAATCGTTTTTTGATGCGATTCGAATCGCTGCCCTATCCGGAATCGACGTTCGGATTATGATTCCAAATAAACCTGACCATATGTTCGTCTATTGGGCGACCTATTCATATGTAGGACCACTCGTAGAAGCTGGAGCTAAAGTGTATCAATATGAGAAAGGCTTTATCCATGCAAAAATGATTGTCGTGGATGATGAAATCGCTTCAGTCGGTACCGCTAATATCGATGTCCGAAGCTTTAGTTTAAACTTTGAAGTGAATGCCCTTCTTTATGACGGGGAATTGGCACACAGTCTTGCTGAAATATTCGAACGTGATATATTAGACTGCTCAGAGCTCACATATGAACTGTATAATAACCGTTCTAATTTCATTAAATTCAAAGAATCCATTTCACGTTTATTATCCCCAATTTTATAGAAAGGGTAATGAATGTAATAGTAGCTGAAGTTGAAAACCTTTTGCGCACAGAAAAAACCAATTTTCTTCCGAGAGAAAATTGGTTTTTTTGATCCCTATATTATTGAATCCCTAAATATTCTTCCAACGTTACGCCTGCTTCATATACCTTTGTGGCCAATTCCCCTTCTAAATAGCGGAAGTGCCAAGATTCATGCATGAAACCTGTGATTTCTTCTTTTCCTTTTGGATATCGTAAAATGAACCCGTATTTATGGGCATTTTGCGCCAACCACTGCCCTGCTTCGGTGTCGCCGAACTCATTTGTCAGCCATAATTCTTCACGACCTTTTTCCCCTATATCAAAAGCAAGTCCAGTTTGATGTTCGGAATATCCCGGTCTTGCACTATAGCGATCAGCCGCTTCTTTCCCGTCTCGCTTCACATAGCGGTCATATAGCGTTTGTTGATATTCGTAAGAACGGAAACCACTAAAAGCAACAAGCTCTAGCCCATTTTCCTTCGCAGCTTTTGCCATCTTTTCAAAAGCGGCACGCGCTTTAGGATCTTCCCCCTTATTGTATGTGGCAGGGAGCGGATTTTTCTTATTCGCAATTAAAACCCCTTTCACAAAAGTAGGTTCTGTTGCAGGTTTTTGGCCAACAATGTACCCATTTTCCAGCTCTACCTCTTCTGTAGCAGGTGGTGTTTCTTTAGCCCGTTCTTTAATTGGCTGTTCCGAACTTGAAGAAGGGTCTTCAGCGCTATCCGGTTCATCGCCATTTCCACTTTGTGGCTTCAATGGTTCTTCTTTTTCGTTTATTGTATTTTGTGTCTCTTTATTTTCCAGTTCATTTGGTTCAACAGATTTTTCTTCTGTAGCTGTTTGTGCTACTTCAAATTTATAATAAATAGATCCTAGGATCGCGATTAAAATAATAATTGAAATGGATACAATCATTGCGATCGGACTTTTTCTGTTTGCTTTTCTGTTCATTCCATTTCGCCTTCTTTTTCTATTTTTATCCTGTGACAATAATCAATAATACAATTACTGATAAAACCGCAAAAATCATCGACATCCTCTGCATCCATTTAGCTTCTTTTTCATGTCCCTTTTCTTTGAAGGTACGTGAACGGAAAAAATTCGTAAACGTAAACATAATTGTCATTGCTAAAATGGCCGCTTCCATATTTTGCTTCACAATGAAAAATAGTGCGGTTAAACTAGCCCCTGCAACTAAAATGAGTGAAATCGCTCTTTCGTATTTTTTCATTTTTCTCTCCTTACATGATGATTGCATGTAAAAGCAATCTAATTTTCAATCCTTGTTTAGTATAAAACTAGCGTAAATGATAATGCAATTTTGAAAATCTTTTAGAATAAACTAGATTCCAAATAAAAAACTCTACATGTAATAATATATACCATGCAGAGTTTTCATATATTATTCTTTTTTTTCTGAAACTTTCAGGTGTAAGAAGAATAAGGAAATACAATTAACCAATCTGCCCTACACTTAAGAATACGCAAGCTTTATAATATTAAACACTTTCGTACTCGACTTCCGGAATTTCAAATCGGAAAAATTCATGATGCAGCTCATCACGGAAATGTTTAGGTGTCACACCAGTGTACTTCTTGAAGATTCTAGTGAAATAACTCTGATTACAGAAATGGAACTGATCTGAAATTGACGTAATACTTTTATTCGTATGACGTAAATAATATTGAGATTCCTCTACACGGCGAACATTTAAGTATTCCACTAACGTGATACCAACATGCTCACGGAATATACGCGATAAATGACTCGTACTAATATGGAAGTTTGCTGCAATACTTTCAACTGTCAAATCATTTTCCAGCTCATCATTTATGTACATAATTACTTTGTTTACTGTTTGGTGACGGAACGTTGGCTGTTTACGGTCCGCAATAAAGTACACATAAAAGTCAATTAAGTCATCTGCAAATTGCAGAAACTCGGCATCCTTCATCTTGTTTTCAATCATATCTGCACATGCTAAATTGAAGGCAAAGGCTTTTTTAGAAGGAACTTGATTATCTAAAAGCTTACGCGCAACAATTGAGGATAACGTAACAAAGTACGAGCGCACTACTTTAATGACTTGTTTTCCGAAGCGTGCGGATAATATGTCTATAATTTCATGTAATGTCTTCTTTGCTTTCGCTACTTCTAAATGATAGACTTCAAAAATCAATCGAGATTCCAGAACAAAAAAATCTTCGATACCAGCATATTGATTGATATTGTCAATCTCTTGAAAATATCGTTTTGAAATTGTTTCCGAGATTGAATATTGATGTAGTTGCATAAGTTACCCCATCTTTCTTCAGAATGACCTTCTATTACTTATTAAAAAAACAAGCCTTATACAAAATGTACAAGAATTTGTCATAATTGCGCAGATTGGTTATGTACCTTTCACGAGCCAGTCTGCACTTCATAATAAGTGATATCATTATATTAATCATAAGAATTGTCCATAGGAAATTTCTTATATTAAGCAAAGTAATTATTTATACTATTATAATATGCATTGTTTTCCGCACAATAGTACATTTTATTAGTAACCATAGTGAATATTACCATATTACAAGATTTGCTTTCAACCTAATTTTAACAATTACTCTAGGACAAAATTATTAGGTTACTTCCAATTATAGAAATAATGGAATTTAAAAAATGCATATTTCACCTAATCATACTCTTTTAGCATAGTAATTTTCACGCTATTTTTTCACTAAATTTTTTATGAAAATAATTCCTTTTATTATCTCTAATAAATATTTTTCAAATTAAAAAATCTTCCCAACCCAATTTCTTTAAATATGTAGTAAAATAGTTCATAATTGTATAAAATGCTTATAAAGAGGTGTTATAAAGTGGATCCAAGACAAATAGAAGAAATTATGGAAGTCATTAAAGAATTTTTCCCTGAGAATACATCAATTGCTATTTCAGATACCAATGAGTATTTATATTACCAGCCAAGCAAAAAGGTAGACTTGAAAATCAAAGCAGGTGACCCGATCAAAGAAGGTTCTGCTGCGTACAAAGCGTTAACGTATGGTCAAAAAATCAATTCATACATTGAATCGGACGTATTCGGAGTTCCGTATTACGGAATGAGTATTCCTCTCATTGAAGAAGGTGAAACAAAAGGTGCTATTACAGCAATCTTCCCTCAAAAACCTTCTCCATTTTTAACAAATTATATCACAGTAAAAATTGATGACTGCTGGTATCCAATTAAACACAACCAAGTGATTTATTTGGAGACACAATTGCGTAAAACATTTGTAAAAACGATGCACCGTGAAGGGTATCACCGCTTGAACTTAAGTGACCTAGAGTTATTTTTAGCTCCTGATTCGTTCATCCGCTGCCACCGTTCTTACATTGTAAATATCGATTATATCGATGAAATCCAACCAGATTCACACTCAACTTTCCTATTAATTATGAAAGACGGTACGCGTATTCCTGTAAGCCAACGCTATGCAAGCTACTTCCGCCGTTCTTTAGGGTTCTAAAATCATTTAAAAGCGACTCGTACATACACGAGTCGCTTTTTCATTTCCCCATTTAGTCTTTTGACCTATTTCCCTGATTTTAATTGTGCAAATTTGCTGAACAAATTCTACTCTACACTTCACAACCAATCTTTTTTATCTCTTTTTTACACTAAATTTCTCTATTATTCACCTTTTAAGCGCTTTTATGTTGGGCGTGAAGTAAATGTGACAATTTGATGATAATATTAGCATAAATGCCGGTTTACTACCTGGTAAAATACACAGAAAATTAAAAAAGTTTTCTGTTTATCAAACGATTAAATAACTTATTAGGGGAGGATTTATTAATGGATCCACGAGTTGAGAAACGTTTAGGTTTAAAACAATTAGTAGATAAAGTTGTATCTGCTGAAGAAGCTGCTGCTTTAATCCAAGATGGCACAGTAGTAGGGATGTCAGGATTTACTCGCGCAGGTGACGCTAAAGTTGTACCAATGGCATTAGTAGAGCGCGCTAAAAATGAAAAATTCAAAATTGATGTATATACAGGGGCTTCATTAGGTCCTGAAGTTGATAACTACCTGGCTGCTGCTGGCGTTATTAACAAACGCGGTCCTTTCCAAGGAGATGCGGTAATGCGCGGTTTAGTTAACAAAGACGAAATTTCTTATGTAGACGCACACCTTTCTCACAACGCTGAGTTAGTACGTCAAGGAATTATCGGTCCTATTAAACACTTAATTTTAGAAGCAGTTGCTATTACAGAAGATGGCTTAATTATCCCATCTAACTCTGTAGGTAACTCTCCTATCTTCGCTGAGTATGCAGAGAATATTATTATCGAATTAAATATCTCTCATCCAGAAGCATTGATCGGTATTCACGACATTTATGTTCCAGGTGAACAAGGTAAGCGTGACGCGATCCCAATGACAAATGCTGAGCAACGTATCGGTGAAATCGGTATTAAAGTTGATCCAGCTAAAATTAAAGCAATCGTTATTTCTGAAGAGCCAGACGCTCCTTCATTAATCGTTCCTCCAGATGAGGAAACACAAACAATGGCAAACATTTTATTAGACTTCTTCCGTTCTGAAATCAAAGCGGGTCGTTTAACAAATGAATTAATGCCATTACAATCAGGTGTAGGTTCTGTAGCAAACGCAGTATTAGACGGCTTTGCTGATGCAGAATTCGAAAACTTGGTAGTTGCTTCTGAAGTTTTACAAGATGCAGTATTCAACTTAATTGATGCTGGTAAAGTACGCTTTGCTGCTGCAACTTCTATTACACTTACAGAAGAATTACAGAAAAAAGTTTACGGCAACTTAGAAAAGTATGCCGATAAAATTTGCTTACGTCCACAAGAAATCTCTAACCACCCAGAGCTTATCCGTCGTTTGGGCTTAATCTCAATCAACACTGCTCTTGAGTTAGATATTTATGGTAACGTAAACTCTACACACGTTTCAGGTACTAAAATGATGAACGGTATCGGCGGTTCTGGTGACTTCGCACGTAACGCTCGTCTTGGTATCTTCGTAACGAAATCATACGCAAAAGGCGGCGCGATTTCTTCAATCGTACCAATGGTTTCTCACGTAGACCATACTGAACACGATGTAGACGTAATTGTAACTGAACAAGGTATCGCTGATTTACGTGGACTTGCTCCAAAAGAGCGCGTAAAATTAATCATCGAAAACTGTGCTCACCCAGATTTCAAAGAGCAGTTATGGGATTACTATAACCGCGCTTACGAAGCAACTGGCGGCGCGCACACTCCTCATATCTTAGAGGAAGCTTTATCTTGGCACGTTAACCTTGCTAAAAACAAAACAATGAAAAAAGAAACAGCTAACGCTTAATCTTTATATATGTTAAAGGGTTTGTCTGAAACGATTTATTAACGTTTCAAGACAAACCCTTTTTAATTGCTAACCACAAAAAATATAAAAAAAGGCGGCTAATTTCCCGCCTGCCTTGTTTTTATATAAAGGATCGGACTGCTTATGCACGTTTGTCCTGTTCATGGTTGTAATATTCCAGTGTTGTTTGACCGCCTTCTTCAACCATTTGGTTACCCTCTAAAGTATGGTCTGATACTTCTCCAGCTGTCGATGCAACTTCCTCCAGTGATTCTTTCTTGTAATCATCTTTCCCGACTGAAGCTGATTTCGCAACATTTGTATCCAAATCACCAGTTGATGATGGATGTGCATCTTCATTACTGTAACCAGCAGATTTGCCTTGAACTTTCTCCATCAAGCCCTGCACGCCACCGCTTTCGTTTACTTTTCCTTTTGCTTTATTCAAATAATCCATTGCTTTATCACGATTTTCCTTTTTACTTAAAAATGAAGCGGCACCCGCTAATAATCCTGCAACTACAACGCCTTTACCTTTTAATTTAGCCATAATAATATTACCTCCTATTTCGGAATTTAATTTCCCTTTTCATATAAATTAATATACCCTGCGAAATTCTTTTAAAACATTCGGTGTTATAGGATTAAAAACTACCTGAATTGGATAAATATATATAAATAAAAAAATAAAGGAGTGGTCGCTATGTTCCACAACAAAGAAATTACATATAAAGGTACCGAAATCCTTTCGCTTCTCGGTGTTTCCGCAGTAGTTACAGCTCTGATTTCATTATTTGTAGGTTTTTAATTAACATGCTATTAAAACAAAATAAAGTTATAATTCCATAATAAAACACGATTTTCTAAAAAAAGAAAATCGTGTTTTTTGTATATTGCTATACTTTTACATCGTCATACGCATCGCTTTTTTGGAATGAAGAAACGACATATGAACAAAGGGCATTCATTTTGTAATTGTTTTCCCGTGCATAATCCGCAGCAGCATCTAAAAGCTTTTTGGCTACCCCTTGACCGCGCAGTACATCAGAAACATACGTATGATCCATATTCATGACACCATCACGTAAAAACCAGGTAATCTCAGCAACACGTTGACCGTCCTTTTCATATTCCAAAGCACCATAGTTGTTCCCTTTGTCTTTATAAATAAATTCCATATTTCTCCCTCCTTCTGTACTTCACAATATACCATAATTTGAATTTTCAATAAAAATAAAAGCACCCGAATTTATGAGTGCTTTCACTGAACGACTATTTTATTTGAACCAGGATGAAATGGTATTGATTAAATTATTGAAGAAGTTTTTGACGCTTTGCCAAAATCCTTCATCCTCTAATATCGCCCCGAACTTTTCATCGAATTTTGCCGTTAAATCCGAAAGCTGTGATGATAATTTACCGAAGTCGATATTTAAATTACTAATTCGGTTCATTAAATCCACTAAAAGCTGACGGTCTTTTTCACTTAAATTGATTTGCAGTTTGTTCAATTGTTCTTCAACAATTTGCTGAACTTCTTCTTTTGTTCCCGGTTTATTTTCTGCAATAGCTTTTTTAATTTCTGTTAATAATTCAGAAACTTGTGCATCTGAAACGCCTGCCGATTCAGCAATTGATGTAGCAACGGATAATTCGTCATTTGCAACATCTGTACGCTCGATATCTAATGTCTCACCTGTTTTTGCTTCATATGCTTTGTATATCCCGACTAATGCCGAGTGACCTGTTACCGGTTTTGGTGCAGCAATTTCCACAATCGCATCTTCAATACCTGCTGTTAACATGGCATTTGCATACATTTCCGATGTTACCTGTGTAATATTATCTGGTGTTACGATACTAATCGTAAGTCCTTTACCAGCATCTTGACGCGTAATTTTAGCAGATGAAAACATGCGTGAACTTGGGTTACTATCTTTTATATATTTAGCTAAATCCTGTCCTGAAATTGTAATTTCATCTACTTCTGATTCCTGATCTACACGTAAAGCAGTTTTCACTAATTCCTTTTCATCAGCAGATAAATTGCTTCCATAAACAACGATTGGTACACCGAGCTTTTCATTGATTGGATTTTTTTGTTCTGTAGTAGCCGCAGAAGCGCTCATTGGTAAAACGAAAGAAATCAATAAAGCGAATGCTGCGATGACTGCCATCCATTTTTGTCTCATTTGTATATCCCCCTTTGCGAATGTATATATTGTCCAACTTTGCTATACATTCTTTAAATAATACGAATAAAAAAAGTAAAAGGTTTCATATGTATTTCCCCTTTTACTTATATTTGTATCTAAACGATTTCTGTCCAGCCGTCTTTTTGCGTAATTTTGCGTGCTTTCATTAAAGTACCTAGTGCACGTTTAAACGAACCTTTACTCATATTGAACATTTCGGATATTTCCTCTGGTGTTGACTTATCGCCAAATGGCATCTTTCCACCGACACTTTCCAAATAGGCGAAGATTTTTTCCGCATCATCACCTAAACGCTCATGTTTTCGGGGTAAGAATGAGCCGTTCAACGAGCCATCTTCCTTCACATCAATAATGCGCACTTGCACTTCTTGTCCTAGACGTGGCTCAGCTTTCATTTCCGATTCGTGTACGAAAATACGATAAGGGTTTTCAACGCCTAATAAAAACGAACCTACCGGTAATAGACGGTATGGTCGAGCTGTAATGTTTTTATTGAACATATCTTCTGCTGCGCCTTCAAACATGTCATTAACCTTTTCTTCTGTAATTAAACGACCGAATAAATCCCCGTTGCGATCTGTTCGTAATGTAATATACAAATGATCTCCCGCTTCCGGCCACACTTCTTCAATTGCAGGTAAGTCTTCAGCACGCACTAATACTTCGCGGGAAGTACCAATATCACAGAAAGCCCCTTCTTTTGTCACTTTCAACACTCGTGCCCAACCATAATCCGCTTCTGTAATATGCGGAATGGCTGTCGTTGCCTGAAGGTCTCCACGACGGTCCGTATAAAGGAAAACTTTTAAAACATCGCCGATTGCAATTTCTTCTATTACATCTGATGCATTTAAAGGAATTTCCAACTCACCATTCGTTAAAATATAACGTGACCCTTGCTCTTCCAATACCGTTAATTCCACAACTTGTCCTGATTTTATTAATTGATTCATCATATTCTCCTTTTTCTAGTCAATCATTACATACTATGATTTGATTTCATTTCTTCCAGCTTCTTGGTCAATTGAGGCTCTTCTTCTAAAAGCTGGACCAGATCTGCAATGCGATCAATGGAATTCCAGCTCAAGTGATGTTCAATACCTTCAACGTCTTCATATATACGTTCTTCATCAACCCCTATTAAACGCAAAAATTGTTCCAGCAAATCATGTCGCTGAACAAGTCTCTTTCCTAACTTTTGCCCTTTTGGCGTTAATGTTAAGCCTCTATATTTTTCATATATTAAATAGCCGTCTTTATCCAATTTCTGCACCATTTTTGTAACGGAGGAAGGTAGAACAGATAAAGCTTCAGCAATATCGGACACACGTGCATACCCTTTATGTTCAATTAGTAGATAAATTTGTTCAATGTGGTCCTCCATGCTAGGTGTTGGCATAGCTGTTCCCTCTCTTTCCAATTGCTTCTTTCAGTTTACTACAATTTCACGCAAAAAGTTAACTGAAAACAGTAAACGCTTAAATTACATTGACTCATTCCATAACGATTCGGCTATCGCAAGACAGGAAGCAGGTTAGTCCGTCATTTCCGTGAATTACGGCTTATACAAACAGCTTCCTACGCTAAAAGGCATTAAAAGAAAAAGGCTATTGCAATTAGTATGCCCCTAATTGAATAACCTCTTCCTTTTACCTTTTATAAAACTTGCTCGTAACTACTTATATACATAAAGAATGCATTGAATCATTTCTTATGGATGTTTAGGATATTGTTTAACAATGTGAAGGGCACGGATAATCTGTTTGTTGATTTCCTCAAGATTTTCCGGTGTGCTCATTTGTTTAAATACAGCATCTCTCGTTTCGTTTGAAGTAACATAACGAGCCGGCAATACATTTAAAACAATTGCATTCACATCCATCTCACATTGTTCACAATGACAAAATGTTTGATATTCAACGCCATGCAGCAGAAAACTTACAAGCCCTTTTACAATTTCTTCTGTTACATTTACTAATATAATACCTGACATTGTCATCTTTCGCCTCATTTATAAAACTGGATTCTCTTCTATAATCATATAACGCAAAGTAATTTAACTCAAACATTTCGATTAGAATATGTGACTTTTTTACTTTTGAATTAAAAACTATACCTCTATATTTTAGCTTACTTTATAAATATCAGTATACTACTTTCTGCCTTTAGTAAACTCATCAAATTAAGCGCAAAAAATGCATCCAGAAATTAAAACACCCTTTTTCTCGTTGAAAAAGGGTGTTTTACTTCTATTCGGCTTTTAAAATTAACTCGTACTTCGTATTAATATCGCCATTAATATTTGTTTTATGGTAACGGCCGTATACCCAGTTTGAAACTTGGTTGTCGTACCATTTTGACTTCACATGTCCACTTTGTCCTGGACCTACAATGTGATGTGCTGTATTTAAATTATCCAAGTCTGCAACAAAACGCCACGATGCACCGTGATTTACATTTCCGCTGCCATCTTCGGAAGCTGCCTGTACGGTAACACTAGACCCGCCAACCGGCAGTTTTTCAGGGTTGACATAGTCCGCTAAAAAGTCCGACGCACTTGCTAATGGATGTTTAAATGTAAGCTGATTATAGCTGCCCCATTTCCATTTTGAAACGGATGTCCCGTATTTACCTTTAATCTTCGTTACAGCATCCTCGAAGGCAGTATATACGAATTTATCCAGTCCGCCTTCTTCTGTAATCCAGACACCCGAATTACCTGCATATGCATCACGCAGCATTTGGTCTGTAATTTGCGATTTGCCAGGCATTAATTTATACACATCTTCCGGCATTGCATCCTGGAACAATGCTTTTTCCATGTTTTCGATTAAGAAATGGTACACAAGTGGTGCGCCTTGGTCTTTGTCATCGTAATACTCCCATTCTTCCAGAAGCGTAATGACATTTTTGTACTTACCATCTTGATCTTGAGCTTTAATCGTTTCAAGCAAGTCTGGTAAAAATTCTACTGCATGCAAATTCTTCTTATCCATTTGCATACCTTTCATTTCCGCAACAGAAAGCTTTAATAATTCACCTGTTTCCTCATCATACATCGGTGTTTTAATCATCTCTACGATTCGCTCATATCGATAAGGCTGTGCCCAAAGATTCGAAATATGGTAAGGGTATTCCTCGCCTACCACTTGATTGTTCGCTGTTGCAATAAAGCCTTCTTCCGGATTAATAACCGTTGGCAGCTCATCAAATGGAATATAGCTTTCCCAGCCGTATTCCGAAGAGTTACCTGGTACCGGTAATGAACCTGTACCTTGTTTACGGATTGGTACTAGACCATTTGCTTTGTATGCAATTGTTCCATCAGTTGAAGCAAACACAAAGTTTTGTGCCGGTGCTTTAAAGTCTTCTAGTGCAACTTCGAACTCTTCCCAATTTGTCGCTTTATTGAAGCCTAGAACTGCTTTTAATTCCTGTGTTGATTGCAGTGCTGTCCACTGCATAGAGAATTGCTCTTTCATCTCAGTATCTTTCAGCATAATATTAGAGATGACTGGACCGTGGCGTGTCTCCACAACTTCAAAGTCAACCGTTTCACCGTCTTTTACTTTGATCGGCTCTTGTCGTACAGTTGCCTCTTCCCATTCACCGTCATACTCAAATTCATACGGGTTTTCCGGGTTTGGTGTTTCAATATATAAATCTTGCACATCCGGGTTCACATTTGTTACACCCCATGCAATCTCTTCGTTATGTCCAAGAATAATTCCAGGAATCCCTGCAAAAATGACACCACTAACATTTTGTTCAGGTGATTGCAGATGCATTTGATACCATACAGATGGCGTGCTTAATCCTAGATGCGGATCATCTGCAAGTAATGGTTTACCTGATTTTGTCAGGTCACCGCTTATAACCCAGTTATTACTGCCGTTATGTTCTGACGGCAAATAATCCGTTGGAATGGCGCTTGCAATATCCGTTTCAAGATTTAAATTTGCCTCAATAATTGATTGAGCGTTTTCAGGGTATTCTACAAATAATTCTTCAGCTTGTTCTTTTGTATAATTCTGCATTGCCCATGAACGGAAAGCCTGCTGATTCCAGTTTCCGCCTAAGTCATATGCCATGTATTTTCCGATTGTCAATGAATCAATCGGTGACCAAGCTTCAGGTGTATACCCAAGTAATTTGAATTCATATGAAAGTTTGCTTGTACCTTTTACTTCATCGATAAAAGCATTTACCCCATCCGCATACCATTCAAGAATTTGTTTTGACTGTGCATCATAGTCATCCCATGATAACTCTGCAGCCTGTCGTAAACTGAATGTACGGAAAAACTTATCTGTATTTACCGCAGATTCCCCTACTACCTCAGCTAAAGTACCACTTGCTTGACGGCGTGCCAAATCCATTTGGAATAAACGATCCTGTGCCTGGACATAGCCTTGAGCACGATAAAGATCTGCATCGGACTTGGCCACAATATGCGGTACTCCTACACCATCTCTCGTAACTTCCACATCATCATCTAAAATGGATACTGCAAGTTCACCTTCAATGACAGGTTTAGAATTGGATACGTATAAGTGCAATCCTGCTACCGCCGCACCACCTATAATAATTAAAATCCCGACTGCCCAAATGGCGATGTTTATAAATTTGCGCCATTTTGACTTTTTCGCCTGTTGTGCCATAAATTCCACCTCTTTTTTTCTCTTTTTCACAAAGCTTTAATATGCTGCAAAAGTTCTGTTTCTATTAGTCTATTCATCTTACACCGTTTTTAATTTTAATACGATAGGGCAATGATCGCTACCTAAAATTTCTGAATGTATGGATGCTTCCTCAACCTTATCTACAAGCCGGTCGGAGATGATAAAATAGTCAATGCGCCAGCCGATATTTCTTTCGCGTACTTTCGCCATATAACTCCACCATGTGAAGTGGTCGGTTAGGTCCGGATGGAAATGCCGAAACGAATCTGTAAAACCGCTTGCAAGCAAATCTGTCATTTTCCCGCGCTCTTCATATGTAAATCCGGAATTTCCGATATTGGATTTCACATTTTTAATATCCAATTCGCTATGTGCAACATTTAAATCTCCACAATAAATGACGGGCTTTTTCGCATCAAGTTCCTTCAAATAGAGTGCCATACGGTCTTCCCATTGCAACCGCTCTTCCAAACGAGTTAAATCCCTTTTGGCATTCGGTGTGTACGTATTCACTAAATAAAAATTTTCATATTCCAATGTAAGGATACGTCCTTCATCTGCCGCTATTTCATTTTCGATACCGTAATACACTGCTAACGGTTCATGTTTCGTAAAGACAGCTGTACCAGAGTAACCTTTTTTCACTGCCGAGTGCCAATATTGATAATATCCTTCCAGTTGAAGATCAATCTGTCCTACCTGGCATTTTGTTTCCTGGATACAGAAAAAGTCCGCATCCATTTCACGGAAATAATCCAAAAACCCTTTATTTACACATGCACGAATCCCATTTACATTCCACGAAATAAATTTCATCTATCCTACTCCCTTTATGTAACTCATATTAAAATTATCCATTAAAAAAAGAGAACCCGCGCTAAACTAGCACGAGTTGAAGTCATTTTATATCATCCAAGATTAGTCTTCACCGACAATTTTTACTTCCATTTCCAAGTCGATATCATACTTCTCTTTTACAACACGCTGTACCATTTGAATTGTATCAATATAATCCTTTGCCGTGGCATTGTTTTTATTGACGATAAATCCTGCATGCTTTGTAGAAACTTCTGCCCCTCCGACACCTTTACCTTGCAATTCACTATCCTGAATAAGCTTACCTGCAAAATAACCTGGCGGGCGCTTGAATACACTGCCTGCTGAAGGGTATTCAAGCGGCTGCTTCGATTCACGCTGGAATGTTAAATCGGCAATTTTCTCATCGATTTGCTTTTGATCACCATGTGCTAATTGGAACGTAGCAGACAGTACAAAATAGCCTTTTTTAGCAATGATGCTTTTACGGTAAGAAAGTTCTAGTTGCTCATTGTTCAACTCAAGAACCTCTCCTTCCGGTGTCAATACTTTACATGATGTGACGATGTCTTTAACTTCACCACCGTACGCACCTGCATTCATTGCCATTGCTCCGCCTATTGAACCTGGAATACCACATGCAAACTCAAAACCGGTTAAGCTTTGAGCTGCAACTTGTTTGGATACTTCTTTTATCAATGCCCCACTTTGAGCATAAACCGTTTCACCTTCAATGCGAATTTCGTCCAGTAAAGCAAAATGCAGGACGATACCACGTACCCCGCCATCACGTACGACCATATTGGAGCCGTTCCCCAGCATGAGTAGCGGTACATTATTTTCGTATGCATACTTAACGACTGCTGCTGCTTGCTCTTCAGTTTTCGGCAGTACTAAAATATCTGCCTTACCGCCAAGTTTTGTCATCGTATATTTTTTTAATGTTTCATTTTTTTTTATATTAGTTGAAGGAATCCATTGTAATAAATCATTTTCCCACTGTTGAATTGTCATAAAAAACATTTTCCTTTCCTGTAAAGCTGACGTACTTTTTAAGTATCTGTTTTTATAACGCTTTTTACAAGTAAAACAGCAAGATTTATAACCAAGTTTTCGCCCATATTTCAATTTCTCTCACAGTTTGTTCAAGTGAACGCCCTTTATCGGTTAAATTATACTCAACACGAACCGGTACTTCTGAAAACACTTTCCGTTCAACAATACCTTCTTTTTCGAGTTCCTTTAGTCGCTCCGACAGTAAGCGTCCACTAATCGGTAATGCTGCTTCGATTGCATTGAAACGTTGAGGCCCTTCCAACAATTGATAAATAATTAAAGCTGTCCAGCGTTTTCCTACAAGCTCCATTGCTTTTGACAGGCGCGGACATAGTGCTGATTCTTTCATTTTCTTCACCTCATATTCACTACTCTAAAACTAAATTTATTTAACTGCTACTTATTATATTACCACTTCTCATTAATTACGAAAAGTAAGTAGCTTACTGCCAAGTGACATTTTACCTTAAGACACGCTGTTATCCGACTAAAAAAAGAAGGGAGCCCACAACTTTGTGAGCAACCCTTCTCTACTATATGAATAATTAAATTAAGCTGTTACTTTTGCCAAGTTTTGCGCTGCAGCTTTTACTTTTTCTAAGCCATCAGCAATAATTTGTTCAGCACCAGCTGGATTCGAAGCATGACCTTCGATAATAACTTCATCAATTTTTTCCATACCATATACGCCGCCGATAACTGCATTAATGTAGTTTACAGACATTTCTGAAGCAGATGCTTGTGGTGTTGAGTAAATACCGCCGCGAGCGTTTAATACGATATATTTTTTGTCAGTCATTAAGCTTACTAATTGACCTTGTTCATTGTATTTGAATGAATAACCTGCGCCATAAGTGTAATCGATAAATGATTGTAATGCTGCTGGAATTGTTAAGTTCCATAATGGGAATGCAAATACTACTACATCTGCAGCTGTTAATGCTTCACGAGATTTATTGAAAGCAGCTAATGAACCTGCTTCGATTGCTGATAATTCTTCGCCTGCTTGTGCTTTACCGAATGCATTGAATAGTTCTTGGCCAAAATATGGCATATTTTCTTCAAATACATCAAAAGATGTTACGTTTAAACCTTCAACGTTCGCTACTTCCGCCATGAATGTTTCATACATTTTTGTTGATACGCCGTCCGGACGGTTATTTGCTTTTACTACTAATACGTTTGTCATTTTCATTTCTCCCTACTATTTCAATCTTATTTATTTTTTGAATATTTTTATCTTGTTTTAAAATATCTCAAATTCGAGGTACTTATATATAATAAAAGAACAACCTAAAAAAATCAATTAGATTGCCCTCATACTTTAGTCTGAATTCCTATTTCACTTTTATATAAAAATACGAATCTAGGTAAAATTTCCCGTTAACACCACGTGAACTCCTGTTAAATATCACAAGAATCGTCAGTACACGCAGCCCCGTCTACCCCTTGCATTTTCAAGGGCTTACGCAAACCACTTTCCTGCGCTGCCTTTTCAATTGTTTGTTCAAATACTTCCTGTGGCTGTGCACCTGAAATTCCATACTTATTATCAATGACAAAGAAAGGTACACCGCGTACACCAAGATTTTGAGCTACCGCAATATCCTGCTGTACCTGTTCCATATACTCATCGCTTTCAATAACTTGACGCGCTTTTTCTGCAGATAAGCCGACTTCTTTTGCCAATGTCAGCAATACATCAGTTTGCCCAATTGCTTCACCTTCTAAAAAGTAGGCTTTTAAAACGCGCTCTGTGAACTGCTGTTCTTTCCCTTCCGTTTCAGCCCATTTTGCTAAACGGTGCGCTTTTACAGTGTTTGCACTTTTCATATCATCAAAATTGTACTCAAGCCCAACTTCTTTGGCACGTGCTGTAACATTTGCTGTCATTTTCTTCACTTCATCTAATGAAATTTGATACTTTCGGGACAATTCTTCGTATACAGAGCTTGTTGTATCAACAGGTGTAGAAGGATCTAATAAATAGCTTTTATATGATACTTCAATCGCCTCTCCATACCCAAGTTCATCTAATGCGATTTCCAATTGTTTTTTGCCGATATAGCAAAAAGGACATACATAGTCGGACCATACTTCGATTTTCATGCTAATCACTCTCCTTGTCTTGTATTGTAGCGAGCAACAATACAAAAGTACAATGTTTGAAACTACCCCTCTGGCCCGGAAATATTTAATATGTGACAACTCCTGAATAAATCCTCGTCAAATGCCCAATGCTAAAAAATAAAAAGGTGATATTTTGAAACAATCGCTCTGGCTCCCAACACATTCAGATTTTGCTGCCCCTACCCTTCAAGAATCGATCAACTGCGACATATGCATAATCGGAGGAGGGATTAGTGGCATTTATACTGCCTATTCGCTTGCTAAAGAGGGGCTTAGTGTCGTTCTTATCGAAGCAATGCCTCAGTTTGCACAAGGAACAACCGGCTATTCGACTGGAAAATTGACAGTGCAGCATAACCTCATTTACTCAAAACTAAGTGAAGAAGACGGGAAAATTTACTACGAGGCGAATAAGCGAGCTATTGAACAAGCCGCCTCCGAAAATAGCACAAGCTTTTCCCGTGCTACTTCCTATGTATATACAGCTACCCCACAAGGGAAAGAGCAGCTGTTAAATGAGGCGGAAAGCTATAAAAAAATCGGCATTCCCTTTGAAGCCACAAAAGAAATCGAACTTTCGGTTCCTGTAGAACTTGCGCTCGGCATTAAAAATGAAGGTCAGATCAATCCAGTACAGTTCACAAATACGTATGTCCATTTAGCAAGAAAACATGGAGCTCAACTTTATTTAAATACGAGGGTTACAAAATTAGAGATGTCCAAAAATTGCCTTCATACAAGCAATGACCATACTGTGCATTATAAAAAGCTGATTTTATGCACTCATTATCCGATTGAATCGATTCGTCAGCTTTATTCGATGAAGCTGCAAATTAAACGTTCTTACCTGACAGCAACTAAATATTCACAGCTGTTGGAAGGCCAATATTTAAGTATCGATGCGCAAAGCCGTACTATCAGAACAGCACTGATCGATAATCAGCCCTACTTCATCTACGGCGGACAATCACATACAGCCGGATCGACGAGCGATACAGACCCGTTTTACGAAACATTGCAGCATGAGCTAACAAAAGACTTTGAGCTTCCGCCATATGAATACGGCTGGAGTGCACAGGATGTTATGACTGCAGATCAGATTCCATATATCGGCCAACTATCCCCAAGTGATGACAGTTTGTACATTGCAACGGGTTTCAACAAATGGGGGCTTTCTTCTTCACTTGTTGCCGGAACATTGCTTACAGATCTTATTAAAAGAATTGCAAACCCGGCAACTGCTTTATACTCACCGAATCGTTCGAATTTCGGGAAGACCTTTTACTTTATGCTGCAAACGGGCGGGATGATTGGAAAAGAGCTTGTAAAAGGCTATATCGACAGACCGGATGCACCGAAATGTACACATCTTGGCTGTAAAACAAGATGGAATGTTGCAGATGATACATGGGATTGCCCTTGCCACGGATCACGCTATAACGCAAAAGGCGAGGTTATTGAAGGTCCTGCCGTCTACCCGTTAAAAATGAAAAAATCCGGTAACTCTTAAAAGAGTTACCGGATCATTTTTTATTTTAAGTTTTCAGTTAAAACGGGAACGATTTGTTTTTTACGTGATACAACGCCTGGTAAGCTGATGCGGCCATTGACAATTGTTGCACCGAAAGCTTTCGCAGCTTCTTCTGCAACTTGTCCAGCTGCAACTGCTGTTGAATCATTGTTTAAAATATCTGTTACGACAAAGAAGAATAAATCCAGGCCGTTATCAGCTATATTTTTGTTCAATAAGTTTTCAAGCTCTTCCTGGCGTCCAAGAACGTCTTCGATATCAACCGCATTTACTTGGGCAACCGTCGCTTTATACTCACCAAATTCAAAGCCTTTTGCGTCCAATGATAATAAATCTTCCAATGATTTATCCGAAAGGTCTGCACCTGCTTTTAGCATAGCTAAACCATATTGTGCCGTATCAACATTTGCAATTGCCGCCAGTTCTTCACCAGCTTTCACATCTTGCTCTGTACATGTTGGCGATTTGAATAGTAATGTATCCGAAATAATCGCAGAAAGCATTAAACCAGCAATATTAGCCGGAATTTCCACGTTATTTTCTTTATATAATTTATTTAAGATTGTTGCTGTACAACCTACAGGCTCCGCACGGAAATATACCGGGTCAGCTGTTTGGAAGTTTGCAACTCGGTGATGATCGATAACTTCCGTGATTTGTACTTCTTCGATTCCATCTGCTGATTGCTGGAACTCATTATGATCCACTAAAATTACCTGTGCTCCTTCATCTTTTACGTTAGCGATTAGACGCGGTGCTTCAAAGTTGAATTTTTCTAGTGCATACTTTGTTTCGTTATTTAATTCACCAAGTCGAACTGCTTCTGCATCTACACCTAATTGTTGTTTTAAGTATGCATAAACAATCGCTGAAGTGATTGTATCTGTATCTGGATTTTTATGTCCGAAAACTAATGTTTTACTCATGAGTGAGCCTCCTATTAAATGCTTTTCGCTCTTCATTTTAACATAATGTTCAGAAAGTGAAAAACAGAAGATTTACCAATATTGTTTAGCAAAAAGAAAACTGTAACGGCTGTGAGTTAGCCATTACAGTTTTAGCTGATTGCTATTAAATTAGACGCACTGACCGCGATTTTTGTCTTTTTAGTATATTGCTCATATTGCTGCGGGTTTTGGCTTACCATTGATTCTACCAATATATGCAAAAGAGAGAAAATAGCAATTGTACATGTAACTCCGTCTTCTTTTGTATTTGGAACAATAAGTACGGGGTTAGCCGGTTCCGCTTGAGATGTAAGCTCTTCGTTACGGATTGCAACAATTTTCACATTTTTTCTTTTAGCGATTTCTACTGTTGTTGCCATATCTTCATACTCTTCATCAAGCGATATAACGAAAAGCAATGAATCTTCGTCCATATATGCCAGTTGTTGTGCAATTTTATCTGCCTCATGGGGAATAAAATGAACATGATTTCTCAATCTGTTGACATTGCTGTACATCCAAAATGCAGCTGGTGTCGATTGTCTGAAACCTAAAAAGTGGATTTTCTTCGCTGTATGTAATAAATGTACGACTTCTTCAACATCCTGCTCTTTTAGCTGGTTGAATGTTTTTGAAATGTTGGCGATATCTTTTTTTACAATGTCCGCTCCAATATGATTACGGATTTTTTTTACAGGCATCGCTTGTTTAGATTCGGTTGCTTCACCTTTTTCCATTAAGTATTCCTTCAATTTATCTTGGAGCTCACTAAAACCTGCTAAATCCATTGAATAGCAAAATCTGATTACAGTTGATTCACTTACATCTGCTAACCTTCCTACTTCGGAGGCGGTATGTGTCCCAACTAAATTCGGATTATCCATAACAAACTGTGCAACTTTTCGCTGCCCCTTAGAAAGACGAATATACTTCTTCTTAATATTTTCGCAAATAGTCAAACTCTCCATCTCCCTTTCTTATATTTTTTTTAAAATAATACCTCACTCATTCATGTAACTTTACGTGCGCTAAATTCTTAATAATAAAAAATACATTATCATGAATAATAATAGAATTCAACGAGTTTTCTGAAAAAACTTTAGCATACTAAAGAATATAAAAATTCGGATAGGAAATTGACATACATTTGTAAAATTTATAATTTATAAATAAACTCTTATTAAAAAACTGTTATATTCATTTATCTATTAGGTATTTTTTTACAGCTTGCAGATATAAAAAAAGACCTGCGCTGTTTATTAGCACAGGTTCCTATTTATTATTATAAAAAGCATTTTAATACGCATAATTTACAACTATAGTAGTTCTGTTTGCTTCGTTTCTTTTCCTAAAAAAATAACAGCTAGCACTCCAATGACAATCGCTACACAGAAAATCGCGAAAATATAGCTAATATCAAAGCCTTTTGTCAGCAGTGTCCCAACTAATAACGGTCCGAAAATACCTCCTACACGACCTATTGCTGCCGCCATACCAGCTCCTGTCCCGCGTACAATTGCCGGATATTGCTCAGGTGTATACGCATATAAGGCACCCCATGCTCCTAAGTTGAAGAAGGAAAGCAACATACCGGAAATTAATAATGTTTCAATCGTTTCTGCACCACCGAATACAAATGCACTTGCTGCCGTTCCTAATAAATATGTAACCAATACAAATTTGCGCCCAAACCTTTCGATGAACCAAGCAGCTGTAAAATAACCTGGTAATTGGGCCAAAGTCATGATTAATACATATTTAAAACTAGATATTAGATCAAACCCCTTGCCAACCATTACACTTGGTAACCATAAAAACATGCCATAGTAAGAAAATACAACTGCAAACCATAAAATCCAAAGCATTAGTGTAGAACGTGCATACTTTTTCTCCCATAATGTGGCGATATTTTGAAAAACTGAACGTTTTTTCGATTCTTCTTTTACCCTGAACTGTGGAGAGTCCGGTAATTTTATTCTTATATAAATTGCATAAAATGCAGGGATTGCCGTAATTAATAATGCAACTCGCCATCCTTCAATTGGCCAAAATTCAGCCGGTATAACGAAATAGGCAATAAGTGCGGCGATTAGCCAGCCTCCAGCCCAAAAACTTTCTAGTAAAACGACAACTCTTCCGCGTTCTTCAGCTTTTACACTTTCAGATACAAGTGTTGATGCGACAGGTAATTCCCCGCCAAGCCCCATGCCAACAAAGAACCGTAAAATTAAAAATAGTGTCAAAGTTGTTGTAAATGCGGATAAACCACTCGCAACGGAGAATATTATGAGTGTCCACATAAAAATTTGTTTACGTCCAACTTTATCTGCGAGTGCACCAAAAAACAACGCACCAACAGCCATTCCGATCGAGTTTACACTTGCAATCCAACCCATTTGACTGCTATTTAATCCCCAGTCAACGGCAAGTGCTGCAATGATAAAAGAAAGTATTCCGACATCCATTGCATCGAACATCCATCCAACCCCTGCTATACGTAGAAGTTTATTACGTGATAGGGGCTTTTGTTCCTTTGTTTCCACCGACATTACTTTTCCACCTTCCATGTGTCTTTACACTTGACTTAACAACGTTACTATCATACATTTATTTCTTAAAAGTGACAACATTTTTTTAACTTAACGAATTGTTCCGACAATTTAACAATTCCTATTGAAATAAGGAACACATAGGTATAAAATGTCTTGTATACAAAAACAAATGTTCACCTAGCGAGAACAGAAGGAGTTTATTATCTATGTGGAAAGGTCTTATCGAAGAATATAAACAGTACCTACCTGTTACTGAAAATACACCTGCATTATCACTAAACGAAGGAAATACACCATTGATTCCATTAGTAAATTTATCTAAAGAACTTGGAATTGAGTTATACGGAAAAATTGAAGGCGCTAACCCAACCGGTTCATTTAAAGACCGCGGGATGGTATTTGCTGTTGCTAAAGCTATCGAAGAAGGCTCTAAAGTTGTCATTTGCGCATCGACAGGCAATACATCTGCGGCAGCGGCTGCATATGCTGCTCGTGCAGGCATCCAGTCAATCGTTGTCATTCCCAAAGGCAAAGTAGCACTCGGTAAATTGGCACAAGCTTGCATGTATGGTGCAAAAATTATTGAAATTGACGGCAACTTTGATGATGCATTAAATATTGTGCGCAAAATCAGTGAAAATACTCCGATTGCACTTGTGAACTCTGTAAACCCATATCGTATTGAAGGTCAAAAAACAGCGGCTTTTGAAATTGTTGATCAACTAGGTCAAGCTCCTGATTACTTATGTATTCCTGTAGGGAACGCGGGGAATATTACAGCTTACTGGAAAGGCTTCAAAGAATATAATGAAGCAAAACAAAGTGGTCTTCCTAAAATGTACGGCTTTGAAGCAGAGGGTGCCGCTGCTATCGTGCAAGGAGCACCAATTGCAGACCCGGAAACGGTAGCAACAGCGATTCGTATCGGAAACCCTGCAAGCTGGAAGTTCGCTGAAAATGCCCGTGATGAGTCAGGCGGTTTAATTGACTCAGTAACTGATGATGAAATTTTAGATGCTTATAAACTAATCGCCAACAGAGAAGGGATCTTTGTTGAACCTGGTTCGGCAGCATCATTAGCTGGTGTCATTAAATCTGTAAAAGCAGGTAAAATTGCTGCTGGCAGTCGTGTTGTTACAGTGTTTACCGGAAACGGCTTAAAGGACCCAGATACAGCGATGAATGTTTCGACAGTAGACCTTGTCTCACTTCAAAATGATGAGCAGGAAATCCGTAATTACATCGAGGGCGTATTTAGTCTATGAGTAAGAAGTGGCAAATCAAAGTTCCTGGCAGTACAGCAAATTTAGGTCCTGGATTTGATTCCATCGGTCTTGGACTTTCACTTTATTTAACATTGGATGTCACATTACAAGACGAGTGGGAATTTGTGCATATTGGTGACAATGTGCCCTCTGATACGACAGTCGAAACACATTTAATTTATACGATAGCGCAGCAAGTGGCACAGCAATATCATGCCGTGCTGCCTCCATGTAAAATTGAAATGACGAGTGAGCTCCCGCTTGCACGTGGAATCGGCAGCAGTGCGGCTGCAATTGTCGGTGCTATAGAATTAGCCGATATTTTAGGAAATCTGAAATTATCGCAACAGGATAAACTGAATATTTCTTCTCAGATTGAAGGTCATCCTGATAATGCGACCGCTTCGGTTTTAGGCGGATTGACGATTTCTTCAATGGATGAAGCAGGAATTGTCGATACACTTCATATTCGGGAAATGGATGCAGCATTCGTTGTCTTCATTCCGAACGTTGAACTTAAAACTGCGGCATCACGTGGTGTTTTACCGGAACAGCTGCAGCGAAGTTATGCAGTGCGGGCAAGTGCCAATGCAAATATGCTCGCCGCTTCCCTTATTGCGAAGGATTATGTACGAATCGGGCGTTATATGGAAGCAGATCTTTTCCATGAGCCTTTCCGAGCAAATCTTATTCCTTCTTATAATGAGATTCGCGAAGCAGCAAAAAAAGCTGGCGCATATGGAACAGCTTTAAGCGGTGCTGGGCCAACTTTAATCTCGATGATTCCGTCCGCTATTTCCGAACAATTTGTCGCTTCAATGCAACAGCAATTCCCGGATCACCAAGTGGTAGCAACAACTGCATCACCATCGGGCTCAACTGTCACAGTTAATTAATTTACAAAGTTATAGATAACAAGCTCATAATGATAGTTAATGTACGTTATTCAATTTCGAATAGCGTACATTTTTTGTTTTTTTATATGTAATTTTGTCTTTTATGCATAATTCCCGTTAAATATGGGTATATTAATAAATCTACTGTTAGAAAGGGGTAATGTTTATGAAAATTGCAGTTATTGGGGCTGCGGGTAAGGCAGGGACTCATATATTACGAGAAGCAATCATGCGAAAGTTCGATGTGACAGCGATTGTAAAAAATAAAGCAACAGTCCAAGAAAATAATATTAATATCATTGAAAGCGACCTATTTAAATTAACAAAGGAACAAATCGCTCCTTTCGATATTTTAATTAATGCTTTTGCTCCACTACCAGGAGAGGAACATCTGCATGTAGATGCCGGTGAACATTTAATTTCCTTATTGGAAGGTACAGAAAAAAAATTATTTGTTATCGGTAGTTCAGGCTGCCTTTTTGTTGACCGTGAAAAAACAGTTCGTCTTATGGATCTCGAGGATTATCCAGAAGACCTTGCTGTCGCAGCAAAGGCTCAATTGCAGAACCTGCGTGATTTAGAAAATTCTTCAATTCAATGGTCCTTTGCTATCCCGTCTGCTATGTTCGATTCAGATGGACCACGTACCGGCCATTATATTAAAGGCGAAGAGAAAATTTTAGTAAACTCGCAATTTAACAGTTATATCAGTTATGCTGATTTTGCTGTCGCATTGCTTGATGAAATCGAAAAAAGTGAATATCCAAATACAACATTTACTGTTGCATCCGAAAATGTAACAGCCGCATCTTAATAAAAAAGGGTTAAAGCTTCTATTCCGCCAATAGGCACCGAAGCTTTAATACCTAAAAGGCCAGCATGCCCCTTGTAGGAGAGATGCTGGCTTTTTTGTGAGGAAATCAAGTTAACATTACTAAACTGATGGCCATTACTGCCATACCTGCTATTAATCCGTAAATAGAAGAGTGTGCTTCATCATATTTTTTAGCAGCGGGCAACAGTTCATCAATCGAAATAAATACCATAATCCCTGCAACACCAGCAAAAACTATACCGAACAATGTATCTGTCATAAATTGCATTAGTACTAAGTAGGCAATCAATGCACCTAACGGCTCTGACAAACCAGAGGCGAAAGACCATTTAAATGCCTTCATACGCTTCCCTGTTGCATAGAAAATAGGAATGGCTACCGCAATACCTTCCGGGATGTTATGAATAGCTACCGCAATTGCTATCGCTATTCCGACATTCGGATCTTGAAGTACCGCCATGAATGTTGCAATACCTTCCGGAAAGTTATGGATTGCGATTGCCAGCGCTGTAAATAATCCCATTTTCATGAGGCGGTCCGCTTCTACATCTTCATTTCCGGTCAGTTGAGCCTTTTGAACATCTTCTACAGACTTTACTTCATGCGGATTTTTCCCTTTCGGAATAAAGCGGTCAATTAAGGCAATTACAAGCATCCCTCCGAAAAAGCCGATGATTGTGTACCAATACCCTACTGTTTCACCATGTACGTTTACTAAAGCATCTTTCGCTTTCACAAAAATTTCTACAAGCGATACATAAATCATAACGCCCGCCGAAAATCCTAATGCAATCGAAAGAAACTTCTTATTTGTGCGTGTTGTAAAAAATGCGATTAGGCTGCCAATACCGGTAGCAAGCCCTGCAAATAATGTTAAGCCAAGCGCTAATAATACATTCTCATCCATACTATTCTCCTTCTTTATAATTCTTTTCTCACATTATACGCACAATGTTTCCTTTGCGCAACTTTTTTCAATAAGGAAACATCTTATGCAGGAAACCAAATCAATATTACTAAAAAAGGGATTCCTAATTATCAGGAATCCCGGTACTTCTATTTATGTTTTTTTGACTCATACCATAATACGCATACCATAAACCAAGTATACCCGATGCTCCATCCTGCTAAAACATCTGTTGCATAATGGCGCCCTTCCGCTATACGTGATAATCCTACTAAAAAAATTAAAATCAGCATTATAGTGTATGTAATAAAATCCCATCTCTTGTTTTTCAGCCATTTCGAAATCAAGTATGCCAGCGTCAATAGAAACATGACACTAATTTGCGCATGGCCGGAAGGAAAGCTAAACGACGAAAGCTGATCTTCAATTTCCGGACGTGGTCTTGCAAAAATACGCTTTAAAAGCTGGTTTAGACCATTTCCAACACCAACTGTAAGTAGGACAAAAAGCACACCGCGAAAATCTTTTTTAAAGATCGCTAAATACAGCAGTATAATGACGGTTGCCACTATAATAAATTTTGTTTCTCCTAAATTATGAAATAAAATAACGAAACTATTCCCAAATAATAATGAACGGATTTTTAAATCGAATGCCTCAAAGCTTGCTGTATCAAAATTCAGTGCAATAATCATAAATATTATGAATGTAACAACTGCCAAAATAGAAAATCCCTTTTTCAAATAAACACCTACTTTCTTCAGTCAAACTGTTACTTTACTTACCCTATTATTATATGTAATAGACAAAAAAATAAAAATCCACTTTGCAAAAAAACTGCAAAGTAGATTACTCTTTAAGCATCCATTATTCCACAACTGTATAATTTCCGTGCTCCATCGAAATCACGAATTCCGGTTTTGGTGGTTTACCGCCATGCTCTTTGATTTTCGCTTTATGGCCTGCAATATGCTCCGGGCTCTTTTCCCAGGCTTTCCATGCATCTTCTGATTCCCAACGAATAATCATTACAACTTCCTCTTCACCACGTCGAACATTTTTTACTAGCAGTTCACGTCCAATAAAGCCTTCACGTTGTTCAAGCATTGATGGTCCTTGACCTGGTTTTTTGCTGAAGCGCTCAATAATTTTATCAGAGTTGCCTTCTGTTACGATCCATTTACGGATTTGTACAAACATTTTAGTTCCCCTCTCTTTTAAAAATGGCATGCCTCCAGTTAAGAGACATGCCATATTTCCATCTTATTTTAATTCATTTAAGATTTCATCTAATTTCTCTGCTTCAGTTGTTACACCGTTAGAAGAGAAGTACCAGTTTACGCCATCAAGGTAAACGATTTTACCTTCTTTGTATGCACGAGTTTGTTTGATGATATCATTTTCGATATCAGCTTTGATTGTGTCTACATCAGATGCTGTACGGTCGATGATTAGTAATACTTCCGGATCTACAGAAAGAATTGATTCATAAGAGAAGTCAGAACCGTGTGATGAAGCTTTGATGTCAGTAGTTGATGGTTTGAAACCAAAGTCATTGTACACGTATGCGAAACGAGAATCTTCACCGTTGTCGAAACCAGAGATTTTTTTATCGTTGTACATTGCTACTAATGCATTCTCATAACCAGCTGCTTTTTCTTTTACAGCGTCAACTTTTTCTTGTAAAGCAGTTTTTAATTCTTCAGCTTTTTCTTCTTTGCCGAAGATTTCAGCAGCTAAATCAACTGTTTCAAATACGCCATCAACATAGTTAGAGTTATCAGAACCGATGAAGACTACGTTTGGTGTAATTTCTTTTAATTCTTCATAGAATGAACCTTGACGACCTGAGATGAAGATAGCATCCGGATTAGCAGCTGCTACTTTCTCGAAGTCAATTTGTTTTAAAGAACCAACGTCAACAACTGAATCCGTTAAATATTTTTCTTTTAAATGCTCAGGGAAGTTACCTTTACCGCCGTTTGCAGCGATACCTACAATACCTTCAACACCTAATGCATCAAGTGTATCTAAGAAACCGTAGTCAAATACTACGATGTTTTTTGGCATTTCTTCAAATGTAACATCTTCGAAAGTAAGGGACTTACCATCTTCTGTTTCACTGCCTGCTGATAATGAAGAAACTGTCATCGGGAAAGCTGAAGCTTCTGTAGCTGAAGTTGTCTCTTCTGTTTTAGCTGGTTCGTTTGCTTCATCTTTTGTCGATGTTTCTTCATCTGAACCACAAGCTGCTAACATTAATGTTAATGCTGCTGCCGTTAAAAATTTCCACTTTTTCATTATTACTTTTCCTCCTACTGTTCTCTCAAGCGAGAGTGATAATCGTTTTCAATTAACTAACGTTAGTGTAAATCAACTGCTTATAGTTGTCAACGAATATTCTGAAACTAATATTCATTCTCAATTAAATTTACAAAATAAATGCATAAGCGAGAAAACTTATGCATTTATTTCCATTTATAATTAACTATGTGAATTAAAATATACGCAAATACGACAGCCGTCTTGTTCCTGCACCGGAATATGCATATCGTAAACTTCTCTTAATGCCTCTGAGTTAATAATCTCATTTGTTGGACCATCTTTTACAAGGCGTCCATCTTTCAATGCGACAATGCGATCTGAATACACGGAAGCAAAGTTAATATCATGCAAAACAATTACTACTGTTTTGCCCAACTCATCGACAAGCTTGCGTAAAATTTTCATAATCTGAACAGAGTGTTTCATATCCAAGTTGTTCAATGGCTCATCCAATAAAATATATTCCGTATCCTGAGCGATGACCATCGAGATAAAGGCACGCTGTTTTTGACCGCCTGATAGTTCATCCAAAAACTTATGTTCCATCTCACCCAATGTCATATATTCAATAGCACGGTCAATATGCTGTTCATCTTCCGGAGTCAAACGGCCTTTCGAATATGGATAACGCCCAAATGAGACAAGTTCACGAACTGTTAAACGCACATTTAAATGATTTGACTGGCGTAAAATAGCGACACGTTTCGCAAAATCATTGGACTTCATTTTTTTTACATCACTTTGATCTAAAAATACTTCACCTGTATCTGCATCAAGCAATCGGCTTACCATTGATAATAATGTTGATTTTCCTGCACCATTCGGTCCGATAAATGAAGTGATTGCTTTCGGCTGTATAGTTAATGAGACATCCTCAACGACCGGTTTTTTTCCAAAGCTTTTAGAAAGCCCTTTAATTTCAATCATCCTGCTTTCCTACTTTCCTTCAGTATTAGGTAAATAAAGTAAAGTCCTCCGACAAAGTTAATAATAACGCTGATCGTCGTACTTAACTGGAATACATGCAGTACTAGGAACTGCCCACCGACAAGTGCAATAATACTAATTAAACTCGCACCGACTATTAAAACCGAATGCTTGTACGTAGCAAAAAACTGATAAGCCAAGTTTGAGACGATTAACCCTAAAAATGTAATCGGACCAACCAGGGCTGTAGATGTTGCAATTAAAATTGAAGATAAAATTAATACTTTCAATACTATTCTATCATAATTTACACCTAAGTTTATTGCATTCTCCCGACCTAGCGACATTACATCCAGATCACGCAATAAACGGTAACCGTAAATAAATGATGCCACTAAAATAATGACAGCAATAAGCAACAGCTCTGTTTTCACATTCATGAAACTAGCAAACAAACGAGACTGTAAGCTTTCATATTCTACAGGGTCTATAATTACCTGTAAAAAAGTTACAAAACTGCCGAGCAATGTTCCGATTATCATCCCGGCAAGTAAAAGCAGGAATATCGGATGTTTATCTGCCCGGAATAAGAACCGGTATAAAATCAGGGCGAAAAGTACCATCGCCACAATGGATAAACCAAAGTTTAAATAACGACTCACTACAAAGATAGATGCAGAGCCTGCAAAGAAGAAAATAACCGTCTGCACTACTTCATACATCGAATCGACACCCATCATGGAAGGTGTCAGTAAACGGTTATGTGTAACTGTCTGGAATGTAACGGTCGCATAGGCAATCGCCGTACCAGTAATCACCATTGCCGCTATTCGCTCCAAACGCTTTGGAAAGGCATAGCTAAAGCCGCCTTGAATATTATAAAAAGCAAATAACGCAATAAACACCAGTGCGATAATTGCTAAAAGTATTAGCTTCGTACTATTTTTTCGCATATGCTTTCCCCCTAAACAACATTACTAAGAAGATCGCACTGCCGATTACCGCAACTGTCGTGTTTACTGGAATTTCAAACGGGTATACAATTAAACGACTTAAAATATCACACATTAACAGGAATGCTGCACCTAAGAAAATTGTATGCGGAATTGTTTTACGTAAATTGTCCCCCATATATAATGAAACCAGGTTCGGTACGATTAATCCCAGGAAAGGTATAATCCCTACCGTTAAAACAACTGTTGTAGAAATAATCGCTACCAGTACTAAACCGAGATTTAATACGGTACGATAGCTTAATCCAAGATTTTTGGCGAAATCTTCCCCCATACCAGCCACTGTAAACTTATTGGCATACAAGTACGCAAGGATAATTGCAGGGACTGCTACATAAAGCAGTTCATAGCGGCCTGATACAACAAGTGTAAAACTCCCTAGGAAGAATGTATCCACACTTTGCAGCACATCGGCCTCGTACGCAAGAAATGTTGAAATGGCACCAATAATATTTCCATACATAATCCCGATAAGGGGCACAAAAATAACGTCCTTGAATTTAATGCTTTCAAGTAGACGCATGAAAATCATCATACCGATTAGTGCAAATGCAAAACTGAAGAGAATCTTCTCCATATATCCTGCACTTGTGAAAAATATCATTGATACAACAATACCTAGCTTTGCCGCATCGAGTGTACCGGACGTTGTCGGCGATACGAATTTGTTACGGCTTAAGCTTTGCATAATTAATCCAGAAATACCCATCCCTGCCCCGGCAAGTATAATTGCCATCAATCGTGGTACTCGACTCATTAAGAAAATTTGCATTTTATCTGATTCCCAATCTAATAAATCAGATGGCTTAATATCGATCGCACCAATAAATAATGATAAAAAGGACAGAACGATGGTCGCTGCTACGAGCATCCAAAGTCTCATTACATTCTCCCACTATTCTTTATATATTTTAGATTTTTATATATGACGTAAATTCTAAATGAAAATGAGAATCATCTCTTTCCCTACATCATTATATAATTGCTAATAATGAAAATCAAACAGACAATTTATAATAAGGAGTATTAAAAGAGGAATAGACTGAAAAATGCACTTTTAGAGCGATTCTCCGTTTTATTTACAACATCCCGTATGTATTCTAATAGGAAGAAAAATTGAGTAGAAAAAGACCACAACTATTAAAATTGTGGCCTCACATTTACATGCGATATGTTTTTTTATTTACACTGTACTTATTTATTGCTTCACGGTTTACATTATAGCCAAGCCCTTTTGTTTTTGGGACAGTAATGTAGCCATCTGTAACAGTTACTTCCGGTTGAATAATGTCTTCATGCCAATAGCGTTCAGAAGCAGCGGTATCCCCAGGCATTATAAAGTTTGCAAGACTCGTCAGTGCTACATTTTGCGCACGGCCGATACCCGCTTCCAGCATTCCCCCGCACCACACAGGAATATGGTGTTCCATACAGTAGTCATGGATACGCTTCGCCTCGCTAATACCGCCAACTCGTGCAATTTTAATATTTACCACCTGACAGCTGCCTAGTTGAATCGCTTTTCTCGTATCCTCTAACGAAGTAATACTTTCATCTAAACAAATCGGTGTCTTTAGTTGCTTTTGCAATGTGGCATGATCGATGATGTCGTCATGCGCTAATGGCTGCTCCATCATCATTAAATTAAATGCATCCAGCTCTTTTAACCGATCGATATCATCCAATGTATATGCAGAATTTGCATCTGCCATTAAAGGAATTGCCGGGAATGCTTGCCGTATTGTTCGGATCAGCTCAATATCTTTTCCCGGTTTGATTTTTACTTTAATCCGCTTATAACCTTCATACAAATAATGCTGAATTGTATGAATCAGCTGTTCATCTGTAGGCTGTAAACCGATGCTGATTCCAACTTCAATTTTTTCCTGGACTCCGCCAACAGCCGATGCCAACGATTGGTTCGTCAATTGGGCATAAATATCCCATACCGCTCCTTCAATCGATGCTTTCGCCATGTTATTGCGCCGAATAGTTCGGAATCGCTCATACACATCATCCGGATGCTTTAATTCTTCCCCGAGTAATGCAGGGATTAAAAAATCCTCCAATACATGAAGTGAAGTTTTAAAAGTTTCTTCTGTATAGGAAGGCTCTTCAAATGCAACACCCTCGCCCCAGCCGACTACACCACTTTCATCCGTCGCCTCTACAACTAAAAAACGCTTGTCTTGCATCGTCCCTAAGCTTGTCGTAAACGGTGTTTTCATTCGCATCACTAGTTCATGTATTGTCACTTCTACTAATTTCATCTTTGTTGCTCCTAATAATATTTAGCTGCCTCATCATTCACTGATTAAAGAGCAAATAATGAACGCTTTACTAACAAGTAATGGCTAATATTATCATTTATTTTATTTAAATAAATTATTTTATAATTTTGCTCGAACATTGCCTGTAAAATATGTCTTGTTTTATAGCGCCAATCTTCTGCTAAAGCAACACTTTCCACTTTGATTTTCTGGAAGTTCGTAGGGATCGGCAACAGATAGGCATCATGGATAAGCGCCTCTTCTTTATCAAACTTTTGTTCCGGATCCAATGTCGGAAGACCTACCATATTTTCTTCCCAATTCACTACAGGCTTTGCTTCATCCAGTAATTCCTCCACTTTCGCATCCCAGCGCAAGTAATCATTATCAACAAGTTGCCACTCTACACAAAGACGGTCTGTAGGTAATACCCGATTAAACGGGTCTTCCATTTCACCGTAGCAATTTTCTATATAAGTATCGCTGTAACCACGCAACTTTGAGAAGTTTAAAAATCCGCTGCGCGCTTCAAGTGGATCGAATGTCCAGCGGCAAGTTCTGTAACCGCGCTCGATTGCGATATCCTTTAAGTAATTTTTAAGCAGTTCTCCAACGCCTTGCTCACGATAATTACGCTTTACACCAATCATATGGGAATATAAGTATATATTCTCATCCATATATCCAGGGCAACTATAGTTAAAACCAATTATTTCGTCATTTAAATATGCACCAAGTACAATCCCGCCATTGCGAATCGTTGCAATTGTCTGATGTACCGGAATGCTGCCGACAGCCCAAATTTCATGCTCTAGATTACGTGCCTCTTCAATTTGTTCAATTGTCGTTAATTCTTTAATCGTCACTGATTCTAACATAATTCTGCCTCCCCTATAGTTACTATTCTTCATACTTTAAAACGCCTTGCTTTACTTAGTGTCTCTCCGCAATCATGCTTTGTTGCATGATTTTTGAAAAAGATGTGTAACCATCGGGAATGTTCTACATATATCGGTTACCCCGGTTATTTTCGACCAAATGTAGCGAAATTAACCCAAATAGGTCTCTTTCGGCAAAAGTTTTTGACAATCGCCAAAAGAAGTTCATGTGAAGAATCGATACTTTTTTACTGAAAGATTTTGTAGCGCTTCTTTAAGTATCATCCCAATCTCATTATATACCACATGCTACCATTTTAAGTAGTTAACTTTTATTATTCCTTATTAGGCAAAAGAAAAAACCTTTATTTACAGAATTTCTGTAAATAAAGGTTTGGTAATTATTTAATACCGCGCATTGCTTTAGAGATGATTGGTGAAATCAGTAGGATAATAACACCTAATACAACTGATAAACCACCTAACACACCGAAATAAGTTGTTTCAGATACGATTCCGTAAACTCGAACTAACTGTGCGTTAATTGCTTGTGCAGCAGCTGATGCCAGGAACCATAACGCCATTGTTTGTCCTGCGAATGCAGCTGGTGCCAATTTCGTTGTAGCTGATAAACCAACTGGTGAAAGCAATAGCTCACCTAATACTAACAGGAAGATTGAGAATACAACCCAAAGTGGGTTTACTAACGTACCTTCCGGAGTTAAAACGATTGCTGCGATCATTACGAAGAATGAAATACCTGCAAAGAATAAAGATAAAGCAAATTTCTTCGGAGTTGATGGTCCGCGATCCGCTAATTTCGTCCACATAAACGCAAACATTGGCGCTAGAATGATGATGAATAACGGGTTAAATGACTGGAACCATGCAGCCGGAATTTCAAAGCCCCATAAATTTAAGTTTGTACGAGTATCGATGAACGTTGCAATAACTGTTGAAGATTGTTCAGCAATCGCCCAGAACATTACCGCACAAATGAATAATGGGATATATGCTAATAGACGAGATTTTTCATCTGCATTTGTTTTTGGACTACGATACATATAAATAATAAATAACGTAGGAATCATTACACCTAAGAATGTAATTAATAATGAGAAGTTTTCAATGCTAGCGTTACCTGTTTGGTAAGCTACAAACCCTAAAATTACAATAATTAAACCACCGATTGTGAAGTTACGAGTTGTCGTTTTCTTCTCTTTATCAGAAAGTGGGTTTGGTGCTACAGAACCTGCTAAACCAAGGCTCTTTTGTGACATTAAGTAAACAACCAGACCGATGAACATACCTATTGCAGCAACACTGAATCCTGCATGGAAGCCCCAGTTTTTTTGGAATAAACCAACTAATAAAGGTGCCAGGAAACCACCCATGTTGATCCCCATATAGAAAATAGAGAATCCTGAATCACGACGTGCATCATTTTCTGCATACAAGTCACCAACTACTGATGAAACGTTTGGCTTTAATAGACCAGTACCAATGATGATAAAGAACATCGATAAGTATAATGCTGTTACACCAAGCGGCAAGGCCAATAGTATATGACCAATCATAATTAATATTCCGCCGTAGAATATCGCTTTACGCATACCAGTAATACGGTCAGCGATCCACCCGCCGATAATACCTGACATGTAGATTAATGAACCGTAAATCGACATGATGATGTTAGCTTGCGTACGATCTAGTCCTAATCCACCATCTTTAACTGCATAGTACATGTAGAATAGTAGAATGGCACGCATACCATAATATGAAAAACGTTCCCAAAACTCTGTAAAGAATAGTGTAAACAACCCTTTAGGTTGACCGACAAAACCAGTTTGAGGAACGGACTTCACGATTTCTTCTTTTGAATACATTTGAAATCCTCCCGATTAATAAATATTCTGACAATAAACTCCATGGTCTGTTGTCTGACATTTGAAATAATATACTTGAACACTTTAGCCTAATAGTGGATTAAAATCAACAAATAATCAAAATGTTATAATTTTGTGTTTTTTCGTTATTTTCGGACAAATAAAATAAAATACCACAACAGGATTTTTGTATTATAAAACAATTAATTCAGTAAAGAAATTATTTTGACTTTTTATATAGGCAAAAATTTAATAAAAATAAAAAAGCTAAAGTACGATGCCACTGCAATGTACCTTAGCTTGTTATGTCCGTTATTACTTTACCACATAAATTTCATACTTCTGATAATCCGCCTCTTTAAGTTCAAGCGTTAATAATGTACCCTCTTCTTCATATTCCGTTTCCAAAACAGTTGCCTGCTCATTTAAATAGGAAACAATTCCGCCCTGATTATATGGAATAAGCATTTGACATGTAACATAATTAGCAAAAATTTGTTGTTTGATTTGCTGTAGCAACTCTTCCAGTCCTACATCTTCCTTCGCGGAAAGCCAAATATTATCCCCGCTGACTAACGGATATTCCACATCAGCCAAGTCGGATTTATTGTATACATATATAGTAGGAATATTTTCAACATCAATCGCTTTTAATGTTTCATTCGTTACTTCCATCATGAAGCGGTATTCCTCATTTGAAACATCGACAACATGCAGCAGCAGATCGGATTCTCGCGCTTCTTCCAATGTCGATCGGAATGCTTTTACTAAGTGATGCGGCAGTTTACTAACAAAACCAACCGTATCAGTCAGTAAAAAGGATTTATTGTCTTCCAGTTCAATATTGCGGACCGAAGTTTCAAGTGTCGCGAACAACATATCCTTTTCAAACACTTGCTTCGTATCATCTTGCCCCGCCTTTGCAAGTAACTGGTTCATAATCGTGGACTTCCCTGCATTTGTATAACCGACAATTGATACGACAGGTACTGCATTTTTACGGCGTTGCTTCCGCTGTGTTTCACGCTGTTCTTTAACGGATTCCAGCTCTTTCTTGATTTTCGAAATCTGATCTTCAATTTTACGACGGTCCAGCTCAAGTTTTGTTTCCCCTGCACCACGGTTTTTAAAGCCGCCGCCTGTTCCTCCCCCTTGACGGGATAGTGAAGCATGGAGCCCAACTAGGCGCGGAAGCATATACTGTAATTGAGCGAGCTCTACTTGTAATTGTGCTTCACGTGTTTTTGCACGGCGACTGAAAATATCTAAAATCAGCATTGTACGGTCAATTACTTTACATTGTAAATCACGTTCTAAATTACGGATTTGGGATGGGGACAGTTCATCATTAAAGATAACAATATTGGCATCTGTTTCATCAAAGAACGCCTTAATTTCTTCAATTTTACCAGTACCTACATAATGCGAAGGTGTCACACGTTCCAGATTTTGCGTCACCATGCCGACAACTTCTACATCTAAAGCTTGTGCTAAATTTGCCAACTCTTCCATTGAGTAATCAAAATGCTCATCTTTTTGTAAATTGACGCCAACTAATATACCGCGTTCAATTAATACTTCAACATCTTTCAAATTTTTGCCTCCTTGCTACAATCTATAGTTTTTCCCCATCGTAACATACAATTCAAAAGCCTGTACAATGACAACATATAAGCGCATTATGATACTATAGGGACACATTATTTTGAAAAAAGAAAAGGCGGTTTTTATGGAATTCGAACAAATGAAAGTGCAGCTTCAAGCACTCATTTCTAATAAAACACTACTACAGGCAACTATTAGCCAGCCACGTCAAAAATCGAGTGACTTAAGACGGGTCAAACTGAAGCCCGTTGAAATTCGCGGAGAATATATGATTCAGCTGGAATATCAATTTGAGCGCATTTTAAAGCATGAAAATATTACAGTTGAAGATATAGCCGCGAAGCTCGACGCTCTTTTTGAACAGTTCCGTCAAGTACATGCTGAGTTTCAGGAGCAGACAGTACAAGTGCAGCTCTCGAAGAAAAATAAAGTGCTTTGGAAATCTGATCAAAATGCTACCACTAAACAAGTGAACTTATCCCATAACCGAAAAAAACAATATTTATTGGATGATTCCCGGATTCACCCGTTTTTAGTCCGTTTAGGCGTGCAGTCAGAGGATGGGAAAATAAAGAAACAGAAATACGATAAGTTTAAACAAATCAATCGCTTTGTTGAGTTTATCGATGATTCTTTAGCCCATTTACCGAAAGACAAAACAATTCGCATACTAGATTTCGGTTCAGGTAAATCTTATTTAACATTCGCTTTGTATCATTACTTAAAAATTGAAAAGGGTCTTGATATACATGTCACAGGACTTGATCTCAAAAAGGAAGTAATTGAGGAATGTAACCGGATTGCGGCCGATTTACAATATGAAGATCTGCAGTTTTTAGTTGGGGATATTAATGACTTCAATGAAGAAACTGCTGTAGATATGGTCGTAACCCTTCATGCCTGTGATGTTGCGACAGATATGGCATTAGCCCGTGCAGTGAAATGGGGCGCAAAAGTTATTTTAAGTGTTCCATGCTGTCAACATGAACTGAACCGTCAGCTGCAGGCACCTGCATTATCGATTATGACACAGCATGGTTTAGTGAAGGAACGCTTTGCCGCATTGGCTACGGATTCAATCCGCGCTGAACTTTTATCACTTGTCGGCTATGATACGCAGTTATTGGAATTTATCGATATGGAAAACACTCCAAAGAATATTTTAATACGTGCATATTATACCGGGAAGAAGCCAACGAGTGAGCAGAGATTACAGTATGACGAATTTGTACGCTTTTTAAATGCGAAACCATTTTTGGAAAACGAGCTGCAATATTTACTATCATAAAAAAACATCACTCTCGTTTATACTTGTTTTTTCTATATTTCGACTGAAATCAATTACTCATTCACCTTTTCCTTTTGTTACAGAATTGTAAAGATTAATTAGATTAAAGTAAAATTTGTATAGATTTTTTTAAGTTTTTGTTATGATAATTGAGGTTAATTTTTAAAATTATTTTAATTATATATATCCAGGAGGCATTCCATGTTTAGTTCAAAGAAGCAAGATCCGTTTTTCTCAGCCTTATTAAAAATTGCTGAAAATATGCGTGAAGGTATCCATTATGCTAATGATTTCCGCATTGAAACGGTTGCAGACTTAAAGGAAATCAGCATTCGTATGAAGCAATACGAAACAGCAGGTGATAAATTAATTCATGAATTAATCGTCATGCTTAATAAATCATTTATGACACCAATCGAGCGTGAAGATATTTTATCATTGGCGATTCGTATGGATGACGTGTTAGATGGCGCAGAAGGTACGATTGCACACTTCGAAATGTTTTCATTAACAGAAATCGATGAATCGATGCGTGATTTCCTAGCCTATATCGCTAAATCGACGGATGAAATCGTTAAAGCGATGGAACTATTGAACAAAAAAGATCTTGTTGGAATGCGTCAGCACGCAATTTTAATTAAAGATTATGAGCGCGAATGTGATGAAGTATTACGTTCTTCTATTAAAAAGCTGTTTTTAAATGAGAAAGATCCAATTCGTCTAATTAAATTCAAAGATATTTATGAGCAGTTAGAAGAAATTGCCGACTACTGTCAAACTGTTGCTAACACAATCGAAACAATCATTATGCGTAATGCGTAATTAATGAGGAGTCCTTTTAATAATGAATACACTACTTATCATTACCGTCCTAGTAGTCTTTTTTGCACTTGCATTTGACTTCATTAATGGTTTTCATGATACGGCAAATGCGATTGCAACATCTGTTTCAACACGTGCCCTACCTCCTCGAGTAGCGGTACTCATGGCAGCCATTATGAACTTTTTAGGTGCCATTACATTCGTTGGAGTAGCAAAAGCAATTGCTTCCGATATTGTTGACCCGTTTGCATTATCTTCACCTGATGCACCATTAATCGGTACTGTTGTTATTTTGGCCGCTCTATTATCGGCGATTACTTGGAACTTGGTCACTTGGTATTTTGGAATTCCATCAAGTTCTTCTCATACATTGATCGGTTCGATTGCAGGTGCTGCCATTGCAGCATCTGGAATCGGGGTTTTAAACTATAGCGGATTCTCAAAAATCATCATTGCTTTATTAGCATCACCAATCATCGCGATTTGTGCCGGTTATATCATGATGACAATAATGAAATTCATTTTTAAGAATATGAACCTATATAAAACAAATAAAGGTTTCCGTATTATGCAAATTTTCACTGCTGCCATTCAATCATTTACCCACGGAACAAACGATGCTCAAAAGGCGATGGGGATTATTACAATGGCACTTATTGCAGCGAATTGGCAGACAACGGATGATGTACAAGGTTGGGTACGTTTTGCCTGTGCTTTAGCAATGGGTCTTGGTACATCAATCGGCGGTTATAAAATCATTAAAACAGTCGGCGGTAAAATCATGAAAATCCGTCCTGTAAACGGTGCTGCTGCAGATCTTGCTTCCGCATCCATTATTTTCGGTGCAACGTTAATTCACTTGCCTGTATCAACAACACATGTTATTTCTTCTGCAATTATGGGTGTTGGTTCGGCTCAAAATGTAAAAGGCGTAAACTGGGGTATGGCTCGTAAAATTGTTACAACATGGATTATTACAATGCCTATTTCTGCTGTCATGGCAGCGATTATTTATACAATATTAAATCTATTCTTTTAATCAAGAGGACAGGTATGTTTCGAATTTTTTTCGGACAAACCTCCCTCTTTTCTTTTTTTCTGCGAATCCATTACACTGTAAATATGGAGAAAGAAAGGCGGTAATTTATGAAACAGTTCGCAGCATTCATTACAAAATTCGCAAAACCGATTGTTCTACTATGGTGTGCACTTTTAGTTGTTCTAGCATTTTTTGCGCTTCAACTCCCTTCTAAACTGCAAGGGGATGGTTTTTTCTACGATGGCGACCACTCGTATGTAACGAACGAGCTATCGGATACATTCAATTTACCCGCAAAAACAATTTTTGTGCTGTTTGAAAATAAAACAGATGAAGAAATTTCTTCCGCCCTAGAAAGTTTAGAAACAATAGAAGAGATTCAAACAATCACATCTCCCGTAGGTGTCGAAGAATTAAATAAAGACGGGTTTGCCTATGGAATGCTCGATTTTGATAATTCGGTGGATGATTACTTCCCGATTATTGATGAGCTCCGTGAAAAACTCGGCGAAGACAACGGTATTTCCATTACAGGTGAACCGGTTATTTCAAAGGATATTAATGTCGCAAGTCAAAATGATTTAATTAAAGCGGAAACGATAGGTCTTCCGATTGCTTTAATCGTTTTACTGCTGGCTTTCGGTACAATCGTAGCTTCTTTACTGCCGATTTTAGTCGGCGGTGCGACAGTTGTCATTACACTTGGTCTATTGGCTCTTTTAGGCGACAGTGTGAACCTGTCGATTTTCGTATTAAATATCGTCCCAATGCTCGGGCTGGCTTTAAGCATTGATTTTGCATTGCTCCTTATTAACCGGTACCGTGAAGAGCGCAATACCCAATCGATTGAGCAGTCTGTTCAAACAGCCATCCAAACAGCCGGACGTTCGATTATCTTCTCCGCACTTTGTGTCATGATCGGTCTTGGTGCTATGATCGTCATTGACGTGGAGATTTTTATGAACATCGCGCTTGGCGGATCAATTGTCGTGTTGTTGGCTGTTTTAACAGGTATTACACTTTTACCGGCAACATTGATGCTTCTTGGTGACCGTTTAAATAAAGGCCGTGTTTTCCGAATAAAACCGACTGCCTCCCGCTGGCAGAAGTTCGCCGCCTTTGTTATGAAACGACCTGTCACAATTATTGTTGTGGCCATTATATTGCTATGTGTTGCAATGGTGCCGATCAAAGATATCGAGTTAACGATCCCTTCTACGGAATCATTGCCGGAATCCTATGAATCGCGCCAAACATTCGATACACTTGATGAACAATTCGGACTCGGCGACGATACACCGGTTTTCCTTCTGGCAGAAAATGAAGTTGCCGGTGATTGGGATACGACAGAAGGACGCGAAAAAATATTCGATATCCAGCAACAGCTGTTGGATGACCCTCTTGTTGACCGGGTAACATCAATGTTTACTGTAGCCAATATTGAGTCTGTTGAAATGTGGGAAATGGCAAACAGCAACCCACAAGCACCCGGTGCACTGGATGAAGTAGCGGAAAACTTTATTCAGGAAGACAAAATGTATATGGTTGCTTATCTGCATGCAGACGGTTCTTCATTCGAAGCACAGGATTTCGTACGCGACTGGAGTGAAAAAGACTTAGGTGTCGATTTTGCATTGTCCGGTCAAGCGAAGTTCAATCAGGAAATTTTTGATGAAATTGCCGGTAAAGTACTCATTGCCGTTGCGATCATCATTGTCTCTACCTTCTTTATTTTAATGATTGCGTTCCGGTCGATTTTAATTCCGTTGAAAGCGATCTTAATGAACATCCTTGGTTTAGGTGCGACATTCGGTATCCTTGTCTACGTTTTCCAGTACGGCCACTTCGGTCTGGAAGCAACGACAATTGTGCTGATTATTCCGGTGTTGACGTTCTGCTTAGTTTTCGGTTTGAGTATGGACTATGAAGTATTTTTAATTTCCCGTATTCAGGAAGAATATTTAAAAGGGGCAACAAATACGAAGGCTACAGTCGATGGGCTTGTTTCCACAAGTAAAATCATTACATCGGCAGCGCTTATTATGATCGTTATTACAGGCGCCTTCGCATTTACGGATGTTATGCCCGTGAAGCAAATCGGGGTCGGTATTGCGATCGCGATTGCCATTGATGCAACAATCATCCGGTTGATGCTCGTCCCAAGTTTCATGAAGCTGTTTGGCGACTGGAACTGGTGGCTGCCATTTAAGAAGAATACGAGATAGTTGATTAGTAAATAGTCGTCTGGCCTGTTTTATATGGGTTGGACGGCTTTTTATTTGGAAATCTGGTGGAGTGCGGGAGCTGTTTAAGTTTATTAGAACAAATGCCGAGGTTATTAGAAGAAATCATGTGGTTATTAGAACTTTCGTTGCTTTTATTAGAAGACCGGGGGAAACGTATGCCGGTTAAGCTGCTTTTCCTTTTAATTTAGGCTGTCCGGGTTGGAGATTTTGATTTTATTAGAACATTTTTAATTATATTAGAACAACTTGGTACGATATTAGCACATCTACCCTCGATATTAGAAGATCTCGAACACTTATTAGCACATTGGGCAAAGATATTAGAAAATCGCAATTTTATTAGAACATTTTAAAATATATTAGAACATTTCACCTGTTTATTAGAAAACCACGCCCACCGCAACCACGCCCACTCCGCCAGACCACAAACAAAAAAAATCCCCCGCGCCACTACCGACGCAAGGGATTCCATAACTAACCTAAATACAGCCGTTCCTCAAACGGAAACATAACTGAATTTACAGCGCTCGATTCCTCATCACTTTTGTTCAACTCGATTTGCTTCGGGTCTTTAGGTTCCCACAACATGTAAAATGCTTGAATTGCAATGACAATAACTATGGATGCTACTACAATTGTACCGACGATAATTTTGACCATTTTATTTCCGGACATTTCCTTCGATGAATTCTGTTGTGTCATTCTCCAATTCCCTCACTTATCTATTTTGAAAGTCGGAAACCTTCCTCACGTAAATAAGCAACAGCGTCTTCACGCGTACCGAATGTTTCCTCTAAATTTCCTTGATGATAAATATTCCAAGAACGATCGTTAAACTCCAGTTCCAGCTTCGTCGTGCCTTCACGCGATATCCATGTTTCGACGATCGGTAAAGTCTCTTCTTCTTCCTCAGATAAATAGTTGATTGCGTCGCGCACGATTTCACGTAACGCTTCCTCGCTGTAGTCACGAATATTAACTAATCCGTTGTCGCCTGCTTCTTTTTCATATTTCAATAAGTCGCCCACGAAGACAAAGCCATTGCCGTTTGGATGCAATTTTTCTACAACGATCGACTTTTCGTAAAGACTTCCTTCAAAGTGATAATTCACACGTTTTAATGAAATTTCCTTTTTAGTCAGCTGTGGAAATGATTCAATAATTTCTTGTTTTTGTTCAAATGTTAGCATTGTCTGCTCCTTTTAAATGTCTTTTCAATTAATAAGTATACCGTGTCCGGCGAAAATTAAAAAGCGAAGCATATGTTTATCACATATGTCCCGCAATTTAGCAAAATAAAATAAATTATACCGTTTTATTGGCAGTCTCTTTAATCTGTGTACGTTCTTCATAAATATTTTGAACGATTACTTTCAGGACGCAATACGTAGGAATAGCGATTAAAATTCCGATAAATCCGGCAATATTTCCTGCTGCCAATACGATAGAAATAACTGTCAGCGGATGAATATCCAAAGATCTGCCCATTACATTCGGCGTAATTAAGTTACTCTCTACTTGTTGTGCGACAAGTGTTATAACAGCAACCCAAATAACGTCAAACGGATCATAAATCAGTGCCACAATCACAGCCGGCACCAGCGAAAGCCATGGACCGATAAATGGAATCATATTCATGAAAAATGCAAATAAGGCAAGTAATAATGAATACTCCAAACCAATGATTAAATAACCAATGTACATCATGATCGCAAGTAAAAAGCTGACCAGTACTTGTCCCTGTACATAACTTCTTAATACATTATCAATATCTTCTAATGTTTTCTTCACCCATGTGCGGCGTTCCCCGGAAAATATACCGTAAATTTGAGGAGCGAATTTTTCATGGTCTTTCAACATAAAAATAAAGAAAAATGGCGCCAGTACTAGTGTTAATGTTACCGTTACCGCCCCGCTTAAAAATGAAACAAGATATCTGCTGCTTGTGACAGCAATGTCTTGTATGGAATTGGTTACAGAACCTATAAACTCTTCTACTTGCGGCGGCAGCATCGGAATATTATCCTTATTATCTAAAATAAAATCAGCTGTTTCTTCAATATCCTTAGCGATTGTCGGTGCATTTTCAACAAGTCTGTTTACTTGGTTTGCAATTGGAGAACCGACTAAAATTAAAAAGGTTGCGAATACACCTGCAATTATAAGGACAATTGTTACTAAACTTCCCCATCTCGGCATACCCCGTTTTTCCAATATTCGCTGCAATGGCTCCGAAATATAATAAAGCACCCCACCGAGTAATAACGGAACAAGGATTGTTGTAAAGATGATGATAATCGGATTAAAAATCGAATGAATTTCAATAAAATATTTGATAATTAATAATGTAATCAGAATACCTACGCCCACTTGGAACCACAGTTTTCTTGTCATCGGCTCACTCTCTTTCTCAATCTTTCTTTTACTTTTAATTTTCACTATAACTATGTACGTTTTAGCATGCCATAAAGCTTCATAAAACACAAAAAATAAAAAAGGATTGTTTCGCAAAGCATTTTTTGCGAAACGCACCTCTTAAATTTTTATAGCTTTTTATCGTCGATTGAATTTAAATAGTCTTCGATTGTTCCTACAACCGACTCCACACAGCCGTCGTCAAATGGCGAGATTAAGCCCGCTTCCTCAACAAGTTTTGTGAAAGCAAATGACCCGCCAAGACTGCATAGGTGCAGATAGTCTTTCCAGGCTCCTTCAAAGTCTTCGCATGAACGTTTCCAGAACTGGAATGCACAAATTTGCGCCAGCGTGTAGTCAATATAATAGAATGGAGATGAATAAATATGGCCTTGTCGCTGCCAAATAGCTCCTGATTCTAAATAGTCATGGCCATCATAATCACGATGCGGTAAATACTTCGCTTCGATTTCTTTCCATGCAGCATTGCGCTCGGCAGGTGACATTTGTGGATTTTCATACACGACATGCTGGAACTCATCGACTGCTACACCGTATGGCAAGAATAGTAGCCCGCTGCTTAAGTGCGAGAATTTATACTTATCTGTTTGGTCTTTGAAGAATAGCTCCATCCAAGGCCATGTAAAAAATTCCATACTCATAGAATGGATTTCAGCTGATTCATATGTCGGCCATAAGTATTCCGGGATTCCAATATTTCGGCTTGAATACACTTGGAATGCATGTCCTGCCTCATGTGTCAGTACATCGATATCACCAGATGTGCCATTAAAGTTCGAGAAAATGAACGGTGATTCGTAGTCTTCGATAAACGTACAGTATCCGCCGCTTTCCTTACCTTTTTTCGCAACAAGATCCATCAGGTCATGCTCAATCATATAGTTGAAGAACTCGCCTGTTTCTTTAGATAATTCTTCGTACATTTTTTTACCGTTATCGATAATCCACTCTGGGTCACCTTGAGGAACGGCATTTCCTGTTAGGAATGTTAAGCCTTCATCATAGAATTTGAAGTCTTCCACACCGATACGTTCTGCTTGGCGCTCGTACAGTTTTGTTGCAAGCGGCACGATATATTCGCGCACTTGCTCGCGGAATTTTGCGACCATCTCTGCGTTGTAGTCAACACGGTTCATATTGACATAGCCAAGCTCCACATAGTTTTTAAAGCCTAACTTTGTCGCGATTTCATGACGAAGTTTTACTAACTCATCATAAATCTGATCGAACTTCTCTTTGTTTGAAGCAAAAAAGTCTGCAGTCGCTTCACGTGCTGCTTTTCGAACATCACGCTCAGTCGATTCTGCATATGGTCCAAGCTGTGCCAATGTCAATGTTTTGCCGTCAAATTCAATCTGAGCAGAAGCTACGAGTTTGCTGTATTCAGATGTTAATTTATTTTCCTTTTGCATAAGCTCGATTACTGCAGGCGAGAAACCTTTTAATAAGTTTTCGGCTAAAGCAAACAGCTGCGTACCCCATTTTTCTTCCAGTTGTGCACGGAATGGCGATTTCACTAGTTCCGTATAGTAATTAAATACAAGCTCATCTGCCATTGGGCTTACTTCATCGAAATGGTCACGTTCTTTTTGGTAATATTCATCATTTGTATCAATTGATGCACGTACATAGACGATATTAGCCATTGTAGAAAATGTGTTGCGAATCGCATTTAATTTTTCGATAACTTCGCTTTGTTCATCTACAGTAGTTGCAGCTTTAAATTCTTCCAATAATGCTGCTGTCTGTTCTTTCATTTGTTCTAAATCTGGACGTTTATAATCAAAGTCTTTAAATGTTACCAAACTCATTCACCCCATCAGTTCACTTCATTCGGAATTCGAAATTCCCTCTTTTATTATTTATGATTATGGCAAAAATTGCAATTATTTTCAGAATATTTATCTGGCTTTATTTTATGTGATAAGCCATAAAAATAAGCAGCCGAGAAATGGTCTCAGCTGCTTATGCCCATATTATATCTTGAATTTATTCATTTCCAGTACAACTTGTTGTGAATGGTTATCCAATTCTTCAACAGCTTTTGTTAAATCATCGACTACGAGTGTTTGTTCATCTGAAGCAAGTGCCAAATGTTTTGCATAGTCGGAAGTATCGTTTACTAACCGGCTCATTTCCTCAGTCGAAGCTAAAATCTGCTCTGCACCTGCTGACATCTGCTCAACAACTGCTGAATCGTCCTGAATGCGATTGTTGACATTTAGTACAGAGTTTAAAATCTGATCTAAGCGCTGACCGATTTCACCTACTGCCATCGTTCCTTCTTTAACATCTGTTGTTGTCATATCAATCTCAACTAGTAAACGATCCGTAATATGCGAAAATTTTTGAAGATGACCGGAAATTTCATCCGCTGATGTACGGGACATTTCAGCCAGTTTCTTCACTTCATCCGCCACAACCGCAAATCCTTTTCCGGCTTCCCCGGCACGTGCTGCTTCAATTGCTGCATTGAGCGCAAGTAAATTCGTCTGATCCGAAATATTCGTGATGACTGTTACCATTTCTTTAATTGAGTGGAAGTTTTCTCCCATCTCTTTCACGAGCTTAGCAGTGTTTTCCACTGATTTTTCTACCCCGTGGATCTGGTCAACTACCTTACCTGAACTTTGTGCGCCATCTTCAACAAGGCTTGTCATATCAGAAGAGATTTCCGCAATTTCATTAAATGTATCGGCCAGTTTCTGAATACCGATTGCCATTTCATTCATCGCCGCATTTACTTCATTATTGCTTACTTGCTGTAATGACCCACTATGTGAAATTGTAGTAATATTTTCCACCATTTTTTCATTTGATGTGTTCACACGTTCTGTTGATGTTTCAATTAAATTAACCACTTCTCCCAGCCCATTTGTACGTTCCTTCAATACTTGGAATGTAGCTGATAACTCGACAAGCGAGCTTTGGAAATTTTTAGCGAACGCTGTAATTTCATTATTCGTTTTAAAATTCAGCTTTTCCAACATAGACTGTGATTCAACAATATCACCTGAAGCTAGATTTTCTGCTGCTTTATTCAATGTTTCTAATGGAGCTAACGCCCGACGGATATAACTGTAAATACCGATTAAAGCTGCTACAAATATAACAATGAAAATCAGCGCAATAATTGGCACAATCTCCTTTGCCACATCCTTTGTCAGAGCCGAGACATATGATGCATTGATATCAACACCTAAATAGGCAATTGTTTCCCCTGCATCATTTTTAATCGGAACAATACCGGTAATATATTCACCAAAATCACTGCTTAAAATATCTGTTGCAAAGCGGCCGTCTTCGATAACGTGCTCGATATGCTCGTACTTTGTTGAACCTGAAACTTCACCCAGTTTCCCGGCATTTTCAGTATCATCTGAAGGCATGCCATCAACTAAAAAGGTAACGTCCCCATTTTCTTCTGGTACAAAATAGGTATAGGCATACATGACACCATTATATTCGCGTAATTCGTTTAACTGTTCACGTAATTCCCAATATGTTGCATTTTCTTCCGGGTTTTCAATAAGTTGCTCATACTTTTGCACATCTACGTAATTTACTATATTACTAGCTACTTCAATCGTACGTTCTTTCACTGATGACTGTACTGAGCGCGCGGAATTAAATTGAAGCATAACAACGGTTAATACTAAAATAACCGCGAAAATAATGCCGATCATCAAGATGATTCTACTTCCTAATTTGTCCATTCTTTTCATAGCCTATTATGTCTCCTAGTATAATATTTGATTGTTAAATTTATTTTGAATTAAAAGTTATTTAAATGCAACTGCTTTTCGAGAATACTACATATTATTAATGAATAATAAGAAAATAGCACCATCCATTTCCCGTTAGTTTCCAATAATCAGCAAAAATAAAAAGCCCAAAGAATTATCTTTGGACTTACATCATTATTCGCCTAAATCAGCATTGTGGTAGACGCGTTGCACGTCTTCCAAATCTTCCAATGCATCAATCATTTTTTCGAACTTCACTAAATCATCACCAGTTAAAGCAACATCTGTCATTGGCAGCATCGTTAACTCTGCTACAGTGAACTCTTCAATGCCTGCTCCTTTAAATGCTTCTTGTGTTGCATGGAATTGTTCCGGCTCAACATACACGATGATTGTGCCTTCTTCATCCATGATGTCACGCATATCTAAATCAGCTTCCATTAAAATTTCAAGAATTTCATCTTCTGATTTACCTTCAATCCCGAATACAGCTGTGTTTTGGAACATATGCGCTGCAGAACCTGATACGCCCATGTTACCGCCATTTTTACCGAATGCTGCACGTACTTCAGAAGCTGTACGGTTTACGTTGTTTGTTAACGCATCAACGATTACCATTGTACCCGCAACACCGAAACCTTCATAGCGTAACTCATCGAATTGCTCATCGCCGCCGCCTTTTGCTTTGTCGATTGCTTTTTCAATAATATGTTTCGGTACAGAGTAAGTTTTTGCACGTTCTAAAACTGTTTTTAATGCACGGTTAGATTCAGGGTTTGGTTCACCTGATTTTGCTGCTACGTAAATTTCACGACCGAATTTAGCATAGATACGACTATTTGCTGCGTCTTTCCCAGCCTTTTTATCTTTAATGTTATTCCACTTACGACCCATTTTGTTCACTCTCTTTCATACTCTATTAGTAACGTTATTTAAAAACGAAAAAATATATTTAACTTATTTATTATACATAAACTTGAAATAATTTTAAATTACTCTGCACAAAAAAATGTAAAAACCTATAGCACTTTTTCGATGCTATAGGTCACACGTTTATAGTTGGGAAGCCTCTAAACTAAATGTATCGCCGCCTTGAAGTGTACCGGCATTATAGCCTTTTTTGAACCAGCGCATCCGTTGTTCGCTTGTACCATGTGTAAAGCTTTCCGGAACGACATAGCCTTGCGCTTCCATCTGCAATGTATCGTCGCCAATGGCATTCGCTGCCGTTAATGCCTCTTCAAAATCGCCTTCTTCCAAATAGCCCTTATCCTGGACATGGTGTGCCCATACACCCGAGTAATAGTCCGCCTGAAGTTCCAGACGTTTCACTGCTTCATTATATTTAGCTTGCGATACTTTTCCGTTCAGCGCGTGTACTTGTTCGGATGTACCCAACAATGTTTGGACATGGTGACCGACTTCATGTGCCACTACATAAGCCATTGCAAAATCACCCGGTGCATCAAATCGGTTTTTTAATTCTTTATAAAAACTTAAATCAATATAAAGCTTATAATCCGCCGGACAGTAAAATGGCCCAACCGCTGCACTTTGCATCCCGCATCCGGAACTTACGCTGTCCGTAAATAATACGAGCGTCGGGTTTTCGTATGTCAGTCCATTGTCAGCAAACAGTTGTTGCCAAATATCCTCTGTATCCGCAAGTACTACGGAAACGAATTCCGCCAGTTCCTCTTCTTCAGCGGTTGGTTCATAGTTTTCAGAAGTTGCACCGTTTTGCGTAATGCTCTTTGATACTTCCGAAACAACATCCCCCGCATCTCCGCCATTAAGCAATGTAAAAATAATAGCAATAATTATTCCGACTCCACCAAGTCCTCCACCGATTTTCCCGGCACTCATCCCCCGGCGATCTTCCACATTACTGCTTTTTCGTCTTCCTTTCACATCCATAGTTTTTCCCTCCATATGACTCTGTACATACTTTGCCATATAATTACCCTTAACAAAGCTTCTTATAACCGACAGTAATAATAAAATAGCCTTTATATTTAATGAATCTAGTGTAACGTACCGATCCTTCGCTTCGTCTAATTGGTAATTAAAGAAAAAGGGGTGCTTTATCATGATGCTTTCCGGTAAAGGGGTCTTTATTTCAAAAACAAGTGAGAAAAAACGGCAAAATCCGAAAACAAAAAAACCGAAAAGTTTATACTATGCAATCTTTACGGCTATTTTTGCACTGGCAGCACTGACAATTTTCTTGCAGCCATGGTCAACAAATGATGCCAACAAAGCCTTACTGCCTTCAAACGAAGAAAATGATTCAAGCAATGAGGAAATCGGAGAACAACCAAACTTACCATTACGAAATTATTTTAAACAAGACGGCGATGTTGCTTATTTTTTAGGAATGGGCAACGAATATGCCTCATTTAAAGAAACAACAGCATGGCTTTTCGATAATTATGTTGAAGTCCAAGAAGATAATGGAGGTGCAGTAATCCAAAAAGTTTATCATATACAACAAAATGCGATAGAGCTCGTATATGAGGAAATAATAGAAAAAGAAAAAAAATCATTTACTTTAGCACAGTTGAATCAATTAGACTCTCTCCATATTATTTTACAGTGGCCTATAGTTAGTGGCGAAACATTTGAAAATAAATCGGTAACTTATCCAGTAAATTTTAAAACTCCTTACAAGAACTATGATAATTTAATTCAAATTTCCGAAGCGGTCGAGGGTGGGAAAAATCACTTTTATTATGACGATGAAGATGGGCTCATTGCGGAACAGTATATTATGAATGAAGGGGGAGAGGTAACTTCGGTGCTCGCTTCTATTAATGAGCCGCCAATAACAAAATAATCGAATTGTCTTTGCCGTAGGAAGATGAAAAAGGCGGATTTGATTAACACTAAATCTAATCCGCTTTCCATAATCATTTTATATCTTGTAATATCCGTTCCAGCAATGCCTCACAGCCTTCTACACATAAATCATAGGTTTCCTGGAAGTCCCCTGTATACCAAGGATCCGGTACATCTTTTTGATGTGACGTCAAATCAAGGAAACGGAACACTTTTGCATCTGCTTCTGCACGCAGCATTTCAATCGTATTTTTCACATTGCTTTCATCCATACAGACAATATAGTCAAAGCTGTCTAAATCGGACGAGCGTAATTGTCTTGCAAGCATACCTGTTGGCATAATTCCGTATTCTTTTAATTTTGCCGTTGTTCCTTTATGCGGGGGTTCTCCGATATGGTAATTGCTCGTTCCGGCCGAATCGACTGTAATTTGATCCGTCAAACCGCGTTTAGCAATTAAATCACGCATAACCGCCTCTGCCATAGGAGAGCGGCAAATATTGCCCAAACATACGAATAGTACTTGCTTCATCTCTTTATCCACTCCTACTTAAAGAAGCCGCACGAAAGATTTTCGCGCAGCTCCTGTTATTTTACTTCCGGATGCATTTCTTTTAAATGTGCTGTCAATCGGTTCAGTTCTTCTTCCAAAAATTGCACGGATTGTTCACGGCCTTCTTTTCCTGCGCCAACCGTAAACGGCTTTCCATAAATTAAATAGCCTTTTTGGCGTTTGAATACACCATTTGCATTTTTCGGACCGATATAAGCAGCCGGTAATATTTCCGTCTTCGCCAGTTGAGCAATCGTCACTGCACCGGCTTTCAGTTCTGAGTTTTCAGAGCTTCGTGTTCCACTAGGAAAGATCCCGACTACTTTTCCTTCTTTAATAAGCTGGCGAGGTACTTTAATAACACTTGGTCCCGGATTGTCACGATCCACAGGGAATGCATTCAATCTCGTAATTAGCCAGCCTAAACCTTTTACATCAAATAGTTGTTTCTTAGCCATAAAGTGTACTTCTTTTGGCAGCATTGAAATCCCCAGGTTCAAAATATCGATATAGCCATTATGAGTACAGGCAACAACAAAACCGCCTTCTTTCGGTATATTTTCTTTCCCATATACCTTAGCCTTTGCTCCGTTAACCCCTAAAATTCCAGATACAAGTCTTGCAATAAATTTATACACGTTTCATTCCTACCTTATCGTTAATCTCACTTCATTTTAATTGAAAGTCATACTTACATTCAATTACTGTTGCTTTACTGTAGTTCCTACAATTTGCTCAACTAATGGAGTCAGCCAGTCTTCAAGCTTGCTGAACGAGAATCCTAATTGCTCCGCCTTGTCGTTTTTCATATACCATGTTGCGGGAATCGCGTATGGCGAACGGATTTCCTCTGTCCCAAGCAGCGCGATTTTGGCACGTTCCCCTGTCTTTTCTTCAATAAGAGCAATAAGTTCTTTTAAAGAGATCGCACCATTTGCTGTCGCGTTAATTGGGCCTTCCACATTATCATTACCTGCCCACTGTAAAAATCGAGCCGCTTCTGTTGCCTGAATAAAGGACATTTCCGCATCCATATTCACAAATCCAATCGGTTCTTTATTCATTATGCGCTCAATATGGAAATGCAATCGGCGCGTGTAATCATCTTCTCCCATAACAATTGGGAAACGGACTGCCACTACAGGAAACTCGGCAAATTTATAAAATACCGCTTCTGCCAGACGCTTTCCTTCACCATACGTAAATTCATGTGTGTCGCCCATGATGATGTCATAGGTAGTCGGATCGAAGTCTTCTTCAGAATGCGCCTTCCCATCAGCATCATATACAGATAATGTAGATGTGAAAACAAGCTTGCCGATTTTCCCATTGAATAGATCGCACAGCTGTTTTGCTTCGTTTGGCGAATAGCAAATATTATCATACACAATATCAAATGTACGGTTTTCCAATGCTTTCTCGAAAGCTGCTGTATCTTTACGGTCCACTTTAATATGCTCCACTGCATCGCCAAAAGGGTTCTCCGACATTCCGCGCGTAACAATTGTTACCTCATGCTTTTGCTCCAATAAAAGTTCCACTAATTTACGGCCAAAAAATCGTGTCCCGCCTAATACTAAGATTTTCTTCATCTACGATCACTCCATTCCAATTAATAAATCTAAATCAATTGTAATTTCCTGTAATTGAATGCTTCCTTTATCTTCAATATGCCAGCCCATCGGTGTCATTTCTAGCAGGTTTTGTACTAAATATGGTTCAAGCGGTACTGTATACGTAATTCTTTTCACTTCGGTATTTGCAAAACTTGCCCTGAAACGCTCTACCGTTTGGGCATTTGTATAACTTTCCTTCTCCGAATCTGCAAAAGCCTGTTTACGCAGTTCTTTCAAGTAATTTTCCTGTGGCACAACTTTAATTACTTTACCGCCTCTTTTTAATAGACGTTTAAACTCATCATAATTTGCAGGGGATAAAATATTTAAAATCGCATCAAATGATTGCTCATTGAACGGACTATTCGCTAAATCACCGACACACCAAAGCTGTTCGGGATTATACTTTGCCGCTGCGATTATCCCTTCTTTTGAAATATCGATTCCAACACCAACAGGGCGATCAAGCTGTTCGCAAATACGATGTAAATGAGACCCCTCGCCACAGCCTGTATCTAAAAGTACTGGTTTGGCTACAGTGATTTCCCGGGCAATTGCTGCCTGCAACCGATCGTAAATCCCTGCTTGAATAACTGTATGGCGCGAATCGAATAATTCTTTTCCATACATGGATTGGACAGGACGGTTTAACATATAAACATAGCCTTGTTTTGCCACATCAAATGTATGATTCGATAGACAGCTCATTTTTCCTTCATTACTAATCTCTATTTCCTTTTTACAAATAGGGCATGCAAAAAGTCGGCTATTGACTTGAAACTGCTGAATACTTAACGCTCGCTTTGATAATAGACCCATGATGGATCCTCCTTCATATGTGTTCGCTAGTATCGTACCATAAACTCATTCAAATAAAAAAAGGAAATAGTGGTCACTACTCCCTTCAAATCCTTTCAATCTATAATAGTTGGCTCGTTGTCACAAATTCATAGCCTTCTTCTTTCAAATACAATATGACATCCTCTAATGCATCTGCTGATTGCTGGTGAATATCATGCATCAAAATAATGCCATTGTCCTTTGCTTGTGCCTTTAGATTCGCCAATGTCTTTTTAGGTGTTTTATGCTGCCAGTCAAGTGTATCGATATTCCAGAGTACCGGCGTTAAATCAATCGATTCCCGTACTTTTTCGTCCAATGCTCCAAATGGCGGACGGTACATCGTAGGCGTCTTCCCTGTTGCATCACAAATTGCGTCGTTTGCCCGGTCGATTTCCGCTTGCATTTGTTGTGCGTTTAGCTTCGTTAAGTTTTTGTGGCTCCACGTATGATTGGCAATTTCATGACCGAAAGCATCCGCTTTTTTTACGACATCAGGATACTTTGCAGCGTTTTGACCGAGTACAAAAAATGTTGCTTTCACTTCATACTTTTGCAGTGTCATTAAAATTTGGTCGGTCACATTTTTATGGGGGCCGTCATCGAACGTAAGTGCAATTCTTTTGTGATTGGCTTCCTGTTCTGTTTGTTTTTGCTGCTGATCACTTTCTTGTACAACATCTGCCTCCTTATTATCCAATATATTTTCAACCTTTATGTATGTTGTACAATTTCTGCCCGGTGCCCCGCCGTCATTCATATAATACGGCATCATTTTATTTAAGCTGGCGGACGACTTGTTTATATAATCATTGGAAATGGACGGCAATTTATAAGTAGCATTCACTACCGTTTTATTGCTAGCATAAGTTGGCGGTGTATTAGTCCATACACGAAAACCGACAACTATTAATATTCCACATAATATGCTGAGCACTGTTATTTTTTTGCCCATTCTACTACCCTCCTTTACTCTTCTTTTTATTAGACGTTTAAGGAGAGCAAAAAGTTGATAAAATTTTGGATTTTTTTATATATTTTTCCTATAAGAAAAAGCAAAGCAGAAAAAACTACTTTGCTCTCTTCTAATTAATTTACCGATGTGGCCGTTTTTGAACGTAATTTCACATTTTTTCTTTGCATAAAGGTTTCTAATGTTGCATACAAATTTTCAATCTCTGTCTCCGATAAACGTTTTCCTTCAATTGTTGCTGCCCACTTTTTCAAATCCCCGATTTTCAGCACTTCTACATCGGAAGATTGAATCTCAATTTGCTGGAATGAACAATCATTCGTAAAAACTACTATTGTTTCAAAAATTGTACCATCTACTTCCGGCAGCCGGTCTTTTAATGTATGGATTAAACGCTTCGTTTCATGAATTGGGTTATTAAATACTTGTTTTTGATTTTTATACAATAGCTCAATCCACTCGATGCTCTGTTCCCGTCCATTTATCCATCCTGACTTCTCTTTCACATTCACTACATAAATTCCTGATTCATGGAGTAAAAGGGCATCAATTGTTTGAATTTCATTTTGTACAGGTAATTGTAGATTCACCATTATTTTCTTTGTACCTTGAACATGCTCCAATTCCTTTATAAGCTGGTAGGAAGTTCGGACACTTTTATTCAATAGGATGTCAAAATAGGAATAACCGGTCAACTGATAAAATGGTGTATTGTCATGCTTATATAATTTAAATATAAAGTAACCTATAATCGCAATGAGAACGACCAGTATAAATAATGTCATTGCGTACACTCCTTCTGCATTATTGCATTTCATTTTATATACTAATGCCTTAAGCTAAATACCTAAAGGCTGTTGATTGATGGCTTTATTACTGTTTATAATGGGCAAAAGTTGAGCCAGCGTTTGTATTTCATAAGTCGGATGAATTGTTGATGGTACTGCATTCGACGGGTTAAGCCAACACGTATCGATTCCAGCATTTACACCCCCGATAATATCCGCACTATAAGAATCACCAATAATCATCGCCTTGTTTGGATCAAAATTTGGAATCCGTTCAAACACATAATCAAAAAATGGCTTCATCGGTTTTTGATAGCCAGTATCCTCCGAAACGAAGACTTGCTTAAAATAAGGTGCCAGCCCTGTTACTTGGAGACGTTTATTCTGTGTCTCCGCCAATCCATTCGATGTAATATACAGTTCATATTCAGGTGCCAATGTTTGAATCAGCTCCAGTGCACCTTCAACAAAAACTTTACTTTCTGCTAAATAGCCACGGTACTCGGCGTCCAATAACCTGCCATCCACTTCAACGCCAAAATGCTCGAATGTCTTGCCGAAACGGGTTTCCATCAAAAAGTCACGAGTGATCAGCCCTTCTTCAAGCGAGCGCCATAAACCGGTATTAATTTCGCGGTAAACAGCTTCGATTTGAGGTGTTAATGGCAGCTGATGTGCTTCAAATAATTTCGGCAAAGCCAATCTTTCCGCAGCTTTAAAATCCAATAATGTATCATCTAAGTCAAACAATAAAAACTGATAATCCTTCATTCATCTATACTCCGTTCCGTTATACTAATATATTACCTTATCATAATCGAATCATAATTTTAACTATTTACACTACTCCTAATTTTCGATAGCATGAGTGTATTGCTCGATGTGAAGAAAGAAGGGTTCTTTTATGGGATTTGAGTTAGACCCACAACTAGTTATTATTTTAATTTGTTTTGGTTTTTTAGCAGCATTTATCGATTCTGTTGTGGGAGGCGGTGGCCTTATTTCACTGCCTGCATTAATGTTTGCCGGGCTAAGTCCCTCTGCAGCTGTTGCAACAAACAAACTCGCCGGGACAATGGGTTCCTTAACGAGTACTATTACCTTTTATCGGTCTGGAAAGCTAGATATTAAATCTGTCATGAAGTATTTTCCGTGGGTTTTTATTAGTTCGATGATCGGGGCCTGGATTGTCCATTTACTTGATCCGAACTTATTAAAACCTTTAATGCTGATAATGCTGGCAGCCGTAGCAGTCTATACAATTTTCAAAAAAGATTGGGGCAGTATTTCAGCGGTTAAATCCCTTTCAAAGACAAAGTATATTCTGTTTTTCTTCGTGATTTCACTCATTGGTTTTTATGATGGGTTTTTAGGTCCTGGTACTGGATCATTCCTGATCTTTGCGTTTCTAATGGTCGGCTATGATTTCTTAAAGGCAGCCGGTAATGCAAAGCTCCTTAATTTCGGAAGTAATATCGGGGCTCTTTTAATGTTTATCTACTTAGGGCAAATCAATTATACATATGGCTTGATAATGGGGGCCGCTCAAATTGTCGGAGCGATTGTCGGTTCACGGTTTGCAATTAAGCGTGGAAGCGGCTATGTGCGTGTCCTTTTTATCGTCGTTACGATTACTTTACTTGCAAAAAATAGCTATGATTTTTTCTTGAAATAAATGTACCGGATGTCCAATTTAACTTGGGCATCTTTTTTTTATAAAATAAGCCCCGAAACATGTTCGGAGCTTAAATCTTATTGCATTTCTTTTGTAGGTCCCATTACTGGTGGTACTGTTAAGCCTGCTTGGCGAAGTAATACTGTCATTTGCCCAACATGATGTGTTTGGTGTGAGATCACTTTGCCTAGTAATTCACCGCGCTTCATCATCCCTCCAAAAGCAGGTACTTCTTCTAAAAGCTGTTCCTCTGTTAATGCTGCCGCTTCTTTTTTATACGCTTCGCGTACCATTTCATACTTCTCCGTAATTTCAGCCATTGTTTCCGGCTGTGGCATATCAGGCCCTGGACCCGGAATTTGTAATCCTGCAAAGTGGCCGAATGCGCCTGCTACACTTACTAAATGCCAAGATAACCATCCTAATGAATTGTGCTCATCTACGATGGCGATATGCATTTTGTCATCCGGAATTGCTTGCATTACTTTCAATGCACCCTTAGATGAAATTGCCCAATCTTTTACGAAATCTTCTGCTACACGATACATAAATAATTCCCCTTTACTACGATTTGTTTTTATCATACCGAAGTTGATGGCATTGCGCTATCAATCAACAAGTAAGATTTTTGATTAAGATAAATAATTTAGCACGATGCTCCATATTTCAACTTTTTCATCAAAGGTTTTAATATTCTTTCCCGGAATCGGACTGGTTGATGGCATTTTTTTATATGCCCGTCCGTCCAACACCTCAAGTCCGATATGTCTTTTAAAAACATCGAAGCTCTTCCCGCCATTAAATAAGACAAGCTGTATTTGCGGATACCTAATAAACAGCTCCGAAAAGTTATTCGGTACTTCATTTTTTATTTTTGCATCCAGACTGCCTTCGCGTTCACAGCTTTCGATCGAATCCCATAGCCCTATATGATGTTTACGAAGAAGTGCGATTCTTTCGTTATAGTCTTCCGGAATATCGGTTGCTAGAAGCTTTCCCATAATCGGCCAAAAGTGATTCCGTCGGTTGCCGTAGTATTGTTGCTTCTCCAGCGATTGCTTTCCTGGCATCGATCCAAGGATAAGCACTTTAGTCGTTTCATCCACAATCGGAGGTAATATGTTTCGGATTGGCTCCATCGTTTCCCACCCCTTCGCTATAGTCAGTATTATTATAAATAAATTTTCCAAACAAAAATACTGTCCACTCCCCCAAATAGCCCGGTTAGTGAACAGTACTTATATTAAATCATTGTGAAATTTTCACGTTTTGGATCTGATAAATGCCAGTCGCATCGATTGAGAAGCCTGTAACGCTATTTGCATAACCTGTTAAATAAGCTTGGTGGTGGATAAATGCTGCAGGTGCTTCATTAATAATAATATCCTGTGCCTGTTTATAAATATCCATGCGAATCGTTTCGTCTGTCTCAATGCGCCCAACTTCCAATAGCTCATCCAGCTCTTTATTGCTGTAGCGTGTACGGTTGTTATTGCCGATATCAGAAGTGTGGAATAGCGGGTAAAGTGCCCCGTCCGCATCTCCTGTAGAAGGTGCCCACCCAAGCATGAACATATCGTGGTCACCTTTAGATGTTCTTTCTAAATAAGCGCCCCATTCCATTACTTCAATTTCCACCTGAATGTTGAGCTGCTTTAACGTTTCTTGCAGGATGATCGCAATTTGCTGGCGTTGCGGGTTATCATTTGTCCAGATTGTCGTTTTAAATCCATCCGGGAAGCCTGCTTCTTCCAGCAATTTCTTTGCTTCATCAATATTAGTGTCCTGTTTCGCCACTTCTTCGTTATAACCCCATACCATTGGCGATAGCGGGCCAAATGCCTGAACACCAAAGCCATCATAAACGCCTTTTAATATCGCTTCACGATCAAGCGCTTTTGAAATGGCCTGACGTACTTTCGGATTATCAAATGGCGCTTTTTCTGTATTGAAACCTAAATAGGAAATGGAAACTGAAGGCTGTTTTACTACTTGGGCAAACCCTTCGACAAGCGGTACTTCTGTTGGTTGTACCGGGTCGATAATGTGCGCATAGCCTGCTTCCAAGTCAGCCGCCCGTGTTGCACTTTCCGGCACGGTTTTAAATACAGCAGAATCATAGGCTACTTGATCACCCCAGTATTCTGTATTTTTCACAAGACGAATTTCCTGACCAGGTGTCCACTTCTCTAACTTCAGGAAGCCAGTGCCGATCGGATTTTCATTTCCGTATGCACGCGCTTCACCGCCACTTTCCATACGTTTATAATCTTCTTCAATAACCGCCGGACTCATCATATCGCCGCCAGGATGTGTTAATGCAAACAGCAACGGTCCATAAGGCTCTTCTGTTTTAATCTGAACTGTATAGTCATCGACAACGACTACTTCTTTAATCGGTTCAAAATTAGAAAGACGAGGTGATGCAATATTCGGATCAAGCAGACGATCTAAATTCGCTTTAACCGCTTCCGCATTGAAATCTGTCCCATCATGGAACTTTACCCCTTGGCGCAGTTTTAACTGCAATGTTAAATCGTCGAGATATTCCCATGACTCTGCTAATAAAGGTTCGATCTCACCAGTATCAAAATTACGGACAACTAATGTCTCGAAAATATTGCGTTGTACATTTGATGAAGGGACATCATTTGAGCCGTGTGGATCTAATTCAACTGCTTCTGAAAGAACTTCAATTACAAGCTCGCCGCCTTCTGATGATGTATTCTCTGTAGCTGAATCTTTACCAGCATCCGTTTCGGCACTAGAATCGGCCGAACTGTTTGGAGATGTTTCCTCGTCATTACTGCATGCAGCCAATATGAGGATAAAAGAAAACAATAATAGCCACCATACTTTTTGTAACTTCATTCTTACCTTCCTCCTTTTTAACTGAATTTTCTGTTTTTAATATATTAACTTTTATTGGAAATAATAACAACCCCTTATTATATAATTACTATATGTTTACTAGGATATATTTCAAAATAAAAAGAACCACATTATTTTGTGATTCTTTTATTATCCTAGTCTCTTTTATAAACGATCGTACCTCCAACAACTGTCAGCAATGCATTTGTCTGAAGAATTTCCTCCGGGCTGCATTTCATTAAATCTGTATCGAGAATTGTAAAGTCTGCATCATATCCTTTTCGGATATAGCCGCGCTCGTCTTCCTTGCAAATTGCCTCAGCACTTCCAACCGTGTACATTTTTACTGCCTCAAAACGTGTAAGCTTTTGCTTAGGGTCATAACCTTCATGTGCATCTGTCGGTTTCTTTCGCTCGACTGCCGCATAGATTGTCTCAAATGGACTCATTGCTTCAATCGGCGCATCAGTACCTGCAGCACATATAAACCCTTCTTCTATAAACGTTTTCCACGCATAATGATGACCAGCACGGTTCTCACCAAGTTTCTCCGTTACCCATGGATAGTCTGATGTAACAAAGGCCGGCTGCAAATCCAATATAACTTGAAGCTTCTTCATTCGGGCAAGTTGTTCTTCTGATACGACACAGCAATGGATCAGTCGGTCGCGCTTCCCGTCAGCTACAGGATATTTTTCTAAATACTGTAGCACCTGTTCCATTGCCCCATCACCGATTATATGAATGGCTACCGCTTCATTATATTTACGCGCTAATTGAATGAGTGCTTCCATTTGATCGTCAGTATGAATAAGCATCCCTTTATTTTGTTCATCATTTGAATAGGGTGCCAAAAGTGCAGCAGTAGAGCCGCCTAACGAACCATCCGCAAAAATTTTCATCGCACCCGGCTCAATATACGGTTCATTGAACTGTGCATTATTCGTCATCATTTCTTCGAATACAGTATGATGACGCAATAAATTAACTCGGAAATGCTTCCGTTCGCCAACTACACGGTGATAGGCAGTCAATGGATTCAAATAATGACCATAATAACTCATCTCTTCTGTATGCCCGCCAGTTAATCCGTAAGATTGCATATGTTCAATCGCCAGCTGCAATGACTGCGCTAAGCTCTCAATATAGCTATCTCCCTCTTGTTTGAATAATGAAGATACTAGACTCGTTGCCTGTTCGTACAACAATCCGTTTAACTCATTATTTTCATTCCGTCCTATCATTCCGCCTGCCGGATCTTCAGTACCTGTTGTAACCCCCGCCAATTGAAGTGAAGCTGAATTGACTAAGGCAACATGATGGCACACACGATTAAGGAATACAGGGTTATTCGTTACTGCATCCAATTCTTCTTTCGTTGGGATGCGGCTATCTGTAAATTGATTTTCATTCCAGCCATCCCCAATGAGCCACTGCCCTTCCTGAAGTTGAGCTGCCGCATTTTTCACCAGTTTTACAAGCTCTTCACCGCTTGTAGCTACTGTCAAATCAAGACGCAACAACTTTTCACCGTGTCCAATCATATGGAGATGGCTATCTACAAAACCTGGATACATAACTGCACCCTGCAAATCGATAATGTCATCCGCATATACTTGTAATTCATCGAATGTTCCTGTTTCTACGATTTTACCGTCCTGAACAAGCACCGCCTGTACAGTTGCGCCTTCTTGTTCCATCGTATATATCGTGCCATTAGTCCATAGTTGCTTCATCTTCAGCTATCCCCCGTCTACATATCAAAATCTTCTCGTTTATATGGTAATCCTATATTCATATGATCCAAGACTGGTTCATCCGATCCTTTATATAAAAACGTCACTTCCTGCAATTCAGGTAAATTCTCAAAATAAGAACGCGCTAATGTTTCAACAAACATATTGGCACCTGCTGAACCTTGAATCGTGTATATATCGTCACCTAAATTAAGCACTAAGGTTTTATCTTCATTTTCCATCGTATAATCCAGCAGCTCTACATCATGTTCATTTACTTTTGAGAAAATAAACGGGACTAGTTCTTCTTCACTGCTATCAAAATTTTCATCAAATGGTACGGTATTTTCCGCATTATCATCTGACTTATATAAAGTGATTTTTTCCTCTTTCACTTCAGGGCTACCCTGTGTCACATCGTCTGTATTATTTCCCGGGACATTATTTACATCATCACTCGTCTCTTTTGTCCCGCATGCTGCGAGTACAAGCGCAAATAGCACGACCATTAACAATTTCTTCATTGTTGTATCACTCCTTTTGATGTATTACTTTCAAGATACAGAATTAACAAACAATTTTCAAACTTCCAGTGACTTTTATGAGTACCATTTACAGTCGGAATCCTCTAAGTCTATTTAATTATAATAAATACAATAAATTACAACACTGAAAATAAAATGTTTTCAAAAAATATTGACAACGATAATTGCCTACACTAATATTAAGGAACACTAAATAAATTAAAACAAGGAAAGGAGTTAAGGGATATGAACACATCAATTGTAAATTTACACATTTCAAAAGCGACAATTTCATATTGCCCTAACCTGAACTTTTGTTTTAATTTTGCACGTACATGTAAATAAAAGGCACAGGTATGGATTCCCCTGTGCCCTTTTTCGTTTTGACACCTTTTCGAAAAATTGGAAAGGTGTCTTTTTTGTTTACATCATGCAGGCATTAAACATGTGAATAAATGTACGATGCATTTTAGTGTAACAAAATTACAGGAGGGCTTTATATGACTATCTTTTTGAACCGAAAACTATTAAAAATGGATCGATACGATGATGGGTAGCAACACGATCAACATTGAAGAAAGAAGGTATACGTAATGTTTAATGTTTTTGTGAAATTAAAATGGTTTTTAAAAATGTACCGTAAGCAATATACAATTGCGATTGTACTCCTAATGTTGGCGAGCTTTATCGAAGTTTTGCCTCCATGGATTTTAGGTGAGGCCATTGATGATATGACAAGTGGAGACATGACTCAGATGCTGCTGCTGAAGTATGTAGGCTTCGTTATTGGGGCTGCCATCGTGAGCTACGCTTTAAATTTCATCTGGCAATATCAGTTATTTGGCGGTTCCATTACACTTGACCGTATTTTGCGAAAAAAACTGATGCATCAGTTTTTAAAAATGACGCCGACGTTTTATGAAAAAAACCGTACTGGTGACTTGATGGCCAAAGCCACAAACGATTTAAATGCCGTTACATTAACTGCCGGCTTCGGTATTATGACCCTCATTGATTCGACGGTCTATATGGCACTGATCATTTTAGCGATGGGCTTTTTCATCTCTTGGAAGCTGACATTTTTTGCAATGCTCCCGATTCCAATAATGGCTATAATCATTCAATATTTAGGGAAAATTGTTCATGAACGCTACATGAAAGCACAGGATGCATTCGGTGAGATGAATGACAACGTGCTTGAATCTGTTGCAGGAACGCGTGTAATCCGCGCATATGTTCAAGAAGGAAAAGATGAAGAACGCTTCTCGGAAATGAGTGAGAACATTTTCGCCAAAAATATGCGTGTTGCATATATTAACGGACTTTTTATGCCAATTACGAAAATCGGAACGGGTATTTGTTATGTAATCGCATTAGGCTATGGTGCTGTTCTTGTTTCAAATAATGAGCTAACGGTCGGTCAGCTCGTTTCATTTAACGTCTATTTAGGTTTGGCAATTTGGCCGATGTTTGCTATTGGCGAGCTTATTAATGTTATGCAGCAAGGAAGTGCTTCCCTTGACCGTGTACAGGATACATTGGAATATGAAGCGGATGTTCAAAATCCTCCTTCGCCAATGACGCATCATGTACCGAATTCTATCGGGTTTTCTGAGTTTACATTCCAGTACCCTCTATCTCAGGTGAAAAACTTGCAGCAAATCTCCCTGAACCTCAAAAAAGGGCAAACACTCGGCATTGTCGGTAAAACTGGTTCAGGAAAGACGACATTTATTCGTCAGCTGCTGCGTGAATATCCGTTAGGCAATGGGCAAATTGCTATTAATGATACGGACTTGGCAAAAATGACAAAAGAACAAATTTTGGACTGGATCGGCTATGTGCCACAGGACCATATACTATTTTCACGTACAATCCGAGAAAACATTTTATTCGGGAAAGAAAATGCAACGGACAGTGAAATTGAAGAAGCCATTCGACTGGCAGATTTCGAGAAAGATTTGTCCAATTTACCGCTTGGTATTGAGACGCTTGTTGGTGAAAAAGGTGTATCTTTATCAGGTGGCCAAAAGCAACGTGTATCCATTGCACGTGCATTGATTAAAGATCCCGAAATTTTAATTTTGGACGATTCTTTATCTGCTGTCGATGCTAAAACAGAATCAAAAATTATCGAAAATATACAAACAGAGCGCGCTGGAAAAACAACAATCATTTCAACACACCGCCTGTCAGGTATTCAGCATGCGGATGAAATTATCGTGCTGGATGATGGTTATATCGTTGAACGAGGTACACATGAAGAGCTCCTTCGCTTAGGTGGCTGGTACAAAGAACAGTTTGACCGCCAGCAGCTTGAGGAGGTGGAGCAATAATGAGTACATCAAAACGACTGTACCTTTATGCTTTAAAATTTAAAAAACCGATTTTAATCGGCTTAGCTTTATTAACAATTGCGGTCGCAACTGATATTGCAGGACCGTTCATCGCGAAATATATTATCGACCATTATATGGAACCAGGTAATTTGCAAGTAGAACCGATTGCGATACTGCTGTCGATTTTCTTCCTATTATCTGTGCTTACTGCTGTGTTCCGTTATTTAATGTTCATCTTTTTACAACGTGGTGCAAACTTCGTTATTCAGCAGTTACGGAAAGATGTATTCGGACATATTCAAAAGCTGCCAATTGAATACTTCGATAACTTACCAGCCGGGAAAGTTGTTGCCCGTGTCACAAATGATACCGAAGCAATTCGAAATCTGTATGTAACTGTACTTTCGCAATTTGCGAACAGCTTTATTACCATTGCAGGGGTATATATAGCCTTATTTATTTTAAATTGGAAAATGGCACTCTTTGCTCTATTACTCGTTCCGATCGTTTATATTTGGATGATTTTATACCGAAAATTTGCTTCCCAGTACAATCATATTATTCGAACAAAAATTGCGGATATTAATGCAATGATCAATGAGTCGATCAACGGGATGACGATTATTCAGGCATTCCGCCGTGAAGAGCAGATGAAGCAAGAGTTCGATGAGATGAATGACGAACATTATAAATACAATCGTAAACTTTTAATGCTGGACTCCGCGACGTCACATAACCTTGTCAACATTTTACGACTAGGAATGTTTGCCGTATTTGTTTTTTACTTCGGTACTCAATCGATGACATTGCCTGAAGCGGTAACAGCGGGTACGCTGTATGCATTTGTTGATTATATTACGCGTCTGTTCAATCCGATTACGAATTTAGTCAACCAGTTCTCCCAGCTTGAACGTTCACTTGTTGCTGGTTCACGGGTATTTGAACTGCTGGATCAGCAAGGGGAAACTGTAAGTAAAGAACGAATTGAACGCTATAAAGGTAATGTTGTATTCGATCATGTATCATTTGCCTATAAAAATGATGAGTATGTGTTGAAGGGTATTAACTTTGAAGCAAAAGAAGGCGAAACAATTGCACTTGTCGGTCATACAGGTTCAGGAAAAAGTTCGATCATGAATTTATTGTTCCGCTTCTATGACCCGCAAAAAGGCCGCATCATTATTGATGGAAAAGATATTACGAAGCTACCCCGTCAAGCAATTCGTGAACATATGGGAATCGTATTGCAGGACCCTTACTTGTTCACTGGGACAATTGCTTCGAACATTAGCCTCAATGATAAGCGGATTTCAAGAGAAACCGTTGAAAAAGCACTCGAAGCAGTCGGAGGCGATCGTGTATTATCAAAATTCGAAAAAGGAATTGATGAGCCTGTAATCGAAAAAGGCAGTACGCTTTCTTCTGGTCAGCGCCAGTTAATTTCGTTTGCGCGAGCGCTTGCATTTAATCCGGCTATTCTTATTCTGGATGAGGCGACATCGAACATTGACTCAGAAACAGAAGAAATTATCCAACATGCAATGGATGTACTGAAAAAAGGTCGTACAACATTTATTATCGCTCACCGACTTTCAACTATTAAAAATGCAGATAAAATTTTAGTATTGGACCGTGGTGAAATTGTTGAACAAGGCAACCATGATGAACTTGTCGCACTTGGCGGCAAGTATGAACTCATGTATCGCCTGCAATCCGGTTCATTAACTTCCTAGAACAAAAGCGCTAATGCGCCCGTATAACACTAAAAAAAGCGTATAGTCCCTTAAAATTAGGGAGCTATACGCTTTTTCTTATTTTTCGAGCTTTTTGTTCGGCCAGTATGACCATTTACCAAACACCGTAATGAGCGCCGGTACAAGTAATGGACGTACGACAAATGTATCTAGCAATACCCCTACGGCTGTTACGATACCGAATTGTACTAGCAGTTGGATTGGTAATGTCGCTAATACTAGGAATGTACCAGCTAAAATTAGACCAGCAGATGTGATAACCGCACCTGTTGATGCTATACCATTTGAAATGGCCTCTCTATGTGCAATACCGCGCTTGCGGTTTTTCCATATATCAGAAATCATGAAAATATTATAGTCATTACCTAATGCGATAATAAATACGAAACTATACAACGGAATCGAACTAGCCATTGCTTCATGTCCTAAACCGTAATGAATGATCAGCCAGCCTGCACCTAAAGCAGCGAAGAAAGAAATCACTACTGTTACCATTAATTGAACCGATGTGATTAAGGCACGTAAGTAGGCTAATAATACGACGAAAATAATAATAATCATGACAGGTTGAATGATTTTCTCATCGCCTGACTGAACGACTTTTGTATCAAGTTGCGAACTCGTTTCGCCCCCAATCCAGAATTTACCGTCTTCCAGATTTTTATCAGCAAGTATTTCTTTAACATCGTCCTTCATTTGCTCAACATCATCCATCGCTTCATTCGAGTATGGATTTTTATCCAAATCAATTTCATAAAGCTGAATGTTGTTATTTGTTTCCCCTTTACGCATTTCTTTTACTACACCGACATAAGGGAGTCTTAATAATTGCTCAGTAATGTTCAAATCAGTTCCTTCACTGTCTACTAACAACTGAACCGGTGCTAATTCACCTGGTGTAAAGTTTTCTTCAATGATTGTAAATCCTTCACGTGAAGGCATATCTTCAGGGAAGGAAGAAATTAAATCGTAGTTGTACTTAATATTTGTTGAAGCGAATGCTAAACCAATTAATATTACTCCTGCAACAATTATGACAAGCCATGGTTTCGAAGTAACAAATTCACCAATCTTGCGCATATAGCGGTGATTAGGTTTACGTTGTTTATATGGTTTATTTTTCTTTTTTGCATGTGCTTTTTCAGCTTCTTCCGTACGTGGAACAAATGGCCAAAACGCAGCGCGACCTAAAATACCAAGAATAGCCGGCAGCAATGTAACTACTGCAAAACCTGTAATTAATACACCAAAGCTAAACGGAACCGCAAAACGCTGGAATGCCCCATAATCTGCCAATGCCAATGTCGCTAAACCGATAACTACTGTTAAGCCACTCATGACGATTGCACCTGTCGATTCACGCACAGCCGATGCCAATGCTGTAAATTTATTGTCTTCAGTCAGCAATATATCTCGGTAACGTGTGATTAAAAATAAACAATAGTCCGTACCTGCACCAAACAATAGTACAATCATAATTGCTACCGCTTGTGCGTCTTTATCGATCCATCCGTTTTCAGCCATCACGCCCAATAGTGGACTTACAACTAAATACGCAATCCCTACAACTATTAACGGGATAATCGCTAAAATTGGCGAACGGTAAATTACTAATAAGATGACTAAAATGATTACTACAGTGGCAACCATTAGTTGTACGTCAGCTGCTTTGAATAGATCTGTCGCATCAATCGAAATACCAACCGGTCCAGAGAATCTAGCATGAAGTCCTTCATCTTCTAAATTATTATCATATGGATTTTCGCCAAATTGACTTTCTGTACGTTCTTTAATAATCGCTAAATTTTCTTTTAAGACATCTGAATTTTTATCTGTTGAAAAGAAAACAGGTGTAACAAGTGCTGCACCGTTCTCGGAAAGTGATCCCATTAATGCTGAAACGGGAAGTTCATGGAATGGCGGGATTGTTTCCTGCCCATCTAACGGATCATCCGCCAGCTGTTTGTATAACCCTTGAATATTTGTCAAATCTTCTTCTGTAAGGCCTGATTCGTTATACCAAGTAATTAATAGCGGGATCCCACTGTCAGAAGAAAATTCTTCCTCCATAATTTTTCCTGCTTGAATTGATGTATAAGTATCAGGGATTTCATCGCCTACAAAGTTTTCAACACTATTAATTTGCGGAAAGATAAGTGCAAATACAACGGCAAACATAATCCATAAAGCCAAAACGACCCAACGTGTTTTCTTACCGCCCATTACAGTTCCCCATTTTTCCAATGGATGTTTAGACATCACATAGCCTCCTCTTATTTTATTTCTTCCAAATATTGCAAGGTGATGGCACTTTTTTATAATACCCCTCACTTCATGTTATACAAACATTGTACAGTATATGAAAAACATTTGACAAGTACTTTATTTTTCGGTTGAATAGAGTTTAACAAGGATTCCTTTTAGGAGGTGGTAAAATATGACTAAAAAAACATACTCAATACAACAAGTATCTAACTTAACAAATCTTTCTAAACAACTGATCCGAAAATGGGAAGATCGCTACCAGATCATTCAACCGGACAGATTAGACAATGGTTATCGCGTATATTCGGAAGATGAAGTTCAAACGTTATTGCAGCTGAAACAGTATGTGAATAGCGGCATGACGATCAAACAAGCGGTCGATCACTATATTAAAAATAAGGATGTACCGGAAGAAGACCCTGTATCGTACTTCCACAAAGCACTAATTCAGGCCGGTACCGATGCGAATGAGCATAAAATATTACATTTGCTCGAACAGGCTCACCATAAATTTGGTGTAGAGAAACTGATTCGGGACATTGTTGTTCCCTTCCTTCACGAAGTTGGACAGCTTTGGTGCGAAAAAGCCTGGGGTGAATACCAAGAAGCAATAAGCAGTCAAACAGTGCGCGACTTTTTAAGCCACCTTCGTCGACATTTTTATGTTCCGGACGATGCGCCGCTCGCATTAGGGAGCTGTCTACCTGGAGAAAGACATGAAATCCCTATGCAAATTCTACTCATCCAATGTATGTTGCGGGGTTACCGCACACTTATGCTCGGTCCTTCACCAGCACCAACTGCGATACAATCTGCTATCGCGTTAAAAAAGCCGGCAATTGTTTTATTAACAGGATCTACCGAGATTGCTTACAATGAATTCGCCCAATCTATTCATACCCTAGAAAAATTGGCACAAGTTCACGAGCATATTTCTTTTTATATCGGTGGTGCAGGGACAGAAGCCTTTTATGAACAGTTCCAGTTAAAAGCGTTAAAATTAGCACGAACAATTGATGATATTCTTCCTCCCGTCAGTCTTTCGTAGTTTCACACCAAGCTCGCTGCGTTCATTTACAGCGGGCTTTTTGCTGATTAATTTCGAACAGCAAAAATTGACCACTTTGCCTAATTTGCAAAATGGCCAACCTCTAAACTTTATTTGTAAATTACTTATCTTTCGTTTCGTCCGGCGAATTTTTACGCTCACTACCGGAAGTAGTTTTCGTGTTCGCACGATATTTTTCATCTTTCACCTGATCATTCAATTCTTCCATCGGAATTGGATCCACAAATTTCATTTCCTCATCTATATCGAAAATGCTTTCCTTTTCGGTATTCAATAAATCCGGATTGTCGAGCTTTTTATGTTTTATTTTATCGTCTTTCATTATAAAAGCCTCCTTTTCGAATGTTCTCTTATCTATTACCCGAAATTAGAGATGCTTACACTTTTACTTTTAAGCATTAACATTTTTAACTTTTAAAATTTAAGCTCTTCTCAGCCATCGCTTGTTTTAATTTAGGCATCGAAGAAGGTCCAATCCCATGCAATTGTAAAATTTCACTTTCCGTATATTCAGCAAGCTGCTCCAACTCGGTAATGCCCGCATTTATTAAGGCATTTCGTGCAGGTGAAGTTAAACGAGATAAAAATCCTTTTGACGGTTTATTAGCCTGCTCGCATTTAGGACAAGTTCCACAATCTGTACTTTTATAATATCGGTGTCCCTTTGGACAAATACGCAATGTTCGCTCCCTTTTCACCATTCTCACCAACTCTCGTTAAGCTTGATTTAATTACCGTTATTTTACCCTTAAAAAAAATCCGTTGCACGATTTTACGTACAACGGATTTTATAATTATGCTTCTACAAATTCACGTGAATCTACATTACGGATCATATAGTCGAATGCACCTAAAGCAGCTGTTGCCCCAGAGCCCATCGAAATAACGATTTGCTTGTATACTGTATCTGTGCAATCGCCTGCTGCAAAAACTCCAGGAACATTAGTTGCACCGTGCTTATCGATAATAATTTCGCCATGCGCATTCATTTCTACAGTTCCTTCAAGGAATTCTGTGTTTGGCAATAAACCAATTTGAACGAATACACCTTGTAATCCGATATGCTTTTCTTCACCTGTCACAACATCTTTATACGTTAGACCATTTACTTTATCCGTTCCTGTAATTTCAGTAGTTGAAGCATTTGTAATTACTGTAACGTTTTTCAGGCCGCGAACACGCTCCTGCAACACTTTATCTGCCTTCAACTCACTGTTGCGTTGCAGTAACGTAACATGGTTAACAATACCCGCTAAGTCGATTGCCGCTTCTACGCCTGAGTTACCGCCGCCGATTACCGCAACATCTTTCCCTTTGAATATCGGGCCGTCACAGTGCGGGCAATACGCAACGCCTTTATTTTTAAACTCTTCCTCACCAGGTACACCAAGCTGACGATAGCGAGCCCCTGTAGAAAGGATAACTGTTTTCCCTTTTAATACCGCGCCGTTTTCTAACGTCACTTCAATCAGATCTTTTTTCTCGATTTTTGCCGCACGTTGCGATTTCATCACATCAATGTCATAGTCCAATACATGCGCTTCCAGGCTCGATACAAAAGCAGGACCTTCTGTAGCCTTTGTCCCGATAATATTTTCAATTGATAGCGTATCGTTAACCTGACCACCGAAGCGTTCTGCCACGATACCCGTACGAATCCCTTTACGTGCCGAATAAATAGCAGCTGCAGAACCTGCAGGACCACCACCTACTACCAATACATCAAATACTTCTTTATCCGCAAATTCCGAGCCGTCCGATACTTCGCCTAACTTTGTTAAAATATCTTCTAACTCCATACGACCGCCACCGAAGTTTTCGCCGTTTAAAAATACAGTAGGTACTGCCATAATGTCTCGGTCTTTAATTTCAGACTGGAATGCTCCACCTTCGATCATCGTGTTCGAGATGTTCGGGTTTAAAACTGCCATAATATTCAATGCCTGCACAACATCAGGACAGTTATGACAAGTTAAACTTACGTACGTTTCAAACTTCAATGGTTGCTTAATCGCCTGAATGCGTTTTACAACAGCTGCATCGATTTTCGGTGCGCGACCTGAAACTTGTAAAAGCGCTAAAACTAATGAAGTAAATTCATGACCAAGTGGTAATCCAGCAAACGTAACACCAGATTCCCCTTCGCCTACTTTATTAATACTGAAACTCGGTGTACGTTCTAATATTGCATGCTGTACCGTAATGCGGGGTGACATCTTTTCCAGCTCTTCAACTAAATTGAGCATTTCTTGCGATGTTTTGTCGTCATTAACACTCACTTTAATTAATAAATCACCTTCCAGCATTGATAAATACTGCTGTAATTGCGCTTTAATCTGATTATCTAACACTGCACAAGCTGCTGTATGAATACCGCTTATCGTTCTCTCCCGAAAAATAAGCGGCGATTCTCTCTCTAATACAGCCAGCCTTCCACCTCTTTCCTATTTAATTTAGAAGGTAGAGAGCTTCCCATTCTTATCTCAAGTTAAAAACAGAGCGACAAAAACCAAGCCATAAAGGTTGTTTTTGTCGCTTACTTGTTTGTTATTTACTACTCAGATTAGATTTTACCTACTAGATCTAAGCTTGGTGTTAAAGTTTCGCCGCCTTCTTCCCATTTAGCTGGGCAAACTTCACCTGGATTGTTACGTACATATTGAGCCGCTTTAATTTTATTCACTAAAATTGAAGCGTCACGGCCGATACCGCCAGCATTAATTTCTAATGCTTGTACAACACCGTCTGGATCGATGATGAATGTACCGCGTTCCGCTAAGCCGTCTTCTTCATTTAATACGTCAAACGCTTTAGAAATTGTATGAGATGGGTCACCAATCATGATGTACTCAATTTTACCGATTGCATCAGAAGTATCGTGCCATGCTTTGTGAGTGAAGTGTGTATCAGTCGATACAGAGTAAACTTCTACTCCTAAAGATTTTAAAGTAGCATATTCATTTTGTAAGTCTTCTAACTCAGTTGGGCAAACGAATGTGAAGTCTGCAGGGTAGAAGCATACTACTGACCATTGTCCTTTGAAGTTTTCTGAAGATACGTCGATGAATTCACCTTTGTGGAATGCTTTTGCAGCGAATGGTGCGATTTCTTTACCGATTAATGCCATTTTAAAATTCCTCCTATATAAATATCAATGAAATAATTATTATAAAATAATTATTATTACCATTTAAAATTATCTTATATTAGCTATATTTCGTCAACCTTCTATAAAATAAATTCAGTAAATACTTCTATATAAATTGCATATTTATGTCACACATTAATTAAGACCGAAACTAACTACATAAAAATTCTACTTAGAATCATTATTTCTGTATACCCATCTATTTAAAGTATAGTTATCGTTCTTATAACATTCTCCTCTTCTTCTGTAACTAGCAGCCAGAAATCTCTCTAAGCGTCGTCATTCTCGTTTAAGATACCTTTAATTAAATAAACGAGAAAAATGGACCGATCCACTCTCAATATTCCACCGCAAATAAAAAGGTCTATGCAGGATTCTTCCGTTTCCTGCATAGACCTTTTTAAATTAGTTTGTAAACGATAGGACAGCATTTTTGTACTTTGCTAAAAATGCAGCAGCCTCGCTTTTCGTTGCGTATTCGAACATACGAATATCATTTGGATTATTGAACACTGTTACTACCCACATATTTTACCGCTCCTTTTTCGTTTTTATTTTGTATAGGATAAGATTGCGTTTTTATATTTTTCTAATGTTGATGTTGCTTCCATCTTCGTCGTATATTCAAATATACGAATATCGTTTATATTGTTAAATACTGTTACTACCCACATGTTTCATTTCTCCTTTTTTATAAAACTGTATTATAAATAGTCGATTCTCCCGTGACAGTTGCAGTTTGTTATATAACACATTTCCTGTTTTCTATATTACTCCTTTTAATTTAAAAAGAAACCCCCAATCCCCTATATTCACAATGTTTTCACAATTTATCTGATTAATTTGAACAATTTATGAATGCCTTGAATTTAATGTTTTAAACAAAAAACAGAAGAATAGATTATAAGCCAGCAAGTTCTGTTCTAGTACAGAAAAATAACGCTTACATTCAAAATTACGTTAAATTTGAATTAAAAAAGGAATGTACAGAGTTTTTGTACATTCCTTTTCCTTTTATGCTTTTCGCTGAATAATACCCATTGCAGTATTAGTCCAACGTTCTACCTCAGCTTGTCTTTGTGGATCATTGTTTGCTTTCTTCATTACTTTCACAGTCGCATCGTGTGACTCATCGCTTACTTGATCCAGTACCTTACCAGTCTGTTTGACAGATTGGATGACTGACTGGACAGATTCTTTTTTATATTCGATATCTGCCATCATGCGATTGACTGTTGTTGTTAATTTTGTTGTTTCGGTTTGAATAGGGTTCAGCTGTTTTTTGATTCCTTCAGCATGTGCCAACAGCAGTGTAACGACCTTTTTTATTGGTCCGATTACTACAACAATACAGACGATTAACAGAACTACAGCAATTCCCAGTACAACAAGGGACGCTATTAACCACGGATTCATAAAATATGCCTCCTTATTAAAATTCCTTTATTCCTTACATATACCCAACTTACTCCTAACAATACACTAAATAGTTCGACATGTAAGTTAAAAAGAAACGGAAAATTTTTGATTAACTGTGCATGCCTATTATAAATAGCGTCTTGCGCCAGAATAGTTCTTTTTGTAGACACCACTATTCATTGATTCAATTTTAACTTTTGATGCGTAGTGCGGTGCATGTAACATTTTACCGTCACCGATATAAAGGCCGACATGATAAACTTTCCCTTTGCCGCCATTATACGCAAAGAATACAAGGTCACCCGGTTTTAAATCCTTCTTCGCAACAGCTTTACCCCCTGTCGCCTGATAGAATGAATCCCTCGGAATCATGATACCGTGTGTACGGAAAACACCATATAAAATGCCCGAGCAGTCATATCCCCATGAAGAGGTGCCCGCCCAAAGATACGGTAACCCTAAATAGCGTTTCGCTTCTTTAATGATTGTAGCAGCTGTCGGTTTAGGGACATCGCTATAGGAATCATATGATTTTGCTGCACTTTTCTTTAGTAGCTTGACCCCATCACCTGGTGTCTCTACATAATAATATTTTGCAGTCTCATCAATTACCGGCAAAATCGTCGCATAGCTGATCTGTAAAAATTTCGTTTTCGCATCTTTTTCTAACAGATTTGTTTTATCAGCAGTAATAATCGCAATGCCGCAGTCATCATAGTTTTTGTTCGTTGCCACAATATGAGATTGTGGAACCCAGCCAGGATAGCCTGCTTTTAAATATGGTACATATTGATCTTTTGCCGCAACACGTTGCCATTTTCCTTTTGTTTCAAGCATTGATACTTCATCGCCGTACAACGCCTGGGTATCTGTACGACCAACAAGCCATTTCTTTTGAGCTAAACTTAATGATGAAATCCATTTTTGCATTTCTACCGGATTTTTTGTCGAAGGATAGTCAACAGCACGTGCCTGGTCAGGTTTATTCCATAAGTTTGTTACTGCGACATCAACTACATAACGTTTTTTCGCCGTTTCTTTCACACAGCTTTGGAAGACAGGCTGTTCTGGTTCAGTAGGTCTTAATGATGGCTCAATAATTCTCGCAAGATATGAAACAAAATCCCCGCGTGTCATCAGCTCGTTCGGATTAAATTTTTGGTTTTTTGCCGGATATACAATTTTATTTGCCAACAGTGCTTGAATTGCAGGTACGGCACTATGGTTTTTTGCAATATCCGTATAGGAGATTGCCGCCTGCCCAGTTAACTGAAACGCAGGCATCAAAATCTTTACCGCCTGTGCGCGCGTTAATTTTGCGTCAGGATTAAATTTCCCTTCAAATCCCGTCATCATCCCAAGCTCAGTTATTGCTGCAATGACTGGCATTCGCGGATCTTCGGCAGGAATGTCTAAATATGTAGGAATTGTTGTACTCATCTCTAAATCAATTTGCAGTGTACGTACGATAAACTCAGCCACTTCATAGCGTGTAATCGGATCATCTGCACGAAATTTTTCATTTGGTGATTGTATTACTCCACCTAAATTATTTAACACTGTCAGTTCTTCATCTAATTTAGAATCACTTTTTACATCAGAAAACATTTGGGCATAGCCTGTAGTTGCTGCAGCTGCTAACAGGAAACAAATTACCCCAATCTGAAATACAATTTTCCTTATACTGTTCATATTTCTACTCATCATTTCTCCCTAACCTCCCATATTATAAAAATTTAACGATCTATTAACGCGCTTACCCTTTCTTTCTAAATATAATAGTATTTATTGTAATTTTTTTCTATGTTATTTCGTTATTATTTTTTGATTTTTACAAATTTTTATTATTTTCTTTCTTTTAAATGATTCATATTTAGTTGGATTTTTTTCACGTGGAACATAAACTGACAACTTTCGATAAATTCGAACATTATTTTTTTGTAATATAAAAGACATCGTTACTTTAAATTTCTGTCGCAAACTAAACTATTTTATATTTTTCAAATGTTTTTATTGCATGTTACGTTACGTCAGCTTTTATACTACATACAAGGAGTGAGGACTTTGTATTCAATCGGGGAGTTTTCTAAAAAGACCGGCATTACAATTCGTACTTTGCGTTACTACGGAGAAAAGGGGTTATTAGTACCTGCACGCATTTCGGAAGGCGGGCAGCGTTATTATAATGACGCCAATATTATCACTGTCCAAAAAATCGTGACTTTCAAATATCTTGATTATTCTTTGGAGGAAATTAAAGAGCTGCTCAAAAAAGACGATTCACTGCTTCAATCTTTGGAAAATCAAAAAGCACAGTTATTAAAGAAGAAAAAGCAGTTGGATCAAATGCTTGCAACGATTGATACGGCCATTCTCATTCACCAGGAAAGTGCGGCTGTTGATTCTACTACCTTACTGCTCATTATTCATAGTTTACTGACAGAGGATGCCCAGAAGGATTATTTAAAACAGTATATCCCGGAGCCGCTCATTGAACAGATCTACAATTATTTAGATATTAACTTCATTGAAATTAATCGGCGTTACATTGAAAGTCTCTATGAAATTAAGCAGGCTTTCCTGCATCCGCCAGATAATACGGAACTGAAACGACTAATTGAACAATTATTTTCTATTATTCCGGCAGAATTAACGAAAAGTTTAGCGCAGGAATTTGAAAAATATCCAAATGTCGATTTTGATAACTGGCTGTTTACAATTCCGCTTTCTGCTGAAGAAGAAAATTGGCTCTTGGAACAAGCTGCACGATTGAACATATTAGAGGGGGTTATTACATGAACGTTCAACTAAAACAATTATGGGAACTTATAAAAAAAAGCAAATTCCCCAAGAAGCTCGTCATTATTGTTTTTGTATTAAGTATTATCGAAACACTTGCTTCACTGGCTGTGCCGTTATTTACGATGAATATGATCAATGATTTCTCGACTTCAGGTTTTGCTTGGACAGCGGTCACTGCCGTTGCACTAATTTTAGTTATACAGGCGGTTCTTAGTGGATTGACTTACTTTCTGATGCGTATGCTCGGGGAACGGATTGTAGCAAATCTGCGAAATACACTATGGCAGCATATTTTACATTTAAAAACCCCTTACTTTGATGCCCATGAATCAGGGGAAACGATGAGCCGTATTACACAAGATACAAGCGTCGTAAAGGAACTTGTAACAGACCACCTGGTAAATTTTGTGTCGGGCATTTTCTCTATAATCGGGGCGATTGCAATTTTACTTTGGATCGACTGGAAAATGACGCTTCTTATGTTAATAGCCGTACCGCTTGCGATTTTTGTTACATTACCGCTTGGACAAAAAATGCATAAAATCGCTAAAGCCAATCAGGATGAACTTGCTTCATTCAGCGGGCATCTTGGACGTGTATTATCCAATATTCGACTTGTAAAATCTTCACAGACCGAACCATTGGAAAAAGAAAGGGGTGGAAACCGGATTGAGCAGCTTTACCGATTTGGTTTAAAGGAGGCGAAAATCCTCGCTATTTTATCTCCGATTATGACGCTCATTATGATGATTGTGCTGATTCTTTTATTCGGATATGGGGGAACACAAGTATCTTCGGGAGCAATATCTTCAGGAGCGCTTGTGGCGATAATGATTTACCTTGTGCAAATCATTATTCCCTTTACGCAAATGGCGACATTTTTTACAGCCTTACAGAAAGCGCTTGGAGCAACAGAACGTATTCAAGCAATTATCGCTCAGGCAACCGAAAAATTATCCGGTCTTTCAATTCCTGCTAAGGCACAAAATATCGTTTTTCAAAATGTAAAGTTCCAATATGCCGAGCAGCCTATTTTAAAAGGAATGAACTTTACGATTCCTTCCGGAAAGACAACCGCATTTGTAAGTAGCAGTGGCGGTGGAAAAACGACAATGTTTTCTTTAATCGAACGTTTTTATGAAGTAACAGAGGGGAAAATTTTATATGGACAGTCGAATATTGAAGAATATGATTTATATGAATGGCGAAAATTGTTTGGCTATGTGACGCAGGATGCACCACTTATGAATGGCTCAATCCGCGAAAATGTTTTGTACGGTCAAAGCGAAGCAACAGACGAACAAGTAATAGATGCATTGAAGGCCGCCTATGCCTATGAATTTGTCATGGCACTTGAACAAGGAATCGAAACAGAAGTTGGAGAAGGCGGTATTAAGCTTTCAGGGGGACAAAAGCAGCGGATTGCAATTGCCCGGGCAATATTACGCAATCCTCAAATATTGCTGCTTGATGAAGCGACATCCAATTTGGACAATGAATCCGAGCGCGAAGTACAGCTTGCATTGCATACATTAATGCAAAACCGGACGACGATCATTATTGCACATCGTCTTTCTACAATTACTAATGCCGACCAGATTTTACTGTTCGAAGACGGCCAGCTGTCAGGTGAAGGTACACACGCGGAGCTTATTGACTCCCATTCCTACTACAAACAGCTGTGGTCAAAAATGCAGATAGTTTAAAGTAAAAAAAGTGCTGCGAAGTATTCTTCGGAGCACTTTTTTTACTATAGAAAAACACATCAAATACTTTTGACGTGCAATGTATTAATTTTAAGCTTTCAATTGAGCGAACTGTATATTTTTACAGCGCTTTTTCAGCACACCCAATACTTCATTTAAAAAACTAATTTCATCCTTTTCGACCATCCAGGCGTTTTCATCATGCTGCGCGACATACGAACTGCTAACATATGGCGCATTTTCCGCAGTAATAAGACGCACATAACCGAATGTCATACCGGCTTCCTTGTAATCGACTCTCAATATGTCATCGTAAGAAATAGTTTTCATACGGGGCTTAGATTTATTTATAAATAGAAACTTTTCGCCGGCATAGTCAATTGTTATTTCTGTTTTATCAAGTATCACCTTATAGCCACCAAATAATTTAAAGCTATATGTTTTCATCGTTAACGACTCCATTTCAACTATCATTAGTTTTATTATACGGATTGTGCCGATGAATTTCTAACTTTTACATAGATTACTGAGCTAAAAGGTCCTCAACCGTAATTTTCCCATTGCTTGTTTTTAACTTTATAGTGTTTGCTCTAGTTCCATGCGAATAATGCGATGTTTTTTCATTATAAATGGATACAGATCCCCAAGCGGTCCAGCTATCAATTTCTATATTTTGAATTTTGCCTTCTGTACTCAATATTATTTGACCATTATCGGTTTCAAAATTTATAGGTGATTGGACAGTATTTAACTGTGCAACGATCCGGCCGTTTCGTGATCGTGCTTTAATTTCACCTAAAACATTTTTCATTTCGACACGTCCGTTATCTGAATCAAACTGAAGCTCTTGACCCTTCACATTCTCTGCGATAATCCGTCCATTATTTGAACTTGCCTTTACAAGATCAATATTCGTTTCTGTAAGCACCACTCGCCCATTAGCCGAATGGGCATCAAGAACTTTCCCTTGGATATAGTCTGTTAAGATGCGTCCATTATCTGATTGCAGGTAAAATTGCTGCGCGATTGTTTCCGACACTTTAATCCGTCCATTGTCATTATGAATCACAAGTTTTTCATACTGCTTTTTAGGCAGATAAACAACTGTATCTATTGTATTGATCGTTCCTATTATCGTAATAAACCAAAAACGGCGAACCTGTTCCTGACGCTTAATCGAGATATATAGCGTATCATCTTTGATCTGCATCGCTGCTTCTGTCAGGTGATCCTTATCCTTTGTTTCAATAATAACCTCTTCAGCGTCAGTAGGAACAATTACCACATTCACACCGTTAGCTTCAATTTCTACATTTTGGTACGGAATTGGCTTATCATTTTTTACAACCGCAACATTTTCCATGAAATCTTCTTCATCATATGAAGCAAGGAGCTCTTCCGCCAATTCTTCAATACTTCCAAATGATTTTATAATATCTTCTGTCGTTTTTCCTTCTGTACGACCATTTTCAAAATACTCTTCAAAGTCTCTGCGGATGTCATCTCTTTCTTGCTGTTGTAATTTTACTAAATGGTAATCAAGTAAATCCAAAAATTGCTGTTCGTTCATTTTATTCGCTCCCTTGAATTAAAGTATTTACACCTGAAATAAAACTTTCCCATTCATTACGTAAGCTCTGTAGTTGTTCAATCCCTAGTTCGGTAATTTGATAATATTTACGCGGCGGGCCTTCTGTGGACTCCATTAAATATGTTGTAAAAAGACCGTCTTTTGTTAACCTGCGCAACAGCGGGTATACCGCCCCTTCTGATATTTCGATTTGTGTAGAAATTGCTTGAACGAGTTCATATCCATACATATCTTTCTTTTCCAACAAGGCGAGGACACATAAATTCAGCACGCCTTTTTTAAATTGAGGATTCATTATTTCACCTCACTACTATTCATTATACAGTAGTTTAACAAACACTATTATTCATTGCAAGGTAGTATACAAAAAATAATTGTGCTAAGCGATCCCCTTAGCACAATTATTCTTCATTAAAATCTTCTATATGGTCTGTCATTCGAAAAATGAATCGCTGTCCACATTAAAGTCGCAATTAATACTAGCTCAAAGGCATTTGTAATTGCGTCACTCCCAATATCAATCGGAAATGCACTACCGATTGTCATAACGATTGTCCCGACAAGCATCCACCACCATTTTCTTTTCCTGCCAAGCATGATTGCGGCAATTAATAAGGCGACAAGGACAATCAAAATCATTGGCGGCGGTCCGGATGCTGCTTCTGTTGTACTGTAGCTAAGTACACCATACGATTCTTCCGAAGCTAGTTCCAGTCCATTCAATTCCGCAAAATATTCTACAATCACGGCAACAATCCATAAGGCACCAAATGTAAAGGGAACCCAGTTCTTATAGGCGAAGTGTAGATTTGCCTCTTTCATTACAAATAATGAAAAAAGTATTAACGTAGGGGTAAAGATTGCATGAAGCCAAAAACGGCCATAGCTTAGGGTTTCAAGAAGGTCTCCCTCTCCGATGAGATGGCCTAGCGCTAATATTGCATTATCGTAAATCAGAGCGGCAATAACTAAAAACAAAATGGCAGATGCCGTTTTTTTATGTTTTGCCATTCCCCAGGCGAAGATGGCAATATAGGCAATCGTGAAAAACCCGAAAATATAAGGATCCATCATATCCCTCCTTTTAATTTCTATTCTTTCCCCTTTACCCCGAAAGTAAGTTATTAAAAATTTCAAGGTTAGAAACAGCAAAGAGCGGGAATTATTCTTTAGATTATACGAGGAGGACTATTTATGGAATTACACAACGGTTTATTATTTTGGCCAACAACACTTTTAAAACAACCTCACACCAACCCACCAATCAAACCTCATTATGATGCAATTGTCGTAGGTGCGGGAATGAGCGGAATACTGACAGCGAAAGCACTAATTGATGAAGGCTTAACGGTAGCCGTTTTAGAACGAAACGAGATTGGCTCCGGCAGTACCTCGGCAAATACAGGATTACTTCAATATTCAAATGATATTCAACTACATGAACTAAGTGAAAAAATTGGAGAGGAGGATGCTGTACGCTTTTATAAACTTTGCTATGAAGCAGTTGACGAGATTGAAAAAATTGCACAACCTCTAAAAGATACTGCAGATTTTATACGACGTCCCAGCATCTGTTTTGCCAGTGAAAAAAAAGATGTATCAAAGCTGGAAAAGGAATGTGAAATGTTGGTGAAGAACGGATTCCCTGCTGAATTTTGGAATGAATTAGTTGTAGAAAAGCGCTTGCCATTTAAAGCTCCTGCCGCTTTGTACACACAAAATGATGCAGAAATAAATCCTTATAAGTTCGTTGTTTCACTAACTGAGCAGCTGATTGCAAAAGGACTCGATTTATTTGAAAATACGTATGCCAATGTGATTGAAGATGAGGGAAATGAGATCACTTTGCACACTATGAACGGAACCTTTACAACATCCCGCATTGTATACACGACCGGGTATGAGCGTCTTCCTTACGGAAAAATGAAGGGGGCTGACATTAACCGTTCTTATGCGATTGTGACAGAGCAAAAACCCGGCTTTGAAGGCTGGTATGAAAATGCACTCATTTGGGAAACAGCTCGCCCGTATTTATATATGCGAAAGACGGTAGATCACCGTGTAGTAATCGGCGGATTAGACGAAAAGAAAGCCGATCCTGCCAAAAATGAAACAAAAGTGGATGCAATGGCTAACGTGCTGCTGGATAAGCTACATGAGTTATTGCCTGATGAAAATTTCCATGCCCCATATAAATACTGTGCTTCCTTCGGCGAGTCTTTAGACCATCTCCCTTTTATCGGACAGCATCCAGAACAGCCGAATCACTATTACCTGCTCGGATTTGGCGGTAACGGTACGGTTTATAGTATGCTTGGCTCTCAAATTATTGCCGACTTAGTCATGAACCGTCCGAATGACGATGCGCGCCTTGTAACATTGGATCGAAAATATGGAATTAAATAACCTATCCCCTATTACTAGAATTGTATTTTTAATTTCTGCCTCTATGTTATAAGCTATAAGGAGAAGGGGGCCGTTTCATGATTTTTAAATCAAAAGTGGATATTTGGATAGCTATAGTTTTTATTTTTGTGCCCATCTCGATGATATACGGGGTCATTACTGAACCAAGTGCTGTTTTGCTGCTTGTTACGGCACTTATAATTGTCCTATTATGCATCCTGTTTTTTGGTACAAAATACGTTATCGAAAAGGATGAACTCATCGTTTACGGCGGGATTTATAAAAAGCGTATTCCCATCAACCAAATCCGAAGCTTACGCCCATCGAAAAATCCTCTATCAGCTCCGGCTATGTCAATTGACCGGATAGAAATTACCTTTGACCCGCATATTCAAATCATTCTGGTATCTCCTAAGGATAAGGAGCTGTTTGTAAAAAAGCTCCTTGAAATCAATCCAAGTATTACCCTCAAATCATGAAAAAGAGACTGGGACATAACCCAAAAAAGCTATTTTTCTCTGAGAGAAAAATAGCTTTTTTTTGCTGAGCGTTAAAATTGATTTCCATTCCGGGACGCTTTCCGCGGGCGTGGCCTGAGCCTGTAGTCTCAGGCGTCACGCTATTCCCGCAGGAGTCGCCCTCCATTCCAATCAATTTTGCAATATATCCATTTCTTAATAAAGGCATTCCATTTATTTAGCAATAATTCTACTTATGTCCCGGCCACTTTTTTATACAAGTATCCCCTTTTCACTTAAACGTTGCGAAAAGTCATCGATCGTCAATGGGCGGCTATAATAGTAACCCTGTACAAATTCACAGTCAAACTCCCGTAAAAGGTGTAAGTCTTCATGTTCTTCGACACCTTCTGCCACTACTTTTAAATTAAGTGCGCGGGCCAAAGAAATCATCGCAGAAACCATCGCAATGTCTGCATTGTTTTTATACATTTCATGAATAAATGTACGATCGATTTTTAATAAGTCTACCGGGAACTTTTTTAAATAGCTCAATGAAGAGTAGCCAGTCCCAAAATCATCAATAGCTAACGTAATATCCATTTCATTCAATTGCTTAATTGTATGGAGCAAATCTGAATTTTGATCTAAAAAACTCATTTCTGTTATCTCGATTTCCAGCGCGCTTGGTGAAATTTCATGCTGCAATAAAATATGATTTAAGCGCTCGATAAAGTTATCTGCTTTCAAATGACTAGGCGAAATATTTACTGCTACGCGAAGATTTAAATTATACTGTTCATTCCATTCTGTTACTTGACGACCGGCTTTAGCAATAACCCACTCACTAATATCACTGATCAGCCCGAAATCCTCTGCAAATGGGATGAACTGATCCGGAGGTACAAAACCAAGCTCATCATCAAACCAGCGAATCAGTGCCTCCATACCTTCAATTTTGTTCGTTTGGAGATTCACTTTCGGCTGGTAATACAGTTCAAATGCCTCATTTTTAATGGCATCATGTAACTTTGTTTCCAATGTCAGTAGCTGGTTATGTGAAAAGCGCTGTTGTTTTTTATAGACGACAAAACCTTTATTGTTGCTTTTTTTCGCTTCATACATCGCAATATCTGCATATTTTAAAATATCTTGCGCCGAGTGCCCATGTTCCGGGTAATTTACCGCCCCGATGCTGATCGATGCATAAAACGCATGGTTATTTAAATTGAATTGGTGTTTAAATAACGCCTGTATATTTTCTGCAGTACTTTCTAACAGGTCTGAATCTCTTAATATACAGATAAATTCATCCCCACTTAAACGGTAAAAAGTCTGAAGCGGACTATTCAACGTTTTTGTTCGCTCTGCAATTTCTACTAAAAACATATCTCCAACACGATGACCTAAGCCATCATTAATATTTTTGAAACGGTTCACATCAAATAACATAAGTGAAAACGGTTGTTGCTCAACTTCGATCAGTGTTTTTAAATCATTAAGTAACATCCGGCGATTTGGCAAACCGGTCAAATCATCATGGTGTGCAATATGTATCATTTCCCCAATTTTCTTTTGGGCCGTAATATCATTACGAATCGAAATATACTGATACGGTTTTCCTTTCTCATTCAAAAAAGGCACAATCGTCGTCTGTACCCAATATGTTGAACCATCCTTTGCGCGATTGCATACTTCCCCATGCCATGTCTTACCAGAACCGATCGTACGCCACATTTCCTTAAAAAATTTCTTAGGATGATAGCCAGAATTTAAAAGTCGGTGGTCTTTGCCAATGAGTTCACAACGTTCATATTTGGAAATTTTACAAAATCGGTCATTTACCATTGTAATAATGCCTCGTTGATCTGTAACAGCCAAAATGGACGACTCGTCTAATGCAACTTTAATATTTTGTAATTCCTCTACTGTTAGCTGCATTGAACTTAGCACATTTGTATCTTCTGTTTTCACCATCTATTCACCAACTTCTATTTAGTGATTCTTTTCTAATATATTTTCTAAAATTTTGCATTCTTCAAACCATAATTATAGTTCTTAGTTATTGATTTTGGTAGTTCTTTTAGATAATTTCGACTATTTTTTATAATTTTTTACTTTTTCTTTATATTTTTTACTTTCAGTTGGTCTCAGTTTCATTTGAAATCTATCCAATTTTTTACTTAAATATTCTATTAAAGTTCAACAATTTCTACTTTTACTGGAATATTCTGATAAAATAATAGTAATTTCCATTGAAAGGATTGATAAAAATGAGAACATTTACGAACGTGATTGAAAAGTAATCTTTCCACTCTTTTCAATCCATTATAAACAGAAAATTATTTGAAAAGAGGAAAACAATGTATACAGACCAGGAACTAATCATACGACCAATTTTAGAACAAGATATGGACCGTTTATGGGAACTCATTTATAAAGATGAGCAGCCAGAATGAAAAAAATGGGATGCACCGTATTATCCGCATAGAGCGATTCCATATGAACAATTTATCGAAACAATGCATGATTGGATCGGAAATACTAGCATGTGGGTTATTGAAGTATCGGGGGTTGTCCGTGGGATTATCTCCTACTACTGGGAACACGAACCGTCAAAGTGGCTTGAAATGGGCATCGTCCTGCATGAGGGACAATCATGGGGAAAAGGTATTGGAACACGGGCACTAAAATTATGGATTGCACATTTATTTCATACAATGCCATTAGTGCGTGTTGGCTTCACGACATGGTCAGGCAATGAACGCATGATTCGTGTTGGTGAAAAACTGGGGATGCAGCTTGAAGCCAAAATCCGTAAAGTTCGCTATTACGAAGGGCATTATTATGACTCGATTCGCATGGGGTTACTTAGAGAAGAATGGGAAGCATTGAATAACGAATAATTTTTCAGGGGTGGAGAAAATGAGCGTAAAAGAGAAACTGCAAGCAAACTATGAGGATATGATTGAAATCCGAAGACATCTGCATATGTATCCGGAGCTGTCATTTAAAGAAGTGAATACACCAAAACTCGTTGCCGAAAAGCTTCGTTCTTATGGGATTGATGTGAAAGAGAATGTTGGTGGTAATGGCGTTGTAGGCTATTTAAAAGGTGCCTTTGAGGGACCGACAATTGCGTTCCGCGCAGATTTTGACGCACTACCGATTCAAGATGAAAAAGATGTACCTTATAAATCGCAAGTCGATGGAGTAAGCCATGCTTGTGGTCATGATATCCATACAGCTGCACTACTCGGGTTGGCAAAATCACTTGCTGATAACCGTGACGCACTTCATGGCAATATCGTATTCATCCATCAATTTGCGGAAGAAGTCGTACCAGGTGGTGCAAAGGCAATGGTAGAAGCAGGATGTCTTGACGGTGTCGACTATGTGTACGGCTCTCATATTTCATCGTGGAGCGAATTAGGTACTGTGCTGTTTTGTGAAGGCTACGCAATGGCAGCAGCCGACTTTTTTGAACTTACGATTCAAGGTAAAGGCGGACATGGGGCATCTCCTCACGAAACAGTAGACCCGATTGTTGCCGCGGCACAGTTTGTATTTGGTGTGCAGCCAATCGTCAGCAGAAATACTGATCCGATTGAATCTGCTGTTATTACAATTGGAAAAATTGAAAGTGGCACAGTCGGCAATGTCATCCCAGACAAAGCACATTTAACAGGAACAGTGCGTACATTCAATCCGGCAATTCGCGATATGGTAGAGCAAAAGTTGAACAATTTATGCAAAGCGATTGAAATTCAGTACGGTGCTACACTTGAATTTAAATATACTCGCGGCTATGACGCTGTATATAATCACCCGAACGAAACAGCCATGCTTCGCGAAGCTGTCTCAATAAACTTGCCGGACTTGCAAGTATTGAATGCTCCACCTCGTATGGGCGCAGAAGATTTCACTTATTATTTACAGGAAAAGCCCGGCACGTTTTTCTTCACAGGCGGCGGCAATCCGGAGATCGATGCCATCTACCCGCATCATCATCCAAGATTTGATGTTGATGAACAGTCTATGTTGAACATTGCGGATGTGTTTGTGGAAGCATTGAAGCTTCATGGGGTTGTAAAATAATTTTAACCCAAGCTGCTAGGTTCTTTAAGGAGGTTATAGAAAATGAAAAAAGAAAAAAATGAGCTTTTTGAATGGATTAAAGTTATCGCCATAACCGCCTTGTTTGTTGTAGCTATTCGCACATTTATTTTCACTCCGATTGATGTGAAAGGTGCTTCCATGATGCCGACATATGAAGACGGAGACCGGATTATCGTCAATAAAATCGGAAAATCGCTTCATGATTTTGATCGATTCGATGTCATTGTGTTTGATGGTCTGGAAAGCGAATATTTTATTAAACGGATTATCGGAGTTCCAGGTGACCATATCGAATATAAAGATGATGTACTTTATATAAATGGTCAGGAAATCGACGAACCTTATTTGGATGAATATAAGTCTGCTCTTAACGACCCTGGTGATTTGACTCTCGATTTCACACTGGAAGATATAGCTGGTGTATCAGAAATTCCGAATGACTATTATTTTGTTATGGGTGATAACCGCCGTAAAAGTAGTGACAGCCGAGATCCACGCATCGGGTTAGTCTCAAAAGATCAAATTCTCGGCTCTACATCGATCCGTTTTTACCCGCTCGATTCCTTAGGTATAGTTAAATGATCAAAGAACATATGCCGTGACTGCTAATGAAAGCAGTCACGGTTTTTTATTGTAATTGAATAAAATAAATTACAAAATGACATATATAAATTGCATTATGAATTATATAATGTATAATGAGGTTAACAACAACAAATATGGAGGGGATAAAATGGGGTTTTGGAACAAAAAGATAGTGGATGAGCGTGTGTACAACACGCAAAATAAAATTTACCGGGAAATCTATATACTTACGATGATCATTGTTATCGCTTCAATTGCGGTTAAATTTTACCTTTCCGGAGTAAGTATGGAGTCTGTTGCAACAGAGATGGTCATTTTAATATGTGGGAGTTTATATTACGGCTTCCGTTCGGCGCAACTCGGGGTATTTTCGGATGAAGTTGAACTTCATGATGCCAACAGCAAGTTTTCATACAGTACAAAACAGCTGATTGTCGGTAGTGGATTAGGTCTGGTCATCGCACTTTTCATGGGAATTAATAGCGCATACCAATATGCGGACAGCTCTTCTCAAGCAATTGAATATTTCTTTTTAGTGTTTATCGTTTCACTTATGATTTACGTTCCATTCTATTTACTGCTTTTATTTGGTGCCTATAAAAGCGCATTGAATAAAAGTCAAAAAGTGAACAGTAAAATGCTTGAAGAAGATGATGATGCGGGGCGAAACCGATGAAAAATATTCGCTTGAAAATGGCTCGAATTGAACATGATCTATCACAGGATGAACTCGCAAAAAAGGTTGGGGTTACACGCCAAACAATTGGTCTCATCGAGCTTGGCAAGTATAATCCGACATTAAGTGTCTGTATCGCCATATGCAGAACATTAAACAAGACTTTGGATGAACTGTTTTGGGATGAACAGTCAGAATAACAGCAACGACAAAAAGAGGAGTGCAAAAGTTATTTCACTTTTACACTCCTTTTGCTATAGCTCAAGCTTGTACAGCTGATCATCTTTTTCTCCTGGTGTACCGCGCCCGTCTGTATTATTCGTAATCCAATACAATGTATGATCTTCAATCCAGACATCGCGGATTCTTCCCATATTATTGACGATTTCTTTTACCTCTTTTGTCTGCAAATCAAATTCAAGGACTGCTGTTCCCCGCAGTGCCGCAACATATAGCTTGTTGTTGAAGAATGCCATACCGGAAGGGGCCCATGTATGTTCACTACCTGATGTAAATAAAGGAGATATGAATCCTTCCTGCGTTTGTTCTCCTTCTATTGATGGCCAGCCATAATTCTGCCCAGCTTCAATTTTATTGATTTCATCATTTGCGCTTTGTCCATGCTCACTTGCATACATTGTGCCGTCCGGTGACCACGTAATACCTTGCGGGTTTCGATGTCCGTAACTGTATACGTATGAATTCGGAAAAGGATTGTCGTCCGGAATGCTCCCATCTAAGTTCAGGCGCAATATTTTTCCGCCGAGTGTAGACAAGTCCTGTGCTGTTTGAGGATTCGATGCATCACCTGCTGTCGCATAAAGCTTCTGATCCGGACCAATTTTCACACGTCCTCCGTGATGATACGTACCACTAGGGATTCCATCGAGAAGTACACTTTTTTCCAGCCATTTATTATTTTCAAGGAAAAGCAATACAATCCGGTTAAATTGGTCACTCCCCTTTTCATACGTATAATACGCATATGCCTCATTTGATTGTTCAAAATCCGGTGCTAATACAAAGCCAAGAAGCCCTGCCTCTGAAGCAGTGGAAAGCATTCTTTCAAGCTTCACTTCCTGCCTTGTCACTTCTCCTTGCTCCACTTTTGCAATATGCCCTGTTCGCTCCGTTATATAAAAAGCGTCCCCAAGTTTATTAATAGCCCATGGTGCCTCTAAATTAGCAGAGATTGTTTCGTATTGCACCAACGTTTGCGAACTATTCCTTTCACTGGACACAGATCCCTTCTCATTTGTAGAACATCCTGTTAGACATACTAGGGAAATACCTAATCCAAAGAATAACTGTTTCACAGAAAAACCTCCTTCACGGTACAAATCGCCTCAAGGATTCTTCATTTAAAAATCTATGAAAAACGGGTGTTTCGTTGCATCTAAACAATATTCTATTCTTTGGCGAAAGTTTCCGGCCGTCACCATTTCCAATGCCTTTTCCATGGGGAAATAACCGACTTCCAGACTTTCCGGTGAAGTTGTCGGTGTCCCCCCGATTGGTTTTGCCAGAAAAAGTGTATTGCAAATACATTTCTCTACATTTTGAAAAATACCGCAGAATTTAAGTATTTCTACGTCAATTCCCGATTCCTCTTTTGTTTCCCTAATCGCTGCAGCAGTCAAAGATTCGCCTTCTTCTACTTGACCGCCAGGCATTTCCCATCCTCTTTTAGGTCCTTTTATAAGCAGAATCTCATTTTTACTGTTCAGTACAATTGTTGCGGCAGACACAATATGTTTTGGCGTTGTATTTATTTTCTGCTGAATTTGTTCCAATTTCATCAGTCCTTTTAAAAGTATCATTATCGCTTATTTTAAAAGGTTCTAGATAGAAAATTTAAAACCCTGCCATTAATAGAATGTTTCTTTAAGCCTGCATACTCTAATTAAAATATTCTTCAGCTAAAATAGCTAAGTAATCCATATCTTCATATATATCGTCCTTTAAAAACTCCTGTCTGTGGCGTCCTTCCCACACCATGCCGGACTTCTCCATTACTTTTCTTGATGCGACATTTCTAACCATGCAACGGCTGTAAATTCGATTTAACTGATGTTCCTGAAATCCGTAATCTATTATTTTTTTACACGCTTCTGTTGCATAGCCGTTACCCCACTCTGCGACATCGATAAAATAACCTACCTCTGCATTACGGTGGTTTTTTGAAACTGTTACGAGTCCGCAATTCCCGATATAGCGGCCGTTCTCTTTTAAAAACACAGCAAACTCATAGGCTGTCCCTTGCTCAAAGCTTTTTTGCAAATAGGAAATCCACTGATCAACGACTTCCCGTGGGTACGGATGCGGAATCATGACCATCGTATCCGCGATTTCCCTATGCTTTACCACTTCATAAATAGCATCCGCAAATTCAATTTCATATGGCTTTAATATGAGTCTTTCCGTTTCTAAAATCATTTCCTCATCCCCTAAACTATTTAATGAAATATTCCATATAAATATCATTTTCCTTAAAACCGATTTTTTTGTATAACGGTTTTCCCATCGGTGAGGAAATCAAAAATATGTGGTGCACATTTCTTTCTTGTGCTTCTGCCAGCAACCGCTCCACCAACTGTTTGGCAAGCCCTCTACCCCTGCTTTCCGGGACTGTATACATATTTAAAATATAGCCGCGAATTCCTGTAGGATTGGAATAACTAGGGGGAAAAGAAATAAACTGAATGCCCCCTGTAGCGATCGCACGTTTCTCTTCCTCGATAATCCATTGAACAAATTGATTAGAGTTTAATTGCTTATCAAAGAAGCTTCTTAATTGTTCATCGATATTGGAAGATACTGTTTGCCCTTCCTCCACTAATAATCGTTTGCGTAAATCTATTAATATTTCCATATCTTCTGTAGTAGCCAATCGAAACTCCATTTATATCCACCTTTCTGATTTTATGAATCTCTTCTATTCCCTATCTATCATGACGATCTTTTTCGTTTTGAACTTTTCTGAAACAGCATAAATTAGTGTGATTACAAGTGCTGTAATACATGGATAACCTATCATCACAACAATGTTTGTATGTTCGACTAAACTGAATTCCCCCCACTCAAGCCATAGACGCCAGCCCATTCCAAGAGCACTGAATAACAACGAAATTAAGAAAACCAATTCTATTTTGTGAACAAAAATCCCTACAAAAACATTTGCAACAACAATATAGATTAGAAACACTATCAATGTAGAGCCTAAATCAAATCCCTTTAAACTTGGAATAACAAAAGTAAAAGATATTCCCGTAAAAAATAGAATCGTAATGAGATTAAAAATCAAGAAATGTTTTCTATTCTTTTCTAATTTTTTATACGCATCTGTATCAAACATTCCATTCACCTCTTTTACTTATTGTAACAATTAATGGAATATAGAGGAGCAGTAAATCGCTTTATGCACTCAGAAACTTTCCGAATTTTCCGACGTCTATAGTATATATTGCGGAAAAAAGAGGAGGATTAACATGCGGAAATTAAACTCAATCTTTTTAAAAACTGTTATTATTTCAACGGGTATACTTGTGTTGTTATTATGTGTATTTGTTTTACCGTGGTTAGCTCAGGAAACTGCGCATTTAAATCCGGAAGTTGCTTACCTTCAATATCCGATTTTGCTTGGTATGTATGCGACCGCTATTCCGTTTTTTTATGCGCTTTATGAAACTTTGAAGATGATTACTATTATTGAGCGGGAGTCTGTTTTCTCCAGTCGTCTTGAACAGGGGTTAAACTATATTAAATATTGCGCCTATGCCATTCTTACTTTGTACATTTCGGGTTTCTTTCTACTCGATTATACAAATGCACTGCCTCCGTTAGTTGCGGCAATTGGTATTGTGATCATTTTAATTACAATTCTCATTGCTACAGGTGCGGCATTTTTAAAACATGAACTTATAAAAAGCCGATTGAATATAAATTAAAAACAACCACTCCGATCATCTTTCGGAGTGGTTGTTCGATTCTATTATTTTACTTCACTAATCTCCAACAGCTTTTCTGCCGTGCCATTCACACTTCCATATGCATCGTTCAGTTCATGCATACTTGTTGCAAACTGTTCTGTAAACGCTGCGATTTGGCTTGTCGTTCCATTTACATCTTCAATGGAAACACGAATATTATTTAACTGCGCAGCAATTTTTTCTGCGCTTTCTTTGCTGTTCTGCGCCATTTTTTGAATTTCCTTCGCTACAACTGCAAAGCCTCTTCCATGCTCACCAGAACGGGCAGCCTCAATTGATGCATTTAATCCTAAAATTTGTGATTTCGATGCAATCCCTTTTACAAGCTCGACCATTTGATTAATTTCCCCTATATCTGCGGTCATCGTTTCTGTAGATGTGACAAGCCCGTCCAAACGATTTGAAACATCCATGCTCGCTGAGGTTAACTCTTCATTCGTCGCTGTCATTTCCTCTACTGCACTCGATAACTCTGTCGCTAATTGGCGCATAGAATCCATTTTTTCATTTGAAATAATGGCACTTACGACCCCAATTATTTCCCCGTTATCAAAAATAGGCTGTGCTGTTGAAATATAAGCAAACCCAAATTTTTCAGGACCTTTTTCTTCTCTTAAAAAACGTTTGGATGTTAACGCCCGCTCTGTAACGGTCCCTCGGAAGTTCTCCAGTTTCATCCCTACAGCAATTTTCAAATCAATGACCTGACCTGGCTGATATCCGATAACCTCAGATTTATTCGCTACAACGATACATGCATCTTCCGGAAAAGTTGCCTGATATAACTCCATCGTATCTACTACTGCTTGTAATTTTGTATGCATCATCCATCTCCCCTTTATAAGTATTATATACTAAATAATGATATAGAAATATTTCAATTTTCAAAATACCATTCTATCATCAGATCAACATTTTTCCATGAAAAAATCCCCTCCTCTACTAAATAGAAAGGGGAATTTTCACTATTCTTCCATTGCCGCCGCAGCAGTCAGCATATTATCATAATCTTCTTCATCATAGACCAAATTATAGATTTTCCATAGGCCGTCATCTGTTTTCTTTAAATAAGCCGTTCCGGATAAGTCTAATGTCATTTCAAGATTAAAGTTGATTTCAGGATCAGTCATCTTAATATGAACTTTCAAATCATCAATTTTTACTGCTGCAAAACGTTTATTCAGCGTAATCAGCTCACTAGAATACTCGCCGACTTTTTGAGATGAACTTGAACCAGTTGAAAAGTCTGCGTCTTCCAACAGCAATTGACTATCAAGTGAATAAGCTAAATAGTAACCTGTTGTCGTTTCGCGATAAAGCGCATCCATATCTTCAACATTTTCTGTGTCTGAAGAAAACTCAAACTCTTGATCAATATAGCGATTTACTGTGGCAATAATTGAAGCTTCATCTGTTGCTTCACCATTCTCTAAATGCAGTGCACGGTCAATCATCAATACTGCATGAGAACGTTTTGCATAATCATTCGGTTTAAATGTTTCTCCGTAGCCATTTACAATACCAGCACCTGCAGTTTTAACAATCGCTTCGTAAGAATAGCTATTCGGATTTACATCGTTAAACATTTTCCCTGTTTTCGAGAAATCCACTGTGCCATTAAATGCACGATAAATCATCGCTGCCATTTGTGCACGTGTAATTTTATCGTTCGGTTTGAACGTACCGTCTTCTTTCCCGGTAATGATGCCTTGACTGCTGGCAATATGGACAAAATCATAATACCAGGCAGAACTGTTTACATCAGGGAACTCTTTTTTTAAATCCCCGTTTTTTAAATTCATTGCGTTCACTAAAATCTTTGTAAACTGTGCACGCGTAATACTAGTTTCGGGCTTTAAAAGAATTGAAGTATATTCGTATACTTCCCCATCTTCTTCATAAACTGTTGGTTCTTCATATCCATCGATAATATTTGCATACAAGAAACGTTCCAACTGCTCATATGCGCCATGTTCATAACTTACATCATCCATGTAATACTGATCGATTGTTTTTACTGCTGCCGATGCTGGCGTTACAGTAATAAAACAAACTGCAAAAATTAATAAAAATGCTAATTGAAGTACCTTCAATCTAGTTAACCCCACTTCTCCAAAATCTATAATACATTAACATATTACTTAAACTGAATTTATATGAATACAAGTATATAATGGTAATGTTTTTGAGAGATAAATTAATAGCCTAAATAATAGTAAAAAATGAATGCAACGACAAAGTTAGGAACTGCCATTATGAGGGAACACCAAGCAATCTTATTTCTTTGAACCCAGCTTTCTTTCGTTTCCATTGCCAAGTTTGCCCTCATCCGGTCACCATTTACGAACGCCCCGGAAAAAAGGCATGCCACAATTAAAAAGATAAAACCAATCCCGCTCGTAATATTGGAAATCATATGAACATCCCAAATAATAATAGCTAGCAAAATACCGATTAGAGATAGTCCTGTACCAATAAAAAAGTATTTCATATTCATTCCCCCTTCTCCTTTATACTTTCTTAATTTGGAAAAGGTTTCAAAACAGAAAAATGTTAAGCATCCTCTGGAATTAAATAATGATGGACAATACTTAGAAATCCTTTCGCAGAATTTTTCATTGCCCGTTCATCGATATTAAATTTGGGATGATGATGAGGAAATTGCGTGGCGGGGTCCTCTGTAGCTGAACCAGTATAAAAATATATTCCGGGAACATGTTGGAGATAATAGGCAAAATCTTCACTTGCCATAATAGGAGGGATTTCAATTACACTTAAATGGTCGATATTATTCAGTAAGTCTTTTACAATTTCTGCTTCTTTATCCGTATTAACTAATGGCGGATACCCCCTCTTATACTCCAGCTCATAAGTGGCCCCGTAAGTTACTGTGACATTGTTGAGAATATGCGTTAAAATCGTTTTGACATTATCCCTTTGTTCCTGGTTAAATGTACGGACCGTCCCCGCGATTGTAGCTTCTTCCGGTATTATGTTTATTGCTACACCGGAATTGAACATAGTAATCGCCGCTACTACTGGTTGTACTGGATCAACTTTTTGGCTCAACAACAGATGAACTTGATTGACGATTTGTGCACCTATCACAATCGGATTGACTGAAGTGTGGGGAGCAGAAGAATGTCCACCTTTACCGATTATTTTAATCTTTACATAATCGCTGGAAGCCGTTGCACTCCCTTTAGGTACCGTAAAATTACCTAATGGAACAGAAGATAGTAAGTGATTACCGAAAATCACATCTACCCCTTCCAGTACACCTTCTTCTATCATTTGAATGGCTCCACCCGGAAATTGTTCTTCAGCAGGTTGAAATATAAATTTAACCGTACCATGTAACTGATCTTGATATTTGCTTAATATTTTTGCCACCCCTAACAATGTTGCCGTATGTGCATCATGACCACATGCGTGCATCACATTCGGTACTTGCGATTTATAGGGAACGTCATTTTCCTGTTGAATCGGCAATGCATCCATATCAGCTCTTAGTGCAATGGTCGGCCCTGGATTTCCTCCTTTTAATATACCGACTACACCATGCCCGCCAACATTCCGTTGAACTTCAATCCTATACCCAGCTAAAATATCGCCGACCATTCTCGCTGTTTGTACCTCATGAAATGGCAGTTCAGGATTCTCATGCAAATGTCTTCTCCAAGCAACCATTTGATCGTATACTGCCTCAACTTCTTCATGCCATTCTTTTAGCACTTGAACACACCCTTCTCTCGTTCGTTTTTACGCATCAAATTAGTATATACAGTTGTTGCATGAGATGTTCGGTATAGATGGTATCCAATAAAAAAAGCCTCGGCATGAATCCGAAACTTTTATAAATTTTATTCTTCATAGTAGCCGGCAACAACCTGTCCCACTGCTTTTGCTGCTACTAGAAGTGCATCCTCATCGATATCAAATTTTGGGTGATGATTGTAGAAAGGTTTTTCCACTCCTTTTGGCGTACAGCCAATATAGAAGAAACAAGAAGGGAACTTTTCCGCATAATAGGCAAAGTCTTCAGATGGCGACATTGGTGGTACTTCCTTCACCTCTTTAATGTCCGGATCATCCGCATCTATTAAATAACCCGCGACTTTCGCCGTTAGCTCGGGATCGTTATATAATGGCGGGTAGTCATTTTCATACGTCAAATCGCAAGTAACACCAAATTGTTCTTCAAGACCTCTTACTAATCTTTTTACTTCCGCTTCAATCTTTTCTTTCGTTTCTATCGTCATATAGCGAATATCGCCTTCCAGTTCCACGCTGTCTTTAATGACATTGAATGTCCCTTTACCATCGAATGATCCTATTGTAATTACACCGATATCAAACGGACTTAATCGGCGGCTAATAATTGTTTGTGCTGCAGTGACAAAATGGGCACCCGCAACAATCGCATCGTTTGCCAAATGTGGTGAGGAACCATGTCCGCCACGTCCTTGAATTTTCAGTTTCAAGTACGCACGGCCATTGAACGCAAAACCTGAATTATAACCGATAAATCCTGCAGGTCCCATGGGCAGCAAGTGAATCCCGAAAACATTATCTAGATCATCGAGAAGCCCTGACTCTACAATACTTTTCGCTCCGCCCGGCGGAACTTCTTCTGCATGCTGGTGAATAATTTTAATTGTTCCTGCAATCTCATCTTTCAACTCGATAAAACAGTCCGCCAATACAAGCAAATAGGCGGTATGTCCGTCATGGCCGCATGCGTGCATGACCCCTTCATTTACCGATTTGAACGGAACATCGGCTTCTTCGGTAATCGGCAGTGCATCAAAGTCTGCGCGAAGCCCGATATTTTTGCCTGGTTTTCCGCCTTTAATCGTAACGATAATTCCATAACCGTTCCCTACGTTTGAATGAATTTCTACATCTTTTCCTTTATAAAAATCGAGAATATATTGTGCGGTGTTTTCCTCTTGGAACGATACTTCGGGATGCTGATGTAAATGTCTCCGGATTTGAATGATTTCATTTTTACGAACTTCCAGCATGTCCATTAGTTTTTGTCTCATGGTAACCACTCCTAAGCATCTATTTTAAATGAATTGTATCAAATGAGATAAATCCTTCATATTTTTTAAGCACAACTATAATGTCTTCATATCTCTTTAAATCATACTTTCCACTCGTAAGAAATGGTCAAAAAGAAAAAGCAATTGCTGCGATGAAAATACAACAATTGCTTTAAATTTATTTATAACATTAAACCCTAGTGAATGATGTTTAGATTAACTGTCGATTATGTTGAATTGTTTCAATAAATTTTTCGATAGTTGTCGTTAAGTACCCATCTGCCCTGCGGATAAAGACTGTTTTCACTTTGCTGAATTCACTTGGCAATTGATGACAAGTAATCTCTCCGCTTTTTTCCAGATGAGCTACCGCTGATTTCGGAACAAATGATACACCAAGTCCCATTGCAACACTGCGTATAATTGTTTCCAGCGTTCCAAATTCCATCACTTTTTCGGGCATCGCACCTTCGTGCTCATACCACTTTTCCAGACGAGCCCGGTAACCGCAGCCTTTTTTAAAACATAGGAACGGTTCATCTTTCAGCCCCTCCAATGTCTTCTTACGAGGTTCTGTAATGAGGACAAGCTCCTCATCGAATACATCATACGCTTCAAGATCCGGATGAACATTTGAGGCCGTAATAAATGCACCATCCAATTTATAATTCAATACTTTTTCTTCTAGTTTCTCAGTGACGCCTGTTACAAGTGACAAGTCTACATTTTCATAGCTTTTTATATAGGTAGACAAGATGTTCGGTAAATGATAAACCGTTTCTACTGTACCGATTTCAAGTTTGCCGACTGGTTCATCTTTATTCAGGACGGCGCGTTTCATTTCCTCTGTCAGCATTAATATCTTTTCACTATAGGCCAACAGTTTCTTTCCTTCGGGAGTTAATATCATTCCTCGACGATGTCTGTTAAACAATGGTGTATTTAACTCCGCTTCAAGCTTTTGTATTCTTGATGTAATATTCGATTGTACGTAATTCAACTCTTTTGCGACTTCTGTAACCGTACCTTTATCTGCAACGAGCTGGAAAATTTCCAAGTCTTTAAACTCCACACTTTTCACCATCCTTCTACATAACCTTCTATTATGGTATCAAAAAATATGATATTAACAATGTTTTTTATTCATTTTACGAGATACCATTTCAATTGTAAGATGATGTAGATATTAATTGAATGAAAGAGGTAAAGAAGATTGAAAAACAGTGTTTTTATAGGTTCCATTCTTTGTTTTATAGCTGCAGTATCATGGGGTGCCATGTTTCCGGTAGCACATGATGCGTTTAAACATATAGATCCGTTTTACTTTACAATTTTCCGATATGGCGCTGTAACAATCATTTTGGTTGCACTGCTATTATGGAAAGAAGGAAAGCGCGCTTTCCGTATGGAAGGAAAAGGTCTTCAGCTTTGGTTTTTCGGTACAATGGCCTTTACAATTTATAATTTGCTTATTTTCTGGGGCGAAGATTTACTCGGCCAATCAGGTGTTATGACGGCCTCAATTATGGAATCACTGATGCCGATGATTTCAATTGTAATTTCATGGATGATTTTTAAACATCGTCCATCCCTATTTACATTACTCTGTGTATTGCTGTCATTTGTCGGGGCAGTATTAGTCATTACAAAAGGCGATCTCCAGGCGTTTTTAGGCACAACGGGTCAGTTTATCCCATCACTATTAATTTTTATTGCTGTCGTTGGCTGGGTTATTTATACAATGGGTGCCAATGAATTCAGTCATTGGTCTGCATTGCGCTATTCGACATTGAGCTGTTTACTCGGAACTATTACGGCATTGTTCGTTACCCTAGGTGCAACAATGTTCGGCGCTGTACCGGTACCGGCTATTAATGATGTAGTCACAGTAGGTCCCCACTTACTGTTTATGATTATTTTCCCGGGTGTTATTGCTTTATTGGGCTGGAACATTGGCGTTAGCTACCTAACCCCTTTAAATGCATTACTGTTCATCAACTTTGTTCCTGTGACAACTCTGTTCATTTCCATTATTCAGGGAAATGCGGTAACAGTATTCGATATTGTTGGAACGGTATTGATCATCATCGCACTTCTATCTAACAATATGTATTTAAGAATGCGTGACAAGAAAAGGACTAATCATTCCGTACGTTCTACATGGAGCGAAGGGGTTTCTTAATTACAATAAGCGACTGGGACATAATCCAAAAAGGGGTTGGGACAGAATTAGTTCCAGTTCACGCAAAAAGAGAAATTGCACAATGCAATTTCTCTTTTTTGCGTTTTATAAAGAAAATATTGGAAGAGGTGTTATCCTCTTACCGCATACTTCCTTAAATTTGTGGCCATTAATGCCAAACCTATTTCGTTAGTAACTTTCGATTTTCCACGAACAGAAAATCGACGGAAACACAAATTAGCCTTCAAGAATCCAAAAACTGGCTCCACGTCGATTTTACGTCGACGATAAATGGCAGCCGTTTTTTCTTCTGAAAGCTTCGCTCTTACTTCTTCTTTTTGTTTTTCCCATTTCTCATTAATCATGAGTCTTCGATTTTTACCTTCTGCAGCTTTTGTACATTTTGTACGGAAAGGACACCCTGTACATTCCTCACATTCATAGATTTTAAATTCTCGTTGGAAACCTGCTTTATCCGTACGAACAGAATTGTATTGGAATCTTAATCTCTTTTCATTTGGACAAATGTAGACATCGTTTTCTTTCTCATACACCCAATTACTTGTCTTAAAAGGGTCATTTTTATATTTTCGCTTCTGTTCGTTCAAGTATTGATTAAATGTAATGAGTGGAGTTCGTTTGCGTTTGTTAAGAATATCATGGTAATTCTGTTCACTGCCGTATCCGGCATCCGCTACAATATGTTTTGGTAACTCAAAATAATTTTCTTCAATTTGATTAAGAAATGGAATAAGTGTTTTCGTGTCTGTTGGATTTGGAAATACATCATAAGCGAGTGTGTATTGACCTTCAGTAGCGATTTGTACATTATAACCTGGCTTCAATTGACCGTTTTGCATATAGTCATCTTTCATCCGCATGAATGTTGCTTCATGATCCGTCTTTGAATAACTGTTACGTGTGCCAAACACTTCAAAATCTTTTTGGTATTTCTGCTTTCTTATGATCCAATCATGTACTTGTTTGAGGATTTGCTTTGGTGTTTTTCGTTCGCTACGTAATCTTTTTCGCTCAATGACATCTTCAGAATGTTCTATTTTGCTTGTATAGTCGTCGACTACTTCTTCTAGGTGATGTGCTACTTGAGTTAACTCTTCTATCGATAACTGCTCATCACTTTCACGTTTGATTTCAGGAATAATTTGATGTTCCAATAACTCATCGTAAAGTTTATTTGATTTTTCTACGAGGTTGGTATGATGTTTTTCCACTGATTTTTTCCAAACAAATGTGAACTTATTGGCATTTGCCTCAATCTTTGTGCCATCGATAAAAATCGCTTCTTGATCGATGAGTTTTTCTTCAACTAGCTGACAACGAAATTGTACAAAACATTGGCGAATGAGTTCCTTCATATTGGGATGTACACGAAAACGGTTAATAGTGCGATAACTTGGTTCATATCCTTGGGCAAGCCACATCATACGGATACTGTCTCTTGTCAGATCCTCTATTTTTCTTCCTGAAAAAGTGGATTGTGTGTAACCGCATAAAATCAGCTTTAGCATCATACGTGGATGATATGATGGACAACCAGTATGGTGAATAAAAGGAGCGAAAGCTTCGTTCGGAATGCTTTCGACCAAATGATGGATAGAAAAGGCAATATCATTTTTATGTAACTTTACTTCTAAATCTAGCGGTAATATAATTTGATTCATGTTATAATCTTTAAACATAGGGACACTTCTTTCGTTTGAAATTTGGTTGTAGGATACTTAAATTTTAACAGAGAATGTCCTTTTTTCATGCCTGAAATTATGCAGAGATTTACTTGATATAGAAGAAAAATTAGTTGTTCGGAGTGAAGGCGGCGACTCCCAGGGGACAAGCACGTGGGAGAGACTACAGGCTCGAGCCGTGCCCCCAGGAAAGCGTCCGCCGTAACGGAGAACAACGACTACATAGTAGACACATAATAATAAAGCCGTTCAAACTTTACTCATCGTAAATTTGAACGGCTTTTGATTTTGAGGCGGGTTTTGTCCCACCCCCTTTTTTTGCTGAGCGTTGAAATTGATTTCCATTCCGGGACGCTTTCCGCGGGCGTGGCCTGAGCCTGTAGTCTCAGGCGTCACGCTATTCCCGCAGGAGTCGCCCTGCATTCCAATCAATTTTGCAAAATATCCGTTATTTAACAAAGGGCTTCCTGTTATTTAACGGTCATTTTACTTATGTCCCACCCTCGAAATTCTGCTACTTTATAGTTCATTGTAAAAATTCAACTGTTAAATAGTTAGCTTCCTATAGAGATTTACGCTATTTAAATGCTGTGGCTATGGCAACGATGATTTATAAAGAAGGAGATATTTTATTTGAAGATATTAATATAAAAATGGCTGTTTCAAAGGATGCAAACGGAAAGTGGCAGTTGAATGTAGAGAAGATCAATTATCAGGAGTTAGATTGCAACGGCTAGACGGCTAACCTTATTGATTAGCCTTTTTGTATAAGTTGAAATTTACGTTTTTCTGTTCGGCCTTTCTCTCGGTGTAATATTGATAATATAATAGCTAATAATCAAAATGAGAATCACACCTGCAAAAATGAGTGTATCGATTGCGGAATCGTGTTCGACAATAATAAGCCGGAGCATTGCCGTAATTCCGATATACATAAAATAACGGAGCGGGAAATGATAATCCTCTTTAAAGTACTTCACAATCATTGTGATAAACTCGAAATACAGGAAGAATACTAAAATTTTAGCCAGAAAATATTTGTATTCATGCTTTTCCCCATTGAATATGAATTTTAAAAGCTCGACCATTTCGATAATGAGCATGACGCAAAGAGCCAACGCCAGTACTGTTAAACCAGTATTCAAAATCACTTGCAGTACTTTCGGAATGATTTCTTTATAAGGCTTAGGTTTGGATAAAAATTTCATTTATTCACACCTCCAGACGTTATATTTTCAGATTATTCCATCATCTGAAATGTGTCAATTTTGTAAGCGATTACTATTTCAAAAAATTTTTTTGCATAGATTTTTATATAAAAAAAGCAATTTAAATATCTAAATTGCTTAAGTTCTCCTTCAAATATTGAATAAACGGATGCGCCATCTTATCCACTTTTCTTGTACAGCAAAACAGGCTCTGGCTGATTTCCACCTGATCTACAAAGACGCGTGCAATGCTGCCTTGCGATAACTTTTCCTTTACACTGAATGCTGGAGCAATTGCCATTCCATACCCCGCTTCAACAACTTTAATCGATTCCAGTACACCTTCTATTTGTAAGCCAAACCTCGGTAACGGGCAATTATGCGTATAAAAAATAGCCTCCATCAAGTCCAGCGTTGAACTGCCTCGTTCCCTATATATAAAATCATGTTGACTTAGTTCAAAAATCGATACTACTTTATTTGCCAAAGGATGTGTTGGATGAACAACAAACCAAAATGGAATATCCATTATTTTTTCGAAGTTTAAATCTTCATGACCTATATTGCTTTGCACTACGAAACCAAAATCGACTTTATAATCGAGAACAAGACGTTCAACAGATTGAACATTTCCTAGTGAAACATACATATCGATATTCGGATTTTCCGTTTTATAGCCTGCAATGATTGGCGGTAAAATATAATTCGTTGAAATATAGGAAGAAGCGATTTTTATATTCTCTTTCTTTTCCAAAAAGTTTTTAAACTTTTCATCAATCTGTTCTTCCAGATGAAATAACCGTAGCCCTTGCTCATAAAGAAATTCACCTTCATATGTTAGCTGTATCCCTCTTCCTTTACCTTCAATAAGTTTAACTCCGATTTCTCTTTCGAGTTTACGGATTTGCACAGTAACAGCAGGCTGACTGATATGAAGGTGTTTTGCTGCTTCTGTTATACTGCCTAGCTTCGCAACACTTGTGAAGATTCTTAGCGTATGTAAATTCATTTTCTCACCCCACTCATAACTTCTATTTATGAATACACAAAATATATATATTTGTTTTATGAGTAGTATAGCAGTATTTTGAGACTAGGAGGGATTTGTATGGAGAATTTATTTATAGAGTGGCTATCAGTAGACGGGCTCATTTTATTCGCGATTGGCATACTTGCTTCCGTTGTAGGGGTCATGTTTGGGGCTGCTGGATTCGTATTGCTTCCTTCTCTATTGTTAGTCGGAATTCCAATTCATGCGACTGTCGCGATTAATAAATTTGCAACAGGCATTTCTTCATTTTCGACTGTCATTGTTTTAACGATGAAAAAAAGAGTCTCGCTGAAAAAAATGATTCCTTTTATGCTGATTGCTGCAAGCGGCGGAATAAGCGGGGCATTTTTAGCGACTAGATTAGCGGAACAGACGATGAATATTGTTGCCTGTACTGTATTGATCGTAATGTTCTTTTTCGTTATTAAAAGGAAGAAGAAAGAAGTCAAAAGTGAGCAGCCGGACATCGAAAAGAAAACTAATTTAATCGCGCCGTTTTTTATCAGCATCTATGATGGCGGGCTAGGAACAGGGTCTGCACTTCTTAACATTACCTATTTTCTAAAGAAACAAGTCGGCTATGTAATGGCTGCTGAAATGACTCGCTTTTTAATGTTTGCAAGCTGTACGACTGCTTTTTTATTTTACTTATTTTATGGCATTGTTAATTGGGGAGTCGCTGTACCGGTAGCTGTCGGCTCGATTGTCGGCTCACACATTGGTTTAAAAATCATTCCTTATTTAAAAGGAAAATGGGTTGAAATTCTGCTCCCCATTATATTTTTCCTTTTAATTATCCAAGTGATATCGGATTTACTATTTTAATACTGTAGCTGGGACAAACTAAACTGTCCCAGCCATTATGAATTATTTAGAAACAGAAGAAAATAGCTCCCTGCAAAAACAAACATCGCAATTCGTGTAACAATATAAACCGCACGTTCAGAGGATGTAAGCTTGTTTTGTTTCTTCAGCTTTTTAAAATGCCAATAAAAATATACACCACATATGAGGAGGATCACTCCCGAAATTTGATAAGCATTTTCCAGTATGTTATCCAAAAAATCCTCTCCTGTTCTATTATCATTCAAATCATTTTTTACAATGAAAGACATACGATTTTGCCTGGTTCGTAGCCAGCTGTAATTTAAAATCTTCATACGCGTTCACTGTCGAAAATCCCGCTTCTTTAAGAGAGGACGAAATTTCTTCAAAGCTACGGAATATTAGCTGAACCTTTGCTTCGTATGTAATATCCGTATTAACATTTTTGATTTTTTCATAAAAGGTAAAAACATTCCGATCTAGACCTTCATATTCATCCCAGTACAGCAACGGGTCCCCTGTATGAACGTCTTGAAGCTCGTCTACTGTCTCATCTTTTTGCCATTCTTCCCATACTTTTGCTTGAGGATTCCGCGCATCAAAAATAAAGTGCCCACCAGGCTTTAATGCTGTAAATACATCCTGCAGTACACGATTCCAGCTCTCTTCCGAAATAAAAACCTGCGCCACATTCGCTGTCATGATTACTGCATCATATGAGTTACTTGTCAGGTCCTGACTATCACCGATTATCCATGAAACCGATTGTGCATGCGCTTTGTTTTGAGCACGAAGAACGGCTTCTTCATTTGGATCGATTCCAGTTACTTCATAACCCGCCTTTGCCAATTCTATCGTTACCCGTCCAGTACCACATCCTAAGTCGGCTATCTTTTTAGCTTTTGTTGATTGGAGAAGCTCCATGAAGAAGTCATCCTCTTTTCCCCATGTATGAAGCTGATCGTAGTAATAGGCAATCATTTAACTTCCCCCTCCTTCCTCTTAAGCATCCGTTCAGTTATTATCCCTACTGCTGCTCCCACAAAGATTGGCAGCAAAGCTATTTCAGTATGTGAGAGTGAAATTTTAAATATAAGAAAATTTATATCAGCTAAATAACCGATAAAATATAATACGGCTATCGTCGCAAAGGAGGAAATTAGTGGAATCCAAAATACTTTCCCCATTTTTTCATCTCCGTTCTATTCTATTTATTGCTCTCTAGCTTTTGATCAACCAAATTTAATTCTCCCTTATACCAAGTTGGGACGGGATTGTTCATTCCGTCAAACCATTCCAAAACATTTTTAGCCTGATTTTTCATGATGTTCAAATCTTCTTCCCCGTAATCTAAAGCCCAAGGAATGGATGACAGCATATTACTGCTTATATAAAATGCAAGCAATGCGAAAAATTCCATCGGTGGTGTTCCGTTAAAATATCCGTTAAGCTGACCTGTGGCAAAGTACGGACTCATATCGGCACTCCACACTATCCGGTTAAACTCTTCCCACGGGTCGCCGTAGTCACTGCGGTTAAAGTCAATAACATATAGCTCTTTTTTGGGGGATATAATCATATTTCCAACATGGTAATCTCCATGATGAAAACATTGCTCCCTGCCTTCGAGGAGGTGTCTGTTCGCTTCAATATACTGAATAACTTTATCGTCACCCGCTATTTTCACATCACATTCTTGGTACATTTTAATTTTACTGTCCGCTTTACGGTTAAATCGTGTTGCCCATTCTTCCTGCTCTGCCGGTGCAGGAATACTGTGTATTCCCTTCAGTATTTGCCCTGATTTCACCCCTAATGAATATTGTTCGGCTTCTGTCAGATTCGGCAGTATCTGCTGCGCATCTTCACCATCACACCATACGAATATCGTATAGACACTTTTGCCGTTGTCACATATTCCAAAATCAACTGGGCGTGAAACAGGCAAACCTCTTTCAGCTAAACTGCTTATAATTTCATATTCCCTTTTCTTTTTGTCATACTCTGCAATATCATTAATGCGCAGTAACAGCCTCTCATCTGTAGCTGTTTCAATATAGTACTTTTTATCGTCCGACCATCCTTTATTGATCGCTTCAATTTTCATGAATGATTCATAGTTTTTTATATCGACCATAAATTTCCTCCATTTGTTCGTGATTGTATGTAGTAGTTTAACATATTCAAGTACATAATTTTCCAAATAAGTTAAAATTGATAGTCACCTTTAATGACCCTAAAGTAAATGAAGGTAATATCCGATTAGTCCAAACCCGACTAATGTGCAGCATACAACTTTTAGTACTGTAGATTTATGAAGTGCCGGATATAAGATTTCTGATACGGTAACGATAAAGATCATCCCCATAGCGAAACTCATGAAGATCGTATTAAGGAAAGGATTAACTAGAAAACCACCGATAAAAACACCTAAAGCAACTGGAATCGATACGAGTAGTGAAATTAGTAAAATAGCAAATAGACTTAACCCAGCCAAAACTAATGGCATAAACAAAATTATTCCCTCGGGAATACTATGAAATAAAAGGGTTTGCAGTAAGGCCTTTGTAAAATCGGCTTTTTCATTGGCTCCTAACGTTATTCCAATCGGTAAATTATGAACCGCAAAACTAAGCATCAATAATAGGCCAGTACGAATATATAATTTCTTTACAGTGTGACTTTTGTCTTCTCTAAAATGCAATCTGCTATGTAGCACTTTGAATAGCATCATCCCCAGAATGAATCCGATAACCGTACTTAACCAGCCACCTGACTCTACCGCTTCCGGGAGTACCTCAAAACTGATTAAACCTAAAATAATCCCAGTACAAAGCGCATAAATAATATGTGCTTTCTTGTTAATTCCTTTAAAAAGCCAAGCGAGCATGCCACCAATGAATATACCTGCAGAAGTCCATAAAAACCCTAGTAGCCACATCGATATCACCTTTCACTGAGTATAGTTAGTCGTATGGTTAGTGAAGGGAATTTATGAAAATAAAAAAACCGTATTTAAAGTATGAGCTTACTTTAAATACGGTAAATATAATTTAATTTGACTATGCTTCCAAAGTTAAAATTCCGTCTTCCATACGATAAACTTTATCGCAGAACTCCAGCATACGTTCATCATGGGTTACCATAATTGCTGCTTTGTTACGTTCTTTAACTTCTTTTCGGATTTGCTTTACAACTTCAAATGCGCGCTTAGAATCTAAGCTTGCTGTTGGTTCATCCGCTAAAATGATGTTTGAATTATTCACGAACGCACGAGCAATCGCAACACGTTGACGTTCCCCACCAGATAATTCATTCGGGAATTTGTTGAACTTATCGCCTAATCCTAATTCCGTTAATAATGTTTTTGCAAATTTTGTATCTTCAGCTGTAACTTTACCTTTCATTTTACGTACAAGCAACAACTGATCTAACACTGTTAAATAAGGAATTAAGTTCGATGTTTGTAAAATGAAACCGACATCTGTTAAGCGAAAAGCCGATAAATCTTTTTCCTTCATCTTGCCGATATCTGTCCCGTTAACAAGTACTTCGCCTGTCGATGGCTGAAGTAATGCTCCCGCAATCGATAAAAGTGTACTTTTCCCTGAACCTGATGGACCGATAATCGCGATGAAATCACCCGGGTTTACTGTAAGGGATACATTTTTTAATGCATCTACTGTAGAAGACCCTTCTTTGAATGTTTTCGTTACATTTTTCAGTACTAAACCTGGCATTTATTCCACTCTCCCAATCGCTGTTAAAGGATCAATTTTTGTCACTTGGCGGGCTGAAATAACAGAACCTAAAACAGAAACAATTAATAACACAATGGCATATAAAATAACCATTTTAAAGTCTAAGCTAAACGGCATTCCCTCTGGAAAAACAAGAGCAGTCAAGTACGTTAATACAATGCCGGCAATGATGCTGATTAGTGATAACACGAATACTTGAGAAATAATTGATTTTTTAATAAAGCTGTCTGATGCACCAATTGCTTTCATAACACCAAACTGTTGTGTTTTTTGTAAAATGAATACATAGAAGAATACTGCAATAATTACAGCTGAAATAATGAATAGGAAGGCAAGCATCATATAGATTGTGCCGCTTTCTTCTTTATAACCTGGCATACCCATTACAGCTTCAGATTTTGTAAATGTATCAATTTCAGCATAGTTGTCCTCGATTTTTTCAGCGTCAATGTCTGTACCTTGTAATGCGATCATTGCTACTGGGCTCTCTAGGCCATTATCTGATCCTGGTGCTGCAAATGCATAGCTTTGCCAAACGTCTACGTTTACAAATACACTTGGTAAATGGTTGAATGTTTCACCTTTTGTAATACCGACTACTGTTAATTCGATGCTTGAGCTTGTTACCTCAATTTTATCGCCGATTTCATAGCCTTTTTCCTGTAATGACTCATCGATGATTACACCCATTTTGTCTTCAGCAGATAACTGGTTACCTGAAGCAACTTTTGGCTCGATAAACTTCCCTGGTTCGATTCCAAGGAATGCTACGTCCACTTTATCTTTCGCATCCGGTGACTTCACGATAACAGTAGATTGTCCAAATTTAGCAGCCTCTTTTACACCAAATTGTCCTTCCACATCATCGGCAATCGTACCTGGTACCTTTGTTTTCATCATTGTTGCTTCAGAGCCTTCCTCATAAATAAAAAGATCTCCGTCGATATTTTTCATTGTGGCTGCAGCTAATGATGATAAGCCATTACCTAATCCTGATAAAATAAATACAAGCCATGCGATAAGCATAATAATTGCGCCAATCATCATGAAACGTTTTTTAGCGTGTTTCATTTCTTTAATTGCTAAAAACATTATAAATCCTCCTTAGTTTTTATATGAACCGATTCTTCAATTGTTCTAATTACTAGAAAACTGATCACCTCTAAATAAATTATCCTACTTTCAAAAACTATAGTTCAATATCAATTTACAGTTATTAAAAATTGGATAAATATAATTTTCTTCCATTTCCGTTCTCTAGTATAGACCTTTATTATGAACTTTATATAAACTATTTAATATTTTATATAAATATTTTCCGGCAAATTACTCGTTATAGTAAAATAAAAAACCGTTTGCTTATTTAAAAGCGATGTAGCTTTGAAATAAAGTTTGAGCAAAACACCTCGTAAATCCCTATTTTACGATTAATAAGAAGAAGTCATTTAGAAAAAAGATTGTTCAAAATGGATTCTTCGTTTGTTTTTATAAGTTTGGTTTTTATAAAAAAGTTTGATTATTTTCTTATTCTAAAAACGCGCCTTATAATGGAATAACTGAGTAGCTTCTATTAGCTTGTTTTGTTGAAAATCGTTATTAAACTAAATAAGCTCTAGTTAGTTGAATATCAACAAAATGATGAAGCACTGGAAAAAGCAGTGAAAACAAACGCTACTTATCGAAAAACACGACTACCATTGTGTTATCGTTCAGTAGTAAAAAAAGTTAACCTAGTTAGGAATTCTACAAGATAATAATCAACTTTCGAAAAGGTTAGATTCGAATACCTAGTAGACCCACAATATAAGATAAATTAAAACATCCATTTTGAATCTTTGTTCAAAATGGATGTTTTAGATTATTGTAGAGTTTTAGTTTTACGCTCTTTTGGCTCTTATAGACAAGAATATTCCTAAAATAAATAGAACAACAAATAGTGGCGCGATAGCTGAATATTCATTGTTTGTTAAAGTTAGAATAGAAATCACTAACATTACTAAGGTAAAAAATAAATTCCCTAATAATTCTCGCTTTTTTTTCGGAGTAGTATCTCCTGTAAGTTTTTCCTTAAATATTAGAATTAAACCTAATACAACTCCAATAATAATTAAAGTTATCCAAACAACATACAATAAATCCACACAAAATGCCCCCTTAGTAAATAAACAACTGACACAAAGGGAGGACCTTTTATGTCATGTTTAACTATGAATTAAATATGACAACGTTATATATACCCGCCTCTAACATTTGATCATAACTTCTTGTATCTCCACCAAAGCGTGTGTACTGATAATAAAGTTGTTTAATTTTAATCTTATAAATGCACTAACCACCTATCTGTGAATATGAAAGGTGGTATTAAAGTTGTTTAAAAAATCATTTTATTCCTTTGGTTTAAGCTTAAAACAAATAATAAAGTTGTTTATTTTTTGTTTAATTATTAACTTATTTGCTTTTACTTTTTTATAATATCTAAAGCCTTTTAATTTTTTACTTTAGTTCTCCTCAGATAACAAATGGCGTTGTGTATTAAGTAACTAATTAATACACTTACTTTTAATGAGAGTCATATACCCTTACTACCTGATAGACTTCTCCTTTAAGTTTTTTATATAATTTATCAAATATATCCGGTCTCATTACCAATTCACAACCTGATAATCTAAATGTTTCTTCACTTAGATCTGTTCCAATTAAGTCATAATCCCAACTTCTATAAGCTACCGCAACTTCATTATTATGATCTAGCAAATCTAATTTACTTGGAAAATCTGCCGCCGTTAAATTTAATTCTTTTATTATTGAATCATCTAATTTCAATAAGTGGTATTCTCCAAAATCATTATAAATCTTTTTGTATCTAACTAAATGAAGTAACGATTGTCCTGAAGAATTGATATCAGATGACTCATCAATATACCACCAATCTAAATCTTCTTCTTTCTTAAATGGGGATTTAATATAACTAATTTCAGCAAAATCAGTACTTACAAGACCACTATAAAACTTATTTTGACTTATCATGTTTGCAGAGTAGCCTTCTTCTAAAATCACTTCATTTTGAATACTAGCAATCTTAATCCAGCCTTCAAATCCATCTAGATTTGACTTTTGAGGAGAATATTTTTCTAATACTTTATTCGTATTTTCTGGATAGCGAACTTTGCTATAATTCATTGAAATTGGAATCTTTAAATCACTAATCATATACGTCAATACTAATGGGTGTACATTACCAAAATTCGATACTTCTCTATTTAAAACTTGTTTATAAATTTCGTTTTCTATCCCCCAATAATGTACTTTGGGTAATATACGCTCTCTTGTACTTCTAAAAGCATTATACATACTTCGCATCTCTTCTAAATAAGCTTCATTACTATCAAATATACTCTTAAAAGTATTACAAGTTTTCTCCACTAAGTTTGGTAAATATTTTTCTATATTTATAGCTGCTTGATTTCTGTCTAAAGACAAGATGCTCTTATCATAATAAGTTTCAACCAATAACTCATTAGCTAATTTATTATCTTCATTTTCAGGATTAATTCCGAGAGCAAAATGAGCTAACTGTTTTATACTGAAATAATCCGATGTTAATAAAAATTGGATCCATTCACTACTCAAAATTTTCTCAGGAATTTCCTTCTCTAACAAGAGACATAAAATTACCTCAAATGTTGATTCATATATATCTGTTTTCACAAACTCGTTTAAAGCATTTAAAAATTCATCTTCATAGTTAAAGTAATTATATTGCATTCCCCATAAGGCCCATGTTCTTCTTTTTAATTCTGGATGTGTGAATCTGGATAATACTAGTTCAATAATACTTTCTAAACTATTCGTTCTGACCCCTATATCTTCACAATCTATAAACGGTCCAGAGAATTTTCGCTCAGTTTTTAAACGTAATGCAATTACCTCAAACGCTTCAGCCCAAAGTTCTTTAGCTAAATCAATATTTAATTTCACAAATAAATTTATAAGATTGGACGTTACCCCAAAAGAAGGTATCTCACTATATGTATTGAGTACAAGTTCATTTTGAAGAATACTCTCAACATATTCAGGATATTCACTATAGTAACTTTCTATTTTTGGAATTATTTCTTTCCCACCAAAATAACTCCATCCGTTTTCATATACTCTTGTAAATTGTAGAATTGATAAATATACTGCAGGCTCAGTTATGTTATGCCTTTCTAAACCTTCTATTAAATTATTAAATATATAACATAACTCTTTATTATAGAGTCTAAGTTTTTTGGCTAATAGCTCGATAACTTTATTAATCTCTTCGTGTTTTCCATGATTTGAATAATCAACCATTTTATAACCTAATGAATTAATAAATTTTTCGGTACATAGTTCATCATAATTTAATCTTTTAATATATAAAATTAATTCCATGAAAGAGGCCTCGGAAAGGTAGTACTCTACCATCTCATTAGTTCCCTTTTTAATTAAATCCTCTTCACCTTTAACCTCTCTTGTATCGACAAAGGACCCTTTACCCTCAAATTCATTCAATAAGTTTAAAGTTTTATCTTCAAAGTTATTTTCATAAATTCTAGCTTTTACAAGACTATAAAGACTATTAGCTTTTTCTATATTTGTCTCTTTAATTAACTTAATAGCTTCAATCAAATTTTTCACTAATTCGTGACTTAAAGGAACACTAGTTGAAAAAACTGAAATGATATAAGCATCTGCAGGGATTACACCATAACTCTTAATCATTACTTCTTCTAGTGCTTCTTCTAGTTTCCAATTAATTTTTCCCCAGTTAGATTTTAAAGATTGAGACAATATTCTAGTGGCCAGATTAAAATCCAAACGTAATAAATATTTAAACCAATCATTGTGAACATACCTTACTTCTTTTTGATCCGTATGATTTAAAATATTATTTAATAATGGTAACAACTTAAATAACCCGTGTTTTATCCATTCATCATCAATTCCAATAAAATATTCCGTACTATAAAGCAACTCATAAATAGTAATATCTTTATGGAAGCCATAAGAAGATAAGTATCTACAAACCCTGTTCCAACTAGAAAATGCAGCTTCTTTGTTCCCCACTTCATTCATAATAATTGAATAATACATTTCGTGTTCTGCTTGAATTTCAAAATATTCGCCACTTCTACTTGCTTTATGAGTAAGTCTCTCTATAGCATCAACAATTGCTGGCTTTGCAACATCTACATTAGTCAATGAATAAAGTAATTCAATCAATTTGGAGGAAATTAGTGGACCACCAGCACTCCCCATTAAATATGTAGTCGTTTTCTTAGAAATACTCTCTAAAATAAGTAATAATTCTTCCCATCTACTTACACTACATACATATTTAACACTTTTACTAAATGAATCATAAATATAAGGCTCTATACTATACAAATCACAAGCACGGGGTTTTCCTTCAAATGGACCGATAATATTTAATAGCGATTTAAAGGATTTTAAAACTTCATTTTCTCTTTCTAAGTCGGATTTAAAATCATAAAATTCAATTTGTGCCATTTTTATATTAAAAACAAGCCACTTTCTATACCAACCACGACCTGAAACCCTATCTAACTCTGAATCTATTATTTCATTATTTTTTTGGGCTGCATGTATCCTAATAGCTAATATCCACTTATATATATTTTCGGCTCTTGAAATATGACCATTCAAAAATAAATCTATTTCTGATGGGTTTTCTACCTTTACACCTTCTAGAATAGAGATGTCTCCAAACTGTAAGAATAAATCTGTTAGTTTTTCTCTATTCCATTCGGAAGGTAAACTTAGAAGCATTTCTTTTGCCTTAACTCTATCTACTGAAATAAAATATTTTACCAACTCAAATCTAAGTGTATTTTTTAATTCCTCATTCAATTCCATATTAACTAATTCACTAATAAAATCCGCTAAGTCTAAATCTAATAATATACCTATAATTCCCTTAACATACGAACCATTAAATTCTTCATTCAAATTTTTAAACCAATCAATTAATATTGGTCTTTTTTCATTCCAAGATTCTAGCTTTAAAACCCCTCTAAAATATGCTAAAGCTGCCTCTAGATTCTCTTGCTTATCAAGCTCCCTATAAGCTTCACAGTATTCTGCCCATGGAGCTACTTCTCCTTGCTTATCAATTAAATCGCATAGGATAAGTCCGGAATTAATATCTAAAGTAATACGACCATCAAGTATCAATCTCTGCGCTAATAAATCAAATCCATAAAGCAATCCAAATGTTTTTGCATATAAACGAATGTCCATTAATTTTTCTTCATATGCTACGTATAAAGATTTTTTTAATTCATTTATCCTAATCTGCAATCCAAAATCATTCAATTCTTTTGCAGCGTTAGATGCTAGTATTAAATTTCTTTCTATAGCTTTTCTAGGATGACAATAAGATATACTATTAATTATAAATTCGTTATTTACTATACTTTTAATTTCATCTAGTAATTCGCCTTTTCTAAGCATACTTAATAAAAACTCATAGGCTTTAGAATCTAAAAAGAAATCTTTAGTTCTTAACCAATCTATAATGGGTTGAACTAAACTTTTAATTGATCCACCATCATGCTCTAATCTTTCTATAATAAACCTTCTAAAACTTTCATGATAAATTCGAATTCCACCTTGTGCAGATACATTAACGAGTATAGGAGATAATAATTCTAATGCTGGAGATACCAATCTACCATATGGTCCTAAAATCTCTTTTATTTCTAATTCAGTTAAACCAAAATCTACTGAAGATAAAATTTCTCCAACCAAATTAGCCCCAGAGTCTGTTGTTGATTGAAGTAAATATTCGTAATAATTCCTAATATCCCCATCTATTAAAGGTATATTACTTATAAATTCTTCCATATTAATTACTTTTTTATCAACATCTATTAATAAACGCTTTATCAAAAAAGTAACGTATAATGGATTTCCTTCAGTTTTTTTCTTAATCTCTTCATAAAAATCAATATCGGAACCTACTAACGATGTAACCTTATCGTGTAATTGATAATTATTAAATAATTGTTTTATCTCTTCATTTCCCCAATTAGACATTTCATAATAACGAGTATTATCTAACCTCGATAAAGGTTCTAGATGCTTACCAGGTTGTGTTCCTAGTATAATATGAACGTTATCAGGGATCTTTAACATCATTAATTTATCAACTATATCTATTTCATCTCTTGATAAATCTGTTGTAGTATTGAATACTCTAGAAATATGATCTAATCCATCTACGATAATATAGACTTTTTCATTATCGACTGATGCTTGTTCTAAAATATTATTTAATTCGTCCTCATCAGCACTAAATAATGTTTTCTTTGAATATCTCTTTCCATCTTCTGAATTCATCAAATCTGCTATTAGATTTCCGAACATGACATTAGTTGTAATACGTCTTTGTACATCTTGATCCCCCGGTTCTAAATAGCAATAATGTCTAGCAACTAAGTAATCCGTTTTTAGATTTTCGTACAACATCGATAATAACCATGATTTCCCTGAACCTGGTGTTCCAATTAAAACTGTAAATGCTTTATCTATAGATAACTTAAAGTCATCGAGAATGCTTTCTCTGTTTACGTATCTTTTTAAATCTACAATATTTTTCTGAGATACTTTTCCAAAATCCGTTCTTATACCTAACTGGCTAACAATTTCTTTGGGAGTAATAGTTCTACTTTCTGCTCTACAAATATTGGCTAACCTAATAAGCGTTGCTGCCACATCTATTGCGTTTCTATCTTCATTGGGGTACTTACCAATCCCAATATTATCTTCTAATATATTAATAAGATATCTTTCTAATATACCCGGAGATGTTAAATCCAAAGATGCCTTTGGCCAATTCAATTCAATAATAAGAAAATCAAATAGCTCTTGAATATCTCGTCTGTCTATATTTAACTTCGCTATTTCATCCCAAATAGGCTCACTGCCCTCTGGCCACAACTTATCTATTTGTAGTTTGTAGCAGTTAGTAGTCAATACTTCTAAACTTGGTTCACATTCAATTTTCTTTAGAACTGATAATATTTCATCTTCTACTGGATCATCCCATGCTAAACATAACCTGTATTCTTTCTCACCGTCTTTTTTAAATTCTAAATGACTCTTAATAATTTCTACTATACTGATTGTGCCTTTTTCATCTTTTATATCTTTAAGTTCTAATATTCGATTTTGACTATACTTAAATTGTCTTCTAATCGTTTTCCCCCTTATAAAAATCGTTAAATCATCAAGAGAATCCCCTTTAAATAATTTTTTGTCTACCATAATACTTTCATAGTTATGCGTTATTGATTGTGCAAAATAACAAGCTGTTACCAAATCTTGATAAATATATCCTCTATGAGCTGCATTTAAAGCCATATAATTCACCACTATTCAAAGTAATTTATTGAAATGCCTTTTCTAAACGTATTTTCCACTCAAAATAATTTTGGTCGATATGTTTTAATCTTTTAAAATCATATTTGAAAAGTTCTTCTGTCTTCCAATTCCCGCTATTGAATACAAGACTTTTAATAATTGTTAATATGCTTAATTCAATATTAGATTTATCCATAGATGTAAGTATTAATGTTGACAGGTTCCTTTTATCGGGAGTCGCTATTTCAAGTATGTAATATTCCTTATTACTCAGTTTGCACTTTACATGTACTAAACAACAAATTCTTCTTGTTCCATCCGGTAATAACGAAAATTTCCTTCCTAACGGTAAATTAATAAAATTCAAAGCAACTTGATATTTATGAGTATATGTAGACAACAATTGAATCATCTTTATAAACTTCTCTAGACCTTGCCCTCTAGTATTTCTAGTTACTTCCACCGAATTAAATTCAATCGGTTGAATCGTCCCTCCTAAGACTGAATCATCCAAACCTACTATTTGGTGTTGCTCCTTTTGAATACCACCACCTTGACCTTTATTTGAAATATAAATATCACCTTGATTTACATGTTGAGTATCGCCAAATACCTTATGTATAGTCGCAGGATTACCAAAATCAAATTGTGTACCTAATATATTTTCTACTGGCTGATTAGTATCTTGCCTTGAACGTTCATTTGAATCATCATTTAAAATACTTTCAAATCCATCTTTTGATTGTGAATTTCGATATTTTCGATCAGCTGGTGCATAAATTCTTTTCTTAAATGCCTTATGTATAATTTCTATATCATTAAAGTACGTTCCTTCTAAATCAGAACCTAACCACTGTAAAATCAAAAACTTGTTACCATTTTGTAATCCTCGGAAACGAATTTGAGTGTTACTGCTACTAGGGAGCTGCACTTCTAATCTCATATACCTTCCATTTTTTTCCTTAGTTTTGATTAATGTATAAATAGATTCAAAGGAAGTTTTAATCTCGGGACTAAAGTATAACCAGACAAAATACCGTAAAAAATTGTCATCTTTTACAACCGCATTAGGAATCTCATATGCAAGTTCTAAATAAGCTTTGTAATTATTTATATATGATTTTTTAACCAAAAGCTCTAATCCATTAGGTTGTATCATTGAGTTTGTAATAGTTTTATTAATTGCAAATACCGCGCGAATAAATTCAAATTGTGGAAGGAAATATGTATTACCTTCCACCGTATATTCAAAAACATTTTGAAACATCAACTCAGGCATCTTATGCAAGTAATAACCAAACGCCTTACAAGCATCTAAAGAGCTTACAACTTTATATAGATTCAACTGAGGTATGTTTACGTCATAAACAATACCCGTAGTATTAGTATCCATAAGCTGACCATCTTTATAAAATGCACCTACCCGTAACAAAGGTAATGCAGCAATTGGAAAATCTAGCATTTTAATTTGATTATCTACTTCAAAAGCAGCCCTAATTCTCCACTGTTTATCTTTAATTTCAACATTACCAACCCATTTCAAAACTACTTCTTTATCCTTACCAAAAGTCCATGGTCTTAATTTCATTTTGCATTTCCCCTTGCTGATAAAGTTTTATTTCATTTTCTAAAGCTATTTCTACAACATTGCTTAGTTTATTCCTTAATCCTGCTATGCGTCTAACTTTCCAAGTTACTATATTGTTTTCATCTTCCATGTAAAGCTTTCTACATGCCCATTTAATACGACGAATTTGAAATTGCTCGCGTGTTTCTATATGTTTATTGAGATAAACTTTTGTTTGCGGGAGCTTATCTAATAGCTTTTCAAGCAATGATAATTGCCCGATTTTCTTTGCTACTCTACTTTTATTGACGTATACAGGCTTTTCGATGGCGTACAATTTTTGAATTGCTTTCTTCACCAAATGAAGAGTATCTAAATCTCGCTTCTCCCAATCAACTCGTTTATTAACTGCCACTTTCATGGTCGTTCTAGGAGGATTTTCTGTTAACCAACTACGGTTATTACGATAATGCCAAGCATATAAAGCTGAATTGATTTCTCTTAATTGCGTAACGGTATAATCAGAATATATTTCTATTAACTTGAGCCACTCTGCTTCTTTTTGAATACGTAAATCCATAAGAAGCTCTTTATTATTTAGAGATTTATCTTTTGAGTTAGATATATATTTTTTCACCGTTGCATAATCACATTCTAAAACTTGCGCAATACTATACAGACTTAATCCTCTTGTTGCTAATTGGATTAATTTAGCCTGCCATACAGGACCAAAATTCTTTATTCTACCTACTTTCAGGGCATCTAACTTGTCCATATCTGGTCCGCGCCTTGAATAAACAAATCCACAGTCACAGCTAAACGTACCAACAGGCTTTCTAGTATCCGTACAAGTTGTTATAGTAACGTTTGATACAATACGTTGTTTATAATGATCCGCCGCTGGATTTAAACAATAATAGGGTGCCTGTCCAAACGGCTCATATTTCTTACCTATAAACTTTTCTAAATCTTTAAAAGAAACGTTTAAAAACTGTAGTAACAATAGATGCTGCACTGGATGAAATGCCTTACGGTGTTTTCTAACAATGCTTCTTAGCCATGACGTATCGGAATGTTCATCGAAATTGCAATCCATTAATGTTAAAAATTCTTCTCCATAGTAGTGTTTGAACTGCTGCGTAAAATATTGCTGATGCACTTTTCCGAAATGATTAGCATAGTCATTTACTTGCATTAAATATTTATAGATTTGTGTGAAGTCTTGTATTTGTGTGTTTTCTACATAGTGGATTAAATTAATACTTTCATTGGAAAGCTTTTTCAATTGTTGCTCAATCTTTGGTGAAAATACAGTAAGTAAATGTGGTGATGATAACGTTGCTTTTTCAGCTGAAACAAATTCATGTTTATGTGGGTTGCGAAATTCAATAGTTGAATCGTGAAGTAATTCTTGATGTAAGTGGCAATAAAACACTTTCGGCAATTGCTGACTCATGTGCCAATAAGCTTCTCCGTATTGTTCTCTATCTTGCTGTACACAACTAGGACAAAACCGAAGATATTGCCAATTTTTGATTGTGGAAGCAGCGATGCCTAGAAACATATGAATAGCTCCAGGCTTTCCGCCGTTATTAATATGGTTTCTTGCACGACATTTCATTATATCTGATTGAAAAGCTGTGTAGTAATTATACAGTGTATGATTTCTCACCAATTCATTGATATTAGGTGGATTAAAATGTGCGATGTTTCTATAAAAACTCTCTAAATTATTAGGGAAATCTACTACGGCTACTGAACTCATATTTCCGAACAATTCTTTCATTGTTCGCTTTGAGCTTGTGTTGCCGGAGTGATCATGATAGCGTGCAAACCAGCTATACAACAATTCGTCCGGATAAAGATTAGGAAAATAACTAAGCATGGCTTTTCCTCCTACATTGCATATTCATCCAAAGGCGATTTGATATATCCTGCTTCTTTCAATAATTCATAATTCGATTGTTTATTTTTCTTTGCTTGTTCTACTATTTTTACTAATGTGCCTGTACGTTCTTTAGTTACTTTTTGCTTCGGCTTGCTCAATTGTTCCGCTATATTAATTGCTGATTTCATTAGTGACGGTAAATCTTTATTATCTGTTTCATTCAATGCCTTAGTAGTAGCTTTTTGCGCTATCTCTACATCGATTCCTAATGCTATTAAAGAACTCATAATAGTTTCTATATGCGTAAGCCGCTTGTCTTGACGCTTTTGAGCTTGCAGTTCCTTTTTCTTTTGAATAGTTGCTCTTAAATCAATTTTCGACTCTCGCATAACTAAATATTCTTCAATATCCATTGGCATAATATCGGCATATTTCTCTAGTTCAGATGTTCGTCCATCCTTTAGTGCTTTCAACATTGGCTGTACTAGCTTTAAATCGTCCTTTGCTACTTGCTTAATTGCTGCCGGAGTAATCATCTCCGCACCTGTTTCAATAGCTCTACCTTGTGCTAATGCAAACAATTTTACAGCTATATCTACAATGCCTTGGCTCTCTTCGTAAAAGGTTTGATTTAGCTCTTCAGTTAAGCTTGTACGTTTTTGAATCCATTGGTATTCCCATAGACTCTCAATAAGTAAATCCCAATCATCATCTTTCTTCATTTGCTGCCAAACCATATCGCCTTGGCCACTACCTCTACGTGCTTGTCGAAAATCCTGCTGCAACACCGCTTTTGCTCGCATCGTTCCAATTAATATTACAGGTACACCAATTTCATTAATCAACGTCACAAAGAAATTCATCATTTTCTCTGAATTATTATCTCGTGTCGCTAATAAATGTTGGATTTCATCAATAATGATTGCACCAATGCAATGTAAGCGAGCAATTTTCCCCATTTGCGTAACCATGGAGCTGATTGAGTTTCTTCGATTGCCAAACTTCTCATAATAATTTGTACCAAGTAGCGCGTCCATCTTTAAAAAGAAATCTAAGCATAAAGACTTTAATGATCCGTCATGCGGGCAATTTAATTTTAACCACACGACTTGCATTAAATTTAATGGATGTTCATGCAATATCACTTGCGGATAAAGCGATAATACCCGTTCAATCGCCGTTGTTTTACCGATACCCGAAAATCCCATTAACGTCATACTAGATGCTGTGGAACGGATATCTTGAGATCCGTTTAATGCACGATTATAATCTGGTAGCCTAGGATTCCTACTAACATAACCATGGCGTAACAATCTAGAAAATCGTTGTTCCAAATCCAAATGCTGCATAACTGGCTGAAAAAATTTATTAATGCGAGGAATCGCATGATAGCGTATATGTGTTGGTAAATTAGCTTCCTGTACATCGTAAGGCGGATAGTAGCTTAATTTTTCGTACGCTTCTTCGGGTGAAAGAATTGGTGGTAATGCTTCAATTAAAGGATTACCTTTGAAATCAATAATTTCTTGCTCATTGTATATAGCTGGCATAATTCCTTGAAGATTTGGCTCATTCATCTTTATCACCCTTTCTACGTTTTAAAAAATCTCGTACATTAGGTCTTTTAAAGTCTGTTTCAGCAATTGTTTGAGGAAACTCAATAACCTCTGTATCTGCTACTTGCTTTTCAATTATTGGCTTTGCTTCCGCTTTGTGCTGTCTTTCCTTTTCTTCCTTACGGTTATCTCGAATCGCACTAACTTGTTCCAATTTACTTAGCGTCGGATCTTGCTGTTCCTTTTTCGCTTTCTCCGCTTTCTTAATAATCGCTTCCACATCAGCAATATAATCAACATCTTTTTGAAGCTGTTTATGATTTTGTCCTTTTTCTAGCAGTCGCTCTTGTCGTTTCCAATATGTTATTTCATCTATGCTTAAACCTTCATACCTTTTAGATACTTCTAGCATATAGCAAGCTTCAAAAGAACTATCCATATCGTTTAAGACGTAAACATAGCTCATATTTCTAGGGTCATACGCAATTTCAATTTTCCAAGAGCCCTTCATTCGAGCATTTTCAAACCAGCTTTCTTGAATAGCTTTATCACAGCTATAAGATATGCCTTTAAACTGAATCCCTTTATAATTCACAGTAGCCGTACCTCTAGGAAGTAAGTGAAGCTTCACTAAATCCTCAGCGAAGGCTCGTAGCTTTCCGGTACGATTTTTAATGCCCCAATTCCAAAGTTCAAGAGGGATTAGCTGTACATCATCTGCTACTAAATCTCGGTCACGTACATACGTTTTTAAATAATGCTTTGTATTATGTTGTAAAACTTGCTTAATTAAAATTTGCGTAAATTCCTTCAATGTCAGTTTTGCGTCTAATCTATAATCTTTTGCTCCGCGCTCTTGAAAATCTACGTCAATATAACCTGGCAGTAGAGGCTTTACTTTCTTTTGAATTAAATCAAATTGCTTCTCTACTATGCCTTTCCAATCAGCACGATAGGAAGCAGCATTTTCAACATGTAAGTTAAATGCTTTTACCAGTCGTTCAACATTGTATCCTTCAAATTCACCTTTATCTGCTAACAAAATTTCTGGTAAGTGGTGGCTTGGCCAATCCTCTTCACTTATTTCAATGTCATATTGCGCACAATACTTCTTTTTATCAGCAACAACATTGGTCATTGCCATCATTGCCCCTGCCCATGAAGGCCCTTCTAAACCGACATACATGCCGACTACCATTCGGCTAAATACGTCCATTACTAAATACACAACTGGACGCCCTATAATCCAATTTCTATTCACTTCCGAAACTAAATAAACATCTGCGATTGTTGCGTCAATTTGATAACGAGAACCTGGGCCAAATACTTCTGATTGAGATGTATTTAAAACTGCACGATGATCTTTATTAAAACGTTTTTCACCTTTTCTTGCGATTAATACTTCTGGTGCATTATATTCTTTTTGATACCAATATTTAAATTGTGTAATTGTCGGAAGAACATCTTCATCTTTTAAAAGAACCTTTTCAACACCATTTTCAAAATAAATATTCTCTGCATAAAATTCTTTTAGCATAAACTTATATGTTGCAGTTATACTGTTTTGTTTTGAAGTTAAATAATACTTATCAATAGCTAGTCTAAAAATTCTTTTCGTTTCTTCATCAACATTTATTCCTTTTACACCATATACAGATGGTCTACCACGCTTACTTTCTCCTGCCTTTTTCTCTTTTCCTTTTCCACCAGAGTTTTTATAATCCGGAAGCAAAGCATCTATCGTCTTACCTCTTGACCAATATTTATATAAATATTTACGCATAGTTGGATAGGTTACTTGATGCTTTTCCTGTGTTTCTTTTATAAGCTTCGTACGAAAAGACTTTTCATAAATAGTTGGTTCTTCCTTCACGATTTCTTCAATAATTTCCCACGCAGCATCTCGCACTTCATAATGCTTCTTTTCATATTCATCCGATACAATCGCATCATAGGAAGTATCAATTATCTTTCTCCAATCATCGACTATCAAATCACTTATTTCAGAAACCAACTTTTTTTCAGGAAAGGCTTTAGGATTATTAAGTTCTAAAATGTACATAATGATATTGCCAGAATCAATCCAAAGAATTCTATATACTTTTTCTTGTTGGCAGTCTTGTAAAATTTCATTAACATAAAAATTCATTAAGCCCACCTCTTTTTAGAATCAGTTAAAGTCGCCACTATTACATTAGAAACATCTTCATTTAAAGTTATTTTTTCATGCATATTCACTTTTAATAATTTTTTCGCTAAGGCATGTTTAAATAAGCTAATTCCCGTTCCAATTTCAAGATTAAATTTAATATCAAAAGCTTGTAAATTTGCAAGTATAGAGCCAGTAAAAGTGTGCCACTCTCCCATTAGCAACTCTAAATTTTCGTCGTCATTAATAAAATACGCATCGCGTAAAAACTTTAAATTATTTACGAAAATTGTAGGTAACTCTTTTTCAGTGACAATCGCCCAGTCAATACCTTGTTGTGCCCAATAATATCTTTCTATTTCAAATTTTTCGATATTTCTATGATCATTAAGGTCTTTTTCAAATTTAAGAGTACGAGCTTTATAGACAATCAAATTGCCTTCTCTTATAGTTAAAAAGCAATCCGTAGTCATTACTATAGGAGTATTTGTCTTCCTGTCCGTTGGATGATTTATACCTAGTTCGTCCGCTATTTGTAATGTTATTTCTCGATCTAAAGGAAATTGCTCGCGAATATCCACAACATTTTCTGCCCAATCACAAATGCAATGATAGTTAAACTCTAAATCTGATAATAAATGATGTTCTCTTGATGTTTTCCAACCAATAAAATGATGTACTCGACCACTAGAAGGAACATCTTGAATTGTTAGCCAAGGGTTGTAAAAGGCAAGTTCCCCTTGCCCTCTACCTTCCTTGATATACCGAGAGATTTTTGCTTCAGTCCAACCAGTTTGTCGTTTTGGCAATATTATTCCCTCATTTCTTTTATTAGAAGTTTGATGTAGGTTTTTCACTAAAACCTAAATATGAGATTTTCATAATTGATGTAAATAAAACTTCACTAATTATCGATTCTGGCAAATCTTTTATTCTTCCATAGCCTTTTATAGACCAACCTTCTGCTCTTGCTCTTTCACCACGTTTTTCGCAAGAAGTAATAACTGAGTTTTGTGCATGGATTTTATTTATTTCACCAGCTTGGTATCTAGCTGTACTATAAGCAATTGCTTGATAAATAATATTATAAACCTGGGCAACCGAAAAATTCTCAACTAAATACTCAAAAACTTTACTTGTTTTCTCACCAGGACTAAATGAATATCCTACTTTTTTCATTTGATAAAGTAAATATTGTTTACTTTCTTCAAGCGCCACACGTTTCCACATTTCATAGCAAAAATCTTTAGTAAATAAATTCGAATCTGGGTACATTAACCTTTTTATTAAACCTACTTTTTTATAATCGTCTTCAAAATCATTTGCTAAGATATTTAGATCATAATTAACATTAAACATCTGATAGCTAATTTTTTCTTCTTTAATCTCAAAGGCATCTAAATTTGATGTAAATCCATCCACTATAAGAATGTCCCTTTCAATCAAAGTATCTAGAATTTCCTTACTGAATTCATGTGATGGTGACATCCTTTGAATGTTATGTAAGGTTGGTTGAATAGTTTCCATATCTTCTGATAAACTTGACCTTAAAATAACCGCTAGGTAAATTCTATCTTCCAATGTAAGATTATCTTCAAAATGCATATTTTCCATTTTAGAAACAAAGGTTTCCTCAATAATGGCACGTTTTCGTTTCTCTTCTTCAATTTTGATTCTCAATTTTTCGGCTTCTTCAATCGCTCTATTTGCACGGCACTTTCCACAATTACAATTACTTCTTGATTTATGGTTACAATTAATACAATACTTTTGGTTAACACTCAATCTTTCTGACCATGATTTAGATCCCCATGGATAAACTACTTGTCCCTCACAATAATCACACCTTTCTTCAGATTTTACTGGTGGGAAAATTGAATATAATTGGGAAGCAGTAATCTTTATTTTGTAGTCCTTGATTAATTTAGAAACCGTTTCACCATCGTAATATCGATTAATCAGTTGAATTATTTCCTCTTGAGATAAATGTAATAAACGTGGGTTTAATTTCGAGAACTCTAACTTTTCTAAAGCTACAATCACATAATTCACTCCTTACAAATAAAAACATCCGTTCGCTTATATTTATTATAAGCGAACAGATGTTTATCATTCAAATTTTTATACGACTTTTTTATCTTTTAAACAACTTTTTTATCTTTTAAACAACTTTTTTATTCAAATACAAAGCGAACGGTTTTTATATTAAATCCTATTCAACCGTAACTGATTTTGCAAGGTTACGAGGTTTATCAACATCACAACGACGGTGAAGTGCAGCATAGTAGCTGATCAATTGTAATGGTACAACAGATACAAGTGGTGTTAATAGCTCATGTACTGAAGGGATGACTAAACGGTCGCCCTCTTCTTCCATGCCTTCCATTGCAATAATACATGCATTGGCACCGCGCGCTACAACTTCCTTCACGTTACCGCGAATGTTAAGTGCCACACCTTTTTGTGTTGCTAAAGCGAAGACTGGTGTTCCTTCTTCGATTAATGCAATTGTACCGTGTTTTAACTCACCACCGGCAAAACCTTCTGCCTGAATGTATGAGATTTCTTTAAGTTTTAATGCACCTTCCAATGATACACAGAAGTCCATATTACGACCGATAAAGAATGCATTGCGCGCGATTTTTAAATAATCTTCGGCAATCTGCTCCATTTCCTCTTTAGAGTCGATAATTGTCTGGATACCGTTTGCAACGATTGCCAGCTCCTGTTTTAAATCAAAGTCCAGTTCCATTCCTAACTCTTTTGCAACGGCATAGGCAGCTACTGCTAAAACAGCTACTTGCGCCACATACGCTTTTGTAGATGCTACAGCAATTTCCGGTCCGGCATGCAATAGTAATGTGTAATCCGCTTCACGAGAAAGTGTTGAGCCTTGTACGTTCGTTACAGTTAACGCTTTGTAGCCAAGCTCTTTGATTTTTACTAATACTTGACGGCTATCTGCTGTTTCCCCTGATTGTGAAATGAAAATAAATAATGGCTTTTTCGAAAGTAATGGCATATTATAGCCAAACTCGCTTGAAATGTGTACTTCTACTGGGATACCAGCGATTTTCTCGAAATACTGTTTCCCGATCAAGCCGGCATGGTAACTCGTACCTGCCGCAATAATATATAGACGGTCCGCTTCTGCCAATGCTTTTAAAATATCTTTATCAACTGTAACATCTTCGCCCTGTTCATATGCTTGAATGATTTTACGGATAACAGTAGGCTGCTCATCCATTTCTTTTAACATATAGTGAGGGTATGTTCCTTTTTCGATATCTGAAGCATCCAATTGTGCTGTATATGGTGCACGCTCAACAACGCGGCCGTTTAATGTTGTGATTTCAACTTTATCTTTACGAACGATTACAACTTCCTTATCGTGCAATTCGATAAACTGGTCAGTTACTTGCAGCATCGCCATTGCGTCTGAAGCGATCACGTTGAAGTCTTCACCTACACCTACTAATAAAGGTGATTTGTTTTTCGCTACGTAAATCGTTTCCACATCTTCATTATCTAAAAGTGCTAATGCGTAAGAACCGTGTAATAACGATAATGTTTTACGGAATGCTTCTAACGTAGATAAGCCCTCTTTTGCAAATAAATCGATTAACTGTACGATCACTTCTGTATCTGTATCAGAGTTCATCTTAATTCCTTTAAGATAAGCTTTTTGTAATAAATGATAGTTTTCGATAACCCCGTTGTGTACAAGCGTATATCGGCCTGAAGCACTTGTATGAGGGTGGGCATTTAAGCGGTTTGGTACTCCGTGAGTTGCCCAACGTGTATGGCCAATCCCTACAGCTGCTTCCACATCGCCATCTACTGCTTTACGTAAATCTGCAATACGGCCTTTTTCTTTGAATACTGTTACGCCTTCTTCATTGTGTACAGCGATTCCTGCAGAATCATAGCCACGGTACTCTAGTTTCTCTAAACCTTTTAATAAAATCTCTTTAGCGTCCAATACGCCGTTATATCCTACAATTCCACACATAATCCGTTTTCCTCCAATGTAATCGCTACATCGAAGCACATTTCGGCAACACAAAAGTAGACTACGAAATCTGCCTTTTTTCGCCTAGTGCGCTTTAGGAAAGTGAACGCAATGGTGATGTTTGCTCTCGTTTAGCAAAGCTTGCACGCATCGGTAACATTCCTGCTCTTTTTTTAAAAAGGTGATGTAGCTGAATATTATTTTTAATTGTATGCCGTTTCGCTTTTCTGTCCAGAGAATCACTTCTCTGTTTTAAAACGAAAATTACAACCGGGCATGTGCGATCGGGAGGCATCCGCCGAAATTTCGATAAACCTCCACCTCGTCAACTAAGGATTGCGTCCGCTCGATTTCCTTAGTTCTGGCGCTATTATTGTTTTCCGATTTTGTATGCGCGATTTTCTCCCCTTTTGCGCAGCTCAACGATTTTCCTTTTGCTGAGCATTTACATCATACACATAAACAATTTCACCGTCAATCCTACGCTATCACTGAAAGCGCTTCACAGAAAGTTTTTTCTTGAAATAGTGTGGCTGTTCCTAACATGTGCGAATTTCTCACGTAAGAAAAAACATCCCGTTTTGATTGGGAAATAGATTCTGTAACAGCAGTAACGTTGTCATTCCCACTGATTACAAAACTTACTCCACATGACATCAAAACGGGATATGCACTATTTTCTATAGTATGCAAAGAGCTCGATTAAAGCCCCTTTTCTTCTAATAAGTTTACAATTTCTCGGTTAAATGCAGGTAAATCGTCCGGCGTACGGCTCGTTACAAGCTGTTTTTGACAAACGAATACTTCTTCATCATGGAATTTAACCCCTGCATATTCCATATCAACTTTGATTGATTTATAACCTGTTGCATCTCGTCCCTCTAATGACTTCGCTGTAATTAGCAGCTGTGGTCCATGGCAAATTGCAAAGACAGGTTTCTTTTCATCCATAAAATACTTTGCAAATGCTACAACGCGCTCATCATCACGCAGTAAATCCGGTGAGAAACCACCTGGAATAAATAACGCATCATAGTCCTCAGGGCTTGTCTCTGCTACCCCTTTATCAATCTGAACTGTTGCTTCGCCATTTTTACCTGTAACCGATTTATTTCCTTCTTTATCAATCGTTACAATTGTATGCCCTGCAGCTTCTAGAGCCTGTTTCGGACTTGTGAACTCCACATCTTCAAATTTGTCAGTAATTAATGTTGCAATTTTAGCCAATGTAAAACACTCCTTCGTCTTATTAGGATACTTTATTTTGTTTCCCCGAATTCTTGAACATGAAACATAATTCAATAGGTCACGTTCTTTTATTAGAACAGTTTCAGTATTCATTGAAACGGTAAAATTTATAACTGGGTTTAAGCGGTAAAAAGGCATTTAGCGTTGATTATGTGTTTTTTATTAGAAGAGTTGAAGGCGATATTAGAAGTGTTGCATCTGATATTTGAACTTCTCATAAGGATATTTGAAAAGTTATGGTACATATTAGAACATAGGAAGCTTTTATTAGAAAAACAGCTTTTTATTAGAACTCTTTTAGTTATATTTGAACTTCAAACCCGAATATTAGATAATCCATCATAAAAAAATACCGGAAGCAATGTCTCCATCACTTCCGGTACGGTCTATTTGATTTATTCAGCTAAACCCATTTCTGTACGAACTACATCTGCAATGCGTACAACATAGTTTTCGCAAGCCTCTTCAGAAGCTGCTTCCACCATAACACGCACTAGAGGCTCTGTACCTGAAGGGCGAACTAATACACGGCCATTGCCTGCCATTTCCGCTTCTACTTCTGCGATGACAGCGGCAACCTTTTCATTTTGTGTTACAGCATGTTTATCTGTTACACGCACGTTCACTAGCTTTTGCGGGTAAATCGTCATTTCACCTGCAAGCTCAGAAAGTTTTTTGCCTGTTGCTTTCATAATATTCACTAACTGGATACCTGTAAGCAAGCCATCTCCTGTTGTATTGTAATCTAAAAATACGATGTGGCCCGATTGTTCGCCACCTAAGTTATAGTCATTTGCACGCATTTCTTCTACAACATAGCGATCTCCGACTGCTGTTTTAACACTTGTCATTTCATTGTCTTCAAGCGCTTTGTAGAAGCCCATGTTACTCATAACTGTAGATACGATCGTGCCTTTATTTAAGCGGCCTTTTGCATTTAGATATTTTCCGATGATGAACATAATTTGGTCACCGTCAACAATTGTACCGTTCTCATCTACAGCGATTAAGCGGTCTCCATCTCCATCAAATGCTAAACCAACGTCTGCGCCGCGCTCCGCAACAAATGCTGCTAACTTTTCAGGATGTGTTGAACCGACACCTTCATTGATGTTCAGTCCATCCGGAGAAGCACCCATCGTTGAAATATCTGCCTCTAAATCTGCAAATAAATGAGTTGCTAAAGAAGAAGTCGCACCATGCGCACAGTCTAATGCCACATGTAATCCTTCAAAATCTTCTTCAACTGTTTGTTTTAAGTATGAAATATATTTTTGTCCACCTTCAAAGTAGTCTGTCACTGAACCAACAGCAGCACCTACTGGACGTGGTAATGTATCTTCTTCTGCATCAAGAATACGTTCAATCTCTTCTTCTTGTGCGTCTGTTAATTTAAAGCCGTCTGGACCGAAAAATTTAATGCCATTATCTGCAACAGGATTATGAGATGCTGAAATCATAACACCTGCTTCAGCGTTCATGACACGTGTAAGATACGCAACACCTGGTGTACTAATTACACCTAAACGCATAACTTCTGCTCCAATTGAAAGAAGACCTGCAACAAGTGCACCTTCCAACATTTCCCCAGAAATACGTGTATCGCGTCCAATTAATACTTTCGGGCGATCTTTAGCATCCTTAGTCAGCACATAGCCGCCAATACGGCCTAGTTTAAATGCCAACTCTGGTGTTAGTTCACTATTTGCGACACCGCGAACGCCATCTGTTCCGAAATATTTACCCATTTACTTTTTCTCTCCTTCAACGCTTGAAATACCATACGTTTTTAAATTTACCACCTAAAGTGGATTGCTTTGTTTATTGATAGTTAGTTGCCATCTGTACCTTCATTATTAGAATCTGCATCTTTTTCTGCTTCACTATCTTTTCCCTGATCACGAACTGGCTCTCCACTCACAGTTGCGTTTACCTTAAGCTTCTCTTGTGATAACTTGGTAGTCCCTGTTGGAAGCTCAATTTTAAACTCATGGGAACCGGATTTTTTAATTTTTGAAACATCAACGTCTACGACAACTTCTTTTAATGAATCCACTACAGATTTTGAACCATATACCGTTATGTTAGATTTTTCCGGGGATAAACTGTCAATTGTAAGCCCTTCTACTGGTTCCCCAATTTCATTTAACTTAATCGGGACTTCTTTACTATATTCATTAATTTCTACTTTTACATTGACCTTATCCGGATTAATGCTGACATCCAGCTTATTCAGGTCGCGGTCTAGCACCTTTACAGCCGCTTCCTGCTCAAATGTTTTATTTAAATCTTTCTCACCAGAAACCGTCGCCTTTACATAACTTATGCTATCAATAACGCTTTTCGCTCCTGTTACTGCCACTTTTGACGGTTCTGCTGTCATCTCGTTCAGTACGAAGTTTTCGGCTAAAAGGCGGTTATTCATTTCCGGCTCTACGCGAAACTGTTCAGTAACCTTTTCTTCAATTGTTACATTTATTATTCTAGGCTCAATTGATACATCCAGTTTTTCCGAAAAGTTTTCTTGATGTATTGTAACGCTATGTTCACCAATTAACAATGAGTTTAAATCGACAAAAAGTTTGAAATCCTTTTCAAGCTTTGTTTTCATTACGATTCGTTTCGGCCCTGAAATTTTCACATCGACCGTTTCAGGGAGACCTGTAACAAATAAATTATCAGAATCATAATACACTTCCAATGGCACATTTGTGATGACATCTGTTTCATTGGATGTGCTCGAGTCCGTTTCACGTTTTTCTTCTGTTTGAATATACAGGAATAGTGCCACCGCTAAAAATAAAGCGGTTAAACGGAGCATCCATGAGCTATCAAATATTTTATCCATTCTTTTTCCCTCCCCAAGTCCACTTAGATGCTAAGTTAGAATCTTGTTCAGGACCAAACCATAGTTTACGCAGTAATTCTTCAAATTCTGTAATATTGAGATTACGGTGTAAATTACCATTAGCAGTAATACTAATCGCACCTGTTTCTTCGGATACAACAATTGTAATTGCATCTGTTACTTCACTTAACCCAAGTGCTGCCCGGTGACGTGTACCAAGTTCTTTGGAAATAAATGCACTTTCTGACAATGGCAAGTAACATGCCGAAGCGGCTATTTGGTTTTTCTGTATAATTACGGCCCCGTCATGTAACGGTGTATTAGGGATGAAAATATTAATCATTAATTCAGAAGAAATCGCGGCATCCATCTTGATACCTGTTTCCACATATTCATTTAATCCTGTATCTTTTTCAATTGATATAAGTGCTCCAATTCGACGCTTTGCCATATAACTTACAGATTTTTTCATCGCTTCGACTAAGCGTGTCTGCTCATCTTCCTGCTGGTTATTCGTCCGTTGGAAAATCTTTCCTCGTCCGATTTGCTCAAGAGCTCGACGTATTTCCGGCTGGAATATAATAATAATTGCTAAGAAACCCCAATCAATTACTTCTTGCAATAACCAATCAAGGGTGTCTAAACCGAAAACGTAGGTAGCAAATTTTGCTAACACAACAATTAATAACCCTTTCAATAATTGAACGGCTTTCGTTCCTCTAATGAGGGTCAATGCTTTATAAACTACGTACCATACAAGCAGTACGTCCAGTACTTTAAAAATCATATCTACAGCAGCAATGTCTGTAAATTGCTCAATTATTTGCATGTGGCATCCCCCACCTTTACTTGCTATTCCATCTTGGTTTTAGTATAGCACAATTCTGTCAGTGATTAACTTTCCTAACAGAAAAAAGTCTACCCGAAAGAGTAGACTTTTCTTTCTATTCTAGAACGGATTTTTTTTAAGAAAAGTTCCGATTTATTTAGAAAATATTATTTTTTGTTGTAATGATCGTGCTGATTGTTCAAAGTTATTACTTATTAAAAACAGCGATTGCTCTATTGAAGCCGTCTTTAATTTTGTACCAGAGCCATTCGAACATTTCATCGATTTCCTCTACCTGCCCTGTAACAACCGCCGTAGATGCCATGTAATTGCCGTTGATCACTGTAATATTGCCGTCCACTTCTCCTTCGACAATAATATCTCCATTTTTCACGACGATGTCACCTTTAACAACTTCACCGACCGGCACTGTTACCGTTTGTCCTTCAATAACTAAATTAGGCTGTTTCGTCACGGAGAATTGATCATCATTCGGGAAACTGCCTAACAATGTGGCACTCATACATAAAAAGAATACTGCTGCAGCCATAAGTACAGGATGCTGACGGAACCAACGTTTAATGCCGGCAGAACTTTTGCGTTTCGGTAAACGACTTATCACTTGATCCTCAAAGCGCGGAGGGGCAGTAATATGTGCTGCACTCTTGATAAACGCAACCGTGTCACTTAATTCATGCATATGTTGTTGGCAATCAGGGCATGTTTGCAAATGCTGCTTCAATATTTGTTCATGCTCACGACTAATATCACCATCTAAATATTCGTGCATATAATCCACGAATTCTGATGCACACGTTTTCATGCGTATCTTCCTCCTACAAATTGTTTAACTGCTTTCTTAACGCTTCACGGCCACGGTGAATACGTGTTTTAACTGTTCCTAAAGGCATATCTAAAATTTCACTTATTTCCTGAAGGGACAGCTCTTCTATATATTTTAATACAATGACCGATCGATATTTATCGGGAAGACGGCTGATTTCATATTGTATTCTATCCTGAAGCTCCATCTGCTCAACGGCCTCTTCGGGCAACTGCTCATCTGCGGCAATCTGGGAATACATATCCAATCCTTCTGTTCCTGCTACTTCCGCATCTAAATAATAATCGGGCTTCTTTTTACGAATCCGGTCAATACAAAGATTTGTTCCGATTCGGTAAAGCCATGTTGAAAATTTTCGATTTTGATCATACGAATGTAAATTAATATAGGCACGTATGAATGCCTCCTGTGCGATATCTTCTGCTTCCTGTTTATTTCCAAGCATTCGATAGCACACTTGATACAGCTTGTGCTGGTAGAGGTTAACGATGTCGGCATATGCGTTTTGATCACCTTTAAGCACTTGCTTTATTCTTTTATTAACTAACGCATCCATTTGTCTTTCCTCTCCACCTTTTCAGCTGTTCTATATATACGGATTGCTTATTAAAAGGTTTCATTTTCTTTAAAAATTTTTTCCACCCATAAATATGTGCCTTTATTATAACAAACTTCATAACGACCAATCGAATTTTTTCGTAATAATCATACTAAAGTTTCGCCAAATAAAGAGCCGATTAACGCAACCGCCAACTCTGCTGTTTTATTTCGCTCATCTAATATGGGATTCACTTCTACAAACTCCGCTGATGTCATTAACCCGGATTCCTGTATCATTTCCATCGCTAAATGACTTTCCCGGTAAGTAATTCCCCCTGCTACAGGTGTCCCTACACCAGGAGTATATAAAGGATCTAACGCATCCAAATCAAGCGATAAATGAAGACCATCAATTTTCAACTGCTTAAAATGTTTCAGTGTTTCTTCCATTACATATGTCATTCCTAGACGATCGATTTCATGCATTGTATATATTTTAATCCCTCGTGTTTTAATTAGCTCCCGTTCCCCTTCATCGATAGAACGTCCGCCAATTATAACAATGTTTTCTGCTTTAATTTTAGGTTCAGCATGTAAAATCGAAGTTAGCCTTTCATGTCCTAGCCCGATACTTGTTGCTAATGGCATCCCATGAATATTTCCTGAAGGCGTTGTTTCCGGTGTATTTAAATCTGCATGTGCATCAAACCAGATGACACCCAGATTTTTATATTTCATCGATAGGCCAGCCAATGTACCAATTGCAATACTATGATCGCCCCCCAATACAAGCGGTATGTAATCCTTTTTTACAACGTTATATACTTTTTCGGCAAGTGCTGTATTTACCTTGATTACCTCATCCAGATTAAGCAGCTTTTCATCTTTCGTTGCAGCTGCATCCCCCTCTATAACTTGAATATTCCCTTCATCTTCAACTTCATAGCCAAGATCGGCCAAACGCTGCTGCACACCGGCATATCTGATGGCACTCGGACCCATATCTACTCCACGGCGTTGTTGCCCATAATCACATGGTACCCCTACGATTGAAATTTTCTGATTCATCATTTCTGCATCCCCTATCATGTTGTCATTTGTTCTTTCTTTTCTGTTCTAATCTATTCTATTCTCCGCTCACCCTTCTATAGAATTTCGAGTAACTAAACGATTTTCCCTCTATAAACGCAAAAAATCCTTTACTTATAATTAAGTAAAGGATTGTTATTTGATATTTAAGTACACTTCTAAGTTTATAAAATAAAAGTGAGCCATGAAGGACTCGAACCTTCGACCCTCTGATTAAAAGTCAGATGCTCTACCAACTGAGCTAATGGCTCATAAAAAATAAAAAAAATGGCTGGGGTACCTGGATTCGAACCAGGGCATGACGGAATCAAAATCCGTTGCCTTACCGCTTGGCTATACCCCAAACATTTTATAGATGGTGGAGGGGGACGGATTCGAACCGCCGAACCCTAAGGAGCGGATTTACAGTCCGCCGCGTTTAGCCACTTCGCTACCCCTCCGACAAATGATGCAACACTGTTAAAGTTGAATGGTGGAGGATGACGGGCTCGAACCGCCGACCCCCTGCTTGTAAGGCAGGTGCTCTCCCAGCTGAGCTAATCCTCCATACATAACAAGTGTTACTGCTTTATTTTTTTATGAAGCCTTAAATGGTGACCCGTACGGGATTCGAACCCGTGTTACCGCCGTGAAAGGGCGGTGTCTTAACCACTTGACCAACGGGCCGTTTTATAAGATGTTCTCTTTAAGACAAGATTTATAATATCATCATTTTTTATCTAGTGCAAGCCTTTTTTAAAAACTTTTTTAAAAAAGTTTTATTATTTATTTTTAATAGTAAAAAGGCAAAAAAAATGGCTCCGAAGGCAGGACTCGAACCTGCGACCTGCCGGTTAACAGCCGGATGCTCTACCAACTGAGCTACTTCGGAACGCTACTATTATACATTGATGTACAAGCCATCTTTCGTACATTTATTATTATAGCAACGTTTTAAATTTATACAAGTAGTTTTTTGAAATAATTTGAACATTTTATTTATTAGGCCCTTCCTCCCTGGGAAGAGCCACTTATAATGAATACTTCTTTCTATTTTACTGTTTTATAAAATCGGTCATTTCTTCGATTAATCCCTTTGTTAGCGGTAAATCAGGATTGTAATAGCTCGCAAGATTTTGTTCTCGGTCACCTTCTACATCCTTTAACACATGATTCATCTTATCGAAATAGTGTATTGTCGCATCATTATTTGCTGCATGTAAGTTTTCCGCATCTTCTTCGGTTACTTGAATATCTTTTTTACCTTGAAGGATGATTATCGGAACGTTAACATTACTAATTTCATGCTGGGGATCGTATTTAAGCCATGAAATCATATATGGTTGAACAGATGGTCTAAATAATGATTGGAGCTGTGGAGACACTGTTTTCATCTCATTACCCGCTTTTAATTGCTGCAGTATTTTTTCTGATTCCGACAATAAGTTCTGAGGTAAGCTTGCTGATAACTGCTCCATTAAAACTTCATCAGCAGGTCTACCAATACCTGCTACCGAAATGAGAGAAGCTACATCATTTTGCTGGGCAGCAATGGTCATTATTAATGCACCCTCACTGTGACCTAATAAATGAATTTCATTAAATCGGTCATCCTTTTTAGCGTAATCTACAATAGATTTAACATCCTCTACATAGACTTCAAACGTTAAATCTTCTTCTTTTTTAACTAATGCCGTATTCTCACCGACTCCACGCTTATCGAACCGAATAGAAGCAATTCCTTTCTCCGCTAACCCTTCTGCAATCATCTTTAAACTATTGTTCGAACCAGCTCCAATTGTATTACCGTCTTTATTAGTAGGTCCAGACCCTGCATGGATAATAACAAGCTCGCCCGTAGCTTTATCAGGCATTTCCAACGCGGCTTTAAGCTGTCCGCCGGAAACTGGAATCGATAGCTCATCATACGTAACTGGTGTCTCTGTATAAGGCTTTAACGTAATTGGAAAGGACTGTCCATTTTGTGTGAACGTTCCTTCTATTGTTTCGTTATTTAGCTTCCCGTCAATTTTAACGAGAGATCCGGCTAAATTAATGGTGATGGCTACATCCGACTTGTTATATTTAATTGATTCAAATGCAAAGTCACTCAGTCCTTGTGCAGGTACGGAAATACTCCCACTCGACTCTTCCAAATTTAGTATAATTTCAAGAGGCGACTGCGGAATCTCAATCATTCCTTGCCACTTTCCTAATAACGCTTGTTCCATATGCACAACCTCCTGCTTTGTTTGTTCTTCTGCCGTTGACTTATCCGTATCTTCACCATTACAAGCTGACAGCAATAACACAACAGCTAAACTATAAGCAATTTTTCGCATGACTCTTCCTCCCACTTCATTCTTTACTTCCTTTACGGTTAGAATAGGAAAAAGTTTCAAAATAAAAAGCCATCAAATGACGATGACTTTTCCAATAGATTAAATTAAATTACGGTCAACAAATTCCTGAAGTTTTTCATAATCACTGACCTTTTGATTACATAATTGTGAATCATCACATATGTAATTGCTGTAAGATGTATAGTTATCCCCATTGCCCTTTACTGTAGCTGTAAACAAATGTACTGCACTATGCTGGTTACAAATCGAACAAACGCCTTTAATAGGATTGTGAGCATCAACAACTCCACGTAATGCTGTATAATCGCCTTCCTTTTCCAGTACAATGTATTGGCGATTCGTCCCTTTATCAACCCATGACAGATAGCTGATTGTTTGCCAATCAATCATTTCTAGTCTAGGCAGCTTCAGCTTCTTATCTTTTTTAAAAAGCTTTTGCAAACCTTGCTCGGAAATCGGTTTAAACGGAATAGTATATGACTTTAAGCTTTGGAAAAATAGTTCTGCCCCGATAGTATCCTCAACTGTTTCTACTTCTTTAATAATATCTTCATTTACATGTGTCAGTTTTTCTCTTAGCTCTGCAATTGCCAGCTCTCTTACAGCTGAAACAATTTTCTTATCATTTGATGCTAACTTTGCCTGCAGTATTTTATTTACTTGCTGTTCGATTAATCGTAGGTCCACTACCATTAAAAATGGTGCTGTCATGTTACTTCCTCCACTGTTATGCCTTGTAAAACTTTTTACATTTAATAATCGTATTTCTTTCTGCTTTAATGGTCAACTACTTAAGCTACCTTATTTAGACAGGTAAAACACTTTAATAATAGAAAAACCAAAGAAAGTAGTCCGTTAAGACACGATCTTTGGTTTACTCTTTATATTCTATAGTAACCTATACAATTTTCAATAATATAAAAAAGCCACTACTGACTAAATCAGCAGCGACTTTTTGAGCGAAGCGACGTCCTACTCTCACAGGGGGAAGCCCCCAACTACCATCGGCGCTAAAGAGCTTAACTTCCGTGTTCGGTATGGGAACGGGTGTGACCTCTTTGCCATCATCACTTCACTATAGTGGGCTTTAAAAAGCCTATGTAAAAGAATTTTCATTCTTTCAAAACTGGATAAACGTTTCATTGAGTTTGTGCAATAAAATGTGGTTAAGTCCTCGACCGATTAGTATTCGTCAGCTGCATGCGTCACCGCACTTCCACCTCGAACCTATCTACCTGATCGTCTTTCAGGGGTCTTACTTACTTGCGTAATGGGAAATCTCATCTTGAGGGGGGCTTCATGCTTAGATGCTTTCAGCACTTATCCCGTCCATACATAGCTACCCAGCGATGCCTTTGGCAAGACAACTGGTACACCAGCGGTATGTCCATCCCGGTCCTCTCGTACTAAGGACAGCTCCTCTCAAATTTCCTACGCCCACGACGGATAGGGACCGAACTGTCTCACGACGTTCTGAACCCAGCTCGCGTACCGCTTTAATGGGCGAACAGCCCAACCCTTGGGACCGACTACAGCCCCAGGATGCGATGAGCCGACATCGAGGTGCCAAACCTCCCCGTCGATGTGGACTCTTGGGGGAGATAAGCCTGTTATCCCCGGGGTAGCTTTTATCCGTTGAGCGATGGCCCTTCCATGCGGAACCACCGGATCACTAAGCCCGTCTTTCGACCCTGCTCGACTTGTAGGTCTCGCAGTCAAGCTCCCTTATGCCTTTACACTCTACGAATGATTTCCAACCATTCTGAGGGAACCTTTGGGCGCCTCCGTTACTCTTTAGGAGGCGACCGCCCCAGTCAAACTGTCCGCCTGACACTGTCTCCTACCCCGCTAAGGGGCATGGGTTAGAAGTTCAATACAACCAGGGTAGTATCCCACCGACGCCTCCTTCGAAGCTGGCGCTCCGAGATCTCTGGCTCCTACCTATCCTGTACAAGTTGTACCAAAATTCAATATCAGGCTACAGTAAAGCTCCACGGGGTCTTTCCGTCCTGTCGCGGGTAACCTGCATCTTCACAGGTACTATAATTTCACCGAGTCTCTCGTTGAGACAGTGCCCAGATCGTTACGCCTTTCGTGCGGGTCGGAACTTACCCGACAAGGAATTTCGCTACCTTAGGACCGTTATAGTTACGGCCGCCGTTTACTGGGGCTTCAATTCACAGCTTCGCTTGCGCTAACCGCTCCTCTTAACCTTCCAGCACCGGGCAGGCGTCAGCCCCTATACGTCACCTTACGGTTTTGCAGAGACCTGTGTTTTTGCTAAACAGTCGCCTGGGCCTATTCACTGCGGCTTCTCTAGGCTATGCACCCAAAGAAGCACCCCTTCTCCCGAAGTTACGGGGTCATTTTGCCGAGTTCCTTAACGAGAGTTCTCTCGCACACCTTAGGATTCTCTCCTCGACTACCTGTGTCGGTTTGCGGTACGGGCACCTCTCACCTCGATAGAGGCTTTTCTTGGCAGTGTGAAATCAGGAACTTCGCTCATACGAGCTCGTCATCACAGCTCAACGTTAGAGTATGCGGATTTGCCTACATACACGCCTTACTGCTTGAACACGCGCAACCAACGGCGTGCTTACCCTATCCTACTGCGTCCCCCCATTTCTCAAACGGTGAGGAGGTGGTACAGGAATATCAACCTGTTGTCCATCGCCTACGCCTATCGGCCTCGGCTTAGGTCCCGACTAACCCTGAGCGGACGAGCCTTCCTCAGGAAACCTTAGTCATACGGTGCATGGGATTCTCACCCATGTTTCGCTACTCATACCGGCATTCTCACTTCTAACCGCTCCACCAGTCCTTCCGGTCTGACTTCAACGCTGTTAGAACGCTCTCCTACCACGCATACTCAAAGTATGCATCCACAGCTTCGGTGAATCGTTTAGCCCCGATACATTTTCGGCGCAGCGTCACTCGACCAGTGAGCTATTACGCACTCTTTAAATGATGGCTGCTTCTAAGCCAACATCCTGGTTGTCTAAGCAACGCCACATCCTTTTCCACTTAACGATTACTTGGGGACCTTAGCTGGTGGTCTGGGCTGTTTCCCTCTTGACTACGGATCTTATCACTCGCAGTCTGACTCCCGTGTATAAATATCCGGCATTCGGAGTTTGTCTGAATTCGGTAAAGCGAGATGCCCCCCTAGTCCAAACAGTGCTCTACCTCCGGTATTCTCAATCACGAGGCTAGCCCTAAAGCTATTTCGGAGAGAACCAGCTATCTCCAGGTTCGATTGGAATTTCTCCGCTACCCACACCTCATCCCCGCACTTTTCAACGTGCGTGGGTTCGGGCCTCCAGTGAGTGTTACCTCACCTTCACCCTGGACATGGGTAGATCACCTGGTTTCGGGTCTACGACCACGTACTAATTCGCCCTATTCAGACTCGCTTTCGCTGCGGCTCCGTCTTCTCAACTTAACCTCGCACGTAATCGTAACTCGCCGGTTCATTCTACAAAAGGCACGCTATCACCCATTAACGGGCTCTAACTACTTGTAGGCACACGGTTTCAGGATCTATTTCACTCCCCTTCCGGGGTGCTTTTCACCTTTCCCTCACGGTACTGGTTCACTATCGGTCACTAGGTAGTATTTAGCCTTGGGAGATGGTCCTCCCGGATTCCGACGGAATTTCACGTGTTCCGCCGTACTCAGGATCCACTCTGGAGGGAATGAACTTTTGACTACAGGGCTTTTACCTCGTTTCGCGGACCTTTCCAAGTCGCTTCGTCTAGTTCATTCTTTTGTAACTCCGTATAGAGTGTCCTACAACCCCAAAGAGCAAGCTCTTTGGTTTGGGCTCTTCCCGTTTCGCTCGCCGCTACTCAGGGAATCGAATTTTCTTTCTGTTCCTGCAGGTACTTAGATGTTTCAGT